>NZ_CP052860.1:0-1216683 GCF_012935715.1 Pseudomonas sp. ADAK13
CGCCCAAAACAAAACCCCTGATTGCGTTAGCAATCAGGGGTTCTGGAATTTAATCTTGACGATGACCTACTCTCACATGGGGAAACCCCACACTACCATCGGCGATGCATCGTTTCACTGCTGAGTTCGGGATGGGATCAGGTGGTTCCAATGCTCTATGGTCGTCAAGAAATTCGGGTACTGAATCGTGGCCAGCTGGCCTCGCTTCAGCAAATTGGGTATGTGACAGCTTTCGGTGTTTGCAAGAATCGAACTTTCGGTTCATTTCGTCTTCACACACCGCAATCTGGTGCCTTTTCAGGTCAGCAAATTGCTTGGGTGTTATATGGTCAAGCCTCACGGGCAATTAGTATTGGTTAGCTCAACGCCTCACAGCGCTTACACACCCAACCTATCAACGTCGTAGTCTTCGACGGCCCTTCAGGGAACTCAAGGTTCCAGTGAGATCTCATCTTGAGGCTAGTTTCCCGCTTAGATGCTTTCAGCGGTTATCTATTCCGAACATAGCTACCCGGCAATGCCACTGGCGTGACAACCGGAACACCAGAGGTTCGTCCACTCCGGTCCTCTCGTACTAGGAGCAGCCCCTCTCAAATCTCAAACGTCCACGGCAGATAGGGACCGAACTGTCTCACGACGTTCTAAACCCAGCTCGCGTACCACTTTAAATGGCGAACAGCCATACCCTTGGGACCGGCTTCAGCCCCAGGATGTGATGAGCCGACATCGAGGTGCCAAACACCGCCGTCGATATGAACTCTTGGGCGGTATCAGCCTGTTATCCCCGGAGTACCTTTTATCCGTTGAGCGATGGCCCTTCCATACAGAACCACCGGATCACTAAGACCTACTTTCGTACCTGCTCGACGTGTCTGTCTCGCAGTCAAGCGCGCTTTTGCCTTTATACTCTACGACCGATTTCCGACCGGTCTGAGCGCACCTTCGTACTCCTCCGTTACTCTTTAGGAGGAGACCGCCCCAGTCAAACTACCCACCATACACTGTCCTCGATCCGGATAACGGACCTGAGTTAGAACCTCAAAGTTGCCAGGGTGGTATTTCAAGGTTGGCTCCACGCGAACTGGCGTCCACGCTTCAAAGCCTCCCACCTATCCTACACAAGCAAATTCAAAGTCCAGTGCAAAGCTATAGTAAAGGTTCACGGGGTCTTTCCGTCTAGCCGCGGATACACTGCATCTTCACAGCGATTTCAATTTCACTGAGTCTCGGGTGGAGACAGCGCCGCCATCGTTACGCCATTCGTGCAGGTCGGAACTTACCCGACAAGGAATTTCGCTACCTTAGGACCGTTATAGTTACGGCCGCCGTTTACCGGGGCTTCGATCAAGAGCTTCGCGTTAGCTAACCCCATCAATTAACCTTCCGGCACCGGGCAGGCGTCACACCCTATACGTCCACTTTCGTGTTTGCAGAGTGCTGTGTTTTTAATAAACAGTCGCAGCGGCCTGGTATCTTCGACCGGCATGAGCTTACGGAGCAAGTCCTTCACCCTCACCGGCGCACCTTCTCCCGAAGTTACGGTGCCATTTTGCCTAGTTCCTTCACCCGAGTTCTCTCAAGCGCCTTGGTATTCTCTACCCAACCACCTGTGTCGGTTTGGGGTACGGTTCCTGGTTACCTGAAGCTTAGAAGCTTTTCTTGGAAGCATGGCATCAACCACTTCGTTAACTAAAAGTTAACTCGTCATCAGCTCTCGGCCTTAGAATCCCGGATTTACCTAAGATTCCAGCCTACCACCTTAAACTTGGACAACCAACGCCAAGCTGGCCTAGCCTTCTCCGTCCCTCCATCGCAATAACCAGAAGTACAGGAATATTAACCTGTTTTCCATCGACTACGCTTTTCAGCCTCGCCTTAGGGACCGACTAACCCTGCGTCGATTAACGTTGCGCAGGAAACCTTGGTCTTTCGGCGTGGGTGTTTTTCACACCCATTATCGTTACTCATGTCAGCATTCGCACTTCTGATACCTCCAGCAAGCTTCTCAACTCACCTTCACAGGCTTACAGAACGCTCCTCTACCGCATCATCCGAAGATGATACCCGTAGCTTCGGTGTATGGTTTGAGCCCCGTTACATCTTCCGCGCAGGCCGACTCGACTAGTGAGCTATTACGCTTTCTTTAAAGGGTGGCTGCTTCTAAGCCAACCTCCTAGCTGTCTAAGCCTTCCCACATCGTTTCCCACTTAACCATAACTTTGGGACCTTAGCTGACGGTCTGGGTTGTTTCCCTTTTCACGACGGACGTTAGCACCCGCCGTGTGTCTCCCATGCTCGGCACTTGTAGGTATTCGGAGTTTGCATCGGTTTGGTAAGTCGGGATGACCCCCTAGCCGAAACAGTGCTCTACCCCCTACAGTGATACATGAGGCGCTACCTAAATAGCTTTCGAGGAGAACCAGCTATCTCCGAGCTTGATTAGCCTTTCACTCCGATCCACAGGTCATCCGCTAACTTTTCAACGGTAGTCGGTTCGGTCCTCCAGTTAGTGTTACCCAACCTTCAACCTGCCCATGGATAGATCGCCCGGTTTCGGGTCTATTCCCAGCGACTAGACGCCCTATTAAGACTCGCTTTCGCTACGCCTCCCCTATTCGGTTAAGCTCGCCACTGAAAATAAGTCGCTGACCCATTATACAAAAGGTACGCAGTCACAGAACAAAGTCTGCTCCCACTGCTTGTACGCATACGGTTTCAGGATCTATTTCACTCCCCTCTCCGGGGTTCTTTTCGCCTTTCCCTCACGGTACTAGTTCACTATCGGTCAGTCAGTAGTATTTAGCCTTGGAGGATGGTCCCCCCATATTCAGACAAAGTTTCTCGTGCTCCGTCCTACTCGATTTCATGACTAAGAGATTTTCGCGTACAGGGCTATCACCCACTATGGCCGCACTTTCCAGAGCGTTCCGCTAATCTCAAAGCCACTTAAGGGCTAGTCCCCGTTCGCTCGCCACTACTAAGGGAATCTCGGTTGATTTCTTTTCCTCAGGGTACTTAGATGTTTCAGTTCCCCATGGTTCGCTCCATACACCTATGTATTCAGTGTAAGGTAACCATCTTATGATGGCTGGGTTCCCCCATTCAGACATCTCCGGATCAAAGTCTGTTTGCCGACTCCCCGAAGCTTTTCGCAGGCTACCACGTCTTTCATCGCCTCTGACTGCCAAGGCATCCACCGTATGCGCTTCTTCACTTGACCATATAACCCCAAGCAATCTGGTTATACTGTGAAGACGACATTCGCCGAAAATTCGAATTTCTCAACTAAGAGAACTCACAAATTTTACCTTAGCCTGATCCGTTACCAGTGAAAGTAACGTTCAGTCTATCTTTCTATCACATACCCAAATTTTTAAAGAACGATCTAATCAAAGACTAGAAATCAACATTCACCATCGCATTGATGGAATGCTCATTTCTAAGCTTTCATGACAGAAGCAGTTAGTGGTGGAGCCAAACGGGATCGAACCGTTGACCTCCTGCGTGCAAGGCAGGCGCTCTCCCAGCTGAGCTATGGCCCCGTATTTCTACAGGCGTTTCCCACACAAAATTGGTGGGTCTGGGCAGATTCGAACTGCCGACCTCACCCTTATCAGGGGTGCGCTCTAACCAACTGAGCTACAGACCCAATTTCGGGCTGCTTCTTTATCGTCTTCTTCAATGAATCAAGCAATTCGTGTGGGAACTTATGGAGCAGCTGATGTCGTCGATTAAGGAGGTGATCCAGCCGCAGGTTCCCCTACGGCTACCTTGTTACGACTTCACCCCAGTCATGAATCACACCGTGGTAACCGTCCTCCCGAAGGTTAGACTAGCTACTTCTGGTGCAACCCACTCCCATGGTGTGACGGGCGGTGTGTACAAGGCCCGGGAACGTATTCACCGCGACATTCTGATTCGCGATTACTAGCGATTCCGACTTCACGCAGTCGAGTTGCAGACTGCGATCCGGACTACGATCGGTTTTCTGGGATTAGCTCCACCTCGCGGCTTGGCAACCCTCTGTACCGACCATTGTAGCACGTGTGTAGCCCAGGCCGTAAGGGCCATGATGACTTGACGTCATCCCCACCTTCCTCCGGTTTGTCACCGGCAGTCTCCTTAGAGTGCCCACCATTACGTGCTGGTAACTAAGGACAAGGGTTGCGCTCGTTACGGGACTTAACCCAACATCTCACGACACGAGCTGACGACAGCCATGCAGCACCTGTCTCAATGTTCCCGAAGGCACCAATCTATCTCTAGAAAGTTCATTGGATGTCAAGGCCTGGTAAGGTTCTTCGCGTTGCTTCGAATTAAACCACATGCTCCACCGCTTGTGCGGGCCCCCGTCAATTCATTTGAGTTTTAACCTTGCGGCCGTACTCCCCAGGCGGTCAACTTAATGCGTTAGCTGCGCCACTAAGAGCTCAAGGCTCCCAACGGCTAGTTGACATCGTTTACGGCGTGGACTACCAGGGTATCTAATCCTGTTTGCTCCCCACGCTTTCGCACCTCAGTGTCAGTATCAGTCCAGGTGGTCGCCTTCGCCACTGGTGTTCCTTCCTATATCTACGCATTTCACCGCTACACAGGAAATTCCACCACCCTCTACCATACTCTAGCTCGTCAGTTTTGAATGCAGTTCCCAGGTTGAGCCCGGGGATTTCACATCCAACTTAACGAACCACCTACGCGCGCTTTACGCCCAGTAATTCCGATTAACGCTTGCACCCTCTGTATTACCGCGGCTGCTGGCACAGAGTTAGCCGGTGCTTATTCTGTCGGTAACGTCAAAACAGCAAAGTATTAATTTACTGCCCTTCCTCCCAACTTAAAGTGCTTTACAATCCGAAGACCTTCTTCACACACGCGGCATGGCTGGATCAGGCTTTCGCCCATTGTCCAATATTCCCCACTGCTGCCTCCCGTAGGAGTCTGGACCGTGTCTCAGTTCCAGTGTGACTGATCATCCTCTCAGACCAGTTACGGATCGTCGCCTTGGTGAGCCATTACCCCACCAACTAGCTAATCCGACCTAGGCTCATCTGATAGCGCAAGGCCCGAAGGTCCCCTGCTTTCTCCCGTAGGACGTATGCGGTATTAGCGTCCGTTTCCGGACGTTATCCCCCACTACCAGGCAGATTCCTAGGCATTACTCACCCGTCCGCCGCTCTCAAGAGAAGCAAGCTTCTCTCTACCGCTCGACTTGCATGTGTTAGGCCTGCCGCCAGCGTTCAATCTGAGCCATGATCAAACTCTTCAGTTCAAACATCTTTGGGTTTTTAAGAAACCCTAAACTTGGCTCAGCAATCGTTGGTTACATCTTTGATTTCTCGCGGAGTAACTTGTGATGCTGATAATCTTGTTGACTATCAGTCTGACTCCACAAGCACCCACACGAATTGCTTGATTCAGTTGTTAAAGAGCGGTTGGTTAAGATCTTTCGTCTCAACCGAGGCGCGCATTCTACAGCAGCCTCATTTGCTGTCAAGTGATTATTTTTAGAAGTTTTCAAAGTTTCCTTTGTAACTTCAACCACTTGCGCTTCCGATCTCTCGTTAGCGGGAGGCGAATTCTACAGCGTTACACGCTGCTGTCAACACCTCTTTTTCTCCGCTTTCGACCGAGAAGATCGAACCGTTAACAGAGCCAAACTACACCGCTCTATCAACTCCTTCCAGGCTTCGATGATCTGAAGCAGCTCGCTGTCGAAACCTACATAACTCTTTGTTTACCAAGGAGTTTTCCGTTTCGACTGCGCCGGAAGTGGGGCGAAATATAGACTTCCAGAATCTGCCGTCAACCCTTAATTCAGCTTTTCTATCAATCCATCCCGACTATCCTGGAATTCACCTATATAGAGAGGAATCCCGAACAAATTGAGCAATATATTGCCCATCGCTCAACAGTTAAGCATCATAGCCACTTCTGCTTCTTTAATACGACCTCGGACGAACACCCTCAATGACCACCTCATCCCGTAGCCTGGCCTCGACATTGTTTCCGGTCGGCCTGCTACTCATTGCCATGGCCTCCATTCAATCAGGCGCGTCGCTCGCCAAAAGCATGTTCCCCATCGTTGGTGCTCAGGGCACCACCACCCTGCGCCTGATTTTTGCCAGTGTGATCATGCTGCTTCTATTACGTCCATGGCGCGCCAAGCTGACAGCCAAGTCGCTGCAGACGGTCATCGTTTACGGAATGGCGTTGGGCGGAATGAACTTCCTCTTCTATATGTCACTGCGGACCGTTCCCCTGGGAATCGCAGTAGCCCTCGAATTCACCGGCCCATTGGCCGTCGCGATCTATGCTTCGCGACGCGCGGTAGACTTTCTCTGGATAGCCTTGGCCATCGTCGGCCTTCTGCTATTGATCCCCGTAGGAGAAGCCAGCAGCGGCATTGATCTCACAGGCGCCGCCTACGCACTGAGCGCAGGCGCCTGCTGGGCGCTCTACATTCTGTTTGGCCAAAAGGCCGGTGCCGACAACGGCGTACAAACCGCAGCCCTGGGCGTAATGATTGCTGCACTGTTTGTCGCGCCGATCGGAATTGTCCACGCGGGCGCTGCATTACTCACGCCCTCGCTGATCCCGATCGCCATTGGTGTCGCGGTTTTATCCACCGCCCTGCCCTATACCCTGGAGATGGTCGCCCTGACCCGCCTGCCCGCCCGCACATTCGGAACCCTGATGAGTATCGAGCCCGCGTTCGGCGCCTTGTCTGGCCTGTTTTTCCTTCAAGAACACCTGTCCCTGGCGCAATGGCTGGCCATTACCTGCATTATCCTGGCCTCTGTTGGCGCAACCCTGACCATGCGTAACGAATCAAAGCCACTCGTTCCAGCCGATTGATTCAGGATTTGACGTAGCTCTGGCATTTGCCGCTCAATTAGGCCATGTTTAGGCCGTAACCCAGTGTCACTCATGGAGAATTTCGATAAGGACATCATGAACGCTACACTCGAGAGCGAGCAAAGCCAGCTTCGTGCATTCAAGCGAGGCGGCTATTAAGGATAGTAATGAAGCGAATTTTGATGCTGTTCATGATTGTGGCAATCGCAGGTTGTGCCGCGACGACCAAGACCGAAGTGAAACGGGGAAAAAAGGGGCTGCATATCAACTGCTCGGGCCTGTCCTCCTCCTGGGACCAGTGCTACGCCAGTGCAGCCAATTCATGTGGTGCCAAAGGCTATAAAGTCATCGCCAAGTCGGGCGACAACGCTGAAGACCCGGGCGACTATCCGTTTGGTCTCAACCCCGCCGGCTACACCAGCCGCAGCATGATTGTGATCTGCAAGTAACTGCCGACGCCTTTACAGGTTCGACAGTTGTTGGCTGAGTACGTCGTAGTTCGATGACAGCACCTGTGCCTGCACCTGCGGGTTGACCATCATCCGCGCTACTACCAGCGCGCCGATGCATTGCGACAGAATCGACCACGCCAGGTCCTCGCTACCCAGCGTTGCAGCCCACCCCGCCTGCAGTCGGCAAATCCAGTCCTGCGCCTGTTGGCGCACCGCCACATCCGATCGAGCAATCTCCGCACCCAGGCTCGGCAACGCACAGCCCGCTTCAGACTGCTCCACATGGGCCATGCTCAAGTAGAACTTCAAACAGCGATCCAGCCGCTCCCGACTCTGCACGCCATTACCATTCAAGCGCTCAAGGCTGTGGCTCAATTCGCGCTCGACAATCGAGCTGAACAATTCGTCCTTTGAGGCGAAATGGCTATAAAACGCGCCACCACTCAAGCCGATGGCTTTCATCAAGCCATCCACCCCGACACTGGCAAACCCTTCTTTCTTCGCCAGGGCTGCACTGCTATCCAGCAGTTTCTCTCTGGTTTCCTGCTTATGACTGGCCGAATATCGCATCGCTTCCCCCCTGGTGTTGTCAGCTTGACGCCTGCCGGATCATAGCATAACGTTCGTTTGCCAAACGATCGTTTACTAAAGGATCTATCCATGACGAACAACAAGAAAATCGTACTGGTTGTGGGTGCTGGTGATGCCACTGGCGGCGCAATTGCCAAACGCTTCGCCCGTGAAGGTTACGTCGCATGCGTTACGCGGCGCAGCGCCGAAAAACTGCAACCCTTGGTGGACAGCATCCAGGCGGCCGGCGGCGAGGCGCATGGCTTTGCCTGCGACGCCCGCAAGGAAGAAGACGTGATTGCGCTGATCGAACAGATTGAAACCGAGCTGGGGCCCATTGAAGCTTTTGTGTTCAACATCGGTGCGAATGTGCCGTGCAGCATCCTGGAAGAAACCGCCCGCAAGTACTTCAAGATTTGGGAAATGGCCTGTTTCTCTGGCTTCCTCAATGCCCGGGAAGTGGCCAAGCGCATGGTCACCCGTCACCGCGGCACCATCCTGTTTACCGGTGCCACTGCCGGATTGCGCGGTGCCGCCGGCTTTGCCGCGTTCGCAGGCGCGAAACACGGGATCCGCGCACTGGCGCAAAGCATGGCCCGCGAGCTGGGTCCGAGGAACATCCACGTCGCCCACGTAGTCGTGGATGGCGCCATCGACACTGACTTCATTCGTGACAACTTCCCGCAGAAGTACGCCCTCAAGGATCAGGACGGTATTCTCAACCCCGAACACATCGCCGATAACTATTGGTACCTGCACAGTCAGCCCCGGGACGCCTGGACCTTCGAGCTGGACCTGCGCCCCTGGAATGAACCCTGGTAAGCACGCCCCATAACAATAAACAGCGAGTACCCAGCATGAGTAAAACCGTGGAGTTTTTCTTCGACCTCGGCAGCCCTGCCACCTATCTGGCCTATACGCAGCTTCCAGGGCTGTGCGCTGCAACCGGCGCCCAGCTGATTTATAAGCCAATGTTGCTGGGTGGCGTGTTCAAGGCCACTGGCAATGCATCACCGGTCACCATTCCCGCCAAAGGCCGCTACATGCTCCAGGACCTGGCGCGCTACGCCCAGCGCTACAACGTCCCGCTCAAGTTCAACCCGCACTTCCCCATCAATACATTGACACTGATGCGCGCAGTCACCGGTGTCCAAATGCGCCAGCCCGAGCGTTTTCAGAGTTTCATCGACGGCCTGTTCCGCGCCCTTTGGGTAGAAGGCCGTCACCTGGGTGATCCTGCTGTGGTGGCTGCGGTGCTGGCTGAACACGGTTTTGATCCCGAAGTAGTCCTCGCGTTGACGAATGACGACGCCGTCAAGGCCACCCTCAAGGACAACACCCAGCACGCCATCCAGCGCGGCGTATTCGGGGCGCCTACGATGTTCGTCGGCGACCAGTTGTTTTTCGGCCAGGACCGCTTGGAGTTTGTCCGCGAAGCGCTGAGCTAGATTTCAATCACCAGACGCCCTTGAGCGCCGCCGGCGAGTAACTCGCAGGCGGCGTTTACCGTGTGCAGGTCGAATTGACGCCCGTCGAGAATCGGCGTGAGCTTCCCGTCATCAATCAACTGCGCCGCCTCGGCAAGGATCTGCCCGTGGTGCTCGCGCCCCTTGCCCGTCAGCATCGGCAGCAGGGTAAACACCCCGGAGTAAGTCGCCCCGCGAAACGACAACGGCGCCAGGCTATGAGAACCCCAGCCAAGACAACTCAGCACATGCCCGTGATAAGTCCTGGCCGCCTGGAAGGACGCATCCAGCGTCGGCCCGCCCACCGTGTCATACACGATGTCAAAACCTTCGCCCGCCGTGTGCAAGGCTACATACTCCTCGACGGTGTGCTGTTGGTAGTCGATAAACGTGGCGCCCAGCCCCTCAATCAACGCCCGCTGCCTGGCTGAACCGGTCGCAAACACCTCGGCGCCAAACGCATTAGCTACTTGCACGGCGACATGTCCTACACCACCCGCACCGCCCTGAATCAGGACTTTATGCCCCGGGCCTACATGCGCACGGTCCACCAGCCCTTCCCATGCGGTGATCAGCACCAGCGGCAATGCCGCGGCTTCGCGCATGCTCAGGGTCGCGGGTTTTCTCGCCAGCAAGCGCGCATCCACCACGGCAAACTCCGCCAACGAACCCTGGATGCCGCCCACTCCCGTCGCCAGGGCGTACACCTCATCGCCCGCCTTCCACTCGTTGATACCCGGGCCCACCGTCTCGATGATCCCCGCCAAGTCCAAGCCAATCACAGCCGGCAACGGCTGACGGGCATGGGCCGCCTCGCCTGCGCGAATTTTCCCGTCCAGCGGGTTGAGGCCACTGGCCTTGATCCTCACCAGCACCTCACCATCCCCCGGCGTTGGCCTGGGAATCGTCGCCAGCCGTAACGGCCCATTCGCCACATCCACCATCAGGGCACGCATTTGAGTTGTATCAGTCATGTTCGCGATCTCGATTCATCAGGAAGTGATCACCATGATGTGCCCGGCCACTCATGCCGATAAGAAGCCAAACCGCTATAGTGACCATGCTCATTTGGCATGAATTGGTAGCCCCATGGATAAGCTCAACGCAATGGCCATTTTCGTCCGGGTAATCGAGCGCGGAAGTTTCTCTGCGGTTGCCCGGGAATTGCACACCACTCAGCCCACCATCAGCAAAGTACTGCGTGCACTGGAGACAGAACTGGGCGGCAAGCTGATTTCCCGCAGCACCCGCAAACTCTCCCTGACAGACGAAGGCCAGCGCTACTACAGCCATTGCCGACAAATCCTCGCGGCGGTGGATGCTGCAGAACACAGCTTCCAGTCCGGCAAGGAGGCTGTCGCCGGTCCGTTACGCATTGGCTCGTCGGTGAGCTTCGGTCGCCTGCACATCGCCTCACGCCTGGCGGGATTTCTCGATCGATACCCACAGGTACAGGTTGACCTGCAACTGAACGATCAAAATCAGGACCTGGTCAGCGAAGGCCTGGACGTTACCCTGCGCATCGGCGAGTTGCGCGACAGCGGCCTGATCGCCCGGCAGATCGGCACTACTCACCGGGTCACCCTCGCCAGCCCGGCCTATCTGGCCAAACACCCGGCGCCGCAAACTCCGCAAGAGCTGGCCCGGCACAATTGCCTGCTGTTCAACCTGCTCAGCAGCCAGAACCAATGGGTCTACGAAAAGGACGGGACGCGGCACAGCGTCAAGATCAAGGGCAACGCCCAGAGCAATAACTCCGAGGCTGTACGCGAGATGGTATTGGCGGGGCTCGGCATTGCGCTGTCGCCCCTGTGGTTGTTCTTTGATGACCTGAAGGCCGGCCGGGTGGTCGCCTTGCTGCAGGACTACACCCCGCAGTCGCTGCCGATTCATGCCGTTTCGGCACCCAATCGCCGTCAGTCCGCCCGGGTCAAAGCGTTTATCGACTACATGGCCGATGCCCTGACCCAGGCGTCCGAACTGCAGCCCCTCAGATAGCGGCCGTACGCACCTGCAACCATTCCAGCGCCGCGCCACTGAGCAGCGGGCTCAGGCGCTCACGGACTTGCGCGTGGTAATCGTTGAACCACTGGCGCTCGTCCACCGTCAGCAACGACGGCTCCAGGCAACGGGTGTCGATGGGGCACAGCGTGAGTGTCTCGAACTTGAGGAACTCGCCAAACTCGGTCTTGCCCGCTTCACGGTTCAGCACCAGGTTCTCGATGCGCACACCCCAACGCCCCGGACGGTAAGTGCCCGGCTCGATGGACGTAATCATGCCGGCCTGCATCGCGGTTTGCGGTGCGGCGACGGCTTGATAGGCGATCACCTGCGGGCCTTCATGCACATTGAGGAAGTAGCCGACGCCATGACCGGTACCGTGGCCGTAGTCCACGCCTTCAGCCCAGATCGGCGCACGGGCGATGGAATCCAGCAGCGGCGAAAGAATGCCCTTGGGGAAATGCGCGCGGGACAAGGCAATCACACCTTTGAGCACCCGCGTGCAATCGCGTTTCTGCTCTTCGGTTGGCGTACCAATAGGCACCATACGCGTGATGTCGGTGGTGCCACCCAGGTACTGGCCACCGGAGTCGATCAGCAGCAAGCCATCGCCTTCGATCAGCGCGTGCTCTTCTTCAGTCGCGTGGTAGTGCGGCATCGCGCCATTGGCGTTGAATGCGGCAATCGTGTTGAAACTCAGCGACACATAACCCGGCCGGCGGGTACGCGCCGCCGTCAGGTGTTCATCAATAGTCAGTTCGGTGATGTGCTCACGGCCCAACGCACTGTCGAGCCAGGCGAAGAATTCGCACAAGGCCGCGCCGTCCTGCTCCATGGCCTGGCGAATATGCTCGGCGTCAGCCAGGCTTTTACGCGATTTGGCCAAGGTGGTCGGGTTAAGCCCTTCGATCAGCTTGACGCCACTGCCGAGGTTTTCCAGCAAGCCGGCGGTCACCCGTGCCGGATCGACCTGCACACTGGCGCCCGACGGAATGGCCTTCAATGCAGCAGCGACTTCGCTGTAATCACGCAGGGCCACGCCATCCTGCTCCAGCACGGCACGAAGCTCGGCATCGACTTTGCTCAAAGCCACAAACAATGTCGCCTGCTGCTGACCGATCAAGGCAAAGGACACAAACACCGGGTTGAACGAAACGTCACCACCACGCAGGTTAAACAGCCAGGCGATATCGTCCAGGGTCGCGATGAAATGCCAGTCGGCCCCCTTCTCGCTCAAGCTTTCGCGCAGGGCCGCGAGTTTTTCGCCGCGGCTGACGGTGGCCTGGGGTGGCAGATGTTGATAGATCGGCTGGTTCGGCAAGGTTGGGCGGTCTTGCCAGACTTCATTCAGCAGGTCGATGTCCGTGCGCAAGCGTGCACCACGTGCTTCCAGCTTGCTGCCCAGGGTACGCGCCGAGGCCACGGCCATGACCGCACCGTCCACTGCCACCACGCCACCTTCCGGAGTCTGTTCCGCCAGCCATTCCAGTGGCCCGGGCTGGCCGGGTTGCAGCTTGACCAGCTCGATACCGCTGCCCTTGAGTTCCTTGGTCGCCTGTTCCCAATAGCGGCTGTCTGCCCACACACCGGCGAAATCTGCGGTGACAATCAGTGTGCCCACCGAACCGTGAAAACCCGACAACCACTGGCGCCCCTGCCAGTAACCCGGCAGGTATTCGGACAAGTGCGGGTCGGCCGACGGCACCAACAGGGCATGAATGCCTTCGCGGCTCATCAGTTCGCGGGTATGCGCCAGGCGCTGGGGAACCGTTCCATGGGTCAAAGGCTGTGTGCTCATCGTGTCTCCTGCTAACCACTAATAATTGTTATGGGGTCAAACGGCCCAGAAAGCCGGTGCGCTGGCCAGTGCCGCCTTGATCAGTTGTACCGCCTGATCGATGTCCTGCTCGGTGGTAAACCGACCGAGGCTCAAGCGAATGGTGCGACCTGCGCTGCGGGCATCATGGCCCAGCGCCAGAAGCACATGGGACGGTGCATTACTCGCCGAATTGCAGGCCGAGGTCGCCGAAAAGGCAATGCCCGCGCTCAGGGCGGCGGAGTTGAACTCGCCCTCGCCGAACGTCAGGCTCAAGGTGTGGGGGATACGCTGGGTAAGGCTGCCATTGAGGCGCACCCCGGCAATGCTATTCAGCTGTTCCAGCAGGCGCTCGCGCAAGGCAACGATGGTCGCCTTTTCTTCAGCAAAGGAGGCTGCCGCCAAGGCGAATGCCGCGCCCATGCCGGCGATCTGGTGAGTCGCCAGGGTGCCGGAACGCAAGCCGCCTTCATGGCCACCGCCGTGAATCTGCGCCAGCACTTTCTGCTGCGCACGCGGGCCGACGTACAAGGCGCCGATGCCCTTGGGGCCATAGAGTTTATGAGCGGAAAACGACATCAGGTCCACCGGCCACTCGGCCAGGTCAATCGCCACCTTGCCCGCGCCCTGCGCCGCATCCACGTGAAACAACGCCCCATGCTCACGCACTCGCGCGCCAATCGCCTGGATATCGTTGAGGGTGCCCAACTCGTTGTTCACCAGCATCAGCGACACCAAAAAGGTGTCTTCACGCAATGCTTCACTTACCGCCTCGGCGCTGATCAACCCTTCAGCGTCCGGCACCAGGTACGTCACGGCAACCCCGGCTTCCTGCAACTGGCGAGCGGTGTCGAGCGTGGCCTTGTGCTCGATCTGGCTGGTGATGATGTGCCCACCGGCCACGCCCCGCGCCTGGGCGACGCCCTTGATGGCGAGGTTGTTGGACTCGGTGGCACCCGAGGTCCAGACAATCTGTGCCGGCTCGGCGCCAACCAGTTCGGCCACCTGGCGCCGCGCCTGTTCAACCGTTTGCCGGGCCTGTTGGCCGAACGCATGGGAACTGGACGCAGGGTTACCGAAGTTGGCGTTGAAACCCAGACACTCGACCATCACCTGGATGACCCGCTCATCCACCGGCGTGGTGGCGGCGTAGTCGAAATACAGCGGACGTTTATTCATGACGTTAAAGACTCGCAGAGCATGTTCCCGAGAGCAGCGTCTCAGGGGCAGCGATCAGAAAGGAAGATGGTTTACCTGATCCCGTGCCGTTAAAGAAAGACCACTTTATTTAAAAGTGCGTAGGAACGCTCCTGAAATTCAGCTTAACAGGCTCCGGGAAACGGATGGCAAACAAAAAGCCCGAGGTTCCTGTGGGAAACCTCGGGCTTTTCAGACCTGGCCACTGACTCAACTGGGGCGACCGTGCAGCGTCACGCCACGCTCGGCATTCATTTCGCCCTGGCGATCAAAACCAAAGGTGTTCTGTGACTGGCCAGTCAGTTCGGCTTTCTTCTGTTGGTATTCATCAAACGACAGGCCCCGACGGCTCAGGGCTTCCAGCGCCAGTTCCTTGCTCTCTTCAGCCGAGTAGGCACGCAATTCAGGCGACGAATGGGTCGCACAACCGGCAAGGACTGAGGTGACAAGCAATACGGAAATGGCGAGAAAACGGTTCATGGCGAAGGTCCTGCGAAACGGGTTGAGGTCAATGAGCACAGGCTACTCCCGCCCCTGCACGGTGAAAAATCATCAGCCGTGATAGTCGCTATCAACCTTTGCGACATCTGTGATAGTCACGCCACATATTCCATACAGATCTATAAATATGGAAATACGTTCATTTACGGAATAAATACAACCCTCTATAAATGGCCTCAGCGCTGACGCCACTGTTCGCCTGGCAACTGTTGCCCGGGCAACAGTCATTCAACAAAACACCAGGCAGACAACACCGCCATTTTCCAACACCTGGCCCAGAGGCCTCGCCAATCAAGGGCTGCGCAGTTTGGTACAGCTCTTGCTCAAGCCCTGCTACTGCTCTTGCCCTGAGCCACTGTTGAAAAAGGAACTGTTGATGACCCGTCCACTGAATGTCGTTGCCCTCTCCGGCGGAACCTGGCGCCCGTCCCGCACCCTGGTACTGACCCAGGCCGTGCTGGCCGAACTGGCCAATCAATTACCGATCCAGACCACCCTGATTGAACTCGGCGACATTGCCCGGCCGCTGGGCGGCGCACTGTCGCGCCAGGAACTGCCCGCCGACGTCGAAGCCCAACTGCAAGCCATCGAACAGGCCGACCTGCTGATCGTCGCCGCCCCGGTGTATCGCGGCTCCTACCCTGGGCTGCTCAAGCACCTGTTCGACCTGGTCGACCTCAACGCGCTGATCAACACCCCGGTGTTGCTGGCGGCCACCGGCGGCAGCGAACGCCACGCCCTGGTACTCGATCACCAACTGCGCCCGCTGTTTAGTTTCTTCCAGGCCCTGACGTTGCCGATTGGCGTGTACGCCACCGAGGCCGATTTCACCGATTACCACATAACCAGTGAGCCCTTGAAGGCCCGCATTCGCCTTGCTGCAGAACGCGCCGCGCCATTGTTTGCCGCGCATCCCACCTCTCTGCTGAAAATCGCTTAAGGATTTGTCATGGATGTTTTCTGGTTTCTGCCTACACACGGTGACGGCCATTACCTGGGCACCACCCAAGGCGCTCGCCCGGTCACCCTCAACTATTTGAAACAAGTCGCTCAAGCGGCGGACAACCTCGGCTACCACGGCGTGCTGATCCCCACCGGCCGCTCCTGCGAAGACTCCTGGGTGATCGCCTCGGCGCTGGTGCCATTGACCGAACGCCTGCGTTACCTGGTGGCGATTCGCCCGGGGATCATCTCGCCGACCGTCTCGGCACGCATGGCTGCCACCCTAGACCGCCTGTCCGGTGGCCGCCTGCTGATCAACGTGGTGACCGGCGGCGACCCCGACGAAAACCGCGGCGACGGCAGCTTCCTCGATCACAGCGAACGCTACGAAGTGACCGACGAATTCCTCAAGATCTGGCGCCGCGTGTTGCAGGGCGAATCGGTAGATTTTGAAGGCAAACACCTGCGCGTACAGAACGCCAAGGCACTTTACCCACCGGTGCAGAAGCCATATCCACCGCTGTACTTCGGCGGTTCCTCGGACGCCGCCCACGACCTCGCCGCCGAACAGGTGGATGTGTACCTGACCTGGGGCGAACCACCGGCCGCCGTCGCCGAGAAACTCGCCGACGTACGCGAGCGCGCAGCGCGCCATGGCCGCACCGTCAAGTTCGGGATTCGCCTGCATGTGATCGTGCGCGAAACCGAAGAAGACGCCTGGAAAGCCGCCGCCAAACTGATCGAACACATCAGCGACGAAACCATCGCCGCCGCGCAAAAATCCTTCTCGCGCTTTGACTCCGAAGGTCAGCGCCGCATGGCCGCGCTGCACGACGGGCGTCGCGACAACCTGGAAATCGCCCCCAACCTGTGGGCCGGCGTCGGCCTGGTGCGGGGCGGCGCGGGCACGGCCCTGGTGGGCAACCCTGAGCAAGTCGCCGAGCGGATCAAGGAATACGCGGACCTGGGCATCGAAAGCTTCATCTTCTCCGGCTACCCGCACCTGGAAGAGGCATATCGCTTTGCCGAGCTGGTGTTCCCGCTGCTGCCGGAGCCCTACGCCAGCCTGGCCGGGCGCGGCGTCACCAACCTCACCGGACCGTTCGGCGAAATGATTGCCAACGACGTCCTGCCGGCAAAAGCCCAGGCCTGACCTGCCGTCTGCCGGGGTACGCCCCGGCACACCATGAGGAATACCGCGTGACAGCCAAACCCAACAGCGTCCTGCCCTCACCCTTGCAGACCGCCAAACTGCTGGCCGCCGAATTCGCCCTCACCGCCGTCGAACGCGACGAGCGTGGCGGCACCCCGAAGACCGAACGTGACGCCCTGCGCCAGAGCGGCTTGCTGGCCCTGAGCATTCCTACCCAATACGGCGGCCTCGGCGCCCGCTGGAGCGAGACCCTGGAGATCGTGCGCGAGTTCGCCAAGGTCGACAGTTCCATCGCCCACGTCTTCGGGTTTCATCATCTGATGCTCGCCACCGTGCGCCTGTTTTCCCGCCCGGAGCAATGGCAACCCTGGTTCGAACAGACCGCGCGTAAAAACTGGTTCTGGGGCAACGCCCTCAACCCGCTGGACACACGCACGGTGGTCAAGGCCTTCGGCGGCTGGCGCGAATTTTCCGGCAAGAAAAGTTTCTGCTCCGGCGCCAGCGACTCGGAAATGCTGATCGCCTCGGCGGTGGATGAAAGCGCCGGCGGCAAACTGCTGATCGCCGCCATCCCCAGCGGCCGCAGCGGCATCACCTTGCACAACGACTGGAACAACATCGGCCAGCGCCAGACCGACAGCGGCAGCGCCACCTTCGAACGGGTACGCGTGGAAGAGTCGGAATTGCTCCTCGATCCCGGCCCGCTCAGCACGCCCTTCGCCTGTCTGCGCCCGCTGATCGCCCAGCTGACCTTCACCCACATGTTCCTCGGCATCGCCGAAGGCGCCTTTGCCGAAGCCCGCAACTACACCCTGACCGAAACCCGGCCCTGGCATAAATCCACGGTGCAGGACATTCGCCAGGACCCGTACGTGCTCAACCACTACGGCGAATTCTGGGTCGCGCTGGAAGGCGTGCGCCTGTTGGTGGAACGTGCCGCCGAACTGCTGGACCAGGCCTGGGCCAAAGGCCCGAGCCTCAGTGAAAGCGAGCGCGGCGAACTGGCCATCGCCATCGCCACCGCCAAAGTGGCCGCTACCCGCAACGGCCTGGAACTGTGCAGCCGCCTGTTCGAAGTCACCGGCGCGCGCTCCACCCACGCCTCCCTGCGCCTGGACCGGCACTGGCGCAACCTGCGCACGCAAACGTTGCACGACCCGGTGGACTACAAACTCCACGAACTGGGGGACTGGGCGTTGAACCAGTCCCTGCCGATTCCCACGTTCTACTCCTAGAAGAGGTGCCCATGCAGCTTTTAACCTTACCGCCCTCGCCCGCCCTTGCGACCTCGATCCGCGCCACGGCCCAGGTCTTCGAAGACCCCAAATCCCAGGCGTTGCTGGCGCACATCCAGCAAGTCGCGCCGAGCGAAGCCAGCGTGCTGATCATCGGCGAAACCGGCACCGGTAAAGAGCTGGTGGCGCGCCATATCCACAACCTCAGCGCGCGGCGCAACCGGCCGTTCGTGGCGGTCAACTGCGGCGCGTTTTCCGAATCCCTGGTGGAAGCCGAGCTGTTCGGTCATGAGAAAGGCGCCTTCACCGGTGCCCTCAGCGCCAAGGCCGGCTGGTTCGAAGAGGCCGACGGCGGCACCCTGTTCCTCGATGAAATTGGCGACTTGCCGATGGCGATTCAGGTCAAGCTGCTACGCGTCCTGCAGGAACGCGAAGTGGTGCGCCTGGGCTCGCGCAAAAGCATTCCCATCGACGTGCGGGTGTTGGCTGCCACCAACGTTCAGTTGGAAAAAGCCATCAACGCCGGGCATTTTCGCGAGGACCTGTACTACCGCCTCGACGTGGTCAGCCTGGAGCTGAGCCCGCTGCGGGACCGCCCCGGTGACATCCTGCCGCTGACCCGGCACTTCATCGAAGCCTACAGCCAGCGCCTGGGTTATGGCCCCATCACCATCAGCCGTGAAGCCGAGCAGAAACTCAAGAGCTACAGTTGGCCGGGCAACATCCGCGAACTGGAAAACGTCATCCACCACACCCTGCTGATCTGCCGCAATGGCGTGATCGAGCGCGACGACCTGCGCCTGTCGAACATGCGCATCGAGCGTCAGGACGACAACCAGCACGGCATCGACAACAGCGCTGAAGCCCTGCTGGAACGGGCCTTTCAAAAACTCTTCGAAGAACAGGCCGGCGCCCTGCATGAAAAGGTCGAGGATGCGTTGCTGCGTGCCGCCTACCGCTTCAGCCATTACAACCAGGTGCACACCGCCAACCTGCTGGGCCTGAGCCGCAACGTGACGCGAACCCGTTTGATCAAGATCGGTGAACTGGCGGTAAACAAGCGACGCCCCGGCGAGAACGTACAGGGCGAACGCATGCTGCACCTGTCAATTTAGGCGGCAGTGCAAGGCGTTGTCATGGCTGCGCTCGATGCTGCGCAGCACCTGGAACGAACCGAAGGTCACCGCCGTGGCCTGGTGGGCGCGGATCAGCGTCCAGAAATCTTCCTCACCGTGCTCAAAACACTTGAAGGCCGCCTCCCCGTCTTCGCGGGAGCGCCATTGCAGGCAGCTGAGCACCCGGCGTCCATCATCGCTGACCTGCACACTGGCATTGATAAAGCCGCCATGGCCTTGGGCCAAACGCTCGCTCTGGGACGACAGGGCCGCCACCAAAGCCGATTGCTGCTGAGGTTCGATCTGGAATTCGACCATCTGGGTGAAACTCAGACTCTTCTCTGATACCTGCATGAACATTTCCCTCTCACTGTAGGCACAATCTTGCGATTCGATGCCACGCAGGGTAAAACCTCTAGTTAAGTCAAGGTCAAGGGCTTTTTCATGGTCACCAAAGAACTCACCGTCGGCCAGTTGGCGGCCCGCAGCGGCGTGGCGGTCACCGCGCTGCACTTCTATGAAACCAAGGGGTTGATCAAGAGCAACCGCAACGCCGGCAATCAACGACGCTACCCGCGGGACGTGTTGCGCCGGGTGGTGGTGATCAAGATTGCCCAGCGTTTGGGCATCCCCCTGGCGACGATCCATGAGGCGCTGCAAACCTTGCCCGATGGCCGCACGCCAACGGCTGCCGACTGGGAACGCCTGTCTGCGCTGTGGCGTGAGGATTTGGACCAGCGCATCGACAAGCTGATGCTGCTGCGGGACAAACTCAGTGGCTGCATTGGCTGCGGGTGTTTGTCGCTGGAGGCGTGCCCGCTGCGTAATCACGACGACGTGCTGGGTGAGCGCGGGCCTGGGGCACAACTCTTGGAGCCGTCCACATAATGGCGAGGTAAAACTCGATCAATGTGGGAGCGGGCTTGCTCGCGAAAGCGGGGTGTCAGTCGCCAGATGCAGTGGCTGACCCGCCGCCTTCGCGAGCAATCCCGCTCCCACATTTCGATCTCCATCGAGCTTAGAAACCCGGGGCTATCTGGCCCTTGTAGCGGGTCAGGATGAACTGGCGCACTTCATCGGAGTTCAACGCCTTGGCCAGTTTCTGGATGCCCGGGTCGTTGATGTTGTCCGGGCGCGCTACCAGGTACTCGACGTACAGGCTCTTGCCCTTCTCGACGATCAACGCGCTGTTGGTGTCGATCCCGGCTTCCAGGGCGTAGTTGGCGAACACGAACGCCAGGTCCACCTGGCTCATTGAACGCGCGAGCAACGCACCTTCCAGCTCACGAATTTTCAGGTGCTTGGGGTTCTCGACGATGTCCCGTGGGGTGGCCAGGGTGTTGCTCGGGTCCTTGAGCTTGATCAGGCCGGCTTCGTCCAGCAGCACCAAGGCGCGGCCGGTGTTGACCGGGTCGTTGGGGATCGACACCGTGGCGCCGTCTTTCAACTCGGAGATATTTTTGATCTTGGTCGAATAAGCGCCGAACGGCTCGATGTGCACACCTACCACCGGCACCAGATTGGTGTGCCGGGTCTTGTTGTAGTCATCCAGGAATGGCCGGTACTGGTAGTAGTTGGCGTCGATGTTCTTCAGCGCCAGTTGCTGGTTGGGCTGGATGAAATCAGTGAAGACCTTGATCTGCAGGTCCACGCCTTCCTTGGCCAGCACGGGTTTGACGAACTCCAGAATCTCGGCATGAGGCACCGGTGTGGCACCCACCACCAACGTCTCGTTGGCGACGGCATTCAGGGAGAAGACAGCAGCCAAAATGGCCAGGGATTTTTTCATGATTGCTCCAAAAGCAGTCGTTCTAGGAATAGGTTTTTAACGGCGGCTGTAACGCGCCACCAAGCGGTCGCCGGTCATTTGCAGGGCCTGCACCAGCACCAACAGCAGCAACACGGTGACCACCATCACGTCGGTCTGGAAACGCTGATAGCCGTAGCGGATGGCCAGGTCGCCCAGGCCACCGCCGCCAATCACCCCGGCCATGGCGGTGTAGTCCACCAGCACAATCGCGGTGACGGTGACCGCCGCCAGTAGCCCGCCCCGGGCTTCCGGCAACAGCGTGTGGCGGATCACCTGCCAGGTGCTGGCGCCCATGGACTGGGTGGCCTCCACCACGCCACGGTCGACTTCACGCAAGGCGGTTTCCACCAGCCGCGCGAAGAACGGCGTACAGCCCACCACCAACGGCGGAATCGTGCCGGGCACGCCCAATGAGGTGCCCACCAGCAAGGTGGTCACCGGGATCAGCACAATCAGCAGGATGATGAACGGCAGCGAACGCAGCACGTTCACCACCACCGACAACGCCCGGTACACCACCAGGGTTTCGTGTAACTGGCGTTTGCCGGTGAGGAACAACACCACCCCCAGCGGCAACCCCAGCAGCACGGTAAAACCCAGGGCCGCAGTGAGCATGCTCAGGGTTTCCAGGCACGCTTGGCCGATGTCGGCCCAATAGATGTTTTTAAACAGCTCGGCCATGGTTCAAGACCAGTCGTGACGCGGGGGCTTCGCGCCGTTGAGCAACCAGTTGCCCACCACGTGGTACTTCCACCGCACCGGGTCATGCAGGGTATGCACCCGGGCATTGCGCCAGTGCCGGTCGAAGTTGTGCTTCTTCAAGGTGGACCGGGTGCCGCCGAGTTCGAAGAGTTTGTTGCTGGCGTCGATGGCGATTTCGGTGGTCAGCACCTTGGCCCGGGCAACGGCCAGTGAGGCATGGGCGACGCTGTCTTCATCGGGTGCCGGGCGCGCGGCGTCGAGGGCTTTTCCGGCCCGTTCCAGCAAGGCTTCCGCCGCTTCCAGGCGAATATCCAACGCACCGACCTGGATAATGGTCAGCGGGTCTTCGCTGGCTTTTTCCACCCCGGCATCGATCCATGGGCGGGCGAATTGCTGGACGAACTGCACCGTGTCACGCAGCGCGGCACGGGCGATGCCGGCGTCGATGGCGGCGGTGGTCAGTTGAGCGAATGGTCCGGCCAGGGTCGGTGAATCGTAGGAGCGATGGGTAGGAAACAGGTTGAACGCCGGCACCTTCAGGTCTTCGGCCAACACCGTACCGCTGGACGTGGTGCGCTGACCCATGCTGTCCCAGTCATCGACCACCACCAGGCCTTCAGTGCCCCGCGGCACGAACGCCAGTTGCGCATTTTGCTGTTCATCCAGCGCCAGCACCGCCAGCCAGTGGGCGTACAGCGAACCGGTGCAATAACCCTTGCGGCCGTTGATCACATAGCCGTCGCCTTGCCGACGGATGGTCGCCTGGATGTCCTGGACGTTCTTGCCGCCGGTTTCCGACAGCGCGTTGGCAAACCGATGCCCCTCCAGCGCCAGGCCAAAAAAGTACGCCTGCTGTTCAGGCGTGCCTTGCAGGCGGATGTCTTCCAGCAGGCAGTAATGGTTCTGAGGAATTTGCCCCAGCGACGGGTCGGCCGCCGAGATAATCGCAATCACCTGGGCCAGCACCGCGTAGGACACCTGGGCACCGCCAAACTCGCGGGGCACGCTGATGCCCCACAGGCCGCTATTGGAATACAGGTCGACCACGTCCGCCGGCACTTGGCGGGTGCGGTCGCGTTCGGCGTCTTGTTCCAGCAATACGGCGGCGACTTGGTGGGCAACGGCCAGGGCCTGGGCCTCGTCGCGGATCAGCTCGGCGTGAGGTGAGTGAATCGGGTAATCGGCAGATACAGGCAGTACAGACATACAACGCTCTCGGGCGAATGATTTACCTGAGGCATTGCAGCTTCTGTGCCTGAGGCACCGGGCCTTCAAACACAAGGGTTTGCGCCCGATGTACACGCGGCAGACCGCCCACGGCGCAGCAAACTGCCGGTTTGCTGTTGCCTGGGCAACACCTCGTCGGCTGCCCGCAGGCCACGGCGCACGTGGCCTATAGTGAAAAAGCCGTCCCTCCATAACCACAATCTGAGGAGAACGAAATGAGCGTTAAACCTATTCCCGAGGGCTATCACAGCATCACGCCGTACCTGGGCATCGACAAAGCCGCTGAAGCCATCGAGTTCTACAAACAAGCCTTTGGCGCCACCGAAGTCATGCGCCTGGACATGCCCGACGGCAAGGTCGGCCATGCCGAACTGCGCATTGGTGATTCACCGATCATGATGGCCTCGCCCTGCGGCGAAATGTCGTTCGGCAGCCCGGGCAAGGAACACCCCAGTGTGTGCCTGCATCTCTACGTGCAAGACGTCGACCAACAGTTCGCCCGGGCGATCAAGGCCGGCGGCACGGCGATTTCAGAGCCCAAGGATCAGTTTTACGGCGACCGTTCCGGGACGCTGAAAGACCCGTTCGGGCACGTGTGGTTCCTGGCCACCCGCAAGGAGGATTTGACCGAGGCACAGGTTCGCCAGCGTGCCGAGGCGTTGTTCAAGCAAGGATGAAGTCGCCTGGGCGACACAACCCAACTGTGGGAGCTGGCTTGCCTGCGATGGCATCACCTCGGTGCGACTGATACACCGAGTTGCCTGCATCGCAGGCAAGCCAGCTCCCACAGTTGACCTGCACTGCCTGAAGGATCGGGCTTCAACACACTTCATGAACAACCCCTCCACGTTTTCCCCCTTGCCCCAGGCGCCGTGTGATTTCAGGATGCAGGCAATCATCACAAGGAGTCATTCCATGTTCGCCGGATTCCAAAAAGACCAGCGCCACGTCAACGGTGTGGACATCAGCTACCGCAAAGGCGGCGCGGGTCCCGGCCTGCTCCTGCTGCACGGGCACCCGCAGACCCACGTCATCTGGCACAAAGTCGCCGAACAACTGGCCGAACACTTCACGGTGGTCGCCGCCGACCTGCGCGGTTACGGCGACAGCAGCAAACCCGCCGCCGATGAGCATCACATCCACTACTCCAAGCGCGAAATGGCCCGCGACGGCGTCGAGTTGATGAAGGCCCTGGGGTTTGATGAGTTCTCGGTGCTGGCCCACGACCGTGGCGCCCGCGTCGCCCATCGCCTGGCCCTGGACCACCCCAAGGCCGTGCAACGCATGGTGCTGCTGGACATCGCACCGACGCTTTCGATGTACGCCCAGACCGACGAGGCCTTTGCCCGCGCCTACTGGCACTGGTTCTTCCTGATCCGCCCGGCGCCGTTGCCGGAAAGCCTGATCGAAAGCAACCCCGAGCTGTACCTGCGCAGCGTCATGGGCAGCCGCAGTGCCGGGCTCAAGCCGTTCACCGATGAAGCCTTCGCCGAATACCTGCGCTGCCTGAAACTGCCCGGCACCGCCACCGGCATCTGCGAAGACTACCGTGCCGCCGCCGGCATCGACCTTGAGCACGACCGCGCCGATATCGACAACGGCAACCACCTGAACCTGCCGTTGCTGGTGATGTGGGGCGCCGAGGGTACCGTCGGGCGCTGTTTCGAACCCCTCAAGGAATGGCAAAAAGTAGCCACCGACGTACGGGGCAAGGCCTTGCCGGCCGGCCACTACATCGCAGAAGAAGCCCCGGAGCTGTTGCTCGGCGAAGTCCTGACCTTCCTTCGCTGAGCCTTTAGTCAACCGCTGATCTGATCGATCCCGCCCCGCAGGCTTGAAAAGGCCTGCGACGGGATCTGCTTGCCCAAAAAACGTCTCGAGATAATAAAAATGACAATCAGAAAACTGCTGGGAACCCTGTATGTGCAGGTGATCATCGCCATTGTGCTGGGCGTGTTGATCGGCAACCACTGGCCCCAGGTGGGCATTGACCTGAAGCCCTTGGGCGACGGTTTTATCAAGCTGATCAAGATGATCATCGGCCCGATCATCTTCTGCACCGTGGTCTCCGGCATCACAAGCATGCACGACGTGAAGCAAGTGGGACGCGTGGGCGGCAAGGCGCTGCTGTATTTCGAGATTGTCTCCAGCATCGCCCTGGTGATCGGCATCCTCGCCGCGCACCTGCTGCACCCGGGCGTGGGGTTCAACATTGATGTGAAGACCCTCGACAGCTCGGCCATCGCCGGTTTTGTCGGCCAGGCCGAACACGGCGAAGGCGTCACCGGGTTCCTGATGCACGTGATCCCGACCACCTTCTTCGACGCCTTCTCCAAGGGCGAAATCCTGCCGGTGCTGTTTGTGTCAGTGCTGTTTGGCCTCGGGCTGGTGATGATCGGCGAGAAGGGACGGCCCTTGGTAGGCGTGATCAACCAGGCCAGCGAAGTGTTTTTCCGTATCGTCGGAATGATCAGTCGCGTCGCGCCGATCGGTGCGTTCGGCGCGATCGCTTTCACCATCGGCAAATACGGCCTGGGTTCGCTGCTGCCGCTGCTGAAGCTGGTGGGCACGTTCTACGTCACCGCGTTTTTCTTCGTGGCGGTGGTGCTGGGCAGCATTGCCCGCTATGTCGGCTTCAGCGTCTTCAAGCTGCTGACGTACATCAAGGCCGAACTGTTGATCGTGCTGGGCACCAGTTCCTCCGAATCGGCCTTGCCGCAACTGATCCAGAAACTCGAAAGCCTCGGCGCCTCCAAAGGGGTAGTGGGCATCGTGGTGCCCACCGGCTACACCTTCAACCTGGACGGCACCAACATCTATATGACCCTGGCGGTGCTGTTCCTGGCCCAGGCCACCAATATCGACCTGACACTGGAGCAACAATTGACCCTGCTGGCGGTGGCGATGCTCACCTCCAAAGGTGCCGGTGCAGTGGTGGGCGCAGGCTTCGTCGCGCTGGCCGCCAGCCTGGCGGTGGTGCCGACGGTGCCGGTGGCGGCGATGGTGCTGATCCTGGGTGTCGACCGCTTCATGGCCGAGTGCCGTTCGCTGACCAATATCATCGGCAATGCCGTGGCCGCCCTGGTGGTGGCTGCCTGGGAAGGCGAACTGGACCGCGAGAAAATGGCGCCTATCGCCCTCAAGCATGGCCGTCATGCGCGGGCTGCTGCGCAGGCGAAGATCGCCGCTGAGTAGACCTTAAGTACCAATCCCCTGTGGTGAGGGAGCTCCCTCGCCACACCGGTGCTATTCTGGCGGCTCATGCCGCCACGCCTGTTTCTGATGACTAACAAGAAAGATACCGTGCCCCTACCTGAAGACCTGCGGGTATTCCTGACCGTGATCCGCAAGGCCGGCTTTGCTGCGGCTGCCGATGAGCTGGGCTTGTCCCCGGCCTACGTCAGCAAGCGTATCCAGATTCTCGAAACCACCCTTGCCACCCGCCTGCTGCACCGTACCAGCCGCCGTATCGCCCTGACCGAAGACGGTGAGCGCGTGCAGCGCTGGGCCGTGCGTATTCTCGAAGACTTCCAGCAACTGTCCGATGAGCTTTCCGACGCCCACGACAGCCCCCGTGGCCATCTGCATTTGTGCAGCAGCTTCGGTTTCGGCCGCAACCATGTGGCGCCGGCTCTGTCGTTGCTGGCTGAGCAATACCCGGACCTGGAGATTCGCCTGGACCTGTTTGACCGGGTGGTGGATATCGTCAGCGAGGGTTTTGACCTGGAGATCCGCGTGGGCGACGACATTCCCGGGCAACACATCGGCCGCCGGCTGGTGAGCAACCGCCGGGTGTTGTGTGCAGCACCCGCCTACCTCGAACGCCGAGGCACGCCGCAGCACTTGAGCGACCTGGAGCAACACGACTGCCTGGTGCTCAAGGAGCGCGACAACGCCTTTGGCATCTGGCACCTGGAACGCGATGGCGTGCAGGACAGCGTGCGCGTGCGTGGGCCGCTGTCGTCCAACAATGGCGAGATCGTTTTGCAATGGGCACTTGATGGGCGCGGGGTGTTGTTGCGGTCGATGTGGGATGTGAAGCCGCTGCTGGAGCAAGGGAAACTGGTGCAGGTGCTGCACGACTACACCCAGAGTGCCAACGTGTGGGCGGTGTATCCGACGCGGTTGGCGTACTCCGGGAAGTTGCGGGCGTGTGTGGAGTTTTTGCAGGAGCACTTCAAGGGGTTGTCGATTTGACGGCCCAGGTCTTGGGTACATATCCGTTTCTTCGGTGATGGCTGGTATTGGTTCCGCTCTTACAGCGGCTCACTTTTGAACAGCGCAAAAGTAAGCAAAACGCTCTTGCCCCACCACTCGGCACCTCGCTCAGGCTCGGTGTGCCCTCTCTCCGGTACTACTGCGCGGGCCGCCGCGACGGGGCGTCCCTGCCCCGTCGCGGCTAAATCGGCGTCCTGCCGGTTTACCCGCTCCGTACTACCTGCGTTCGGCCAGCGTGGTTTAACGGGGCGACTAAGATCAAGATCAAAAGCAGATCAACAGCACAGCGGCCTACAGGCCGGCTTGAGTGGTGTGAAGCAAAGGCAAGATCAAAATCTAAAGCGAGCACGATCCACTGTAGGAGCTGGCTTGCCGGCGATGGCATCAACTGGGTGTACCTGAAAAACCGAGGTGTCTGCATCGCAGGCAAGCCAGCTCCCACAGAAAAGCAGAGCTGCATCAGTTTCAGATTTGGCTTTCGCTTTGGCTTTTGATCTGGCTTCTACCACTCAAGCCGGCCTGTAGGCCGCTGTGCTGTAGATTTTGATCTTGATCTGGCCCTGACTGCCCCAATAAGCCCGAGGCCGAACGCAGGGATTGAGGAGCGGGTAAACCGGCAGGACGCCGGTTTAGCCGCGACGGGGCAGGGACGCCCCGTCGCGGCGGCCCGCGGAGCAATGCCGGAGTGAGGGAACACCGAGCCTTAGCGAGGTGCCGACAGGCGGGGCAGAGCGCTTTGGTTACTTTGCCGCTTTTGCAAAGTGACCCGCTGTAAGAGCGGACCCCTAAGCCGCCGTTACCTAAATAACGGATATGCCCCCCACATTCACCGCACTCAAACTGCAACAACAACCCTATCACCCCAACCAAGGATTGGCCGCCAGATGTTCACGCTCAAACGCCCTGATCTGCTCACTGCGCTGCAACGTAGTACCGATGGCATCCAACCCCAGCAACAACGCAGTCTTGCGCAACGTATCAATCTGGAACGAAATCACCCGCCCGTCCGCCAAAAGAATCTCCTGCGCCTCAAGGTCCACACTGATCTGCGCCTGTTCAGGCTGACTGACGGTCTGCCCCAACCGCTGCAACACCGCCTCGTCCAGCGTAATCAACAACACCCCGTTACGCTGACAGTTGTCATAAAAAATCCCGGCAAAACTGCTGCCGATCAGCGCCCGAATGCCCATCTGCTTCAAGCCCCACACCGCATGTTCCCGGCTGGAACCACAACCGAAGTTCGGCCCCACCACCATAAAGCTCGCACCCTGCCAGGCCGGCTGGTTCAGCACGAATTGCGGGTTGGCCTCGCCCGACGGCAAGAAACGCAAATCAAAGAACAACCCGCGATCCAGCCCATTGCGATCGATGCCCTTGAGAAACTGCTTGGGCATGATCACGTCAGTGTCGATATTGGCCGCCAGCATCGGCGCGGCCTTGCCGGTGATGCGAGTGAAGGGTTGCAGGCTCATGTGCGGTCTCCAAAGTGGCGAATATCGGTCAACCGGCCAGTGATGGCAGCGGCGGCAACCATGGCCGGGCTCATCAGGTGGGTGCGTGCCCCCGCGCCCTGGCGGCCTTCGAAGTTGCGGTTAGTGCTGGAGGCGCAGCGGTCGCCCGGCTCCAGCACATCATCGTTCATCGCCAGGCACATCGAGCAGCCGGACTGGCGCCATTCAAACCCGGCGTCGATAAAGATCGCAGCGAGGCCTTCGGCTTCGGCCTGGTCGCGCACTTCGGTGGAGCCCGGCACGATCATCGCCCGCACGTGGTCCGCCACGTGCTTGCCGCGTACCACGCTGGCGGCGTCCCGCAGGTCTTCGATGCGGGCGTTGGTGCAGGAACCGATAAACGCATGGCTGATGACGATCTCGCTCAGCGGCATGCCGGCTTCCAGGCCCATGTAGTTCAGGGCCCGGCGCATGTCCTGGCGCAGGATCAGGTCGCTGACGTCTTGCGGGTCGGGCACGCGGGCGCCGATGGGCGCGGCCTGGTCGGGACTGGTGCCCCAGGTGACCATCGGCTCCAGGGCCGTGGCGTCCAGGTGCACTTCAAGGTCGAACACCGCCTCGGCATCCGAGTGCAACTCGCGCCAGCCTGCAAGGGCGCGGTCCCACAGTTCGCCCTTCGGCGCGCGGGGTTTGCCCTTGAGGTAGGCGAAGACTTTTTCATCCGGCGCCATGAAGGCACCGCGTGCGCCCGCCTCCACCGCCATGTTGCAGATGGTCATGCGGGCCTCGACGCTCAAGGCATCGATGGTCGATCCACGAAACTCAATGGCGTAGCCGGTGGCACCCGAGGCGCCGATCTTGCCGATCAGCGCCATGATCACGTCCTTGGAGGTCAGGCCGTGGGCCAATGCACCGTCCACGGTCACGCGCATGCTCTTCAGGCGTTTGTAGACCAGGGTTTGGGAGGCCAGCAAATGCTCGATTTCCGAGGTGCCGATGCCAAAGCCGAATGCGCCCAGTGCGCCATAGGTGGTGGTGTGGCTGTCGCCAGCGGCAATCACCATGCCCGGCAGGATAAAGCCCTGCTCCGGGGCGATCACGTGTTCGATGCCCTGGCGCTTGTCGAGGATGTCCAGCAGTTCAATCCCGAAGTCCCGGCAGTTTTCCGCCAGGTACGACACTTGCCGCGCGCCGCCCGCATCCGGCATGGCCGCAATGCGCTTGGGCGTGGTGGGGTTCACATGGTCGACCACCGCCAGCGCCGTGCCGGGGCGCCACACGCCACGGCCTGCCTCGCGCAGGCCGCTGAAGGCCTGGGGGCTGGTGTATTCGTTGATCACCTGGCGGTCGATGTACAGCAGCACATGGCCCTGGTCATCCAGGCGGCACACCGTGTGGGAATCGATGTGTTTGTCGTAGAGGGTTCTGGCAGAAGTCATTAGGGGGCTCGCTCAACGGTATGACCCCATCATAGGCAGCGCCCCCGCCCCATCAATCCCGCCTTGGTGATGACTCGGAACATGTTTCGTGTTGCATGAATGAGTATCTGAAACATTTACTTTCATATCTGCCTTAGGGTTTTGCGTTTCTCATCCGTCTTAACTTAGATACAGCCGCTCGCGTCAGCAAAAGCTACGGGTGGCGTTTTCCGGGCCTTTACTGCCCCCCTCCGATCAAGACCCTCATTCACATGTCGAAGAAGTCACGCTCAAAACTCTGGTTTCTCGTGCACAGCTGGCTGGCATTGCCCATCTGGTTCTTTGTGCTGATCGTCTGCGTCACCGGCACCCTGGCGGTGGTCAGCCAGGAGATCGTCTGGCTGGCCAACCCGGACATCCGCGCCAGCAAGCCGTCGGACGATGCCGAGCTGCTCAGCTACGAGCAAGTCATTGCCGCCATGAACCGCGCCGAACCCCAGACCATCGTCAAATCCCTGAGCCGTCCCGACGAATCACATTTCGCCCTGACGTCGAACGTCGCCTATCCCGACGGGCGAACCGTGGAAGTGTTCGTCAACCCTTACACAGGGGTGATACAGGGGATCGCCCCGGCGTTCGACTTCCAACAATTCACCCGCGCCCTGCACGGCTGGTGGCTGGTGCCGTTCACCAACGGTTTCAGTTGGGGCTGGTACCTGGTCTCGTTGCTGGGTTTGCCGCTGCTGGCCTCGCTGGTGACGGGGCTGGTGGTCTACAAACGTTTCTGGAAGGGCTTCTTCAAGCCAACCCTGCGCTTTAAGCACGGCGCGCGAATCTTCTGGGGCGACTTTCACCGGCTGAGCGGTATCTGGTCGATCTGGTTTATTGCGGTCATCTCCATTACCGGCACCTGGTTTCTTATCCAGGCGATTCTCTTCGACAACCAGATATCGATCTCCAGTGAGCCGATTGTCCCGGTGATCACCCGAGACAAAGTGCCCTTGTCCAGCACCGGGGAGCGGACACCGATGATCCCGCTGGACGATGCAATCGATATCGCCACCCAGCGCATTCCAGGCCTGGAAGCCAGTTTCGTCAGCCTGCCAGCGACGGCCTACAGCCACTTGATGATTGGTGGACGCGGCTGGTACCCGCTGATGTACCAAACGGCGCAAATCAACCCCTACAACGGTGAAATCGCCGCCTCGCACCTGCTGTCCGACCGCTCCGGGCTGGAGTTCGTCACCGAATCCATGCGCCCTCTGCACACCGGGGATTTTGGCGGACTGTGGATCAAGATGATCTGGTTCTTCTTCGGCCTGGTACTGAGCATGATGGTCTTGAGCGGCCTGCTGATCTGGACCAAACGCACCGCCCTGGCCACCCTCAATGCCCTGAAACGCGAAGCCAAGGCGTCCCGTCAACCGGTGCAAATCCAGGCCTTGCAGGCTGAAACCACGGAGGGTAACCGATGAACAAGGCTACGACCGTTCAACCGCCCTCGCCCCTGCGGGCCTTTTGGCTCAAGTGGCGCTTCCACATCAATATCCTGCTGATCCTGGTGCCCTTGGGCTTCATGCCCAAGTACTTTGCCGACGCCGCGTTGTTTCGCGGTGACAGCGGCCTGGGTGAACGGGAGATCGGCGAAGTGCAAGTCGGCCCGTGGAGCGTAAAGCTTGCCGAATTGCGTAACGAGGGCCCGCGCCCCGACCCGGCTGGCCCGATGAAATCCTTCAACGCCGCCCTGTGCGCGACCTGCGTCGACCAGGTCAAGGCGACTTACCTGCGCATCGGCAAGCCCCGCAGCCTGCGGGCCGCCGGAGTGATCTTCTTCGGCACACCGTATCGCATGGGCGCCATGCTGCCGATCCCCGAACGTACCCCGCTGGACGCCGAAGTGTGGATCACCATGGAAGGCTGGGACGGCGTCATGCACCAGGCCTCCATTCCCTTGAGCCAGGCATCGCCGGCCACCATCGACTGGCTGAAAAAACGAGGAGTAAAACCATGACTTTGCCGCAACTGGCACGCACCGTTGGCGTGCTGATCCTCAGCGCCGGCTTCAGTACCGTTGCCCTCGCCCACAACCCGATGTGCGAATGCAAGGAAATCGCCGGTGAGCAGATCCAGTGCACCGGCGGTTTCTCCGATGGCAGCGGCGCCCCCGGCGTGACGCTCGACGTGATCGGCTATGACGAAACCATCCTGGTGCCCGGCAAGCTGGGTGAAGACTCGACGCTGACCTTCAAGAAACCGTCCGCCGAGTTCTACGTGTTGTTTGATGCCGGCCCCGGCCACGTGGTGGAAATCGACCAAGCGGATATCCAGCCCCAATGAGCACGACTCACGTTGTTCGCCCGGCCGGTGCCGGGCACGAAACCCTGTACGTCCTGCTGCTGTGCCTGATCATCCTCGCCGTCGCCGGCACCGTGGTGGCCTTGCGCGGTGAACGCCAGGAGATCGCCGCCGTGCCCAGCCACCAACTGGACGCCCGCCGCGACCTCAGCGCCGCCGAGCAAGGCATCTACGCTGACCTGCGGGTGACCCTGGATGAAATCCACTTGCTGCAGGAAGAACACAGCGCCCTGCCGACACCCGGGCAACTGGCCGAAGAGGGCTTTGCGCCCTTCGCCCAGGACGCCAGCTCGGTGAGCCGTGGCGACCACCGCTGGCAGTTGCTGGACACCGCCTACCTGGGCCTGAGCCAGACCCCGGCCCTCAGCGGTTCACTGCTGATGCGCATCAGTGGCGCCGAGCCGGATATCTGGCTCAACCGCAGCGCCAACCTCAAGCCTCCCACCGACCTCACTGACCAGGCGCTGATCAGCGCGGGCTGGCAGCAAGTGGTCGCGCAGTTCGATGCCGGTGTCACCCGCCAGCATCGTCATTGAATTCACGCTGTAGCCGAGAGAAGACCATGTCTATTTCATCGCCCTTATTACGCCTGGTGCTCGCAGGCTTGTTCAGTTTGCTGCTGGCGCCCATGGCCAGTGCCGACGCTGCCAAACGCCTGCGCATCGGTATCACCCTGCACCCGTATTACAGCTACGTCGCCAACATCGTGGGTGACAAAGCCGAGGTGGTGCCGCTGATTCCGGCCGGCTTCAACCCTCACGCCTACGAGCCCCGCGCCGAAGACATCAAGCGCATCGGCACCCTGGATGTGATCGTGCTCAATGGCGTCGGCCATGACGATTTCGCCGACCGCATGATCGCCACCAGCGAGCGCCCGGACATCCCGGTGATCGAAGCGAACGCCAACGTGCCGCTGCTGGCCGCCACCGGCAACGCGGCGCGCGGTGCCGGCAAAGTGGTCAACCCGCACACCTTCCTGTCCATCAGCGCCTCGATTGCCCAGGTGAATAACATCGCCCGGGAACTGGGCAAGCTCGACCCGGACAACGCCAAGACCTACACCCAGAACGCGCGCGCCTACGGCAAACGCCTGCGCCAGATGCGCGCCGACGCCCTGGCCAAACTCACCAGCGCGCCCAATCCGGACCTGCGGGTAGCCACGGTGCACGCGGCTTATGACTACCTGCTGCGGGAGTTCGGCCTGGAAGTCACCGCCGTGGTAGAGCCCGCCCACGGCATCGAGCCGAGCCCCAGCCAGCTGAAGAAAACCATCGACCAGTTGCGGGAACTGGACGTGAAAGTGATCTTCTCGGAGATGGATTTCCCGTCCAGTTACGTCGACACCATCCAGCGTGAGTCGGGCGTGAAGCTGTACCCGCTGTCGCACATTTCCTATGGCGACTACAGCGCTGAAAAGTACGAAGTGGAAATGACCGGCAACCTCAACACCGTAGTACGGGCGATTCAGGAGTCCGGGGCATGACGGCAGCGGAACATTTGAAGGTGGCCAGTGTTGGCCCGACCCTCGACTTCAATAATGTGGCGCTGACCCTGGGCCGCACAGTGATCCTCGATGCGGTGAGCTTCCAGGTCCAGCCCGGCAGCATCCATGCACTGGTCGGCCCCAACGGCGGCGGCAAAAGCTCGTTGATCAAGACCCTGCTGGGGCAAACGCCGCACCAGGGCCAGTTGAGCCTGCACTGGCCCGAAGGGCCGGGCACCATCGGCTACGTGCCCCAGGCGCTGGAGTTCGACCGGGGCTTGCCGATGACCGTGGACGACTTCATGGCTGCCATGTGCCAGCGGCGTCCGGCGTTTCTCGGGCTGTCCAAACATTACGCCGCCGCGATTGGCGAAGCACTCGAACGGGTCGGCATGCAGGACAAACGCAAACGGCGCATGGGCGCCTTGTCGGGGGGTGAACGCCAGCGGGTGCTGCTGGCCCAGGGCTTGATCCCGGCGCCGCAATTGCTGGTGCTGGACGAACCGATGTCGGCGCTGGACGAAGCCGGCATCCAGGTGTTCGAACGGCTGCTGAACGACTGGCGCCAGGCCGGGATCACCGTGCTGTGGATCGAACACGACCTGGAAGCCGTTGGCCGTTTGGCTGACCGTGTTACCGGCCTGAACCGCCGCGTGCTGTTCGATGCCACGCCCAAGGAGGCGCTGACCCCGGACCGTCTGCTGACCCTGTTCTCCACCCATCCACGGAGCCCGGCCTTATGAGCTACGAAGCCTTTCGCTTGATGGTCCAGGGCTGGGCGTCCTCCGGGTATCTGCCGGAAGCGCTGGCCTATGGGTTTGTGGTCAACGCACTGCTCGCCGGGCTGTTGATCGGCCCGGTGCTGGGCGGCCTGGGCACCCTGGTGGTGGTCAAGCGCTTTGCGTTCTTTTCCGAAGCCGTGGGCCATGCCGCGCTGACCGGCGTGGCCGTGGGCATTCTGCTGGGAGAGCCCTACACCGGGCCTTACGGCAGCCTGTTCGGCTACTGCCTGCTGTTCGGCATCCTGCTCAACTACCTGCGTAACCGCACGGGGCTTGCGCCGGACACGCTGATCGGGGTGTTCCTGTCGGTGTCCCTGGCCCTGGGCGCGAGCCTGCTGCTGATTCTGGCGGGCAAGATCAACGTGCACATCCTCGAAAACGTGCTGTTCGGCTCGGTACTGACGGTGAACGGCAATGACCTGCTGGTGCTGGCGATTGTCGGCTCGCTGGTGATGGCCCTGGCGTTGCCGCTGTACAACCGCATCATGCTCGCCAGCTTCAACCCGCAATTGGCGGCAGTGCGCGGGGTGGCGGTCAAAACCCTGGACTATCTGTTTGTGATCCTGGTGACGTTGATCACCGTCGCAGCGGTCAAGGTCATCGGCGCGATCCTGGTAGGCGCGTTGCTGGTGATTCCGGCGGCCGCCGCACGCCTGTTGAGCCAGTCGCTCAAAGGCTTCTTCTGGATCTCGGTGCTGATCGCCACGGTCAGCACCCTGTGCGGGATCCTGCTGCCGATCCTCTTCGACCTGCCGATTCCGTCCGGTGCCGCGATCATTCTGGTAGCCGGTATCGCCTTCGCCCTCGCCGCCGTTGCCCGCGGCACGGTCCCCAGCCTGAAAGGGAATCTTGGATAATGCGCCCGATTTTTCGACCACTGCTTCTGGCCCTGGCAATCGCCACACCGGCGTTCGCCGCCGACGGCGTCAAGCCGTTGCAAACCACCGCCAACCCAGGCGTCGGCCATGCGGCCCTGAACAAGGCCAAGGCCGCAACGCCGGTGAAAGTCCTTGCCGCCCTGCCGATCACCTATGGCCTGGCGCAGGTACTGCTCAAAGGTACCGACGTGCAGCTTGAGCGCGCAGCACCGGCCAACCTGCCCGGCTCGCGGCAAGTCGCGTATTTCACCGGGCGCGGCGCGCAAGCCCTGAATACGCTGGCGCTCGACGCCGATGCGGCCATCGGCCTGCGCTCGTTATGGCCCGACGACCCGCTGTACCCGGTGGCCCGGCGCAGCAATATCCGCATCGTCGAAATCGACGCCGCCCGCCCGGTAGACGGCGGTTTGCCGGGGATTGCCGTACAGCCAGGCTCCACCGATGGCCTGAACAGCCAGCCGTGGCAGGCCAGCAACAACATGGGCCGCATGGCCGACGTGATGGCCGCCGACCTGAGCCGCCTGGCCCCCGAGGCCAAGCCGCAGATCGAAGCCAACCTGGCCGCCCTCAAGCAACGCCTGCTCAAGCTCACCGCCGACAGCGAGGCACGCCTGGCCAAGGCCGACAACCTGACGGTGGTCAGCCTGAGTGATCACTTTGGTTATCTGGTGAGCGGGTTGAACCTGGAGCTGGTCAGCACCGATCCACGGGCGGATACCGAGTGGACACCCGAGGCGTTGCAGCAATTGAGCGAAGGCTTGAAAGAGAATGAGGTGGCCGTGGTGCTGCATCACCGCACGCCAAGCGAGGCGGTACAGGCGGCAGTCACGGCTGGCGGGGCGAAGTTGCTGGTGCTGGGCACCGATGGCGCCGACCCGGTGGCGGAGCTTGAGGGCAATGTGGATCAGGTGATCAAGGCGTTGTAACCCTGATTCCTACAGGTAAAACACAATAAGTGTGGAAGCGGGCTTGGTGAGGGGCTGCTTCGCAGCCCAGCGCGGGGCAAGCCCGCTCACCACAGCAAGCCCGCTCACCACAGCAGGCCCGCTCCCACATTGGGTCCTATGTGATGCCCGAGACCTGGATCAGCCGGCCAGCGCCTGGCTGTCCATCTTCTGGCGCAGGCTCAGCGGGCGCATGTCGGTCCACACCTCTTCGATGTAGGCCAGGCACTCTTTCTTCATCCCGCTCTTGCCCACGGTGCGCCAGCCTTGCGGCACAGCCTTGTAGTCGGGCCAGATGGAATATTGTTCTTCATGGTTGACCACTACCTGAAACAGGATGTCTTCGCGGTCGAATACTGAGGTCATTGCTGTTCTCCGTCGGTGTAAGGCTGGCTGCGCACCACGCACAGCTGATGTAAGAAGGAACGTGCCAGCCCGGTAAAAAATTAGAGGCTGGCGACGGCTGCCGCCAGGGCGCGACCGAAGATCTCGGCCACCCGGTCGATTTCTGCGGCGGTAATCACCAACGGCGGCAGGAAACGCACAACGCTGCCGTGTCGCCCGCCCAGTTCAAGAATCAGCCCGCGTTTGAGGCATTCACGCTGCACCAGCGGCGCCAGTTGGCGATGCACCGGTGGATGGCCCTGGGTGTCGGGCGTGCCGGCGGAGTCCACCAACTCCACACCGAGCATCAGCCCGCGGCCACGAATGTCCCCCAACTGCGGGAAGTCGCGCTGCAGGATGCGCAGGTGTTCGCCGAGGCGCTCGCCCATGGCCGCTGCGTGGGCGGGAATGTCGTGGTCCTTGAGGTAGCGCATCACCGCTGAACCCGCGGCCATGGCCATCTGATTGCCACGGAAGGTCCCGGCATGGGCACCCGGCAACCAGGTGTCGAGCCAGTCGCGATACACCACTACCGCCAGCGGCAGGCTGCCGCCAATGGCCTTGGACAGCACCACCACGTCCGGAACGATGCCGGCGTGTTCGAAAGCAAACATCTTGCCGGTACGGCCGAAGCCGCTCTGGATTTCGTCGACAATCAACGCCACGCCAGCCTGTTCGGTAATGCGGCGCAGGCCGCGCAGCCAGTCAAGATCGGCCGGGATCACACCGCCCTCGCCTTGCACCACCTCGACGATCACCGCCGCCGGCAGCAATACACCGGCCTCGGGGTCGTTGAGCAGGTTTTCCAGGTAGTGCAGGTTGACCTTCACCCCTTCCGCCCCGCCCAGCCCGAACGGGCAACGATAGTCGTAAGGGAATGGCAGGAATTGCACGCCATTGCCGAGCAGCGCGCCCAAGGGTTTCTTCGGCCCCAGGCTGCCCATCAGGCTCAGCGCGCCCTGGCTCATGCCGTGATAACCGCCCTGGAACGACAACACCGTGCTGCGCCCGGTGGCGGTGCGCACCAGTTTCAGCGCGGCTTCCACCGCGTCGGTGCCGGTAGGGCCGCAAAACTGAATCTTGGCTTCCCGCGCCAGCGCCGGCGGCAGCAGGCCGAACAGGTCCTGCACGAACTGGTCCTTGACCGGCGTAGTCAGGTCCAGGGTGTGCAACGGCAATTCATCGCTCAGCACCTGGCGAATCGCCTCGATCACCACCGGGTGGTTGTGCCCCAGCGCCAGGGTACCGGCACCGGCCAGGCAATCGATAAAGCTGCGGCCTTCGACGTCCTCGACATAAATCCCGCGCGCCCGCTTGAGCGCCAGGGGAATGCGCCGCGGATAGCTGCGGGCATTGGACTCCTGCTGGCGCTGGCGGGCCAGCAACGGGGTTTCGTCGAACTGGTAGAGCGTTTCCGCAGGGACCGCCTGGGTCTCTTCAATACGGCTGGTAGCGACTGACATCTCTAGATCCCTCAATACGCTGATGATGGTGACCACACTGCCAACCCGTTGGCGTCTGGCCCAAGAGCAGCGCACGGATTTCCTGTTCTGGAAACGCATCAGCGCGGGGAGGATTTACACCTGTGGTCGTTAAAAACCGCTTTAGCGGTTTTACCCGGCAACCCCGGTGTATTTTTCATTCAACGCATACAGGATGGCGCAGGTCTGCGCATCCAGCCGCCCGCTGTAGTCACAGGGACGAAAATGCATCTGGAACGCGCGGACACGTTGCTGAAAACCCAGGCGATTTTTTGCCGGGGCATAACCGTAGCGCTGAAACGCCCGTTCGACCTCAACCTCTGGCGGCAGGCTGATGTCGAACCGGCGTTGAAAGGCCATCTTGGCCACGTCCTCATACCAGGCACCCACGCCCGCCTCGAACAGGCAGCGCCACGGCAAACGCGGCCCCGGGTCGCTCTTGCGCCAATAGGCAATGTCCGAATGCCCGAGAATGTCGGTGGGGCCGATCGCCGGGTACCGTCCCTGGATGTCACGGATCAGGTCGATCAACACGTCGATCTGCTCTGCACCATACGCAGGGAAGGTAAACACACCGGCGTCGTCCCGGGCCTGGTTGACGATTTCAATGCCAATGGAGCGGCTGTTGAGGTTGTCGCGCCCGGCCCAATGGCTGGCGCCCGCATGCCACGCGCGATGGGCTTCATCCACCAGGCGAAACACCCGCAGCTCCTGATAACCCGCTGCGCGGTAACCAGGGTCATGGGGATCGGCCAACAAGTAATGCGAACTGACGCCGCCACAGGTCAGCGTCTTGAGTGACGGCGCAAAGGCCGAGGCGGTGTAATGCACAATCACCTGGCGCACGGCTTCGCCGTCACGGCCGTTAAAGTCTGTTGCGGAGTGAGTGGAATCGATGACCAACATGGAAGCTGTCCTTTTCAACACAGGCCGAGTCATTCAGCCCGTTCAAACACAAAAAAATTACCGCCATCCTGAAGCGTTGCGCTTGAGGATGGCGGTACCTATTTGTGCCGAGAAAAGAAGGTTCAGCGACGCAGCGGCATGCCCAGGTCGACCCGCAGGCCATCGGCCTGGCTGTCGAATTTCAGCGAGCACGAGCAGCGCTGCACGATCGCCTGGACAATCGCCAGCCCCAAGCCGCAACCGGGGCTGTTGCCATTGCGCCAGAAGCGCTGGGTCAGGTGTTGCAGGTCTTCGCTGGAGATCGGTGCGCCGTGGTCACGTACACGGAACACCACGTTATCGCCCGCACTGGACACACTCAGCTCCACCCGGGTATCGGCCGGCGTGTGGCGCAGGGCGTTATCCAGCAGGTTGCGCAAGGCGGCGACGGCCAGGCCCACCGGCATTTCCACCGGTTTTTCGGAAAGGTCGTCCGCCAGGATCAGGTCAATACGCTGATTGTCGCCGCCATTGGCATCCTGGATCGCCAGTTGTGCCACCTGCTCGGCGCTCGATTGCAGGCCGTCGTCGAACGACAGGCTGCCCTCGACCCGCGCCAGCAGCAGCAACTGCTCCAGGGTACGGTGCAAGCGGTCGGCACCTTCCTCGGCGTGGGCCAGGGACTGGTCACGGGCGGCGCCTTCGGTCATGCGCGCCACTTGCAGGTGGGTCTTGATCGCAGTCAACGGGCTGCGCAGTTCGTGGGCGGCGTCGCCGGTCAGGCGGCGTTCGCGCTCGATGGTCTTGGCGATGCGCTGCAGCAACTGGTTCTGGGTGTCGAGCAGCGGCTTGAGTTCGCTGGGCAGCGGGCTGATCTGCAAGGGTTCGAGGGAGTCGGCACTGCGGCGCATCAAGGCGTCACGCATGCGGTTGAGCGGCAACAGGCTTTGGCCAATCCCCAGCCACAGCAGGCACAGGCAGCCCAACAGCGCCACGCCCACCGGCACCGACGCCGCCAATAGGATCGACAGGTTCAGCGCTTCACGCTCCACTTGCCGGTCGGCAGTGGTGATAAACAAATCGCCACGGGACAGGGTGAAGCTGCGCCACCCCACACCATCAATCATCTGGTCGCGAAAGCCGCTCTTGCGCGACTCCAGGCCCTGGTCCGGCGTGGTGTGACTGCGGGCGAGCACCACGCCACGCAAGGAACTGACCTGGCACGCCATGCCACCCGGCACATTCAATTGCTCAGCGCTGAAATGCGCGCCCTCGCCCGTGCTGGACAGGCCCGGCATCTGCTCCATCAGCCCGGCCACCATGCGTGCCGAGGCCACCAGGCGCTGGTCCAGGGAAAACATCATCTGATTGCGCAGGTCGTTGAGCATCCACGCGGCGGCCAGTGCCCAGATCAGCACGAAGGCCGCGCCGAGCTTGAAGGTCAGCCGCAGGCGCAGGCTCATCACGAAGCGTCCTCTCCACCGTCAGCCGGGCCGAGGCGATAGCCCAGGCCACGCACGGTTTCAACGATGCCGTTGCCGAGTTTGCGCCGCAGGTGGTGGATGTGCACGTTGAGGGCGTTGCTTTCCAGTTCGTCATTCAGGCCGTAGACGCTGTCCTTGAGCTGCTCGCTGGACAGCACCCGGCCACGGTTTTGCAGCAGGGCCTGCAACAGCGCCTGCTCGCGACGGGAAAGGTCCACCGACTCGCCACCCAGCAGGGTTTCGCGGCTGCTGGGGTTGTAGGTCAGGCGCCCGTGTTCGATCAGGTTGACGCTGCGCCCGGCCACCCGACGCAACAGGGTGTGCAGGCGCGCGGCCAGTTCCCGCAGGTCGAAGGGTTTGAGCAGGTAATCGTCGGCACCGGCCTGCAGGCCGTCAACCCGGTTGGTCACCGAGTCCCGCGCCGTGAGGATCAGCACCGGAATCTCCAGGCCCTGGCTGCGCAATTGCTGCAGCAACTTCAAGCCGTCTTCATCCGGCAGGCCGAGGTCGAGTACCATCACGTCGAATTCCGCCACCTTGAGCATCGCCCGGGCAGCCGCAGCCGTGCCGACGCGCTCGACCGTCAGGCCCTGGGCGCTGAGCCCGGCAACAATGCCGCTGGCGATCAGTTCGTCGTCTTCACAAACCAGTACGTGCATGGTGAACCCTTTGCAAAATGTGAGGCTGATTTAAAAGGCGCTGGATTAAGCGTGCATTATGCCGCCAACGCCAAGAATCCCGGATAATCCCTTCTTTCTAGGATAGCCCGGTTAATCATCGGTTAATCAACGCCACACATTGTGTGTCCCACTTGCTTCGAACTAAGGCTTGATCATGCGGCATCTGTTTATCTTTCTGCTGGTGTTGTTTGCTGGATTTGCCCAGGCCGCGCCTGGCAGCAATCCTTTCGAGACCAAACCCGACTTCCTCCCGGTAGGCAAAGCCTTCACCTTTACCTCCGAACGTCTGGCCTCCGGCGAAACCCAGTTGTTCTGGCAGATTGCCGACGGTTATTACCTGTACCAGCAGCGCATGAAATTCGACGGCCTGGCCGAAAAGCCGGCGTTGCCCCAGGGCGAAGCCCATAGCGACGAATTCTTCGGCGAGCAGCAGGTTTATCGCCAGGGCCTGGAAGTGAAGATTCCTGCCGGCGCCACCGGCCAGGTCAAGGTCGGCTGGCAGGGCTGCGCCGATGCCGGCCTGTGCTACCCGCCGCAATCGATCACTGTGGACCTTGGGGGCAACCCCGCCGTCGCCGCCACCGGCCAGGCCCAGGACCAAAGCCTGGCCAGCGGCCTGCAACAGCGCAGCCTGGGCTGGAGCCTGCTGGTGTTCTTCGGCCTGGGCCTGCTGCTGGCCTTTGCCCCGTGCTCCTTGCCGATGCTGCCGATCCTCGCCGGCCTTGTGGTCGGCAGCGGCGCCAGTCCACGCCGCGGCTTTGCCCTGGCCGCCAGCTACGTGGTGTGCATGGCGCTGGTGTATGCCGCCCTCGGCGTATTGGCCGCACTGCTCGGCGGTAACCTGGCCGCCCTGCTGCAAACCCCGTGGATCCTCGGCAGTTTCGCCGCGTTGTTTGTGATCCTGGCCTTGCCGATGTTCGGCTTCTTTGAACTGCAACTGCCGGCCTTCCTGCGGGACCGCCTGGATAACGTCAGCCGCAACCAAAGCGGCGGCAGCCTGGTAGGTGCCGGCGTGCTCGGCGCCTTGTCCGGCCTGCTGGTAGGCCCCTGTATGACCGCCCCCCTGGCCGGCGCCTTGCTCTACATCGCCCAAAGCGGCAACGCCCTGCACGGTGGCCTGATCCTGTTTGCCATGGGCATCGGCATCGGCGTGCCGCTGTTGCTGCTGGTGACCGTAGGCAACCGCTTCCTGCCAAAGCCCGGTACCTGGATGAATATCCTCAAGGGCATCTTCGGCTTCCTGTTCCTTGCCACCGCCGTGTTGATGATTCGCCCGGTAGTCGGCGAAACCCTGTGGCTCGGCTTGTGGGGTGTGCTGGCGCTGGTCATGGCCTATTGCGGCTGGCGCCTGGCCCGGGATTTCGGGCGCACCGCCATGCTGTTCGGTGCCGGCTCGCTGGTACTGGGCCTTTGGGGCAGCGTACTGGTGATCGGCGCGGCCGGCGGCAGCGACGACCTGTGGCAACCGTTGAAGGTCTACAGCGGCTCGCGGGTAGCCGGAGCCTCCACCGCCCACGAAGCCTTCATGACCATCAACGACCCGGCTGTGCTGCAAGCCCAGCTCGACAGCGCCAAAGCGCAGGGCCAATGGGTGCTGGTGGACTACTACGCCGACTGGTGCGTGTCGTGCAAGATCATGGAGAAACAGGTATTCGGCAAACCCGAAGTACTGAACGCCCTCAAGGACGTACGCCTGTTGCGCCTCGACGTGACCGCCGACAACGCCGCCAGCCGCGAGCTGCTGGGCCGCTACAAAGTCCCGGGGCCGCCGAGCTTTGTCTGGATAGGCCCTGACGGTGAAGAGCGCCGCGCCCAGCGCATCACCGGCGAAGTCGACGCCGCCGCTTTCTTGCAACGCTGGACCCAAGCCAGGGACACCCTCTGATGCTGACACTGACCATCGGCACGTTCGCCATCGCCCTGAATCACTTGCTCCTGATCACGGCGTTGATCCTCGCCACCCTGGTGGGCTGGCGGGTGGCCAAGCGCGGCGGCGAGAACCCGGAGTCAGTGCTGTTCACCCTGTTCTTGCTGGGCATGCTCGCCGCGCGCGTCAGCTTCGTACTGATGTACTGGACGTACTACCAGAATGACCCGCTGCAAATCGTCGACCTGCGCGACGGCGGTTTTCTCGCCTGGCCCGGCGTCATCGCGCTGATCGTCGGCACCCTGATCTACGGCTGGCGCCGCCCGCTATTGCGCAAGCCACTGGGCGCCGGTGTGATCACCGGCCTGGCGTTCTGGGCCTTGACCAGCCTGTCCCTGACCCTCTACGAAAAAGGCACCCAACTGCCGGACATCGCCCTGCGCAACGCCAATGGCGAAACCGTGCAACTGGCCGACTACAAGGGCGGCCCGCTGGTGATCAATCTGTGGGCCACCTGGTGCCCGCCATGCCGGCGTGAAATGCCGGTACTGGAAAGCGCCCAGCGCCAACGCCCGGACGTGACCTTCCTGTTCGTCAACCAGGCCGAAAGCATGCAAAGCGTCGCCACTTACCTGGCGACCCAGGGCCTGAACCTGGACAACGTGCTGTTTGACGCCAGCGGCCGCCTCGGCCAGGCGGTTGGCTCCATGGCCTTGCCCACCACCCTCTTCTATCAACCGGACGGTCGCCTGATCAACAGCCACCTGGGCGAACTCTCACAGGCGAGCCTGGCCCGCGCCATGGAGCGCTTCGAACCGATCAACGCCAAACCGGCCCTGCCGGCCACCACAAGGAATTCGCCATGCTCCGCCTCCGCCACCTGCTGACCCTGTTGCCCCTGACCCTGGCCGCCAGCCTGGTCCACGCCGAGGACTGGCCAGCGCCGATCAAGAACATCGAGGCCAAGGGCGCCAAGATCATCGGCAAATTCGATGCCCCCAGCGGCCTCACGGGTTATGCGGCGCAATACCAGAACCGCGGCATGGCGCTGTACCTGACCGCAGACGGCAAAAGCGTGATCGCCGGCAACCTGTACGATGCTGATGGCAACGACCTGAGCACCGCGCCCCTGGAAAAACTGGTGTATGCACCCATGGCCAAGGAAGTCTGGGCCAAGATGGAACACAGCAACTGGATCCAGGACGGCAACAAGGATGCGCCACGCGTCGTTTACCTGTTCAGCGATCCGAACTGTCCGTACTGCAACATGTTCTGGGAACAGGCGCGGCCGTGGGTGAAGGCAGGCAAGGTGCAGTTGCGGCACATCATGGTGGGGATTATTCGTGAGGACAGCCCGGGCAAGTCGGCGGCGCTGTTTGCAGCCAAGGATCCCCAGCAGGCGCTGGAAGCCCATGAGTCGGCCGGTAAAGGCAGCAAATTGCAGGCGCTGGAAAAGATCCCGGCGGATATCCAGGCCAAGCTCGATTCGAACATGAAGCTGATGGATGAGCTGGAGCTGTCGGCGACGCCGGCGATTTTCTATCTGGATGACAAGGGTGGTTTGCAGCAACAGCAAGGGGCACCGTCGCCGGATAAGTTGGTGAAGATTCTGGGGCCGAAATAGTCCACTGACACAATCGTCAGCAATCGAACACTCCTACCCATCGCAGGAGTGTTCGACAGTACCCGTCTCGTTTTGGCGTAACTTCTACACCTCCCTTACATAGATCTTGTCCAGGAGGTAGTCATTGCCCTGGCCAGTAAAGACATGACTGGTGATATCCAGGTCCATGGTCGGCGAAGTCGCCGTGAACGTACCCACCAGTTGTACCCAGACCATGGTTGGAAAATCAGTTTGCGCGGTGATGGGAACCTGATTCACGCTCAGCGACATACGAGGAACAGCACCTGCCAGATTGAAACGCTTCACCTCGATGCTGAAGCTGTAACGGCGGCCGACTTCAAAACCAGTAAGGGATTTAAACAACAAAACACCATTACTGATTTGGGTATAGGTGTAGTTCCACAGACACCCATTGCCGTTTTCCTCCCTGTAAAACACCAAATCCCTCGGGTCGGTCGCCGCCGGGCCACGCTGCCAACCGTTGAGGTCGGCACTGCTATCAAAATCCGATAGATCTTCGAAGGGCTTGGTAAAAATGTACTCCGCCACCGGGAACATGATCGCGTCACTCCGGTGGGTACTGTCATCCGGTGTGCATTCATACGTCACCCTCAAAGATGTGAGATTGCGCAACAGCAACAGTTCAGAACGCTTGAGTATCCGATCCAGGCCATTGGCGACATCCTGCGCTGTCACCGCCTCGCCGATCATCACCTGGATAACATAAGGCGTTCCCTCCTCCTTCGTGCCGGCCACGTTAAGCCAGCCGTTCTGGTGTTCCAAAATAAACCACCATTGCGCCACCGTGGCATTGGCGTCGCCTTCAAAGGTGCGCAGGTCCAGAACTCCCTCAACTGCCTGCGGTATCACCGGTGGAGGCAAGATACTGGGGCCAGGGAAGCTGACGTGCAGTTTCAGCGCAGGTGACGTCGCAAGCTTGCATCGACTGGTCACGGTGTAATTAATGGGCACCGTGTTGCCGATTGCGTGAATCACTGCCTCTCTCGGGATGTGGAAATCGACGTAGCCGGGGGTGCTGTTTCCAGGTTTTGCCGCCAACGGTAAACAGCTGCCGTCCGCACGCTGCCAACAAGGCTGGATACTCTGGTAAGGGCTGATGTGATCGTATTGCACGCGCAAGGTCACACCCTCACGGCCATTGTAGGCGGTGAGTTCCGAACCCACGGCTTCACGCACAGTGGGTGCCTTGAGCACGAGATCTGCCTGAACGATATTCAGCGTGCGCATCGAGTATTTTTTGGCGCAGGGGTTATCGGCCTGATCGTTGAGCCGCACCGCAAAGTGCACGGTGAAATCACTGCAATCGGCCAGTCTCTGCAACTCATGGCGCAGTAATAACGCACTGACGCCACTGTTCAGCCATTTCTCGCTGACCGGTACACCTTCCAGTACGTCGAAGCGATAATTGCCTCCGCCCTCGAGTTCACCCGTTACCCAGAGATCGCAAGGCTGGCCTGCTGCGATGAAGGACCAGGGGACGACCGTCGCCTCGGCATCATCAGTGAACGTATTGAGATCCAAAATCGAACCGGTGGATTGCAGTACTTCAGGGAGCGGCAAATCAGCCGTTCCAAGAATTCTGACCGGGCGCGCTGGAGAGGCCCAGGAACGCCCCCTGCGCAAGACGGTGTAACTCACAGGGACCGTCTCACATAAATTGGCCACGATCGCCGAGGCGGGCACCGGGATGGTGACAAACGCCGCGTCGCCCGCGAAGGTACAGGTAAGGGCCGGTGTCCCATCTCCGGGCGTTCCTTCCCAATAAGCGCAGATCCAATCGCAGGGACACATGTGGTCGTAGCTGATGCGAAGGTTTGCACCGTGCTCGGCATGGGCCGGATTGAGCGTGGAACCACCCGGGTGAAGCTCGACGGCCTCAACCACACTGGGAGGCGGCAGCTCCAGGTGGTCTTCCGTGAGCAGCGTCAGAACACGCCCGGGGAACCCACGATACACCTCTCTACCCCCTTCTCTCCTGGGCATATATTCCACCAGGAAGTAAGCATAAAACTCGCTGTCATGCTTGAGTGACGCCAGAATTTCCCTCGGCACGCGCCGGCTCCACCCGTTGCGTACCTCCTCTTCAGTAACCGGTTCGTCTTTAAAAAGCTCGATTCTGACCTTGGTGCCATCCGGATTGATGCCGCTCATGTAAAGCATCGTGAGTTGGGTCGTCCCAATGAAATCCCAAGGATCAACATGAATCACGGGGTCTTCGCAGTACCGGCCAATATCCAGAATATCGTGCGGTAACTGATCAAAATACGGGCGGGTCAAATTGTCCGGCAGCGGAATTCTGACCGTGACAGTGGGTGAGCGATACTCCTCGCCCTCACGGGTGACGGTGTAATAAAAATGCGTGAAATTATCCAGGCGCATGCCGACATACAGCGGCGGGATAAAGAACTCGACACACCCGTCTTCGACACCGTACAGGGGTTCGATAGGCGCGTAATCACCAAACGTGGATTCCCAGAACACCCGAATGAGGTCCTCGGCATTCATGTCCTTGTAGCACACCTCAATCGTAGCGCCCTTCAGCAATAGTCTCGAAGGAACGGTGGTTGCCCCCTGCCCGGCTTCAACTATCCAGGGTGCATAAAGATTAAGGGCTAACGGCGTTGACTCTGACATGGGTGGTACTCCTTTCCAGTGGATAGAGCGCCAGAATTTCCTCTGGCACCGTCCTATCACACGCTGAAATGCAGTCACCGCCTACTGTCAGAATTCACAGGTTCGCCTTGAAACAGGCGAATTTCAGACCGGTGGTAATCAATCCCGGCCAGTCAAGACTAGCGTACCGATGCCCTGAAAAATGGGGGTGTTGATGCCTGCGATGAGGCCGTCACAAACAGCGAAGATTCAGCGCCTTACAACCCCTCCAGCTCCGCCATCAAATCACTCAGCCGATCCACCTTCTCCGCGCTGATCTCATTCGCCGCCAGCCCGTCGATATACCCCGCCAATTCCTCCACCGTGCTGCACTCGAACATCGCCCGCAACGGCACATCCCGCTGCAGCGTCTTCTGCACCCGTGAAGCAATCTGCGTGGCCAGCAACGAATGCCCGCCCAGTTCGAAGAAGTTGTCCTGCACGCCGACGCGCTCGACCTTGAGCACCTCGGCCCAGATCCCGGCCAACGTCTGCTCCAGCTCATTGCGCGGCGCCAGATAATCCTGGCTCTGCAACTGGCCGATCTCCAGCGCCGGCAAGGCCTTGCGGTCGAGCTTGCCGTTGGCGTTCAGCGGCAAACGGTCGAGCCACAGCCAATGCAACGGCACCATGTACTCCGGCAGCTCGGCCCGCAGGCGTTGCTTGATGCGATCAAGGCGCTCACCCGGGTTTAGCTGCGCATCCGCCGCCACCAGGTAGCCCACCAGATGTTTGCCATTGACGCCCTCCTGCACCCCGACGGCCGCATCGCGAACTTCCGGTTGCTCATGCAGGCGCGCTTCGATTTCTCCCAGTTCGATCCGGTAACCCCGAATCTTCACCTGATGGTCGATGCGACCGACATATTCCAACACCCCATCACTGCGACGGCGGGCCAAATCCCCTGTTCGGTACAACCGGTCCGCACCAAATGGATTCGGCACAAACGCTTGCGCCGTGCGCAACGGGTCGCTGACATAGCCACGACCCACGCCAGTCCCGGCCACGCACAACTCGCCGACGGCGCCTTGGGGCACCAACTCCAGCGCGCCATCCAGCAGGTACAAACGGTTGTTGTCGGTCGGCGTGCCAATCGGCAGGTAAGTGCCACGGGTCGACGCCAGGTCGACGCGGAAGAACGCCACGTCATCCGAGCACTCCGCCGGGCCATACGCGTTGACCAGGCCAATATCCGGGTAACGCAGCAACCACTGGTGAGCCAGCTCCGGCGGCATCGCCTCACCCGTCGGCAGCATCCAGCGCAAACCATCCAGACTGATCCGATCCTGGGCGAGCATGCCCTGGATCAGCGACGGCACGCTTTCGAGCACGGTAATGCCCTGGGCCTGGACGTGAGCCAACAAGCCTTGCGGATCATGGGCAAGGGTGTTCGGCACAATGTCCACCCGCGCTCCGAACAGCGGCGCCGCGAGGAATTGCCACACCGAGATATCGAAGCTTTGCGAAGCGGTTTGGGCAATCACATCGCTCTCGCTCAAATTCAGGTACGGCACCTTGCTCAACTGGTTATTCAGCATGCCGCGCTGTTCGACCATCACGCCCTTGGGCAGGCCAGTGGAGCCCGAGGTGTAGATCACGTAGGCCAGGTTATCCGGGCCGCTGTAGATGCCCGGGTTCTGCTCTGAACCCACCAGTTCTTCCCAGACCAACAGCTTCGGCCGCGCGCCACAGGCGAACTCTTCCAGCAATACCTGCGCCTGCTCAAGGCACGCCTCGGTGCACACCAGCAACGGTGTACGACTGAGGTCGATAATCCGGCTCAAGCGCTGGCTCGGCAGCCCCGGGTCCAGCGGCAAGTAACCCGCCCCGGCCTTGAAGCTGCCGATGATCATGCCCAGCAAATCCAGATTACGCTCGGCCAGCAACGCCACCGGTTGATCCAGCCCGACACCGGCGGCAATCAGCGCATGGCCCAGGCGGTTGCTGCGCCGGTTCAGCTCCGCATAGCTCCATTGCTGATCCAGGCAACTGGCGGCAATCCGTTGTGGATGCCGTGCCACTTGCTCCTCGAACAGCTCGACGTAACTACGCTCCAGCGGGTATTCATGCGCGCTCTGGTTGCAGCCGTCCACCAGGAACTCACGCTCCTGCTCACCAATCAGCGGCAAGTCGGCCATGTCACCGTGGAAGCCCTGCACCAGCGCAAGCAGCAGGCGCTTGAACTCACCGAGCATGCCTTGCACGGTGGTTTCATCGAAATAACGCTGGTCGTAGGACAGGTGCAAGCCCAGGTCATCGCCCGGGTAGCACACGGCGGTCAACGGGAAGTTGGTGTGGGTGCGACCGGAATCCGAGGTGGCATTCAGGCTTTGCGCACGGTCCAGCACCGAGACTTCCACCGGGGCGTTTTCGAACACGAACAGGCTGTCGAACAGCGGCTGACCCTTGGGCAGTTCGCTGTGCTCCTGGATAGTCACCAGCGGCAGGTATTCGTACTCGCGCAGTTGCATGTTGCTGTCGAGCAGGCCGCTCAACCATTGGCGCACGCTGCACGTCTGGTCATCCTCTGGCAGCTTGACCCGCAACGCGATGCTGTTGATAAACAGCCCGACCGTGCGCTGCATCTCCGGCATTTCCACCGGGCGCCCGGCCACGGTGACGCCGAACAGTACGTCGCGATCACCACTCAAGCGCCGCAGCACCAGGGCCCACGCCGCCTGGGCGAAGGTGTTCACCGTCAGTTGATGAGCCTGGGCCAGCTCGCGCAATTGCGCGCCATCGCGCACATCGAGGCGGGTGTAGCAGTCACCCACCACCATGCCGCCGCTGTGGCCCGCGTGTTCGCGCAGGAACGGCCGGTCGCTCGGGATCGGCGTGGTGCGCTCAAAGCCTTGCAGGTTCTGCTGCCACCACTGGCGCGCCTCGGCCAGGTTCTGGCGTTGCAGCCAGGCGATGTAATCGCGGTAACGCGGTGGCGTCGCCAGTTGCGCGTCACGGCCTTCGCCGAGGGCCATGTAGATGTCGAAGAAATCATTCATCAACAGCGAGCGGCACCAGGCATCGATCAGGATGTGGTGGTTGCTCATCATGAACCAGTAGCGCGCCTCGCCCACGCGGATCAGCCGCAGGTGGAACGGCGCCTGGTTGAGCAGATCGAAGCCGGCTTCACGCTCGCATTTGAGCAACGCTTGCAGACGCGGTTCCTGTTCACTTTCAGGATCAGCGCTCCAGTCGAGGTATTCGATCGGCGTGCTGCCCGGCTTGTGGATAACCTGCAGCATGTCTTCACCGACGTTCCAGCAGAACGAGGCACGCAACGCTTCATGCCGGGCGATCACTGCCTGCCAGGCCTGGGCGAAACGCTCCGGGTCCAGGGCGCTGTTGATGCGGTAGCGGTCCTGCATGTAGTAGAGGCCAGTGCCCGGTTCCAGCAGGGTGTGCAGCAGCAAGCCTTCCTGCATCGGCGTCAGCGGGTACACATCTTCGATGGCCGTGGCCGGCACCGGCAGCGCGTCGAGTTGCCCTTGGGTCAGGTGCGCCAGCGGGAAGTCCGACGGCGTGAGGCCGCCCGCGTCTGGCTTGAGGCAATGCTCGATCAGACTCTGCAATTCCGCCAGGTAAGCGTCCGCCAGTTCAGTGATGGTCTGGCTGTCGTGGCGCTCGCGGCTGAAAGTCCAGCGCAGCACCAGCTCACCGCCATACACCTGGCTGTCGACGCTCAGCTCGTTAGGCAGCGGCGCGTCCGGGTCGTGGGCAATCCCGGCAAATTCGTCCAGCGGGTGAAACAGCGCGTCGGCGCCAAAGCTCTGGTCGAACTGGCCAAGGTAGTTGAAGGTGATGCTGGCCGTCGGCAACGCGGCCATGGTCTGGCGGCACAGGTCGTCGGCCAGGTAGCGCAGCACGCCATACCCCAGACCTTTGTGGGGCACGCCGCGCAATTGCTCCTTGATCGCCTTGATCGAGGCGCCCTGCCCGGCCGCTTCTTCGATGTGCAGCGGAGTCAGGCGCAGCGGGTAAGCGCTGGTGAACCAGCCCACGCTGCGGGTCAGGTCGATCTCGTCAAACAGGGTTTCGCGGCCGTGGCCTTCGAGCTGGATCAGGGCCGACGTGTGGCCGCTCCAGCGGCACAGCACACGGGCCAGGGCGGTCAGCAGCAAATCGTTGACCTGGGTGCGGTAGGCGCTCGGTGCCTGCTGCAACAGCTGGCGCGTGCGCTCGGCATCCAGGCGCACGCTGACGGTATCCGCGTCACGATTGCGCAGCGAACCTTGCGGGCGATCCACCGGCAATTCAACGGTGGGGCCAGCCAACTGCTGCTGCCACACGTCCAGTTCTTCACGCAGGGATTCGCTGCCGGCATAGGCCTGCAAGCGCGCCGCCCAGTCGCGCAAGGCGCTGGTCTTGGCGGGCAGGCTGACGGGTTGGCCGTCGCTCAACTGGCGATACACGGTCTGCAAATCTTCCAGCAACACGCGCCAGGAAACGCCGTCCACCACCAGGTGATGGATCGCGATCAGCAGGCGACGCTGGCCTTGCGGCCCGTCCACCAGCAACGCGCGCAGCAGCGGGCCATGGGCAAGGTTGAGGCTGCGTTGGGTGTCGGTGAACAGCGCGTGGCACTGCTCCATGTCCGCCACCTGGGCTTGCAACAGCAAACCGCCTTCCGGTACCGCCAAGTGTTCGGCGTGCCATTGCGCGTCGCGCCGGGTGAAGCTCAGGCGCAAGGCGTCGTGGTGTTCCAGCACCGCCAGCAGCGCCTGTTCCAGGCGATGGGGTTCGAGGGCCTGAACCGGCTCCAGCAGCAATGCCTGGTTCCAGTGCTGGCGCTCCGGGATGTCGGTGTCGAAGAACCAGTGCTGGATGGGTGTCAGCCCGGACGCGCCGGTCAACACGCCTTGCTCGGCGATGACCTGCTCGGTGCGGGTCGCTACGGCGGCCAGGGTCTGTACGGTCTGGTGCTGGAACAGATCACGCGGGCTGAAATGAATCCCCGCCTGCCGTGCCCGGCTGACCACCTGGATCGACAGGATCGAGTCGCCGCCCAACTCAAAGAAGTTATCGTCGAGTCCGACCTGCTGCACGTTCAATACCGCACACCAGATCGCCGCCAGGGTTTGCTCCAACTCGTTGCGCGGCGCCACGTACTGTTGACGGTTCGCCTCGGGGTCCGGCTGCGGCAAGGCTCGACGGTCGAGCTTGCCGTTGGCGGTCAGCGGCATGCTGTCGAGGACGATCAGGTGCGCGGGCACCATGTAGTCCGGCAGCTGTGCTTTCAGATGGTTCTTGAGGGATTCACGCAAGGCGCCCTGTTCTTCGTCGCTGACCAGGTAGGCCACCAACTGTTTGCCACTCGGTGAGTCCAGCGTCAGCACCACCGCTTCACGCACCGCTGTGTGCTCCAGCAGGCGGGTTTCAATTTCCCCCAGCTCGATACGGAAACCGCGAATCTTTACTTGATGGTCAATACGGCCGAGGTACTCCACCAGGCCATCGGCACGCTGGCGCACCAGGTCGCCGGTGCGATACAGGCGACCGCCGTTCGTAGCAAACGGATCAGCCACAAACCGCTCCGCCGTCATGCCCGGGCGCTGGTGATAACCCTGGGCCAGGCCGGCACCGCCGACGTACAACTCGCCGGTGGCGCCTTGCGGCACCAGGGCCAGATCCGCGTCCAGGATGTAGGCCACACGCGCGCCGATGATGCTGCCGATCGGCACGCTGCCGGCGCCCTCCTCCAGGGTTTGCGGGGCAAGACTGGCCAGCGGCATCACTACCGTTTCGGTCGGGCCATAGGCGTTGAAAAACAGCGCCGGCTTGAACGCGGCGCGAATACGCTGCAGGTGTTCGCCGGTCAAGGCCTCCCCGCCGGTGATGCACATGCGCACCGGCAGGGTCTGGTTTTGCGTGGCCAGCCATTGCGCCAACTGGCTGCCGTAGCTCGGGGTAAAGCCGAGGATATTGATGCGGTGCTGACGAATCAGCCCGCAGATTTCTTCCGCATCCCATTGGCCCTGGGCCCGCAATACCACCTGCGCACCGCTGAGCAACGGCACCAGCAGACGCTCGGTGGCGGCGTCAAAGTTGATGGAATAGAAGTGCAGCTCGCAGTCATCCGGGCGCATTCCGAAGCGCTCGATCACCGCCTGGCAATGCATGGCGATTTCACCGTGGGACACCACCACGCCCTTGGGCTTGCCGGTGGAGCCGGAGGTGTAGATCAGGTACGCCTGATGTTGCGGCAGGCTGATTAACGGTAACTCGCTGGCCGGGTACGCGGCCAGGGTCGGCTGGTCTTCTTCCAGGCACCAACGGCCCACGCTGGCGGGCAATTCACCCAGCGCGTCGAACATCGCGGCGTCACTGAGCAGCAGGCCGATGCCACTGTCTTCGATCATGTAGTGCAGGCGGTCCAGCGGGTATTCCGGGTCCAGCGGCACGTAGGCGCCACCGGCCTTGAGGATTGCCAGCAGGCCGACGACCATCTCCAGCGAACGCGGCAGCGCCAGACCGACCCGCACCTGCGGGCCTACGCCACGCTCGCGCAGCATCCAGGCCAGGCGGTTGGCGCGGCCGTCGAGTTCGCTGTAGCTCAGGGTCTGCCCGGCAAAGGTCAACGCCGGGGCATCCGGACGGGCCAGGGCCTGCTCGCTGAACAGGTGATGGATGCACTGGTCGAGGCGATGTTCGCCGGCTTCAATGCCCAGGCTGTCTTGCAGGGCGCGCTGTTCGGCGGCTTCCAGCAACGGCAACTCGCTCAGGCGCTGGTGCGGATCGGCGAGCAAAGCTTCCAGCAGGTTTTGCCAATGCGCGGCCATGCGGGCAATACGCGGCTCGTCGAACAGATCGGTGCTGTAAGTCAGACAGCAGCCCAGGCGATGGTCGAGGTCGGTGACTTCCAGGTTGAGGTCGAACTTGGTGGCGCGGGCATCATTGGCCAGGTACTCGACGGTCATCCCGGCCAGCGTGCGGCTTTGCTGGAACTCCCAGCGCTGCACGTTGCACATCACCTGGAACAGCGGGTTGTACGCCGCGCTGCGGGGTGGCTGCAGGGCCTCCACCAAGTGGTCGAACGGCAGGTCCTGATGGGACTGGCCTTCGATCACCGTGTGACGCACCTGCTCGAACAATTCCCCGACGCTCATCTGCCCGTTGAGCTGGCAACGCAGCACCTGGGTGTTGAGAAACGCGCCGATCAGCCCTTCGCTTTCCGGGCGAATCCGGTTGGCCACCGGCGCACCGATGCGCAGGTCGGTCTGGCCGCTGTAGCGGTACAGCAACACGGCGAGGGTGGCGGTCATGGTCATGAACAAGGTCAAACCACGCTCGGCGTTGAACGCTCGCACACGGGCGGCGAGGTCATCGCTCAAATCGAAACGGTACAGCTCGCCCTGATGACTTTGCACCGGTGGCCGCGGACGGTCACCCGGCAGTTCCAGCAGTGGATGCTCGGTGCCCAGTTGCGCGGTCCAATAATCCAGCTGGCGCTGGCGCTCACCGGACTCCAGCCACTGCCGTTGCCACACGCTGTAGTCGAGGTACTGCACCGGCAGCGGCGCCAGCGGCGATTCGCGGTCGTCGATAAAGGCTTCGTACAGCGCGCTGAGTTCACGGGCAAAGATGTCCATGGCCCAGCCTTCGGTGACGATATGGTGCAGGGTCAGCACCAGGTAATGTTCCTGCTCGCCGGCCTTGACCAGGCAGGCACGCAGCAACGGCCCCGTCTCCAGATTGAAAGGCGTATGGGCTTCATGGTCGGCCAGTTGCTGCACACGGCGTTCGCGCTCGGCTTGATTGAACCCCGAGAAATCCTGCCAATCCATGCGCACACCGGTTTGCGCCGCGACCTTCTGCTGCGCCACGCCGTTGATGCTCGGGAAGGTGGTGCGCAGGGTTTCGTGACGCATGATCAAAGCCTGCAACGCCGCCTCGAAACGCCCCACGTCCAGCACGCCACGCAGCCGCGCCATGCCGCCGACGTTATACGCCGGGCTGTCCGGTTCCATCTGCCAGAGGAACCACATGCGCTGCTGGGAATAGGACAGCGGCACCGGTTGGCTGCGGTCGACCTTGCCGATGGCCAGTTGTTGATTGCGTTGGCCCGAGGCCTGGATCAGGCGGACCTGTTCGGCGAAAGCCCCCAGTTCGCTGGCTTCGAACAGCGTGCGCAGCGGCAGCTCGACGTCGCAGGCCTGGCGGGTACGGGAGATGATTTGCGTGGCCAGCAACGAATGGCCGCCGAGGGCAAAGAAGTCGTCCCGCAGGCCGATGCGCGGCAGGGCCAGCACTTCGCGCCAGATCGCGGCGATTTGCTGTTCCAGCGGTGTTTCAGGTTCGACGTGTTCACGCACCCGCCACACCGGTTCCGGCAAGGCGCGCCGATCCAGTTTGCCGCTGGGGCTCAGGGGCATAGCGTCCAGGCGCATCAACTGCGCCGGCACCATGTACTCCGGCAGCTCGGCGGCCAGGGCGGTTTTTACGTCCTGTTCATCCAGCGCTTCGCTGGCGGTGTAGTAACCGATCAACTGCGCACCGGCAGCGGTTTCGCGCACCAGCACCACCGCTTGGGCGATGCCGTCGAGGGCCAATAGACGCGCTTCGATTTCTTCCGGTTCGACACGGAAGCCGCGCAACTTCACCTGCTGATCCAGGCGCCCGAGGTATTCCAAAACACCGTCGGCAGCCCAGCGCACGCGGTCACCGGTGCGATACAGGCGTGCGCCCGCCTCGCCCAGCGGGTCGGCGACAAACCGTTCAGCGGTCAGCCCCGCACGCCCGAGGTACCCCCGCGCCAGGCCGATGCCGCCGATGCACAATTCACCCGGCACACCCGTTGGCAGCGGGTTGAACTGATCATCCAGCACCCGGCAAATCACATTGCCCAGTGGCCGGCCAATCGGCGAGCGCTCGCCGTCATCCGCCTGGCAATGCCAGTGCGTCACGTTGATCGCGGTTTCGGTGGGGCCATACCGGTTGTGCAACTGCACCGCCGGCAACTGCGCCAGCACCCGGTTGCGCAACTCGGCGGGCAACGCTTCGCCGCCGGAGAACAGGCGGCGCAGGCTGGTGCATTCGGCGGCCAAAGGTTCATCGACAAACAGCTGCAACAGCGGCGGCACAAAGTGCAGCGTGGTCACGCCGTGTTCCTGCACCAACTGGGCGATGCGATGGGGATCGCGGTGCTCACCCGGCCCGGCCAGTACCAGCCGGCAACCGGTGATCAGCGGCCAGAAGCATTCCCACACCGACACGTCGAAACTGATGGGCGCCTTTTGCATCAGCACATCGGTTTCATCCAGTAGGTAGGTGGCTTGCATCCACTGCAAGCGCTCGGCCAGCGCGGCATGGGTGTTGCCCACGCCCTTGGGCTGGCCGGTGGAGCCCGAGGTGTAGATCACGTAGGCCAGGTTGTCGCCATTCAAGTGCAGGCCCGGCGCGTGGGTTGGCCAACTCTCCAGCTTGAGGCTGTCCATCGCGATGACACTGACGCCTTCAGCCGTAGGCAGTTGTTCCAGCAGAGAAGTCTGGGTCAGCAGCAGTTGCACGCCGCTGTCCTTGAGCATGTAGGCCAGGCGGTCGGCCGGGTAATCCGGGTCCAGGGGCACGTAGGCGCCGCCGGCCTTGATGATCGCCAGCAGGCCGATCAACAGTTGCGGCGAGCGCTCGGCGGCGATGGCCACGCACACGTCCGGGCCGACGCCCTTGTCCCGCAGGTAATGGGCCAGGCGGTTGGCCTGGGTGTGCAGTTGGGCGAAGGTCAGGCTGCCGTCCTGCCACACCAGCGCGGTGCGTTCCGAGACCTGTTGGTTGAGTTGTTCCGGCAGCCACTGCTGCGCCGCCGCGCAAGGTGCAGCGCTCCACTGGTGTTGCTGCGTGTGCTCGTCGTCATGCAGCAGTTTCAAGTCGCCGATGGCCTGTTGCGGTTGTTCGCAGGCGGCTTGCAGCAGGTTGATGAAGTGCTCGGCCAGACGCTCGATAGTCGCGGCGTCGAACAGCTCGTCGGCGTAGTCGAAGGACAGGCTCAGGCGCCCGTTACGGTCTTCTTCGCTGTGCAGTTGCAGGTCGAACTTGGCTTCGCGGCTGTGCCACGCCAGCTCGTCGGCGAGCAGGCCCGGCAGGCGGCGCAAGGCACTCAGGTCGCGTTGCTGGTGGTTGAACATCACCTGGAACAGGCCTTGTTCCCGGGCTTGCGGAAAGGCTTCCAGCAACTGCTCGAACGGCAGGTCCTGATGGGCCTGGGCACCCAGCGCGGTGGTTCGCGTCGCCGCCAGCAACTCGGCGAAGGGCAGGCGTGCATCCAGTTCGGCGCGCAGCACAAGGGTGTTGATAAAGAACCCGATCAGGCCCTGGGTTTCCTGGCGCGGACGGTTGGCGTTGGGCACGCCGATGCGGATATCGCGCTGGCCGCTGTAGCGATGGAGCAAGCTCTGGAACGCGGCGAGCAACAGCATGAACGGGGTGGATTCGTGGGTTTGGGCGGTCTTGCGAATGGCTTCGCCGAGGCTCGCACTCAAACGCACACTGTGGCGTGAAGCACTGCGTACCGTTTGAGCCGAGCGCGGGTGATCGGTGGCCAGGCTCAGGGTCGGGTGTTCGTCGCCAAGCTGTGTTTTCCAGTAAGCCAGTTGCCGCTGGCTCTCGCCTTCGGCCAGCCACTGGCGCTGCCAGCTGCCGTAGTCGGCGTATTGCAGGGCCAGCGCCGGCAGCTCAAGGGTTTGGCCCTGGGACGCTGCGGCATACAGGCGCGAGAATTCGTCGATCAATACTGTGAGCGACCAACCGTCCGCGATGATGTGGTGCATCGTCACCAGCAATTGGTGGTCTTCGTCGTCCAGGCGCACCAGCGTCACCCACAGCAACGGGCCTTTCTCCAGGTCGAACTGGGTGCGGGCTTCGTCTTCGCGGATCTGGTTCGCGCGGGCTTCGCGCTCGGCGGCAGGCAGGTCGCTGAGGTCGATGACTTGCAGCTCGAAATCAACCTTGGCGTCGACTCGCTGGAAGGCTTGGCCATCGCGTTCAAAGAAGCGCGTGCGCAAGGCTTCGTGGCGCTGGATCAGTTGCTGGAAGCTCACACGCACCGCGTCTTCGTCCAGCTCGCCGCGCAAACGCAGGCCGCCGGGGATGGTGTAGGCGCTGCTGTGCGGGTCCAGTTGCCAGGTGATCCACAGGCGGTTTTGTGCCAGGGATTGCGGCAAGTCTTCCTGACGCGACAGGGCATGGATCGCGCCTTGGGCGACGCCGCCGTCCTGCTGCAATTGCGCGACGCTGGCGGCGAAGGCAGCCAGGGTTGGCGCTTCGAACAACAGGCGCAGGTTCAGCTCCAGACCCAGGGTTTCCCGCAGCCGGGCGACCACCTGGGTGGCGCTGATGGAGTTGCCCCCCAGCAGAAAGAAGTGATCGTCGGCAGCGACTTGCGCCACCTGCAATTGCTCGCACCAGATCGCGGCAATCTGGCTGTGCAGTTCGGATTCCAGCGCCGCATCACCGGCCTGGGCCTGCACGCCGGGGAACTGCGCATAACTGTCGAGACTGCCATCCGCCAGGCGCGTGCGGCAAGCCGAACGCTGCACCTTGCCGCTGGAGGTTTTCGGCAAGCCACCTGGGTTAAGCAACACCACCACGCTCGGGGCTTCCTGGCAGGCTTCGGCCACCGCTTGGCGGATCGCCTTGATCAACGCTTCGGGCGGCAGGATTTTTTGCACGCTGCGGCTGATTTCCGCGGCGATGCCGATGCCTTCCTGGCCGTTGTCATTCACCGCAAACGCCGCGACGCGGCCCTTGCGCACCACTTCCACTTCACGCTCGATGGCTTGCTCGATGTCCTGAGGGTAAAGGTTGTGGCCCCGCACGATCAGCAGGTCTTTGAGGCGGCCGGTGATGAACACCTCACCTTCGCGGATAAAACCCAGGTCGCCGGTCCGCAGCCAGGTGCGACCAGCGTGCTGGACGAAGGTCTTGGCGGTGGCTTGCGGGTTGCGCCAGTAACCGTGGGCGATGCTCGGGCCGGCAGCCCAGATTTCACCCACGGCATTGTCAGGGAGCGTCATCAGGCTGGCGGGGTCGGCAATCAACACGGCATGTTCAGGCTGGCTGGTGCCGCAACTCATGATCGCCGCGCCCTGCCCCGGCTCGGCGCGGTTGGCGGCCAGGGCCTTGTCGTCCAGGCGCAGGGCCGGGATGCCCTGGCCTCGGGTGCCGCCGGCAACAAACAGCGTGGCTTCAGCCAACCCGTAGGAGGCGAAGAAACTGTTCGGGGTGAAACCGCAGGCGGCGAACTTCTCGGCGAAGCGTTCCAGGGTATCGAGGCGGATCGGCTCCGAGCCGGAATACGCCACGCGCCACTTGCTCAAGTCCAGGCGCTCCAGGGCCGAATCACTGACCCGCTCGCTGCACAGCCGATAGGCAAAGTCCGGCCCGCCGCTGATGGTGCCGCCGTATTCGCTGATCGCTTCCAGCCAGCGCAGTGGCCGGCCGAGGAAGTACGCCGGCGACATCAAGACGCACGGCACCCCACTGAAGATCGGTTGCAGCAGGCCGCCGATCAGGCCCATGTCGTGGTACAGCGGCAGCCAGCTGACGATCACGTCATCGGGGTTCAGGTCGATGCCAAAGCCCCGGCGAATCAGCAGTTCGTTGGCCACCAGGTTGCCGTGGGTGACTTGCACCCCCTTGGGCAACGCGGTGGAGCCGGAGGTGTATTGCAGGAACGCGATGTCATCGTCCGAAAGGTTCGGCGCCACCCAGTCGGTGGCGATGTCGGCACTCAGTTGGTCGACGCACAGCAGCTGCGGCGCACCTTCCAGTTGCTGCAGCGAATCACCGAGGCTGGCGGTGGTCAGCAGTAACCGGGGCTCGGCGTCCGCGATGATCGACAGCAGCCGCTCCTGATGATGACGGCGAGCGGACTCCGGCGGATACGCCGGCACCGCGATCACCCCGGCATACAGGCAACCAAAAAACGCCGCGACGTAATCCGGCCCACTGGGGAACAACAGCACCGCGCGATCACCCAGCCCGGCGCTGGCCTGCAAGGCGGCGGCGATCGTGCGGGCGCGCAGGTCAAGGTCACGGTAGCTGAGGACAGCGCCCTGCTCAGCCGTCTCGGCGAGAAAGCGCAACGCCGTTTGATCCGGGGTTTGCGCGGCGCGGCGTTGAAGGGACTGAACCAGGGTGCGGGGAAGTTCGAAGGCGTCCATCATGGGGTTCCTGCCTGAAATCGGCTTACTGGGAAATCGGGGAATGTGTGGCCGGAGTGGGCTGGTTCAGCCGGTCGCCCGGGCCATCTGCCGCGCCGCGCCATTGCGCCAGCGGGCCAGGTGTTCGTCGGCATAGCGCCGCACACAGCGCAGTACAGAACTTTCGTGCTGCACCAGGAAGAAGTGGTGACCGTCAAACATGTCGAGGGAGAAACCGCTGGCGGTGTCTTGCTGCCAATCCAGTAGTTGATCGGCGCGCACACTGTCCTGCTTGCCGCCAAACACATGGATGGGCAGGGCCAACGGCTCACGTTCGCCGTATTCAAAACTGCCGCACAGGAGGAAGTCGGCCCGCAGGATCGGCAGCATCAACTGCATCAGCTCGGCATTGGCCAGCACGTCTTCGCCGGTGCCCTTGAGTTCACGCAGGCGGGCGATCAGTTGTTCGTCGTTTTTCTCGATGGCGTACTCGCTGACATCCCGACGGGCCGGGCCGGCAGTGCCCGACGCAAACAACGCCAGTGGCTGCGGCACACCTCGCTCACGCAGGGCATGGGCCAACTCGAATGCCAGCAGACCGCCGAGGCTGTGGCCAAACAAGGCGTAGGGGCCGTCCAGCTCCGCACTGATCTCTTCGGCGAGTTGCCCCGCCAGGGCCTTGATGTCGCGCTGCAACGGCTCGTCCATGCGCATGCCGCGCCCCGGCAACTCCAGCGGCCGCACCTGCAACCACTCGGGCAGCACCCGCCGCCAGCGGCTGTAAACCATGGCGCTGGCGCCGGAATAAGGCAGGCAAAACAGGCGTAATCGAGCCGGCGTGTTCATTTCAGACCACTCCCGCTCACACGATAAAAACCCATTTTGTCCTCCTCCAGGCGCTGATCCTTGGCCGGTTTGTTAACTGGCCTGTCACCCATGAGAACGGATGGCCCCTGGAAATAATTAGTCAGCGAGACGCGGTTCACACCTCTCGATAAGGCATAAGATTAGTTCGTCTTCTCATTTGACAATCATTATCATTAAGCATAATTTGTTGCCCGATGTGTAGGAGGCCTCAGCAAGGACGCCCTCCCCCAACCTTCTCTTGCAACAAGGTGATTTCCATGACGGAACAAGTATCCACAGGCAGGTGCGACTCACCCCTCCTCCAGGCCTTCGTCGATAACCGGCTGATCCTGGTCAAGATCGCGGCGCGTATTACCGGCTGTCGCTCCCGCGCCGAAGATGTGGTGCAAGATGCCTACTTCCGGTTGCAATCGGCACCGACTATCACCTCATCGTTCAAGGCGCAGCTCAGTTACCTGTTCCAGATCGTGCGTAACCTGGCCATTGATCATTACCGCAAGCAGGCGTTGGAGTTGAAATATTCCGGCACTGAAGAGGAAGGGTTGAATGTGGTTATTCACGGGGCTTCACCTGAGACTTCGCACATCAATTTTTCTACGCTGGAAAACATCGCGGATGCGTTGACGGAGTTGCCTCAGCGCACGCGTTATGCGTTTGAGATGTACCGGTTGCATGGGGTGCCGCAGAAGGATATTGCCAAGGAGCTGGGGGTGTCGCCGACGCTGGTGAACTTTATGATTCGGGATGCATTGGTGCATTGCCGCAAGGTTTCCGGGACCCATAGCGACACGTTTGCGCGGCGGGTTTGATTGGCTTTGCTTTGCCCCGCCCTGCCCTGCCCTGCCCTGCTGCTGAGTGCATATCCGTTATTTGGGTGATGGCTGGTATGGGTTCCGCTCTTACAGCGGGTCACTTTTGAAAGGAGCCCAAAAGTAACCAAAAGGCTCTTGCCCCACCACTCGGCACCTCGCCTAGGCTCGGTGTGCCCGCACTCCGGCATTACTACGCGGGCCGCCGCGACGGGGCGTCCCTGCCCCGTCGCGGCTAAACCGGCGTCCTGCCGGTTTACCCGCTCCGTACTACCTGCGTTCGGCCAGCGTGGTTTAACGGGGCGCCTAAGATCAAGATCAAAAGCAGATCAACAGCACAGCGGCCTACAGGCCGGCTTGAGTGGTGTGGAGCAAAAGCAAAATCAAAATCTAAAGCGGCCACGATCCCCTGTAGGAGCTGGCTTGCCGGCGATGGCATCAACTGGGTGTACCTGAAAAACCGAGGTGTCTGCATCGCAGGCAAGCCAGCTCCCACAGAAAAGCAGAGCTGCATCAGTTTCAGATTTGGCTTTGGCTTTTGCTCTGGCTTCTACCACTCAAGCCGGCCTGTAGGCCGCTGTGCTGTAGATTTTGATCTTGATCTGACTGCCCCAATAAGCCCGAGGCCGAACGCAGGGATTGAGGAGCGGGTAAACCGGCAGGACGCCGGTTTAGCCGCGACGGGGCAGGGACGCCCCGTCGCGGCGGCCCGCGGAGCAATGCCGGAGTGAGGGAACACCGAGCCTAGGCGAGGTGCCGACAGGCGGGGCAGAGCCCTTTGCTTACTTTGGGGCTCTTCCAAAGTGAGTCGCTGTAAGAGCGAAACCATATTCAGCCGTTACCTAAATAACGGATATGTACACACTCAAACCAACCCACACCGCTCAAAAAACCGCTCCCGCCCCAGGATCATCAACGCCGCCCGCTTATGCGGAAAATCAAACTCCTTCTCACAGTGGAAACACTGATTCTGCATATACCCAATCATCTTCCCGTTATCCGCCCGAGGCTCAGCCACCACCCGCTGCGTACGCGGATCATCCAGAAACAGGTAATGCACCAACGCCGACAACCAACTCGCTACCTTGTGCGGCCCCCGGTGATGCTCTTCCCCCACCAGCATATGAATCCCACGATCGTAATCCGCCACGTCATAGAACGGCGCAATCCGATCCTCCTTGGCCCAATACGCCTCGAAATACGCAAACGGCTCATCATCGAAACAGCCGATCAACGTCAACGCATGAGGATCCGCTTCCAGCGTGTCCAGATACTCCCGATGCTGCTCAAGGCTGCCACTTTCCTGCCAGAAATTCGCCACGCGCGTGCTGTTCTGCCACCGATTAAACCGCGCCAGGTCAACATCAATCTCCACCGTGCGCAGTGAAATCCACGCCCCCAACCGCGCATCGAACCGTCGATAAACCTCACCCCGAGGCTTCGGCGCACGGGCAGGATGACGCTTACCCGCGCTGATAATCATCTGCTGCGGATAAGTCCCTGTGAGGGATTGCCCCAGCCACGGTTGCGGCAATTGCCAAAACAACGTGCGCTCGCAATAAAACTGCCCGGCAACCTCGGTGGCCACCAGCAACCCACTGCGCAAGGCATCCTCCGGCACATGCTCAAGGCGCCAGACCAGCCGCTGCCGCCCGGGCTCCCTGGCAAACAACCAGTAACAGGCCGCCCACAACGCACGGGCAGCCGGCACACTGCCGGGCTCCTGCAAGTGCACCTGCAGCTCATCGCCCCGCTCAAGGCGCAGGCGAATCAGCGGCTGCCCTTCAAGGGTAAGGCTCAGGCGCGTGTCAGTTTCATCAGCATTCAGGGCAGGCCCCGCCGGCAACGGCAGGGAAGACAGGTCATTCAGATTGGACATGGGGTGGGCTCACGAATCGTCGACAGTTCAACAAGTGACGTGAGCCACGGGCAAAAATTTAGACGATCAGGGCACCGGCATCACATCAATGCGGTAAGGCTCGAAGATCTTCAACAACTGGCCATTGTCCCGCAACTGCTTGAGCAGCCCGGCGAACGCCGGCCCGGTGATCGGTGCCTTGGGCCGCAGCAATGCGTAGTGGTGGTACACCTGGTCAATTCGCTCGGACACCAGGAATTGCCCCGCCGTGTCGGCATTGCGCACCAGGAAATCGCTGAGGTAGGAGCGCGTCACCAGGGCGATGTCGGCCCGACCCCGGGCGACCATCAGCAGGTTGCTGTCGTGGGAATAGGTCAAGGTGGCGTTGAAGTGCTCCGCCATGTACTTGGGGTCCGGGTTGAAATTGGCGAACGCGTAGTGATAACCGCTGAACACCGCCAGGCGCTTGCCGGCCAGGTCGGTGAAATAGGATTGGTCGCGGCCGGGCTCCCGCTGAGCGACGAAGATTTCGGCGTCTTCCAGGCCCATGTCGACCGCCGTATGGGGAATATCCTGCCAACCCCATTTCGGGTTTTCGAAGATCGCCATGTCGACCCGACCTTGCTGGAAATCGCGAAAACGCCGGGGAATCGAGGTGGGCACCAGCACAAACTGGTAGTCGGTTTGCAGCGCGTTCAAGGCTTCTACCAGTTGCGGCAACAAACCGGTGTCGGCGCCCTGCTCCGGGCGCACGGTGTACGGCGGAAAATGCGCAGCACCGATCCTCACCAATTGGGCAGCCGAAGCCGGCATCAGCCACAGTGCGCCAAGCGCCAATATTGAGAGTCCTGCAGCCAGTCGCCAAGGCGAAAACATCAAGGCACACACCGTCGAAAACTTTGATCCCGCTAAGCTAGGCGTTTTTGTCTATCGAGACAACTTTCTGCCACACAATTAATAGCTTGCACGAACGGGCTAGTCAGCTTTCAACACCATCAGCAAGGCTTCATCGGCCAGTTGCTCCAGGGTCATGCTGCCCTGGGCGCGAAACCAGGTGGTGGTCCAGGACAACGCGCCGGTCAGAAAGCGCCGGGTGATAAATACATCGCCCCTGATATAACCGGCCTCCTTGGCCTCTCCCAGCACCTGCAACCAGATGTCTTCATAAATATCACGCAGGGCCAGCACCTGGGCCTGGCCCTCGGCCGAGAGTGAGCGCCACTCGTACACCAGCACCGCCATGGCCTCGCCGCTGCCGCCCATGATCGACTGCAATTCGCAGCGAATCAGCGCCAGCACCCGTTCACGCACGTTATTCGCTTCGGCCAGGGAAGCGCGCATCAGGGCGGTGTTGTAGTGGATGGTTTCCTCCATCACCGCCCGCAGGATTTCGTCCTTGCTCTTGAAGTGATGAAAGATACTGCCGGACTGAATCCCGACCGCGCCGGCCAGGTCACGCACGGTGGTGCGCTCAAAGCCCTTATTGCGAAACAGGTGCGCCGCGGTTTGCAGCAGCTTGCCACGGGCACTGTCGGGGTCGGTCAATTGGCCGGCGTCGACCATGGTGCGCATCACCCGCAGGGCTTTTTGCTCATCCATGCTGCTCTCCTTAACTTCTGATTACGTCTTGGCCGGCAATTTAGGCCGTGGCAGCCAACCAAGCAAGCGCTTGGGGCAAAGTTGTGACCAGAGTTTACAAACCAAGCGCTTGCTTGGTAGTCTCGACTCATCCAACCGGAGGAAGGACGCCCCATGAACAAGACGGTACGCATCGGCTGCGCCAGCGCCTTCTGGGGCGACACCTGCACCGCCGCTGCTCAGTTGGTGCACGGCGGCGCGCTGGATTACCTGGTGTTCGACTACCTGGCGGAAGTCACGATGTCGATCCTGGCCGGGGCACGGATGAAGGATCCCCAGGCCGGCTATGCCACGGACTTCGTCGAAGTGCTGACGCCGCTGTTGGCGGATATCCAGCGCCAGGGCATTCGCGTGATCAGCAATGCCGGCGGGATCAACCCCCAGGCCTGCGCTGCCGCGTTGCAGGCGGCCTGCGACCTGGCCCGAATTCCATTGAAGATCGCCGTGCTGCTGGGGGATGACCTGCAACCGCAGTTCAAGCAGTTGCACGGCATCACCGACATGTTCAGCGGCGCGCCGCTGCCGGCGATGTGCGTGTCCACCAACGCCTACCTCGGCGCGCCGGGCATCGTGCAGGCGCTGAAGCTCGGTGCCGATATCGTCATCACTGGCCGTGTGGTCGACAGCGCGGTGGTCAGCGCGGCGCTGGTGCATGAGTTCGACTGGTCCTGGCAGGATTACGACCGCCTGGCCCAGGCGGCATTGGCCGGGCATATCATCGAATGTGGCGCCCAGTGCACCGGCGGCAACTTCACCGATTGGCGGGAAGTGCCGGACTACGAACACATCGGTTTCCCGATTGTGGAGGTCAGTGCCGACGGCCAGTTCACCGTCAGCAAAGTAGACGGCACCGGCGGGCTGATCAGCGAACTGAGCGTCGCCGAGCAACTGTTGTATGAAATCGGCGACCCGCGCGCCTACTTATTGCCCGACGTGATCTGCGACTTCAGCCAGGTGAAACTCCAACAGCAAGGCAAAAACCGCGTGCACCTGCACGGCGCCAAAGGCCTGCCACCGACCGACCAATACAAGGTCAGCGCCACCTACCCGGACGGCTTTCGCTGCACCGCCAGTTGCCTGATCGCCGGGATCGACGCAGTGGCCAAGGCCGAGCGGGTCAGCCAGGCGATCATCAACAAGACATCAGAACTGTTCAGCCAGCGCGGCTGGGCGCCCTACACCGACATCAACATCGAACTGCTGGGCAGCGAAGCCACCTACGGCCCCCACGCCCAACGCCAGGACTGCCGCGAAGTGGTGGTGAAACTGGCGGTGCGTCACCCCAACAAACAGGCGCTGGTGCTGTTCGCCCGGGAGATTGCCCAGGCAGCCACCGGCATGGCGCCGGGGCTTACCGGCATCGTCGGCGGGCGGCCCACGGTGTACCCGCTGATTCGGCTGTTTTCGTTCCTGATCGATAAAAGCGTCTGCCCATTGCAGGTCGATTTCCTTGGCGAACGGCATGCCTGCGAGTTGCCTGTCGCCGAACCGTTGAACACGTCAATCGAATTGATTGACCCGCCCAAACCCCAGGGTCGCGCCGACGCCAACGTGCCGCTGGTCAAACTGGCCGTGGCCCGCTCCGGCGACAAGGGCAACCACAGCAACATCGGGGTGATCGCCCGCGACCCCGAGTACCTGCCGTGGATCGCCGAAGCGCTGACGCCCGAAGTGATCGTCGACTGGATGAGCCACGTGCTCGACCCGATTCACGGCCGCGTCGAACGCTGGTACTTGCCCGGCAGCCACAGCCTGAACTTCCTGCTGGAAAACGCCCTGGGTGGCGGCGGGATTGCCAGCCTGCGCATCGACCCGCAAGGCAAGGCCTTCGCCCAGCAACTGCTGGAAATCCCGATTGCCGTGCCGCAGCACATCGCCGATCAACTCACTTAAAGGACCCACGCCGTGGCCTTCGACTCGATCTTCAAAGCCGACCTGTTCCAGGGGCAGAGCATTATCGTCACCGGCGGCGGCAGTGGCATTGGCCGCTGCACCGCCCACGAACTGGCGGCCCTTGGCGCCCATGTGATTCTGGTGGGGCGCAAGCCGGAAAAACTGCAAACGGTGGCGGCAGAGATTGTTGAAGACGGCGGCCGCGCCAGTTGGCAGGCCTGCGACATCCGTGATGAAGAGGCGGTCAAGGCGCTGGTCAGCCAGGTTCTGCAGGAACACGGCCCGATTCATGGCCTGGTGAATAACGCCGGCGGCCAGTACCCCTCGCCGCTCGCGTCGATCAACCAGAAGGGCTTTGAAACCGTGTTGCGCACCAACCTGGTGGGTGGTTTCCTGATGGCTCGGGAAGTGTTCAACCAGTGCATGAGCAAGCACGGCGGGTCGATCGTCAACATGCTCGCCGACATGTGGGGCGGCATGCCGGGCATGGGCCACTCCGGCGCGGCGCGTTCGGGCATGGACAACTTCACCAAGACCGCCGCCTTCGAATGGGGTTACGCCGGGGTGCGGGTCAACGCCGTGGCGCCCGGCTGGATTGCCTCCAGCGGCATGGACACTTACGAAGGTGCGTTCAAGGCGGTGATTCCGACCTTGCGCGAGCATGTGCCGCTCAAGCGCATCGGCACCGAATCGGAAGTCAGCGCGGCGATTGTGTTTTTGCTCAGCCCCGCCGCCGCGTTCGTCAGCGGCAGCACCCTGCGCATCGACGGCGCCGCCAGCCTCGGCAGCCGCGCCTGGCCGCTGCACAAGGCGCAACCACCGAGCGTGTCCTTTAATGGTTTCCACCGGGCCTACGTGCCGGATGTGCTCAAGGAGGAGAAATAAGCCATGCCGGTGATCGACTCGCAACTCGACGCCCACAGCGTGCCATTCGCGCAGAACCGCGAAGCGATGCTCACGGGCGTCAATCAACTGCGCCAGTTGGAGCAAAACCTGCTGGCCAAGGCAGCTGAAGCCAAGGCCAAGTTCGACAAGCGCGGGCAACTGCTGCCGCGGGAACGCCTCAATTTGCTGCTGGACCCCGGCGCGCCGTTCCTCGAACTGGCAAGCCTGGCCGGCTACAAGCTGCACGACGACAAGGACGGCAGCGCCGCCGGCGGCGGGTTGATCGCCGGTATCGGCTACGTCAGCGGCGTGCGTATGCTGGTGGTGGCCAACAACAGCGCGATCAAGGGCGGGACCATCTCCCCTTCGGGCCTGAAAAAATCCCTGCGCCTGCAACAGATCGCCATGGAAAACAAACTGCCGGTCGTGACCCTGGCGGAAAGCGGCGGCGCCAACCTCAACTACGCCGCCGAGATTTTCGTCGAAGGCGCCCGCAGCTTCGCCAACCAGGCGCGGATGTCGGCCATGGGCCTGCCGCAGATCACCGTGGTGCATGGCTCGGCCACGGCGGGCGGCGCGTATCAGCCAGGGCTTTCGGATTACGTGGTGGTGGTGCGCGGTAAAGCCAAACTGTTTCTGGCCGGCCCGCCACTGCTCAAGGCCGCCACCGGCGAAATCGCCACCGACGAAGCGTTGGGCGGCGCCGAAATGCACGCACAAACCGCGGGCACCGCTGAGTACCTGGCGGAAAACGACGCTGACGGTGTGCGCATCGTGCGCGAGATCGTCAGCCTGTTGCCGTGGGATGACCGTTTGCCGGTCGTGCAAAAACGCACGTATAGCGAGCCGCTGTACCCGATTGAAGAGCTGCTGGGACTGATCCCCGACGACCCGAAAAAACCCTATGACGTGCGGGAAATCCTCGCGCGGCTGGCGGACGGTTCCAACTTCCTCGAATTCAAGGGCGAGTTCGACCCACACACCGTCTGCGGCCACCTGCATATCCAGGGCCGCGCTTGCGGTTTTATCGGCAACAACGGGCCGATCACGCCGAAGGGCGCGAGCAAGGCCGCGCAATTTATCCAGCTGTGCGACCAGAGCCGGACGCCCCTGCTGTTCTTCCATAACACCACCGGCTTCATGGTGGGCACCGAGTCGGAACAGCAAGGCGTGATCAAGCACGGTGCGAAGATGATCCAGGCGGTGGCCAATGCCCGGGTACCGAAGCTGACCATCGTCGTCGGCGGCTCCTACGGCGCCGGCAACTACGCGATGTGCGGCCGAGGCCTCGACCCGCGTTTTATCTTCGCCTGGCCCAACAGCCGCACCGCCGTGATGGGCGGCGCCCAGGCCGGCAAGGTGCTGCGGATCGTCACCGAGGCCAAGCAACTGAAAGACGGCCTGGTGCCTGATCCCAAGGTGCTCGACATGCTCGAACAGGTCACCGCCCAGAAACTCGACAGCCAGTCCACCGCGCTCTACGGCAGTGCGAACCTGTGGGACGACGGGCTGATTGATCCACGGGACACCCGGACCTTGCTGGGGTTTCTGCTGGACATCTGCCATGAGGCCGAAGTGCGGCAGTTGCAGCCCAACAGCTTTGGTGTGGCGCGGTTCTAAACCCTCAGGAGAACAATAAAAATGATCTTCACCCAGGAACACGAAGAATTGCGCCGCACCGTCCGCGGCTTTGTCGAGCGCGAGATCAACCCGCACGTGGATGAATGGGAAAAGGCCGGGCGCTTCCCGATCCACGAGATCTTCCGCAAGGCCGGTGACCTCGGATTACTGGGCATCTCCAAGCCGGAAAAATTCGGTGGCATGGGTCTCGACTACAGCTATTCCATCGTCGCCGCCGAAGAGTTCGGCAGCATCCGTTGCGGCGGCATCCCCATGTCCATCGGCGTGCAAACCGACATGTGCACCCCGGCCCTGGCCCGCTTCGGCTCCGATGAACTGCGCGACGAATTCCTGCGCCCGGCCATCAGCGGCGAACAGGTGGGCTGCATCGGCGTCTCGGAAACCGGCGCCGGCTCCGACGTGGCCGGGCTGAAAACCCATGCCCGCAAGGACGGCAGCGACTACGTGATCAACGGCAGCAAGATGTGGATCACCAACTCGCCGAGTGCCGACTTTATCTGCCTGCTGGCCAACACGTCGGACGACAAGCCACACATCAACAAGTCACTGATCATGGTGCCGATGAACACCCCCGGCATCAGCGTCAGTCCGCCGCTGGAAAAACTCGGCATGCACAGTTCGGAAACCGCCCAGGTGTTTTTCGACGACGTGCGCATCCCCCAGCGCAACCGCATCGGCCACGAAGGCGCGGGGTTCATGATGCAGATGTTGCAGTTCCAGGAAGAGCGGCTGTTTGGCGCGGCCAATATGGTCAAGGGCCTGGAGTACTGCATCGACAGCACCATCGAGTACTGCAAGGAGCGCAAGACCTTCGGCAAGGCGTTGATCGACAACCAGGTGATCCACTTTCGCCTGGCCGAACTGTCCACCGAAATCGAGTGCCTGCGGGCGCTGGTGTACCAGGCCACCGAGCAGTACATCAAGGGCCAGGACGTGACACGCCTGGCCTCCATGGCCAAGCTCAAGGCCGGGCGCCTGGGTCGGGAAGTCAGCGACAGTTGCCTGCAATACTGGGGCGGCATGGGATTCATGTGGGACAACCCGGTGGCCCGGGCTTATCGGGATGTGCGGCTGGTGTCGATTGGCGGGGGGGCGGACGAGATCATGCTGGGGATCATCTGCAAATTGATGGGCACCCTGCCGGGGAAAAAGTCGTGAATACGTTGCTGCTGGAGCCGCATAACGGGGTGTTGCACGTGACCCTCAACCGGCCCGACAGCCGCAATGCCATGAGCTTGGAGATGGTCGAGGAACTGCGCGCGGTGCTGGCGGATGTGGCTGGGGACCAGAGCGTACGGGCACTGGTTATCAGTGGCGCGGGTGGGCATTTTTCGGCGGGCGGGGATGTGAAGGACATGGCTCGCGCGGGGGCCGCGGGTGGCTTGCAGGCGTTGAACCGGGCGTTTGGCACGCTGTTGCAGGAGGTTGAGGCGCTGCCGCAGGTGGTGATCGTGGTGCTGCAGGGGGCGGTGTTGGGCGGTGGGTTTGGGCTGGTGTGTGTCAGTGATGTGGCGATTGCGGATCATCAGGCGCAGTTTGGGTTGCCGGAGACCAGCCTGGGGCTGCTGCCGGCGCAGATTGCGCCGTTTGTGGTGAAGCGCGTTGGGTTGACTCAGGCACGGCGGCTGGCTTTGACCGCGGCGCGGTTTGATGGGGTTGAGGCGCAGCGGTTGGGGTTGGTGCATTTTGTGGAGCACGATTCGCAGGCGTTGGCGGAGCGGGTGGATGAGGTGTTGGGGCAGGTTTTGCGCTGTGCTCCCCGGGCTAATGCGCGGACCAAGGCGTTGGTGTTGGCCAGTGGTGAGCAGGCTTTGGGGCCTTTGCTGGACCAGGCTGCCGAGTGGTTTGCCGAGGCGGTGGGTGGGGAAGAAGGGATTGAGGGGACTCAGGCTTTTGTGCAGAAGCGTAAGCCGGGGTGGGCGCGATGAATCGGGGGCATATCCGTTTTTTGGGTGATGGCCGCTTAGGGTTCCGCTCTTACAGCGGGTCACTTTTGAACAGCGCAAAAGTAACCAAAACGCTCTTGCCCCACCACTCGGCACCTCGCTCAGGCTCGGTGTGCCCGAACGCAGGCATTACTCCGCGGGCCGCCGCGACGGGGCGTCCCTGCCCCGTCGCGGCTAAACCGGCGTCCTGCCGGTTTACCCGCTCCGTACTACCTGCGTTCGGCCAGCGTGGTTTAACGGGGCGCCTAAGATCAAGATCAAAAGCAGATCAAGAACACAGCGGCCTACAGGCCGGCTTGAGTGGTGTGAAGCAAAGGCAACATCAAAATCTAAAGCCAGAGCGGGCACGGTCAAATGTGGGAGCTGGCTTGCCTGCGATAGCATCGCCTCGGTGCACCTGAGAGACCGAGTTGTCTGCATCGCAGGCAAGCCAGCTCCCACAGAAAAGCAGAGCTGCATCAGTTTCAGTTTCAGATTTGGTTTTCGCTTTGGCTTTTGCTGTGGCTTCTACCACTCAAGCCGGCCTGTAGGCCGCTGTGCTTTTGCTTTTGATCTTGATCTGGCTCTGACTGCCCCATTCAGCCCGAGGCCGAACGCAGGTGGTGCGGAGCGGGTAAACCGGCAGGACGCCGGTTTAGCCGCGCTGGGCCAAGGATGGCCCATCGCGGCGGCCCGCGGAGCAGCGCCGGAGTGAGGGAACGCCGAGCCTAGGCGAGGCGCCGACAGGCGGGGCAGAGCGTTTTGGTTACTTTTGCGCTCTTCAAAAGTGACCCGCTGTAAGAGCGGAACCAATAGCAGCCGTTACCGCAGGAATGGATATGTACACGGTAAACGCCAACCCAAGGGATCACTCATGTTCAACAAAATCCTGATCGCCAACCGTGGCGAAATCGCCTGCCGCATCCAGCGCACCGCCCAAGCCCTGGGCTACCGCACAGTAGCGGTCTACAGCGACCCCGACGCCAACAGCCTGCACGCCCAGATGGCCGACGAAGCCGTCAACATCGGCCCCGCCCCGGTCAACCAGTCCTACCTGAACATCGAAGCCATTCTCGAAGCCGCCCACCGCACCGGTGCCGACGCCATCCACCCCGGCTACGGCTTCCTCTCCGAAAACCCCGACTTCGCCCGAGCCTGCGCAACAGCCGGCCTGACCTTCATCGGCCCCAGCCCCGAAGCCATCGAATTGATGGGCAGCAAACGCCTCTCGAAAATCGCCATGCTCAACGCCGGCGTCCCCTGCATCAAAGGCTACCAGGGCCCCGACCAGGACGACCCCACCCTGCAACAACACGCCACCCACATCGGCTACCCCCTGATGATCAAAGCCAGCGCCGGCGGCGGCGGCCGTGGCATGCGCCTGGTGCACAGCCCCGACACCCTGCTGGAACACCTGCGCACCGCCCGCTCCGAAGCGCAAAACGCCTTCGGCAGCGCCGAACTGATCCTCGAACAAGCCTTGATCGACCCACGCCACGTCGAAATCCAACTGTTCGGCGACACCCATGGCAACCTGATCTACCTCGGCGAACGCGACTGCTCGATCCAGCGCCGCCATCAAAAAGTCATCGAAGAAGCCCCCTGCCCCGTCATGACCCCGGAGCTGCGCCAGGCCATGGGCGAAGCCGCGCTCAAGGCCGCCCGCGCCGTCAGTTACGTCGGCGCCGGCACGGTCGAATTCCTGCTCGACCGCAACGGCAACTTCTACTTCCTGGAAATGAACACTCGCCTGCAGGTCGAACACCCGGTCACCGAACTGATCACCGGCCTCGACCTCGTCGCCTGGCAACTGCACATCGCCGCCGGCCAACCCCTGCCCTTGCGCCAGGAACAAGTCACCCTCAGCGGCCACGCCATGGAAGTGCGCCTCTACGCCGAAGACCCGGCCCAGGGCTTCCTGCCGCAAACCGGCGACGTGTTGCGCTGGGAACCGACAGCCGGTGTGCGCGTCGATCATGGCGTGCTCGAAGGCCAACGCATCACCCCGTTCTATGACCCGATGCTGGGCAAGATCATGGCCCACGGCGCCACCCGCGAAGAGGCTCGGCGCAAGCTGGTACGGGCGGTGGAAGACTGCGTGCTGCTCGGCGTTTCCACCAACCAGCGCCTGCTGGCCAGCCTGCTCAAGCACCCGCAATTTATCGCCGCAGACTTCAGCACCGGCTTTATTGCCGAACACTTCAGCGAAATCGCTCTCACCAAAGCGACCGACGATGAACTGGCGCTGGCCGCCGCCCTGTTTTATCACCACAGCGCCAGCGCTCATGCCACGCCGCTCTCCGGCTGGCGCAACAACGCCAGCGTGCCGTGGACCTGGCAGTTGGCCGAACAGGATGAGTCCCGCACAGTCAGCCTCAGTGTGCTGGCAGACAACTGCCTGCACGTCGAGATTGACCGGCACGCTATCGACTTACGCGACCTCACCACCGACGGACGCTGGGCCACCGCCGTTCTCAACGGCATTCGCCGTCGCATCGCGTACCACCTGCAAGGCACCCGGCTCTGGCTGCCTGGCGTGCGCATCGATAACCGCACCCAGGCCGTTGCCACCCGCCAGGCCGAGGCCGGCAACGGCACGGTCAAGGCGCCGATGGATGGGGCAATTGTCGAAGTTCGGGTCAGCGAAGGCGATTCGGTCAGCAAGGGCCAGCTGTTGCTGGTGCTGGAGGCGATGAAAATGGAGCACCCACTCAAGGCCGGCATGAGCGGCGTGGTCAAGCGGATCCAGGCAGTTGCAGGAGATCAGGTGAGGAACCGTCAGATTTTGCTGGAGATCGAGTAACCCCTGGGCGGAACTAGCAGGCTTGGCTACGCTCTATCCCCATCAGGACGGGAAGAGTACGGGAACCTGCGATGCCTCATTGGCTGATTATTGATCTTGAAGCCACAACGGATGAAGGCGGCTGGCCCGTGACCGAGATGGAAATCATCGAAATCGGGGTGAGCCTGGTCAACCGCCAGGGCCGTGAGCTGGACCATTTCCAGCGTTTCGTGCGGCCGTTGCGCAGGCCGCTGCTGACGCCGTTCTGCCGCCAGTTGACCCACATCACCCAGGCGAATATCGATGCTGCCGCGCCGTTGAATGACGTGTGGCCGTTGTTCGAACGCTGGCTCGGCCAACACCAGGCACGCCTGGAAGGCTGGGCGAGCTGGGGCGACTATGACCGCCAGCAACTGGAACTGGAGTGGCAGCGCCATGGCTTGAGCAGCGTGCTGGGCCAGACGCCTCACGTGAACCTCAAGCAGCGCTTCGCCAAGGCCCGGCGCCTGGACAAGCCGCTGGGGCTCAACGGCGCGCTGCAACTGGCGGGTATGCAGTTCCACGGCCAACAGCACCGGGCGCTGGAAGATGCGCGCAATACCGCACGGCTGCTGCCGTTGATTTTGCCCGTGTAGAAGGCATACTGGCCGACCTTTCTTGACCCTTTTCCGAGGATTCGCCCATGTTTAAAGTCAACGAGTACTTCGACGGCACCGTCAAGTCGATCGCTTTCGGCACTGCAGAAGGTCCGGCGACCATCGGCGTCATGGCCCCGGGTGAATACGAGTTCGGCACCGCCCAGCGTGAAATCATGCACGTGGTGTCGGGCGCACTGACGGTCAAGCTGCCAGACAGCACCGACTGGGAAACCTTCGCCGCCGGCAGCCAGTTCAACGTGCCCGCCAACAGCAAATTCCAGCTGAAAGTTGCCGTCGACACCGCCTACCTGTGCGAATACCGCAGCTAAACGTTCGATAGCCGAAAAAAAAATGCCCGTCTCGCGAGAGACGGGCATTTTTTATTGCACGGGCGGTTACTCGAGGATCGTCACCGGCATGCCGACTTCCAGGCGACCCACGCCATCGTTGACCAGGTTCTGCCCGAACATCACATCACCCTCTTGTTCGCGGTAGGTCTTGAGCGTGGCCAAGGGTTCGCGGTCGGCACTGCGCTCGCCGCTCGCCGGGTCAATGGTGGTCAGGATGCAGCGTGAGCAGGACTTGACCACCCGAAACTCCACATCGCCGATTCGTACGCGTTTCCAGCCATCTTCGGCAAAGGCTTCGCTGCCCTCGATCACCAGGTTGGGACGAAAGCGCAGCATCTCCATGGGCCGGCCGACCCGCCGGGACAGGTCATCCAGAGACGCCTGGCCAATCAGCAGCAACGGAAAGCCATCGGCAAACGCGACCTTGTCATCATCCTTGCCGTAACCGGCCTCGGTAGTGCGCGCACGCGCCAGCGGCACTTGCACCAGGCGTGTGGGTTTGCCGATGAATTCGCTGAGCCAGGCACCTGCTGCATCACCGGCATCCGGCACGCGCAAGGTGTCGCGCCAGATGGTCACACCGCGCAACTCGGCATCGCTGCCGGGCAGTGGCACGTCGAGGGCGGGCTGCCCTTCGGCGCTCAAGGTCAGGCCACCGGCGCTGTTCCACAGCGCCGACAGCTGGCTCATTTTTGCCACCGCCCGCTGGGTCAGGAAACGCCCGCTGGCTTCGTCCACCAACATCCAGCGTCGATCTCCGTCGAGCCCGAGTGCGTCCAGGCCGATCTGCTGCAAGGTTTCACCCTTGCCAGACTTCAAGGGGTATCGGTACAACGCGCTGAGACGAAGCATGGGCCTGCATTCCTGAGGGACAAAGCCGTCACCCTAAGCTCAAGCCGGGACTTCGTCCAGCATCAGACGCTGACGAACCACGTCCACCAACTTGTCGGGCTGGAACTTGGAGAGGAAGTTGTCGCAACCGACCTTCTTCACCATCGAATCGTTGAAGCTGCCGGACAACGAGGTGTGCAATACCACGTAAAGGCTGCGCAGGCGTGGGTCGTTGCGAATCTCGGTGGTCAGGCGGTAGCCGTCCATCTCGGGCATTTCGGCGTCGGTGAAGATCATCAACAGTTTGTCGGTCATCACCTGGCCGGTGTCGGCCCAGGCCTTGAGCATGTTCAGGGCCTTGAGGCCGTCGCTGGCAATGTGCATTTTCACCCCCAGTTGGCCGAGGGTGTCACGCAGTTGCGAGAGGGCCACGTTAGAGTCATCCACCAGCAGCACTTCGCGGCCACGGGCACGCTCCAGCACCGGGTCTTCGAGTTTCTCGCGGGAGACCTTGGCGTTGTAGGGCACGATTTCGGCGAGGACTTTTTCCACGTCGATGATTTCCACCAACTGGTCATCGACCTTGCTGATGGCCGTCAGGTAATGCTGGCGCCCGGCACTGGCCGGTGGTGGCAGGATCGCCTCCCAGTTCATGTTGACGATGCGGTCTACGCCACCAACCAGGAATGCCTGCACCGAGCGGTTGTACTCGGTGACGATAATGGTGCTGTTGGGCCCCGGAATCAGCGGGCGCATGCCAATGGCCTGGGACAGGTCGATCACCGGCAGCGTCTGGCCACGCAGGTTGACCACGCCACAGACAAAGGGATGACGCTGGGGCATGAGGGTCAACTTGGGCAGTTGCAGCACTTCCTGCACCTTGAACACGTTGATCGCGAACAGCTGCCGCCCGGCCAGGCGAAACATGAGGATCTCCAGGCGATTCTCACCCACCAATTGTGTGCGTTGATCTACCGTGTCGAGAATGCCGGCCATTAAAGACTCCTGGGTTTAGCGGATGGATAGTGCTGGTCACTGAAGGAAGTTATCGGCCGTAAACGCCGGACCTTGACCCCCTTTAAAATGCCATGCAAATCCATTGATGTCACACTGACATCATGCTTTACTGAGCCAGCTTAAACGCAAGGCCCATCACCACCGCCGCGTGACCACAAAGTCAGCGCGAGGTTCCCCCATGTAAGGGATTCCCCTATCCACGATCAGGACCAACCTGATATTCGCGATATCTAATAGCCATTAATGTGACGCCATTCTCATTGCATGAATGGAGTCAGGCTTTTGTTTGCTATCGCAAGCCCTCGGCCCACGGGTCGTCCACAGACTTATGTCTTGGCAACCGAAGAAGTTATGCGAATGGCCCTGAAGATGGTGGGGGGTTCGGACGAGCGCGGGCACCATTCAAATAAATGCCCTACTGAAAAGTCGGAACTGACCTACAGATCTTCGTCATATTTCAGCAGTACTTTTAAGCCATTCACCCGGTGCGACATCTCATTATCCGACCGTATGTTGTGGAGACTTGCATGATGAACGACGGCAAAGAGTGGCAACTTGCACTTCCCGAGTTCCTCCTTGAGGCGGAAATGCTGCTGGCCAAGTCCCAGGAATGCTTGAGCCACCTGCACTTGATCCGTAACGACAGCGACGCCATCGACTGCATGAAAAGCAGCCTGATCAAGCTCGCGGAAAAGTCCGACGCCCTTGCGCTGCGGGCCATCGGCGAATTTTCCCGGCATGTGCAGTACCTGATCGCCAATGCCGCCAGCCCGTTGCAATTACACGACGAGGCACTGGACGCGCTGAATGCTTGCCTGACTTTGCTCGCCTGGCAACTGGAGTTGATCGACGCCAAAACCGGCAAATTGGGCCTGGATGAAACGGAACAAACCGTATTGATCGCCACCGTCGTCCTGCACATCCCGCAAAGCGACTTTGGTTATAAGCAACAACGCAGCATGCCTTACGCGATTTGAATATCCTTCGCATTTAACCGACAAAAACGTCGTATTCAATGGCCGACTTATCCAAAAACGACAGCCACAACTAACCCTGCATGACGTGGTCGTTAGCAGAAAAATATCAATAAGCCACTAACGACAATACCGATACAAAATAACTTCAATGATACAACTCCCCGCCTATTTGAACTCCGGGACTACCTCCTGGGGCGCTGCCGCTATTAATAACCCTGATCCCGCTCGGCGCCAGGCGACCAACGGTAATAGTGGTGGTACCATGCCCCGCTCGAAGTGACTCAACTTCATGATGCATATAAACGTGAAATGCGCCTCCTATGTACGCCAGCCTGAAGTCACTCATCGCAAGGTCCGTGTCCCGAAGCAATGCACGCTGGATGACCCTCGCGCTATGCCTGTGCTCGTGCCTGCTCAGCCTGTGGGCTTATGCACACTCGGCCGATCTACCTTTAGCCCTGTTGTGGGTGAACCTGGCCACCCTGCTGGTGGTAGGCCTGCAACAGTGGCGCTCACGCAAGTCCATCAAGTTCCAGCCCCAGGAACTGGCCGACCGCCTGCTGCAGGTGCAGGAAAACGAGCGTCATCGCCTGAGCCGCGAACTGCACGACGATATAGGCCAGCTGTTGACCGCCGCCAAGCTGCAAAGTGAATGGCTCAAGCGTCGTTTGCCGGAAGACTTGCAGGGCCATTGCGCCGTGCTGTGCAACACCTTGAACGAAACCCTGGCCAAGGTGCAGGACGTGTCGGCCATCCTCAACCCCCGTCAGCTGGCGAGCCTGGGGCTGGAGGCGAGCCTGCGGGCGCACCTGCTCAAGACCCTGGAAAACACCCGGGTCAGCTGGAGCCTGGAATGCCATCAACGGCTGACCGGCATCCCCGAAGAGATGGCCGTCGCCGCCTTTCGGATTACCCAGGAAGCCGTCACCAACATGCTGCGCCATGCCCAGGCACGTAACCTGCTGGTACGCCTGCAACGCCTGCCTGAAGGCCTGTCGCTGTTTATCAGCGATGACGGCCAGGGCTTTTCGCCCGCCATCAACCCCGCCCAGGAAGGCCAGCGGGGCATGGCCGGGATGTCCGAGCGGATTGATCAACTGGGCGGCACATTGTCCGTCAATAGCCAGCCAGGCTTTGGGACAAGGATCGAAGCGCTTTTCCCCTGGGCGCCCCGCGCCCTCGAACGGGCCAACCCCCATAAGGTTCTAGAGTGACGTGCAACTTACTCCTGGTGGATGACCACTCCCTGATCAGGGCCGGCGTGCGTGCGCTGGTCATGGATATTCCCGGCTACGCGGTGGTCGGCGAAGCCAGCGATGGCGCGCAGTTGCTGGAGCGGTTCGACGCGCTGCAACCCGACATCGTGCTGCTTGACCTGTCGATGAAACACACCGGCGGCCTCGACGCGCTGAAGGAGCTCAAGCGCGCCTACCCAAAGAGCAAAGTGCTGATCCTGTCGATGCACACCGACCCGGAACTGATCATGTGCGCCCTGGAGTCCGGCGCCCATGGCTACCTGCTCAAGGACACCACGGCCAATGAGCTGGAACACGCGCTCCTCGCCTTGCGCAACAACGAACGCTACCTGAGCCCGGCGATTGCCCACACGGTGATCAACCAGGCGCTGGTGCGCAATCAGGCCCAGCCCAACCCGCCGCCCCACAGCCACAACCTGACGGCCCGCCAGCTGGAAATCCTGCGTTTGATCGTGCGCGGCAAATCCACCCGGGAAATCGCCAATGGCTTGGGCTTGAGCATCAAGACCGTGGAAGCCCACCGTTCGCAGATCATGAAGCGCCTGCAGATTTTCGATGTGGCGGGCCTGGTGTTGTTCGCCGTGCGCGAGCAGATCATCAGCCTGGACGATTAGTCAGCAACGGCGAATCCTCCGGCAAGTGCACCCGCAACGCCTGGGGCAAGGCCGAGAAATGCAGGTCGTCGCCCTGCAGCGGTTCGCCATCGAGGTTGATCGCCAGCCCTTCGGCCACTTTGATCTCGACCCACGGCAACCGCGCCCGCACAAACATGTTGTCCAGGCCCCAGCCGTCCGTCATCAGGTTACGCAGGGTGCCCACCACTTCCTGGGGCGCTGGCAAAATGCTGATGTCCAGCAAACCATCATCGGCCAGCGCATCGGGGCACAGCACATGGCCGCCACCGGCCTGGCGCCCGTTACCGATGCCCAATGCCAGCAACTCGCCACGCCAATGAAAGTCGGGCCCCTGCAATTCACCGTAGGCCGCGCGCAACTCGCTGAAGCGTGACAGCCCGGTAAACAGGTACGCGGCGCCACCGAGGACTTTCTTCAGGTCTTCAGAGGTGTTGGCGGTGACCTGGCTGCCAAACCCGCCAGTGGCCATATTCAGGAAGATCTGCCCGCCCACCTCGCCCAGGTCGATAGCCCGGGCCGGCACATCCAGCAGGTCCAGGGCCTGTTCAGGCTCCAGCGGCACGCCGGCGGCGCGGGCAAAATCGTTGGCGGTACCGAGGGGCATCAGCACCAGGCTGGCCTCGGTTTTGGCCCGGGCCATGGCCTCGGCCACATCCCGCAGGGTGCCATCACCACCGCCGGCAATCAGCCGCGTGTAGCCATCGGCCAGGGCCTGCTCGACAAAGCGCTGGGCATCACCGCCTTCCCACGTCACCCGCACGGCCAGTTCCCAACCCTGCTCGCGCTTGCCCTGCACCGCCGCCCGCACCTGCTCGTTGAGGGCTTGCTTGCCGTGCAGAATCAACAGTGCCTTGGGTGTGCTCATGGATGAATGCTCCTGGGTTTAAGGGTTCCTGAGGGATGTTGACCGTGGCCAATCGAAAAAAAGCCATCGGGTGTAGAAATTAACCGGGATTTGTAGCGTTTCTGACACTGATCAACGTGCACTTCGCAAAATCGACCTAGACTTATACCCATCTTCCATCCGACAAGGCCGTCGCCCCATGATCACCATGTCCGCCTTCCACTCCATGCTCATCCCCATCCTGACCGGCATGATCCTCCTGGCCATCGGCTTCAACTTTCGCGACAAAGCCATTGGCGTGTTCGGCATGTGGATCGGCATGCTGCTGATCCTCGGCACCGTGGTGTACAAGATCCTCGCCAAACTCGCTGAATGACAATCTCACTCGCATTGCACATGACGGCCTCGTACACTCGGTCAATTCGTCGTTTTTAAGGTTGACCGCCTCGTGCTTGCCCGTCTGTTTGCCCTGCCTTGCTGCCTGTTTATCTGCCTGCTGACCCTGCTGCCCATGGCGCCTGCCCACGCCGTGAGCCTGCCGGGGCTGCTGGGCAGCACCAACAAAACCCAGCCGCAAGCCGACGTACCGCTGGGCCAGTCCCTGGATGAGGTGATCAAGACCCTGGAAAACGACCAGCAGCGCACCAAGCTGCTGACTGACCTGAAAAAGCTCCGGGAAACCACACAAAAGGCCCAGCCCGCCGCCGAACTCGGCGTACTCGGTTTGATCGGTGGCACCCTATCCAGCCTGGAGCAACAGTTCTCCGGTGCCGACAGCCCGATCAATCGCTGGTCCAGCGAGTTCGACCTGGCGAAGGACGAACTCACCGCACTGATGCTGCCGGCCAGTGAATGGCTGCCGATCATCTTTGCGTTTGCCATGATCCTGATGCTCTGGAGCCTGCTGGCCGCGATCCTGATCTGGCTCAGCCACCGGGTGCGCGAGCGCTTCGGCCTGACCGAAGAACTGCCCCAACACCCCAAGACCTGGGACCTGCTGCGCTTTGCCCTGCGCAAGCTCGGCCCGTGGCTGATCGCGTTGGTGATCACCGTCTACATGAGCTACGCACTGCCCTCGTCCCTCGGCAAATCCCTGGCGATGGTGCTGGCCTACGCGCTGGTGGTGGGCACCTGTTTCTCGGCGATCTGCGTGGTCGCGTTTTCCGTGCTGGACGGCCCGCACCGCCACCGCGCCTTGTACATCCTGCGGCACCAGGCCTTCCGCCCACTGTGGCTGATCGGCAGCTTTGCCGCCTTTGGCGAAGCCGTCAGCGACCCGCGCCTGGCCGAGAGCCTGGGCCAGCATTTGTCCCATGTCGCCGCGACCATCGCCAATGTCATGGCAGCGCTGTCCACCGGCGTGTTCATCCTGCGTTTCCGCCGGCCCATCGCGCACCTGATCCGCAACCAGCCGCTGTCCCGCCGCCTGACCCGCCGTGCCCTGAGCGACACCATCGAGATCGTCGGCAGCTTCTGGTACCTGCCGGCGTTGCTGCTGGTGGGCATCTCACTGTTCGCCACCTTCGTCTCCGCCGGCGACACCAGCACCGCCTTGCGCCAGTCGTTGTTGTGCACGGTGTTGCTGGTGCTGTGCATGGTGATCAACGGGCTGGTGCGCCGCCATTCCCTCAAGCCACAGCGTGGGCACAAGCGCCATGCGCTGTACTCCGATCGCCTGAAAAGCTTCGTCTACACCCTCGCCCACCTGGTGGTGTGGCTGGTGTTTATCGAACTGGGCCTGCGGGTCTGGGGCCTGTCGCTGATCCGCTTTACCGAAGGCGACGGCCATGAAATCAGCGTCAAGCTGTTCGGCCTCGCGGGCACCTTGCTGTTCGCGTGGCTGATCTGGATCCTCAGCGACACGGCCATCCACCACGCCCTCACCCGCTCGCGCAAAGGCCTGGCCAATGCGCGGGCACAGACGATGATGCCGTTGATTCGCAACGTGCTGTTCGTGACCATCTTCATCATCGCCGCCATCGTCGCGCTGGCGAACATGGGCATGAACGTCACGCCACTGCTGGCGGGTGCCGGCGTGATCGGTTTGGCCATCGGTTTTGGTGCGCAGTCGCTGGTGGCGGATTTGATCACCGGCCTGTTCATCATTATCGAAGACTCCCTGGCGATTGATGACTACGTGGACGTCGGCGGCCACCTGGGCACCGTGGAAGGCTTGACCATCCGTACGGTGCGCCTGCGGGACATCGACGGCATCGTGCACACGATTCCGTTCAGTGAAATCAAAAGCATCAAGAACTACTCCCGGGAGTTCGGCTACGCGATCTTCCGGGTGGCGATTCCGTACAACATGGAAATCGACGACGCCATCAAGCTGATGCGCGACGTTGGGCAGAAGATGCGCAACGACCCGCTGCAGCGGCGCAACATCTGGTCGCCGCTGGAGATTCAGGGTGTAGAAAGTTTCGAGTCCGGCAGTGCGATTCTTCGCGCCCGCTTCAAGACCGCGCCGATCAAGCAGTGGGAGGTTTCGCGGGCGTTCAACTTGTCGCTCAAGCGTCACCTCGATGAAGCAGGGCTGGACCTGGCCACCCCACGCTTGAGCGTGCAAGTGGTGACGGCGGCGGGAGGCGTGCAGGAGAAAGAATAAGCGCGGCCCGGACGACGTCAGGATCAACAACAATAATCATGGAGAGTCCTTATGCGTTTGACCGGTCTTACACACCAATGGGTATTCGGCGTGCTGTGCGGTGTCGCCAGCAGCGCGGTCATCGCCGCCAGCAGCGGCCAGGACAGTGCCCGTGAAACCATCGCCGCCCAGGCGAAAGTGCTGGAACCGGCCTTGCTGGAAACCCGGCGCGACATCCACGCCCATCCTGAACTGGGCAACACCGAACATCGCACCGCGGAGCTGGTGGCCAGGCAACTGCGGGAACTGGGGCTGGAGGTCAAGACAGGCGTTGCCCGCACGGGCGTAGTCGCCGTCCTCAAAGGCGCCCTGCCGGGCCCGACCGTTGCCTTGCGCGCCGACATGGATGCGCTGCCGGTCAAGGAAGTGTCCGGCCTGCCCTTCGCCTCGAAGGCCAAGGGTGTGTACCTCGACAAAGAAGTCGACGTGATGCACGCCTGCGGCCACGACGCCCACACTGCCATCCTGCTGAGCACGGCGAAAATCCTCACTGGCATGCGTGATCGCCTGCCGGGCACCGTGGTGTTTTATTTCCAGCCGGCTGAAGAAGGCCCGAGCGACTTTATCCCCGACGGCAAGAACACCTGGGGCGCGAAAATGATGGTGCAGGAAGGCGTGATGAAATCGCCCAAGCCGGATGCGGTGTTTGGCCTTCACGTGTGGGCCGGGGTGCCTGCGGGGCAGATCGCCTATCGGCCGGGGCCGACCCTGGCCAGCTCGGATGACCTGCGGATCAAGATCCTCGGCAAACAGACCCATGCCGGGCGGCCGTGGGATGGGATCGACCCGATTACCGTGGGCGCGCAGGCGATTGTGGGGCTGCAGACGGTGGTCAGCCGGCGTACCGATATTTCTTCGTTTCCGGCGGTGGTCAGTATTGGCACCATCAACGGTGGCACGCGGTACAACATCATTCCCGAGTCGGTGGATATGAGTGGGACCATTCGGTCCTACGACTATGGCATTCGCCAGAAGCTGCATGCGGATGTGCGCCAGACCGTGGAGAAAATCGCCGAGAGTGGTGGGGCCAAGGCTGAGGTTACGATCATTGAGAAGTACGATCCGACCATCAACAACCCGGCGCTGACCGAGAAGATGCTGCCGAGTTTGCGTTGGGCGGCGAATGGCGACGTAGTGAATGCCCCGTTGGTGGGAGGGGCTGAGGACTTTTCGTTTTATGCCAAGGAAGCGCCGGGGTTGTTTGTGTTTCTGGGGGTGACGCCTAGGGATCAGGATATGAGCAAGGCGGCGCCGAATCATAATCCGGGGTTCTTTGTGGATGAGTCGGCGTTGGTGGTTGGGGTTCGGACGTTGGCTTCGTTGGCGACTGATTATTTGTATGCCAATGCGGGGAATTGAGGGTATATCCGTTATCTAGGTTATGGCCACTATGGGTTCCGCTCTTACAGCGGGTCACTTTTGAAAGGAGCCCAAAAGTAACCAAAAGGCTCTTGCCCCACCACTCGGCACCTCGCTTGGGCTCGGTGTGCCCTCTCTCCGGTACTACTGCGCGGGCCGCCGCGACGGGGCGTCCCTGCCCCGTCGCGGCTAAACCGGCGTCCTGCCGGTTTACCCGCTCCGTACTACCTGCGTTCGGCCAGCGTGGTTTAACGGGGCGCCTAAGATCAAGATCAAAAGCAGATCAACAGCACAGCGGCCTACAGGCCGGCTTGAGTGGTGTGAAGCAAAGGCAAGATCAAAATCTAAAGCGAGCACGATCTCCTGTAGGAGCTGGCTTGCCTGCGATGGCATCGCCTCGATGTACCTGAAAAATCGAGGTGTCTGCATCGCAGGCAAGCCAGCTCCCACAGAAAAGCAGAGCCGCAGCAGTTTCAGCTTTGGCTTTCGCTTTGGCTTTCGCTTTGGCTTTGGCTTTCGCTTTGGCTTTGGCTTTGGCTTTGGCTTTTGATCTGGCTTCTACCACTCAAGCCGGCCGGTAGGCCGCTGTGCTCTTGCTTTTGATCTTGATCTGACTGCCCCAATAAGCCCGAGGCCGAACGCAGGGATTGAGGAGCGGGTAAACCGGCAGGACGCCGGTTTAGCCGCGACGGGGCAGGGACGCCCCGTCGCGGCGGCCCGCGGAGCAATGCCGGAGTGAGGGAACACCGAGCCTAGGCGAGGTGCCGACAGGCGGGGCAGAGCCCTTTGCTTACTTTGGGGCTTTTCCAAAGTGAGTCGCTGTAAGAGCGAAACCATAAGCCGCCGTTACCGCAGAAATGGATATGTACACGGTCAACGGGTCAAACCACATCCACCCCCACATGAATCGCATCATGCCGCCAAAACTCCAGATCACAATCAATCAACCGCTCATGCTGATCATAATTAACCCGGGCAATCCGCAACCCCGGACTCCCCACCGACACCCTCAACGCCGCCGCCGCCTCAACCTGCAATGACGTCGGCACAATCTCAAACCGCACCCGCCCGTAGTGCAAGTCATACACCCGCGCATACAGCTCCGTAATCGACTGATTCAAATCACACTCCAGAATCCCCGGAAAATACTGCGGGTTCAGATAGTGCTCCACATACAACACCAACCGCCCATCAATCCTGCGCCCCCGGCAAATCTGGATCACGCTGGACAACGCCGGCAACTGCAACCACGCACACACCGCCGCCGAAGCCGGCTGCAACCGCGCCGAGATCACCTCAGTCGACGGCACCCGCCCCTGCGCACTCACCATCGCGTGAAAATGACTGCGCTGCATCAGGTTGTAGGCAAGCCTGGGCGGCGACACAAACCACCCCCGCCGCTCCTCGCGATAAATCTGCCCTTGGGCCTCAAGTTGTAACAAGGCTTCCCGCACCGTGATCCGGGTGGTACCAAACAACTCGCTGAGCTTGCGCTCGGCCGGCAGCTTACTGGCAGGCGCCAACAACCCATGGTCGATCTGCTCTTGCAGCGCCAGGCCAATGGTTGTCACCGCTTTGGTTGCCTCATCACGCATCAACGTTACCTATCTGGACTAGACCAGCACTATTCAGGTGCACAAAACGCCCTCGAAACGCGCCTCTGCTGTTGCGTGCAAGCCTAGGCATTGCACATGACCGACAGATGACAGCGCCCCGCGACGTCCGGCCACAAGACCTGCAATACATCGGCCAAGTCCAAGGCTTCCGGGCGGTTGGGCATGGTCTACGCTTACCCGGCGATCCCCCGTCCAGGCCAACAAAAAACGACATCGACATGAAACTGTCATCCGCCAAGCCTAAATTGGCTCAGGTATTGCTGACCTAGACCAACACCACCGCAAACGTCGATAAAAACGCAGCGTTGAAAACGCCCAAAGGAGCTTCGGATGAAACAGCTTTTCCTGGCATCACTGTTAGGCTCGACCATTGCCATGTGCACCGCCGCCATGGCTGCTGATACCGATTTGAAAACCCTTGAAGCCGCCGCGAAAGCGGAAGGCGCCGTCAACAGCGTCGGCATGCCCGATGACTGGGCCAACTGGAAAGGCACCTGGGAAGACCTGGCCAAGATCTACGGCCTCAAGCACATCGACACCGACATGAGCTCGGCCCAGGAAGTCGCCAAGTTTGCGGCAGAGAAAGACAACGCCAGCGCCGACATCGGCGACGTCGGTGCCGCCTTCGGCCCGATCGCGGTAAAACAGGGCGTGACCCAACCGTACAAACCGACCACTTGGGCACAAGTCCCGGATTGGGCGAAAGACAAAGACGGTAACTGGGCGCTGGCCTACACCGGCACCATCGCGTTTATCGTCAACAAAAAGCTGCTGCACGGCTCCGAAGCCCCGAAAAGCTGGGCTGACCTGAAGACCGGCAAATACAAGGTCTCCATCGGTGACGTGAGCACCGCCGCCCAGGCTGCCAACGGCGTACTCGCCGCAGCACTGGCCAACGGTGGCGACGAGAAAAACATTCAGCCTGCACTGCTGATGTTCGCCGACATCGCCAAGCAAGGCCGCCTGTCGCTGGCCAACCCGACCATCGCCACCATGGAAAAAGGCGAAGTGGAAGTGGGCGTGGTCTGGGACTTCAACGGCCTGAGCTACAAGGCCAAGATGGCCAACCCGGATGACTACGTGGTGCTGATCCCGTCGGACGGCTCGGTGATTTCCGGCTACACCACCATCATCAACAAATACGCCAAGCACCCGAACGCCGCCAAGCTGACCCGCGAATACATCTTCAGCGACGCCGGCCAGACCAACCTGGCGCGAGGCAATGCGCGGCCGATTCGTGCCGAGCACCTGACCTTGCCAGCTGATGTGCAGGCCAAGCTGCTGCCGAACGAGCAGTACAAGAAAGTGACGCCGATCAAAGATGCCGACGCTTGGGAGAAGACCTCCAAGGCCCTGCCGCAGAAGTGGCAGGAAGAAGTCATCATCAATATGCAGTAAGAACGCGGCCAGTGTAGGAGCTGGCTTGCCTGCGATAACGGTATGACATTCAGCATTGTTGTCGACTGACACACCGCTATCGCAGGCAAGCCAGCTCCCACATTTCACCCGGTTCCACCCGAAAAACCGAGTCAAGCCAATCTGTTGCGGAGCCCCAGCCCCTATGAAGCACAACGTCATCCTTGTCGTGCTCGACGGCCTGAACTACGAGGTTGCCCGACACGCCATGGGGCACTTGCAGGCCTATGTCGGCGCAGGACGCGCAGCACTCTACAAACTGGAATGTGAACTGCCGGCCCTGTCCCGGCCACTGTACGAATGCATCCTCACCGGCGTCCCGCCGATCGAGAGCGGCATCGTCCACAACAACGTCTCGCGCCTGTCCAACCAGCGCAGCATTTTCCATTACGCCACCGACGCCGGTTTATCCACAGCGGCGGCGGCTTATCACTGGGTCAGCGAGTTGTATAACCGCAGCCCTTTCATCGCCGCCCGTGACCGTCATACCCATGACCCGGCACTGGCGATCCAGCACGGGAATTTCTACTGGAATGACCATTACCCGGACTCGCACCTGTTTGCCGACGCCGAAAGCCTGCGCCTCAACCATGCGCCGAATTTCCTGGTGGTGCACCCGATGAACATCGACGACGCCGGCCACAAGCACGGCCTCGATACCCCGCAGTACCGTAACAGCGCGCGCTCGGCCGACATCATCCTGGCCGATTACCTGCAAGGCTGGCTCGACGCCGGTTACCAGGTGTTGGTAACGGCTGACCACGGCATGAACAACGACCGTTCCCACAACGGCCTGTTGCCGGAAGAACGGGAAGTGCCGCTGTTTGTGCTGGGGGATGCCTTCAGCCTCGATGCCCACGCCACACCCAAACAGACCGAGCTGTGCGGCACCGTCTGCGAGCTGCTGGGTGTGCCCCACGACAAACCTGTATGCCGGGAGCTGTTGAAGTGAATTCAGTAATCCGCGGCAAATGGCTGGCCGCCCTGTGCCTGGTGCCCTTCGCCCTCTTCTTTATCGTGTTCGAGATCGCACCGCTGTTCTGGGTACTGGTCAGCAGCCTGCAATCGGAAGAGTTCGGTTGGGGCCTGGCCAACTTCAGCAAGATCGCCAATTCGAAGTTCTACCTGCAGGCCATCCAGTACAGCCTGGAGATCAGTTTCTACTCCAGCGTGTTCGGGATCGTCATCGCAGTGCTGGGCAGTTACTCGCTGCGCCGGGTGGACGGGCGTCTGCGCAATTTCGTGACGGCCTTCGCCAACATGACCAGCAACTTTTCCGGTGTACCCCTGGCCTTCGCCTTCATTATCCTGCTGGGGTTCAACGGCAGCATCACCATCATGCTCAAGCAGGCGGGGATCATTCAGGACTTCAACCTGTACTCCAAGACCGGCCTGATCATCCTTTATACCTACTTCCAGATTCCCCTCGGCGTGCTGCTGCTCTACCCGGCGTTTGACGCGCTGCGCGAAGACTGGCGCGAGTCGGCTTCGTTGCTCGGCGCGGATGGCTGGCAGTACTGGCGGCATATCGGCTTGCCGGTGCTGACCCCGGCGCTGCTGGGCACCTTCGTGATCCTGCTGGCCAACGCCCTCGGCGCCTACGCCACCGTGTACGCGCTGACCACCGGCAACTTCAACGTGCTGCCGATCCGCATCGCGGCGATGGTCTCCGGCGATATTTCCCTGGACCCGAACATGGCCAGCGCCCTGGCCGTGGTGCTGGTGGCGCTGATGACCGTAGTGACGGTGGTCCATCAACTGCTGCTCAAGAGGAGCTACCATGTCTCGCGCTGAACCTGGCTCGGCCGCCCTCTACCATCGCGTAGTGGTGTACCTGTTGCTTGCGATCCTGGTGCTGCCGTTGCTCGGCACCCTGGTCTACTCCATCGCCAGCAGTTGGTCGGCGACCATCCTGCCCTCCGGTTTTACCTTCAAGTGGTACATCCAGTTGTGGAGTGACCCGCGCTTTCTGAATGCGTTCGGCCAGTCGTTGCTGGTGTGCGTGGGTGCGCTGATTTTGTCGGTGGTGCTGATCCTGCCGCTGCTGTTCGTGGTGCATTACCACTTCCCCAAACTCGACGCCCTGATGAACATTCTGATCCTGCTGCCCTTCGCGGTGCCGCCGGTGGTGTCGTCGGTGGGACTGCTGCAACTCTACGGGTCGGGGCCGTTTGCGATGGTGGGTACGCCGTGGATTCTGATCGGTTGCTACTTCACCGTGGCATTGCCGTTCATGTACCGGGCGATCACCAACAACCTGCAAGCGATCAACCTGCGCGACCTGATGGACGCCGCCCAACTGCTCGGCGCCAGCACCTTCCAGGCGGCGTTCCTGGTGGTGCTGCCCAACCTGCGCAAGGGCCTGATGGTGGCGTTGCTGCTGTCGTTCTCGTTCCTGTTCGGCGAGTTCGTGTTCGCCAACATCCTGGTGGGTACTCGCTACGAGACCTTGCAGGTGTACCTCAACAATATGCGTAACAGCAGCGGCCACTTCACCAGTGCCCTGGTGATCTCCTATTTCTTCTTTGTGCTGGTGCTGACCTGGGCCGCCAACATCTTGAACAAGGACAAAAGCCAATGAGCTTCGTCAGCGTCCAACACCTGCAAAAAGGCTACGCCGGCACGCCGGTCTTCAGCGACATCAACTGCGAGATCGCCAAGGGCGAATTCGTCACCCTGCTCGGCCCGTCCGGCTGCGGCAAGTCCACGCTGCTGCGCTGCATCGCCGGCCTGACCTCGGTAGACAGCGGGAAAATCCTGCTGGACGGCCAGGACATCGTCCCGCTGAGCCCGCAGAAACGAAATATCGGCATGGTGTTCCAGAGCTACGCACTGTTCCCCAACATGACCGTGGAACAGAACGTCGCCTTCGGCCTGCGCATGCAGAAGGTCAATGCCGACGACAGCCACAAGCGCGTGCAGGAAGTGCTGCAACTGGTGGAGTTGAAAGAGCTCGCCGGGCGCTACCCGCACCAGATGTCCGGCGGCCAGTGCCAGCGCGTAGCCCTCGCCCGCTCCCTGGTGACACGCCCGCGCCTGCTGTTGCTGGATGAGCCGTTGTCGGCCCTCGATGCGCGGATTCGCAAACACCTGCGTGAACAGATCCGCCAGATCCAGCGTGAGCTGGGCCTGACCACCATCTTCGTGACCCATGACCAGGAAGAAGCCCTGACCATGTCCGACCGGATCTTCCTGATGAACCAGGGCAAGATCGTGCAGAGCGGCGATGCCGAGACCCTCTACACCGCGCCGGTGGATGTGTTCGCCGCCGGGTTTATCGGCAACTACAACCTGCTTGACGCCGACAAGGCCAGCAAACTGTTGCAGCGCCCGATCACCGGGCGCATCGCCATTCGCCCTGAAGCCATCGAGCTCAGCCGCAGCGGCGAGCTGGACGCCTTGGTGCGCAGCCACAGCCTGCTGGGCAACGTGATTCGTTACCGCATCGAAGCCCGTGGGGTGGAACTGGTGGTGGATGTGCTCAACCGCTCGGCCGACGATTTGCACCCGGACGGCCAACGCCTGGCACTTTCCATCGATCCCAGCGCGCTATGTGAGGTAGCCTGAGGGCATCCCGTTTAGACGACTTGAGTTGAGGAAGCACGACTGATGGCTTTGGTAATTTTTGATCTGGACGACACCCTGATCCACGGCGACTGCGCCACCCTGTGGAGCGAGCAGATGGGCCGCCTGGGCTGGGTGGATGGCGAGTCGTTCATGCGCAGGAACGACGAACTGATGGCGGCCTACAGCCGCGGCGAACTGGCCATGGAAGATTTCATGGACTTCAGCCTGGAGCCGATGATCGGCCGCACGCCAGAAGAAATCGAGCACCTTGTAGAGCCTTGGGTGGAAGACGTTATCGAGCCGCTGATCTACAGCGAAGCCACCAAGACCATCGCCCGGCACCGCCAGAACGGCGACCGGATCCTGGTGATCTCGGCGTCGGGCACACACCTGGTCAAGCCGATTGCGGCACGTATCGGCATTGATGAAGTGCTGGGGATCGAGTTGGACGTCGCCCATGGGGTGTACAGCGGCAAGACCACCGGTGTGCTGACGTACCGTGAAGGCAAGATCACTCGCCTGATGGAATGGCTGGAGCAGGAAGGCGAGCATCTTGATGGCGCGTACTTCTACTCGGATTCGCGCAATGACTTGCCGCTGTTGCTGAAGGTTGAGAACCCGCAGGTGGTTAATCCGGACCCGGTGTTGCGTGCTCATGCTGAACAGGCTGGGTGGCCGATTCATCATTGGGTCTGAGACTTCGCGCTGTTTTGAGGTGAGTGCATATCCGTTATTTAGGTAACGGCCGCTATGGGTTCCGCTCTTACAGCGGCTCACTTTGGAAAAGCCCCAAAGTAAGCAAAGGGCTCTGCCCCGCCTGTCGGCACCTCGCTAAGGCTCGGTGTTCCCTCACTCCGGCATTGCTCCGCGGGCCGCCGCGACGGGGCGTCTCTGCCCCGGCGCGGCTAAACCGGCGTCCTGCCGGTTTACCCGCTCCTCAATCCCTGCGTTCGGCCTCGGGCTTATTGGGGCAGTCAGATCAAGATCAAAATCTACAGCACAGCGGCCTACAGGCCGGCTTGAGTGGTAGAAGCCAGATCAAAAGCCAAAGCGAAAGCCAAAGCGAAAGCCAAAGCTGAAACTGCTGCGGCTCTGCTTTTCTGTGGGAGCTGGCTTGCCTGCGATGCAGACACCTCGGTTTTTCAGGTACACCGAGGCGATGCCATCGCCGGCAAGCCAGCTCCTACAGTGGATCGTGCTCGCTTTAGATTTTGATCTTGCCTTTGCTTCACACCACTCAAGCCGGCCTGTAGCCCCCGGTGTCAGGGTAGTTGTCGCGTCCACCGCTTTTTGAACACATTTCGGGGGCGGCAAGAGTATGGTCATGCCTTTCTACTCAGATGAACGTAAAGCCGCACTGCTGAAAATGATGCTTCCGCCCCTGAGCCTTTCAGCAGCGGAGGTCGCTCGCCGCGAAGGTTGCAGCGATATGTCTCTCCATTATTGGCGCAAACAAGCTGCTGCCAGAGGAACGCAATTGTCCGACGCTAAACAACCCGCCGAAAATTGGTCAGCCGAATCCAAACTGACGGTCATCATAGAGACCGGTTCGCTGTCGGAACTGGAGATCGGTGAATATTGCCGAAGAAAAGGTATTTTTCCCGAGCAGATTACCGATTGGCGTAATGCGTTTATCGCCAGTAGCACCCAAAAACCAGCTGCGAAAACGGCGAGTTCAGGGCAGTCACGGGATGATAAAAAAAGGATCCGTGAGCTTGAGCGCGAACTACGCCGCAAGGATGCGGCGCTGGCCGAGACGGCGGCGTTACTGGTGCTGAGAAAAAAGCTCAATGCCTACTGGGGGAGCGACGACGAGGACAACTGACCTTGTTGCCAGAACGGTATTTACTCGTTGGTTGGCTCAATGAAGCCATCCTGGCGGGCGCCCGCAGGGCGCCTGCTTGTCAGGAGGTAGGCCTTTCACTGAGGACACTGCAACGCTGGAATTTGCCGGAAGAAATCTTGGCGGATGGGCGCACGACGACGCTCAGGCGGATGCCGAACAACGCACTCAGTGAGCTTGAACGGCAAAGTATCGTGACGCTGTGCAACAGCAAAACCTATGCGCATCTGCCGCCGAGCCAAATCGTGCCACAGCTGGCTGACGAGGGGCGTTACATGGCCTCGGAGGCGACATTTTATCGCGTACTGCACGCGGCAGGTCAGCAGCAACATCGCTCGCGTGCCAAGCGGCCGCATCGTCATGAGGCGCCCACGACTTATGCGGCGACCGCCGCCAATCAAGTGTGGTCATGGGACATCACTTACTTGCCGTCACCGGTTCGCGGAAAGTTTTACTACCTCTATCTGATCGAGGATATCTACAGCCGGAAGGCGGTGGGTTGGGAAGTTTACGAAGCAGAAAGCGGTGAAAAAGCAGCCGCGTTGCTGCAACGAAGCGTGACTCAGGAAAAGTGTTGGCTCCAGCCGTTGGTGCTTCACTCGGACAACGGTGCGCCGATGAAATCGTTAACGCTACTAACCAAGATGTACGACTTGGGCATCACGCCGTCTCGCGGTAGACCACGGGTCAGTAACGACAACCCGTACTCGGAATCGTTGTTCAGAACGCTGAAATACTGCCCGCAGTGGCCGCAGGACGGGTTTTCCAGCCTGGATGAGGCGCGTATCTGGGTAAGGAATTTTATGACCTGGTACAACACCGTGCACCGTCATAGTCGGATCCGCTTCGTGACACCCGCTCAACGTCACGAAGGGAAAGACCGGGAAATCTTGGCTCGCCGAGATGCGGTATACAGGCAAGCCAGAGAGAGAAGACCGGAAAGATGGTCAGGTGAGACACGCAACTGGAACCCTATCGGGACGGTGTATCTGAACCCTGAAAGGGAGCTGACAGTGGTGATAAAAGCCGCGTAGTACGACGGTGAACGCGACAACTACCTTGAAAAACGCCGGTAGGCCGCTGTGCTGTTGATCTGCTTTTGATCTTGATCTTAGGCGCCCCGTTAAACCACGCTGGCCGAACGCAGGTAGTACGGAGCGGGTAAACCGGCAGGACGCCGGTTTAGCCGCGACGGGGCAGGGACGCCCCGTCGCGGCGGCCCGCGCAGTAGTACCGGAGAGAGGGCACACCGAGCCCAAGCGAGGTGCCGAGTGGTGGGGCAAGAGCGTTTTGCTTACTTTTGCGCTGTTCAAAAGTGAGCCGCTGTAAGAGCGGAACCCATATCAGCCATCACCCAAATAACGGATATACACCCAGCCCAACTCAACCCCAACACAAATGATGCATCTGAAATCAGGTCAGACTCTCGTCGATCACCAACACCAGCTTCCCGGAAATCTGATTGGTAGCCAGCTCCGCAAACGCAGCCTCGGCATCTTTGATAGGAAATGTCTTGGCCAGTTGCGGACTCAAACGGCCCTCGGCAAACAACGGCCATACATGCTGGCTCAAGTCACTGAACAGGTCAGCCTTGAACTGATCATCCCGGCTACGCAACGTCGACCCCAACACCTGCACACGCTTGGCCAACACCTGCGCCAGGTCGAGCTGCGCCTCACGGCCGCCCATCAACCCAATCAACACCCAACGCCCATCACGAGCCGCAAGTTTCAGGTTCAGCGCCGCGTAGTTGCCACCCACCGGGTCAAGAATCACGTCAAACGGGCCAAAATCACTCAAGCTCTCGATGCCGTCGGTACGTACCACACCGCCCTGGGCCCCCAGCGCTTCACAGTAGGCCAGGCGATCCGCCGAGCCAACGCTGACCCAGCATGGGCTGCCAAATGCCTTGCACAGCTGGATCGCCGCCGAGCCCACGCCGCTGGCGCCGGCATGCAACAACACCTTCTCGCCGGGCTTGAGGCCCGCCAACTGAAACAGGTTCAGCCACGCGGTGCTGTACACCTCAGGCAACCCGGCCGCTTCGGCCAGGGATACGCCTTCCGGCACCGGCAGCACATGACGGGCATCCACCACCACTTCCTCGGCCATCCCGCCGCCGGCCAGCAGGGCGCAAACCCGGTCACCCAAGTGCCACGACGAACCGGCGCCGACTTCGCTGATCACCCCGGAACACTCCAGGCCCAGCACTTGGCTCGCGCCGGGAGGCGGAGGATAGAGCCCCGAACGCTGTAATAAATCGGCCCGATTCAGGCCCGCAGCCGCCACACGAATGCGTACTTGGCCTACATCGCATGTAGGACTCGGCTCTTCTTGCCACTCCACATGACCTTCAACGCCTTGCAATGCTTTCACAGTGCCTCCATAGTGAGTCTGGACTGAGCCCGTTGCTGTAGCGCCGGGCTTTTTGCATTATGCGACCGGCCCATATGGAACCGGCGACTTCAAAGACGGCCTAATATGCGTTATCAATTGCCCCCGCGTCGAATCAGCATGAAGCATTTGTTCCCCAGCACCGCCCTCGCTCTTTTTATCGGTATCGGCCTTTTGCCGCTATCGAGCAATACGTTCGCAGCCAACAGCTGGGACAACCTTCAGCCTGATCGCGATGAGGTGATTGCGAGCCTTAACGTCGTTGAGTTGCTCAAGCGCCATCATTACAGCAAGCCGCCGCTGGACGACGCTCGCTCGGTGATCATTTACGACAGCTACCTCAAGCTGCTGGATCCCTCGCGCAGCTATTTCCTGGCCAGCGACATCACCGAGTTCGACAAGTGGAAGACGCAGTTTGACGACTTCCTCAAGAGCGGCGACCTGCAGCCCGGCTTCACCATCTACAAGCGCTACCTGGACCGCGTCAAGGCGCGCCTGGACTTCGCTATTGGTGAGCTGAACAAGGGCGTCGACAAATTCGATTTCACCAAGAAAGAGACCTTGCTGGTTGACCGCAAGGACGCTCCTTGGCTGACCACCGAAGCCGAGCTGGACGACCTGTGGCGCAAGCGCGTCAAGGATGAAGTCCTGCGCCTGAAGATCGCCGGCAAAGAGCCGAAGGCCATTCAGGAACTGTTGACCAAGCGCTACAAGAATCAGCTGGCACGTCTGGACCAGACCCGTGCCGAAGATATCTTCCAGGCCTACATCAACACCTTCGCGATGTCCTACGACCCGCACACCAATTATCTGTCGCCAGATAACGCGGAAAATTTCGATATCAACATGAGTCTGTCGCTGGAAGGCATCGGTGCCGTCCTGCAAAGCGATAACGACCAGGTGAAAATCGTGCGTCTGGTGCCGGCAGGTCCGGCCGACAAGACCAAGCAGGTCGCTCCGGCCGACAAGATCATCGGTGTGGCCCAGGCCGACAAAGAGATGGTCGACGTGGTCGGCTGGCGTCTGGACGAAGTGGTCAAGCTGATCCGCGGGCCGAAAGGCAGCGTGGTGCGCCTGGAAGTGATTCCGCACACCAACGCACCGAACGACCAGACCAGCAAAATCGTTTCGATTACTCGCGAAGCGGTGAAACTGGAAGACCAGGCGGTCAAGAAGTCGATCCTGAACCTCAAGCAGGATGGCAAGGACTACAAGCTGGGCGTGATTGAAATCCCGGCCTTCTACCTGGACTTCAAAGCGTTCCGCGCCGGTGATCCGGACTACAAGAGCACCACCCGCGACGTCAAGAAACTGCTGACTGAGCTGCAGAAAGACAAAGTCGACGGCGTGGTCATCGACCTGCGCAACAACGGCGGCGGCTCCCTGCAGGAAGCCACCGAACTGACCAGTCTGTTTATCGACAAGGGTCCGACCGTGCTGGTGCGTAACGCTGACGGCCGTGTGGACGTGCTGGAAGACGAGAACCCGGGTGCCTTCTACAAAGGGCCAATGGCGTTGCTGGTCAACCGCCTCTCGGCGTCCGCTTCGGAGATTTTTGCCGGCGCGATGCAGGACTACCACCGCGCGCTGATCATCGGTGGCCAGACCTTCGGCAAAGGCACCGTGCAGACCATTCAGCCGCTGAACCATGGCGAGCTGAAACTGACCCTGGCCAAGTTCTACCGGGTTTCCGGGCAGAGCACCCAGCATCAGGGCGTACTGCCGGATATCGACTTCCCATCGATCATCGACACCAAGGAAATCGGCGAGAGCGCCCTGCCCGAGGCGATGCCGTGGGACACCATCCGTCCTGCGATCAAGCCGGCGGTGGACCCGTTCAAACCGTACGTGGCGCAGTTGAAAACTGATCACGAAGCCCGCTCCGCCAAGGATGCCGAGTTCATCTTTATCCGCGACAAATTGGCCCTGGCCAAGAAGTTGATGGAAGAGAAAACCGTCAGCCTCAACGAAGCCGACCGTCGTGCGCAGCACACCGACATCGAGAATCAGCAACTGGTGCTGGAGAACGCCCGCCGCAAGGCCAAAGGCGAAGCTCCACTCAAGGAACTGAAGAAAGAAGACGAAGACGCGATCGCCGCCGAGCCTGATAAAACCAAGCCGGAAGATGATGCCTACCTGAGCGAGACCGGGCGCATCCTGCTGGATTACTTGAAAATCAGTAAGACGGTGGCCAAGCAGTAAATGATGGCGATTTAATGTGAACGCTCCCCGGAGTGTCATCAAATAGACATCATTCTGTCGTGAAATGAAGGACCTGCTTAAGCAGGTCCTTTTTTTTCGACCAGAGAAAATCATGACCATGACCGAACAGCTGAACGCATTGGGCTCAATCCTGGCTCAAGGCAGTTTGCACAGTCTGTTCCAACCGATCATTTCCCTGTCCGAACGACGTATCGTCGGCTACGAAGCCCTCAGTCGCGGTCCGTCCAACAGCCCGCTGCACTCCCCCATCGCACTGTTCTCCGTGGCCCGTCACGCCGGGCGCCTCAGTGAACTGGAGATGCTTTGCCGGGAAAGTGCCTGCCGGCGTTTCAGCGACCAGAAACTGCCGGGCAAGCTGTTCCTCAACGTCTCGCCTGAGTCCCTGCTGGAAACCGCCCACCAGCCCGGCCGTACCCTGCAACTGCTCAGTGACTTCGGCATCCCGCCCAGCCAGGTGGTGATCGAACTGACCGAGCAAACCCCGACCGACGATTTTCAACTGCTGCAAACCGCGCTGCATCATTACCGCGCCATGGGTTTTTCGATTGCCCTGGATGACCTGGGCGCCGGCTATTCCAGCCTGCGGCTGTGGTCGGAGCTGCGCCCGGACTACGTGAAGATCGATCGGCACTTTATCGACGGCATCCATCAGGACGCCCTCAAGCGCGAGTTTGTCGGGTCCATCCTGCAAATCGCCAAGGCCTCCCGGGCACAAGTCATCGCCGAAGGAATCGAACTACCGGAAGAGCTGGCGGTGCTCACCGAGATGGGCGTCGACCTGGTGCAGGGCTACCTGCTCTGCCGCCCTCAGGAACATCCGCCGCAGGAAGCGCGGTTGATGCTGCCCAAGCCCGACAGCGCGAACGTCGCCCTGAACGACGAAGGCAGCGACCTCAGCGCCCTGCTCAACGAACAACCGGCCGTGGGCCAGCACACCGCCACGGCGCAGGTGCTGGAAGCCTTCCGCCGCCAGGCCAACCTCAACTCTTTGGCGGTGCTGGATGAGCGTGGCCATCCGATCGGTATCGTGCACCGGCACTCGTTGTCGGACGCACTGCTCAAGCCATTCGCCACCGACCTGTTCGCCCGCAAACCCATCAGCCGTTTGATGAGTGATGACTTCCTCGCCGTGGAACTGAGCCAGTCCTTGCAGCAAGTCAGCCGCCTGCTCACCAGCCGTGCACGCCAGCGGATCGAGGAAGACTTCATCATCACCCTCAACGGCGATTACCTGGGGCTGGGCCGGGTGATCGATGTGCTCAAGCTGATTACCGAGCTGAAAATCCAACAGGCGCGTTACGCCAACCCGCTGACCTTGCTGCCGGGCAACGTACCGATCCAGCAGTGCCTGACGCGGTTGTTGCAGCAACAGCGTGAGTCGGTGATCTGCTACGTGGATATCGACAGCTTCAAGCCGTTCAACGATATCTACGGCTATGGCCGGGGCGATGAGGTGCTGCTGTGCCTGGCGCAATGCCTGAACGACCGGGTAGACCCCAGCCGCGACTTTGTCGGGCATATCGGCGGTGATGACTTTTTGCTGGTGCTGGGGCCGCAGGATTGGCGCAAGCGGCTTAACCAGTTGCTGGACGACTTCCATACCCAGTGCCGGCGTTTCTATCGCAGCGAGCACGTGGACGCGGGGTGTTTTGTCGCGTTGAACCGCCAGGGGGTGCGCCAGGAATTTGCATTGCTGTCGCTGTCGATCGGCGTGGTGCACTTATATCCACAGGCCTGTGGACAACTCGATGCCAGCCAGTTGGCGGAACTGGCCTCCCAAGCCAAGCACCACGCAAAAAACGTGGCGGGCTACAGCATTCATGTGATCGACAGTCTGCAGCTGGAAGAGCCGGAATCCCTGTAGCAGCGGCGTGCGCCTAAGCTTCGGCAGACTCGGGATAATCGTACTCAAACACCCGCACCACTTCCGATGCGTGCCACGACGCGGCGGCCACGCCATCGGACGGCCCGCAGAAGCGTCCAAGACGCTCCACACATTCAAAGAATCCGGTACGTGGCAGACGGCTCGCCCCCTGGCTGATCACCAGGGAACTGCGCAGCGGCTGGTCCGCCTTGGCATCCAGCGCCGCCAGGTGTTCCAGCGCGGCTGTCAGGGTTTGCATGGCTGGCGTGGGAAATTGCAGGCGCTCCAGCAAGGCGCGATACGTCAAGAGGTGGCGCTGTCGGCGCGCCTGGTCAAGTTCGTTGATTAACCCATCCCAATGTTGACGGCTGATGCGTACGCTCACGTTTCGTCCCTCCAACCTGCAACGCCCAACTCCCAAGCCAGGCTGCGGCGGATGGCAGCGTCCGGCTGGCGTTCACCACTTTCGATCAAGCCCAGGTAAGACGGGCTGATGCCCACTGTGCGTGCCAATGTCTCGATGGCCAGGCCCTTGGCCTCGCGCAGGCTTCGCAGCTGCTCCAGGGGGCGCAGATCCGGTTCGGCAGCGGTTTGGCTAATGGTCGAAGCAGGAGGTGTCGGCTGTTGCTGACCGGCGGCTTTTAGCAGCGCCTGGTACTGAGCCCATGGCAGAACCGCGTACTCGGGTTCGCCATCCTTTGTAATTATCTGAATATCCATGACTGCCCCGTAGGATCACAACACTTACTTCGTAAGTACTTTCCTTAGGAGTGTAATCCTAACAGCCACAAAGAGCGCAGGGGGATATTCGCAAGGTTCAGTTTTTTTGCGGATTTTCTTGAGCGAGCAGCTGAGGCGTCGCAGGAAGGCGCTCAACCACCGCGAGCTTCTCGGGGCGCTGACGCTCGCGCCAGGCGCGAAAAGCGCTCAGCTCGCCGTCCAGGGTCTTCATGACCCACGCCAGCACGGCAATGTCGTCGAGCATGCCGAACACCGGGATAAAGTCCGGAATCGCGTCAATCGGGCTCAGGAAATACATCAGCCCCGCCACCACCGAAATCAGCGCCTTGGGGCTGATGGCCCGGTACTCGCCGCGCCAGTAGGCCAGGCACAACGCCTGCAGCAACTTGAGATCGTCCTTGAGCTTGCCCAGCCGGTTGCCCTGGCTCGAACCTTTGGCCGCCACCGCGAACAGCAGCGTAGGCAGGCGCCCGCGGCCGAGCAGGCGAGCGGCCATCGGCAGGAAGCGGGTGAAATTAAACGGCGCTTTCATCGTCACTCCAGTTCCAGGCGACAGAAAAGGTTATCCACACAAATTGTGGATAACCTTGTGAACAGAGCCCATTTTCCAGGCTGAAAGCCACGTAATACAAGGCCTACAGTCAGATCGGGCATTTTTTGCGCACATAAAAAAAACCCAAGAATTCATTGACTTGAAGTTGATCTGCGTCTACCCGTGCTCGAGTCTTTTATCAGACTGCTCTAGACCGCAGGGGTTCGGTTGGATCCAGCCTGGATTCAACTGGAAAAGTTATGCACAGGCCAGAAACAACAACGCCCCGTCGAGACGGGGCGTTGTAGGTTCAGACGCTGATTACTTCTTGGCAGCAGGAGCAGCCGGTGCGTCAGGAGCGTCAGCCTTGGACGGATCCTTGATGGCCAGCAGTTCCAGGTCGAATACCAGCACGGAGTTGGCTGGAATCGCCGGGCTCGGGCTCTGGGCACCGTAGGCAAGGTCGGACGGGATGTACAACTCGACCTTCTCGCCAACGTGCATCAGTTGCAGGCCTTCGACCCAACCTGGGATCACGCCGCTGACCGGCAGGTCAATCGGGCTGCCGCGATCCACGGAGCTGTCAAAGGTGGTGCCGTTGGTGAGCTTGCCGGTGTAGTGAACCGTCACGACGTCGGTAGGCTTGGGCTGGGCACCGTCCGCTTTCTTCACGATCTTGTATTGCAGACCGGAAGCGGTGGTGACAACGCCGTCTTTCTTGGCGTTTTCTTCGAGGAATTTCTTGCCGGCGGCTGCCGACTCTTCGCTCATCTTGGCCATACGTTCTTCAGCACGCTTTTGCAGTGCGGCGAACGCCTCGACCAACTCGTCGTCTTTCAGCTTCTGTTCTTTCTTGCCGACGGCATCTTCGATGCCTTGGGCTACCGCTTTGGAGTCCAGGTCATCCATGCCTTCTTGAGCAAGGCTTTTGCCCATGTTCAGGCCGATACCGTAGGAAGCTTTTTGCGCCGGGGTTTTCAGCTCTACGCTGGTTTGCGAATCACAACCCGCAAGTACCAGGCTAACCAGGGCCACCGCCGCCGCCAACCGATGCTGTTTCATGCTATTTCCTTGTTCGTGTGCCAAAAGGGCATTCGAGTAAAGTCGCGAGCTTATCAGGCGGCCACGACCAATGGCTACCGGCATGTGAGCAGGAAACTTCTGATAAGTTCACGTGTTTAAAAGCATTTTCATTCATTCTATGGCTCTGCAACGGAAGGCAGGACCGCTGGAACCAGGCTCATGGCCACTTGCCGCACTGGTGGCCTGATGGCATAAGAACGACACAACTCGACAAGGATAGTTATCTTGCGCATTTTTTCCCGTGTTTTGCTGATGATTTTCATACTGCTGGGGCTGATCCTGGCGGTGGTGCTCTATTACGTGGTCAACCCGAAGCTGCCGGTTTATGTGCCGGTGGAACAGGTGCACTACCAGGACCAATGGAGCGCCGCAGATCGCCAGACGTATTACTTCACGCCCCAGGGCACCCAGGTCAAGGGCCTGCGCTATGACTGGTTTACTGCACTGGAACTGCCGTTCTCCGAGCAGCGTTTCGCCACGCCCGAATACCTGGCGCGCTTCGGTTTCCTGGTAGACCCAAAACAGGTGCCTACTGCGCAGAACCCCGGCAACCTGCCGGTGGGTTTTGCCCGGCATACAAACCCCGGCAGCCGTGATGAGTTCCTCGACATCACCTGCGCCGCCTGCCACACCGGCCAGTTGAATTTCAAAGGCCAGGGCCTGCGTATCGACGGCGGCCCGGCGCAACATGTGTTGCCGTCCAGCGTACCGACGCTGCGCGGTGGCAGCTTTGGCCAGGCGCTGGTGGCCAGCCTCACCTCGACCTACTACAACCCGTGGAAATTCGAGCGTTTTGCCCATACCGTCCTGGGACACGACTACAACGACCAGAGCAAAGCGCAACTGCGCCAGGACTTCAAAAAGTCCCTGAACAACTTCCTCAAAGTTGCCTGGAACGACACCCACCGCGGCCTCTACCCCACCGAAGAAGGCCCGGGCCGCACTGACGCCTTTGGCCGCATCGCCAACGCGAGCTTCGGCGACGCCATTTCCCCGGACAACTACCGCATCGCCAACGCCCCGGTTGACTACCCGCAACTGTGGGACATCTGGACCTTCGACTGGGTGCAATGGAACGGCTCGGCCCAGCAGCCCATGGCCCGCAACATCGGTGAAGCCCTGGGCGTCGGCGCCACGCTGGACTTCTTCGACAGCGCCGGCCAGCCGCTCAAGGGCGATGCGCGCTATCCCTCCAGCGTGCGGGTACGCGACCTGAGTACCCTCGAAGAAACCCTGAAACGCCTCAAGCCGCCGACCTGGCCGGAAGACCTGTTCGGCGCCATCGACAAACCACTGGCCGCCCAAGGCCGCGCACTGTTCGCGGAAAACTGCGCGGGCTGCCACGTGCCGGCGGTGTCCCAGTTCGATGGCCGCCCCGTGCGGCAACTGAAAATGCTCCCGGTGGAGGTGATCGGCACCGACCCCAATACTGCCAACAATATCGCTGACCACCGCTTCGACCTCAGCGCCCTGCAATGGGACCCGGCGGAGCTGGCAAAAATGAACGTCGAGCTGCACCCCACGCCCACCGAACCGCTGGACTTGCGCAACCTCTCTTCAGCCAAAGGCCTGGCCTACATCACTGCCTTTGTCGAAGACCACGCCTACCGCGCCGCCGGCGTGACACCCGCCGAACGTCCTCAACTGGACGGTTTCGGCCTGCCCATCGGCGTGCGCGAACTGCGCGCCTACAAGGCTCGGCCCCTGGCCGGTGTATGGGCGACACCGCCGTTCCTGCACAACGGCTCGGTGCCGACGATCTACCAATTGCTCTCGCCCCAGGACGAGCGCAGCCCGACCTTCTATAAAGGCACCTTTGAATACGACCCGCGCCACCTGGGTTATCAAACGGCAGCGTTCCCCAACGCGTTCCTGTTCGATACGCGCATCACCGGCAACCACAACAGCGGCCATGAATTCCGTGCCGGCCAGCGTGGCAACGGGGTGATTGGCCGAGGCTTGCTGCCCCAGGAACGCTGGGCGCTGCTGGAATATTTGAAAGTGCTGGGCGGCCCGCTGGAACAGCAACTGCCCTGACCCACCGACTTCGCAGAAAAGGATTTTAAAATGCTCGCTCGACTTTGGCTGCGCCTCGGCGCGTTTCTCGGCAAGACCGTGTTATGGCTGGTGGGTCTGGGGCTGCTGGGCTGGTTGCTGTCCACCCTGTGGTTCAGCTGGCAGCACAGCGGCCCGGTGTCGCCGGATGAACAGATTCCTCCCGGGGAAGCGGCCATGACCCAGGGCATCATCCAGACCGCGGTGCGCATCGTTGATCAACACCGCGAAGGCACGCGCTACCTGCGGGATGCGCATGCCAAGGCCCATGGTTGCGTGAAGGCCGAGGTCAGCGTACTGCCGGACCTCGACCCGGCCCTGCGCCAGGGTGTATTCGCCGAGCCGGGCAAGACCTGGCAGGCGATGATGCGTTTGTCCAACGGCAATGCGTATCCGCAGTTCGACAGCATCCGGGACGCCCGGGGCATGGCGATCAAGTTGCTGGACGTGCCGGGCAAACAGTTGCTGGCGGATCAGCAGGCGCGGGGTGAGCAGGATTTTGTGATGTTCAGCCATCCGAACTTTTTTGTCAGTGATGTGGCGGAGTATGCGCAGAACATTTCGGCTCAGGCTGATGGCAAAAAAGTCATGGCGTTTTTCCCCGGGGTGGATCCACGCAGTTGGCAGGTGCGGCATCTGTTTATCGCGCTGGCGACGTTGGCGCCACCGCCGGGGAGCCCTGTGCAGACGACTTACTTTTCGGTGTCGCCGTATAAGTTTGGGACGGCGAATGTGAAGTTTCGGGTGGCGCCGGATCCCCAGGGTTGTCCTGCGTATGTGCTGCCCAAGCAGAACCAGGACCTGCCGAACTTTTTACGCAGTGCGTTGAATCAGCAACTGTCCACCGACCGGGTGGCGGCGTGTTTTGTGTTGCAGGTTCAGCGGCAGAATCCGCAGAAGTTCATGCCGATCGAGGACACCAGCATTGAATGGAAAGAGAGTGATGCGCCGTTTGAGACGGTGGCCAAGGTGGTGATTCCGGCGCAGGATTTTGATACGCCCGAGTTGAATCTGGCGTGTGATAACCAGTCGTTTAATCCGTGGTTTGGGGTGGAGGCGCATCGGCCGATTGGGGGGATTAATCGGTTGCGCAAGGCGGTGTATGAGGCGGTCAGTGATTATCGGCATAGCCGGAATTTGTAGTGCCCTGGGGTTGGGGGGCATATCCGTTATTTGGGTGATGGCTGGTATGGGTTCCGCTCTTACAGCGTCTCACTTTTGAAAAGCGCAAAAGTAAGCAAAACGCTCTTGCCCCACCACTCGGCACCTCGCCTAGGCTCGGTGTGCCCTCACTCCGGTACTACTCCGCGGGCCGCCGCGACGGGGCGTCCCTGCCCCGTCGCGGCTAAACCGGCGTCCTGCCGGTTTACCCGCTCCGTACTACCTGCGTTCGGCCAGCGTGGTTTAACGGGGCGCCTAAGATCAAGATCAAAAGCAGATCAACAGCACAGCGGCCTACAGGCCGGCTTGAGTGGTGTGAAGCAAAAGCAAGATCAAAATCAAAATCTACAGCGGGCACGGTCAAATGTGGGAGCTGGCTTGCCTGCGATGGCATCTACTGGGTGTACCTGATGCACCGAGGTGTCTGCATCGCCGGCAAGCCAGCTCCTACAGAAAAGCAGAGCTGCATCAGTTTAAGATTTGGCTTTCGCTTTTGATCTGGCTTCTACCACTCAAGCCGGCCTGTAGGCCGCTGTGCTTTTGATCTTGATCTGACTGCCCCAATAAGCCCGACCCCCGGTGTCAGGGTAGTTGTCGCGTCCACCGCTTTTTGAACACATTTCGGGGGCGGCAAGAGTATGGTCATGCCTTTCTACTCAGATGAACGTAAAGCCGCACTGCTGAAAATGATGCTTCCGCCCCTGAGCCTTTCAGCAGCGGAGGTCGCTCGCCGCGAAGGTTGCAGCGATATGTCTCTCCATTATTGGCGCAAACAAGCTGCTGCCAGAGGAACGCAATTGTCCGACGCTAAACAACCCGCCGAAAATTGGTCAGCCGAATCCAAACTGACGGTCATCATAGAGACCGGTTCGCTGTCGGAACTGGAGATCGGTGAATATTGCCGAAGAAAAGGTATTTTTCCCGAGCAGATTACCGATTGGCGTAATGCGTTTATCGCCAGTAGCACCCAAAAACCAGCTGCGAAAACGGCGAGTTCAGGGCAGTCACGGGATGATAAAAAAGGATCCGTGAGCTTGAGCGCGAACTACGCCGCAAGGATGCGGCGCTGGCCGAGACGGCGGCGTTACTGGTGCTGAGAAAAAGCTCAATGCCTACTGGGGAGCGACGACGAGGACAACTGACCTTGTTGCCAGAACGGTATTTACTCGTTGGTTGGCTCAATGAAGCCATCCTGGCGGGCGCCCGCAGGGCGCCTGCTTGTCAGGAGGTAGGCCTTTCACTGAGGACACTGCAACGCTGGAATTTGCCGGAAGAAATCTTGGCGGATGGGCGCACGACGACGCTCAGGCGGATGCCGAACAACGCACTCAGTGAGCTTGAACGGCAAAGTATCGTGACGCTGTGCAACAGCAAAACCTATGCGCATCTGCCGCCGAGCCAAATCGTGCCACAGCTGGCTGACGAGGGGCGTTACATGGCCTCGGAGGCGACATTTTATCGCGTACTGCACGCGGCAGGTCAGCAGCAACATCGCTCGCGTGCCAAGCGGCCGCATCGTCATGAGGCGCCCACGACTTATGCGGCGACCGCCGCCAATCAAGTGTGGTCATGGGACATCACTTACTTGCCGTCACCGGTTCGCGGAAAGTTTTACTACCTCTATCTGATCGAGGATATCTACAGCCGGAAGGCGGTGGGTTGGGAAGTTTACGAAGCAGAAAGCGGTGAAAAAGCAGCCGCGTTGCTGCAACGAAGCGTGACTCAGGAAAAGTGTTGGCTCCAGCCGTTGGTGCTTCACTCGGACAACGGTGCGCCGATGAAATCGTTAACGCTACTAACCAAGATGTACGACTTGGGCATCACGCCGTCTCGCGGTAGACCACGGGTCAGTAACGACAACCCGTACTCGGAATCGTTGTTCAGAACGCTGAAATACTGCCCGCAGTGGCCGCAGGACGGGTTTTCCAGCCTGGATGAGGCGCGTATCTGGGTAAGGAATTTTATGACCTGGTACAACACCGTGCACCGTCATAGTCGGATCCGCTTCGTGACACCCGCTCAACGTCACGAAGGGAAAGACCGGGAAATCTTGGCTCGCCGAGATGCGGTATACAGGCAAGCCAGAGAGAGAAGACCGGAAAGATGGTCAGGTGAGACACGCAACTGGAACCCTATCGGGACGGTGTATCTGAACCCTGAAAGGGAGCTGACAGTGGTGATAAAAGCCGCGTAGTACGACGGTGAACGCGACAACTACCTTGAAAAACGCCGCCGAGGCCGAACGCAGGGATTGAGGAGCGGGTAAACCGGCAGGACGCCGGTTTAGCCGCGACGGGGCAGGGACGCCCCGTCGCGGCGGCCCGCGGAGCAATGCCGGAGTGAGGGAACACCGAGCCTTAGCGAGGTGCCGACAGGCGGGGCAGAGCCCTTTGCTTACTTTGGGGCTTTTCCAAAGTGAGTCGCTGTAAGAGCGAAACCATAAGTAGCCTTCACCTAAAAAACGGATATACACACAACAGCCACGTAAAGAACCCGTATAGATTCAACCCAAGCCATAACGTTTACGTCGTCTCTATTGAGCAACTAATCCCCCCTCCACTACTGTGAACTCCACACCAATCACCCCCGCAGGAAGTCATCGTGGAAAGTTCAACTTTAGGCATGATCGTCCTCTCAATGATCGCCCTGTTCGGCGCCGCCGCGTTCTGCTTCGAACAACTCGCCACCCGCGAATCAAAGAAAAAGAAAGCCAAATAAGCTGATCATCAAAAGCAGCAGAACCCCAGACTTTCAAGGGATACCCCACCCCCGGGCTATCCCTTGTTTTCGTTCGCCCACCACAAATCCATCTATACACCGTCTTAATACCCGCACCGGCAATCAGTGCCCGAACTTGATGCCCAACCTCTTAACCTCCCCGCGTCCGCAATCGCGGCTTATTAATCAGGGGAGTTCCACCGTGCTCACACTCAAGTTCATCTATATCGCCAGCGGCTTATGCGCCGTCGGGCTGTTCGCTTATCTGGGTTATGCCCTCATTCGCGCCGAAAAGTTCTAGGGAGCCCGCCATGTACGACGTGATTTTTATCGGCCTCTCCCTGGTGTTTTTTGCCGCGACAGCCATGGCCATTGTCGCCATGGGCAAGATTTGAACGGAGCCTCGACATGCTAAGCACTTTGCTGGAATTTGCGCTGGTCCTGGGGTTGATGACCGGGCTCGCCGTGCTGATGGGCAAGTGGCTGACCCGGGTTTTCACCGGGACCCGCCACGCCCTGCCGGAACGTTATACCTACCGCATGCTGGGCATCGACCCGCTGGAAACCATGGGCTGGGCCCGCTATGGTTCGGCCCTGCTGCTGTCCAACGCGGCGATGATGCTGCTCGGCTACTTCATCCTGCGACTGCAAGCAGTGATGCCGATCAACCCACTCGGGCTGGCCGCGCAAACCCCGGACCTGGCGTTCAACACCGCCGCCTCTTTTATTACCAACACCAACTGGCAGGCGTACTCGGGCGAAACCAGCCTGTCGAACTTCAGCCAGATGGCCGTGATCACCTTCCTGATGTTTGTCGGTGCCACGTCAGGGGTGGTCGCCGCCGCCGGCTTCATCCGCGGTTTGAGCCGCTCAAGCTCGGCGGATATCGGTAACTTCTGGGTCGACTTCACCCGCACCCTGTACCGCGTGATGCTGCCGCTGTGTGTGGGCATGGCGCTGGTTTATGTGTGGCAAGGCATGCCGCAGACCTTTGCCTCGCAAGCCCTGGCGACAACGCTTGAAGGCGCGCAGCAACAGTTGATTGTCGGCGCGGTGGCGAGCTTTGAATCGATCAAGCATATCGGCACCAACGGCGGCGGCTTCTTCAGCATGAACGCCGCGCATCCGTTCGAAAACCCGACACCGCTGACCAACGCCCTGCACATCCTGAGCATGTTGCTGATCCCGTCGGCGCTGACTTACACCTTCGGCAGCATGCTGTTGCAACGCCGTCAGGGCTGGGTGTTTTTCGGCACGTTCCTGGTGATGTTCATCGGCTTTCTCGCGCTGGTGTATGGCGCGGAGCAAAACGGCAACCCGCTGCTGACCCAGGCCGGCGCCAACCAGACGCTGTCCATCGAGCAAAGCGGCGGCAATATGGAAGGCAAGGAGCTGCGTTTCGGCATCGCCGACAGCAGTCTGTTTATCGCCACCACCACTGCGGCCACCACCGGCTCGGTCAACGCGATGCACGACTCGTTGACCCCTATGGGCGGCTTCGTGCCCCTGGCGCAGATGATGCTCAACTGCGTGTTTGGCGGCGACGGCGTGGGCTTTATCAACCTGATCCAGTACGCGCTGCTGACGGTGTTCCTGGTGGGCATGATGATTGGCCGCAGCCCGGAATTCCTCGGCAAGAAGATCGAGGCCCGGGAGATGAAACTGGTGATGCTCTCGGTGCTCGCACACCCCATCAGCATCCTCGGTTTCACCGCCCTTGCCGCCTTGTGGCCCGACACCATGGCCAGCCTGAATAACCTCGGCCCACACGGGTTCAGCGAGGTGCTCTACGCCTACACCTCGGGCACCGCCAACAACGGTTCGGCGTTCGCCGGTCTGAATGCCAACACGCCGTTTTTCAACACCACCATTGGCCTCGCGATGTTGATCGGGCGCTTCTTCACCATGCTGCCGATGCTCGCCGTGGCGGGCTCCCTGGCGATGAAAAAGACCGTGCCTGCCGGTGCCGGCACCATCCCCACCGCGACGCCATTGTTCATGGTGCTGGTGGTGTTTGTAGTGCTGGTAGTGGGTGGCCTGACTTTCCTGCCGGCGCTCGCGCTCGGCCCGCTGGTGGAGCAACTGCAGTTGCTGTCCGGCCAGACGTACAACTAAGGACACGTTGATGACGACTCAATCGATATTCAAAGGGCTGTTGCGCCCGATGCTGGTTTCAGCGGTGTTTTTCATGGCGCTGACCGGCCTCGCCTACCCGATCTTCACCACCTTCGCCGCGCAGTTGCTGTTCCCGTTCCAGGCCCAGGGTTCGCTGATTGAACGTGACGGACTGGTGGTTGGCTCGGCATTGATCGGCCAGGATTTCACCCAGCCTGGCTACTTCCACGGCCGCCCGAGCATGACCCTCGGCGCCGACCCGCAAGACCCGGGCAAAAGCGTCTCGCAGCCCTACAACGCAGGCTCCAGCGGCGCCAGCAACCTGGGCCCGATCAGCCAGAAACTGGTGGACCAGGTCGCAGCCCGGGTTAAAGCCTATCGCCAGGACAACGGCCTCGCCCCCGACGCCCAGGTACCGGTGGATGCAGTCACCGCCTCCGCCTCCGGCCTGGACCCGCATATCTCGGTGGCCAACGCGCGCATCCAGTTGGCACGGGTCGCCCGCCTGCGGCAGATCCCCGAAGCCGACGTGCTGCAACTGGTGAACGAAAACACCGCCAGCCGCACCTTCGGTTTGCTCGGCGAACCCCGGGTCAATGTGCTGCAACTCAACCTCGCGCTGGACGCCCGCCTGCCCCTGCGTCAGCCCCCCCTTGCGGCCAGTGAGTAAGAGATTCCCCCATGATCAAGAAAGCTCGTTTACCTCTGTTTGACCGCGCCATCGTGCTCACTGCCTGCGGCGATGCGTTCAAGAAACTGCTGCCCCAGGCGCAGTGGAAAAACCCGGTGATGTTCGTGGTGTACCTGGGCAGCATCCTCACTACCCTGCTGTGGTTCCAGTCCCTCGGCGGCCAGGGTGAAGCCCCCAGCGGGTTTATCCTCAGCATCAGCTTGTGGCTGTGGTTCACCGTGCTGTTCGCCAACTTCGCCGAGGCCCTGGCCGAGGGCCGCAGCCGCGCCCAGGCCGCCAGCCTGCGCGGGATGAAACGCCAGACCCTGGCCAAGCTGCTGCAACAACCCAGGCACGGTGCGGCGTGGCTGCCGACCGAAGCGACGCTGTTGCGCAAGGACCAGGTGGTGCTGATCGAAGCCGGCGACCTGGTGCCGCTGGACGGCGTGGTGATCGAAGGCGTGGCCTCGGTGGATGAAAGCGCAATCACCGGCGAATCGGCGCCGGTGATTCGCGAAGCCGGCGGCGACTTTTCCTCGGTCACCGGCGGCACGCGGGTGCTGTCGGATTGGCTGGTGGTGCGCATCAGCGTCAACCCGGGCGAGTCATTCCTCGACCGCATGATCTCGATGGTCGAATCCGCCAAGCGCCAGAAGACCCCCAACGAAGTCGCCCTGACGATTTTGCTGGTGGGCCTGACCCTGTTGTTCCTGCTGGTGATCGCCACGCTGAGCCCATACTCGATCTTCGCCGTGGCCATGAGCGGCAGCGGCAGCGTGGTCAGCGCCACGGTGCTGGTGGCGTTGCTGGTGTGCCTGATCCCCACCACCATCGGCGGCCTGCTCTCGGCCATCGGCGTGGCGGGCATGAGCCGGATGATGTCGGCCAATGTGATCGCCACCTCGGGCCGCGCCGTTGAGGCAGCGGGTGACATCGATGTGTTGCTGCTGGACAAGACCGGCACCATCACCCTGGGCAATCGCCAGGCCAGCAGTTTCCTGCCGGCCCCGGGGGTCAAGGAAGCCGAACTGGCCGACGCGGCGCAACTGGCGTCCCTGGCCGACGAAACGCCGGAAGGCCGCAGCATCGTGGTGTTGGCCAAGCAGAAATTCGACATCCGCGCGCGGGACATCAACGCCCTGGGCGCAAGCTTTGTGCACTTCACCGCCCAGACCCGCATGAGCGGTGTCGACCTGCCCGAAGGCCGAGGCATTCGCAAGGGCGCAGCGGATGCCATCCGCAGTCATATCGAAGCGTTGGGCGGGAGTTTTCCGGCAACCCTGCAGGCCAAGGTCGACGAAGTATCGCGCCGCGGCAGTACGCCGCTGGTGGTGTCCGACGGTGCCAAAGCCTTGGGCGTAGTGGAGCTGAAGGACGTGGTCAAGGGCGGCATGAAGGGGCGTTTTGCCGAACTGCGGCGCATGGGCATCAAGACCGTGATGATCACCGGCGACAACCGCCTGACCGCCGCCGCGATTGCGGTGGAAGCCGGCGTGGATGACTTCCTGGCCGAGGCGCGCCCGGAAGACAAGTTGCAACTGATCCGCGACTACCAGGCCCAGGGCAAGCTCGTGGCCATGACCGGCGACGGCACCAACGACGCCCCGGCACTGGCCCAGGCCGACGTGGCGGTGGCAATGAACAGCGGCACCCAGGCGGCGAAAGAGGCCGGCAACATGGTCGACCTCGACAGCAACCCGACCAAGTTGATTGAGGTGGTCGAGGTCGGCAAACAGATGCTGATGACCCGTGGCGCCCTCACGACATTCAGCGTGGCGAATGATGTGGCGAAGTACTTCGCGATCATCCCGGCGGCGTTTGTCGCGACCTACCCGCAGCTCGGTGCGTTGAACGTGATGCACCTGACCAGCCCCAACTCGGCGATTCTCAGCGCGGTGATCTTCAACGCGTTGATCATTGTCGCGTTGATTCCGCTGGCCCTGCGCGGCGTGACCTACCGCGCGATGGGTGCGGCGGCGTTGCTCAATCGCAACCTGCTGATCTATGGCCTGGGCGGCGTGCTGGTGCCGTTTGCCGGTATCAAGCTGATTGACCTGGTGCTGACCGGGCTGGGTCTCGCGTAGCACCGCAAATCCACTGTGTGAGCGGGATTGCTGTGGCGAGCCCGCTCCCACAATTGAACCGCATTTACCAGGAATGACATGCCCGCATTAAACGAAGAACGCCCCGACCCCGACGCCCTGCTCGCCCGGGTCCAGCAGGAAGAACAGGCCGCCTTGCGCGGCAAATTGCGTATCTACTTCGGTTCCAACGCCGGTGTGGGCAAGACCTGCGCCATGCTCGACGCGGCGCAACGGGAAGTCAGCCTGGGCCGTGACGTACTCGCCGGCGTGGTGGAAACCCACGGCCGCGAGGAAACCGCCGACCTGCTCAACGGCCTTGAACAACTGCCCCGCGCCCACCGCCTGCACCGCGACTTTGCCCTCACCGAATTCGACCTCGACGCCGCCCTGCAACGTCGTCCTGCCGTGCTGCTGGTGGATGAACTGGCCCACAGCAACGTGCCCGGCTCGCGCCACCCGAAACGCTGGCAAGACGTGGAAGAACTGCTCAGCGCCGGCATCGATGTGTGGACCACCCTCAACGTCCAGCACCTGGAAAGCCTTAACGATCTGGTGAGTGGGATCATTGGCATTCGCGTGCGGGAAACGGTACCCGACCACGTGTTCGACAACGCCCACGAAGTGGTGGTGGTCGACCTGCCGCCGGATGACCTGCTGCAACGTTTGAAAGACGGCAAGGTGTACCTGGGCCCCCAGGCCGAGCGCGCGTCGCGGCACTTTTTCCGCAAGGGCAATTTATTGGCCCTGCGGGAACTGGCCCTGCGCCGCACCGCCGACCGGGTCGACACGCAGATGCGCGTGTACCGTCGCGAACAGTCAATCAAGACCCTGTGGCCCGCCCGCGAGCGGTTGCTGGTGGGCGTGGCCGGTGACGCCGGGGATGAGCGCCTGGTGCGCGAAGCTGCACGCCTGGCGCAAAAGCTCGAAGCCGACTGGATCGTGGTGCACGTCGCCGCAGCCCAGGGGCGCGGCGCCAGGCGCTACCTCACGGCGATGAAAACCCTGGCCCTGGCCAGCGAATTCGGCGCCGACACGGCAACATTGCCGGGCATGGACGTCGCCGAAGCGCTGGCCGCCTGTGCCCGGGAACACAACGCCAATCGCCTGGTGCTTGGCCATCACCCGCGCCGGGCATGGCGGTTCTGGCATCAGTCGGTGGGCGACCGGATCAGCCGGCATCATCCGCAAATCGACCAGATCGTGATTGCCCACGGCTTATTGCCTGCCACAGCCCCGCCCCATGAAAAACCGACGCCGGCGCCCGGCAAAACCCTGGCCTATCTCTGGGCGACCCTCGCCTGCTTCACCGCCAGCGCCATCGCCTCGCTGCTGCTGCAAGTGTTCGAGCTGGCCAACGTGGTGATGCTGTTCCTGCTCACGGTAGTGCTGGTGGCCCTGCGTTTCGGGCGCGGCCCCGGCGTCTGGGCGGCGATGCTGGCAGTGCTGTGTTTCGACTTCTTTTTCGTCCAGCCGCGCTACTCGTTTACGGTCAATGACACGCAGTATTTCTTCACCTTTGCGCTGATGCTCGGCATCGCCCTGATCACCGGGCAACTCACCGCCCGCCTGCGCCACGAAGCCCGCACCGCCGCCGCTCGGGAACGCCGCGCCACCTCGCTGGCACGCCTGGCCCGCGACCTGTCGGCGGCGTTGACCGTGGAGCAGATCAGCGAAGTCGCGCTGCGCACCTTCAGTGGCGTGTTCGAGGCGCGGGTCGGCCTGGCCCTGCCGGACGCCGCCGATGGCGTGCACAGCGTGGGCGCAGGCGGCTTACCGATCGACGACAGCATCGCCCAGTGGACCTACGACCACGGCCAGTCCGCCGGCCAGGGCACCGACACCTTATCCGCCGCCAAAGGCTGCTACCTGCCGCTCAAGGCACCGATGCGCGTGCGCGGCGTGCTGGTGCTGGAACTGGCACAAAGCGAACGCCTCAACGAGCCCGAAGAACGCCGCCTGCTGGAAGCCTGCATGAGCCAGTTGGCGATTGCCCTGGAGCGTGTGCACTTCGTCGAAGTAGCCCAAAGCACCCTGGTGCAGATGGAAGGCGAGAAGATGCGCAACACCCTGCTCGCGGCGATTTCCCACGACTTGCGCACACCGCTGACCACCCTGATCGGCGCCGCCGACACCGCCCTGCCCCATGCGCCGCCAGGACCGCTGACCGAGCTGCTGCAGGGCATTCATGAGCAGGCCACTTCCATGCAACGCCTGATCGAAAACCTGCTGGACATGGCCCGCATGCAAGAGCGTGGCGTGCGGCTCAACCGGCAATGGCACTTGCTGGAAGAAATCGTCGGCAGCGCCTTGCGCCAATTGCGCGAACCGCTGGCCCGGCATGTGCTGCACACCACATTGGACCCGCAGTTGCCGCTGGTGGAAGTCGACGCGCTGTTGATCGAACGGGTGCTGGTCAACCTGCTGGACAACGCTGCCAAGTACACCCCGCCCGGCACCGTCATTACCGTGGCCGCCCGCGCAGTGTCGGACAGCATCCTGCTGGAAGTCAGCGAGACCGGCCCGGGCAGCGCGCCGGCCAATCTGTTCGAACCGTTTGCCCGTGGCCAGCAGGAGTCTTCCGTCGCCGGCATCGGCCTGGGGCTGGCCCTGGCCAAGCGCATCGTCGAAGCCCACGGCGGGCGCATCGAAGCCAAGCCTGGCCGCGAGCGCGGCATGCATTTCGTCATCACTTTACCGGCGGGCACCCCGCCCTCAATGGACGCCCTATGAGCACTGCACGCATTCTGATTGTTGAAGACGAGGCCAATATCCGCCGCTTTGTCGGCATCGCCCTGCAGGATGAGGGCTTCCAGGTGTTCGAGGCCGACAGCGTCAAGCGCGCGTTGATCCACGCCTCCAGCCGTCAGCCAGACCTGGTGATCGTCGACCTCGGCCTGCCGGACGGCGACGGCAAACAGTTGATCAGCGAGCTGCGGGGTTGGCTGGCGGTGCCGATCCTGGTGCTGTCGGCGCGGGATCGCGAGGAGGAAAAAGTCGCAGCCCTGGATGCCGGCGCCGATGACTACCTGACCAAACCTTTCGGCGTGCCCGAGTTGCTGGCGCGCATCCGTGCGCAACTGCGTCGACACGGGCAAACCGGCACGGTGGCGGCCACCAGCAAGGTGGCATTTGGCGAGATTGAAGTAGACCTGGCGACCCATGAAGTGTGGCGCCAGGGCCTGCCGGTGCACCTGACGCCCATCGAATACCGCCTGCTCTGCGCGATGATTCGCGGGCAAAGCCGGGTACTCACCCATCGCCAATTACTGCTCGAAGTGTGGGGCCTGGATTACGTGGACCGCGCCCACTATTTGCGGGTGCATATGGCCCATCTGCGGCAAAAGCTGGAGGCGGACCCGGCCCAGCCGCAGTACTTCATTACCGAGTTGCAGGTGGGCTACCGGCTGGTGGGGTTGTGAACAGATGGGCGGCGGCGAAGTCGACAAACACGCGGATCTTCGGTGACAGGTGCCGGCTGGAAGGCCACAGCGCCCAGAACTGGCCCTGGTCATCGGAATGGCCGTCGAGCACAGTTTCCAGCTGGCCTTGGGCGAGGGCCTCGCGGGCCAGGAAGTCCGGCACGTAGGCAATGCCATGGCCATCCATCGCGGCCCTGAGCATGGCCTCCATGTTGTTCAAGGTCAGCGCGGTGGGCAGGCGCAATTGGGTGATGGCCGGGTTGGCGGACAAGGTCCAGTCCATGATTTTTCCGGTGGTGGCGAAGCGGTAACGCAGACACGGGTGGTGCTCCAGGTCGCCCAGGGAGTGCGGCCGACCGTTGGCGCGCAGGTACTCGGGCGACGCACACAACACAAACCTGAACGGCCCCAGCCTGCGGGCCATCAGGGTCGAATCCGCCAGGCCGCCGCTGCGGATGACCACGTCGAAGCCCTCCTCGATCACGTCCACCAGGTGGTCGTTGAAATCCAGCTCCAGTTCGATCTCCGGGTAGGCTTTGCGGAACGCCATCATGTGGGGAAAAAGAAAGCGATAGCCGATGGTGGGCAGGCTGACCCGCAACTTGCCCCGGGGCGCCTGCATGGCATGGGAGAGCATGGCGCGGGCGTCTTGCAGGTCGTCGAGAATTTTCCGGCAGCGCTCATAGAACAGTTGGCCTTCGGCGGTCAGGCTGACCTTGCGCGTGCTGCGGTGCAACAGCCGCACATTCAACGACGCCTCCAGCTTGACGACGTTCTTGCCCACCGCCGAGGCGGAAATCCCCATCGCGCGGGCCGCACCGGTGAAGCTCAGGGCTTCGGCCGTTTTTACAAAGGCGATCACGCCGCTCAGGTTATCCATCACGCCATTACATCCATAGGGTCCGTTATGAACGGAATGTAAGCCCGTTTATCCACAATTGCATCCTGATTAGAGTCTTTACATCTTCAGACCTGCGGGAATAACCCATGAACATCACACCCGAACCTGTGCCCGCCCCTGGCCGATATTCCATCCTGGCCGCGATTTGCCTGGCCGCCCTCGTATTGCCCATGAGCTTCACCGGCGGCGCCGTCGCCACGCCGTTTATCGGCCAGGCGTTTGCCGCCCAGCCCAGCCAACTGGCGTGGATCACCAACGCCTTCATGCTGAGTTTCGGCAGCCTGCTGATGGCCGCCGGCACCCTCGCTGATCTGTATGGGAGAAAGCGCCTTTTCTTGTGGGGCATGACACTGTTCACCGTGGTCTCCGTGCTACTGGCAATGGTACCGGGGATTTTCTGGCTGGATATATTGCGTGGCGTGCAGGGCGTCGCGGCGGCCACGGCGCTGGCCAGTGGCTGTGCCGCGCTGGCCCAGGAGTTTGACGGCCACGCGCGCACCCGAGCCTTCAGCTTGCTGGGCACCACGTTCGGTGCAGGCCTGGCGTTTGGGCCGTTGCTCTCGGGGTTGATGATCGAGCACTGGGGCTGGCGCGCGATTTTCCTCGGCACCGCCCTGCTCGCCGGCCTCTCGCTGCTGTTTGCCGCGCCCAAAATGCGTGAAAGCCGCGACCCGCAGGCGCTGCGGTTGGATACCACCGGCGTACTGACGTTTTCGGCCATGCTGGTGGCCCTGACCACGGCGGTGATCCTCGCCCCGGAACACGGTTGGACGTCGCCGCTGGTTGATGCCCTGCTGGTGGCAGCGGCAGTATTTCTGCTGGTGTTTATCCTCGTCGAAAATCGCTCAAGCCAACCGATGCTGGACCTGCGGCTGTTTCGCTTCCCACGCTTTCTTGGCGTGCAGTTGCTGCCGATCGGCACCTGTTACTGCTACATCGTGCTGATCGTGTTGCTGCCCCTGCGTTTTATCGGTGTGGAAGGCGCCAGCGCGCTGGATGCGGGTTTGATGATGCTGGCGCTGTCGGCACCGATGCTGGTGGTGCCGATGATCGCCGCCACCCTGACGCGCTGGCTGTCGGCGGGTGTGTTGTGTGCCATTGGCTTGCTGATCGCGGCGGCGGGCTTGTGGGGGTTAAGCCTGGCCGGGCAGCCCGGGCAAACCGTCGCCGCGATGCTGGTGATCGGGATCGGCACGGGGTTGCCGTGGGGCCTGATGGATGGCCTGGCGATCAGCGTGGTGCCGAAGGAGCGCGCAGGAATGGCGGCGGGGATTTTCAATACGACCCGCGTGGCCAGTGAAGGCGTGGCGTTGGCGATCACCATGGCCGTGCTGGGCGCCTTGGTGGCGCACCACTTGCGGGGTAGCGCTGCGGCGGATGTTTCAGTGATTGCACAAGCGCTGGTGATGGGTGATGTCCTGCAGGCCGGCACGGCGATTCCACTGGCCGAACTGCGCGCGGCCTACCTCGCAGGCTTTAACACCCTGCTGCAATTGCTCGCAGGATTCACCCTGCTGACGGCGATGGTGGTTTTTGCGTTTCTGGCTCGGCGGGCCCCCGCACGGGTCCAGGCAGAGTCGGCACTCAGTCGCTGACCTGAATCCCAGGCACAAAAAAGCCCGCTCAATGAGCGGGCTTTCCGTGGCACCTGGCGTTCAGCGTTCCAGGTAACCTAAATATGGCGCAGCGGACGGGACTCGAACCCGCGACCCCCGGCGTGACAGGCCGGTATTCTAACCGACTGAACTACCGCTGCGCGTAACACTAAGAAGCGAATGGTGGGTGATGACGGGATCGAACCGCCGACCCTCTGCTTGTAAGGCAGATGCTCTCCCAGCTGAGCTAATCACCCTTCACTTTCGGTGTGGGGCGCATTCTATAGCATTTTTCCGTAATGTCATGATTTAAATGCAATTTATTTAAAATATTTTGCCTTCCCCCACGCGCGCCCCGCAAAACCGGTGCTTTGGGTGCAAACGCGAGTCTATTGCGTTTGCCCAAGCCTTGGCCCCACAATTAACAATTATTCTCAATAACACCTGGGTCGCGCCTTATGTCTGTGGGTGAACCGCCGTTCCAACGGGAGATTACCGAGCTGTACAGCGAGCATCACGGCTGGCTGTTCACTTGGTTGCGCCGAAAACTGGGCTGTACCCACAACGCCGCCGACGTGGCGCAGGACACCTTCGCGCGGATTCTGCACGCGCGGGAGTCCGTGACGGGCATTCGCGAACCCCGCGCCTATTTGAGCACCACTGCCAGGCGGCTGATCATCGACCAGGCCCGGCGCAAGCAGATTGAAAACGCCTACCTTCAGGAACTGATGCTGACGGTGGAAACCCTGGAAGGTTTTCAGTCGCCTGAACAGCTCCACGCCACCCTGGAAGCCCTTGAACACATCGCGTTTATTCTTGAAGGCATGCACGACAACGTGCGTCAGGCGTTTGTGCTGTATTACCTCGAAGACCTGACCCAGCAGCAAATCGCCCGCCAACTGAAACTGTCGGAGCGTACGGTCCGCAAATACTTGATCCAGGCCCTGCTGCATTGCAGCCACAGCGTGGACATCTGAGCCGCGCATGCCTGACTCCCGCCAACAGATCGACGAACAAGCCGCCGAATGGATGCTTCGCCTGCACGAAGGCGAATTGACCGAAGCCCAGCGCCAGGCATTCGAACGCTGGAAGCAGCAAGGCCCACAACACGCCGCTTCCGCCGCGCGCATGGAAGACGTGGTCGCACGGATGCAGGCCCTGCGCGGGCAAAAAGCCCCGGCGCGGGCGGCCTTGAACGCCGCGTTTCCACGGCCCGGGAAAACCCGCAAGCACTACGGCCGCGCGCTGGTATTGGCGTGCAGCCTGGCCCTGCCCGCTGTGGCGCTGCTCTACAGCCCTTACCCACAACAGTGGATGGCCGATGTGCACAACGGCCCCGGCGAGTGGAAAACCCTGCGCCTGGCGGACGGCTCCACGCTGACGTTGAACGGCATCAGTGCGGCGAACCTGTATTTCGACAACCGGCAGCGCCGCATCGAACTGCTGCAAGGCGAGATCTTGGTAGAAGTGGCTCACGATCGCGAGCGGCCGTTTGTGGTGCAGACCGCCCAAGGTACCCTGCGCGCGTTGGGCACGCGGTTTGTGGTCAAGCGCGAAGGCGATGTAACGGTGCTGAGCATGCTCGAATCCCGCGTGGCGGCAAAAAGCGCGAATGGCCAGCAGACGCTGGAAGTTGACGCCGGCTCGCGGGCGCAGGTCAGTGCGGACGCCGTGCGTTTGTCTGGCAGCATCGACCCGGCGAGCGTCAACGACGCCTGGCACCGCCATCAACTGGTGGTGGATAACCGGCCGTTGCCGGAAGTGCTGGACGAGATCGCCCGTCACCGTTCGGGCCGCTTGCAGTTTGATCGAGCCGCACTGGCGAATCTCAAGGTCTCGGCCGTACTGCCTCTGGACGACACCGACCGCACCTTGCAGATGCTGGCCCAAACCCTGCCCATCAAGCTGAGAACCTTTACCCCGTGGCTCGTGATCGTCAGCCCGGGCACCGAAAGTAAAAAATAATTATTCGCATTGCTTCCGCTTTTTTCCGGGCTGCCCGTCAAGGAAGGTATATCGATCAACTAAAGGACTGCCTTCACCATGCCCATCCCTTCCCACCCACGTCGGCGCCTGTTGAGTTGCGCGCCGCTGACGCTCACGCTGCTCACGACGACATTGCTGAATATCCACTTGGCCCAGGCCGACACGGTCAACGTCGCGGCACAAGCCTACGACATTCCTGCAGGGCCACTGGGTGCCACACTCAACCGGTTTGCCCAGCAAGCAGGCGTGGCCATTGTGTTCCAGTCCCAGAACCTGGAGGGGCTGAATGGGCCGGGGCTGAAGGGCACTTACAGTGTGGACGCGGGGTTCGACAGGTTGCTTCAAGGCAGTGGCTACCGGGTGATCAAAGGCAATCAGGTGTACGCAGTGGAAGCCATTCCTGCGGCTACTGGCGCCATGGAGCTGGGCCCGACGCAGGTCAGCTCCAACCAGTTGGGCAACGTTACTGAAGGGACTGATTCCTACACTCCAGGCAGCATTGCGACGGCGACACGACTGGTGTTGACCCCCAAGGAAACCCCGCAATCGGTGACCGTGGTCACCCGCAAACACATGGATGACTTCGGCCTGAATAACGTCGACGACGTGATGCGCCACACCCCGGGCATCACCGTGTCGGCCTTCGACACCGACCGCACCAACTACTACGCCCGCGGTTTCTCCATCAACAACTTTCAGTACGACGGCATTCCTTCCACCGCGCGCAACGTTGCCTATTCGGCGGGTAATACCCTGAGCGACATGGCGATCTATGACCGGGTCGAGGTGCTTAAAGGCGCCACCGGCCTGCTCACCGGTGCAGGCTCGCTGGGGGCCACGATCAACCTGGTGCGCAAGAAACCCACGGCAGATTTCCAGGGCCATGCCAGCCTCGGCGCGGGCTCCTGGGATAACTACCGCAGCGAACTGGATGTGAGCGGCCCGATGACCGAAAGCGGCAACGTGCGTGGCCGAGCGGTCGCGGCCTACCAGGACAAGCGCTCGTTCATGGACCGTTACTCACGCAAAAGCCCGGTGTACTACGGCATCATGGAGTTCGACCTGTCCCCCGACACGATGCTGACCGTGGGTGGCGACTATCAGGACAGCTTGCCCACCGCATCGAGCTGGTCCGGCAGCTTCCCGCTGATCAACGCCAATGGCGATCGCAATAGCGTAAAGCGCTCGTTCAACAACGCCGCGAACTGGAGCAGTTGGGAGCAATACACCCGTACCGCCTTCGCCATGCTTGAACATGACCTCGGCAACGGCTGGGTCACCAAGCTGCAACTGGACCACAAGATCAACGGCTACCATGCGCTGATGGCTTCGATTCAGGGTGACGAGCCACGGGCAGACGGCACCGCACAGATCACTTCGCAAAAATACACCGGGGAAACCGTCAGCGACTCCGCCGACCTGTACGCAAGCGGCCCCTTCAGCCTGGGCGGCCGTGAGCATGAACTGGTGGTGGGCGGCTCCATCGGCATTTCCGACTGGAACGGCAAGGGCTACTGGAACCTCGCCCCCAACCTCGTCGACTTCAATAACTGGCACGGTCACGCCCCCCAACCCTACTGGGGCGCGCCGCAGCAATACATCGATGACACCATTCGCCAGACCGGCGCCTATATGACCACGCGCCTGAACCTGGCCGATGACCTGAAGCTGCTGCTCGGGGGACGGGTGGTCAATTATCACCTGACCGGCAATAACCCGTCCTACCGCGAGACCGGACGCTTTGTGCCGTATGTGGGCGTGGTGTACGACCTGAATGAAACCTACTCGGTCTACGCCAGCTACACCGATATCTTCATGCCCCAGGAAAACTACAACCGCGACCGGCAGAACCAATTGCTTGAGCCGGACGAAGGCCAGAACTATGAACTGGGCCTGAAGGCTGATTTCTTCGACGGCCGGCTGAACGCCAGCGCGGCGTATTTCGAGATCCACGAAAACAACCGCGCCGTTTCCGACGACGACTACAACAACCTGAAACCTACGCCGCAGAACTACGCCTACAAGGGCACCAAGGCCGTCACCAAGGGCTATGAGCTGGAAGTGTCCGGCGAACTCAGCCCGGGCTGGCAGATTCAGGCCGGCTACACCCACAAGGTGGTGCGTGACGACCAGGATCTGAAGATTTCCACGTTCGAGCCTGAAGACCAGGTCAAGCTGTACACCACCTATAAGCTCAAGGGAGACCTGGACAAGCTGACCGTCGGCGGTGGCGTGCGCTGGCAGAGCGTGGGCTGGCAGGACATCTACAACACCCCCCATGGCGGTTATGAAGAGTTTTCCCAGGAAGCGTACTGGCTGGTGGACCTGATGACCCGCTACCAGATCACCAAGAACGTGTCGGCGACGCTGAACGTCAACAACCTCTTCGACAAGTCCTACTACACCAACATCGGCTTCTATAACTCTGCCGCTTATGGTGAGCCACGCAACTTCATGGTCACCACCCGCTGGGATTTCTAAACGCATAAAAAAACGCCCCCGATCACGGCACATGATCGGGGGCGTTTTTTTGACCGGCGGTTTTATAAACCCCAGACAGCAAAAAGCCCGCTCAATGAGCGGGCTTTCCGTGGTACCTGGCGTTCAGCGTTCCAGGTGACCGAATATGGCGCAGCGGACGGGACTCGAACCCGCGACCCCCGGCGTGACAGGCCGGTATTCTAACCGACTGAACTACCGCTGCGCGTAACACTAAGAAGCGAATGGTGGGTGATGACGGGATCGAACCGCCGACCCTCTGCTTGTAAGGCAGATGCTCTCCCAGCTGAGCTAATCACCCTTCACTTTCGGTGTGGCGCGCATTCTACGGAGCGACCCAGGGTCTGGCAAGCACTTTCTTAAATAATTTTTTTCAGGCCTTCCAATGGCTTAGCGAGGGTTGGCCTATGGCGCCATGAGGAGAATAATGCCCCCCTTTGTATATAAGGAGAGACTCACCCCATGTGGTTCAAAAACCTGCTTATCTATCGCCTGACCCAAGATCTGCCTGTTGATGCCGAGGCGTTGGAAACTGCACTGGCCACCAAACTGGCGCGCCCTTGTGCAAGCCAGGAGTTGACCACTTACGGTTTCGTCGCCCCTTTCGGTAAAGGTGAAGACGCGCCCCTGGTGCACGTCAGCGGTGATTTCCTGCTGATCGCGGCGCGCAAGGAAGAACGCATCCTGCCGGGTAGCGTGGTGCGTGATGCGGTGAAGGAAAAGGTCGAAGAGATCGAAGCCGAGCAAATGCGCAAGGTCTACAAAAAGGAACGCGACCAGATCAAGGATGAAATCATCCAGGCCTTCCTGCCGCGTGCGTTTATCCGTCGCTCGTCGACCTTCGCCGCCATCGCGCCGAAACAGGGCCTGATCCTGGTGAACTCGGCCAGCCCGAAACGTGCCGAAGACCTGCTGTCCACCCTGCGTGAAGTGATCGGCACCCTGCCGGTACGTCCGCTGACCGTGAAAACCGCGCCAACCGCCATCATGACCGACTGGGTCACCACCCAGAAACCGGCCGATGACTTCTTCGTCCTCGACGAATGCGAACTGCGTGACACCCACGAAGACGGCGGCATCGTGCGTTGCAAGCGCCAGGACCTGACCGGCGAAGAGATCCAGCTGCACCTGACCACCGGCAAAGTCGTGACCCAATTGTCCCTGGCCTGGCAGGACAAACTGTCCTTCATGCTGGACGACAAAATGACCGTCAAGCGCCTGAAGTTCGAGGACCTGCTGCAGGATCAGGCTGAACAGGACGGCGGCGATGAAGCGCTGGGCCAACAGGACGCCAGCTTTACCCTGATGATGCTGACGTTTGGCGACTTCCTGCCGGCGTTGGTTGAGGCCTTGGGCGGTGAAGAGACCCCACAGGGCATCTAAGTCTTAAGTGGGCACAGTCAATGTGGGAGCTGGCTTGCCTGCGATGCGGGCACTTCGGTTTATCCGTTACACCCGGGTGATGCTATCGCAGGCAAGCCAGCTCCCACAGTTGATCGGGTTAGCACTTCCAGCATTCTAATAACAAGGACCATCCCCATGCGCGCACTCGCCGCCTTGAGCCGTTTCGTCGGCAATACCTTCGCCTACTGGGTGCTGATTTTTGCCGTGCTCGCGTTCCTGCAACCGGCCTGGTTTATCGGCCTCAAGGGCGCCATCGTGCCGCTGTTGGGCCTGGTGATGTTCGGCATGGGGCTGACCCTCAAACTTGAAGATTTCGCTGAAGTCGCGCGTCATCCGTGGCGCGTGGCATTGGGCGTGGTCGCGCATTTCGTGATCATGCCGGGCGTCGCCTGGCTGCTGTGCCAGGTCTTTCACCTGCCACCGGAAATTGCCGTCGGTGTGATACTCGTCGGCTGCTGCCCGAGCGGCACCTCCTCCAATGTCATGACCTGGCTGGCCCGGGGCGACCTGGCGCTGTCGGTGGCCATCGCCGCCGTCACCACCTTCCTCGCCCCGCTGCTGACGCCCGCGCTGATCTGGCTGCTGGCTTCGGCCTGGTTGCCGGTGTCGTTCATGGAGTTGTTCTGGTCGATCCTGCAAGTGGTGTTGCTGCCGATCGTGCTTGGCGTGGTAGCGCAACGATTGCTGGGCGCCCGTGTACGCCATGCCGTAGAGGTATTGCCGCTGGTGTCGGTGGTCAGCATCGTGGCGATCGTGGCCGCCGTGGTGGCGGCCAGCCAGGCGAAGATTGCCGAGTCGGGCCTGCTGATCATGGCCGTGGTGATCCTGCACAACAGCTTTGGTTTCCTGCTGGGCTACTTCACCGCCCGTGTGTTCGGGCTGCCGCTGGCGCAACGCAAATCCCTGTCGCTGGAAGTGGGCATGCAGAACTCCGGCCTGGGCGCCGCATTGGCGAGTGCGCATTTCTCGCCGCTGGCGGCGGTGCCGAGCGCGCTGTTCAGCGTCTGGCACAATATTTCCGGGGCGTTGCTGTCAACGTACTTCCGGCGGATGAGCGAAAAGGAAGACCGCGAACTGCTGGCGAGCAAGTCCGAAACTTGATCACCTGATCAATATTCGGCACTCTATCGGGCTTCGCGTGGACGACCTCGCGACGCTATCGCGCGATTAATTCAGGGGACGACCCCGCCTTATAGAAGCGAGGTCATCATGTCCTGGATCATTCTGTTTTTTGCCGGACTGTTTGAAGTCGGCTGGGCCGTGGGATTGAAGTACACCGACGGTTTCAGCAAGCCACTGCCTACGGCCCTGACGATTGCCGCCATGGCCATCAGCCTGGGGTTGCTGGGGCTGGCCATGAAGGAGCTGCCGCTGGGCACCGCCTATGCCATCTGGACCGGTGTCGGTGCAGTGGGCACGGTGATTGCCGGGATTATCCTGTTCGGGGAATCCATGGCGCTGTTTCGACTGGCCAGTGTCGCGTTGATTATCTGTGGGCTGATCGGGCTCAAGATCAGCGCTTAGGCTACTACCGCCTTCGCGAGCAAGCCCGCTCCCACACTTGACCGAGTTGCTCAGTAGAACGCGGTCACCTGTGGGAGCTGGCTTGCCTGCGATGAGGCCGTCAAACACAGCAGAAAACTACCTGACACCCCCACGCAATTCCCCCACAACCCCATGCAAAGCCTCGGGCGTCGCCGCCTCCACCGTCACCGGCGCGCCAGCCACCAACGTCACCCGCGACCAGATCCGATGAAAGAACCCCTTGTTCGGATCGCGACTGAAGAAACTCCCCCACAACCCCTGCAGCGCCATCGGAATCACCGGCACTGGCGTCTCTTCAAGAATCCGCGTGACACCGCTCCGGAACTCGCTCATCTCGCCATCGGAGGTCAATTTGCCTTCCGGGAAGATGCACACCAGCTCGCCGTCTTTCAGGTAGTGGGCAATACGCTGGAACGCCTTTTCGTAGATCTGGATGTCCTCATGCCGCCCGGCAATCGGAATCGCCCCGGCGGTACGGAAGATGAAGTTCAACACCGGCAGACGATAGATCTTGTAGTACATGACAAAGCGAATCGGCCGACGCACCGCGCCGGCGATCAGCAGCGCATCGACAAACGATACGTGGTTGCACACCAGCAGTGCCGCGCCTTCGTCCGGGATCAGGTCGAGGTTTTTATGCTCGACGCGGTACATGGAATGGCCCAGCAGCCAGATCATGAAACGCATGGTGAACTCGGGCACGATCTTGAAGATGTAGGCGTTGACCGCGATGTTCAGCAGCGACACCACCAGGAACAACTCGGGGATCGACAGCTTGGCCACGCTCAGCAGCACAATCGAGACAATCGCCGAGACCACCATGAACAGTGCGTTAAGGATGTTGTTGGCCGCAATCACCCGCGCACGCTCTTTCTCGGCGGTACGCGACTGGATCAGCGCGTACAGCGGCACGATATAGAAGCCGCCGAATACGCCGAGGCCGAGGATATCGAACAATACCCACCACGCCTGGCCATAGCTCAGCACCGCGATCCAGTCGTTGGCCTGGACGTTCTGCGGGAAACCGCCGGAATGCCACCACAGCAACAGGCCGAACACAGTGAGGCCGAAGGAGCCGAACGGTACCAGACCGATTTCCACCTTACGCCCGGACAACTTCTCGCACAGCATCGAGCCCAGGGCGATACCCACCGAGAACACCGTGAGGATCAGCGTGACCACCGTCTCATCGCCATACATCCATTCCTTGGCGTAGGCCGGGATTTGCGTCAGGTAGATCGCGCCGACAAACCAGAACCACGAGTTACCGACAATCGAGCGCGACACCGCCGGTGCCTGACCCAGGCCCAGTTTCAAGGTGGCCCAGGACTGGCTGAAGATGTTCCAGTTCAGGCGCATCTCCGGGCTGGAAGCCGCTGCGCGAGGAATGCTGCGACTGGCCAGGTAACCCAGCACCGCGATGCCGACGATGGCGGTCGACACCACCGGCGCGTAATGGGTGGAAGACATCATGATCCCGGCGCCGATGGTGCCGGCAAGGATCGCGAGGAACGTGCCCATTTCCACCAGGCCGTTGCCGCCCACCAGCTCATCTTCGTGCAACGCCTGGGGCATGATCGAGTACTTCACCGGCCCGAACAGGGCCGAATGCGTGCCCATGGCAAACAACGCCAGCAGCATCAACTCCAGGTGGTTGAACATGAAGCCCACCGCCCCCACGGACATGATCACAATCTCGCCGATCTTGATCACCCGGATCAGCGCGTCCTTGTTGAATTTCTCGCCAAATTGCCCGGCCAGGGCCGAGAACAGGAAGAACGGCAGGATAAACAGCAAGGCGCACAGGTTGACCCAGATCGAGCGGTCGCCCTCGATGGTCAGCTTGTAGAGAATCGCCAGGATCAACGACTGCTTGAAGATATTGTCGTTGAACGCCCCGAGGGACTGGGTAATGAAGAACGGCAGGAAACGCCGTTTGCGCAGCAAAGTGAATTGCGAGGGGTGGCTCATCGTCCGTGTTCCTGCGTGGCCTGAGACTGTTATCGCCTTTAGGCTGTTATAGAAAGTCAGGCCACGACTTTACCTAATCCCGATTACTTATTCGCTAGTCCCGCAATGCAAGGCGATACAAAAAGCTCGCCTTTATAGGCGCCCTGCACGGTGCGCTTGGCCACGATCAGCCACATCAGCGCCAGCGCCGCCACCAGCACACTGCCGACGATACTGAAGAAGCCCAGGTGCAAGGTGCTCGCCAGTTTCAGCGTGGCCAGCGAGTACACGCCCAACGGGAAGGTGAAACCCCACCAGCCAAGGTTGAACGGAATCCCGGCCCGCAGGTAACGCACGGTGATCAGCACCGCAATCAGCATCCACCACAAACCGACCCCCCACAGGGTGATACCGGCGATCAGACCAATACCGTTGGCCATTTCACCGACGCCGGGCAAACCGTTGGCGGCGAAGATGGCAGGCGCATCACCGCCCAACACCAGCATGCCCAGAGCACCAGTGCCGATGGGGCCAAGCGCCAGCCAGCTCGACGCGGCCATATTGGCGTGGGGCAGTTTATGCAGGGCCATGCGCAGCATGAGGATGGTCAGGATGCTGAACGCCACCGGCAGGGAAAACGCCCACAGCACGTAGCTGGTCACCAGCATTATCAATTGCGAATGGGCGTCGGCCAGGTGCGGCGCCAGCAAGCCACCGCTGGCGGCGGCGACCTCGGCCGCCACCACCGGCAACAGCCACACGGCGGTCATCTGGTCGATGCTGTGTTCCTGGCGGGTGAACATCATGAACGGGATCAACACCCCGCAGGCCAACGCCATCGCCACGTCCAGCCACCACAGCACTTCGGCCAGGTGCACCACGCCATCGCCCCAGCGCGGCAAGCCGAACAGCAGAAAGCCATTGATGATGGTCGCCAGGCCCATGGGGATGGTGCCGAAAAACATCGACACCGTGGAATGCCCGAAAATGCGCCGTGCTTCGTGGAAAAACATCACCCAGCGGGCCGCGTACAGCACGCTGAACAGCACAAACAGGCCGATGGCAAACAGCCACAGCCCTTCGGCGATGGCATGCAACCCCGGCACGTTGACCGGCAATTGTGCCAGCGCCAACGCCAGCACCCCGGTGCCCATGGTGGCGGCAAACCAGTTGGGGGTGAACTGGCGAATCACTTCCCGGGGACGGGTCAGGTGACTGAACGGTTTCAAACGGCTTTGAAGGGTATTGGGGCAAGTCATGGTGAAATCCTCTTCCTCGCATGAGGTTGAGACCATGGTAGAACCGAGTCGAATATCTATATAACGGGTAATATCTCTAACTGTTATCTATTTTGCAGATATATAGCTAAACGCTGCCCTCGGATTCAATCACCAGGATCCGCGCCGGGCCCTGTGGATGGGCCACGTGCTCGGTGCCGACGCTGGCGTAGAAGATGTCGCCGACCTGCAACAAAACAATCTGTTCGGTTCCGTTTTCGCGGTAGTGCATCTGAACCTCGCCATCCAGCACCACGAACACTTCTTCCCCGTCATTGATGTGCCAGCGGTAGGGCTGGTCGGTCCAGTGCAAACGGGTGGTGATGCCGTTCATGTTGGCGATGTCCAGCGCCTCCCAGGCGCGGCTTCCGGTGAAGTCCTTGCTGTGGATGATCTTCATGCGTGAATCCCAAGGCGTACTACGGGTGGCGGATTATTACCGAATCAATTGCCCGCCGTCGCCCTGCTCCTCGCCAAATCCTGCAACAGCAGCGCAACCAAAGCGCCGAGCGCCAGTACGATCAACACCACGCCATAACCGTCCGTGGTGGCGATCAAGCCAAAGCTGCGGGTGAGGTTGCCCGCCAACAGCGATGGCACGCAGAACGCCAGGTAACTCAGCACATAGAACGCCGACATCAAACCGGCCCGTTCATGGGGCAAAGCCAACGGCAAGACGCTGCGCAGTGCGCCGAGGAAACCCGAGCCAAAGCCGCCGCCGGCAATCAGCGTGGCGACGAAAAACAACGGCAGGCTGGCGCTGTGGACGGCTGTAAGGATCAGCGCGACACCCACCGCCAACAGCGCGGCGCCCAAGCGCAGGACCTTGTCCGCCGGGCGGTTGCGCAGGCTGAAAATCATCACCGCGCCGCTCAGGGTCAACACCGCGACAAGCCCGCCACCGATCAGGTTCGAGGTAGACCCGGTCGCCGCTCGCACCAGCGAGGGCGCCAGGGACAGGTAGAAACCGCCCATGGCCCAGACCGCCACATCCACCGGCAGCGAGATCCACAACGCGCGCCGCGCCTGGGGCGGTACATGCAAGGTGGGCCACAGCGAGGCCAGCGCGCCCGGGATCCGGCTGACCGTTTCCGGCAGGCGCCACACGTAGATCGCCTGCGCCAGCATCAAGCCGAGCAAGGTCCAGTAAATCAAGGTGGTTGGCATCGGCGCGAACTCCACCAGCAGGCTGCAGCCCATGGCGCCGCAGGCCATGCCCAGCAAAGGCGCTACGCTGTTGATCAGCGGGCCTTGCTGACGGTCAGTGTCGAGCAATGCGGCGCCCAATACGGCAGTGGCCATGCCGGTGGCAAAGCCTTGTACCGTGCGAGCCGCAATCAACCAGCCGACGCTGTCGGCATTGATAAACAGCAGCATCGCCAGCATATCGAGGAGCAGCGCAGCAAAGATCACCGGCTTGCGCCCCAGGTGGTCCGACAGTGAACCCACGGTCAACAGGGCCGCCAGCAGGCTCAAGGCGTAGATACCGAACACCAGGGTCAGCATGGCTGCCGAAAAATGCAGGCCTTCCTGATAGAGGTGGTACAACGGCGTCGGCGCGCTGGAGGCGGCGAGGAACGTCAGCAAGGTGATCGCCAGGAACACCAGGCTGGAACGATGGGAAGTAACGCTGGACATGGGCACGCTCCGCTAAAGCTAATATTTTGCTTTTGCGAAGTGTGCTACTGGATGGCGCTTAAAGCAAATTCTTTGTGTTAAGGTTTTACGCATGGCGATAAAAGAAGGCCTTCGCCCGGGGGGCCGTAGTGCCCGGGTACAAGAATCCGTTCATTCGGCGGTGCGCGAATTGCTCGACGAGCAGGAGCGTTCCAGCGTGACCGTGCCGCAGATAGCCGCCCGTGCGGGTGTCACGCCCTCGACCATCTACCGCCGCTGGGGTGACCTTGCTGCGCTGCTGGCTGATGTCGCCATGGCTCGTCTGCGTCCGGACAGTGAGCCGGCTAACACTGGCAGCCTGCGCGGAGATCTGCGGGCCTGGGGTGAGCAATATCGCGATGAAATGAGTTCGGATCTTGGCCGGGAGATGATGCGCAATGTGCAATGCAGCCAGGCGCCGGGGTATTGCGTGGGGATTCTCACCGGGCAGCTGGAAATCATTCTGGATCGCTATCCGGGCGACGCTGAAACTGCCCCCAGTGTGGATCGGCTGATTAACCTGATCGTCGCGCCTACCGTGTTTCGCAGTCTGTTTTCTACCGTGCCGCTGCAGGTGGAAGAGCTGCATGAGTTGATTGAGTTGGCTTTGCAGCCGTAAGGTGGTTTGTGGGTTTGGGTGTATATCCGTTATTTGGGCTGTTGCTGATATGGGTTCCGCTCTTACAGCGGCTCACTTTTGAACAGCGCAAAAGTAAGCAAAACGCTCTTGCCCCACCACTCGGCACCTCGCTCAGGCTCGGTGTGCCCGCACTCCGGCAGCACGAAGCGGGCCGCCGCGACGGGGCGTCCCTGCCCCGTCGCGGCTAAACCGGCGTCCTGCCGGTTTACCCGCTCCGTACTACCTGCGTTCGGCCAGCGTGGTTTAACGGGGCGCCTAAAATCAAGATCAAAAGCAGATCAACAGCACAGCGGCGTACAGGCCGGCTGGAGTGGTGTGAAGCAAAAGCAAAATCAAAATCTAAAGCGGCCACGATCCCCTGTAGGAGCTGGCTTGCCTGCGATGGCATCAACTGGATGTACCTGAAAAACCGAGTTGTCTGCATCGCAGGCAAGCCAGCTCCCACAGAAAAGCAGAGCCGCAGCAGTTTCAGATTTGGTTTTCGCTTTGGCTTTTGATCTGGCTTCTACCACTCAAGCCGGCCTGTAGGCCGCTGTGCTCTTGCTTTTGATCTTGATCTGGCTCTGACTGCCCCAATAAGCCCGAGGCCGAACGCAGGGATTGAGGAGCGGGTAAACCGGCAGGACGCCGGTTTAGCCGCGACGGGGCAGAGACGCCCCGTCGCGGCGGCCCGCGGAGCAATGCCGGAGTGAGGGAACACCGAGCCTAGGCGAGGTGCCGACAGGCGGGGCAGAGCCCTTTGGTTACTTTGGGCTGGGCCGGCATTCCGGCTTTTCCAAAGTGACCCGCTGTAAGAGCGGAACCATAAGCCGCCGTTACCGAAGAAACGGATATGCCCCCAACCAAACGCAAAAAAAAACGGCCTCATCTGAAGGCCGTTTTTCATTACATCTCAACGCTTAGGTGCGCATCCCACGCCCACTCACCAGCAACCGCGCGCAACCCACATACAGCACCACAGTCGCCACCAGCATAAACGTGATCGCCACACTGATCTTGATATCCGACACGCCCAAGATGCCGTAACGGAACGCGTTAACCATGTGCAAAACCGGGTTGGCCAACGACACCGTCTGCCAGAACGGCGGCAGCAAGGTGATCGAATAAAACACCCCACCCAGATACGTCAGCGGCGTCAGCACAAACGTCGGAATAATCGAAATGTCATCAAAGTTACGCGCAAACACCGCGTTGATGAACCCCAGCAACGAAAAGATCGTCGCCGTCAGCACCACCACCAGCAAGGTGATCCCTAGGTGATGCACCTGCAAATGGGTAAAGAACAACGACAGCAGCGTCACGATCACCCCGACCATCAACCCGCGCAGCACACCACCCAGGGTGTAGCCGATCAGAATCGTATGGGGCGACACCGGCGACACCATCAATTCCTCGATGGAACGCTGGAACTTGCTGCCAAAAAAACTCGACACCACGTTGCCGTAGGAGTTGGTGATCACCGACATCATGATCAACCCCGGCACGATGTATTCCATATAGGTGAAACCACCCATATCACCAATCTGCCGACCAATCAGGTTGCCGAAAATGACAAAGTACAAAACCATGGTGATCGCCGGCGGCAGCAGGGTTTGCGGCCAGATCCGGGTAAAGCGCTTCACTTCGCGGTAGACGATAGTCTGCAGCGCGACGAGGTTGGGTTGCAGTTCCGAACTCATACCGCCACCTTCGCCAGATTTTTCTCCACCAGGGACACGAACAACTCCTCAAGGCGATTGGTTTTGTTACGCAGGCTCAGCACTTCGATGTTCTGGGTGGCCAGTTGGCCGAACAACGCGGTGATGCCCACGGCTTTGTCTACCTGTACTTCCAGGGTGTGGCTGTCCACCAGGCGGTTCGGGTAACCGATCAACTGCGGTGGCACCGACATGTTGTTCTTCAGGTCGAGCAGGAAGGTCTCGACGTGCAACTGGCTCAGCAAGTTACGCATGCTGGTGTTTTCGACGATGGTGCCGTGGTCGATGATGCCGATGTTGCGGCACAGCTGCTCAGCCTCTTCCAGGTAGTGCGTGGTGAGGATGATGGTGATGCCTTTCTGGTTCAGCTCGGTGAGGAACGTCCACATCGAGCGACGCAGCTCGATGTCCACACCCGCCGTGGGTTCGTCGAGGATCAGCAGGCGCGGTTCGTGAACCAGGGCACGGGCGATCATCAGGCGGCGCTTCATGCCGCCGGACAGGGAACGTGAAGGCACGTCGCGTTTGTCCCACAGACCCAGCTGGGTGAGGTATTGCTCGGCGCGTTCCTTGGCGATCTTCGGCGGGATACCGTAGTAACCGGCCTGGGTCACGACGATGTCGAAGGTCTTTTCAAACTGGTTGAAGTTGAACTCCTGGGGCACCACGCCGATGCTGCGCTTGAGCGCCGCCGGGGATTTGTCCAGGTCGTTGCCAAAGATATTCACCGTACCGGTGGTCTTGTTGACCAGCGTCGAGAGAATACCAATGGTGGTGGATTTGCCGGCGCCGTTGGGGCCGAGCAAGGCGAAGAAATCACCTTCGGCGACGTCCAGATCGATACCACTCAGGGCCTGGAAACCGTTGCCGTAGGTTTTGGTTAGCTGCCGGATGGACAGAGCGGAACTCATATCGGATTACGCACCAAAGAAGAGGAATAGAATTGTTACATGAGGGCAGACCGCACGGAATACAACGGCTGCGCGTGACAAGCATGGTGCTTGTCCGCGCCGCACAAGTACAGTCACCCGTATTAATAGTGGGTATCAGGTCAACGCGGTCATGACCGATTTCTGATAGGCCGGACGCTGGCGCAGGCGCTGGTACCAGGCCTCCAGGTTCGGCATCGACGGGCGCTCGATGGGCATTTCGAACCAAGCATAAATGAAACTGCCCAAGGGGATATCGCCCATGCCGATCTCGCTGCCGGACAGGTAAGGTTGCGCGGCCAAGGCCTGATCCACCGTCTGCAAGACATCGATGCAGGCCTGGCGACCGGCGTTGATGGTGTCCCAGTTCTGCTTTTCAGCCGGCGTCCGCAGCACGCCCCAGAATACGGTCTTGAATGGTTCGGCCAGGGTCGAGGTGGTCCAGTCCATCCACTTTTCGGCGTTGGCCCGGGCTTGCAGGTCGCTGGGGTACCAATTCGAATCCGGCGCATGTTTGGCGGCCAGATAACGCACGATGGTGTTGGATTCCCACAGCACAAAGTCGCCATCTTCAATCATCGGCACCCGGCCGTTGGGGTTCAGTGCGCGGTATTGCGGCGTGTCGACCACACCAAAAGCCCCGCCCGCATCAATTGCCTCATAGTCCAGGCCGAGTTCCTCGGCGCACCACAGTGCCTTCCTGACATTTGACGAATTTTTACGACCCCAGATTTTCAGCATGACCGCCCCGATTTTGAAAAAGATGGTTGGATGAATGCCGGGGCAGCATACGCCGGATCACGTCCGGCTTAAATCACTCTGCATGTCCCCCAACAGGATCGGCATCTGCTCGCCAAACAGGTGCGGGTAACATTTCTGAATGTGGGCGAAGAAGAATTCCTCGGGTACCTCGGCAAATTGCCCATGGTCCACCACGTATTCCATGGAGCGCAGGCCCTTGCGATTGAAGGCGTGGAAAACGCTGTCGTGGATGCCGTCGAAATCCAGCGGCGGCACATCGAACAGTTCGCACAGTTGCTGGTTGAATGCGGGCGTAGCCTTCACCCAACGGCCGTCCAGATACAGCTCGGTATAGCCATGCATGGCAAATACGTCACTTCTGAGCAGCTCGATCAAACGCGGCGTGGACAGGTGATTGCGCACGTCGGCCAGACCGATGCGCGCCGGGATCCCGCAGTGCCTTGCACACGCCGCCAACAGCGTCGCCTTGGGCACGCAATAACTCTCGCCGGCGGCCAATGCAAAGCTGCCGCTGAGGGTTTGCGGGTCGCGGCTGAAGGTGTAGGGGTTGTAGCGCACCGCCTCGCGCACGGCGTAGTAAAGACTGACTGCCTGGTCACGGGGCGCGGTACTCGAACCGCGATGTTTTTCGGCGAACTCCACCACCGCAGGGTGGTCACTATCGATGAAGCGGCCGGGATTCAAGTACGCATTCATGAGGTTAATCTCCGAGGCAAGCCTGGAGTCTAACCACAGGCCTGACCCAGGGATAACGACGATTCGGCCAAATGTCGGCGCCTGGTGGTGATCGTCCCCGGCACACCACGTAACACCCTCGTCACCCTGCTTTTTCGGATGCCGACTAAGCTCAGAGGTGATTTCGCACCTGGTTTCACGGAGGATTGAATATGCTGTTGTTGTGGATACTGGTTCTGGTGGTCGGCGTTGCCTACCTGGCACACCGGCGCACTGCGCCCCTGCCCGCCATTGGCGTGGTGGCCGTCTACCTGCTGGCGATGGGCGCCTTCAGCCACGCACCAGGCTGGTTGCTGCTGATCTTCTGGGTGCTGATCGCCCTGGTGGCCGCCCCGCTGCTGCTGCCCGACCTGCGCCGCAAGTACTTCACCGCACCGCTGTTCAACTGGTTCCAGAAAGTCCTGCCGCCGATGTCCGAGACCGAGCGCGACGCCATCGACGCCGGCACCGTGTGGTGGGACGGCGAGCTGTTCAGCGGCCGCCCCGACTGGGACAAGCTGCTGGCCTATCCCAAAGCGCAATTGACCGAAGAAGAACAAGCCTTCATCGACGGCCCCACGGAAGAACTGTGCGCCATGGTCACCGACTGGGAAATCGGCCAGGCCATGGACCTGCCGCCCGCCGCCTGGGAACACATCAAGCAGCACGGCTTTTTCGCCCTGATCATCCCCAAGGAGTTCGGCGGCAAGGGTTTCTCCGCCTACGCCCACTCCCAGGTCGCGATGAAGCTGGCGACCCGCAGCGGCGACCTCGCCTCCACCGTCATGGTGCCCAACTCCCTGGGCCCCGCCGAATTGCTGCTGCATTACGGCACCGATGAACAACGCAACCATTACCTGCCCCGCCTGGCCCGTGGCGACGATATCCCGTGCTTTGCCCTGACTGGCCCGCTGGCGGGCTCCGATGCGGGCTCCATGCCCGACACCGGGGTGATCTGCAAAGGCGAATGGGAAGGCAAGGAAACCCTTGGCCTGCGCCTGAACTGGGAAAAACGCTACATCACCCTCGGCCCGGTAGCGACCTTGCTCGGCCTGGCGTTCAAGGCCCATGACCCGGACCACCTGCTGGGCGACGAAGAAGACCTCGGCATCAGCCTCGCGCTGATCCCCACCGACACCCCGGGCGTTGAAATCGGCCGCCGCCACCTGCCCCTGGGCGCCGCGTTCATGAACGGCCCCAACTCCGGCAAGGACGTGTTCATTCCCCTGGACTTCCTGATCGGTGGCCAGGAGATGCTCGGCAAGGGCTGGATGATGTTGATGAACTGCCTGTCGGTAGGCCGTTCGATTTCCCTGCCTGCCGTCGGCACCGGCGCGGCCAAGTTCACCAGCCTGGTGACAGGCCAATACGCCCAGGTGCGCGAGCAGTTCAACGTACCGCTTTCGGCCTTCGAAGGTATCCAGGAAGCCCTCGCCCGCATCGGCGGCAACGCGTGGCTGATGGACAGTGCCCGGATGCTCACCGCCAACGCGGTCGACCTGGGGGAAAAACCCTCGGTACTGTCGGCGATCCTCAAGTACCACCTGACCGAACGCGGTCGCGAGTGCATCAGCCATGCGATGGACGTGCATGGCGGCAAGGGCATCATCATGGGCCCCAACAATTACCTGGGCCGCAGCTGGCAAGGCGCACCGATCTTCATCACCGTGGAGGGCGCGAATATCCTCTCGCGCAACCTGATGATCTTCGGCCAGGGCGCGATTCGCTGCCATCCGTTCGTGCTCAAGGAAATGGCCCTGGCCGGTCGTGAGGACCATGACCAGGCGCTGAAGGAATTCGACGGCCTGCTGCTGCAACACATCGGGTTTGCCGTGAGCAACGCTGCCAGCACCCTGGTGCTGAACCTCGGCTTTGGTCACTTCGAAAAGGCCCCGGGCAACCGTTTGAGCCAGGGCTATTTCCGCGCACTCAACCGCCAGGCCGCTGCGTTTGCAATGCTGGCGGACCTGAGCATGATGCTGCTGGGCGGCGAATTGAAACGTCGCGAACGCCTGTCGGCACGCCTTGGTGATGTGCTGAGCCACATGTACCTGGCATCGGCTGCGCTCAAGCGTTATCACGACCTGGACTCGCCAGACCACCTGGAACCACTGTTCGCCTGGGCCATGGAAGAGAGCCTTGGCCACTCCGAGCGTGCACTGGATGAACTGCTGACCAACTTCCCGAGCAAGGTGTTGGGTTGTCTGTTGCGGGTGATCGTGTTCCCGTTCGGCCGCCGTCATAAAGGCCCGTCCGATGCACTGGATGCCGAGGTGGCCGCAGTGCTCGGTCGCGCCAAGGGTGACCCGACACTGGAAGCGGTGCTGGCGGGCTGCTATCGCCCACAGTCCGCAGAAGATCCGGTGGGCGCCTTGCAACATGCATACGACCTGCTGGCCGACAGCCATCCGTTGCAGAAAAAACTCCACGAGGGCCTCAAGAGCGGCCAGGTCAAACCGACCGCTGGCGAACACGCCATCGACGCCGCGCTGCATGCCGGCGTGCTGCAACCGGCCGAGGCGCAGACCCTGCGTGACGCTGAAGCGGCGCGACGCAAGGTGATCGACGTGGATGATTTCAGCAAGGAAGAGCTGAGCCAGGCTGAGGGAAAAGTCCGCTGAACCCAGCGGTCATATAAAAACGGGCGCTTGAGCTATATACTCTCGCGCCCGTTTTGCTCTTGAGGACTTATCTCGTGTCCAATGTCGTTGCCGATCATCTCGTCTTGCTCGACCACCTGCGCAGCATCCTGGTTGCCGTCGGCGAAGCCGAACAGGTTCCCGAGGAAAGCCACCTTCTGTTCCTGGAGCGCTTCGATGAACTGCGCGCCCTGCTGCCGATCGACCCGATCGAAAGCCAGTACCTGGGCCAGGACATGATGAGCCAGGTCATCCTGCGCTACCCGCAAATTGCTCACCTGGTGCCGCGCGACCTGCTGTGGTTCTTCGGTGGCGATTGCCTGCACTTTATGCCCGACGACGAACTGGACCTGTACCAGGCCCTGGAAGAGCGTCGCTTCGAAGCTGAACAAAACGACGAACCGTTCGACTGGAACCAGGAAAAGCAGTTGTTGGCCATGTCCAACGACCAGCCCAAGCACTGATCTGTAATGTGCTGAGGGGCTTACTGTGGTGAGCGGGCTTGCCCCGCGCTGGGCTGCGAAGCAGCCCCCCATCAAGATCACATCATTCTTTCAGACAGATCGAGGCGGCAGGCTTTAGGGCCGCTTCGCAGCCCAGCGCGGGGCAAGCCCGCTCACCACAAAAACCGCCTCATCACAAAAAGCCGCCTCGGCACCTACCGCTTATGCAGCGTCGGCTCTTTAGCCATGCACTCCACCAGATAATCAATAAACACCCGCAACTTCGGCGGCAAATACCGCGTCGGTGAATGCAGCAACCACGCATCCCCGTGGTACGACGCAATAAAATCCCACCCCGGCAACACCTGCACCACGTCCCCCGCTTCCAACGCATGCCGCGCCGTGAAATACGGCAAGCTACCCATTCCCACATGCTGCAATACGGCATCCAGCCGCACCCCGGTGTGATTGGCTGCATAGCGCCCGCGCACGCCCACCGTCACCGCCTTGCTGCCCTGACGAAATTTCCAGCGCGCATCTCCGGGCGTCTCCCCGAGGTAGATGCAACTGTGCTCCAGCAAATCATGGGGATGCTCTGGCGTACCGTGCTCAGCCAGGTACTGCGGCGTGGCGCAGACCAAGTGGTCGATGGGCAGCAGTTGGCGCCCCACCAAGCCCGGCGGCGGGCTGTCGGTGATGCGAATGCTCAAGTCGACATTGTCATCAATCAGGTCCACATGCCGGTCCTCAAGGATCAACTGCACATCAACCTTGGGATAACGCCGCAGAAACTCCGGCATATGCGGGTGCACCACAAAGCGCCCCACCGCCTTGGGCACGCTGACCCGCACCAGCCCTTCGGCCTCGTGGGTGTATTGCCCGCTGATTTCCATCACCGAGCGCGCAGCACTGACCATTTCCTGGCAGCGCTTGAACACTTCCTCCCCGCCTTCGCTGAGGCGCAATTTGCGCGTGGTGCGTTGCAGCAGGCGCGTCGCCAGGGCCTTTTCCAGGCGCGAGATGCTGCGGCTCACGGAGGACGGCGATGCCCCCAGTTGCCGCGCGGCTTCGGAGAAGCTGCCGGTTTCCACCACCTTGACGAAAATCGCCATTTCGCCCAGCAGCGGCAAGGGAAGATTGATGCTCATGACGCACAAGTCCATTGAGATTTGAACGGATTATCACCCATTGGCGCACTTCTTATACTGCCCGATAGAAACCCTGATGCGGATGTAAATGATGACCCAGCGCCTGTTCTTTACCCATGACCACCTGAATGCCGAACTTGAAGTGCTGGGATGCACACCCTTTGATGACCAGTTTGCGGTGATCCTGCAGTCCACGATCTTCCATCCCCAAGGTGGCGGCCAGCCATCCGACACCGGCTGGCTGGGGGAAAGCCAGGTATTGAAGGTGGTGCAGGAAGGCGATCGTGTCGTGCACTACGTCGACCGCCCCGTGGCAATCGGCCCCATACCGGCACGCGTCGATGAAGAGCGCCGCACCCTGCACACGCGCCTGCATTCGGCCGGGCATCTGATCGGCAATGCCGGCGAAACCCTGGGCTGGATGCCGATCAAGGCCCATCACTGGCCGGGCGAAGGCAAGATCACGTTTATTCGCGGTACCTCGGCTCAAGCGATGGACGCCGAGGCGATTCAACAGAAAGTTGATCAATGGGTCGCGGCCAACCTGCCACGCCATATGACACTGGATGAAGGCACCCGGAAAGTGGGTTTTGGCGAGCTGCCGGCCTATGCCTGCGGCGGGACGCATGTGCAGGCCTTGGGGGACGTAGGCCAGGTGAAGATCCTGGCCCTGTCCGAGAAAAAAGGGGCGCTGTCGGTGCGCTACAGCCTGGACTGACTAAACCGCAATAGCCCCCGCCCTGCCCGGCTCCACCGCAAATGACTTGAGGGTCGAGACACTGGCATGTGGATCCCGGGGATCGGAAATCACCCGGAAGTTCGTCAGCATATTCGTCTCCTCGAGTGCCACCGACACGTAGCCGCGCTGGCGGCTGTCGAAGAACTTCACATGAGGGTTCAACGGCAAAATTGAGTTGAACGCCTCAAACGGCGGCCCGTCGGAGGTCACCGACGTGCCGACGAACTCGGTGGCGATAACTCGTGAGTCGGGGTTATTGGCATAGGCGTGCAGGTCGGTGGTCCAGAATGAGTGAATATCGCCGCCCCAGAACACCGGGTTACTCACGCGCCTGCGCTCGATAGACGCCAGCACCCGCTCGCGGGTTGCGATATAGCCATCCCAGCCATCTGTCCAATGGCCCAGTGCCTGGCTCTGGGGGTCACGCTGAATCAGCGGCGCCACCAGCAGGTCCTGGGCGATCACGTTCCACTGTGCCCGGGACTGCGCAAACCCTTGGTCCAGCCACGCCTCTTGCTCCCAGCCAAGCATCGTGCGCCGGGGATTGCGCAGGTCAATGCAGCTGTCATCCGCGATATGCCCCTTGCGACTCCCGTTCGCCGAAATACACGGCTGCTCGGAACGATACTGCCGGCCGTCCAGCACGTGGAAACGTGCCAACCGCCCGTAGTCCAGGCGCCGATACACACGCATGTCCGGCCCTCGCGGCAGGCTGCTCGCCCGCAGCGGCATATGTTCATAGAACGCCTGGTAGGCCGCCGCCCGCTGCTTGAGAAACGCCGCCACGGGGACGTTCGGGTCCTGGGACCACTGGCTGGCGTAGTCGTTTTGCACTTCGTGATCGTCCCAGGTCGCCACGCTGGGCGCCGCGGCATGCAGCGCCTGCAAATCCGGATCGGTCTTGTAGAGGGCGTAGCGGTTGCGGTAATCCGCAAGGCTCAGCGCATTGCCGCTGCCGTGGGAGCGAATGACCTTGCCGGAATCAGCCGCGTAGGAACTGTCGTAGATGTAGTCACCGAGGAAAAACACCAGGTCCGGCTGCTCGGCGGCCAAATGCCGATAGGCGCTGAAGTAGCCGCGCTCCCAATGGGAACAGGAGACAAAACCCAACCGGGCCGACGCCATGGCATGCACCGCTGGCGCCGTGCGCGACTGGCCTACCGGGCTTTGCGCGCCGAGGCCTTCAAACTGGTACCAGTAAGGCCGGCCTGCTTCCAACCCGGCGACTTCCACATGCACCGAGTGGGCGAAACGCTCGCTGGCCATGACCTCACCCCGGCGCACGATCCGCGTCATCGCCGCATCACTGGCCACCTTCCAGCGCACCGGCACCGCGCGACCCAATCCACCACGGCCGTCTGCGGCATTGAACAAGGGCGCGAGGCGCGTCCAGATTACGAAACCGTCCGGCAATGGATCGCCGGAAGCCACACCCAGGGTGAAGGGATAGTCGATGCCCGCACTGCGGGCGAACGGGCTGAGAATCGAAAACGCCGTGGCAACCGCCAGGCCGCCCAGGACCCGACGGCGACCTGGGTCTGGCAGATGACTCATAGCGGGTACTCGCGGGAGTCGAGCGGGTTCTGCCAATCCTTGCGCACTACGCCGAACAGCGACAGGTCTTCATAAACCCCATTCTTGAGGAAGGCGCCTGGCTGGCAGCCCTCGTAACGCAAACCGATTTTCTCCATCACCCGGGCCGACGCTCTATTACGGGTAAAACACTGCCCTCCGATACGGTGCAGCGCCAATTCGCTGAAGCCAAAGTGCATCAGCCCACAGGCAGCTTCGGCAGCGTAGCCACGGTCACGGCAGTCCGCCGCCACCCATCCACCCAGCAGCCCACTGTGATGATTGGCAGACAGGCGAATGCTGACCATCCCCACCAACCCCTCGGTTTCCCGCAGGTGAATGCCGAGGCCCAGCGCCGTCCCCGAACGATACTTTTCTTCAAGTTCACCGATAAAAGCGTGGGCCACTTCAAGGGTATAGGGCGACGGGATGGTCGCGGTATTTTCGGCAATCAGCGGCCCGCTGGCCAGGGTGCAGAGCACCTCGGCCTGGTCCTTGTGTAACGCTTTCAACACCAGTCGCGGGGTGGATAAAAAAGGCAGCGCAACGCTCATGACAGAGGGCTCGGGAAATAAATTCTCCCAGAATGTACGCGCTCCGTGTCAGTTTAATTACGTACATAAATAATCCGAATGTCCGCTTAGGAGTGCCGTAATAGAGCCTTAAAAGCTTAAATTAATGTTAACCATTCGGTCATTTTTCGTTGCTAGCGTGTCGCCCCTAATCAACAACGGGGTAGCGGCATGAGAACTTGGGATGAACCCAAAAAGCGCAAGGCACACATCGAACTGATCCCGATGATCGACGTGATGATGTTTCTTTTGGTGTTTTTTGTACTGGTGAGTTTGAACGTGATTCCCGCCCTGGGCATGAAGACACAATTGCCGAGCGCCAGCAGTTCGCAGCAGCTCAAGCCACAAAATAAATTCATCTTGACCCTGGGCCTGGAAGGTCAGCTGCAGCTCGACGGCAAGGAGATCACCGTCGACGCGTTGGTGCCTGCGCTCAAGTCGGCAGAGAAGCCTGATACCAAGTCGACCATCATCGTCAACAGCGACAAAGGCGTGGAAGTGGCCCGCCTGGTTGAAGTCATGGACACCCTGCGCCTGGGTGGCTTTACCTCCGTCTCCATCGCCACGAAAAAGTCCTGATCATGTATGCCTTGTTTCGTGCGCGTCGGCTGCTGGGCAGTGTCCCGGCCCTGATCGCCCTGGTGCTGATTGCACTGGGTATCCAGTCCCAACCCCTGAAAATCCAGCCGCAGTACGACGAGTCGGCGGTTGAACTCGCCCTGGTCGAGCCCGAGCCGGAAGTGGTCCCCGAGCCTGTGGTGGAAGAGCCACCGCCACCACCGCCGGTGATCGAAGACGAAGAGGCCGAGCCTGCCCCGCCGCCTCCACCACCCAAGCCGGTGCCAAAACCACTGCCAAAACCGGAGCCCAAGCCTAAACCCGTGCCCAAGCCGGTGGCCGCCAAGCCAACACCAACGCCTGCGCCAGCCCCGGTTATCGCCAAACCTGTGCAAGCGCCCCCCGCCCCGACACCGGCACCCGCCGCGCCACCGGCGCCGCCAAAAGTCGATGGCCAGGCACTGGAAGGCGGTTACCTCAAGGGTTTGCGCAACGAGCTGGACACGTACAAGCAATACCCCACCGGGCGCCAGGCGTCCCTCGAACGCCCGAGTGGCGAGGTGGTGGTCTGGTTAATGGTGGACCGCCAAGGCCGCGTCCTCGACTCCGGGATCCAGACCCCGGCGCCGAGCATGCTGCTCAACCGGGCCGCCACCAACAGCCTGCGCCGTATCAAGCAGGTGAAACCGTTCCCCGAACAAGCCTTCGGTGGACGTAACGAGCAGCGCTTCACCGCCACCTTCAACTACAGCGTGCAATAAGCACACACCACCAGGACGACAGTGATGAAGTTCACCCGGATTCATCTGGCACTCGTTGCCGCGACGAGCATGACCCATGGAGTGGTCATGGCAGACACCAGCGACAGTGACGTCGGGACCATTGGGGTACAGGGCAAGGCAACCGCGGGGGGCGGTTACATGGTCCAGGAAGAGAGCGCGAAGGGCCGCTCGACCATCACCAAGGAAGCGTTGGACAAACAGACCGCCACCGGCAACGCGATCGACAAGCTCAAGTACACCCCGGGCCTGAACATCTCCAGCGAAGACAACACCGGCCTCTCGGGTTTCCGCTTCACCATGCGCGGCATGAACTCCGACCAGGTGGGCATGTCGGTGGACGGCATGCCGATCAACGACTCCGGCAACTACGCGCTGTACTCCAACCTGTTGGGCGACCCGGAAAACATCGACCAGATCTTCGTGACCCAAGGCTCGTCGGAAGCCGACGGCCCGCACATCGGTTCCAGCGGCGGCAACATCGGCATCGTGACCATTCGCCCCACCAAGGAAACCGGCGCCTTCGTCAAGCAAGTGGTCGGCAGCAACGCCACCCGCAAGACCTTTGCCCGCCTCAACACCGGTGAAGTCAACGGCCTGAGTAACTGGCTGTCGGCCTCCCACACCGAAGGCCAGATGTGGCGCGGCTCGGGTGCCGTGCGTGCCGACAAGGTGGAGTGGAACAGCTTCTTCGACGCCGGCAACGGCAACACCGCCAACCTGATCCTCAAGTACCACGAGCAGGACAACAACAGTTACAGCCAGTTGACCAAGGCCCAGTTCCAGCAGTACGGCCGCAAGTACGACCCGTACCCGGCGACACCGGCAGTGGGCGCCAACGGCAAGGTCAGCAGCTACTACGACCTGGCACAGAACCCGTTCCAGACCTTCACCGCCGTGCTCAACACCCAGTACAAGCTGAGCGACAACCTGTCCCTCTCGGTGATCCCGTATTACTACTACGGTAACGGCAGCGGCGTGGGCTCCTCCGCCTATGCGCTGAACAGCGGCTCGAACAAGGGCGGCGTGTTCGACCTCGGCAACCTGCCGACGCAGGCTCAATACAACGCCGACGGCTCCTCCACCACCGGCGTCTACTACCGCCCTTCGCGCACCCAGACCTGGCGCCCGGGCATCACCACCAAGCTGAACTGGGACCTGGGCGACCACAGCCTGCAATTCGGCTACTGGTACGAACGCGCCCGCCAAAGCCAGACCCAACCGTTCATTGCCCTCAAGAACAATGGCAAGCCGAGCGACACCTGGCCTGATGGCAACTCCGTAGTCGACGCCAACGGCAACACCGTGCAGGGTCGCGACCGCTACACCGTCACCCCGGCGCAAAAAGTCTGGACCCAGGACACCTGGTACATCAACTCGGACTGGACGCTGATTGCCGGTATCGCCTACATGAACGTCGAGCGTGACGGCACCAACCACGGCAGCCTCACCGAACAACCGGGCAAGGCCAGCCAGACCTACAACAAATTACTGCCCAACGCCGGCCTGAAATACCAGCTCGACGAGCGTGACCAGTTGTTCTACAGCCTGTCGCGCAACATGCGTATTCCGCAAAACTACGTGCTGTACGACAAAGGCGTCGGCTCCCTCGACTCCAAGCCGGAACTCAGCTGGAACCAGGAACTGGGCTGGCGCTACACCGGCGAAGACAGCACCCTCGCCGCCACGCTGTTCTACATGCAGTTCAAGAATCGCCAGCTCACCTCCCTGGACAGCAACGGTGATTCCGCCGACATCAACGCCGGCACCGTCATCAACAAAGGCCTGGAGCTGGAGTGGAGCGGCAAGCTGCCGCACAACTTCAACTACTACACCTCCTACACCTACACCAGTTCCAAGCAGCAGGATGACCTGACCGTCTACAGCGCCGGCAAGCCGATCGTATTGCCCACCAGCGGCAAGCAGTTCGCCAACGTGCCGACCAACATGCTCGCAGCGAACATCGGGTATGACGACGGGCGCTTCTACGGCACCTTCGGCGGCAAGTTCACCAGCAAGCTCTACGGCGACCTGACCAACGACGAAGCCATCTCCGCCCGCACGATTTTCAACCTCGGCGCCGGTATCTACCTGCCGGTGGACAAAAAAGTGGTCAAGGACGCAACCCTGCGCCTGAACGTCGACAACCTGTTCGACAAGAAGTACCTGGACGGCGTGTACACCACCAAGACCAACTCGGCGAGCTACAGCGGTTTCCGCGATGGCGACCCGGCTTACATCGTTGGCCTGGACCGTACCGTCACGGTTTCCCTGGAAGCGAATTTCTGATTAATCACCTGAGAGGAAAACACTCATGGACATGAACCTGCTTCACCAAATCACCTTTTATGTGATGTACGCCGCGCTGGCGATTGCGATCTTTATCACCATCGAACGGGGCATCTACTTCGCCTACGTGCGTCGCCAGGCCCGCGCGCTGACCGAAGTGCTGGGGGCCAACGTGCACAGCGAACGCGACCTGCCGGAAAACCTGACCCGCCGCGACAGCCTGCCGCTGAGCATGGTGCTGCCGATCCTCGCGCAGAAGGCTTCCCATGGTTCGCGCAAAGACCTGGACGACGAAATCGAAACCCAGTACCTCAAGACCCGCGCGCCGCTGTCCCGCAGCCTGTGGATCATCGAAACCATCACCACCGCTGCACCGCTGCTTGGCCTGCTGGGCACCATCCTCGGCATCATCGACACCTTCAAGGCGCTGGCCAGTGCCGGCGTGTCCGACCCGGGCCAGATTTCCGGTGGTATCGGTACGGCCTTGTTCGCCACCGGCCTGGGTATTGCCATCGCCCTGTTCTGCGTGGTGTTCCACAACTTCTTCCAGGACAGCCTGGAACGCATCAACGACCAGCTGAAAATCCTGCTGATCCGCGCCGCAACCGGTGCCCGCGTCCAAGGTGAAGTGCCGCATCTGGTGCCGACCCCGCTGCACAGCCGCACTGCGTGACCTTTCAGGGCGGGCGCCGTTTGCGCCCGCCCTTTCTTTTTGCCCGATGAGACGCCTATGTCCATATCGCTGAAGCTACGTATCGCCGGCCTCGCAGGCCTGCTCCTCAGTCCGCTTGCCCAGGCGGACTTTTCAATTCCGGGGTTTGAGTTGGTGCACACCGTGCCGGTGGACACCCAATTGGGGACGGCGGACCTGCGCCAACCCGGCCCCGTGTGGATCGAGCTGTTCGACGGCGCGAAAAGCCGCATCGACATCGGCCAGTTTTACGCGGCGGACCATCCTGGCTCGGTGATGGACACGGTGATTGAACACCTGGAAGCCGCCGGCAAACGCGGGGTGAAAATTCGCTTCCTGCTGGAAGAAAAAGGCGTGCGGCTGTCGGAAGCTTCCACCCTGGAACGTCTGAAAGCCATTCCCAACCTGACCTTCCGCATTCTGCCCTACGGCAAGCTGAGCGGTGGGATCATCCACGCCAAATACATGGTGGTGGACGGCAAGCAGGCGTTTATCGGCAGCCAGAACTTCGACTGGCGCTCGCTGGAGCATATCCACGAAACCGGGCTGCTGATCAGTGATGCCAACGTCGTCGCCCAGACCCAGGCGATCTTTGACCAGGATTGGCAGGCCCAGGCGGCGCTGACCGATAACAAACCCGTCGCCCTGCCCGCCGCAGGCGCTCTACCTGCGCGCACCGGCAACTATCTGGTAGCCAGTCCCCAGCGTTACAACCCGCCTGGCGTGGGCGACTCACAACTGGAACTGCCACGCCTGCTCGGCGAGGCGAAAAAGGAAGTGCGGGTACAACTGCTGGACTACGCGCCGCTGTCCTACGGGCCCGACAGAACCCGGCCTTACTATGCGGTGATCGACAACGCGTTGCGTGCAGCGGCGGCGCGCGGGGTGTCGATCAAGTTGATGGTGTCCAACTGGAACACCGAAGCGCTGGAATTGCCGTACCTGAAAAGCCTGGCAGTGCTGCCGAATGTCGAGATCAAGATCGTCACCCTGCCCGAGGCCAAGCAAGGGTTCATTCCCTATGCGCGGGTGATTCACAGCAAGACCATGGAGATTGACGGGCAAGTGGCATGGGTGGGTACCAGTAACTGGCTGGGGGGTTATTTCGATAACTCGCGCAATCTGGAAGTGGTGATGCGCAGTGAAGCAATGGCCAAGCGTGTGGGAGATTTACACGAGCAGTTGTGGGATGGGCCTTATGCCAAAGCGCTGGACGTGACGAGCGAGTACCCGCAGCCGCATCCGGGCAAACCTTGAACCCTTGCCCGCAAACGGCATGACTTTGCGGGCAATGTCACATTGCCAGATATGAATGTTGCACTTTTCCGCCATTACGCTGACCAACCCTGCATATTCGCCGATCAATACTCAGGGATGGAGAGCAGGGAATGAACAACACACGCAATGGACTGTGCGGTGCCGCGCTGGCTTGGGCGGCCCTCGGGCTCGGCGGCTGCGCCAACTCGATGACCACCACCGGTGAACCGGGGGTAAAGATGGGCGACAGCTATGAGCAGGTGCTTGCCGTGGTCAGCCGCAACAATACGGTGACCAGGCAAGTCGACGGGAAGGGATTCCGGGCCGAGGGGTATTCGGCGATGTTCAAGGATTGCCGCTCCAAGTACTTCATCTTCCAGGGCGCCGACGGCCTGCAACAAGTGCGCTTTGAACCGGCGCCGCAGTTGTCGCCCAGCCAGAACTGCCGCCCGTCATGAGGGCGTTACGAGTTGCCCCCGCCCTGCTCCTGATACTGCTCACCGGCTGTGGCCAGGTGTATAACGTCCGCTCCCTCAACACCGCGTATACCGCGCCGCCGTCCGCCGAGACGGCGCGCTTGCGCATTATCAGTGACGGCATGGTGCGCGCGGTGCCCGGACGTGATTGCCTGGACTGGAATGTGCCGGGCGCTGGCGTGATGGTGTCCGCCAAATCCGGCTTCGCCGATCGCAATGGCGCAAGCCTGGGTATGCCGGGGCCGATTTATACGTGGGACGGTGCAGTGTCGTCCGAACTGGTGATCCCGGCGAATACGCCCATCGCCTTTCATTACCTTGGGTTACCGAACGTTGGGCGGCAATGTTTCAACACCATGACCTTTATCCCCAAGCCCGGCATGGATTACATGGTGCGCGCATCCCTGTCCCGCAGTTGTGCGTTCGAGCTGGCGGAACTGCCGAAGGGCGCCGAACGATGGAGTCCGATTGAACCGACGCCGTCGGGAAGGCTGTCGATGTGCCACGCGATGGATAACTTCTAGGGATTCAGGTGCGACGTGGCTCCAGGCGTTGCGCCCCGGCCCATAAAAAACCCACAAACAAAAACGCCGATCATTGCTGATCGGCGTTTTCGTTAAATATGGAGCGGGAAACGAGACTCGAACTCGCGACCCCGACCTTGGCAAGGTCGTGCTCTACCAACTGAGCTATTCCCGCAAATGGCGTCCCCTAGGGGACTCGAACCCCTGTTACCGCCGTGAAAGGGCGGTGTCCTAGGCCACTAGACGAAGGGGACACGCTACTGAAACACATGGTGTGTATTTCAGTGCCCAGAGATTAAATCCGAAGATTATGCCCTGGTTTCACTCAGTGCCGCCCGAGAGCAACACTGCTTAAATTTGGAGCGGGAAACGAGACTCGAACTCGCGACCCCGACCTTGGCAAGGTCGTGCTCTACCAACTGAGCTATTCCCGCATATGGCGTCCCCTAGGGGACTCGAACCCCTGTTACCGCCGTGAAAGGGCGGTGTCCTAGGCCACTAGACGAAGGGGACACACGTACAACATTCACTCCCTACCGCGTTTCGCTGTGTGCTTTACGCTGTAAGTGGCGCGCATTCTATGGATGGATTGGGAGGTCGTCAACCCCCAAGGATAAATTTATTTAAATCAATGACTTCGCCGTGGTTTACGGGGGTTGCAAGGGTTTCTCGCCGTCCAGGCTTTGACGCCTATATTCTGGCGTTCGACAAGGCGCTATAGTTCGCCACAGCAAATGATGGCAATGTGCATCTACGCAGGGACTGCCCAGCTATATAGAAGAAACTACTGACGCAACTGGTCGCTCAGTCCTATCCGGCCAGTGCCCCAGTCACTACACTTCAACGCAAACCCTATAAAGAGGTCACACCGGTGACACCACTCATGATCACCCTGCTGGTAATAGCCGGGATCGTAATACTGATCGCCATTGGCTACATGAACCACGTGGTGGAAAACAATAAGCTGGAAAAGAACCGGACCCGGATCGAACTCAATGACCGGCTGCGTCGCTGCGGTGAAATCACCGAGACGTTCCCAGGCCAGCTGATGACGCCGCGACTCAAGTTGCTGCTGACCCGCCTGGAGCTCAACGTCAACCAGCGCCTGCTGAACCTCGACAGGTCCAATGCCACCCTCAAGGCACGCATCACCGAACTCAACGCGCTGGTGGCCCAGGGCGAATCGATCCCGGTGAACAATCCGCCGGCCCCGATCCAGACCGAAGCCAAGGCCAAGGATGTGCGCTTCCTGCTGGAAGCCTTGCATGGCCAGGTCACCCGCGCGGCCCAGGACGGTTTCCTGCCGACCAATGAAGCCAAGCACTGGATCAAGGAAATCCGCCATATCCTGGTGCTGCTGCACATCGAGTTCTTCAACAACCTGGGCCAGCATGCGCTGCAACAGGGCCAGCCGGGCCAGGCACGCCTGGCGTTCGAGCGCGGTGTGCAATACCTGCGCAAGCAGCCGGAGCCGGTGGTGTATAGCCAGCAACTGCAACTGCTGGAGAAACAACTCGCGCGCGCCAACTCCATGGTGCTGACCAACATCCAGCCAGCTGAAGACGAGGTCAATGAATTGACCGAAGGCCTGAAAGTGGTCGATGCAGATGCCGATTGGAAAAAGAAAGTCATCTACGACTGATCCCCTGCCAGTGTGGTGAGCAGGGCAAGCCCGCTCACCACATGCCATCACTCTGCACCTATCCCCCGCCCCATGAATAGCGTAAAAAAGGCCCCCTCTCTCCGTTAACGAAAAGGGCTTTGCCATGCCTGTCGCGCTTATCGATGGACAACCGCTGCACTACCTCGACCAGGGCACCGGCCCGGCCGTTCTCCTCGGTTCCAGCTACCTGTGGGACAGCCAGATGTGGGCACCGCAGATCGAAGCCCTTTCGCAACAGTACCGGGTGATCGTCCCCGAGTTATGGGGCCACGGCGAGTCCGGCCCGCTGCCTGCAAACACCGCATCCCTGGACGACCTCGCGCGCCAGAACCTGGCCCTGCTGGATCATCTGGACATCGCCCAGGTCAACCTCGTGGGTTTGTCGGTCGGCGGCATGTGGGGCGCACGCCTGGCGCTGCTCGCACCCGAGCGGGTCAACAGCCTGGCGCTGATGGACACGCACCTGGGCGCCGAGCCGGAAGCCACTCGCCAGTACTATTTTTCGCTGTTCAAGATGATCGAAGACGCCGGCGCCATTCCGGAACCGCTGCTGGATGTGGTTGCACCGATCTTCTTCCGCCCCGGCATCGACCGGGAATCGGCCCTGTATCAGGACTTTCGCAACACACTGAAAGCCTTCCCCAAAGAGCGCCTGCTGCAAAGCATCGTGCCCCTGGGCCGGATTATCTTCAGCCGCGCGGATGTGCTGGAACAGCTTTCGCGCCTCGACGCCGACACCACCCTGGTGATGTGCGGTGAGCAAGACAAGCCACGCCCACCGGCCGAGTCAGAAGAAATGGCGGCCTTGATCGGCTGCACACTGACGTTGATCCCGGACGCCGGGCATATCTCCAGCCGGGAAAACCCGGACTTCGTCAATGAAGCCCTGCTGACCTTCCTCGCCAACCACGCCTGACCGCCCTGCCCTTTGATCACCGCAGGCGCGCGGTGGTCAAAGGCGGAAGTGCCCGACCATCCCTTTAAGCTCCGTGCCCAACTGCGCCAGCTCAATGCTCGACGCCGCATTGCCCTGCATGCTCAACGCCGATTGATCGGCACTCGCCCGGATGCTGGTGACGCTGCGATTGATTTCTTCGGCCACCGAGCTTTGCTCTTCCGCCGCCGCGGCAATCTGCTGGTTCATCTGCTGGATCAACGACACCGCTGCCGCAATGCTGCCCAGGGCGCTTTCCGTTTCCAGGGCATCACTGACCGCCAGCTTGACCAGCTCGCCGCTCTGTTTGATCTGCTGCACCGAAGACTGCGCCGCGCTGCGCAGGGTGCTGACCAGCCGCTCGATTTCCTCAGTGGATTGCTGGGTACGCTTGGCCAGCGCCCGCACCTCGTCGGCCACCACCGCAAAACCACGGCCCTGCTCGCCCGCCCGCGCCGCCTCGATGGCCGCATTCAGGGCCAGCAGGTTGGTTTGTTCGGCCACGCTTTTGATCACCTCGAGCACAGTACCGATATTCTGGATTTCCGCACTCAGGCTTTCGATGCTGGTACTGGCAGAGGTGGCCGAACTGGCCAGCAACTCGATACGCTGCAAACTCTGGCGCACCACCTGCTGGCCGCTGTCGACTTTGTCATCCGCCGTCTGCGCAGCCTGGGCCGCTTCCTCGGCGTTGCGCGCCACATCGTGCACGGTAGCGGTCATCTGGTTCATCGCCGTCGCAACCTGCTCGGTCTCTTCCTTCTGATTGCTGACCTCGACGTTGGTCTGCTCGGTCACGCTGGACAGCGAATGAGCGGAACTGGCCAGTTGTTCGATACCCGCCTGCAACCCGCTGACCATGCTGCTCAGGCCACCGCTCATTTGCTGCATCGCGAGCATCAACTGCCCCATCTCATCCCGACGGCTGACCTCCATGCGACCACTGAGGTCACCGGCAGCAATCTGCTGGGCTACTGCAATCACACTGCGCAGCGGGGCGACGATCAACCGGGTAATGATCCATGCGGCAATCAGCCCGACCAGCAAGGCCAGGGCTGAAGAGCCAATGATCAGCAGCGCGCTTTTCTTCAACTGCGCCTGCATCGACAGGTCTTCTGCGTCATACGCCTGGTTGACCCGGGTCACCACCTCGGCGGCACGCTCGTGCAACTGCTTGTAGACGACCTTTTCCTGAGCCAGCAGGCCGGTGTACTCGCCGAGTTTTTCGCTGAAGGCCGCGATATGCCCCGACACTTCGTTCAACACGGTTTGATAGCCGGGGTCCTTGACCGTGGTTTTCAGTTGTTCAACCTGGGCCAGGGCCTGGTCGGCCTGCTCGATCTTGCCTTGCTCGGCGTTCTCGTCATCGCCTTTGCGGCTTTGATCCAGGCGCACGTGCGCTTCGTTCATGGCTTGCAGCATCAGGCGCGAGACCTGGCTGACCTGCCCGGCCTGCTCGATAAATTCCGCGCCTTCCTTGCCCTGGCTTTCCTTGAGGCCATAGGCGCCGTCGTCCGCCAGGCCGGCCTGCAACACATCGAGGTTGTTGGCCACACTGGAGACCGACCAACTGGCCATTTCCAGCGCCAGGTCCTTGGTCTGGGTCAGTTCGACAAACTCGTCGAACGCCTTGCGATAGGCCGCCAGCGCCTGCTCGACATCATTCATCACTGGGACATTGGCGGGCGGCTGGCCCTTGAGAATCACCGCCTGGGCGGCCAACGCGTCGACGCTTTCGTGCAAGGCGTCTACCGACTTGGGGTCGGCATGCAGCGCGTAGTCCTGCTCGATCAGGCGCACCTTGAGCAGGCCGCTGTTGAGCGCCGACATGGCTTTAAGGCCCTCGAAACGCTGGCCGACGGTTTGCAGCGACCACACGCCAATCGCGGCCACCAGCGCCGTCAACAGCAGCACCAAGGCAAAACCCAAGCCCAGTTTCTTTGCCATACCGAGGTTGGCAAAACGTCGTTGCACGGCAGAAATCATTGCACTTGAGTCCTCTTGCAATGGCGAATGCCATCAAGCACGGTTTCGATGCCGCGAGATTCGCAACCCCGGGGCACTGAACACAAGCGTTTGGCGCCACAATAATGGCAAAAAGCTACATCCTCGTCGTTTTCAGAATGGTAGAGGTCGATCCTGCTGGGCCCATCGCCCTGAACAACGCGAGGGCACGTTGATCAGCAGCATAGGCCACGTTGATGCGCAGCCAGTCACTGTATTCGCCCGTCGGGCTGAAAAGCGCCCCCGGCGACAGCAGCACCCCCAGCCGACGAGCCCGCGCCTGCAGCGTCGAACGGTCGCCCACCCCAGGGCGGGCCCACACAAACATGCCACCCGCCGGCGCCGCAAACACCTCCCACTCCTCGTCTTCCAACACCTGCAGGGTCATGGCCATTTCCGTACTCAAGCGCCGCCGCAGGCGTTGCACCCACTTGCGGTAGGTGCCATTGGCCAGCAACGTGGCCACCACCGCCTCGGCAAACCGCGACGTGCCGATGCCAGTCAAGGTCTTGACCCTGACCAACTGCTCGATGATTGCCCCACTGGCCGTGAGATACCCCACGCGCAAGGCACTGCTGAGGGTCTTGGAGAAACTCGAGATATAGATCACCCGGTCCTCGTGTGGCAACGCCGACACCCGGGTGCAAGTGGCGGGTTGCAGATCGCCATAGACGTCTTCCTCGACAATGAAGAAGTCCTGGGAATGGGCCAGTTGCAGCAAGCGTTCGGCCACGTCCAGGGACAGGCTGGTGCCAGTGGGGTTGTGATACAGGCTGTTGATGAACACGCACTTGGGCCGATGCCCGCGTAACAGCGCCTCGAGTGCCGGCATGTCCGGGCCGCGGCGCGTGCGCGGCACTTCCAGCAGTTTGACCCCGTGAAAGGCCAGTAGCCGGTACAGGTTGCCGTAACCCGGGCTTTCCACCACCACGGTGTCGCCGGCCTTGAGCAGCGTACGGATCAGCAGGTCCTGGGCGTGGCTCGCGCCCTGGGTGGTCAGGATATGGTCGACCCGGGTCGCCACGTGGATGTGGGACAGACGCTTGAGCAGTTGTTCACGCAGGGCCGGCAGCCCCAGCGGCGTACTGTAGTTGAAGACGGCGGCGGTATCGGTGCGGGTGACTTCACGAATCGCGTAGCTGATGTCATCGCTCTCGCGCCAGGTATCCGGCAGCCACCCGCAGCCCAGTTTCAATTCACCCAGTTGATTATCGATGAAAGTGCCCCACCCCGACTCGGCGCCCTCATACCATGGGTTTTCGCCACTCAGGCCGGGTTCGGCAGGTGGCTGGGCCACAAAGAAACCCGCGCCTTGCCGTGAGGCCAGAACGCCTTGCGCAACCATCCGCTCGAACGCTTCGATGACGCTGGACTGGCTGAGCAGGTTCTCGTGGGCCAGTTGCCGAACCGAGGGCAACCGCGTCCCGGGGCTGACCCCGCTTTCGCGAATCCAGGCGGCCAACGCGCTGACGATTTGCTGCACTACCGGTACAAGGGCTTGTCGATCGATCCCTAAATCCATGAGCCACTCACTTAAACTGTTGTCATTTAACCCAATCCAGTTAAGCACAGAAGCTCGGCAACAGCCGTCGCCAAGTTTTATTAAATCATTGATTTAATTGAATTATTTACCTACTGATACACATTCAGCCAAGGCATCTGGCCACCTGCGGAAAAGCCCCACAGCGCCTCCAACGCTTTTCTGAATGGCATCAGCGTCAGTTCCTAAATAGCGGTCGCACCACCGTCTATCGCCAAGGCCTGGCCCGTGGTAAATGCGGCGCCGTCGCTGCACAAATAAAGCACCGCACTGGCGATTTCCTCGACCTTGCCAATACGCCCGACTGGGTGCATGGCGGCGGCAAATTCAGCTTTGCGCGGGTCGGCTTCATAGGCACGGCGGAACATATCGGTGTCGATCACGGCCGGGCACACTGCGTTGACGCGGATTTTCTTTTTCGCGTACTCGATCGCCGCCGACTTGGTCAGGCCGATCACCGCGTGCTTGGACGCGGCATAGATGCTCATCTTCGGCGCCGCCCCAAGGCCGGCCACCGACGCGGTATTGACGATGGCGCCGCCGCCCTGGGCCAGCAGCAACGGCAATTGGTACTTCATGCACAACCACACGCCCTTGACGTTGACGCCCATGATTGCGTCGAACTCGTCCACGCTGCCGTCGGCCAACTTGCCCTTTTCGATCTCGATCCCGGCGTTGTTGAAGGCATAGTCCAGCCGGCCGTAGGTGGCCACGGTCTGCTGCATCAACTGCTGCACATCCGCCTCAAGAGTGACATTGCAACGCACAAACACTGCCTCGCCACCGGCCTGATGAATCTGCGCGACGGTGCCCTCGCCGCCCGCCACGTCCAGGTCGGCGACTACGACTTTCAAGCCTTCAGCGGCGAATGCCAGTGCAGTGGCGCGGCCAATGCCGGCGGCTGCACCGGTCACCAGGGCGACCTGGCCGGAAAACGTCATGCTCATGGGGATGTCCTTCGATGGGGATGCTGGATGACCTCAGTCTAGCCAGAGCGATGACGGGCGCGTCAGCACTATCAAACGCCCGGTTGGCGAACCATGAGCCGCAGTGATAACGCCACCAGCCTCACTATCATCACAGTGGATCGACGGGCATTCGCAGGTGCCCCGGACCTTGCCGGTGCGGCCTTAAGGGTCTATCACTCAAGGTCCACTTCTCAAGAGTCCCTGCCATGACTGCCCAGACCAACCGCCAATTCCTGCTCGCCAAACGCCCGGTCGGCGCTGCCACGCGGGACACCTTCACCTACCAGGAAGTACCGGTGGGCAAGCCCCAGGACGGGCAGGTGCTGGTGCACAACGAATACCTGTCCCTGGACCCGGCCATGCGAGGCTGGATGAACGAGGGCAAATCCTACATTCCGCCGGTGGGTATCGGCGAAGTCATGCGCGCCTTGGGCGTAGGCAAGGTCATCGCCTCGAACAACCCGAAATTTGCCGTGGGTGACTACGTCAACGGCGCCCTCGGCGTGCAGGATTACTTCCTCGGCGAGCCGCGAGGTTTCTACAAGGTCGATCCGAAACTGGCACCGTTGCCACGCTATTTGTCGGCGCTGGGGATGACCGGCATGACCGCCTACTTCGCCCTGCTGGACACCGGCGCGCCCAAGGCCGGCGACACGGTGGTGATTTCCGGCGCGGCGGGTGCGGTGGGCAGCATTGCCGGGCAAATTGCCAAGATCAAAGGCTGCCGCGTGGTGGGCATTGCCGGCGGTACCGACAAATGCAAGTTCCTGGTGGATGAGCTGGGTTTTGATGCGGCCATCGACTACAAGAACGAAGACGTACATGCCGGCCTCAAGCGCGAGTGCCCAAAGGGCGTGGACGTGTATTTCGATAACGTTGGCGGTGACATCCTTGATGCCGTGCTCAGCCGCCTGGCGTTGAAAGCGCGGGTGGTGATCTGCGGTGCCATCAGCCAGTACAACAACAAGGAAGCCATCAAAGGGCCGGCCAATTACCTGTCATTGCTGGTCAATCGTGCGCGCATGGAAGGGTTTGTGGTGATGGACCACGCGGCGAACTTCGCCGCTGCCGGGCAGGAGATGGCCGGCTGGATGGCTCAGGGCAAGCTCAAGAGCAAGGAAGATATCGTCGAAGGGCTGGAGACGTTCCCGGAAACGTTGATGAAACTGTTCAACGGCGAGAACTTTGGGAAGCTGGTGTTGAAAGTCAGCTGACACACCGCAGATCGTTCTGTGACCACTATCAATGTGGGAGCCGGGCTTGCCCGCGATAGCATCGCCTTGGTGTCAAAGAAACACCGAGTCGCCTGCATCGCGGGCAAGCCCGGCTCCCACATTTTTACCGCGCCTGGTTTCAGGCGATCTCGGCAACCACCGCCGCCAGCGCCTTGGCCGGGTCGGCCGCCTGGCTGATCGGGCGACCGATCACCAGGTAATCGGAACCGGCGTCCAGGGCCTGGCGCGGGGTCAGGATGCGACGCTGGTCGTCCTGGGCGCTGCCCGCCGGGCGAATCCCCGGGGTCACCAGTTGCAGCGACGGGTGGGCGGTCTTCAGCGCCTGGGCTTCCAGCGCCGAGCACACCAGGCCGTCCAGGCCGGCCTTTTGCGCCAGGGCGGCAAGGCGCAGCACTTGTTCCTGTGGCTCGATGTCCAGGCCGATGCCGGCCAGGTCTTCACGCTCCATGCTGGTCAGCACGGTCACGCCAATCAGCAGCGGTTTGGGGCCAGTGCGCTGATCGAGCACTTCACGGCACGCAGCCATCATGCGCAAACCGCCGGAGCAGTGCACATTGACCATCCACACGCCCATTTCGGCGGCGGCCTTGACCGCCATCGCGGTGGTGTTGGGGATGTCGTGGAATTTCAGGTCGAGGAACACCTCGAAGCCCTTGTCACGCAAGGTGCCGACAATTTCTGCGGCGCAACTGGTGAACAGTTCCTTGCCGACCTTGACCCGGCAAAGCGTGGGGTCCAACTGGTCAGCCAGCTTCAGTGCGGCGTCACGAGTGGGGTAATCCAGGGCGACGATGATAGGAGTCTGGCAGACGGACATTGGAATGGGCTCTCAGGCAAGTCGAAATCGGCGCGGATTGTAGCGCAAGCAGCGCGTTTGCGGGATCCGATGATCGGTAATTCGCGATTTACCCGCCAGATTGCGGGCTCCCGGGCAATTGTGTCAAAACAGATACATTCCCGACATGCCTGCAATACCCCCGAAGACTAGCCTCGCACACGTGAACCACCGTACAGAACTTCCAGCCCCGGGGCTGGGCGCCTATGCTGAACGCAACAACCTCGCCGCCGACCTTCGGCCCGGCGGCCCACCAGGTAGATGATCGCACCATGCAAACCCTGACTCCTGTGCTGAATGACGATCAAAAAGGCTCGCTTGTGGGTGACGACAAGCGCTGGAACACCCGCGCACTGATCGTCGACGACGACGTGCCGATCCGCGAACTGCTGATCGATTACCTGGCGCGCTTCAATATTCTCGCCAGCGGCGTGACCGATGGCGCGGCCATGCGCCAGGCCATGCAAGCCGAAACCTTCGACGTAATAGTGCTCGACCTGATGCTGCCGGGTGAAGACGGCCTGTCGCTGTGCCGCTGGCTGCGGGCTGAATCGGACATTCCGATCCTGATGCTCACCGCCCGCTGCGAACCCACCGACCGCATCATCGGCCTCGAACTGGGGGCCGACGACTACATGTCCAAGCCCTTCGAGCCCCGCGAGCTGGTGGCGCGTATCCAGACGATCCTGCGTCGGGTGCGGGACGACCGCACCGAGCAACGGGCGAACATCCGCTTCGATAACTGGCGCCTCAACAGCGTACTGCGCCAACTGGTGGCCGACGATGGCCTGGTGGTGCCGCTGTCCAACGCCGAGTTCCGTTTGCTGTGGGTATTTATCGAGCGCCCGCGCCGGGTGCTGAGCCGCGAACAACTGCTGGACGCGGCCCGCGGTCGCTCCATTGAGGCCTTTGATCGCAGCATCGACTTGCTGGTCTCGCGCCTGCGCCAAAAACTCGGGGATGACCCCAAGGCGCCGCAGTTGATCAAGACCGTGCGCGGTGAAGGCTACCTGTTCGACGCCCGGGATATCGGCTGATGCGCAACGCCTTCAACACCCTGTTCGGGCGGCTGTTCGGTGTGTTGCTGGTGGCGATTGTGCTGGCCCACGTGCTGGCATTTTTCTGGTTTCACCACTACGGCCCGCCGCCGCCACCGCCCCACGAGACGTTCATCGAGCAACCGGACGGCACCCTGACGCCCATGCCCAAGGAGCATCGTCGCTCCTGGTTCGGCGGGCCGGTGGTGCCGCTGACCTTCCAGTTCTTCTCGCTGATCATTGCGGCCTGGTACGGCGCCAAGCTGCTCAGCCGGCCGATCCAGCGCCTGAGCGCCGCGGCCGAGCGGCTGAGCCTGGACCTCGACAGCCCGCCGCTGAACGAGTCCGGCCCGCGGGAAGCACGGCAGGCAGCGTCGACCTTTAACCTGATGCAAAAGCGCATCCGCGAACAGGTCACCCAGCGCGCCCGCATGCTCGGTGCGGTGTCCCATGACCTGCGCACGCCGCTGTCACGGCTCAAGCTGCGCCTGGAGCAGATCGAAGACACCAAGCTGCAGGGCCAGATGCGCCAGGACCTGGACGACATGATCGGCATGCTCGACGCCACCCTGAGCTACCTGCACGAACAACGCACCAGCGAAACCCGGCATTGGCTGGACGTTCAGGCGCTGGTGGAATCCCTGAGTGAAAACGCCCAGGACCGCGGCTCCGACGTGCAATGCAGCGGTGAATGCGCGCCGCTGCAGGTGCAGCCGATGGCCCTGCGTTCGTGCCTGAACAACCTGATCGACAACGCCCTGCGCTATGCCGGCACGGCACGCATCGAACTGGCGGACACCCCACAGGCACTGGTGGTCAAGGTGATCGACCATGGCCCTGGAATTGCGGCGGATAAACGTGAAGCGGTGTTTGAGCCGTTTTATCGGCTGGAAGGCTCACGCAATCGTAATTCCGGCGGCGTGGGGTTGGGGATGACCATTTCCAAGGAGGCGGTTGAGCGCCTCGGTGGACGGCTGAGCCTGGAGGAAACGCCAGGCGGTGGCCTGACGGCGGTGATGTGGTTGCCGAGGGCGTAGGCATCATTCCTGCGCCCTGTTTCCCCCGTTACTGTTCGGCTTTATCTTCCCGCCGCACCTGAGCCTGGCTGGCGCTCCAGTCCGTCAACAGGCTATACGCCACTGCCAGCAATGTCGGGCCGATAAACAGGCCGATAAAACCGAACGCAATCAACCCGCCAAACACCCCCAACAGCACGATCACCAGCGGCAGGTTGCCGCCACGGCTGATCAGGTACGGCTTGAGCACGTTGTCCACGCCACTGATGATGAACGTGCCCCACACCCCGAGGAACACGGCGTAGGTGTAGTCGCCCTTCCACGCCAGCCACGCCGTGGCGGGAATCCACACCAACGGCGGCCCCATGGGAATCAGGCTCAGCAGGAACGTCACGATGCCCAGCACCAGCGCCCCCGGCACCCCGGCAATCAGGAAGCCAATCAGCGCCAGCACCGCCTGGGCAGCCGCCGTACCGATCACGCCATTCACCACGCGTTGCACGGTGCCCGCCACCAGTTCGATGTAATAACCGGCGCGCTCGCCGATCAAGCGCTCCAGCAAGCGATGCACAAACATCGCCAGTCGCGGGCCGTCACGGTAGAAAAAGAACACGAACACCAGGCTCAGGGTCAGCTCCAGAATCCCGCCGCCGATCTGCGCACTGCGGGCCAGCAACCAGTTGCCCACCTGCCCCAGGTACGGCTTGAGGGTGACCATCAGCGCCGCGCCTTGCTGGTCGATGCTGTCCCACATCGCCACTAACCGCTCGCCGACAAAAGGGATGGAGCCAAGCCAGGCCGGCGCTTCGGGCAAACCATCCACCTGGATATCCTTGATCAGGCCCACGGCATCGCGCACATGATCTGCGAGGTTGAAGCCCAGCCATACCAGCGGCAACGCCACCAACAGCATCCAGACCAGGGTCAGGATTCCGGCAGCCAGGGACTCACGCCCGCCCAGCCAGCGGGTGAGCAAACGCATCACCGGCCAACTGGCAAACGCCAGCACCGCGCCCCAGAACAGCGCCGACCAGAAAGGCGCCATCACCCAGAAGCTGGCACCGAACAACACCAGCAGCAGGATTTGCACCAGCAGGCGATCGTTATTGAGCATGTGGTTTCTCGAAAAGAAGTCTGTAAGAGGAAGAGCTTAGGCGAACGGCACGGGTCCGTTCGCCCTGGAACGGTCAGCGTATCAGATGCAGGTGCAAACCCTTGGCTTCGGCGGTGCCGGTTTCCAGGCGGGCCGCGCGTACGCCCTGATCGATCAAGCCCTGGCGCCATGCCTCAGCGGTAGGCCCGGTCAAACTGACCCGCAAGGTGGCGTCCAGGTTCAATCCACGGGAAATCAGCGTGAGCCAAGTGGCGTCAGGTTCGGCACCGAGCTTGGGGAAGTCCAGCTCGCCGGTGCTTTTCAGCTCCCGCAGCAGCGTGGCGGAAGTCGGCAGCAAGTCGCCCAGCGGTGCGCTGGCGTCCAGTTGCTCCACATGCAGATACGCTCGACGGTTGCCCCGGGTGATGCCGTACAGCGCGACCAGGGAATTGTCCTGAGGCGCCGCCAGGCGCAGCAACAGGTATTCCTGTTGGCCATCGGCACCTACCAGCTTGGCGTTGCCAAACACTTCGTTGGCCCACAGGCTGCTTTCGCCGCAATCCCGGGCCTGGCACCAGAACAGCAATTGCGCGCCCTGGGCCTGCAAGGCTTCGCGGGTGGCGGTAAAGGCGGCGCTGGAGGTGTGTTCGGCAGGCAGTTCGTAGGTAATGGCCGTATTCAGCCCACGGGCGGTGGCCTGGCCTTCATAGCGCAGTTGGCCGCTGATCTTGCGGATCGAGCCCAGCGGGTAGATGCGTTCTTTTTCTTCGGCGGGGCGGTAGTCGACGATCTGCGCGTCGACCTGACGGGCCACGGCGGGCAAGTCCTGGCTACCCGGTACGTCGGCGGCGAACACCAGCGGGCTGAAACAGCACAGCCCCAGAATACGGATAAATCCCTTCGGCATACTCATCGGATCAGTGCGCCCTGGCCATTGGGGTGCGCTGCGGTGCTGAGATCGTTCATGGTTGACTCCCTTTCGATCCGCCCAGCCTCGGCAGTTGACCCCGCCAAGTCAAGGCGTGGAGAAGAACCGATTGAAACAGTCTGCAACAAGGGTAGCGCCCGGCTCGTCATTCAGGTGCAAATGATGGCCACCGGGCAACGTCGTCACCTGGAACGGAAGCCCGGAAAGCAATTCGGAATGTTTCGCCAGCATGCCGTCTTCAGCCACCACCAGCTGTGTCGGACAGCCGACCCTGCGCACGAAGGCCATCGCCTGTTCTTCGGTCAGACGCATGGGGGAAGCCAGGGTCAGACGGCTGTCACTGCGCCAGGTGTAACCGCCCGGCACCGGCATAAGGCCACGCTGGGCCAGCAATTCCGCTGCTTCGCGACTGACTGCCACCACGCCTTTCATCCGCGCTTCCACCGCACGATCAAGGGTGCTGTACACCGGTTTGCGCTTGTCTTGCAGGGCCAGTTGCGCCTGCAACGCCATGCCAAGGCGTTCGGCGGCGTTATCGGCGGTGCCGGTCGGCGGGATCACCCCATCGATCAATCCCAGGTGCGTCACCCGCTCCGGCAAGGCACCGGCCAACACCAGGGAAACGATGGCGCCGAGGGAGTGACCAAGTAATGCAAAACGTTTCCAGCCCAGTTGTTCGGCCACTTGCAGCACATCGTGGACGTAATCCCACAGGGAATAACCCGCGCCGACGGGGCGATGAGCCGAGTGACCATGGCCGGCCATGTCCAGGGCGACAATGCGCAGGCCATTAAGCTTCGGCGCCAGGCGCGCGAAGCTGTTGGCGTTGTCCAGCCAGCCATGCAAGGCGATAACCGGCAGGCCGTCTTCGGGGCCAAACAAATGCGCCGCCAACTCGATGTGCGGCAGGGCCAGGCGGACTTCTTCGACGGGCGCGGTCATGCGCAACTGCGCTCGCGCTGGCGGGCTTCCCAACGGGTAAACAGGTTTTTGATCAAGGTGGCGGTGTCCTGGGGGCGCTCAAGGGGAAACATGTGGCCGCCGGGCATGGTCAGCATTTCGCCCATGGGCATGCGCCCCACGCCGCTGGCATGGTGACGCATCACCACCCGGCTCTGGCGGCCGCGCACTACCGCCAGCGGCACCTTCAATTGCCGGACCTGGCCTGGGCTGGTGTGGGGCACGCCACGGTAGATGCTGATTTCGGTGGCCGGATCAAAGCGCAGGCGCAGGCGATCGCCCACCGGCTCCAGGCCATGTTGCAGGTAAGCGTCGAAACATTCGGGATCAAAGCCGCGAAACAGGGTTTTGCCGGCAAAGTACTGGCGCGCTGCCGCAAGGTCGGCGAACTCTTCACGACGGCCGAGGGTGCGACCCGCCGGGGTCAGCCGGTCGATAAAGCCAAAGCGCTTGGCCGCGCGAATCACCCAGCGATCGGCCAGGGTGAGTACCGGCGAATCGAGCATCACCACGCCGCGATACAACTGCGGGCAGCGCATGGCCGCGTGCAGGTGCAGCACGCCACCCAATGAATGGCCTACGCCCCACACCGGCTCCGGCTGTTGTTCAAGGTGGTGGATCAGTTCGTCCACCAGGTTCTGCCAGTTGTCATCCACCGGAAACCGGGGGTCGTGGCCGTGCTGCGGCAAATGCGCGACGGCGTACTCCGGGGCCAGGGCGGCAAACAATTTGCCGTAGGTCGCCGAAGGGAAGCCATTGGCGTGAGCAAAAAACACGTGCTGCGACATACCTGATCCATCACCGTAAACAGAGCGTTGATTCTCCCCAGACCGGGCAGTCACGGCAATGACTGTAACTGCCAGGAATGATGACACTCACGCCATGCCTATCGCGCCGGCGGGTTCTCGCCCAGCGGCACCACGGCCATGGTCAGGCGCGATACGCAGCTGGCCTTGCCTTCATCGCTGGTCAGGCGGATATCCCACACATGGGTGGTGCGCCCGATGTGAATCGGCTTGGCCACCGCCGTCACCCGCCCGCTGCGCAAACCGCGCAGGTGGTTGGCGTTGATTTCGAGGCCCACGCAGTAGAACTTGCTGGCGTCGATGCACAGGTAACTGGCCATGGAGCCCACGGTTTCCGCCAGCACCACCGACGCGCCGCCGTGCAGCAGGCCGTAGGGTTGATGGGTGCGGTGGTCGATCACCATGCTGGCGGTCAGGGACTCGTCGTCAGCGCTTTCAAAGCGAATATCCAGCACTTCACCAATGGTGTTTTTCTGGATCGCATTGAGTTGTTCGATATTGGGTTGGGTGCGCCACAGGCTCATTGATCAGTCCTTATTGGTGTTATGTCAGTGCTCAATCCTGCCACAGCACGGCCTCGGAGCGCTCGCTCCAGGCCTGAAACTGCGACCCGTAAACGGATTCGATCACGTTGCGCTTGATCTTCAAGGTCGGCGTGAGAAAACCGTTTTCCACCGCCCAACTGTCTTTCACTACCACCAGTTGGCGCAAGCGTTCATGTTTATCCAGCACCTGGTTAACCTCTTCCAGCAAGCGCTCAAGACTGCCCTGCAACGCCTGGCGCCCGTGGCCTGTCGTATCTTGCAAGCCTCCTGCGGATAACACGCACAAGCCTATGGGCGCGCTCAAGCCATCGCCCACCACGCACACCTGCTCGATGCGCACATGCTCGGCCAAACGGTTTTCAATCGGCGCCGGGGCCACGTATTTGCCTTTGCTGGTCTTGAAGATCTCCTTGAGCCGCCCGGTCAGCCGCAAACGCCCATCGGCGCCCTGCTCGCCTTTGTCACCGGTACGCAGGAAGCCGTCCGCAGTGATGGTCTCGGCGGTTTTTGCGGGGTCCTTGAAATAGCCGAGCATGGTCGCGCCGCTGCGCACCTGGACTTCACCGTCATCACCGATGCGCACTTCAACGTCCGGGCATGGCGGGCCGATCCAGCCGAGTTTCTGTTGGCCGGGGCGGCATACGTGGGAATAGCCGCAGCTTTCGGTCATGCCATACACCTCCAGCACATCCAAACCCAGCCTGCGGTACCAGAGCAACAGCGCTTCAGGCACCGGGGCCGCGCCGGAGATTGCTACACGCACTGCGTCCAGGCCCAGCCCGGCGAGGACCTTGTGCCCGACGCGCTTGCCGATAAAGGGCAGGCGCAGCAGGGTGTCGAGGCGGCTCGCGGGCATTTTGCTGTAGACGCCCATCTGGAATTTGGTCCAGATGCGCGGTACGCCGAACAACGCCGTAGGCCGTGCCCGCTTGAGGTCGGTAAGAAAGGTGTCGAGGCTCTCGGCGAAAAATACCGTTTGCCCGGTGTAGATCGAGGCCATTTCCACAAACATGCGCTCGGCCACGTGGCACAGCGGCAGGTAGGAGAGCAAGCGATCGCCCTCCCCCAGGCCGAACAACTCTGTGCCGCGGATGGCTGCAAAGGCCAGGGCGCCAAAGCTGTGCATCACGCCCTTGGGCAGCCCGGTGGTACCGGAGGTGTAGATGATGGTGGCCAGGTCGGACGCAGCCGGTGCGGGATTGTCCTGGATGGGGGAGCAGGTTTGCAGGTCGGCCCAGGTGAAATCGAACTCACCGTCGGGGCACAGCGGCAGGCTGATGGTCGGCAGATCGGCCTTCACTCCGGCAGACATGGCCGGCCAGTCGTCCAGCTTGCCGATAAACGCCAGGGCGGCTTCGGAGTGCTCCAGTACGTGGGCTACGGAGTCGGCGGTGAGGTTGGGGTAGAGCGGCACCGAGACGTGGCCGGCCATCCAGATCGCGAGGTCGGCGATGATCCAGTGGGCGCAGTTTTTCGAGATCAGGGCAATGTGGGAGCCCTGGGGCAGCTCACGGGCTCGCAACCAGTGGGCGGCGCAGCGGGCCTGGTGGCCGGCTTCGGCCCAAGTGAGGGTTTGCACCTCCCCGCCCTTGATGGGTTGCACCAGGAACCGTTGGCGCGGGTGTCGCGCTTCACGTTCGAAGAAGACCTGCAACGGCAAACGAAAAGCGACAGACATGGACGCGCTCCTGTGTGTTCCGATGGTAGCCAACCAAGCACTTGCTTGGGTGGACTATTTCATGGGAGCGCAGGGGGTGCAAGTTCTGAAGTTTCGGGGGTATATCCGTTGCTGCGGTCAGGACTGATATGGGTTCCGCCCTTACGGCGGGTCACTTTTGAAAGGAGCCCAAAAGTAACCAAAACGCTCTTGCCCCTCCACTCGGCACCTCGCTAATGCTCGGTGTGCCCGCACTCCGGCATTACTCCGCGGGCCGCCGCGACGGGGCGTCCCTGCCCCGTCGCGGCTAAACCGGCGTCCTGCCGGTTTACCCGCTCCGTACTACCTGCGTTCGGCCAGCGTGGTTTAACGGGGCGCCTAAGATCAAGATCAAAAGCAGATCAAAAGCAACAGCACAGCGGCCTACAGGCCGGCTTGAGTGGTGTGAAGCAAAAGCAAAAGCAAAAGCAAAATCAAAATCTAAAGCGGGCACGGTCCAACTGTAGGAGCTGGCTTGCCTGCGATGGCATCGCCTCGGTGTACCTGAGAGACCGAGTTGTCTGCATCGCAGGCAAGCCAGCTCCCACAGAAAAGCAGAGCTGCATCAGTTTCAGATTTGGTTTTCGCTTTGGCTTTTGATCTGGCTTCTACCACTCAAGCCGGCCTGTAGGCCGCTGTGCTCTTGCTTTTGATCTTGATCTGACTGCCCCAATAAGCCCGAGGCCGAACGCAGGGATTGAGGAGCGGGTAAACCGGCAGGACGCCGGTTTAGCCGCGACGGGGCAGGGACGCCCCGTCGCGGCGGCCCGCGGAGCAATGCCGGAGTGAGGGAACGCCGAGCCTAGGCGAGGTGCCGACAGGCGGGGCAGAGCGTTTTGGTTACTTTTGCGCTTTTCAAAAGTGACCCGCTGTAAGAGCGGAACCAATAGCAGCCGTTACCGCAGCAACGGATATGCACTCAACCCCAATCCCCACCTAAGGATTCCGAACCCCCAAAAGGCTCATCAACCCCGCCAGCGGAAAATCCCCCTCCAGCTCAGCCAGACTCGCCGTACTCATAGGCTGCGGCTGCCGCAAATGCCCATGCTGCAAATAACTGATCAACCCGCCCACAAACGGCTGATGGCTAACCAGCAACACATCATCGTCATTGTCGAGATGCTTGAGCACCTCCAGCGGATTACTCTCCGGCGTCAACCAGGGCACCGTCCGAATCTCCGGCTCAAACCCCAACGCCTCACGCACCAACTGCGCCGTCTGCTGCGCCCGCACATACGGGCTCGCAATAATCGCCCGAATCGGCTGCCCGATCAGATGCCCCGCACTGCGCAACACCTCTTCGCGCCCATGGGCCGTCAAATTACGCTCGGCATCCGTGCGCGCATGCCCCTCGGCTTCACCGTGACGCAATACCCACACCTTCATAGTTTCGGTTCCTCATCACGGGCAGGATGCGGCGCGGGCGGCACGCTGTGAGCAGCCTCACCTTCAGGCGCACGGGGCGTCGGCCAATCAGCAAACGGCCAAGGCTTCTGGTCACTGTGAAAACTGCCAAACCGCCCAATCTGCGCCAAAAACTGACTCAGGCTGTCACCAAAATTCATCAGCCCAAGGTTCGGCGCGCCGTACACCAGCCGGTAAACCAGTTGCACCACCACCAGAGCGCCCAGCAGAAACTGCGCCACTTGCCACACCAGGGCAAACACCAGCATCCACAGGACACGCAGGCCGATGGATTCGTATTTGGGTGCTGCTTTCGGATCGTTCATCGCGCGTTCCTCAGTTGAAACCACTGGTGGAAATAAAGTCGACATCGGTCTTCGGCTCGGCCCGCATCAGCAACTCGATGACCTGGTTCAAGGTGCGCCCTTCAAACAGGATCGCGTGCAAACCCGCGACCAGCGGCATGTACACCCCGACTTCGTGGGCCTTGGCCTTTAACACCTTCAGGGTGTTGACGCCTTCGGCGACTTCCCCCAGCCGGGTGACGGCATCTTCCAGGCTCAGGCCCTGGCCGAGGGCAAAACCGACCTGATAGTTGCGGCTTTTCGGTGACGAGCAGGTGACGATCAGGTCGCCAACACCCGCCAGACCGAGGAAGGTCATCGGGTTGGCGCCCTGGTTGACCGCAAACCGCGTCATCTCGGCCAAGGCGCGAGTGATCAACATGCTCTTGGTGTTTTCGCCCATCCCCAGCGCAACGGCCATGCCGGCGATGATCGCGTAGACATTTTTCAGCGCGCCGCCCAGCTCGACGCCGAAGCGGTCGGCACTGGCGTACACGCGGAAGGTGCGACCGTGCAGCACTTCCTGCACCCGCTCGCAGAGTGCTTCGTCTTCGCTGGCGATCACGGTGGCGGTCAGTGCGTGCTCAGCCACTTCCCGCGCCAGGTTCGGGCCGGACAACACGCCAATACGCGCCTCGGGGGCGATTTCTTCAAGGATTTCACTCATCAACTTGAAGGTATGCGCCTCGATGCCCTTGGTCAGGCTGACCAGCAACTTGCCCGCCAACCGTTCGGCGTGGGGCGCAAGCACCGAACGCAAGGCACTGGACGGCAGCGCGACGAAGCACAGGTCGCACTCGGTCAGCGTCGCCAGCAAATCGGTGACCGGCTCGACGGCCGGGAGAATCTTGATGCCTTTAAGGTAACGGGGGTTTTCCCGGTTGACCCGAATGGCCTCGGCTTGCTCGGGGTCACGCATCCATTGACGCACCCGGTGACCATTTTCAGCCAGCAGATTTGCCACGGCGGTACCAAAACTTCCGCCTCCCAGGACCGCAATAGGGCGCTGTTCAGTCATATGCAATCCGTTAATCCATAGCAGTGGCGATGGCCGCATTATACGGAGCGACCCGCCTGCGGCCAGCCCCCGCGTCAATTCAAACGCTCGTCGGAAAATGCGACATTTAAGCGAAGTAATTACAGGGGCGACGACTGGCAAAAGGCCCCACCTCAGTTAACATGGGCGGCTATCCGTAATTATCAAGGCCGTGCCGTGTATTTGGGCCCTCCTCCTCGCTCATCCCTTTTGCTGACGCTGTTGTGCATGCCGTTGTGCAGTGCTCCGCTGCTGGCCGACGATCTGTTCCTCGACAGCCAACCGCTGCCGCAGGTGCTGACCGCTACCCGGCTCAAGCAATCGGCCGCGGCCGTGCCCGGCAGCATGACGGTGATCGACAGCGAGCTGATCAAGGCCAGCGGCGCGCGGGACATCCCCGAACTGCTGCGCCTGGTGCCCGGGATGATGGTCGGCTACACCACCGGCAACCAGGCCGCCGTGAATTACCACGGCACCCAGGCGGGCGACGCCCGGCGCATGCAGGTGCTGATCGATGGTCGCTCGGTGTACCGCGCGGGCCTGGCGACGGTGGACTGGAGTGATATCCCGGTAGCCCTGGAAGACATCGACCGCATCGAGGTCTTCCGCGGCCCCAACACCGTCAGCTACGGCGCCAACGCGCTGATGGCCGTCGTCAACATCCTCACCCGCTCGCCGGCCAACAGCCACGGCACCCGAATGAAACTTACCCAGGGCGGCCGCGGGATCAACGACTGGTACGCCAGCCAGGGCATGGGCTGGGAAACCGGCGACCTGCGCCTCTCGCTCTCCGGGCAACAGGACGATGGCTTTGACAGCGACCGCGTCGGTGCCGACCGCCGCGACAGTCGCCGCCTGAGCCGCTTCAGCCTGGCCGTGAGCCAGACACTGAACGCGCAACAAAGCATCGACTGGCAACTGGACGCCAAGGAAGGCACCAACCAACGCCCGTACACCTACCAACCGGTGTTCGACGGGATTACGGAAGGTGGTACCAATTCCGACGTCAGCGCCAAGGACTATGCTGGCTCCCTGCGTTGGAATTTCGATTTCAATCCCGATCACAGCCTGTATATCCAGGGTTCGGCCCAGCAGTGGGATCGCCGGCAGATCTGGCGCGCCTGCGACGCTAAGGTCTCGTTCAGCCCGGAGTTGACCCAGCTGTGGCAGCTCAATCCCAACTATGCCGAGAAACTGGCCCGGCATATGGATGCGTTCAGCAAGGGTTCGGCGCCGCCCGGCAGTGCCGCCGAACAGGCATTGGGCAATCAGGTACTGGATCAATGGCGTAATGGCGCGAACCAGAGCGTCTGCGGCAACATCGACCAAAGCACCAAGGAAAGCCGCTACGACCTGGAGCTGCAAGACACCCTCAGCCTGTCCGACAGCCTGCGCCTGGTCAGTGGTATGAACTACCGCTACGACCGCGCCGACTCCGACACCTACTTCAACGGCACTATCGACGACACCACCTGGCGCCTGTTCGGCCACCTGGAATGGCGCGCCAGCGAACACTGGCTGCTGCAGGGTGGTGCGATGTACGAAGACACCCACCTGAGCGGCAACTCGCTGACGCCCCGGGTGGCCGTCAACTACCTGATCAACCCGCGCCACGGCCTGCGCGCGGTGTACTCCGAAGCCATCCGCTCGCCGGACATGTTCGAGAACAACGTCAACTGGAGCTACCGCGTCACCAACCTCAGCTCGCCGACCTACGGCCAGAACTCCGGTCAATACTTCGTGGTGACCCGCGGCCCGGGCAACCTCGACAAAGAGCTGATGCGCTCCCGGGAACTGGGCTACAACGGCTTTTTTGCCGACATCGGGCTGAACGTGGACGTAAAGCTGTTCTACGACGAAATCAGCGACATGGTCAGCGAGCCGCTGCGCAACAACCAGTACATCGCCAGCAACTCCAACAGCTCGCGTTTTACCGGCACCGAAACCCAGCTCGACTGGCACATGAGCACCGCCGACCGGCTGCGTGTCACCTATGCTTATGTGGATGCCAGCGCCACCAACCCGCTGGACAAACAGCAAACCGCCCGCAACAGCGGCTCGGCCGGCTGGATGCGTGAATGGGGCCATGGCTGGTCGAGCGCGGTGTTCTACTATGGCGACGACGCGCTCAACCAATATCGCTTCGAACGGGTCGACCTGCGAGTGGCCAAGCGCATTGCCCTGGGCAAAGCCAACGTGGAGCTGGCCGGCATGTTGCAGCAACGGCTCGACAATCAGCCCACCACCTGGCCCGACAATAACTATGACCAGCGCCACGTGCTCTACTTCAGCGCGGAGTTAGAGTTCTAGCATGAACCGCGCCCCGTCACGGATGACCCTCTCCTTTACCGCCCGACTCTGGCGGCGCTGTGTGCTGCTCGGGATTTTATTGTTTGCCGCCCCGGCATGGGCGGCGGACATCCTGCTGACCGCCGAAGAAGACGGCCCGGGGGTACAAACCTTCGTGCAGGCCCTGGCCCAAGAGCGCCCCGAAGACCGCGTGACGTTCACCCCGCTCAAAGACCTCCCCACCCCCGCGCACTTGCCGGCCAGCACCCGTCTGATCCTGCTGGACCTGCCCAGCCTCGACTGGCGCCTGCAAGACACCCAGGGCCCGCCGACCCTGGTGCTGCGCATCAGCCGCCTGCAAGCCCGCCAGCGTCTGGGGGACAGCGTGCCACCGAAGATCAGCCTGTTGTGGAGCGACCCACCGCTGGACCGCCAACTGCGCCTGATCACCGGCATCCTGCCCCAGGCCCGGCGTATCGGCGTGCTCTACGGCATCGACAGCGAGTTCCTGCTGCGTGAGCTGCGCCAATACGCGGCGCCCATGGGCCTGGAGATCGTGCCCCAGCTCTGGGACAACATTAATGACAGTCGTCCGCTGCAAAGCCTGTTCAAGAGCAGCGACGTGCTACTGGGGCTGGATGATCCCCAGCTGTACAACCCGAAAACCGCAAAAAACCTGCTGCTCAGCAGCTACGCCAGGCAATTGCCACTGGTCGGGCCCAACGCCGGGTTCGTCAAGGCCGGCAGCCTGGCCAGCACCTACAGCGATCAGGCCGACTGGCTGAACGTGCTCGACCGGCTGCTGGACCATACCCCGTCCGGCTGGCCGCGCTCGTTGTACCCGGACCGTTTCAAAGTCGTGGGCAACCCACAGGTTGCGCGCTCACTGGGGATCGAACAGGTGGACGAAACCAACGTCGCCACCCGCCTGGCCGAAGGAGAAAAACGTCCATGACCTTTCGTCGCCGTTGGGACATCAACACCCGAACCCAGCTCATTACCCTGGGCCCGGCACTCCTGCTGACGCTGTTGCTGATCAGCTTCTTTACCTTCGTGCGGATCCAGGATTTGCGCCAGGAGCTGGACCACACCGGCCAATTGATCGCCAACCAACTGGCGCCGGCCACCGAATACGGGGTGATTTCCGGCAACAACGACGTGCTCGAAAGCCTGTTGCGCGCCACCTTGGCCACGCCACATGTGCGCTTCCTGGAGATTCAGGACAGCTCGGAAAATATCCTGGTGTACGTCGAGCAACCGTCGGAAAAGCACGATCGTTCTCTGTCGGTGAAAGTGTTCCAGGCGCCGATCCGCCTGCAGCATATCCAGTTGGGCAACGACTTCTTCCAGGACAGCACCGCAGAGCCCAAGGCGCCCCGCGCGGACTACCTGGGGCGGGTGATTGTCGGCATGTCCAACGATGCGTTCAGCCAGCGCCAGCAGGAAATCCTGTTCAAGGCCGGGATTCTCGCGCTGTTCGCCCTGCTGTTTACCTTCCTGCTGGCCCGGCGCCTGGCGGCCAGCCTGTCACAGCCGATCAGCGCCATGGGGAATGCGGTCAAGGCGATCCAGCAGGGTGACTACCAGACGCCACTGCCCATCGTCGACGATTCGGAGTTGGGCGACCTGTCGCGCCACATCAATAACCTGGCCGACGGCTTGAACCAGGCCAGCCGCGAACAGCACCAGGCCATGGCCCAACTGATCCAGACCCGCGAAGAAGCCGAGCGGGCGAACAATGCCAAGTCGGACTTCCTGGCAATGATGAGCCATGAACTGCGCACGCCGATGAACGGAGTGCTGGGCATGCTGCAACTGCTGGAAACCACCGACATGACCGAGGAGCAGACCGAGTACGCGGCGCTGGCTTCGGAGTCCACCGAACACCTGCTGAAAGTGATCAACGACATCCTCGACTTCTCGCGTATCGAGCGCGCCGCCCTGGAGCTTGAGCACATTCCGTTCGACCTGGTGGAGCTGATCAGCAGTTGCGCCCAGGCCTTCCAGCATGCGGCCCAGCAACGCGGGCTGGTGCTTGACGTGCCAATCCCCACGGGCCTGGACTCGCTGCAAGTGCAAGGCGACCCGACCCGCATCCGGCAGATTCTGGTGAACCTGATCGGCAATGCCCTCAAGTTTACCGAGCACGGCACCGTCACCGTCGAACCTCACTGGCAGACGCTGGACCATGAATTGCTGTGGTTCACCTGCACCGTGCGCGACAGCGGGATTGGCATTTCGGCCGAGCGCCTGGAACTGATGTTCGATGCGTTCCAGCAAGCCGACAGTTCCATTTCAAGACGTTACGGCGGCACAGGGCTTGGCTTGCCTATCGCGCGCACCCTGGCTGAACGCATGGGCGGCACCCTGCGCGCCCAGAGTGAAGAAGGCCAGGGCTCGGTGTTCACCCTGGAAATCCCCCTGGCGATCTACCAGCAGAGCCTGCCGGTGCTCGCGCCAAACGCCGAAGGCAATGCCAGCGCGGGTGAAGGGCGCAACGTATTACTGGTGGAAGACAACCCGGTCAATCGCACCGTGGTCGAAGCCATGCTGCGCAGCCTGGGGTTCGAGGTGAGCATCGCCACCGACGGCGCCGAGGCGATCCGCAGTGCCGAGAGCCTGATTTTTACCGCTATCCTGATGGATTGCCGGCTGCCGGGCATCGATGGCTACGAGGCCACCCGGCAGATTCGCCAGTTGCCCGGCTGCGCCGACCTGCCGATCATTGCCCTCACCGCCAACGCCTTGCAGGGCGACCGCGAAGCCTGCCTTGCGGCCGGAATGAACGATTACCTGGCAAAGCCGTTCAAACGCACGGATTTGCAGCAAATCCTACAACGATGGGTGCAGTAACACGGTGCCATCAGCCAACTGCGACTGGCGTGAAAGACGAAAGTGCGGCAGTCTTAGGCACCCGAACGGGCCCGTAAACCGGCCCGGTTTATAATTTCAGTGCACAAGTGTACATTCATGACCTTGACGCTGTGACTTTCACTACAACGCAATAGTCTATGTGTAGGCTGCCGATATGAGGCATGAACGCTTCAGTCGGCCGGGAAGATTTGCCCTGCCCTGCCGCATGGGATTATTGAGGAGCTCGCATGACCAAACAAAACGCCTTTACTCGGGAAGACCTGCTGCGCTGCAGTCGCGGTGAGCTGTTCGGCCCAGGTAACGCGCAACTGCCCGCCCCGAACATGCTGATGGTGGATCGCATCACCCATATCAGCGAAGAGGGTGGCAAGTACGGCAAAGGTGAATTGGTCGCCGAGCTGGATATCACCCCTGACCTGTGGTTTTTCGCCTGCCATTTCGAAGGCGATCCGGTAATGCCGGGCTGCCTGGGCCTCGACGCCATGTGGCAGCTGGTTGGCTTCTACCTCGGCTGGCAAGGCCTGCCGGGCCGCGGTCGCGCCCTGGGTTCGGGCGAAGTGAAGTTCTTTGGCCAGGTCTTGCCGACCGCCAAGAAAGTCACCTACAACATTCAAATCAAGCGCGTCCTCAAGGGCAAGCTGAACCTGGCCATTGCCGATGGTTCGGTGACTGTCGACGGTCGCGAGATTTATACTGCCGAAGGCCTTCGGGTCGGCGTATTCACTTCCACTGACAACTTTTAAGGGTTATCCGCATGCGCCGCGTCGTTATCACTGGTCTGGGCATCGTTTCGTGCCTGGGCAATGACAAAGAGACCGTCTCCGCTAACCTGCGTGCAAGTCGCCCTGGCATCCGCTTTAACCCGGAATATGCCGAAATGGGTCTGCGTAGCCAGGTTTCCGGCTCCATCGACCTGCCCCTCGAAGAACTGATTGATCGCAAGATCTATCGCTTCGTCGGCCACGCCGCCGCTTACGCCTACCTGGCCATGAAGGACGCAATCACCGATTCCGGCCTGAGCGAAGACCAGGTGTCCAACGTGCGCACCGGCCTGATCGCCGGTTCCGGTGGCGCGTCGACCTTGAACCAGATGGAAGCGCTGGACATCCTGCGCGAGAAAGGCGTCAAGCGTGTCGGCCCGTACCGCGTCACGCGGACCATGGGCAGCACCGTTTCCGCCTGCCTGGCCACGCCATTCAAGATCAAGGGCGTGAACTACTCGATCTCCTCCGCTTGCGCCACCAGTGCTCACTGCATCGGTACTGCGGTAGAGCAGATCCAGCTGGGCAAGCAAGACATCGTGTTTGCTGGCGGCGGTGAAGAAGAACATTGGAGCCAGTCGTTCCTGTTCGACGCCATGGGCGCCCTGTCGACCCAGTACAACGAAACCCCGGAAAAAGCCTCCCGTGCCTACGACGCCAAGCGTGACGGTTTCGTCATCGCCGGTGGCGGCGGCATGGTGGTGGTCGAGGAGCTGGAACACGCCCTGGCCCGTGGTGCGAAGATCTACGCGGAAATCGTCGGCTACGGCGCCACTTCCGACGGCTACGACATGGTTGCGCCAAGCGGCGAAGGCGCCATCCGCTGCATGCAGATGGCCATGGCTACCGTTGATACCCCGATCGACTACCTGAACACCCACGGCACTTCGACTCCGGTCGGCGACTCCAAGGAAATGGAAGGCGTGCGTGCGGTATTCGGCGACAAGGCACCGGCGATCAGCTCTACCAAGAGCCTGTCGGGTCACTCCCTGGGCGCCGCCGGCGTTCACGAAGCGATCTACTGCCTGCTGATGATGGAAGGCAACTTCATGGCAGGTTCTGCCAACATCGAGGAACTGGACCCGGAAGTGGCTGACATGCCGATCCTGACCAAGACCCGTGAAGATGCAAGCATCAACACTGTGATGAGCAACAGCTTCGGCTTTGGTGGCACTAACGCTACCCTGGTGCTGAAACGCTGGCAGGGCAAGTAAGCCCGCAGCTTGATCACCTGAAAACGCCCCGACTGGTTCGGGGCGTTTTTTTTTGCGCCCTGAAAAGCACCGGTAGTGCAGGGGGGTTGGGGGCTTATCCGTTGCTGCGGTCAGGGCGGCTATGGGTTCCGCCCTTACGGCGGCTCACTTTTGAACAGCGCAAAAGTAAGCAAAACGCTCTTGCCCCACCACTCGGCACCTCGCTTAGGCTCGGTGTGCCCTCTCTCCGGTACTACTGCGCGGGCCGCCGCGACGGGGCGTCCCTGCCCCGTCGCGGCTAAACCGGCGTCCTGCCGGTTTACCCGCTCCGTACTACCTGCGTTCGGCCAGCGTGGTTTAACGGGGCGCCTAAGATCAAGATCAAAAGCAGATCAACAGCACAGCGGCCTACAGGCCGGCTTGAGTGGTGTGAAGCAAAGGCAAAATCAAAAGCCAGAGCGGGCACGGTCAAATGTAGGAGCTGGCTTGCCTGCGATGGCCTCGCCTCGGTGCATCTGAAAAACCGAGTTGTCTGCATCGCAGGCAAGCCAGCTCCCACAGAAAAGCAGAGCCGCATCCGTTTCAGATTTGGTTTTCGCTTTGGCTTTCGCTTTTGATCTGGCTTCTACCACTCAAGCCGGCCTGTAGGCCGCTGTGCTTTGGCTTTTGATCTTGATCTGGCTCTGACTGCCCCAATAAGCCCGAGGCCGAACGTAGGGATTGAGGAGCGGGTAAACCGGCAGGACGCCGGTTTAGCCGCGACGGGGCAGGGACGCCCCGTCGCGGCGGCCCGCGGAGCAATGCCGGAGTGAGGGAACACCGAGCCTTAGCGAGGTGCCGACAGGCGGGGCAGAGCCCTTTGCTTACTTTGGGCTGGGCCGGCATTCCGGCTTTTCCAAAGTGAGTCGCTGTAAGAGCGAAACCCTAAGCCGCCGTTACCTAAATAACGGATATGCCCCCTCCAAAAGCCTAAACCGAAAACCTAGCCACCATGGTGTTGAGATCCACCGCCAACCGCGACAACTCCTGACTCGCCGCACTGGTCTGATTCGCCCCCGCCGACGTCTGTTGCGCCAGATCACGGATATTCATCAAATTGCGATCCACCTCCCGCGCCACTGCCGCCTGCTCTTCCGAGGCACTGGCAATCACCAGGTTGCGCTCATTGATCAAGGTAAACGCCGAAGCAATCTCCTCCAGCGCCGTACCCGCCGACTTGGCGATATCCAGCGTCGAACGCGCCCGCGTGTTGCTCTGCTGCATAGAGCTGACAGCCTGATCAGTCCCCTGCTGAATCCCGCTGATCATCTGCTCGATCTCCTGGGTCGACTGCTGCGTACGATGCGCCAACGCCCGCACCTCATCCGCCACCACCGCAAACCCACGCCCCGCATCCCCGGCCCGCGCCGCTTCAATGGCAGCATTCAGCGCCAGCAAATTGGTCTGCTCGGCAATCGAGCGAATCACATCAAGCACCTTGCTGATGCCATACACCTTCTGCGCCAGGTCCTCCACCTGCGTCGCGTTGGCCGTCACATCATCGGCCAGGGACTCAATCGACAACACCGTCTGATGCACCTGCTCACGACCATGCTGGGCGATCCGGTCAGACTCACGCGACGCCTGGGACGTGGCCACCGCATTGCTCGCCACCTCCTCCACCGCCGCCGTCATCTGATTCACCGCAGTGGCCGCCTGTTCGATTTCCTGACTCTGCTGATGCAGCCCACGGGTCGCGTCTTCCGTCACGCAACTGAGTTCTTCGGAAGCCGACGCCAATTGGCTGGACGAATCGGAAATACGCCGGATGGTTTCCCGCAGGCTCTCCTGCATGCTTTTCAGCGCCTGCTGCAAACGCGCCGGCTCGTCCTTGCCGCTGACCGTAATCACGCCAGTCAGGTCGCCGCTGGCCACGCCCTGTGCGACTTTCAGCGACTGGGATAACGGCAGCACGATGCTGCGGGTCAGCAGCAACGCCAGGCCAATGGTGATCAGCGCCGTCACGGCAATCATGCCGACTACCCAGCTGCGCGATTGGGCGAACACGCTTTGGGCCTGGCTCGCCGCCTGATTGGCACTGACCTTGTTCAGCGTCACCAGCTCCCGCAAGGTGCCAGCCAACTCGTCGGCCAACTGGTTCATCTCACCGTTAACCACCTTGATCGCGTCTTCCAGCTGATTGGCCCGGGAAAACCCCATGACCTGCTCCTGGCGTTGCAGGTAGCGCGCTTCCTCGGCTTTGAAGCGATCGAACAACACCCGCTCTTCAGGCAGCACGATCAACCCCTCGTAGAGGGACTGAGCCTTGTGCAAGCCGCTTTTCAGCTCGGTGATTTTCTGTTCATTCTGCGTGATCGCCTGCGGGTCGCGGTTGAGCAACAAGCGTAACGTCAGGGCCCGCACCCGCAGCAGGTCCTGATTCATTTCACCGACCGCCATCACGCTGGGCAGCCAGTTGTTTTCCACCTGGTCCGACTGCTGGCGCATATTGCCCATCTGCAACAGGGCAAAACCGCCCAGGGCAAACACCATCAGCGCCAGCAAACCAAACCCCAGGCCGGCGCGAGGGGCAATATTCAGACTTCTGATATTCATGTTCGGAATCCTTCCAAAAGCGCTGCATCCACCTGCAGCGGGCTCTTGAAAGGTATCGGCGAGAAACGGGGTTTGCGTAAGACGAAAACGCGATATCAAAACGCCTTATGATCGCCCCGCCCCGGCTGTAGCGATTCAGCGTACGGTAAAGCTCTTTTGCGTCAGCAGGCGGTCGCCCTGGAACACCATGAAACGCCACTCCCCGGGCACGACTTCGTGGTGCTCGGTGAACTCGAACGCCATCACCTCCTGCGGCGCACCGGGAACCAGCTTCTGGGTCACTTCGAGTTTGTCATGACGCACACCGTCCGGCGTGCGAATGCCCGGGGTGAAGTAGAGCAAGGTCAGTGGCGTGTCTTCGGCAGCTTTGCCAAGCAATTGATAGCGCAGCCCGAACTTGGTGCCCAGCGTCGCCGGCACCACGGTGGTGGCCTGGATCTGTTCGTTGCTGCGGCGCAGCACGCGCTCCCCGGCTTGCAGATCGGCTTTAGGGCCATCAAACACGCCGAACTCCACTGGGCCTTCGATACGCACTTCGGCACTGGCCAGGCTGCTGATCATCATCAGCGCCGCCAGGGCGCCTGAACGGGTGAATTGCATGCTGCACTCCTTGTTTGAGAAGGCCGCAGCTTATGACGCAGGGATGACGACAGGATGACAAACCCCATCACTTGGGCTTGGGCAAAATCGCCAGGAAATTGTCCCGCGCGACCTTTCTGGCCACGTCTTCAGGCAGCGCATCGAGGAACGGGTCGAAGCTGCGCATTTCCTTACCGAGCTTGTTGAAGCGCCCTACCACGTCTGAACCGAGCATGAAGCGGTCCGGGAAGCGCTCCACCAGCTTTACCCACTCAGGACGTGGCGTTCCAGCCTCATCCAGCAAGTAAGGCGTGAGCACGCTCCAGGACAGGTCGACGTACAGGTTCGGGTAAGCCTCCAGCAGGCGCGCCAGGGTGGGCAGCAAGAAATCCATCTGCGTCTGGTGCCGGTGGATTTCCATGCTGCTGCCCGCATGGGCCCAGATGAACCGGGTGTGCGGGTGGTTGCGCAGCGGCTCTTCCATTTCCGCCAGATACAACGGATTTTTCTCACGCTTGGAGGTGATGTTGGAGTGCACCATCACCGGCAAATCGTTCTCCGCTGCCAGGTGATAGATGCGGGTCATCGCCTCGTTATTGGCCCTTGGCGTGTCGCCGGAGGTCAGTGCGGTCAGGTCATCGTGACGGGTGAAGACTTCGCCGATGCCTTGCCACAGCCCCGGATTGAGGTCGAGCATGCGCTGGATGTGGGACGCCGCGTTTTTGTCGTTGGGGTTGAAACCGCTGAGGAACGGATGAAAGCGCTGACGTTGCTCCGGGCTAAGTTTATTGACCGCGTCGGCGACGAACACGTCGGTGGCGCTGTACCAATAGGCGTCGGCGTCATCCCCGGCGTAATAGCGCGGGCGCTTGGGTTCGTCTTCGTGCCACTTCTTGGCCACGGGAATCCCGGAAATCATCACATGCTCGATGCGATTATCGGCCATGGCCTTGAGCAACTTGTCCATGCCCGCCGACTCCTGGAAGAAGTCGACGTAATGCAGGTGCGCATCGCTGTAGGCATAGTCGCGGGCCTGTACCGCAAAGCTCGCGGCGGCCAACAACAGGGCAATACTCAGGCGGGTCCGGCGCACAGGGGCATCTCAAACAAGGGCTAAAAAAGGTAGACCTCAAGCCGCGCCTGCGGGTTCAGCGGTAAACAACAGGGAACACCAAGGTGCCAGCATGCTCTATAACTGCATGACCTTCTTCCTGCCACCCTGTGAGGTTTGCCATGCCTGTTACCGTGAATACGCTGAACGCCGAAAACTTCCGCCACAGCGTCAATATCAATAACCACGAGCTGTTTACCGACCTGCCCAAGAGCCTGGGCGGCGACGACTCGGCGCCCTCTCCCCACGATTACTTCGATGCCGCGCTGGCTTCGTGCAAGGCCCTGACCGTCAAGCTCTATGCCCAGAAAAAAGATATTCCGCTCACCGGCGTCACCGTGGAAGTCACCCATGACAGCACCGAAGAGCAAAAGGGCAAATACACGCTCAACGTCAAACTCACCCTCAAGGGTGTACTCACCGACGAGCAGCGCGATGAGCTGCACCGTGTGGCGGATCGCTGCCCGGTGCACAAGCTGATGACCACGGCCGAAGTCACCATCGAGACCCGGCTCTCGGAAGGCGCCTTCAGCCAGTAGCGGCAACCTCCCGTCGAGCGGGTTATGCTCAGAGGCATCTAACCCGCTCAGATTGGGACGCACCATGACCACAGTGACCGTGATCCGCCCCCGCGCCGAAGACGTTGAAGGGCAACCGATCCTGCGCCCGTTGCCCTCCCGGCAATGCCGCAGCGTCGGGCCGTTCGTGTTTTTCGACCATATGCTGCACACCCGCTATGCCCCGGGCACCGGCATGAATATTCGCCAGCACCCGCATATCGGCCTCTCCACCCTGACCTACTTGTTTGAAGGCGAACTCCTGCACAAGGACAGCCTGGGTTCCGACCAGGTTGTAAAGGCCGGGGACGTCAGCTGGATGACCGCCGGCAGCGCCATCGCCCACGTTGAACGCAGCCCCGAAGCACTCAAGGCCAGTGGTTTTGGCCTGCACGGGCTGCAAGTGTGGCTGGCCTCGCCCAAGGAACATGAGCAAGGGCCTGGGCATTACAGCCATCACCCCGCCGCCAGCTTGCCGGTGAGTGAGAACCTTGGCGTGCAGATTCGCCTGATTGCCGGCAGCGGCTTTTGCCTGGAATCGCCGGTGCCGGTGCTGTCGCCCACCCTGTATGCCGAGGTTCGAATGCAGACGGCCACCACGCTGCTGATCCCGGATGAACATGCGGAACGGGCGGTGTATGTGCTGGAGGGTGAGGCGCAGTTGGAGGGCGAGGTGCTGGAGGTGCACAGCCTGGTGGTGTTACCGGAGGGCGAAAGCCTAGCGCTGTTTGCCGAGACGGATTGCCATCTGGTGGTGTTCGGCGGCGCGGCGCTGGACGGGCCACGGCGGATCAACTGGAATTTTGTCGCGAGTGACCCGGTGTTGATCGAGCAGGCTCGCCAGCGTTGGGCGGCCGGGGATTGGCCGACGGTGCCGGGGGAAAGTGAGCGGATCGAGTTGCCTGGAGGCAAGGCTTAAGCGCTTTTATTTCCCGTTAAATAGCCATCGCGAGCAAGCCCGCTCCCACATTCGACCGCGTTCCTTCAGTGGGAATGCGGTCGAATGTGGGAGCGGGCTTGCTCGCGAAGGGGCCAGTTCAGGGAACCGCGCTATCAGCCCTTGAACACTTCATCCAGCAAGTTATGCATCGACTGGAAGGCCCGTGCGGCGGTCTTCGCGTCATACATCATCTTGCCCGGCACGTTCGCGTGCGGGTCGGTAAACGAGTGCACTGCACCGCCGTAGCTCAGCAATTGCCAATCCACACCGGCAGCGTTCATTTCGTCTTCAAACGCCGGCAGTTGCTCTTTCGGCACCAGCGGGTCGGAAGCGCCGTGCAACACCAGCACTGAACCCTTGATGTTTTTCGCATCGGCCGGGTTCGGTGTGTCGAGGCTGCCGTGGAACGAAACGGCGGCTTTCAACGGCGCACCGGTACGCGCCAGCTCCAGGGAGCAGCAGCCGCCGAAGCAGAAACCGAAGGTTGCCAGCTTCGAGGTATCCACCGCCGCTTCGGTCTGGGTCTTCAGGTGATCAAGCGCGACTTGCATGCGCTTGTTCAGCAGCGGCCGGTCATTCTTCAACGGCATCATCGCCGCACCTGCTTCATCGCCATTCGAAGGGCGAACAGTTTGCCCGTACAAGTCGGCAAGCAAGACCACGTAGCCCTTGCTGGCCACGCTCTTGGCGATCTCTTCAGCGCCGGCACTGACACCCATCCAGTTCGGCGCCATCAACAACCCTGGCAGCGGGCCCTTATGACTGGCATCAAATGCCAGGCGGCTTTCATAAGACTGGCCATCAATCTGATAGACCACGGAACGCACGGTGATTTGGCTCATCATTTACTCCAGGTGAAAGGCTCTAGAACGAAAAAACCCGCCGAAGCGGGTTTTTCTACAACGGTGTTAAACCGACAGTTCAACCAACAGCTTGTTCAGTCGGCGCACATAAGCGGCCGGGTCTTTCAGGCTGTCGCCGGCAGCCAGGGCTGCCTGGTCGAAGAGGATGTGCGACAGGTCGCCAAAGCGCTCTTCGCTCTGCTCGCCGTCGAGTTTCTCGATCAGCGGGTGAGCCGGGTTGAATTCGAAGATCGGCTTGGAATCCGGAACCTTCTGACCGCTCGCTTCCAGGATCTGACGCATCTGCATGCCCAAGTCCTGCTCGCCGATGGCCAGAATCGCCGGGGAATCGGTCAGACGGTGGGAAACCCGCACTTCGCTGACGGCATCGCCCAAGGCGGTCTTGATGCGCTCAACCAGGCCTTCTTTGGACTTGGCCACTTCTTCAGCGGCTTTCTTGTCTTCTTCGGAATCCAGGTTGCCCAGGTCCAGGTCGCCACGGGCGACGTCAACAAAGCTCTTGCCGTCGAAGTCGCTGAGGTAGCTCATCAGCCACTCGTCGATGCGGTCAGTCAGCAGCAGCACTTCGATGCCTTTCTTGCGGAAGACTTCCAGGTGCGGGCTGTTCTTGACCTGAGCGTAGGTTTCGCCGGTCAGGTAGTAGATCTTGTCCTGACCTTCCTTGGCGCGCGCCAGGTATTCGGCCAGGGAAACGTTCTGCTCGCCGTCGTCACCGTGAGTGGATGCGAAACGCAGCAGGCCGGCAATTTTTTCCTTGTTGGCGAAATCTTCTGCCGGGCCTTCTTTCATGACCTGGCCGAAGTTTTTCCAGAAGCCCTTGTATTGCTCAGGCTCGTTCTTCGCCAGTTTTTCCAGCATGTCGAGGACACGCTTGGTCAGCGCCGACTTCATCGAGTCGATGATCGGGTCTTTCTGCAGGATTTCCCGCGACACGTTCAGCGACAGGTCGTTGGAGTCGACCACGCCCTTGATAAAGCGCAGGTACAACGGCAGGAACGATTCCGCCTGGTCCATCACGAACACGCGCTGCACGTACAGCTTCAGGCCTTTCGGCGCTTCACGCTGGTACAGGTCGAACGGAGCACGGCCCGGTACGTAGAGCAGCGAGCTGTATTCCAGCTTGCCTTCGACCTTGTTGTGGCTCCAGCTCAGCGGGTTTTCGTAGTCGTGAGCGATGTGCTTGTAGAACTCCTGGTATTCCTCGTCCTTGACTTCGGTACGAGGACGGGTCCACAGGGCGCTGGCGCGGTTGACGGTTTCCCATTCCAGCGCAGGCTTTTCTTCGCCTTCCGCAGCGGCTTGTTCTTTCGGCAACTCGATCGGCAACGCAATATGGTCGGAGTATTTCTTGATGATATTGCGCAGGCGCCAGCCATCGGCGAATTCGTCTTCACCGGACTTCAGGTGCAGGACAATGCGCGTACCGCGGTCAGCCTTGTCGATAGTGGCGATTTCAAACTCGCCCTCGCCCTTGGAAGACCAGTGCACGCCTTCGCTGGCGGCAAGGCCGGCGCGGCGGCTGAAGACTTCAACCTTGTCGGCAACGATAAAGGCCGAGTAGAAGCCCACGCCGAATTGGCCGATCAGGTGCGAATCTTTCTTCTGGTCGCCCGACAGGTTCTTCATGAAATCAGCAGTGCCGGATTTGGCGATGGTCCCCAGGTGGGTGATCGCATCGTCACGGCTCATGCCGATACCGTTGTCTTCGAGAGTGACGGTTTTCGCGTCTTTGTCGAAGCTCACACGGATTTTCAGTTCCGCGCCGCCTTCCAGCAACTCAGGCTTGGACAGGGCTTCGAAACGTAATTTGTCGACAGCGTCAGAGGCGTTCGAGATCAATTCGCGAAGGAAAATTTCCTTGTTGGAATACAGCGAATGGATCATGAGGTGCAGCAGTTGCTTCACCTCGGTCTGGAAGCCCAGGGTTTCCTTTTGAGTTTCCACACTCATGGTCATCAAACTCCAATTGGATGGCAGTGGCCGCGCCCTTGAGGGTTGGCGGCGGGTTGTCATCAAAGTTGGGGGCTAAGACCAGGATTTCAAGGGCGAGCCGGTTCCTCAATCTTGAAATGCGCACGGGCGGTGGCAATCGGTTCAGCCTGGGTGCTTTGCCACGCAGTAATCGCCACATTGGCCACCCGCCGCCCCTGGCGCCACACCTGGCATTTGGCGTAGGTGTCGCGAAACTGGCCGGCGCGCAGGTAATCCAGGGAAAAATCGATGATCTTCGGCACACCCGGTGCACCGGTGAACACCAGCAGATGCAAGGCGGCGGACAGCTCCATGAAGCCTGCAATCACCCCGCCGTGGATCGCCGGCAATATCGGGTTACCAATGTTGTCTTTGTTGGCCGGCATGCGGAACAGCAATTCATCCCCCAGGCGCGTGCATTCGATGCCGATCAGCTTGGCGTAGGGAATCAGGTTGAGCAGCGCGTCGTAGTTGCCGCGCTCGTGGGCCTGCTGCAGTCGGGTCTTGAACTGATGCTTCATGGCTGCTGCTCTCCCTTGATCGTATTACCCAGGCCCTGGCTGCCCTTGAGGCGCTTGCCCATGCGCATGAACGTGCCCACCACATGGGCAATCGGCTGCTGCGGGTCATCCTGGTAGGCGAAGCCACGGGTGAAGATTACGTCGGTGGTCACCCGGTAGCACTGGGCGAAACCGAACACCGGCCTGTGGGGTTCGGCCGGGTGCATGTAGTCGACACGCAGGTCCAGGGTCGGGCAGACCTCGAACTCCGGCAATACACACAGGGTGGCCATGCCGCAGGCGGTGTCCATCAAGGACGTCAGCGCGCCGCCATGGATCACTCCGGTCTGCGGATCACCGACAATATGCGGACCATAGGGCAATACCAGGGTCATGCCGTCTTCACTGGCGGCATGCACCTGGATACCCAGTACCTGGCAGTGACGCAAGGCCGAAACAAAACGCGTGGCACGGGATAAAAGAGGATTTTCGGTCATTCGTTAAAGACTCTTATTAGTGTGAATCCGGCGGTGTAGACAACCTTGGTGAAAGTTCCCTGGGAAAACGTCTTATATATCTGTGAGATTTAAGGAACTAAGCGTTGGGCATAGGCTCGAAAGGCCAGTAGATATCTTCAATAAGGAGAAACACCCCATGCGCAAGACTTTAGCTATTTCCTTGATGTTGGCCGCTGCCCTCGGCCTCGCTGCCTGCGATAAAAAATCCGAGGACAAAGCTCAGGACGCCAACCAACATGCTGAACAAGCTCAAGAAAAAATGAGTGAAGCTCAGGATAAAGTGAACGACGCTGCAAAAGAAAACGCTGAAGCTGCCAAAGCCCAGCAGGAATCGAACAACGCAGCCGCAAAAGAAGCAGCACCTGCAACCGGTTCTTGAGTCTGACGACTTGAACACCGTGGCTTGAAAAGTCATGTTGCAAAAGAAAGCCCGCCAAGTGCGGGCTTTACTTTGTCCGCTGCTTTTATCTGGGCAGCAAAGTGCGAAAAGTCGGACTAAGCCCCGCTCCTGACGCTGAATAACAGCCATAAAAAATGCCCCGAATCGTTTGATACGGGGCATTTTCGATTACAACGTTTGGCCAGAAGCTTTAAGCAATCGCTTCGCTGCGCTTGCCCAGCAGCCGATCAATAACCACGGCGACCACCAGGGTCATCACCGAAGGCACCAACCACGCCAGGCCCTGCTCGCTCAACGGCAGGTGAGCCAGTTGCGATGGCATCCAGTCCGCCAGGCCTGCGCCCTTCAGCGCATCAATGCAGCCAAAGATGAACGACACCAGCATCACAGGGCCCACGATACGGCCCTGCTCCTGCCAGAAGTCCTTACAGAAGCTCAGGGCCACCAGCACGATGCACGGCGGGTAGATCGCGGTGAGTACCGGGATCGAGAACGCAATCAGCTTGGTCAGGCCCAGGTTGGACACAAACAGCGAGAACACCGCCAGGATCACCACCAGGGTCTTGTAGGACAGCGGCAATACACGGCTGAAGTACTCGGCGCAGGCGCAGGTCAGGCCCACCGCGGTCACCAGGCACGCCAGGGAAATCAGCACGGCGAGGAAGCCGCTGCCCAGGGAGCCGAAGGTGTGCTGGACGTAAGCGTGCAGCACGGCGGCGCCGTTGGCGGCACCGGCGGCCACTTCATGGCTGCCCGAGCCAAGGCGGAACAGGCTGATGTACACCAGCGCCAGGCCCACGCCGGCAATCAGCCCGGCAATGATCGCGTACCGGGTGATCAGCTTCGGCGACTCGACGCCACGGGAGCGAATCGCATTGACGATCACGATGCCGAACACCAGGGCACCGAGGGTATCCATGGTCAGGTAACCATTGATAAAACCCTGGGAGAACGGAGCAGCCACATACTCAGGGGTGGCGACACCCACATCACCGGCTGGCAGGGCGAAGGCAGCGATGCCCAGCACGGCCAGGGCGATGATCTTCAACGGCGCCAGGAAGCGACCGACGGTATCCAGCAGACGGCCCGGGTACAGGGAGATGAAGAACACCAACAGGAAATACACCGAGCTGTAGAGGAACAGCGCCAGCGGGCTTTCACCGGTCAGCGGCGCCAGGCCCACTTCAAAGGAAACGGTGGCGGTTCGCGGGGTGGCGAACAACGGGCCGACTGCGAGGTAAGCAGCCGCTGCCAGCAAGCCACCGGCGATCTTGCCGATCGGGCTGCTCAACGCGTCCATGCCACCACCGACCTTGGCCAGGGCGACGACAGTGATCACCGGCAAACCGACCGCGGTGATCAGGAAGCCCAGCGCCGCCATCCAGACATGAGGCCCGGACTGCAAACCGACGATAGGCGGGAAGATGATGTTGCCGGCGCCCACGAACAGGGCAAAAGTCATAAAGCCCAACGCCAGGATGTCCTGGCTTTTCAACACTTTCATTTGAGGAAATACCACACTACTGAATCGGAATTTAGAGAGGGCTTCCCTATGGATGAGGGAAATACTGCCGGTCCTGATGGGGACTGACGGGTCTAGCGCGGGGCTTCCTTTTGGGATGCGCACGCATAAAGAGGCGGCTAGCCTAACGAATTTGCGGGTCAAACGCACTGTTGCGGGGCGAACTGTCCGATAAGCGACATTTTTATGTCGCGTTTTCATATCTAAATTTTGAAATACGATCAAATGTGGGAGCAAGTCCGCCCCCACATTTTGATCTCCACCAACCTTCAGAATGCACAAAGGCCACCCGAAGGTGGCCTTTGTGGGGTGAAGCGTCAGTTAAGCGCGAGGCTTACTTGACAGCCCAACCGGTCAGCTCGGACAAAGCCTTGCCGATGTCTGCCAGCGAACGCACGGTTTTAACGCCTGCGTCTTCCAGGGCAGCAAACTTCTCGTCTGCAGTACCCTTGCCGCCAGAGATGATTGCGCCAGCATGGCCCATGCGCTTGCCAGCAGGGGCAGTCACACCAGCGATGTAGGAAACAACCGGCTTGGTCACGTGTGCCTTGATGTAGGCAGCCGCTTCTTCTTCAGCCGAACCGCCGATCTCACCGATCATCACGATCGCTTCGGTCTTCGGGTCTTCCTGGAACAGCTTCAGGATGTCGATGAAGTTCGAGCCTGGGATCGGGTCACCGCCGATGCCGACGCAAGTCGACTGACCGAAACCGGCGTCAGTAGTCTGCTTGACAGCTTCGTAGGTCAGGGTGCCGGAACGGGAAACGATACCGACTTTGCCTGGCAAGTGAATGTGACCTGGCATGATGCCGATCTTGCATTCGCCTGGAGTGATCACGCCTGGGCAGTTAGGGCCGATCAGGGTAACACCCAGCTCGTCGCACTTAACTTTAGCGTCCAGCATGTCCAGGGTAGGAATGCCTTCGGTGATGCAAACGATCAGCTTGATGCCGCCGAATGCTGCTTCCAGGATGGAGTCCTTGCAGAAAGGAGCTGGAACGTAGATCACGCTGGCGGTGGCGCCAGTGGCAGCTACAGCATCTTTCACGGTGTTGAACACTGGGAGGCCCAGGTGCTCGGTGCCGCCTTTGCCCGGAGTCACGCCACCGACCATCTTGGTGCCGTATTCGATGGCTTGCTGGGTGTGGAAACTACCTTGCGAACCGGTAATACCCTGGCAAATAACCTTGGTGTCTTTATTGATCAGGACGCTCATTATTTGCCCTCCGCAGCTTTGACAACTTGTTGAGCAGCGTCGGTCAGGCTGGTAGCAGCGATGATGTTCAAACCGCTTTCTGCCAGTACTTTAGCGCCCAGTTCAGCGTTGTTACCTTCAAGGCGAACAACCACCGGGATTTTAACGCCGACTTCTTTCACTGCACCGATGATGCCTTCGGCAATCATGTCGCAACGAACGATGCCGCCGAAGATGTTGACCAGTACTGCTGCGACGTTGGAGTCGGACAGGATGATCTTGAACGCTTCGGTAACGCGTTCTTTGGTGGCACCGCCGCCTACGTCGAGGAAGTTGGCTGGTTTGCCGCCATGCAGGTTGACGATGTCCATGGTACCCATGGCCAGGCCAGCACCGTTGACCATGCAACCGATGTTACCTTCCAGGGCTACGTAGTTCAGTTCGAACTTGGCAGCGTGCGCTTCGCGCGGATCGTCTTGCGACGGATCGTGGAAAGTCTTCAGCTTAGGCTGACGGTACATGGCGTTGGCGTCGATGTTGATCTTGGCGTCGAGGCAATGCAGATCGCCGTCAGCCTTGATCACCAGCGGGTTCACTTCCAGCAGGGCCAGATCGTGATCCTGGAACAGTTTGGCCAGACCTACGAAGATCTTGGCGAACTGGGCAACTTGCTTGCCTTCCAGACCCAGCTGGAAAGCCAGCTCGCGACCCTGGAATGGCTGAGCGCCAACCAGTGGATCGATAGTGGCTTTCAGAATTTTTTCTGGGGTTTCTTCGGCGATCTTCTCAATGTCCACGCCACCTTCGGTGGAGGCCATGAACACGATGCGACGGCTCGAACGGTCAACGACAGCGCCCAGGTACAGCTCTTTAGCGATATCAGTGCACGATTCAACCAGGATCTTGGTGACTGGCTGGCCATTGGCATCAGTCTGGTAAGTCACCAGACGCGTGCCCAGCCACTGCTGAGCGAAGGCTTTGGCGTCTTCTTTGCTGCGAACCAGCTTGACGCCGCCCGCTTTACCGCGACCACCAGCGTGAACCTGGGCTTTGACAACCCACTCGGTGCCGCCGATTTTGTCGCAAGCTTCTGCTGCTGCTTCCGGGGTGTCTACTGCGTAACCCTTGGATACTGGCAGGCCGTATTCAGCGAACAGCTGCTTACCCTGATACTCGTGAAGATTCATGCTTATTACCGTCTTCGTTAGGTACTGCGCATTCGGCGCTGCGCTCTTTATTGAGTGCCGCGCCACCTGTGACTGCTGCTTGCACAGTCAAACCACCAAAAGCCTGAACCCTGGGTGGTGAAACTGCGCAAGACTGCGTCCAGCGGATATTCCGCGGTGAGTCTTGCGCACAAGGCTCACGACGGGCAACCGCCGTGGTTTCTTATTATCTCGCTTAGCGCTTCTTCTTGTTGGCGATGTGGATGGCATGGCCATTCACTGCCAACGCGGCTTCGTGCAGCGCTTCGGACAGGGTCGGATGGGAGAAAACCATCATGCCGATGTCTTCGGCGCTGGTGCCGAATTCCATACCGATTGCGCCTTGCTGAACCAGTTCTGCTGCGCCTGGGCCAATCACGTGGACGCCCAATACGCGGTCAGTCTTGGCATCAGCGATGACTTTGACAAAACCACCGGTGTCGTTGGCTGCCATGGCACGGCCAGAAGCGGCAAACGGGAAGGTGCCGACGTTAACTTCAACGCCTTCAGCTTTCAACTGCTGTTCGTTCTTGCCGACCCATGCAATTTCCGGGTGGGTGTAGATAACCGACGGGATCAGGTCGTAGTTCATCTGGGTTTTGTGACCCTTGATGCGCTCGACAACCATGATGCCTTCTTCGGAAGCCTTGTGCGCCAGCATCATGCCGCGAACCACGTCGCCAATGGCGTAGACGCCCGGCACGGTGGTAGCGCAGTGATCGTCAACGTGGATGAAACCACGCTCGTCGATGTTCACGCCGCTGTCGGAAGCCAGCAGATCAGTGGTCACTGGACGGCGACCAACGGCTACGATCAGCTTGTCGAAAGTGATGGTCTGTTCGCCATCCTTGTCGGTGTAGGTCACGACTACTTCGTCGCCGTTAACCTTGGAACCAGTAACGCGAGCGCCCAGCTTGATGTCCAGACCTTGTTTGGTCAGGGTTTTCAACGCTTCTTTGGACACTGCGGTGTCGGCAGCCAGCAGGAACGTGTCCAGGGCTTCCAGCACGGTGACTTCGGAACCCAGACGGGACCAGACCGAACCCAGTTCCAGGCCGATCACGCCAGCGCCGATCACGCCCAGACGTTTTGGAACCGATTGGAATTCCAGGGCGCCGGTCGAATCAACGATTACGTTCTGGTCAACTGGAGCCGGTGGAATGTCGATTGGACGCGAACCTGGAGCCAGGATCACGTTTTCGGCTTCGATGACTTCTACCGAACCGTCAGGCTTGGTGATTTCAACTTTCTTGCCGGCCAGCAGTTTGCCGTGGCCTTGCAGGGAAGTAACGCCGTTGGCCTTGAACAGGGTAGCAACGCCGGAAGTCAGGCCTTTAACGATGTTGGCCTTGCGGCCGACCATTGCTGGCACGTCCATGGTCACGCCAGCGTGGTTGATGCCGTGGATGGCAAAACCGTCTTGCGCTTCGTGGAATTTCCAGGAGCTGTCCAGCAGCGCCTTGGAAGGAATGCAGCCAACGTTCAGGCAAGTACCGCCCAACGCCAGTTTGCCTTCCTTGTCGGTGTATTTTTCGATGCAAGCAGTCGAGAGGCCCAGTTGTGCGGCCTTGATGGCGGCAACGTAGCCGCCAGGGCCCGCACCAATCACTACAACGTCAAATTTCTGCGACATGAAAAAAAATCCTCTTTAGCTAAAAGCTTCAAGCCGTGAGCCGCACTCCGGCCTGCCTTGCGACAGGGTGGGTGGTGCGGCTCACCGCCGCTTTATCAGATATCCAGCAGCAGACGAGCCGGGTCTTCCAGCAGGTTCTTGATGGTCACCAGGAAAGTCACGGCTTCTTTACCATCGATCAGGCGGTGATCGTAGGACAGCGCCAGGTACATCATCGGGCGGATAACCACTTGGCCGTTGATCGCCATAGGACGCTGCAGAATGTTGTGCATGCCCAGGATCGCAGCTTGTGGCGGGTTGACGATCGGAGTCGACATCATCGAACCGAAAGTACCACCGTTGGTGATGGTGAAGGTACCACCGGTCATCTCGTCGATGGTCAGTTTGCCGTCACGGGCTTTCTTGCCGAAGTTGGCGATGCCGCCTTCGATTTCAGCCAGGCTCATCAGTTCGGCGTTACGCAGAACCGGTACTACCAGGCCACGGTCGCTGGATACGGCAACGCCGACGTCAGCGTAGCCGTGGTAAACGATGTCGCCGCCGTCGATGGAAGCGTTGACTGCCGGGAAGCGTTTCAGCGCTTCGGTGGCGGCTTTCACGAAGAACGACATGAAGCCCAAACGTACGCCGTTGTGGCTCTTCTCGAAGAGATCCTTGTACTTCGAACGCAGGGCCATGACTTCGGTCATGTCGACTTCGTTGAAAGTGGTCAGCATCGCCATGTTCGACTGTGCTTCAACCAGGCGCTTGGCCACGGTGGCACGTACGCGGGTCATCGGTACGCGCTTCTCGGTGCGGTCGCCAGCGGCGAACACAGGCGCAGCGGCAGCCGGGGCAGCAGCCTTGGCAGGTGCGGCAGCCGGAGCGTTTTTCTTGGCTTCAACTGCGGCAACCACGTCTTCCTTGGTCACACGGCCGTCTTTGCCGGTGCCTTTGATGGAAGCCAGGTTGATGCCGTTCTCGTCAGCCAGCTGACGCGCAGCCGGTGCAGCGATTGGATCTTCAGCGCCTGCAGCCGGTGCAGCAGCTGGAGCTGCGGCAGCGGCCGGTGCAGCAGCGGCAGGAGCGGGAGCAGCGGCAGCAGCACCGCCCTCTTCGATCGAGCCCAGTACCTGGTTCGACAGAACGGTAGCGCCTTCTTCGGCAACGATTGCGCCCAGCACGCCGTCAGCTTCAGCCAACACTTCCAGAACGACTTTGTCGGTCTCGATGTCGACGATCAGATCGTCACGCTTGACGGCCTCGCCTGGTTTCTTGTGCCAGGTGGCAACGGTGCCATCGGCAACCGATTCCGGGAATGACGGGGCTTTGATTTCGATAGCCATTATCTGTGGGTCCTTAAAATTCGGTTTCAGTCAGCGCGAAGGCGTTAAACAGTGAAAGCATCTTGCAGCAGTTTTTCCTGCTGCTCGGCGTGCATCGATGCATAACCACAAGCAGGTGCAGCAGAAGCATCACGACCGGCATACTCCAGGCCCAGTGCCTGTTTGTGGTTGCCGATGCTGCGACGCAGGTGATGCTGGCTGCTGTACCAAGCGCCCTGGTTCATCGGTTCTTCCTGACACCACACCACGTTGGTGAGGTTGGTGTAAGGCGCGATGGCCTCCATCAGGTCGTCTTCCGGGAACGGGTAAAGCTGCTCGATCCGCACGATGGCGATGTCTTCGCGGCCTTCGGCACGGCGTTTTTCCAGCAAGTCGTAATAGACCTTGCCGCTGCACAGGATCAGGCGAGTGACCTTGGCGGCGTCGAGGGTGTCGATTTCTGGAATAACGGTCTGGAACGAACCATCAGCCAGATCTTCCAGGGTCGAGATGGCCAATTTATGACGCAACAGCGATTTCGGCGTCAGCACCACCAGCGGCTTGCGCAGCGGGCGGATCACCTGGCGACGCAGCAAGTGGTAGATCTGGGCCGGGGTAGTCGGCACGCACACCTGGATGTTGTGCTCGGCGCACAATTGCAGGTAACGCTCCAGACGGGCCGAGGAGTGCTCCGGACCCTGACCTTCATAACCGTGTGGCAGCAGCATGGTCAGACCGCACAGACGGCCCCACTTGTGCTCGCCGCTGGTGATGAACTGGTCGATAACCACCTGGGCACCGTTGGCAAAGTCGCCGAACTGGGCTTCCCAGATCACCAATGCCTGAGGCGTGGTGGTCGAGTAACCGTATTCGAACGCCAGTACGGCCTCTTCGGACAGGAACGAATCGTACAGGTCGAAACGTGGCTGGCCTTCGTACAGGTTCTGCAACGGGATGTAGGTGCCCGCGTCTTTCTGGTTGTGCAGCACAGCGTGACGGTGCGAGAACGTACCACGGCCGATGTCCTGGCCGGTCATGCGGATCGGGTGACCTTCGAACGCCAGGGTCGCGTACGCCATGGTTTCGGCGTAACCCCAGTTGATCGGCAGGCCGCCGGCTTGCATCTTCTGACGGTCTTCGTAGATCTTCGCAACCTGGCGCTGTACGACGAAACCGTCTGGAATTTCCAGCAGCTTGGCAGACAGCTCCTGCAGGGTTTTCAGATCGAACGAGGTGTCATGACGCGCCGTCCAGGCGTGGCCCAGGTACGGACGCCAGTCAACGAACAGCTCTTTGTTCGGCTCTTTGACCAGGCTTTTTACAACGTGCAGACCGTTGTCCAGCGCGTTGCGGTATTCATCGATCTTCGCCTGAACACGTGCATCGTCCACTACGCCGGCCTTGATCAGGCTGTCGGCGTACAGCTCACGGGTGGTGCGCTGCTTGGTGATTTGCTGGTACATCAACGGTTGGGTGCCGCTAGGCTCATCCGCTTCGTTGTGACCGCGACGGCGGTAGCAGACCAGGTCGATGACCACGTCACGCTTGAACTGCATGCGGTAATCAATGGCCAGTTGGGTCACGAACAACACGGCTTCCGGATCATCACCATTCACATGGAGGATCGGCGCCTGGATCATCTTGGCCACGTCGGTCGCGTACTCGGTAGAGCGTGCGTCCAGCGGGTTGCTGATGGTGAAGCCCACCTGGTTGTTGATGACGATGTGAACGGTACCGCCCGTCTTGAAGCCGCGGGTCTGCGACATCTGGAACGTTTCCAGGACCACGCCTTGACCGGCGAATGCCGCGTCACCGTGGATGGAAATCGGCAGGACCTTCTCACCGGTGGAGTCGTTACGACGATCCTGGCGAGCACGTACAGACCCCTCGACCACTGGAGAAACGATTTCCAGGTGGGATGGGTTGAACGCCATGGCCAGGTGAACTTCACCGCCGGTGGTCATTACGTTGGACGAGAAGCCCTGGTGGTATTTAACGTCACCGGAACCCAGCTCAACCTTTTTCTTGCCTTCGAACTCGTCGAACAGCTCGCGCGGGTTCTTGCCGAAGGTGTTCACCAGCACGTTCAAACGGCCACGGTGGGCCATGCCGATCACGATTTCCTTGGTACCGTAGGAGCCGGAACGCTGGATCAGCTCGTCGAGCATCGGAATCAGGCTTTCGCCGCCTTCCAGGCCGAAACGCTTGGTGCCCGGGTATTTGGTACCCAGGTATTTTTCCAGGCCTTCCGCTGCGGTGACGCGCTCGAGCAAGTGGCTCTTGACGTCCGCAGACAGCACTGGACGGCCACGCACGCCTTCAAGACGGTGCTGGAACCAGTGGCGCTGCTCGGAATCAGTGATGTGCGTAAATTCGGCACCGATGGTGCGGCAATATGTCTGCTGCAACGCTTCGTGAATTTCGCGTAGGCTCGCTTCCTCTTTGCCGATGAACAGGTCGCCGGCACGGAAGGTCGTATCAAGATCGGCATTGGTCAAGCCGTAATGATTGATCGACAGGTCTGCAGGTGCAGGACGCTGCCACAGCCCCAGCGGGTCAAGCTGGGCTGCCTGGTGGCCACGCATACGGTAGGCCTGGATCAGTCGCAGTACTTCAACTTGCTTCTTCTCGTGCTCACTGCTCACGCTTCCGGCGGAAACCGGCTGGGCGCGGCGCTGGTTCTTTGCCAGCAGCACGAACTGATCGCGAATTGTTGCGTGCGATACATCGGTGGCAGCGTTGCCGTCTGAAGACAACGTCTGAAATTTGGTGCGCCATTCTTCTGGCACAGCGTTAGGGTCGTGCAGGTAGAGCTCATAAAGCTCTTCCACATAGGCAGCGTTACCACCTGAAAGATAGCCGCTGTTCCACATGCGCTGCATCACGCTTTCTTGCATGCTTGGTCACCCTCGATTTGGGGACACCACCGGCGAAAACACCGAGTTTGCTTGCAAAAGGCCAAGTGCAGCGACCAAAACAAGCCACTTAGGATCACGCTGATAGTTCGGGTACCAACCCGAATGCCCCTGCTTGTCTCATTTCTTCAAAATAAGAGCCGCGGCTTTGTAAGTCGCTGCTCAAGTTAAAACTACGGCGCCGGTTGAAGCCTGCGCCGTAGCATCTACGGGCACAACGGTCCTGCTTTTACTACAACGTCGGTTACACGCCGCTTTGCAGCAGCATGCTACGTACGTGACCAATGGCCTTAGTCGGGTTCAGGCCTTTGGGACATACGTTGACGCAGTTCATGATCCCGCGGCAGCGGAATACGCTGAACGGGTCATCCAGCGAAGCCAGACGCTCGGCAGTCTTGGTATCACGGCTGTCTGCCAGGAAGCGGTACGCTTGCAGCAGGGCAGCCGGGCCCAGGAACTTGTCCGGGTTCCACCAGAAGGACGGGCAGGAAGTCGAGCAGCAAGCGCACAGGATGCACTCGTACAGACCGTCCAGCTTCTCGCGCTCTTCCGGGGTCTGCAGACGTTCGATGGCCGGAGCCGGCGTGTCGTTCTGCAGGAATGGCTTAACCTTTTCGTATTGCTTGTAGAAGATGCTCATATCGACGACCAGGTCACGGATAACCGGCAAACCTGGCAGTGGACGAACGATCAGCTTGTTGCCTTTAACCACGGCAGACAGCGGCGTGATGCACGCCAGGCCGTTTTTGCCGTTGATGTTCATGCCGTCGGAACCGCAGACACCTTCACGGCAAGAGCGACGATAGGAGAAACCTTCGTCCTGCTCTTTAACCAGGGCCAGTACGTCCAGCACCATCAGGTCTTTACCACCGGTATCGACCTGGAATTCCTGCATGAACGGCGCGGCGTCCTGATCAGGGTTGTAGCGATAAACACTGACTTTCAACATGGCAGCCACCCTTAGTAAGTCCGAATCTTCGGTTCAAACGTCGGAACCGTCTTCGGCGAGAAGTTCACGGCACGCTTGGTTACGCGCTTGTCACCCGGGAAGTACAGGGTGTGGCACAACCAGTTTTCGTCGTCGCGGTCTTCATAGTCTTCACGAGCGTGAGCACCACGGGATTCTTTACGAACCTCGGCAGCAATCGCGGTCGCTTCAGCCACTTCCAGCAGGTTTTGCAGCTCAAGGGCTTCGATACGAGCGGTGTTGAACGCCTGGCTCTTATCGTTGATCTTGACGTTGGCGATGCGCTTGCGCAGGTCGGCCAGCTGGGCAATACCCTTCTGCATGTATTCGCCGGTACGGAACACACCGAAGTAGTTCTGCATGCAGCTTTGCAGCTCTTTACGCAGGGAAGCGACGTCTTCGCCTTCGGTACGCGAGTTCAGGCCATCCAGACGTGCCAGGGCAGCGTCGATGTCGGACTGGCGTGGACGAGCGTAATCAACGCCTTCCTTCAGGGTCTGCTCAAGGAACAGGCCGGCAGCGCGACCGAATACCACCAGGTCGAGCAGCGAGTTACCGCCCAGGCGGTTGGCACCGTGAACCGATACGCAGGCCACTTCACCGACCGCGAACAGACCAGGGATGATCTGGTCAACGCCGTCGGCGTCCTGGGTGATCGCCTGGCCATGAATGTTGGTGGCAACGCCGCCCATCATATAGTGGCAAGTTGGAACAACCGGGATCGGCGCAACAGCCGGGTCAACGTGAGCAAAGGTCTTGGACAGCTCCATGATGCCTGGCAGACGGCTGTGCAGAACTTCTTCACCGAGGTGATCGAGCTTCAGCATTACGTGGTCGCCATCAGGACCACAGCCGTTACCGGCGATGATCTCTTTAACCATGGAACGGGCTACAACGTCACGACCGGCAAGGTCTTTGGCGTTCGGAGCATAACGCTCCATGAAACGCTCGCCGTTCTTGTTGATCAGGTAACCACCTTCACCACGGCAACCTTCTGTAACCAGTACACCGGCGCCGGCGATGCCGGTCGGGTGGAACTGCCACATTTCGATGTCCTGTACCGGGACGCCTGCACGCAGGGCCATGCCGATACCGTCACCGGTGTTGATCAGGGCGTTGGTAGTAGAAGAGTAGATACGGCCTGCACCGCCGGTCGCCAATACGGTGGCGTTAGCCCGCACGTAAGAGGTTTCGCCGGTTTCGATGCAGATAACGATCATGCCTACAAAGGCACCGTCTTCGTTCTTCACCAGGTCGACGCCGTAGTATTCGTTGAGGAATACGGTGCCGGCCTTCAGGTTGGCCTGGTACAGGGTGTGCAACAGCGCGTGACCGGTACGGTCGGCTGCGGCGCAGGTACGGGCGGCCTGGCCACCTTTACCGAAGTCTTTCGACTGACCGCCGAACGGACGCTGGTAGATGCGGCCCTGTTCGGTACGGGAGAACGGCAGACCCATGTGTTCCAGCTCGAAGACCGCTTCCGGGCCGACGGAGCACATGTATTCGATAGCGTCCTGGTCACCGATATAGTCGGAACCCTTGACGGTATCGTACATGTGCCAGCGCCAGTCATCGTTTGGATCGGCAGAGGCGATGGCGCACGTGATGCCACCCTGGGCCGAAACGGTGTGGGAGCGGGTCGGGAACACCTTGGTGATTACGGCAGTCTTGTGACCGCCCTGGGCCAGCTGCAGCGCAGCGCGCATGCCGGCACCGCCGCCGCCAATGATAATGGCGTCGAATGAAAGCGTATTAACTGTGTTAGCCATGAATCAGATACCCCAAAGAATCTGCACACCCCAGACGAAGTAAGCGAACATCGCGACGCCGCATACTGCCTGGAAGAGAAACCGTACTGCTGTCGCGGACTTGCCCAGCGCCATTGGCGTCAGGTAGTCGGTCGCGATGGTCCACATGCCAACCCAGGCGTGAGCGCCCAGGGCTACAAGGGCCAGCAGACTGAAGATGCGCATCCCGTTGTGAGCGAACAGGCCGTGCCATTGGGCGTAGCCAATGCCAGGGTTCGCCGCGAGGTACCCGATCAGGAAAATGAAATAAGCCGCGAGAACAACCGCAGACACACGTTGCGCCATCCAGTCATAGAGGCCCGAACGCGACAGGTTCGTAACGCTGGTTACCATATCCAAACTCCCGCCAGAACGATCAGCACCACGGAAATGGCGATGACGATTTTCGAGCCCAGCTTGCCGCCTTCCAGCGTCTCACCGATACCCATGTCCATGATCAAGTGGCGAATACCGGCCACGAGGTGATAAAGCAGAGCGGACAGGAGGCCCCAGGCGACGAATTTGGCCAGCGGACTGGTCAAGCATGCCTTCACCTCGGCGTACCCTTCTTCCGAACCCAGGGATTTGCTCAATGCATAAAGCATGATGCCCAGGCCAAGAAACAGGATGATGCCGGATACACGGTGCAGGAACGACGTTACGCCGGTGATGGGGAGTTTGATGGTCCTTAGGTCTAGGTTTACAGGTCGTTGGCTATTCACGGCTTTTTTTCACACTGAAGAGCCCCTAACAATCAGGGCAAAGTTGTTGGGGAGTGCACTGGTCAGGTAACCACCACCCAGGGAGTGCGACCCCCATCAAAACGGGCCCAAAAGCCCCTGGCGGTCGGAGGCCGAGTATAGACAGTTAGGCAACTAATGACAACGCGCACTCCTCACCCTAATAGCGCATTGCGCTGGCGGCATAAAAGGCGTAAATGGCAGGTAATTTCGAGGAAAAAGTACGGTTAAAGCCTTCTGGCGCAAGACTTTAGGCAAATTGACATCTGGATTTATATCAATATAGTGGTGCGGGCCCTGCGTGGGGGGTCTGTCTGATGATTTGAAGCATAAATAGGAGGCCACATGGCTGACAAAAAAGCGCAGTTGATCATCGAGGGCGCAGCCCCCGTCGAGCTGCCCATTTTAACCGGCACCGTTGGTCCCGATGTTATCGACGTACGGGGCCTGACGGCCACGGGCCGTTTTACATTCGACCCAGGCTTCATGTCGACCGCCTCATGCGAGTCGAAGATCACCTATATCGACGGTGATAACGGTATCTTGCTGCACCGCGGCTACCCGATCGAACAGCTTGCTGAACAGTCGGACTACCTGGAAACCTGCTACCTGCTGCTTAATGGCGAACTGCCAACAGCTGAGCAAAAGGCCCAGTTCGTCAGCACCGTGAAGAACCACACCATGGTTCACGAGCAGTTGAAGACCTTCTTCAACGGCTTCCGTCGCGACGCCCACCCGATGGCCGTCATGTGCGGTGTAGTCGGCGCCCTGTCGGCCTTCTATCACGACTCCCTGGACATCAATAACCCGCAGCATCGCGAAATTTCCGCGATCCGCCTGGTTGCCAAGATGCCGACCCTGGCCGCAATGGTTTACAAGTACTCCATGGGCCAACCCATGATGTACCCGCGCAACGACCTGACGTACGCGGAAAACTTCCTGCACATGATGTTCAACACCCCGTGCGAGATCAAACCGATCAACCCGGTGCTGGCCGCCGCGATGGACAAGATCTTCATCCTCCACGCCGACCACGAACAGAACGCCTCGACGTCCACCGTGCGCCTGGCAGGCTCTTCGGGTGCCAACCCGTTCGCCTGTATCGCCGCCGGTATCGCCGCACTGTGGGGCCCTGCCCACGGCGGTGCGAACGAAGCCGTATTGACCATGCTTGATGAAATCGGCGATGTCTCGAACATCGACAAGTTCATCGCCAAGGCCAAGGACAAGAACGATCCGTTCAAGTTGATGGGCTTCGGTCACCGGGTCTACAAGAACCGCGACCCGCGTGCCACCGTGATGAAGAAGACCTGCGACGAAGTACTGAAGGAACTGGGGATCAAGAACGATCCGCAACTCGAACTGGCCATGCGCCTGGAAGAGATCGCCCTGACCGACCCGTACTTCATCGAACGCTCGCTGTACCCGAACGTCGACTTCTACTCGGGGATCATCCTCAAGGCGATCGGCATTCCAACCAGCATGTTCACCGTGATCTTCGCCCTGGCGCGCACCGTAGGCTGGATCTCCCACTGGAAAGAAATGCTCTCCAGCCCGTACAAGATTGGCCGCCCGCGCCAGCTGTACACCGGCTACGAGTCGCGTGACATCACCAAGCTGGAAGACCGCAAGTAAGCTGACTGCTACTTGGCTACACCGAAAACGGCCTCCTTTGATAGGGAGGCCGTTTTTATTTGTGCCGGATTTGAGAAACAGTTTTGTCGTATCCGTTACCAATAAAGGCAAAAAAAAGCCCCGATCTCACGACCGGGGCTTTTTTTGTAACGCTTACAGCTTAATGGCTAACCGCCCCACTCGCCCCCAGGCCCGTCTGCGAACGGACAAACTGCGGGAAGTACAGCGCACGTTCCTTCTCTGCCGCCGCCGACTTGTCGGTGATGGAGAAGAACCAGATACCGATGAACGCAATGATCATCGAGAACAGCGCCGGGTACTCGTAAGGGAAGATCGCCTTCTCATGGTGCAGGATCGAGACCCAGATGGTTGGGCCGAGGATCATCAGGCCAACGGCACTGATCAAGCCTAGCCAGCCACCAATCATTGCACCGCGGGTGGTGAGGTTTTTCCAGTACATGGAAAGCAGCAGCACCGGGAAGTTACAGCTGGCAGCAATGGAGAACGCCAGGCCCACCATGAACGCGATGTTCTGGCTTTCAAACAGGATACCCAGACCAATGGCCAGCACTGCCAGGGCGATGGTGGTGATCTTCGATACACGAATCTCATCCTTCTCGTTGGCCTTGCCTTTCTTGATCACGCTGGCGTACAGGTCATGGGAGACCGCCGAAGCACCCGCCAGGGTCAAACCGGCAACCACTGCCAGGATGGTGGCAAATGCCACGGCCGAGATGAAGCCCAGGAAGATACTGCCGCCCACCGCGTTGGCCAGGTGCACCGCCGCCATGTTGTTACCGCCGAGCAAGGCACCTGCAGCATCCTTGAACGCCGGGTTGGTGCTGACCAGCAGGATCGCGCCGAAGCCGATGATGAAGGTCAGGATATAGAAGTAGCCGATGAAGCCAGTGGCATACAGCACGCTCTTGCGAGCTTCCTTCGCGTCACTCACGGTGAAGAAGCGCATCAGGATGTGCGGCAGGCCGGCGGTACCGAACATCAGTGCCAGGCCAAGGGAGAACGCCGAAATCGGGTCTTTCACCAGGCCGCCCGGGCTCATGATCGCCTCACCTTTAGGGTGAACCTTGATCGCCTCGGCAAACAGCATGTTGAAGTCGAAGTTGACGTGTTTCATCACCATCAGCGCCATGAACGAGGCACCGGACAGCAGCAGCACTGCCTTGATGATCTGCACCCAGGTGGTCGCCAGCATGCCGCCGAACAACACATAGAGGCACATCAGGATGCCCACCAGGATCACCGCTACGTGGTAATCAAGGCCGAACAACAGCTGGATCAGCTTGCCCGCGCCAACCATCTGCGCGATCAGGTAGAACGCCACCACCACCAGGGAGCCACAGGCCGACAGGCTGCGGATCTGGGTTTGCCCTAGGCGGTAGGACGCCACGTCGGCAAACGTATATTTACCCAGGTTCCGCAGGCGCTCGGCGATCAGGAACAGAATGATCGGCCAGCCCACCAGGAAGCCGATCGAGTAGATCAGGCCGTCGTAGCCGGAGGTGAACACCAGCGCGGAAATCCCCAGGAAGGACGCTGCCGACATATAGTCACCGGCAATCGCCAAACCGTTCTGGAACCCGGTGATCTTGCCGCCGGCCGCATAGTAGTCGGCCGCCGACTTGTTGCGCTTGGACGCCCAGTAGGTGATGCACAAGGTCGCGCCGACGAAGGCCACGAACATCAGGATCGCTGCGATATTCAGCGGTTGTTTATGCACTTCGCCGGTCAACGCATCTGCCGCCCAAACGGCAGGTGCAAAGGCCGAGGCGCCGAGTACAGCCAATAGACGACGGATCATTGCGCAGCCTCCTTGAGAATCGCATTGTTCAGGTCGTCGAATTCGCCGTTGGCGCGTCGTACATAGATGCCGGTGAGGATGAAGGCCGACACAATCAGCCCGACCCCGATCGGGATCCCCCACGTGATGGACGAACCGGGACTGATCTTGGCCCCCAGTATTTGCGGCCCATAGGCAATCAGAAGAATGAAAGCGGAGTACAGCCCAAGCATGATTGCCGAGAGAATCCAGGCGAATCTTTCCCTTTTTCTTACCAGCTCCTTGAAGCGCGGGCTGTTTTGAATCGAGAGGTAAATGCTGTCGTTCATTGTTTTTATCCTCGCAGCACAGCTTTTTATTATTGGAACATATCCACTGTATGCGGCTGAGGAACAGGTTCCAGACGACCTTAGTAGTAGAAGGAGTGTAGCGAGGGATATTGAAGGCGCAGGAATAATTGCTGGGGCGAAATAATGTGGGAGCCGGGCTTGCCCGCGATGGGATCACCTCGATACATCAGGCGCACCGAGGCGTCTGCATCGCAGGCAAGCCAGCTCCCACAAGGGGCTTATTTAGCGGTCCATTCGGCGACACGCTCAGGGTGCTTGGCCACCCAATCCTTGGCCGCGGCTTCAGGCTTGGCGCCCTCTTGAATGGCCAACATGACTTCGCCGATTTCATCCTTGGAGGCCCACTGGAATTTCTTCAGGAACGCCACGACTTCCGGGGCTTTCTTTTCCAGGCCTTTGCTGCCGATGCTGTTGACGGTTTCAGCAGCACCATAAATTCCTTTTGGGTCGTCCAGGAAACGCAGTTTCCACTTGGCGAACATCCAGTGTGGCACCCAACCGGTGACCGCAATGGATTCCTGTTTGTCTTCGGCACGGGTCAGCTCGGCGATCATCGCCGCGCCCGAACTGGCTTGCAGCTTGTAGTCCAGGCCGTAGGCCTTGATCGCTTCGTCGGTCTTGAGCATTACGCCTGAACCGGCGTCGATGCCGACGATTTTGTTCTTGAAGGTGGTGTCGGTCTTGAGGTCTTCGATGGATTTGGCTTTCACGTACTCAGGCACGATCAGGCCAATCTTGGCGTCCTTGAAGTTGGGGCCGTAGTCGACCACCTTGTCCTTGTTCTTGGACCAGTATTCGCCGTGGGTCACGGGTAGCCAGGCAGAGAGCATGGCGTCGAGTTTGCCGGTGGCCACGCCTTGCCACATGATCCCGGTGGCGACCGCTTGCAGTTTCACGTCATAACCGAGCTTCTGCTTGATCACTTCTGCCGCCACGTGGGTGGTGGCGACACTGTCCGACCAGCCATCCACATAGCCGATGCTCAGGGTTTTGCTGTCGGCGCTGGCCAGTGTGGAGCTCATCGCAACTACCAGAGTGGCAGCTGCGCCCAAGAGTCGTCGCATCTTCATAGTGCTTCCCCGAAAGTGCTGCGCCCGGCGGATGCCGAGCGACGTCAACCTGTTGTTATGTGGTGCACCGCGCCCCCTTCACGCGCATCGATCACGTGGGTGCCTCATCAGTGGAGGGCTGACACTTCGATCATCAACCTGCTGCCGCAACCGACCTGCTCTGACTGCGACCTCAGGTAAGCAAGAAACGACATCACATCGCCAGCAGGACGATTTGTAGGACATTCACCGACGATCCCGCCCGAACTTTGCATGTCAAAATTATGCTGCCCCACTGGGACGGCACAAATCCGGGTAAGATGCGCGCCTTTGCCCCCAGACGGCCTGATCATGCCCGCGACTGCACGCTTCCCGCTCCTGCCCTATTTATTTGCCCTGATCCTCGGTGTGCTGGCCCTCGGCGGCTACTGGTATGGCCTTGGCCAACCGGTGGTGCTGCCGGACGTGGCGAGTGCCAGCCACAAGCTGCAATGTGCGTCCTACACGCCCTTCGACAAAGACCAATCCCCATTCGACCAGCCGTTCACACTGCGCCCCGAGCGCATGGACGCCGACCTGGCGTTGTTGGCCACCCGTTTTGAGTGCATCCGCACCTACTCCCAGACCGGCCTTGAAGCCTTGCCGGAACTGGCGCGCAAACACGGCCTGAAGCTGATGAGCGGCGCGTGGGTCAGCAGTGATCCGGTGGCCACCGCCAAGGAAGTCGAGGCACTGATCGCCTCGGCCAACGCCAACCCCGACGTCATCACGTCAGTAATCGTGGGTAACGAAACCCTGCTGCGCAAGGAAGTCACCGCCAAGCAGTTGGTGACGCTGATCCATCACGTCAAAAGCCATATCAAGCAGCCGGTCACCTATGCCGATGTGTGGGAGTTCTGGCTGCAACACCCGGAAATCGCCCCGGCGGTGGATTTCCTGACCATCCACCTGTTGCCTTACTGGGAAGATGACCCGTCGGGCATCGACCAGGCGCTCAAGCATGTGGGCGATGTTCGCCAGACCTTCGGCAACAAGTTCGCCCCCAAGGACGTGATGATCGGCGAGACCGGCTGGCCGAGCGAAGGCCGGCAGCGGGAAACCGCGGTGCCGAGCCGGGTCAACGAAGCGAAATTCATGCGCGGGTTCGTGGCCATGGCTGAAGCCAACGGCTGGCATTACAACCTGATCGAAGCCTTTGACCAGCCGTGGAAACGCGCCAGCGAAGGTGCCGTAGGCGGTTACTGGGGTTTGTTTGATGCCGACCGCCAGGACAAGGGCGTGCTGGCCGGCCCGGTGACCAACGTGCCGTACTGGCCGCTGTGGCTGGGGGTTGGCGGGATTATCCTGCTGGGCACGCTGCTGCTGGGCGGTCGCGTGCGCACCACCCGCGCTGCCTTGTTGTTGCCATTGCTCGGTGCGGTGGCGGCCTGCTCGATTGGCACCTGGGCCGAATTGAACCGGGTAACGGCGCGCTTCACGGATGAGTGGGTGTGGGCGGGATTGCTGGTGGCCTTGAACCTCGCCGTTCTGGCCCACGCGGCCCTGGCCTTGAGTGCACGTGAAGGCTGGCGCGAGCGCGCGTTCAACTGGATCGAGCAGCGCGCCAGCTGGCTGGTGGCAATCGCCGGGTTTGCCGGGGCTGTCATGATGCTGGCCCTGGTGTTTGACCCGCGGTATCGCAGCTTCCCGAGCGCCGCGCTGGTGCTGCCGGCGCTGGTGTACCTGGTGCGCCCGGTAAGCGGGCTGCGTCGGGAGATCGCGTTGCTGGCGTTCATCATCGGTGCCGGCATTACGCCGCAGCTGTACCGTGAAGGATTGATGAACCAGCAGGCGTGGGGTTGGGCGGTGGTGAGCCTGCTCATGGTTGCAGCCTTGTGGCGTTGCTTGCGGGTGCGCAAGGCTTAAGACCGCTTTCGCGAGCAAGTCCGCTCCCACATTTGGATCTGTGAACACGGTCAAATGTGGGAGCTGGCTTGCCTGCGATGAGTCCCTCTCAGGCTGCCCGAGGCGCCCTGACCAACCGCAACCCCGCAATCACCACCGCAAACACCGCAAACGTCGTGTTGTACAACGCCAACGCCGGAAACCCGAACACCAGCGCCAACACTGCCAACCCCCACCCTGCCCGGCCCGGCACAAAAAACGCCAGCACCGCAGTGACCAACGCCGCCCAGCCCATCACCTTGAAGTGAATCATCAACCCCAGGCTGGAACGCACCTGGCATTCCCAGCGGCTGGCTTCGTCAGCACAAATGCCCACCCAACGGCCATCCTCCATGAATCCGTAACGCGCGCCATAACTGGCGGCCAGCCAAAGTGGCAGGGCAATAAGCAGCAGGATCAGCGGAAAACGGCGGGACATGGGGCACTCCGATAGGCGAAAACGGCGCCCAGCTTAATCCCCCGGCAGCCGTTGGCAAGGCTTGTAAACAGATAAGTGTTCGTCAATGCGTGCCAAAGTGTATCGTCTGGCTACTATTACCCCGATTCCCACGTTTTTTTCCGACTTTTCGTGCCGAAGGCTGGCACTTCGGAAGCAACGCGGTGGTCATAGCCTGCGAACTCCAACCCAGCACGTTTTCCTCTTAGGGATTTAGTCATGCTCCGTTCCTTGCGCTGTGCGGCCCTGTTGGGCAGCCTTTTTCTGAGTGCGTCAGCACTGGCGGTCGATATTGACCAGGCCAGCTATGGCTACCCTTTGACCAACCCGTTTGAAGCGACCATCGCGACCACCCCGCCCAACCTGCGGCCGGAGTTGCCGTCCGACGATGAAATCAATCAGTCCGACTACACCCTGACGATGCGCCCCGAGCGTGAGTTCAGCCTGCCCGACAACTTCTGGGCGGTGAAGAAACTCACCTACCGCATCGCCAAGCAAGACCGCGCCGCACCGCTGATCTTCCTGATCGCCGGCACCGGTGCACGCTTTGACAGCACCATCAACGAATACCTGAAAAAGCTGTACTACAAGGCCGGTTACCACGTCGTCCAACTGTCGTCCCCGACCAGCTTCGACTTCATCGCCGCCGCCTCGCGCTTCGCTACCCCCGGCATCAGCCAGGAAGACGCCGAAGACATGTACCGCGTGATGCAGGCCGTACGCGCGCAAAACCCGACGCTGCCGGTGACCGACTTCTACCTCACCGGCTACAGCCTGGGCGCCCTCGACGCAGCCTTCGTCAGCAAGCTGGATGAAACCCGTCGCAGCTTCAACTTCAAGAAAGTCCTGCTGCTGAACCCGCCGGTCAACCTCTACACCTCGATCACCAACCTCGACAAGCTGGTGCAAACCGAGGTCAAGGGCATCAACAACAGCACCACCTTCTATGAACTGGTGTTGAACAAACTGACCCGCTACTTCCAGCAAAAGGGCTACATCGACCTGAACGACGCCCTGCTCTACGACTTCCAGAACTCCAAGGAACACCTGACCAACGAACAGATGGCGATGCTGATCGGCACCTCGTTCCGCTTCTCGGCGGCCGACATTGCCTTCACCTCGGACCTGATCAACCGCCGCGGCCTGATTATCCCGCCCAAGTACCCGATCAGCGAAGGCACCAGCCTCACGCCATTCCTCAAGCGTGCGCTGCAGTGTGACTTCGACTGCTACCTCACCGAACAGGTGATCCCGATGTGGCGCGCCCGTTCCGACGGCGGCAGCCTGTTGCAACTGGTTGACCAGGTCAGCCTGTATGCGCTCAAGGACTACCTGCACGACAGCCCGAAAATCGCCGTCATGCACAACGCCGACGACGTGATCCTGGGCCCTGGCGACCTTGGCTTCCTGCGTAAAACCTTCGGCGATCGCTTGACCGTCTACCCCCTGGGCGGCCATTGCGGCAACCTCAACTACCGCGTCAACGCCGACGCCATGCTGGAGTTCTTCCGTGGCTAAATATCTTCTGCTGCTCGCCGCCCTGATGTGCGCGGGCGTGGCCAATGCCGACAACAGCAAGGCCCACACGCCGACCGTAGTGGACTCCGACGGCTTCAAGGAGCCCCTGAGCCATCTCAAGTTCAACCCTGGCCTGGACCAGCGTGAGTTCGAGCGTTCGTCGGTCAACGCCCTGAATGTCTACGACCCGCTGGAGTCGTGGAACCGCCGGGTCTACCACTTCAACTACCGCTTCGACCAGTGGGTGTTCCTGCCGGTGGTGGACGGTTACCGCTACGTCACCCCGAGCTTCCTGCGTACCGGCGTCAGCAACTTCTTCAACAACCTGGGGGATGTGCCCAACCTGTTGAACAGCCTGCTGCAACTCAAGGGCCATCGTTCCCTGGAAACCACCGGGCGCCTGCTGCTCAACACCACCATCGGCATTGCCGGCCTGTGGGACCCGGCCACCGCCATGGGCCTGCCGCGCCAGAGCGAAGACTTCGGCCAGACCCTGGGCTTCTACGGTGTACCGGGCGGCGCCTACCTGGTGCTGCCGCTGTTTGGTCCGTCGAACCTGCGGGACACCACCGGCCTGCTGGTGGACTATGGCGCCGAGACCGAGATCAACTTCCTGAACGTGTCCAAGGTCAGCGAAAACCACCCGGAAATCTGGGCCCTGCGCGCCGTCGACAAGCGCTACCAGACCAGCTTCCGCTACGGTCAGATGAACTCGCCGTTCGAGTACGAAAAGGTGCGCTACGTGTACACCGAAGCGCGCAAGTTGCAGATCGCCGAGTAACGTCCCGTGTAGGCGCTGGCTTGCCAGCGCCTACAACGCGGCTCCCCGCCTGCACCACCTGCGCCACGTAAACTGCAATTGCAGCACCGCCGCCCTGGCCATTTCCCGATCCTGCTCCGCCAATCCCGAAGGCGGCTCCAGCACTTCCAGCAACGCCGCACCCGGTGCATCCAGCAGTGACTCATTCGTCACGCTCGGGCCGCCCTCTTCCAGCGCCGCCTCCAACGCCCGCAAATAGCGATCGCGCTCACTCGCCAACGCACCCCGGCTGCCCGCCAGGCACGCGCGCAGCTCCAACAACTCGTCCCCCAGATCCAGCCCGAGCAAACCGTTGTCCCAGTGGGCACGCCGATCAGCAGGAAAGGTTTCGCTGTAGCGCGACAGGCGAATCAGCCGGTCCGCCATGCGCCCGCCAAACCAGCTTTCGGCCTGCTCCAAAGGGCGGGAGGTCAGTTGCGCCAGGTCGAACAACGACGTCTTGAACATCCGCCGATAGTGATGCTCGCCGGGATTCAGCTGAATCAGGCGAAACACCACCACGGCAATGCCCACGCCCACCAGCGTCGCGATAGCCTTGTTGAGAAACGCGGCGAAGTCGTAGGTCATCACATTGCTGGGCCCGACGTTGTTGACAAAAAAGATGCAGAACGCCGACGCCGTGGCCGCCAGTGTGGGGCGACTCATGCACAGCGACGCCACGAACAGCGGCACACCCAGCGCCAGGCACAACAGCGGAAAACCCTCGAACCCCGGCAGCAACGCAAAGCGCACAACCCCGGCCACGGGGATCGATAGCGCAATGCCCTTGAGGAAATTCAGGCTGGAGGCGGACGGGTTTTCCCGCGCCGCAAACAGGCTCAACACCACGCCACAAATAGACACCGCGCCCAGCCCAGAAGGCCATGCCGTAAAAATCCAGAACGCCGCAACCGCCAGAAAAGCCAGTGCACTGCGCAACCCGCCGAGCACGCCCTGCTCGATGTCTCGGTGCCAGGACATCGCCCCCGGCGCGCCAGGCGGCACCCTGCCCTCTTCGACCGCGACCAGCGTCAATGCACCCAGGTCAATCAAGCGCAGCACCTGTGCCAGTTGCATCAGGCAAAAGTGCGCTTCCTGGCCAAGACGCGGATCCTGCAACGCCAGGCCAAGCCGCTGCGACAGTTCGGACAGGTCTTCGAGGCGCTCTTGCTGCAACGCGCCCGCCACCGCTTCAATCAATGGCACCACGGCGGCCGTCTCATCAAGCATCATCCGCTGGCGCGCCACGCCCCGCGCTGCCCGCAGCAGGCCAAGCAGGTCACGGCTGAGCACCCGCAAGGCCTGGGAGCGGCGCCGGCCCTTGGGCCCTTCAAACCAGGCATGGTCACGCTGGCTGTCCACGGCTACGAGGCGGCTCAACGCTTCGAGCAGGCCTTTACGCTGATCGTTACCCAACAGCTCCGACGCGGCGGCACGTATCCCGGCCTGCCACGCGGCGCGTGCCTGGACTGCCAGCACCTGCTCGACCCGGCGCGGCCACAAAATCGTGCTGGCGATAGAGGCGCAGAGGATCCCCAGGCTGATCTCCTGGCAGCGCGCCACCGCCTCATCGAACACCCCCAAAGGTGCGGCCGTAGCGGGCAACGCAATAATCGCCGTGGTGTAACCCGCCAGCACAAAACCATAGGACGCGTGATTACGCAGCAAGGATGCGCCCGTGGTGCAAAACGCCAGCCACAGCGCCATGCACAGCAGGAACAACAGCGGTGCCTGGCCCAACACGCCGATCATCGCGATGGAGACCATGGCCCCGACAAACGTGCCCACCAGCCGATAGGCGCCTTTGGCCAGGACCATGCCACTGGTGGACTGGCCCACGATAAACACCGTGGTCAACGCCCATTGTGGTTGCTGCAGGTCGAAACAAAAGGCCAGGTACAACGCGACCCCGCCGGCGATCATGTTGCGCAGGGCAAACAGCAGATCGTTGCGGGACGGGGTCAGCGTCGCTTGCCAGAAATCAGGGAGCTGAAAGGTGGAGGATTTCATGAAACCCGCACATAGATAGCAAGCTAATGATTAGCATCGTATCTATATTTGCCGGGAATGCCAATCTCCCGGCTATTTGACCAACCGCTTTTCCTTGGACGGCCTGTACCCGAAGTACGCGCTGTAGCACTTGCTGAAATGGCTTGGCGAGACAAACCCGCAGGCCACCAGCACGTCCACCTGGGACAGCTCGGTGTGTTGCAGCAGCCGGCGGGCCTCGGTGATGCGCAGTTCCAGGTAGTAACGCTGAGGCGTGGTGCCCAGTTGCTCCTTGAACAAGCGCTCCAACTGACGCCGGGAACGGCCCGCGTATACCGCCAATTGCTCAAGCTCCAGGGGCTCTTCAAGGTTGGCGTCCATCAGCTTCACCACCTCACGCAGCGGTGCGCTCAAGCAGATGTTTTCCGTCGGTTTCACCCTCCGGTAACGCGACTCCTCAAACGCCAGGATGTCCTCGATGCCTTCGACCAAGGCTTTGCCGTACAGACCCTTGATCCAGTCCAGCGCCATATGAAACGCGCCGGACGGACTGGAAGCCGTCAGCCGGTCGCGATCAATCACATACGGCTCGCTGCTGACCTGCGTCGCCTTGCAGAACTCGGCCAGGGCCGGGCGATGTTCCGGGTGCACGGCGCACCGGTAGCCGCCAAGCAAACCCGCACGCCCCAGGAACCACGCACCGTTCCACAACCCGGCCAGGCTCACGCCATGCTCCGAGGCGCTTTTCAGCAGGTGGATGAATTCGTCCGTGGCCTTCAGTTCGGTACGGTAGCCACCGCAGATCACCAGCAGGTCCAGCGCTTTAAGCACTGAATGCTCAAGCCGCGCATCAGGCCGGATCACCAACCCCAGGTCGCTGGTCACCTCGCCTTCCTGCAAGCCAAACGTTGACGTGGCAAACGACGCCGGCCGCAGCAGGTTCGCGGTGATCAGCGCATCCAGCGCCTGGGTAAACGCCGGCAGCGAGAAATGTTCGAGCAACACAAACCCCACGCGCACCGTCTGGCGGGCCTCGCCGGGGTTTTCATTCAGGTAGCGCAGGTTCTTGCCTTTCATGCCCCCGCTGAATTGCCGTCGCTCGATCAATTGCCTATGCCCTCGCACGCGTCAAGAGCTTGCCCACCACGCTGACAACCACCAACACCACGGCCCCGGCAATGATCCCCGCCACCGCATTGAGCAACGTCGGCACCAGCCACGCCAGGCCACCGGTGCTTTGGCTCACGGTCTCGATCCAGTGGTGCACCACCGGTACGCCATGGGTCAGGATACCGCCGCCCACCATGAACATCGCTGCCGTGCCGATCACCGACAGGCTTTTCATCATATACGGCGCCGCCCGCAGGATCGCCCCGCCAATGCTGCGCGCCGCCTGGCCGGGCTTTTGGGTGAGCCACAGCCCCAGGTCATCGAGCTTGACGATGCCGGCCACCAGGCCGTAGACGCCGATGGTCATGACGATGGCGATGCCCGACAGCACAATCACTTGCTGCATCAGCGGCGCATCCGCCACGGTGCCGAGGGTGATGGCGATGATTTCGGCCGAAAGAATGAAGTCGGTACGGATCGCGCCCTTGATCTTGTCCTTCTCGAACGCCACCAGGTCAGTGGCCGGGTCCGCCACGGCTTCCACCAGGTGTGCCTGTTCTTCGGTGCGCTTGTGCAAGAAGGTATGGGCGAGCTTTTCGAAGCCCTCGAAACACAGATACGCGCCGCCCAGCATCAGCAACGGCGTGACCGCCCACGGCGCAAACGCGCTGATCAGCAAGGCCGCAGGCACCAGGATCAGCTTGTTGACAAACGAGCCCTTGGCCACCGCCCACACCACCGGGATTTCCCGCTCGGCGCGCACCCCGGAGACTTGCTGGGCATTCAGCGCCAGATCGTCCCCCAGCACGCCCGCGGTTTTCTTCGCGGCCATCTTGGTCATCAAGGCCACATCGTCGAGCACCGCAGCGATGTCGTCGATCAATACCAGCAAACTGCTTCCTGCCATGGCTCGGGCTTCCCGTGATTCAAAGTGCGCCGAGAATAACGCGGCGCACACCGGGTTAGCGAGCCGTTCAGTGCGCCGGGGTTTGCCAACCGCCGCCCAGGCTCTGGATCAATGCCACACTGCCCTGGCTGAGCTGACCCTGGGTGTCACGCAGGTTCTGCTCGGCTTGCAGCAACACCAGTTGCTGGGTCAGCACATTTTCCTGGCTGACAGTGCCGGCACGCAGTTGCGCCTCCTGGCTGCCGAACAGTTGCCGGTTGCGCTGGTACACCTGCTGGAAGGCGTCGGCCTGGGTTTGCAGGTGGTTGATCGCCGACAGGTTGTCTTCGACGTTCTGCAGGGCGCTGAGCACCGTGCCACGGTAGGTCGCGGCGATCTGGTCGTAGCTGGCCTCGGCCTGCCTGACCGCCGCCTCACGGGCGCCGCCGTCGAACAGGGTTTCCGCCAGCGCCGGGCCCAACGTCCAGATGCGATTGGGCAGCGAGAACAACCCGCCCAGCGCGCTGCCGCGATAGCCGGCCTCGGCGGTGAGGTCCAGGGTCGGGAAGAACGCGGCTTCAGCCACGCCGATTTTCGCGTTGGCCGCCGCGGCCGAGCGCTCCGCCGCCACCACGTCGGGACGCCGTTGCAGCAAGGTTGACGGCAAGGTCAGCGGCGGGCGCGGCAGCACGAAGGTGTAGTCATCCCGCGCCGCCACGGCAAACTCGCTCGGTGCCACGCCCACCAGCACCGCCAGTGCGTGCTCGTATTGCTCGCGGTCGCGCAGGGAGGTTTGCAGGTCGGCAATCGAGGTGGTGAGCTGGTCCTGGGCCACCAGCAACTGGTCGTTGGTGGCGACGCCCTGGGTGAACTGCACCTGGATCATGTCCAGCAGTTGCTGGTTGATCTTCTGTTGCTGTTGGAGCAGGCGCACGTCGATATCCATCTGCCGCAGGGCGAGGTAGTTGCTCGCCACGCTGGAGCTGATGGACAATCGCACCCCGGCCAGCAACGCGTCGGATTGCTGGGCCGTGGCCTGGCTGGACTCTATCCCGCGCCGTACCAGGCCCCACAGGTCCGGCTCCCAGCTGGCGGTCAAGGTCGCGCTGACGCTGTTCTCGACACCGCCCGAGGTAGTGCTGGATGTACTGCTGCCGCTGCCGCCCACACCCCGCGAACCCGACAGGCCTACGCCGACAGTGGGCCACAACCCGGCCCGGCTGGACGCCACCTGCGCCTGGGCCAGGCGGTAAGCCGCCTCCGCCGCGATGATCGACTGGTTGGCCTTGGCCGAACGCGCCACCAGGTCGTTCAACACCGGGTCCTGATAGGCCAGCCACCACTGGCTGTCCATCGCCCCTTGGGGGTTGGCCGCCGCGCGCTGCCACTGGGCGCCTTCCTTGAAAGTCTGCGGCAGCTCCATGGCGGGCTTCTGGTAATCGGGCCCGACCATGCAGCCGCCGAGCAGCAGGCTGATGCAAAGCACGCTGTATTTCACGTTCATAACCTTGCTTCCTTACGCCGACCCAGGCGCTGTGACGCCCGGTCGAGCCACAGGTAGATCACCGGGGTGGTGTACAGCGTCAGCACCTGGCTGAACAGCAGGCCACCAATAATCGAAATCCCCAACGGCCGGCGCAGTTCCGAACCGTAGCCGGTGCCCAGCACCAGCGGCAGCGCGCCAAGGATCGCCGCCAGGGTGGTCATCATGATCGGCCGGAAACGGATCAGGCACGCCCGGCGAATAGCTTCCTTGGCCGTGAGGCCGAACTCCCGCCGCTCGGTGATCGCGAAGTCGATCATCATGATCGCGTTCTTCTTCACGATACCAATCAACAGAATCACCCCCACCAGCGCAATGATCGACAGCTCGGTGCCGGTCAGCAGCAAGGCGATCAACGCACCGACACCGGCCGAGGGCAAGGTCGAGAGAATGGTCAGCGGGTGCATCAGGTTTTCGTAGAGGATGCCCAGCACGATATACACCGACAGCAACGCGGCCACGATCAGCAACGGCTCGCTGGCCACCGACGACTGGAACACCTGGGCCGTACCGGCAAACTGGCCCACCACACTGGCGGGCATGCGCAGTTGCTTCACCGCATCGTCCACCAGCGCAGTCGCCTGGCCGATGGATGTGCCGGGCGCCAGGTTGAACGAGACCGTCACCGCCGGGAACGTGCCCTGGTGGCTGATGGAGATCGCCGTGCGCGCCACGGTGTTATCCGCCAGCGCCGACAGCGGCACCAGGGTCTGCTCGGTAGTCAGGCTGGGCGCCGCCGTAGTGCCTTTGGTGGTCGTGGCCTGGGTGCCCGTCGGCACATAAATGCCTTTGAGCGCCGAAGGGTCGGTCCAGTATTCCGGGGCGATTTCCATCACCACGTGGTACTGGTTGGCCGCGCGATACAGGGTGGCGACCTGGCGCTGGCCAAAGGCGTCGTACAGCGTCTGGTCGACCGCCGAGACACTCACCCCAAGGCGTGCCGCCGTGTCGCGGTTGATCTGCACATTGGCCAGCAGGCTGTTGTCTTGCTGGTCGGTATTGAGGTCGGTGAGTTGCGGTAACTTACGCAGCACCGCCACCACCTTGGGCACCCATTCATCCAGGGACTCCTGGTCATCGGCGGTCAGGGTGTACTGGTACTGCGCGCCACTTTGCCGGCCACCCACGGTGATGTCCTGGGCCGACTGCAAATACAGCTTGGTGCCGGGCATGGCGCCGAGGCTGCGGCGAATCTGCCCGATGATGTCGGTGGCATTGTCCTTGCGCTCGCCCAGGGGCTTGAGCAATACAAACATCTGCGCACTGTTGACCGCCCCGCCGCCGCCTCCACCACCGCCGACAAACCCGGCGACGGTTTCGATATTCGGGTTTTTCATCACCTTGCGGTTGATCTCGGTGAAGTCCTTCTGCATCGCCCCGTAGGAAATGCTCTGGTTGGCCTGGATGCTGCCCTGCAAGCGCCCGGTGTCTTCCTGGGGAAAGAAGCCCTTGGGCACCAGCACGTACAGCACACCGGCAAGCACGATCACCAGCACCGTGACGAAGCCCATCAGCACCGTATGGTCGATCACCCAACCCAGGGTGCGATCGTAGAAGCGGTGAAAGCGCGAATCCGGGTGTTCGTTGCCTGCGTGAATTTCTTTCGGCGCGCGCAACAGCACGCTGGCAAGCATCGGCGTAACGGTCAGGGAGATCAGCATCGAGATCACGATGGCCACCGACAGCGACACCGAGAACTCGCGGAACAGCCGCCCGACAATCCCGCCCATCAGCAGCAGCGGAATAAACACCGCCACCAGGGACACGCTGATGGTCAGTACCGTGAAACCCACCTCCTGGGCGCCGGCCAGCGCGGCTTCCACCCGGGTCTTGCCGCGCTCCAGGTGACGCATGATGTTTTCCACCACCACGATCGCATCGTCCACCACAAAGCCGGTGGAAATGGTCAGCGCCATGAGGGACAAGTTGTTCAGGCTGTAGCCGAGGAAGTACATGGCGCCAAAGGTGCCCAGCAGCGATAGCGGCACCACGATCGCCGGCACCAGGGTGCTGCGCCAGTCGCGGAAGAAGCCGAACGTCACCAGCGTCACCAACAGGATCGACACCAGCAACGTCACTTCCACGTCGTGCAACGAAGCGCGAATGGTGGTGGTGCGGTCCATCAGCAGGTCGAGCTTGATCGTCGCCGGTATCGAGCTTTGCAAAAACGGCAGCGAGGCTTTCACCGCGTCCACCGTTTCGATCACGTTGGCGCCGGGCTGCTTGAACACCACCAGCAACACCGCCGGCTTGCCGTTGGACAGGCCGAAGTTGCGCAGGTCCTGCACGTCTTCACGCACGTAGCCGAGGTCGGCGATATGGATCAGGTCGCCGTTGCGCGCCTTGACCACCAGCGGCCCGTAGTCCTTTTCATCGAGCAACTGGTCGTTGGCGGCAATCCCGTAGTTGCGGTCGCCGATGGCCACGTTGCCCTTGGGCAGGTTGACGTTGGACGCGTTGATCACCTGGCGCACCTGCTCCAGGCTGACGCCGTACTGGTTGAGCCGGTCGGGGTTCAATTCCACCCGCACTGCCGGCAACGCGCCGCCGCCCACGGTTACGTCACCGACGCCGGTGGTCTGCAACAGCCGCTGCTCCAGCAGGGTCGAAGCCACGTCATACATCTGCCCCGGCGTGGCGCTGTCGGAGGTCAGGCTGATGATCAAGATTGGCGAGTCGGCCGGGTTGACCTTGCGGTACGTCGGGTTGCCGGACAGGTCGCTGGGCAGGTTGCTGCGGGCGGCGTTGATCGCGGCCTGAACGTCCCGGGCAGCACCGTCGATGTCGCGGTTCAGGTCGAACTGCAGGATGATCCGCGCCGAGCCAAGGCTGCTGGACGAGGTCATCTGCGTGACCCCGGCAATCTGGCCGAACTGCCGTTCCAACGGCGTGGCCACCGAACTGGCGACGGTGGTCGGGTCGGCGCCGGGCAACGAGGCGCTGACGCTGATGGTCGGGAAATCCACCTCCGGCAGCGGCGCCACCGGCAGCAGCATAAAAGCCAGTGCGCCAAACAACGCGAGGCCGGCTGCCATCAAGGTGGTTGCAATGGGACGGCGAACAAACGGCGCGCTGAGGTTCATCGCCATCAGACCGCTTCAGCCGGGCGGCGGCTGAAACGCTGCCCCAGGCCGTGCATGGCGAGGAAGATCACCGGCGTGGAAAACAGCGTCAGCAACTGGCTGAGCAACAGCCCGCCGATAATCGCGATACCCAGCGGATGGCGCAGCTCCGAGCCGATCCCCGTGCCCAGCGCCAGCGGCACCGCGCCGAACAGCGAGGCCATGCTGGTCATCAGGATCGGCCGGAACCGCAACTCCGCCGCCTGACGGATCGCCGCCACAGGGCTCAAGCCACCCTCACGCAAGAGTTCCAGGGCGAAGTCGACCATCATGATGCCGTTTTTCATCACGATGCCGATCAGCAGCACAATGCCGATCAGGCCGATAATGTCGAACTGTGTACCGGTCACCAGCAGCGCCAGCAAGGCCCCGAGCGCCGCCGAGAGCAGCGTCGAAAGGATCGTCACCGGGTGCACGAAGCTCTCGTACAGAATCCCCAGCATCAGGTACACCACCACAATCGCCGCCACCACCAGGAACACCTGGTTCGACAGCGACTGCTCGAACGTCGCCGCCGCGCCTTCAAGGTTGGCCTGCACCGACAGCGGCAGACCGACCTTGGCCTCGATGTCCTTGAGCCGCGTAACGGCCGCGCCAAGGGTCTGGCCGGGGGCGAGGTTGAAGGATACGTCGGCATACGGAAACTGGCCCAGCCGGTTGATGGTCACGGGGGCACGTACCACCTGCATGGTGGCCATGCTCGACAGCGGCGCGACACCGCCACCGGGAATATCCACGTACAACCCCGTGAGCAAGTCCGACAAGTTGCGCGGCGGATGATCGGTGGCGATCACCACGTGGTACTGGTTGAGCTGGGTATAAATCGTCGAGACCTGGCGCTGGCCGAAGGCGTCGTACAGCACATCGTCGATGGCCTGTGGCGTGATGCCCAGGCGTGAGGCGGTGGCGCGGTCAAACGTCAGCTGGATCTGGTTGCCGAACTGCATCGCCTGGCTTTGCACGTCGGTGAACATCGGGTCTTGCTTGATCGCCGTCAGCAGCCTGGTGGTCCACTGTTCCAGTTCGTCCGGGTCGGTGGCTTGCAGGCCCAGGCGGTAGCTGGTGGTGGACACCGTCGCGTCGAGGGTCAGGTCCTGCACCGAGTGCAGGTACAGGCGGATGCCGGCGTCGTCGGCGTTGGCATCGGAGAGCCGGCGGATCACTTCGGTGGCGCTGTCACGCTCGCCCCGGGGCTTGAGGTTGATCAACAGGTTGCCCTGGTTGATGGTTGGGTTGGTCTGGTCGATCCCGACAAACGACGACAGGCTTTGCACCGCCGGGTCCTTGAGGATCCGGGCGGCGAGGCGCTGTTGTTCGGTCTGCATCTGCTGGAACGAAACCGTCGGCGCCGCCTGGGAAATGCCCTGGATCAGGCCGGTGTCCTGGTCCGGGAAAAAGCCCTTAGGCATGATCACCAGGGTCACCAGGGTCAACGCGGCAGTGAGCACCACCGAAATCAGCGTGAGCGTGCGGTGCGCCAATACCCAGTCCAGGCCGCGCACGTAGTGGGTGTTGATGCGGTCGAAGAAATCCGCACGGCGTTCTTCGTGCTTATTCTTGAGCATCCGCGCGCACATCATCGGCGTCAGGGTCAGGGAGATGAACGCCGAGATCACGATGGTCAGGGCCACGGTCATGGCGAATTCGCGGAACAAGCGGCCGACCACATCGCCCATGAACAGCAGCGGGATCATCACTGCGATCAGCGCAATCGACAGCGAAATAATCGTGAACCCGATTTGCTCCGAACCCTTGAGTGCAGCCTCCAGCGGTGAGTCGCCGGCCTCGATATAGCGCGTGATGTTTTCGATCATCACGATGGCGTCATCCACCACAAACCCGATGGCAATCGTCAGTGCCATCAGCGTCAGGTTGTTCAGCGAGAAGCCCAACGCATAGGCCACCGCCAGGGTGCCCACCAGCGTCAGCGGAATGGTGACGGCAGGAATGATCGTGGCCGGCACGTTGCGCAGGAACGCGAAAATCACGATCACTACCAGCGCGATGGCCATGGCCAGTTCGTACTGCACATCGGTGACCGAGGCGCGGATGGTTTGGGTGCGGTCGGTCAGCACAGCGACCTTCAAGGTACCCGGCAAACTCGCCCGCAGCTTGGGCAGCAATTGCTGCACGCGGTCAACCACTTCAATCACGTTGGCGCCGGGCTGGCGCTGGATATTCAGCACAATCGACGGCGTGCTGTTGGTCCACGCGGCCTGGCGCGGGTTCTCTGGGCCCTGGGTGGAACTGGCGATCTGCGACAGGCGAATCGGCGCGCCGTTTTTATAGGCGATTACCAGGTCGCGGTATTCCTCGGCCGATTGCAGCTGGTCGTTGGCACCAATGGAATAGGCCTGGAACTTGCCATCGATATTGCCCTTGGCCTGATTGACGTTGGCCGTGCCGAGGGAGCTGCGCAGGTCATCGATGGACAGCCCCAGGCTATTGAGCGCCGAAGTGTTCGCCTCGACCCGTACCGCCGGGCGCTGGCCGCCGCTGATGGTCACCAGGCCGACGCCGGTGATCTGCGAGATTTTCTGCGCCAGGCGTGTGTCCGCCAGGTCTTCGACCTTGGTCAGCGGCAACACGTCGGAGGTCAGGGACAGGGTCAGCACCGGCGCATCCGCCGGGTTGACCTTGCTGTACACCGGCGGGTACGGCAGGTTGGCCGGCAGAAAGGTCCCGGCAGCGTTGATCGCGGCCTGTACTTCCTGTTCGGCGACGTCCAGGGACAGCGACAGGTCGAATTGCAGGGTCACAACCGAAGCGCCGTCGGAGCTGGTGGAGTTCATGGATTTAAGGCCCGGCATCTCGCCGAGCTGGCGCTCCAGCGGTGCGGTGATGGAAGAACTGACCACGTCCGGGCTGGCGCCGGGGTATTGGGTGAAGACCTGGATGGTCGGGTAATCGACTTCGGGCAATGCCGACACCGACAGCAAGTGATACCCCAGCATCCCCAGCAACAGCACCGCGACCATCATCAAGGTAGTGGCGACGGGACGTTCGATAAAGGGCCGCGAAATGTTCATGCTCGGCAGCTCCTCACTGGGCGACGACCTTCACGGCCGAACCGTCATCCAGCTTGTCGGCGCCTTCGGTGATCACCTGTTCGCCGGGTTTGACCCCGCTTTCGAGCACCGCCGAGATGTCGCCCATGGACGGGCCGGTCTTGATGTTGCGCAGGCTGGCCTTGTCGCCGTTCACCACGAACACGAAATCACCCTTGCTGCCATGCTGGATCGCCCGGGTGGGCACCACGGCAACCTGGGTCAGGGTGTCGGCTTTCAGGCGCGCATTGACGAACTGGTTGGGGAACAGCGCATTGCCCGAATCGTCGAACTGCGCCTTGACCTTGATGGTGCCGGTGGTGGTGTCCACCTGGTTGTCCAGGGCCAACAGGCTGCCGGTGGCCAGCAAGGCTTTTTTATTGCGGTCGTAGGCCAGCACCGTCACGGCGCCACGGCCCAGGGCTTGATTGATTGCGCCCAAGTCATCCTCGGGCACCGCAAACACCACCGTGGCCGGGTTCATTTGGGTGATCACCACAATGCCGGTGGTGCTGGTGGTAGTGACATAGTTGCCCGGGTCTACCAGGCGCAGGCCCACCACGCCGTCGACGGGCGAGGTGATGGTGCAGTAGCCGACCTGCACTTCAAGGTTCTGCACATTGCCCTGGTCGGCGGCCACGGTGCCCAGTTGTTGCTGGACCAGCGAGGCCTGGGTATCGACGGTTTGCTGGCTGGTGGAGCCGGCCTTGACCAGTTCGCGGTAGCGCACCAGATCGCGCTGGGCATTGCTCAATACCGCCTGGTCGTGGGCCAGGGTGCCCTTGGCCACGGCCAACTGGGCCTTGAGGGCACGGTCATCGATTCGCGCAATCACCTGGCCCTTGGTGACGTGCTGGCCTTCCTTGAACGCCACGCTGCTGAGGATGCCATCGACCTGGGTGACCACCGTCACACTGCGGGTCGGGGTGACGGTGCCGAGGGCATCGATGTACACCGGTACGTCCTGCAACACCACCGGCACCACGGCCACCGGTTCGCCGGTGGCGGGCGGCCTGCCTTTGTGCCCACCTGCAAAGAAGTGCAAACCCAGGGCAATCAACACCGCTACCAGTAACAACGTGCCAACTACCCAGGCGAACGTACGTCGTCTGCTTTTCTCCACGGGTTTCTCTCTCGAACGCCGAAATCAGGAAGGGGCGGCCCGGCTAAATGGCCGCTCGCTGCCTGAACTCTAGCAGCGCGCTCGGGCCGTGCCTGTACGACCGTGAATGCGTTCAGCATCAAGACAGACAAAGTCAGCTGGGCGCCCCACCGTGCAAGGGCTGCAGCACGATTCTTGAGCCCTGCGCAAAGCCGGTGCTACCATGCCCGACCGCCTGTCTTGGCAAGGAACGACCTGGTCTATGAGCACCATTCGCGAGCGCAACAAAGAACTGATCCTGCGGGCTGCCAGTGAGGAGTTTGCCGACAAGGGCTTCGCCGCGACCAAAACCAGCGACATCGCCGCCAAGGCCGGGCTTCCCAAGCCCAACGTCTACTACTACTTCAAGTCCAAGGACAACCTCTACCGCGAGGTGCTCGAAAGCATTATCGAGCCGATCCTGGCCGCCTCCACGCCGTTCAATCCCGAGGGCGACCCTTCGGCCGTGCTGAGCGGCTACATCCGCTCGAAAATCTGCATCTCCCGGGATTTGCCGTTTGCCTCGAAAGTGTTCGCCAGCGAAATCATGCACGGCGCCCCGCATTTGAGCCCGGAGCAGGTGGACCAGCTGAATGCCCAGGCCAAACACAACATCGACTGCATCCAGAGCTGGGTGGACCGGGGGCTGATTGCGCCGATTGACCCGCATCATCTGATGTTCAGCATCTGGGCGGCGACGCAGACCTACGCGGATTTTGACTGGCAGATTTCAGCGGTGACCGGGAAAGCCAAGCTGGATGAAGCGGATTATGAGGCGGCGGCGCAGACGATTATCCGGTTGGTGCTTAAAGGGTGTGAGCCGGACTGAAGAGCATCGCAGGCAAGCCAGCTCCCACAGTGGATTTGTGCCAGACACAGAATGTATGAACGACAGAGATCCACTGTGGGAGCGGGCTTGCCCGCGATAGCTATCTCCAGGACACATCCTGCCAAAACCTGGAACACCCCTTAAAACATTCCCATCTAGCCTTTCAGAACTCACTTCTGCAAAGGGGCAACGGAATGCCTGATCTACCCGCATCATGTCGTCTGCGCACAGGGCGCTATAACGAATCCAACCGCATTTATCTTCTGACCAGCAACACACTGCATCGCGAGCCCATATTCAGCGACTTCAAGCTGGGCAGACTGGTGGTACAGCAGTTCAGAATTGCCCAAAACCAACGTCTGGCAACCTCATTGGCCTGGGTGGTAATGCCTGATCATTTCCACTGGTTGATTTCACTGGAAAACGGTTCTCTGGCTGACCTGATGCGCCAGGTCAAATCCAAAAGTACTCGAATCGTAAATGCTGTTGCCGGGCGTCAAGGGCGCCTTTGGCAACCGGGCTTCCATGACCATGCCGTGCGGCGTGAAGAAAGCCTTGAGGGCATCGCCCGGTACATCGTGGCCAACCCCCTGAGAGCGGGTCTCGTGAAGAAATATGGCGACTACCCTCTGTGGGATGCGATCTGGCTTTGACTGTAGCCCGGGTCGCCGCCATCGCGGGCAAGCCCGCTCCCACATTTTGATTTGTGAATACATTCAACTGTGGGAGCGGGCTTGCCCGCGATAGCTATCGATCAGTCACCTCACATCAAGCAGTAACCCCCGCATCCGCCCATAACCCCTGCCCCTCGATCGCACTGATCGCACACTGTTCATCAATATCCGACGTATCCCCGCTGATCCCGATCGCGCCCAGCACCACACCCTCCTGATCCCGAATCAACACCCCGCCCGGCGCCGGCACCACGCTGCCTTGCCCCAGGCTGTTCAACGCCGCAATAAACGCCGGCCGCTGCTGCGCATCCAGCGCCAGCAAGCGCGAGCCCTTGCCCAGGGCAATTGCGCCCCAGGCCTTGCCGATCGCGATCTGCGGGCGCAGCAGGCTCGCGCCATCTTCGCGCTGCAACGTAATCAAATGCCCGCCGCTGTCGAGTACCGCAACGGTCAGCGGCGCTGCCGAAATGGTGCGGCCTGCCGCGATGGCGTGGCTGGCCAGGTTGACTGCGACTTTCAAGGTTAAAGCGCTCATGGGTGCCGTCCTTATCTTGTTATGGGAAAGCCGTGGGGCTCTGTCTGATCAGAAGCTCGATCAAACAAATAGAACACAATAGATTTATTTTTTGTATACAATATTTCGAAACATACGCACCACACATCGAAATATTCCTGTCCAGAAGGCTTCCGACGAACGTAAAGGCCACCCAAGAAAATGGATTGACCTGCCCCGCTCGCCGTGAATACACTTCGGACCAACACAACTTGTATACAATTACAAAACGCAAGAGGCACCAAAACCATGAGCAAAATGAGAGCAATCGAAGCCGCTGTCCTGGTGATGCGCCGTGAAGGGGTCGACACCGCCTTCGGTATCCCGGGCGCCGCGATCAACCCGCTGTATTCGGCCTTGCAGAAGGTCGGTGGCATCGATCACGTCCTTGCTCGCCACGTTGAAGGCGCCTCGCACATGGCTGAGGGCTACACCCGCACCAAGGCCGGCAACATCGGCGTGTGCATCGGCACTTCGGGCCCGGCGGGCACCGACATGGTCACCGGCCTGTACAGCGCCTCGGCCGACTCGATCCCGATCCTGTGCATCACCGGCCAGGCGCCGCGGGCACGGATGCACAAGGAAGACTTCCAGGCCGTCGACATCACCAGCATCGTCAAGCCGGTGACCAAGTGGGCGACCACCGTCCTGGAACCCGGCCAGGTGCCGTATGCCTTCCAGAAAGCCTTCTATGAAATGCGCTCCGGCCGCCCGGGTCCGGTGCTGATCGACCTGCCGTTCGACGTACAAATGGCCGAGATCGAATTCGACATCGACGCCTACCAGCCGCTGCCCCTGGCCAAGCCACTGGCCACCCGCATCCAGGTGGAAAAAGCCCTGGCCCTGCTGGACCAGGCCGAACGCCCCTTGCTGGTGAGCGGTGGCGGCGTGATCAACGCCGACGCCAGCGAGCTGCTGGTGGAGTTCGCCGAGCTGACCGGCATCCCGGTGATCCCGACCCTGATGGGCTGGGGCACGATCCCCGACGATCACCCGCAGATGGTGGGCATGGTCGGCCTGCAAACGTCCCACCGTTATGGCAACGCGACGATGTTGAAATCGGACGTGGTGCTGGGCATCGGTAACCGCTGGGCCAACCGCCACACCGGTTCGGTGGAGGTGTACACCGAGGGCCGCAAATTCATTCACGTGGACATCGAGCCGACGCAAATCGGCCGCGTGTTCACCCCGGACTTGGGCATCGTGTCCGACGCCGGTTCCGCCCTGACCCTGTTCATAGAAGTAGCCCGCGAGTGGAAAGCCGCCGGCAAGCTCAAGGACCGCAGCGCCTGGCTCCACGATTGCCAGCAGCGCAAGGCCACCCTGCACCGCAAGACCCACTTCGACAACGTGCCGGTCAAGCCGCAGCGGGTGTACGAAGAGATGAACCAGGTATTCGGCAAAGACACCTGCTACGTCAGCACCATCGGCCTGTCGCAGATTGCCGGCGCACAGTTCCTGCACGTCTATAAGCCACGCCACTGGATCAACTGCGGCCAGGCCGGCCCGCTCGGCTGGACCATTCCGGCCGCGCTGGGTGTGGTCAAGGCTGATCCGACCCGCAAGGTTGTCGCGCTGTCGGGCGACTATGACTTCCAGTTCATGATCGAAGAGCTGGCCGTGGGCGCGCAGTTCAAGCTGCCGTACATCCACGTGGTGGTGAACAACTCTTACCTGGGGCTGATCCGCCAGGCCCAACGCGGTTTTGAAATGGACTACTGCGTGCAGCTGTCCTTCGACAACCTCAACGCGCCGGAACTCAACGGTTATGGCGTCGACCACGTGGCCGTCGCCGAAGGCCTGGGTTGCAAGGCCCTGCGCGTGTTCGAGCCGGGTCAGATCCAGCCTGCGTTGCGCAAGGCTCAGGAGATGATCGAAGAGTTCAAGGTGCCGGTGATCGTTGAAATCATTCTGGAGCGGGTGACCAATATTTCCATGGGCACCGAGATCAACGCCGTCAACGAATTCGAAGATCTGGCACTGGTGGGCAACGACGCGCCGACCGCCATTTCACTGCTCGATTAAGGAGAACCCCATGCCGCGTTTCGCCGCCAACCTGTCCATGCTGTTTACCGAACAGGACTTTCTTGCCCGTTTCAAAGCCGCCGCCGACGCGGGGTTCAGTGGTGTGGAATACCTGTTTCCCTATGAATTCAGCTCGGCTGAAATCAAGGCGCAACTCGATGCCCACGGCCTGACCCAAGTGCTGTTCAACCTGCCGGCCGGTGACTGGGCCAAGGGCGAACGCGGCCTGGCGTGCCACCCGGACCGGGTCGAGGAGTTCCGCGCCGGGGTCAACCTGGCCATCGCCTACGCCCAAGTGCTGGGCAATACCCAGATCAACTGCCTGGCGGGGATTCGCCCGGCCGGCGTGGATGACGCGACGCTGGAAAAAACCTTCGTCGCCAACCTCAAGTACGCCGCCGACAAGCTGCAAGCGGTGGGCATCAAGCTGGTGATGGAAGCCATCAACACCCGCGACATCCCGGGTTTCTACCTGAACAACACGGCGCAGGCCCTGTCGATTCGCGAGCAGGTGGGCAGTGCCAACCTGTTCCTGCAGTACGACATCTATCACATGCAAATCATGGAAGGCGACCTCGCCCGCACCATGGCGAACCACCTGGATGAGATCAACCACATCCAGCTGGCGGACAACCCGGGGCGCAACGAGCCGGGCACCGGTGAGATCAACTACCGCTTCCTGTTCGAACATTTGGACCGCATTGGTTATCAGGGTTGGGTCGGCTGTGAGTACAAGCCGTTGACCACCACCGAAGCGGGTTTGGGTTGGTTGAAAACCCACAACGCCATCTAACCCACAACACAGAACCCTGTGGGAGCCGGGCTTGCCCGCGATGCAGGCAACTCGGTTTCTCAGCTGCACCGCGGTGATGCCATCGCGGGCAAGCCCGGCTCCCACAAAAACAATAAGAGGATTTTAATCATGGCTAAAATCGGATTTATCGGCACCGGCATCATGGGCCAACCCATGGCCGCCAACCTGCAAAAGGCCGGGCACCAACTGTTCCTGTCCGAGCATCACGGCAAGGCCCCGGCTGAACTGATCAACGCTGGCGCGGTGGCCCTGGCCAACCCGCAGCAAGTGGCCCAGGAAGCCGAATTCATCATCGTCATGGTGCCCGACACCCCGCAGGTCGACGACGTGCTGTTCCGTGCCGACGGTGTGGCCGCAGGCCTGGGGCCGAACAAAGTGGTGATCGACATGAGCTCGATCTCGCCCACCGCCACCAAGGCCTTCGCCGCGAAGATCAACGAGACCGGCGCACGCTACCTTGACGCCCCGGTGTCCGGTGGTGAAGTCGGCGCCAAGGCCGGCACCCTAAGCATCATGATCGGCGGCGACCCGCACACCTTCGAACGCGCCCTGCCGCTGTTCCAGGCCATGGGCAAGAACATCACCCTGGTGGGCGGTAATGGCGATGGCCAGACCGCCAAGGTGGCCAACCAGATCATCGTCGCCCTGAACATCCAGGCGGTGGCCGAAGCGCTGCTGTTCGCCTCGAAGAACGGTGCCGACCCGGCCAAGGTGCGGGAAGCCCTGATGGGAGGGTTTGCTTCGTCGAAAATCCTCGAAGTGCATGGCGAGCGCATGATCAAGGGCACCTTCGATCCGGGCTTCCGCATCAACCTGCACCAGAAGGATCTGAACCTGGCCTTGGCCGGTGCCAAGGAGTTGGGGATCAACCTGCCCAACACCGCCGGCACCCAACAGGTGTTCAGCACCTGCACGGCCATCGGTGGCGGCAACTGGGACCACTCGGCGCTGATCAAGGGCCTGGAACATATGGCGAATTTTTCGATTCGCGATAAGTAACGCCCGCCCTTCCCTGTAGGAGCCGGCTTGCCGGCGATGAGGCCACCCGCCTCACCGCCAGCCTTCAGGCCGCCATCGCCGGCAAGCCGGCTCCTACAGTTTTTGCATTGCCTCTAATAACAAGAATCCCCGGGAGCCCGCTTATGTCGGTCGATCCGCAACACCTGCTTCGCGAGCTGTTTGCCACAGCCATCGACGCCGCCCACCCCCGGCAAGTCCTCGAACCCTATCTGCCCACCGACCGCAGCAGCCGTGTCATTGTGATCGGTGCCGGCAAAGCCGCCGCCGCCATGGCGCTGGTGGTGGAAAACTGCTGGCAAGGCGAAGTCTCGGGCCTGGTGGTCACCCGCTATGGCCACGGTGCACCCTGCAAAAAAATCGAAGTGGTCGAAGCCGCACACCCGGTCCCGGATGCCGCCGGCCAAGCCGTAGCCAAGCGCGTGCTGGAGTTGATCAGCAACCTCAGCGAAGACGACCGCGTGATTTTCCTGCTCTCCGGCGGTGGCTCTGCGCTGCTCGCCCTGCCCGCCGCAGGCATCACCCTGGCGGACAAACAAGCGATCAACAAAGCCCTGCTCAAATCCGGCGCCACCATTGGCGAGATGAATTGCGTGCGCAAGCACCTCTCGGCAATCAAGGGTGGCCGCCTCGCCCGGGCAAGCTGGCCGGCCACGGTCTACACCTACGCGATTTCCGATGTGCCGGGCGACCAGGCCACGGTCATCGCGTCGGGCCCTACCGTCGGCGACCCGAGCACTTCGCAACAGGCGCTGGCGATCCTCAAGCGCTACCAGATTGAAATCCCGGCGTCCGTGCGCACCTGGCTGCAAAGCCCGGAGTCGGAAACGGTCAAGCCCGGCGACCCGGTCCTCGCCCGCAGCCATTTCCAGTTGATCGCCCGCCCCCAACAATCCCTGGAAGCGGTGGCAGTAAAAGTCCGCCAGGCCGGTTTCAGCCCGCTGATCCTCGGCGACCTGGAAGGCGAGGCGCGGGACGTGGCCAAGGTGCACGCCGGTATCGCCCGGCAGATCATCCAGCATGGCCAGCCGCTGGCGGCGCCTTGCGTGATCCTTTCCGGCGGCGAAACCACCGTCACCGTGCGCGGCAATGGCCGTGGCGGGCGCAATGCCGAATTCCTGCTGAGCCTCACCGACAGCCTCAAGGGCCTGCCCGGCGTCTACGCCCTGGCGGGTGACACCGACGGAATCGACGGCTCCGAAGACAACGCCGGGGCGATCATGACGCCCACCAGCTACGCCCGCGCCGAAGCCCTGGGCCTGAGCGCCAGCGACGAGCTGGACAACAACAATGGCTATGGCTATTTCGCGGCCCTCGACGGCTTGATCATCACCGAGCCGACCCGCACCAACGTCAACGATTTTCGCGCCATTCTGATTCTTGAAAGCCCTGAAAGAGAGTCCCCCGAACATGACGCCTGACAAGAAGGTCAAAATCCTCGCCACGCTGGGCCCAGCCACCGACAGCATTGACGACATCCGTGAGCTGGTGGAAGCCGGGGTGAACATCTTCCGCCTGAATTTCAGCCACGGTGATCACGCCGATCATGCCCAGCGCTACCAGTGGATTCGCCAGGTGGAGCGCCAGCTCAATTATCCCCTCGGCATCCTCATGGACCTGCAAGGGCCGAAGCTGCGGGTCGGGCGCTTTGCCGAGGGCAAGGTACAACTGATTCGCGGCCAGGCCCTGCGCCTGGACCTGGACCCGACACCCGGTGACCAGCGGCGGGTAAACCTGCCGCACCCGGAAATCATCGCGGCCCTGCAGCCCGGCATGGACCTGCTGCTGGACGACGGCAAGCTGCGCCTGCGGGTGATCACCAAGCATTCCGAGGCCATCGACACCACCGTGCTCAATGGCGGCGAACTGTCGGACCGTAAAGGCGTGAACGTGCCCCAGGCATTGCTGGAACTCAGCCCGCTGACCGCCAAGGACCGCCGCGACCTGAGTTTCGGCCTGGAACTGGGTGTGGACTGGGTGGCGCTGTCGTTTGTGCAACGCCCGGAAGACATCCGCGAAGCCCGTGAATTGATCGGCGACAAAGCCTTCCTGATGGCCAAGATCGAAAAGCCATCGGCGGTGCAGCGCCTGCAGGAAATCGCCGAGCTGAGCGACGCGATCATGGTCGCCAGAGGGGACCTGGGGGTGGAAGTGCCGGCGGAAAGCGTGCCGCAAATCCAGAAGGACATCATTGGTGTCTGCCGCCAGTTGGGTAAACCGGTGGTGGTGGCGACGCAGATGCTTGAGTCGATGCGCTTCTCCCCGGCGCCGACCCGCGCCGAAGTCACCGACGTGGCCAACGCAGTGGCTGAAGGGGCGGATGCGGTGATGCTGTCGGCGGAAACCGCTTCCGGTGAATACCCGCTGGAAGCCGTGCTGATGATGAGCAAGATCATTCGCCAGGTGGAAAACGGCCCGGATTACCAGGCCCAGCTGGACGTCAGCCGGCCCAAGGCCGAAGCCACAGTGTCGGACGCCATCAGCTGCGCGATTCGCCGTATCAGCAGCATCCTGCCGGTGGCGGTGCTGGTGAACTACAGCGAGTCCGGCACCTCCAGCCTGCGGGCGGCGCGGGAACGGCCAACGGTGCCGATCCTGAACCTGACGCCGAACCTGTCCACGGCGCGACGCTTGAGCGTGGCGTGGGGCGTGCACTCGGTGGTGAATGACCGGCTGCGGCAGGTGGACGAGGTGTGTTCCACGGCGCTGGAAATTGCCCAGGCACAAGGTATGGCGCAGCGCGGGGACACGTTGGTGATTACCGCGGGGGTGCCGTTTGGGCAGCCGGGCTCGACCAACTCGCTACGGATAGAGACGTTGATCTAGCGCCTGTAAGGGCCTCATCGCGGGCAAGCCCGGCTCCCACATTTTGATTTGTGAACCCGTTCGAATGTGGGAGCTGGCTTGCCTGCGATGGGGGCAACTCGGTCCCTCAGACTCACCCACCATGCCCAACCAACCCTGCCCCGACTGGGCCGAAGCCCTGCTCAACGGCTTCAGCCAGATTTTCCTGCAGCGCCACCCGCTGTGTGGCCTGCTCTGCCTGCTGGCGATCCTTGTCGGCGCCCCGGCCCTGCTCGGCGGCGCGCTGCTGGGTGGTGTCGCCGGGCTGCTGACCGCCCAACGCCGCGCCTATCCCAAGGCCGAGCGCCAGGCCGGCCTCTATAGCTACAACGGTGTGCTGCTCGGCTTGCTGATCAGCCAGCACTTCACCTGGTCGGCACTGCTACCGCCATTGATTCTCGCCTGCGGCGGCCTCAGCGCGATCCTTACTCGCCAATGGCTCAAACGCGCTGCCAACCCCGACGACCTGCCCGCCTACACCGTACCGTTTGTGGTACTCGGCTGGCTGCTGCTCGGTACCTCTTCGCCCACCGCCTTCACCGCCAGCGAACCCGGCACCTGGGCACTGCTCTGCGCGCCATTTAAAGGGCTGGCCCAAGTGATCCTGATGGACCAGCCCCTGGCCGGCCTGTTGATCGCCCTCGGCCTGCTGCTCGCCAGCCGCCGCGCCGCGTTGTGGGCGTTGGCCGGCGCCAGCCTCGGCGTACTGATCGCCCTGTTGATGGACGAACCCGCCAGCGCCCTGCTCGGCCTACACAGCTATAACCCGGCGCTGGCCGCCCTGGCCCTCAGCCAGCATCGCCGCCAACCCTGGCTGCCGCTGATCGGCATTCTGCTGGCGATCATCCTCACACCCGGCTTCACCGGCCTGAACCTGCCCGCGCTGACCGCACCGTTTATCCTCGCCACTTGGCTGGTGCGCGCCAGTCATCGGATGATGCAGAAAGCCCGCATGGACAGCCCGTTCGAATCACCCTAGGCTTCGCTGATCTTCAATTCAGGCGGGCTTTATGGACAGCAACAACGACTGGCGTCAGCGGCTCTACGTCATGGTATTCCAAAGCGACACCGTCGCCGGACGGCGCTTCGATGGCATCCTGCTGCTGATCATACTTGCCAGCCTGGTCATCGTGATGCTCGACAGCATCGACCAGATCCACCAGAACTACGCCGATGTGCTGGCCTATATCGAGTGGGGCTTCACCATCATTTTCGCCATCGAGTACGGGCTGCGGCTGTACTGTTCGCCCAAGCCGTTGCGCTATGCCTTCAGCTTTTATGGGCTGGTGGATTTGCTGGCCATCGTGCCCGGGATCCTGGCGCTGTATTACAGCGACGCGCAGTACCTGCTGATTATCCGGATCATCCGGATGCTGCGGATCTTCCGCGTGCTCAAGCTCGGGCCGTACCTCAAACAGGCCAACTACCTGATGTCGGCGCTGCGGGGCAGCAAGCAGAAGATCGTGGTGTTCCTGGTCAGCGTCTGCACCCTGGTGACGGTGTTCGGCACCTTGATGTACGTGATCGAAGGTCCGGAACACGGCTTTACCAGTATTCCCAAGGGCATCTATTGGGCAATCGTGACGCTGACCACCGTGGGCTTTGGCGACATCGTGCCGAAGACCCCGCTGGGCCAGGTGATTTCGTCGCTGGTGATGATCACCGGTTATTCGATCATCGCGGTGCCCACCGGGATCTTCACCGCCGAACTGGCCAACGCCATGCGCGGTGAGCAATTGCAAACGGATTGCCCGGTGTGCAAGAAAAACAGCCATGAGCCCAATGCAGCGTTTTGCTCACGGTGTGGCAGCGCGCTTTTCAAGAAACTGGAATAAGCAAAGTTCTTTTTAATCTTTAAGCGACTATGCGCCCCCCGTTATAGTCGCTGGCATATTGCCCCCATGCGTTTCAAAACCTTCTCGAACAACAAGGAATGAGCAGTGAAAAAACTCGTTAGTGCCTCTCTCCTGGCCGCCGGCCTCGCACTGGCTGGCGTCGTCCAGGCCGCCCCGGTCACCCTGCTCAACGTCTCCTATGACGTGATGCGCGACTTCTACAAGGACTACAACGCCGCCTTCCAGAAACACTGGGCGGCCGAGCATCCAGACGACAAGCTGACCCTGCAGATGTCCTTCGGTGGTTCGAGCAAACAAGCGCGCTCGGTGATCGACGGCCTGCCGGCTGACGTGATCACCATGAACATGGCCACCGACATCAATGCCCTGGCAGACAACGGCAAACTGGTGCCGGACAACTGGGTTACCCGCCTGCCGAACAACAGCGCGCCGTTCACCTCGGCCACGGTGTTCATCGTGCGCAAAGGCAACCCGAAAGCCCTGAAAGACTGGCCTGATTTGCTCAAGGATGGCGTGCAAGTCATCGTGCCGAACCCGAAAACCTCCGGTAATGGCCGCTACACCTACCTGTCGGCCTGGGGTTATGTACTGAAGAACGGCGGTGACGAGAACAAGGCCAAGAAGTTTGTCGGCGACCTGTTCAAACACGCGCCTGTGCTGGACACCGGTGGCCGTGCCGCTACCACCACGTTCATGACCAACCAGATCGGCGACGTGCTGGTGACGTTTGAGAACGAAGCCGAAATGATCGCCCGTGAATTCGGCCGTGATCAGTTCGAAGTGATCTACCCGAGCGTCTCCGCTGAAGCCGAGCCGCCGGTGTCGATCGTCGACAAAGTGGTCGAGAAAAAAGGCACCAAAGTGGCTGCCGAGGAATACCTGAAGTACCTGTGGTCGCCGGAAGGCCAGGAAATTGCTGCCAACAACTACCTGCGTCCACGTGACCCGAAAGTGCTGGCCAAGTACACCGACCGCTTCCCGAAAGTCGACTTCCTGTCGGTCGAGAAGACCTTTGGTGACTGGCGCACCGTGCAAAAGACCCACTTCAATGATGGTGGGATTTTTGACCAGATCTACAGCGGGCAGTAATCCGCTCTAACTGAAGAAATGCAGGCCAGTGTGGGAGCTGGCTTTTGTGGGAGCTGGGCTTGCCCGCGATAGCCTCACCTCGGTTTGTCTGATAGACCGAGGTGCCTGCATCGCGGGCAAGCCCGGCTCCCACACAAGCCAGCTCCCACATTTGTTTCCGTGTTCAGCCGTTACATCGGCGGCGTCACACCATCCTTGCCCGCCGAAATCGCCTGGGCCGTCACGCTCCCATCCGCGCCCTTCGCCGCAAACATCACCACCTTCACCCCAGGCTTCAGCAAGCTGCGATCACCCGGCTCAAGGTTGACGATCGGCACGTCATCCGGCACCACGATCTTCTGCTCGCCGCCCTTGTACTTCACGGTCAATGTCCGGCCCTTGCTCACCACCAGGTCACCCACGGTGCCGTTGGTCATGCTGCTGCCTTCCTTCAGGTCGAACGCACGGTGCCCGTCACCTGTGCCTGCCATGGCCGGCGGGAATACGTGGACTTCCAGCGCCGTCAGGGTGCCATCCGCGTTGGGCATGGCCGCCGACCCGATGTAACTGCCAGGCTTGATGTCTTCGATTTTGGCCAGGGTGACGGCGCGTACCAGGGTGTCCTTGGTCAGGTTCACGGTGACGTCCTCACCGCTGTTGACCTTGACGTGCATCGCATCGCCGTCGATGGCGGTAATCGCACCCCGCACGCCCACACGCGGGGCATCCTGGGCCTGGGCGACGCCAACGGTCATCAGCGCGGCCAGGCTTGAGGCCAAGAGCATCTTGTTGAAAGTCATCTTCATGGCAGTCGATTTCCTGTTTATGCAGTTGTGACTGAATGTATCATCGACCTTCAGCCCGAAAGTTAACGTTTCAGTCATTAATGCCCGGCATGAGTGTTATCACCACAAACGGGCTACTCCCGCCCGGGGCCAGTCTTTATGCTCGCTCGCCTCTTTCCTTCGCTTTTATGAGAACACCATGAACGCTACGCCCCACGCTACAAGCACCATGACCCGAGGCATGGTGATGCTGTTTGCGTTCTGTTGCGGCGCCATCGTCGCCAACATCTACTACGCCCAACCGATCATCGAGCTGATTGCCCCGGACATCGGCCTCACGCCGGCCATGGCCAGCCTGATCGTGTCCCTGACCCAGATCGGCTATGCCTTGGGCCTGTTCTTCCTGGTGCCGCTGGGCGACCTGCTGGAAAACCGCCGGCTGATGATCATCACCACCGTGGTGGCCATCGCCAGCTTGCTGGGCGCAGCCTTCACCGAACAGCCGAACCTGTTCCTGCTGGTGTCGCTGCTGATCGGCTTCAGTTCGGTGTCGGTACAAATCCTGATTCCCCTGGCGGCGCACCTGGCACCGGCGGAATCCCGTGGCCGGGTGGTCGGCAGCATCATGGGCGGTTTGCTGCTGGGTATCCTGCTGGCCCGGCCTGTGTCCAGCGTGGTGGCTGACCACTTCGGCTGGCGCGCCATGTTCATGGCTGCCGCAGCCCTGATGGCGTTTATCAGCGTGGTGCTGATGCTGACCATCCCCAAGCGCCAACCCGATCACGCCGCCAGCTACGGCCAATTGCTGGGTTCCCTGGGCACCTTGCTGCGCCGCCAGCCGGTGCTGCGCCAGCGGGCGTTTTACCAGGGCTGCATGTTCGCTACTTTCAGTCTGTTCTGGACCGCCGCCCCACTGGAACTGTCCCGCAACCATGGCCTGAGCCAAAGCCAGATCGCCCTGTTCGCCCTGGTGGGCGCCCTCGGCGCTATCGCCGCCCCCATTGCCGGGCGCCTGGCGGATGCCGGCCACACCCACCGCGCCTCACTGCTGGCGATGCTGTTTGCGGCGCTGAGCTTCCTGCCCGCCTTCGTGCACCCGCTGTACAGCGTGATTGGCCTGGCGGTCACCGGCGTGGTCCTGGACTTCTGCGTGCAGATGAACATGGTCCTCGGCCAACGCGCCATCTACGCCCTCGACGCCAACAGCCGCAGCCGGCTGAACGCGCTGTACATGACCAGCATCTTCATCGGCGGCGCCTTCGGCTCGGCGATTGCCAGCAGCGTGTACGAACACGGCGGCTGGCTGGGGGTGATGCTGGTGGGCAGCGCGTTCCCGCTGGTGGCATTGTTGCGGTTCCTGAGTGCATCGCGCCAAGGGGCGGTGGCCACCGCCTAGTCAAACTTACAACCGCACCAACTTCTCCAAAGCCGCATCCGCCAGAAATGACGAGCGGCTTTTTACTTTGTGCTCGCGCACATAGCGGTCGATACGCTGGATCACATAGCCGGGCAAGGTCACGTTGACCTTCTCGGTCTTGCCCAGATAGGGCGAAATGTCGAGTTCCAACATCCCCCAGCCCATCCCCGCGTATTCCTCATTGTCATGGTGGGCGGCCACCGACGTTGGCATCGGAATCACCCGACCTTCTGCCGCGATCTCCTGCAGCATGATGTGCGCCACCTCGACGGCGGCGTTGTACGCCTCTTCAAAGCTGTCCCCGGCGGTCACAGCGCCCGGAATATCGGGGATCTGAATACCGGTGGCGACAAAGTCATCGCCCCATTCGATACAGATTGGGTATTGCATGGAAAATCTCCTTAAACCGTCCTAAAACGAAAACAGCCCGGCACGTTTCCTGATACTTCGCACGGTGCCCAGGGACAGATCCTTCTTGGGATGGGGCACCGGTATCGTGTACGGGTTATAGCGATGGGTGAAAAGATGATGGCTGCCCGTCACCCGATCCAGCACCCAACCTGCCTCTTGCAGCTCTTTGATCAATAGCCTGCTTTGCACCACAGCCTCCTTGCTCCGGCCTGAATAAAAGTAACTCTAGAGTTATCTTTACTCAAGCACAGAATTCGTCAGTCTGACTGGTGGCTGTTTTACTGGATGTTGGAAACCCATCAATTCATGCCCTTAGGGAATGAATTCTATGCCAACCGACTGACTTCCCCCCTTATCCCAAAGGCCCCATGATTCCCGAAACGCCACCGCCAAAAGGACATCCCGATGGACCGCCTCACCGCCATGGAAACCTTCGTCCACGTCGTCGAGACCGGCTCGTTTTCCTCTGCTGCCAAACGCATGGGCATTGGCCAGCCCGCCGTGTCCAAAGGCATTGCCCAACTGGAGGCCCGGCTGGCGGTCAGGCTGCTGATGCGTTCCACCCGGGGACTGACGCCCACCGAGGCGGGCCTGGCGTTTTTTGAGAAGGCCAAGCGCGCGGTCGACGAGGCCAACGATGCCGACGACGCCGCCCGGGGCGCCAGCAATGGGCTGTCGGGCACCCTGCGCATCAGCGCGGGCGTGACTTTTTGCCGTTTACAGATCATTCCCAACCTGGGGCCGTTCCTTGAGCAACACCCCGGCCTGAACGTCGACGTCGTACTCGACGACCGCCTGCTCAATCTGGTGGAAGAAGGTATCGACGTCGCGCTGCGCATCGGCAACCTGAGTGACTCCGGCCTGACGGCCCGCAAGATTGGCCAAAGCCCCTGCCGGATTTTCGGCACGCCCGCCTACTTTGAACGCCATGGCGAACCCCACTCCCCGGCAGACCTCCTGCACCACCAGGCGGTGATCTATAGCTTGAGCGAAAGCACCTGCTGGACCTTCACTCAGGGTGCCCATCAATACCCGGTGGTCGCTCACGGGCGCCTGCGCGTCACGTCCTCCGAAGGTATTCGCGCTGGTGTGCTGTCCCACCATGGCGTGGCGATGACCGCCGAATGGATGTTCATGCCGGAGATCGCCAGTGGCGAGGTCAAGGCAGTCCTCACCGACTGGGAACTGCCGCCACGGGACTTGTGGGCCGTGTTGCCCACAGGCCGGATGGTCAGTGCCAAGGCCCGGGCGTTTATCGAGTTTGTGGAGGGTGTGTTGCGCTGATCCTTACCCGTGAAAGCGCGGAATGCGCCCATTCAGAGACGGCCAGTAACTGAACACACACGGGCTGCTCAGCAGACCTTGCTGACGACGCTGTAAATCCTGGATCGCCTGCGCGGCAATGCTGAGCGCGATTTTTTGACCCGGACACTGATGCCTTCCCAGGCCGAAACTGAAGGTTCGTCGTTGCTGGCGCTCGAGTAAAAATCGCTCGGGTTCCGGGTTCGCCGCAGGATCCCGATTGGCCGACGCCAGCAACACCAGCACAGTGTCTCCAGCCTCCAGAGTCCGGCCGCCAATGGTGCAGCGGCTGGCCACGAATCGTCGGGTGTTCTGCACCGGAGAATCGTAGCGAGCGACCTCCTCGACCAACGCAATGGTGAGGGTCGGCGTACGCTGGACGAGTTCCAGCAGATCGGGGCGCCGATGCAGTGTGACCAAGGTGTTGCCGATAAGGCCTGCACTGGCTTCGCAGGTCTGTGACAGCAGCCCGATCAGATTGGCGATCAATGCGTCAGGGGCTTCCCAGGTACTGGCTTCGTAGTTGCGAAGGATGTGCTCCCGCAACCCTGTTTGCGCCAGCAACCCGCTGAACATTTCCCTTAGCCGGCTCGCCCCGATGTGCGCATCGCGGATCTGAGTCTCACTGCTCAGCGGTGAAAGGCAGGCGACAAAATCACGTGTCATCCGGGCGACTTCCCCCAGTTGGTCGCCTGGAAAACCCAGCCAATGCGCGACTGCCGACACCGGTAACGTGAACATGAATTCGTTCAAATCAGCCGCCGGGGGACCGATGCGGGTTATGACATCCGCAGTCACCACCGAAGCCAACGCAGGCTCGATGACCGCCCTGGGGCACCGATGGCCAGCGCCTTCATTCATGCGCATCAATGACGCAAACACCTGCCCCGCCGCGCCTTGCGCAATAGCTGCAGGCACCGGCTCATGCAGCGGCCGCACCCGGCAATCGGGATGCGTCAGAACGGCCTCGACCGTCCTGGCAGTGCTGGCGATCCATAGCCCGAGACCTTCATCGAACAGCAGCTCGCCGTTGAGCCTCAAGCCTGCGTAATACTCATAAGGGTTGTTGTGTGTCGCAGCTTCCAGCGGGGTCATTCAGTACATCCTGTGCCTAAAGAACCGCTACTATCTGCCACCGCACACGGCAACGATTCGTTCAGGAACGAAATATGAATGCCCACCACGAAGACTCTGCCCTCTCCCGGGTCGCCGGCGCGATTGCGGAACCTGCACGGACCAAAATGCTTTGCGCACTGATGGACGGCCATGCGCGCACCAGCACCGAAATGGCAGTCATCGCCGAGGTCAGCGCCTCCACCGCCAGCGCCCACTTGGCCAGGCTCAAGGATGACGGGCTGGTGAAGCTGCATACTCAGGGCCGGCATCGGTATTACAGCCTCGCAGGCCCTCACGTTGCCCAGGTGATTGAAGCGCTGATGGTGATCAGCCAAAACACTGCAACGGCGTTCGTTGCAACCACGCCCAATCGCTTGCAGTTCGCACGGACCTGCTACGACCACATGGCCGGGACGTTGGCCGTGCGCCTGCATGACCATTTCATCGAGGCCGGCTGGCTGATGGGTGACGGCACCTACCAACTCACGCAAGCCGGTGAAAAAGCGATGACCGAATTGGGTGTTGATGTGCAAGCGCTTCGCGTCCAGCGGCGTCGTTTCGCCTGCTCGTGCCTGGACTGGAGCATGCGCCGCCCGCATTTGGCCGGGGCGCTGGGGGCGGCTTTTCTGCAAAGCGTTATCAGCCGCCAGTGGGTCACCCAGGACCTGGATAGTCGTGCGCTTGGGCTTACGCCAAAGGGGCGAAAAGCACTGACAGTCCAGTTTGGAATAAAGCTTTGAGAACGATGAAGGCTCAATGTGGCGAGTTCAACAGTTGGGTTAAATCACCCTGCCATCCCAGCCCACGGTCACGTTGCGCGGCAACTCGCGCCGATGCTGCATCAACCACGCATCCAGCGTATGCCCCACATGAGTCAGCACGCCCAACTCGGCGCCGACGTCCTCAATGCACTGCAACGCCAGCGTCAAATCATTGTGATTACGCGGCGCCTGCGGCTGGGGCGGCATGGAGCAGTCGAGTACCAGCACATCCAGCGGTTCGCGTTGCAGCCAGTCGCGGGTGGCGGGTGGCAGGCCGACGGTGTCGGTGAGGTAGGCAATGCGCCGCCCTTCGCCTTCCAGCAGATAACCCAATGTGGGTTTGGAATGCAGCAGCGGCAACGCGGTGACGCTCAGCTCACCAAACCGGCGGGTTTCAAACTCGCCAAACGGCTGGCTGAAATCCAGGATGCCGGGGTGCTTGTACAGGTCGGACAAACCTTGCGCATCCACCGGCCCATGGACCGGAATCACCAGGCCCTGACCCCAGCGCAAGTGCAGCAGGCCTTGGGCGTGATCGGCATGGTAGTGAGTCTGGAAAATCCCGTTGAAACTGCGCGGCGGGAAGCGCTCGGTGAGGTCGGGCAACCCGCTGTCGATCAACCAGCGCTGGTCGCCGCATTCGATCAACGCGCTGCACGGGCGTCGCCGCAGGCTCTCGTCACTGCGGGCCAGACCACAAGCGGCGCACTCACAGCCATACACCGGGACTTGCCGCGCATCGCCGGTGCCCAGCAGCGTCAGGCGCATGCGGATTGCCCGTCGAGGCAGCGAAGCAGGCGCTCGACCGTGTGTTCCAACTGGCCGGAGTTGTCGAGCAGGAACACGTCCGGTGCACTGCTCAAGCCCTCGGCGAATCGCGCATTGCGCGCCAGCCGCTGATCGATATCGTCCAGGGATTCGCGGCCCCGCGCCAACAAGCGCTGGCGCAACACCGCCTGCTCCACCGTCAGCAACACCACCAGCAGGTTCGGGTAACGCAGCCGGGTCTGCGCCAAATGCCCGCGAGAGCCGTTGACCAGCACGTCGTGCCCCGCCGCCAGCCACTCATCAATCTCCCGGGGGATGCCATAGGACAACCCGTTGGCGTGCCAGCAGAGGGCAAACGCGCCCTCGGCCTCCATCGCGGCAAACTGCGCCGGGCTCACACCCTGCGCGGCTTCGCCCACCGCTTCTGCCGAGCGGGTGATGACCCGCCGCACAATGCGGCAGCCACGCTCGGCCAAACGCGGTCGTGCGGCATCCAGCAGGCTGTCCTTGCCCGAACCCGATGGTCCGATGAGATAGATCAACCTGCCCGCCATCAAAACACCCTCTTCGCTTGTCGCCAGACTTGTTGAACCACTGGCAGTCCGTCGCGGCTTTTTTTCGCTTGCACCAGGTCGGCCCGCAGGCCCAGGGCGATTTCGCCGCGATCGCTTAGGCCCGCGGCGTGTGCCGGCGCCAGGCTGATCATCTTCACCGCCCGGGAAAGATCGCCGCCGTCCTGCTGATCGGCCAGCACGAACGCCGCCTGCAGCAGGCTGGCCGGGTAGTAGTCACTGGAAAGTATATCCAGCAATCCCTCGGCAGCCAGGCCGGCGGCGGCCACATTACCCGAGTGGGACCCGCCACGCACCACGTTCGGCGCGCCCATCAGCACTTTCATGTTCAGCGCCTGGCAGCCACGGGCGGCTTCCAGGGTCGTGGGGAACTCCGCGATGGTCATGCCGTAGCGCGCCGACTCCTCGACATGCGCCAACGTCGCGTCGTCATGACTGGCCACCGACAGCCCGCGCGCCAGGCAATGCTCGACGATCGCCGCACGGTAACGGTCGCTGTACTCCCTGGAGTTGGCCATTTGCAGCACGATGAATGCGTCCATGGTCTCGTCGTTCAGGTGGTACTTGCCCATGTAGTACTCACGGTACTTGGATTCGAGCACGAACTGGCGCTGGCCCGGCGAATGGTCCATCACCGACACCAGGCGCACCAGCGGGTTTTCCACCAGGTCGCGGAACACGCTCAACGTGTCCGGGTGGCACAGCTCGCAACGCAGGTGCAGGTGGTGTTCGGCGCGGGTCAGGCCGGCGCTTTCTGCCGAGGCGATGGCATCGAGCATCGCCGGCAGTTTTTTCATGCGGTTGCCCTTGGGATTCACATCGCCGATGGACACCGCGTCGAACACCGTGGTGATGCCGGCCGCGATGATCTGCGCATCATGGCTGAGCACCGCCGAGGTCGACGGCCAGTCCACTCCGGGGCGCGGGGTCATGTGTTTTTCCAGGTTGTCGGTGTGCAATTCCACAAGGCCCGGCAGCAGGAAATCACCGCCCAGGTCCTGGGCCTGGGGCAGTTGGCTGCGGCCTTCGGCGATGTCGACGATCAGCCCGTCACGCAGCACCACGCTGCCAAGGAACATGCGCTCAGCCGTCACCAGCTGGGCATTACTGAGGATCTGTTCAGCGGGCATGGGCGTATTCCTCTTGGGCAACAGGCGCGGGGGTCATGTCGAAATGGCGGTCGGCGACCGCTTCACGGGCGGCGCGGTCGTGGAAGATGCCGATCAATGCAGCACCGGCGGCCTTGGCTTCGTTCATCAGTTCCAGCACCACCTGGCGGTTGCTGTCATCGAGGGATGCGGTGGGTTCGTCCAGCAGCATCACCGGCCAGGCCACCATGAAGCCGCGGGCGATGTTGACCCGTTGCTGCTCGCCACCGGAGAAGGTGCCGGGCGCCAACTGCCACAACCGCTGGGGGATGTTCAGGCGCGTCAGCAGGTGTTCGGCGCGTGACTGGGCATTGGCCTTCGACCAGCCACGGGCCAGGGCTGGCTCCATCACCACGTCCAGGCAAGCCACACGCGGGATCACCCGCAGAAACTGGCTGACGTAGCCCAGGGTCTGCTGGCGTACCTGCAGAATGTCCCGGGGCTCTGCACCGACCAGCTCCAGCCACTCACCGGCATGCTGCACACGGATGCTGCCGCCCGCCGGCAGATAGTTGCCGTACAGGGTACGCAGCAACGTGCTTTTACCGGCGCCGGACTGGCCGTGCAGCACCAGGCACTCACCGCCCTTCACACTGAATTCCACCCCGCGCAGCACGTTCAGCACCACGCCGTTCTGCTGGTGCAAGGTGAAGGTTTTCGAGAGGTCACGGACCTCGATCAAGGCATTCGTCATGGCTGCAATACCGAAGACACCAGCAGTTGAGAGTAAGGGTGCTGCGGATCGTCGAGGATCTGGTCCGTCAGCCCGGATTCCACCACCCGCGAACGGCGCATCACCATCAGGCGATCGGCCAGCAGACGCGCCACGGCGAGGTCGTGGGTCACGATCACCACGGCCAAATCCAGCTCGCGCACGAGGCCGCGCAACAGGTCGAGCAAGCGCGCTTGCACCGACACATCCAGGCCGCCGGTGGGTTCGTCCATAAAGACCAGGCGCGGGCTGGAGACGAGGTTGCGGGCGATTTGCAGGCGCTGCTGCATGCCGCCGGAGAAGGTCCGGGGCAAGTCGTCGATGCGCTGCGGGTCGATTTCCACCTGGCCCAGCCAGTCGAGACCGGCACCGCGCAGTTGCTGGTAATTGCGTACGCCCTGGGCCATCAGGCGCTCGCCGATGTTGGCGCCGGCCGAGACGCCCATGCGCAAGCCATCCCGTGGGTTTTGCTCGACAAAGCCCCATTCAGTGCGCAGCAAGGTGCGGCGTTCAGCTTCGCTGGCGCTGTACAGATCCAGCCATTCGCCGTCCTTGCCGCGATAGCCGATGTTCCCGGCCTGCGGCGGCAACCGCCCGCTGAGCAACGAGAGCAAGGTGGATTTGCCCGAACCGGATTCGCCGACAATCCCCAGCACTTCGCCGGGGTACAAATCGAAGCTGACGTCCTGGCAACCCTTCTCCGGGCCGTAGAGCAAAGACAGGTCACGTACGTGTAGCAAAGGCTGGCTCACTGGTTGTTCTCCTTGACCCGCTGGGCGCAATACCAGGTGTCGGAACACACAAAACTCTGGGTACCGGCGTCGTCCAGAATCAGCTCATCGAGGAACGATTCATGGCTGCCGCAGATGGCGCAGTTGTGCTCCCACTTCTGCACTTCGAACGGGTGGTCTTCGAAGTCCAGGCTGGTGACCTGGGTGTACGGCGGCACCGCGTACAGGCGCTTTTCGCGACCGGCACCGAACAGCATCAGCGCCGGGCTCATGTCGAGTTTCGGGTTGTCGAATTTCGGGATCGGCGATGGGTCCATCACGTAGCGCTCGTCGACCATCACCGGGTAGGCGTAGCTGGTGGCGATATGGCCGAAGGTGGCGATGTCTTCGTAGAGCTTTACGTGCATCACCCCGTAGTCATTGAGGGCGTGCATGGTGCGGGTCTCGGTTTCCGACGGTTCGATAAAGCGCAGCGGCTCCGGGATCGGCACCTGGTAGACCATGATCTGGTCAGCCTGCAACGGGGTTTCCGGAATGCGGTGGCGGGTCTGGATCACCGTGGCGTCCGGGGTGCTTTCGGTGGTGGCAACCCCCGCCGTGCGCGCAAAAAAGCGGCGGATCGACACGGCGTTGGTGGTGTCGTCGGCGCCCTGGTCGATGACCTTGAGCACGTCATCGGCCCCCAGAATCGCCGCGGTCAGTTGCATGCCACCGGTGCCCCAGCCGTAAGGCAGCGGCATCTCGCGGCCACCAAACGGCACCTGGTAACCGGGGATCGCCACGGCCTTGAGCAAGGCGCGGCGGATCATGCGTTTGGTCTGCTCGTCGAGGTAGGCGAAGTTGTACGCCGGGTCACGCGCAGGCGCTTGAGTCAGGTCATTCATGGCGGGTGCCCTCGGCCGGTTGGCGCAGTTTGCGGATCAGTTCCAGCTCGGACTGGAAGTCCACGTAGTGAGGCAATTTGAGGTGGGACACGAAGCCCGCCGCTTCGACGTTGTCGCAGTGGGACAACACGAATTCTTCCTGCTGGGCCGGCGAGACGATCTCTTCGTTGAACTCGCTGGCCCGCAGCGAGCGGTCCACCAGGGCCATACCCATGGCCTTACGCTCGGCATGCCCGAACGCCAAACCGTAGCCGCGAGTGAACTGCGCCAGCTCGGTGGCCGAACCGACGAACTGGTTGACCATCTCGCACTCGGTGACTTCGATGCTGCCCAGGCAGACCGGGAAGCCCAGCTCTTGCGGGTCAATCCACACCTCGACCTCACCGATGCGAATCTCGCCGGCGAACGGGTGGTTGCGGCCGTAACCGCGCTGGGTGGAGTAACCCAGCGCCAGCAGGAAACCTTCATCACCACGGGCCAGGGCTTGCAGGCGCTGGGCACGGTTGGCCGGGTATTCCAGCGGGTCGCGGGTGATGTCGGCGACGCTGCCGCTGTCGTCGGATTCGTTCTTGATCAGGCCTTCCTTGGCCAGCAAACCCAGGACTCTCGGGCATGCTTCCAGGGTCGCATCCGGCGTGGTGTGCGGGCCCGGGTATTCACCTTCGGCCAGCAGCGCGAAGTCCAGCAGGCGATGGGTGTAGTCGAAGGTCGGGCCCAGCAGTTGCCCGCCCGGAACGTCCTTGAACGTCGCCGACAAACGCCGGCTCAGGGACATCTGCGCGGTATCGATCGGCAGGCTCGGGCTGAAGCGCGGCAACGTGGTGCGGTAGGCCCGCAGCAGGAAGATCGCTTCCACCAGATCCCCCGCCGCTTGCTTGATCGCCAGCGCGGCCAGTTCGGTGTCGTACAGCGAGCCCTCGCTCATCACCCGGGCGACCGCCAGTGGCAGTTGCTCGCGGATCTGCTCCACGCTCAGCTCAGGAACAGACGTATCGCCCCGGCGTTTTTTCGCCAGCAGGCGGTGGGCATTGTCGATGGCCTGTTCGCCACCCTTGACGGCTACGTACATCAGGCACGCTCCTGTGCAATTCGGGTACTGCGGGGCAGGCCGATCAGGTGATGGCCGGCGGCGAACAACACGTCCAGGCCACGGGGAAACGTCTCGCGGCGCTGGCGCTCCAGCCAGAAGGCCTGGGGCACCGGCAGGTTGACCTGACGCTGGGTCTTGATCCCCGGGCCGTGCCAGTTCAAGGCACGACCGGCTTCCAGGTCGGTCAACTGAACCAGCAACGTGCAGGACTGATCGGGGTAGCGATCGTTGCCGTGGTCGAAGCCGCTGAGGTCGAGCAGGTCCTGTTCACCGAGCAAGGCGAACGCGGCCTCTTCCCGGCGCGTGGTCAGCGGGCAGCCGCAATGGAACGCCAGGTTGGCGCGAATCAGCGGCGTGTCGAAACTCGGCGCCAGCCACAGCGGCGTGTCCGTATCCAGCAACGCCAGGCACAGTGCATAGGTGGCCGGTGCCAGGCCTTCAAGGCTGGGCGCAGCGGGCAGGGACTGGATCAAACCGGGCTCGGCGAGGGCCTTGAGGGCCCCGCGAAAACCGCGCTGGGCGTCCAGCACCGGGTCTACAAAAGCCGGTTGCAAGCGTTGGGCATTCATCAGTTTTCTCCTCGAACCAGGGTGAAAAACTCGACCTTGGTGGCGGCGGTATCGGCCTCTTTTTGCGCCCGGCGTTCGGCCTGCGCGTTGGCCAGTGAGCGGATCAGATCGCTGAGCCAGAGACTCGGGTGCGCGCCCTGCAAATGCGCATCTGCCAGGGCCGCCAGTTCGGCATGGACCTTGTCGCGCCCGGCCAAATAGCTGTAGCCGGTGCGGCCGTCAGCCAGGCGCACCACACAGCGGGTCACGCTCATTTCGCCGACGTTGAACGGCGCGCCATTGCCGCCCATGCGGCCGCGCACCAGGGTCATGCCGATTTCCGGGGCGCGGATCAGTTGGTAATCCACGTCGCGCAGAGCGTCTTCATGGGGCAGCAATTCACTGCGAAAGGCGCGGGCGAGCACGCCGATCCAGTGTTGACGCGGGGACAGGTTCATCAGGGTCTCCATCAGGTCACCACTTGGTACTGGAAGCGATCCGAACGGCTGGTGGACTGCGCCAGCTCCACCGGGCGGCCGTCGCGATCGCGGGAAAGGGTAAATACGGTGAGCGCCGGCAAATGCCGGGGCATCAGCAGCAGCGCGGCTTCGTCGCGGTTGGGCAACCGCGCGCCGATCAGGCTTTGGGTGCGGGTCAACGGCATGTCGCGTTCACGCAGGTAGTGGCGAAGCGAGCCACCGTTGTAGTCCGCCAGCAGCGGCGCATGGCTGGCGCAGTAGCGGTGGCGGATCAGGCTGACCGGCTGGTGGTCGAGCTTGCGCAGGGTTTGCAGCTCGATCATCGGCGCCATCTCGGCGATACCCAGTTGTTGCGCCTCGTCGCGACTGGCGAAGCAGTAACGGCGCTTGAGCAACAGCGCTTCCACGCCTACGCCCTGGGCCGACAACGACTGGCTGTAGGAGGTCTCGGCGCCCATCGGGTAAATCAGCGGGCGGTCGAGCACTTGCGTGCCCTTGCCCTGGCGGCGCAACAGGCTGCCTTCGAACACCAACTCGTCGATGGCGCGGCGCAGGGTGTGGCGGTTCACACCAAAGCGTTCGGCCAATTGCACCTCGCCCGGCAGGAAGTCGCCGGCGTGATAGCTGCTCAGTTCACGGCGCAGGATATCGGCGAGTTCGCGGTACACCGGCTCATCTTGTCTAGACAACTGCATGCTTAAAAAAAGCGCCCTGGGGCACCCCTCCGTCGTCAGATGAACTGCTTGCGCAGGCGTTGGGACAGCACGTCGATACAGCTCACCACCACGATGATCACCAGCAGCACCGCGCAGGTCTGCACGAACTGAAAGGCGCGGATGTTCTCCCACAGGATCACGCCGATACCGCCGGCACCGACCATCCCCACCACCGTCGCCGAACGTACGTTGGCCTCGAAACGGTAGAGCGCGTAGGACACCCACAGCGGCATCACTTGCGGGATCACGCCGTAGATCACCTCTTGCAGGGCACTGGCGCCGGTGGCTCGGACGCCTTCAACGGGGCCGGGGTCGATGGCTTCGACGGCTTCGGCAAACAGCTTGGCGAGGACGCCCGTGGTGCTGATCCACAAGGCCAGGACACCGGCAAAAGGACCGAGGCCGACCGCGACCACAAACAACATCGCGAAGACCATTTCGTTGATCGACCGGAACGCATCCATCACCCGGCGCAACGGTTGGTGAATCCACCAGGGCGTGATGTTCTCAGCGCACAGAATGCCCAGCGGCACCGAGCAGACAATCGCCAGCACCGTGCCCCAGAGGGCGATCTGCACGGTGACGATCATCTCCTTGAGGTAGGAGCGCCATTCGTGGAAGTCCGGCGGGAAGAAGTCGGCGGCGAAGGTCGCCATGTTTCCGGAGTCGCGGTACAGCGCCAGCGGGTTCATTTCGGCGCCGTGCCAGGCCCAGGCCAGCAGGACCAGGAACAGGCCCCAGCCCAGGTATTGCGGCCAAGTCCTTTTGCCCACTGCTTCAGCATGCAAGGTAGTCATGGGTCACTCTCAATAAGTGTGTGGGCAAGGCTTATGTGGGAGCCGGGCTTGCCCGCGATAGGATCGACTCGGTTTTACTGTCAGACCGAGTTGCCTGCATCGCGGGCAAGCCCGGCTCCCACACAAGCCCGGGCCTACAGGGGGTTAGCCGTTGGCTGCGGTCTTCTTGTCCAGTTCGGTGATGCGCTCTTGGAGCTTCGCGAGGTCGGCGTCGATGTCGGCGAGTTTCTTGGCCTTGTCGGCGGCTTCCAGGTGGTCGTCGGCGCTGATGGTGGTGCGCTGCTTGAACAGCTCCAGCTGGCGGATCGGCAACAGCTGGTCGTCGCTGGACTTGAGGAACTTGCCCAGTTGCATGTTCTTCAGCACGGCCTTCTCTTCGTCGGTGTCACCGTAGTTGGCGAAGAAATCGCGGATCTTCGTCTTCTCGCTGTCGCTCAGGGCCTTGCTCCACACCATCGGATCGGCCGGGATCAGCGGCGATTTCCAGATGACTTTGAGCATGGCGGCCTTGTCCGGCTGGGTGACTTCCAGGCGGTCCCAGCTTTCAGTGTTGAAGGTGGCGACGTCCAACTGCCCTTTGGCCACGCTCAGTGCGTTGACTTCATGGCTGGAGTTGAGGGTGCGTTTGAAGGCGGTGGCAGCGTCGACGTGGTTCTTGGCGAACACGTAGTAGCCGGGTACCAGGTAGCCCGAGGTGGAGTTCGGGTCACCGTTGCCGAAGGTCAGGTTCTTGGCGTTCTTGAGCATGTCATCGACGTTGTTGATCGGGCTGTCCTTGCGCACGATCAGCACGCTCCAGTAACCGGCGGCACCGTTGGCGGCGGCGGTCTGGGCGAAGATTTCGCCGTTGGAGCGGTCCACCGCTTCCATCGCCGCCTTGTTGCCCAGCCAGGCCACGTCGACCTTGTTGAAGCGCATGCCCTGGATGAGGCCGGCGTAGTCGGAGGCGAAGGTGGCGTTGATGGTGAGGCCGGTCTTCTTGTGCATGTCATCCAAAAATGGCTGCCAGATGCTCTTGAGGTTCTGCGAAGACTCGGTGGACATGATGCCGAAATTGATCGCCTTGTCGGCGGCCTGGGCATTGCCCATGGCCACGCTGGCTAGCAGGACTGCGGACAGAAACACATGACCGATACGGTTCAACATGGAGAGGATTCCTGTGGGTCGTTATTGGGGTTTCAAGCGCGGGCCAGGGCCAACCGTGCGGGGACGACGGGTGTGCGGGTCTGGTCGGAAAACATCAGGCTGGTGTCGACATCGGCACCGTACAAATCATTGAGGAACTGGCTGCTCAGCTCACTTGCGTGGCCGTCGAAATGAATCCGGCCGCCCTTGAGCGCCACGGCTCGGGGGCAATAACGCATGGCGTAATCCACCTGGTGCAGGGTGACCACCACGGTCTTGCCGTCGCGGCCATTGATGTCGGCGAGGATCTCCATAACCTTGCGCGCCGACTCCGGGTCGAGCGAAGCGATGGGTTCATCGGCCAGAATTACTTCGGCGCGCTGGGTCAGGGCCCGGGCGATCGCCACGCGTTGTTGCTGACCACCGGACAAAGTAGAGGCACGTTGTCCGGCGAGATCCGCCAGGCCGACGCAGGCCAGGGATTCCATGGCGAACTGTTTTTCCTCGGCATTGAACAAACCGAGGTTGCCGCGCCAGCGCGGCATGCGGCCCAGGCAACCGAGCAGCACGTTGTCGAGCACACTCAGGCGATTGACCAGGTTGAACTGCTGGAAGATATAGCCGATGTCGGAGCGCAGGCGCCGCACCTTGCCATTCAACCGGCCGCTGGCCTGCACTTCCCGGCCCAGCACCTTGACGCTGCCGCCGTTGCTCTTGTCGCAACAGGCCAGGCCCGCGAGGTGGCGCAGCAAGGTGGACTTGCCGGAGCCGGAAGCGCCAATCAGCGCGACCATCTCACCGGTGGCCACGGTGAGTTCGAGGTCGACCAGTGCGGACTTCTTCGCAAAGGTCTTGTTCAGATGATCGACATGGATAGCTGGAGTCATGGGCTTCTCTGTCTGGTTGAACAGCCGTCCGTGGCTGCGTTTGAGTTCAAACGACAGTAGGCGCGGGCTGTGTCAGCCCTATGACTTGCACATGTCCGGAGTAAAACCGTTTGATGAAGGTTTGATGAAAGGTTGGAGCTGACGTTGAATACCTAACCAGTGGCGAGGGAGCTTGCTCCCGCTGGGCTGCGCAGCGGCCCCAAACCCGGGTGACACGGTCTGTCAGATGTACTGAGGTGGCTGACTTGGGCCTGCTGCGCAGTCCAGCGGGAGCAAGCTCCCTCGCCACAAGGTCTTCGCCCGGCATTGGAAATGTGCCGGACTGTGGTGCAATAGCTGGCCGCCAATATGCGCAAGAGGGCTATGTGATGGGAAAAGACAAGGCATGTCCGGTCGTTCTGCGAACCCGCCAATCCCTGGAAATCCTCGCCTTCAAACACCCACTGGCAGGCCTTCAACTGGTCAAGGGCAGCGTGGAGCCTGGCGAAAGTACAGACGCAGCTGCGATTCGGGAATTACAGGAAGAAGCCGGGATAACCGGCAAGGTGATACGTGACCTGGGCACTTGGCACTCAGCGTCCACGGGGCATACATGGGCCTTTCACCAATGCCAGGTCGCGGAAGAGCTGCCAGATACCTGGACACATTTTGCAGAGGATGATGGTGGCCACAAGTTCCAGTTCTTCTGGCATCCACTGGCGAGCGAACCGTCAGAAGAGTGGCATCAGGTGTTTAAAGATGCCCTGGAGTTTCTAAAGCCGCGTCTTGCCGAAGTATCGCTTCAGGAATAATCAAGATCCCGGTAGATCGGTGATTTTTCCTACGATCTCTATGGCTTGCAGCAGCCTTAACTCGCCGCTAGCCTCTCCAAGTCGCTGCTCATCAGCGATCGGGTTTGGTCGCCCGGGTTAGAATGGCGCACAGTGCCGCGCAAGCGGCATTATCGTGTTCGCTTTATGGCGAGCTGTGCGTGGGAGGGCCCTGGCCCTGCCGGGTTTCCATTCCCTGGTCGACCAACCTGCGTACAACTCGCCACCCTCCTGCTTGGTCGCAGATGTGGTGAGCTCCAATTGAATGGAGAGTCATTGCATGTACAAAGTCACGCCCAATCCGCCAGAAACGTCTGGCTCCAAGTCTGAAAAAACCAAGCTTCAGGACGCCGCCCTGCGGGCTATCGATCACTACCTGAAACCCGCCGAAACCAAAGCGTCCACCAATCAAAAAAAACACTTCAGTCTGTTCACCGTATCAGCCAACGTTGAAACGGAAGCACTGCTGAGCAACGCCTACGAAACACTCCAGTCTGCCAATGCAATGGCGTTGGACCTTTCCGAAAACATTGATGGCAAAGACCGCAGCCTGGTATTGGCGATGCAACAACTGCTGGAGTTGGGATTGTTGTTGGTGGATAGAGCGCTGGATCGAGAGTGCCCGGTGGCCTGATCAAAACCGAAATCCAACTGGCAACATAAATCCAATGTGGGAGCGGGCTTGCTGTGGTGAGGGGGCTTGCTGTGGTGAGCGGGCTTGCCCCGCGCTGGGCTGCGAAGCAGCCCCATCAATCTGTAGTGAACCCGACGGGGGACAAGCCCCCTCACCACAGCAAGCCAGCTCCCACATTTTGATCTTCATCAGGTCCAAATTCGTCGGTGTTATTGGGCGGTGCGCGCCCGCAGCCTTGGCATCACAAAATCCAGAAACGCGCGCAACTTCAGCGGCAACGGCGACTGCCCTTTGTGCACCAGGCTAATGGGCAGCGGCGCCGACTCGAACGCCTCAAGCACCACCGCCAACGCCTCTTCCCGCAGCGCATCCGCCACCTGATACGACAACACCCGAATCACCCCAACCCCCAACGTCGCCGCCGCAATCGCCGCTTCTGCGGTGTTCACCGACAACCGCGAATGCACCGGTACCGAGAGCCCGGTTTTACCCGCGCCAAATCCCCACGCCCCTTGCGACGCCAGCACTTCGAAGGTGATGCAGTCATGTCCCGCCAAGTCCTGGGGTTCGGCTGGTACACCGCGACCGGCCAGGTACGCCGGACTGGCACACACTACCCGCCGCACCGTGCCGACCTGCATAGCCTTCAGCGAGCTGTCGGGCAACTCGCCAATGCGTACCGCCACATCGCAATGCTCTTCCATCAGGTGCACAACCCGGTCGGTGAGGATCAGGTTGATGTCGATCTCCGGGTACTGCGCCAGGAATTCCGCCACCACCGGCACGAGGTGCAGCCGCCCGAAGACCACCGGTGCAGTGACGACCAGTTCGCCCCGAGGCTGGGAATATTCGCCAGTGGCCGCGCGCTCGGCCTCGCCGATGTCTTCAAGAATGCGCCGGCACGCGTCGAGGTAGGAGGCGCCGGCATCGGTCAACGACAGCTGGCGCGTGGTGCGGTGCAGCAGGCGGGTCTTCAGGTGCTTTTCCAGTTCGGCCACCTTGCGGCTGACGCTGGCCAGCGGCATGTCGAGGCGCCGCGCCGCAGCGGTCAGGCTGCCCGCATCAACCACGGCAACGAAGATGGACATGGATTCAAGGCGGTTCATGGCAACCTATCAAATTCTGGAAGGATGATTCCGAATCCTAGGGGATTATCCTGCCAAGCGCGAGTGCGTAACGTTGGCCACTCATCTCCGCCCCCCGGAGACCTGCATTGAAGGAGAGCGCCGTGAGTGGCCAGCCGATGACATCCCAACCTTCCACAGCGCCTGCGGTTCCGCCGCGCGGCAAGATCATCATGATGGCGGTGATCGCCGGCGCGGTGATCACCAATATTTACTGTACCCAGCCGATTTTGCCGTTGATTGCCTCGGACCTCGGCGTGGACGTGACCACCGTCGACCTGGTGGCCGGTTCCGCCCTGCTGGGGTTTGCCACCGGTCTCGCGTTGCTGTTGCCGATGGGCGACCGCTTTGACCGGCGCAAACTGGTGCTGGGGCAAATCGCGCTGGCGTTCTGTTTCGCCCTGGCGGCGGCGTTTTCACCGGGTATCTGGGCGCTGGTCGCGGCGTCATTTGGCTTGGGGATTGTGAGCTGTGTGCCGCAGCAACTGGTGCCGTTCGCGGCGGTGATGTCGCAGCCTCATGAACGTGGGCGCAACGTGGGAACGGTGGTCAGCGGGATCATGGTCGGCATTCTGCTCGGGCGCACGATCGCCGGCGTGGTCGGTGAGGCTTATGGCTGGCGGGCGGTGTACGCGATGGAAGCGGCCTTCATGATCCCGGTGTGGATCGCCGCTGCCAGGTTGCTGCCACGGGGCGTACCGAGCACGAACCTGTCCTACCCTCGTCTGCTGGCTTCGCTGTGGCCGCTGATGCGCGACAACAGCCCGATCCGCCAATCAATGATGGTGCAGGCGTTGTTGTGGGCTTGCTTCAATGCGTTCTGGGTGAACCTGGCGGCGTTGCTGGCCCACGGGCCGTGGCAGCTGGGCAGCGCGTGGGCCGGCGGTTTCGGGATCATCGGTGCGGCGGGTGCGCTGGCGGCGTCACTGGGTGGACGGGCTTCCGACCGGTTGGGCTCACGCAAGGTGATTGGGGCGAGTATCGGGATTGTGACCTTGGCGTTCCTGCTGCTGGCGGGCGCGCAAACCTCGATTATCTTGCTGGTGCTGGGGGTGATCGTGCTGGATATCGGCGTGCAGTCGGGGTTGGTGTCGAATCAGACGCGGGCGTTTGCGGTGGATCCGAAAGCTCAGGGCCGCATCAATAGTTTGTACATGACGGCGACGTTTTTTGGCGGCGCGGTGGGGGCCACGGTCAGCGGCTGGTTGATGGCGCGGTTGGGCTGGATGGGGATTGTGGAGTTTGGGGTGATGCTGGGGGTGATTGCGGGGGTGATCCATTGGATCAGTGGCGCAGGCCAGGCCGAATATCAACAACAGTAGAGGTCCTGTGGGAGCCGGGCTTGCCCGCGATGGCGGTGTGTCAGCAACCACTTCATAACCTGATACACCGCTATCGCAGGCAAGCCAGCTCCCACAGTTGATTGCATTTCATGCCCATGAAAAAGGCGACCCGAAGGTCGCCTTTTCTTATTGCGCGTACTGCTTGCTCAACCCCGGCGGCACGCCATGGACGTCGGTCTCTTCCCAAGGCCCGTTCGGGCTGATGGACCGGCTCCAGCCGTTGCTCCAGCGGTAGTACGTGCGCTGGCGATAGAACGTATCCGGCTGCTCGTCCAGCACGTACACCTGCATCTTCCCGTCCCAGTGGCTGGCAGCACCTGGCGGCGGTGCGAAGGTCGGCGAAGAGCTCGGCACCGGCTTCGACGGTTTGATCACCGGGCCCGAGGGCTGGGTGCCTGGCTGTGTGCTCGGCTGGGTCGACGGCCCGGTGGGCGGGATGGTCGGCCCGGTAGGCGACGGTGGCCGATGGACCGCACAAGCACTCAGCCCCAATACCAGGCTGAGCAGGGTGATACGTGCAATGGCGGTCATGGGCATTTCCTCGAATTATTTATCCGGACTGTCGATGGTCAGCTGCTGCAACGCAGTAGTGCTGCTGGCCAAGGGTTGGCTGCGGCCGATCCACTCGCCAGCGGTGGGAACACCTGCCCGGGATATGCGCGCAACCAGTTGGACTTCGGGAAAGTTGGACAGTTTCAACTGCGGCATCATCGCGTCGGCATCGCCCAGTTCGACGGTGATTGGCAGGTCGGCCACGGTCACGCGCTTGGCTGCCAGCGGCGCCGGCGGGCCTTTGACGGCGCGGGCGAAGATGAACACGCTGTCGGTCGGCAAGGCCTTGGCCTTCACGTCCGCCGCCAGGTCCACGCGCACTTGCATCTGCTTTTGCGCCTTCACGGGTGCCACGGTACCGCCGCTCTCTTTGAGCTTCTCGGCAGCCCGGTCGATCCCGCCTTGCAGCGCGGCGCGGGAGTTGTCTTCCGGCGGCAGTTGCGCCAGCAGGCGGTTCCAGTAGTCGATCGCTTCCTGGTACCGCTGGCCTTCAAAGGCCGCGATACCCAGCAGGCCGAGGCTGGTGACTTCTTTCGGGTCGAGTTTCAGGGCTTCGTCGGTCAAGGCCTGGACCTTGGGCGACCACTGTTTGTTGTCGGCAAAGTACTGGGCCTGGGCCCACTGCCCGAGCAACTCCGGCTGGCGACCGGCCAGGGCCACGGTGCGTTCGAAGACTTTCGCTGCGTCGGCCGAGCGGTCCTGGGCCATGTAGGCACGGCCGAGGAAGTACAGGCCTTCCGGCGAGTCCGGTTGGGCCGCTGCGGCGCGCTCCAGACGGCGGGTCATGTCTTCCATGGACACCGGCGGTTGGGAGAATTCGCGGGTCAGTTCGACCTTGTCGCTGGCGCCATAATGCAGGTACAGCGCCACGCCCAATACCGGCACCAGAAACGCAGCCAGAAACGGCAGCGGTTTGCCGAGGCGCGACTCCCGAGGCTTTTCCACCCCTTCGGTGTCCGCCAACAGCTCACGGGCCGCTTCAGCACGACCGCTGTCCAGTTGGGCGGCATCCAGCACGCCTTCGGACTGCTGGGTTTGCAGTTCCGCCACACGTTCTTGATACAGCGCCACGTTCAGCGCGGTGCGATCCTCTTCACGCTGGGCACGACGGCCGCGTAACACCGGGATCAACAGGAAACTCAAGGCAATCAGAAGCAGCAGACCGGCTGCGAGCCAGAAATCAATCATCAGTTTTTTTGTCCAGCAGTTGGTCGAGGCGTTGACGCTCATCGACGGAAAGCGAGTCCGAGCCATCGGCCGGGGCGACACGACGGCGGCGCACAATCACCGCCATCACCACCACGCCAGCGAGCAACAGCCCGGCGGGGCCGAACCACAGCAGCGCGGTCTTGCCGGTGAGCGCCGGCTTGTAGCGCACGAAGTCACCGTAGCGGTCGACCATGAAGTCAATGATCTGCTGATTGTCCTTGCCCTCGCCGAGCATGCGGAAAATCTCTTTGCGCAGGTCAGCAGCAATCGGCGCGTTGGAGTCGGCGATGTCCTGGTTCTGGCACTTGGGGCAGCGCAGTTCCTTGGTCAGTTCGCGAAAACGCTCGCGGTCCCCGTCCTTGGCAAATTCGTAGGTGTCGATGGCGGCGTGAGCCACGCCGACCATGCTCAAGCCCAATACAGCGGCGGCTAACCAACGCTTCATGGCTTGGCCTCATCCACCAGCGCCTGGTACTTGGCGGCCAGTTGCTCGCGCCACACCACTTCGTCGATCACGCCCACGTACTTGTCGCGGATCACGCCCTTGGCGTCGATGAAGAAGGTTTCCGGGGCGCCGTACACGCCGAGGTTCAGGCCGAGGTTGCCGTCTTCGTCGCGGATATCCAGCTGGTACGGGTTGTGGAATTCTGCCAGCCACTTCAAGGCGGCAGCGTTGTCGTCCTTGTAGTTGATGCCGTAGATCACCACGCCGTTCTCGGCCAGCTTGTTCAGCACCGGGTGCTCGACACGGCAGGAAATGCACCAGGTGCCCCACACGTTGACCAGCGCCGGTTTGCCCTGCAAATCCGCTTGGGTCAGGGTTTTGTCGCCCTGTACGGTCGGCAGCGAGAACGCCGGGAACGGCTTGCCGATCATCGCCGAGGGCAGCTCGGCCGGGTCCAGGTACAGCCCGCGATACAGAAACACCGCCACCACCAGGAACGCCGCCAGCGGTAACACCATCAACCAACGCTTCATACCGCTGCTCCTTGCAGGCCGAGGGCTTCACGCACCCGGCTCTTGACCTTGACCCGATAACGCCGGTCCATCGCGGCCAGCAAACCACCGAAGCCTGTGAGCAGGCCGCCGAACCAGATCCAGCGCACAAACGGTTTGACGTGGACCCGCACGGCCCAGGCGCCATCGCCCAGCGGTTCACCCAGGGCGACGTAGAGGTCACGGGTGAAACCGGCGTCGATCCCGGCTTCGGTCATCATCGAGCTTTGTACGGTGTACAGACGTTTTTCCGGGTGCAGCACCGCGACTTCCTTGCCGTTGCGCACGACGCGCACGGTGCCCTTGTCAGACGTGAAGTTCGGGCCTTCGAAGTGCTTGGCGCCTTCGAAAATGAAGTGGTAACCGGCCAGGTCCATGGACTCGCCCGGCGCCAGACGCAGGTCGCGCTCGGCGCTGTTCTGGCTGGACAACACCACGCCCAGGGCGCACACGGCGATGCCGATATGCGCGACCTGCATGCCCCAGTAGCTGCGGGTCATGGTCGGCAGGCCCTTGATCAGGCCTTTGTGACGGGTCTTGTCGATCAGGTCGCGCACGCCGGCCAGCAATACCCAGGCGGCGAGCATGAAGGTAGCGAGCACGGCCCAGTTGAAGTCGCCGTAGGCAATCCCGGCGATCACCGCCAGCGCGGCGCTGCCCAGCAGCACCGGAGTCAGCATGCCCACCAGCCATTTCACCGGGGTGTCTTTCCAGCGCACCAACACGCCGACCGCCATCACCACCATCAACAATGCCATCAACGGGATGAACAGTGCGTTGAAGTACGGCGGGCCGACGGACAGCTTGGCGCCGCTCAGGGCATCCAGCACCAACGGGTACAGGGTGCCGAGCAGGATCATCGAGGCCGCCACCACCAGCACCAGGTTATTGCCCAGCAGCAGGGTTTCCCGGGACCAGAGGTTGAAGCCGACGTGGCTCTTGACCACGGGGGCGCGCAACGCAAACAGCGTCAGCGAGCCGCCGACCACAAACAGCAGGAAGATCAGGATGAACACGCCGCGCTCCGGGTCGGAGGCAAACGCGTGAACCGAGGTCAGCACGCCGGAACGCACCAGGAACGTACCCAGCAGGCTCAGGGAGAACGCAGCGATGGCCAGCAACACGGTCCAGCTCTTGAACACGCCACGTTTTTCCGTGACCGCCAGCGAGTGAATCAGCGCCGTGCCCACCAGCCAGGGCATGAAGGAGGCGTTCTCCACCGGGTCCCAGAACCACCAGCCGCCCCAGCCAAGTTCGTAGTAGGCCCACCACGAGCCCAGGGTGATGCCGATGCCGAGGAACGCCCAGGCGACGATGGTCCAGGGTCGCGACCAGCGCGCCCAGGCCGCATCAAGACGCCCACCGAGCAACGCGGCGATGGCAAACGCGAAGGCTACCGAGAACCCTACATACCCCATGTAGAGCATCGGCGGGTGCACGATCAGGCCGATGTCTTGTAGCAGCGGGTTGAGGTCGTGGCCGTCTACCGGGATCTGCGGCAGGATGCGGGTGAACGGGTTGGAGGTCATGATCAGGAACAGCAGGAAACCGATGCTGATCATGCCCATCACCGCCAGCACCCGGGCCAGCATCACTTGCGGCAACTGGCGGGAGAAGATCGATACGGCAAAGGTCCAGCCGCCAAGGATCAATGCCCACAGCAGCAACGACCCTTCGTGGGCGCCCCAGACGGCGCTGAACTTGTAGTACCAGGGCAAGGCGCTGTTGGAGTTATTGGCGACGTAGGCGACGGAAAAGTCGTCGGTCATGAAGGCGTAGGTCAGGCAACCGAAGGCGAACACCAGAAAGGCGAACTGGCCCCAGGCGGCCGGCTGGGCCAGGCTCATCCACAGGCGATCACCGCGCCAGGCGCCCAGCAGCGGGACCACGGCCTGGACGATGGCAAAGCACAGGGCGAGGATCATCGCCAACTGGCCCAACTCCGGAATAAACAATGCGGACGTCATGACTTAGCCCTCCTTGGCGGGGGTCGGGGCGGATTGGCCGCTGTCTTTGAGGGCCTTGGTGACTTCCGGCGGCATGTATTTTTCATCGTGTTTGGCCAGCACTTCGTCGGCCACGACCACGCCGTCGGCGTTGAGCTTGCCGAGGGCGACGATGCCCTGCCCTTCGCGGAACAGGTCCGGGAGGATGCCGCGGTAGGTGATGGTCACGGACTTGTTGAAGTCGGTGACGATGAATTTGACGTCCAGGGAGTCGCCGGAACGTTGCAGCGAGCCCTTCTCGACCATGCCACCGGCGCGGATTCGTGTGTCCAGCGGCGCTTCGCCGTTGGCGATCTGGGTCGGGGTGTAGAACAGGTTGATGTTCTCCCGCAGGGCGCTCAGGGCCAGGGTCACGGCAATGCCGACACCGGCCATGATGGCCAGGATGATCAACAGACGCTTTCTACGCAGCGGATTCACTTTTCGGTCTCCCGGCGCAAACGACGCGCCTCTTGTTGCAGGTAACGCTTGCGGGCCAGGATCGGCGCGGCGACGTTGAGGGCCAGCACCGCCAGGCAAATGCCATAGGCCGTCCAGACGTAAAGGGCGTGATGGCCCATGGCGAGAAAATCACTGAAAGAGTTGAAGCTCATCCACGGGCTCCCAGGCTGTTTTGCACTTCGGCCTTGACCCAACTGGTGCGGGCTTCACGCTTGAGCACTTCAAGGCGCATGCGCAGCAGCAGCACGGCGCCGAAGAAGCAGTAGAACCCCAGCACCATCAGCAGCAGCGGCGCCCACATTTCCACGGGCATGGCCGGCTTTTCGGTGAGGGTGAAGGTGGCGCCCTGGTGCAGGGTGTTCCACCACTCCACCGAGTATTTGATGATCGGGATGTTGATCACGCCGACAATCGCGAGTACCGCACAGGCCTTGGCGGCGCTGTCACGGTTGCTGATGGCGTTGCCCAGGGCGATCAGGCCGAAATACAGGAACAGCAGGATCAGCATCGAGGTGAGGCGCGCGTCCCAGACCCACCACGAACCCCAGGTCGGCTTGCCCCAGATCGCACCGGTGACCAGCGCCACCGCAGTCATCCAGGCACCGATGGGCGCGGCGCATTGCAGGGCCACGTCCGCCAGTTTCATCTTCCACACCAGGCCGACGATGCCGCACACCGCCAGCATCACATAGCAGGACTGAGCCAGCATCGCGGCGGGAACGTGGATATAAATGATGCGAAAGCTGTTGCCTTGCTGGTAGTCCGGCGGCGCGAAGGCCAGGCCCCAGACCAGGCCGATGCCGATCAGCAATACAGCGGCGATGCTCAACCACGGCAGCAGTTTGCCACTGATGCCGTAAAACCATTTGGGCGAGCCGAGCTTGTGAAACCAGGTCCAGTTCATGCTGTTTCCATCACGGTTGCTTCTCGTCAATGCGAGGAGCTTAGGGTCTTTACTGACTAAGACAACGCTTGGTCAGACCTCATTATTCGCCGACGCTGATCTTCAGGCCAGCCGCTATAGCAAAGGGTGTCAGGGTTACCGCCAGGGCGGCCAGGCTGCCAAGCCACAGGAGGTAACCGGTCGCCGGCATGCCCTGGAGCGCGGCTTGCAACGCGCCGCTGCCCAGGATCAACACCGGGATATACAAAGGCAAAATCAGCAGGGCCAGCAACAGGCCGCCGCGCTTCAAACCCACCGTCAGCGCCGCACCCACGGCGCCCAGTAGACTGAGAACCGGCGTGCCAAGCAACAAGGAAAGGAGCAACACCGGCAGGCACTCGGTGGGCAACCCCAGCATCATCGCCAGCAGCGGCGCGAGCAATACCAGCGCCAGGCCGGAAAACGCCCAGTGTGCCAGTACCTTGGCCAATACCAGAAGTGGCAGGGGGTGCGACGAAAGGACCCACTGTTCAAGGGAACCGTCTTCAAAATCACTGCGAAACAGCCCGTCCAGCGAGAGCAGGACCGACAAAAGCGCCGCCACCCAGACCAGTCCCGGAGACAAGGTTTGCAACAGTTTAGTCTCGGGGCCGACCGCCAACGGGAACAACGCGATCACAATCGCGAAGAACACCAGCGGGTTGGCCAGTTCGGCCGGGCGGCGACAGAGTAACCGCGCTTCGCGGGCGACCAACAAGGCAAATACACTCATACCGACCACCGGCCCAGATCGAGGTCGCGGTAACCGGCAGGCATGCGCGCCAGCGTGTGGTGGGTGGTGAGGACGACCATGCCGCCCTGCTCGCAGTGGGCCGCCAGATGTGCTTCCAGCTGGGCGACGCCTTGTTTGTCGAGGGCGGTGAAGGGTTCGTCGAGAATCCACAGCGGCGGACCGTCGAGGTACAAACGGGCCAGGGCCACGCGGCGCTGCTGGCCGGCGGACAGGGTGTGGCAGGGAACGTCTTCGAAGCCCTTCAGGCCGACAGCGGCGAGGGCCTGCCAGATGGCCTCACGGCTTGCTGGATGATGCAGGGCACTGAGCCAGCTGAGGTTTTCTTCGGCGGTGAGCACGTCCTTGATCCCGGCGGCGTGGCCGATCCAGATCAGGTTGCGGGCCAGTTCCGTGCGCTGCTCGTGCAGCGGTTTGCCGTTGAGCCGCACTTCGCCCGCCGTCGGCTGCATCAGCCCGGCCAGCAGGCGCAACAGGCTGGTCTTGCCGCTGCCGTTGGGCCCGCTGACCTGCACCATGTCGCCGCCCGCCAGACGCAGTTCGAGGTGTTCGAACAGCATCCGCAGGTCACGTTCACAGGCGAGCGCTACGGCTTCTAGAAGAGGGCTGGTCAAGAGATCGCGGGCCTTTACGGTTCAAGTCGGCGGTGGAACGGCCGTTAAAGAGATGCACATTAACTGCTTTGGCGACCGTTTTTAGAGAGCTGGATCAATCAGTTGTGTTGTTTTTAACGCTCTCTTTGAAGACGGGCGGCATTATACATGTGATGCCCTACTCTAAAGAGGGCAATTTCCCTTGAGACGGCGCGCACGATGACCGGTGAGATCACTCTTCCAACACTTCCTCCGGCGCTTCCGGCCGGGCCTGGCCCCGCGCCGGCGACGGGTGAGCTGCTGAAACTGCTGGAGCCGCAGACCGGCCTGATCGACCCTGGAAAAACCGTGAACGCCGAGGTCCTGGCGCTTAAACAGGGCGGTGATGCGTTTCAGTTGCTGCTCAAGCTGACCCTGGAAGGTGGCCGGCAAACCCTGGTGCAGGCCAGCAGCAGCCAGCCGCTGCCGCTGGGTACCCAGGTGGAAGTCAGCCAGACGCCGTCGGGCAATTTGTCCATCAGCCTGCAGCAGGCGCTGAGTTCCAGCGTTGCCGCACTGACGCGCATCGATACCAACCAGTTGCCGGTGGGCACCCTGCTGCAAGGCAAGGTGCTGACCACCCAGGCGCTGCCCCAGGGCACCAACCAGCCAGTGGTTTATCGCTCGCTGGTGTCAGTCCTCAATAACGTCCTCAGCGGCGCGACCCTGACCGTCGAAAGCCCGCAGCCGTTGCGCATCGGCAGCCTGCTCAGCGCCGTGGTGCAAAGTGCGCAAACCCTGAGTTTTGTACCGCTGAGCGGTCTCAAGGACCAACTGGCCGTGGCCCAGCAACTTTCCACCCAGCAAAGCCGCCAGGGCTCGCTGGACGTGGTGTTCACCGCGCTGCAAAGCCTGCCCGCCACCAGCAGCGACAGCACCTCCGTCGACCTGCGCGCCGCCGCTGCGCGTTTGCTGGCAGCCCTGCCCGACCTGGCCCAGGTGAGCAATCCCAAGGTACTGGCCCAAATCATCCAGAACAGCGGGACCTTTCTCGAAGCCAAGTTGCTGGCAGGACAAAACCCACAGATACCGCCACTGGACATGAAAGGCGCCCTGCTGCGCCTCGTCGCCGACCTGATGCCTGCCCTGCCCGCCAGCACCAACCTCAATGCGATCCTGGCGGCCAACACCCTGGCGCAGATGCTCCCCAGCTTCGTGCGCAGCCCGCTGGGTACCCTCGGCCAGGTCGGCGCCCGACAAGCCCCCGCAGGTTTTCCGCTGCCGGATCGGCTGATGCAACGCCTGGAAGGTGAAAGCGACCTGGAAAACCTGCTGCGCCTGGCCGCCGGGGCCATTTCGCGCCTGCAAAGCCATCAGCTGTCGAGCCTGGAACAGACCGGCACCACTGCCGACGGCAAGCTCTTGACCACCTGGCAGTTGGAGATCCCGATGCGCACCTTGCAGGACATCGTGCCGTTGCAGGTCAAGTTCCAGCGTGAAGAACCGGCCCCCGACAAGGAACAGCCGGAACGCAAGGACAGCAAAGACCCCAAACACATGCTCTGGCGCGTGGAAATGGCCCTCGACATGGAGCCGCTGGGCCCGCTGCAGGTCCAGGCGCAATTGAGCCAGGGCAAACTCTCCAGCCAACTGTGGGCGACCCGGCCCTACACGGCCAGCCTGATCGAAAGCCACCTGGGCAGCCTGCGCGAACGCCTGGTGTCGTCGGGGCTCAACGTCGGCGACCTGGACTGCCACCTCGGCACGCCGCCACGGGGCCCGAAAACCGGGCTGGAACAACGCTGGGTGGATGAAACCGCATGAAAAACCCCAACCCGCCGCGCCAGGCCATTGCTCTCAAATACGACGGCCAGCAAGCGCCGACCCTGACCGCCAAGGGCGACGACGCCCTGGCGGAAGCCATCCTGAAGCTGGCCCGGGAAAATGAAGTACCGATTTACGAAAATGCCGAGCTGGTCAAATTACTGGCGCGCATGGAGTTGGGCGACAGCATCCCGGAAGAGTTGTACCGCACCATCGCCGAGATCATCGCGTTTGCCTGGACGCTGAAGGGCAAGTTCCCGGCGGGATACGACCCGGATGCGGGGCCGGTGGAGCGGGATGTGACGGAAAGAGGCGACGATTATTAATGTGGGAGCGGACTTGATTTGCCCACATTAAGCCGTAACAACGGCGGATTAATCTGTCGCGACCCCTTAATCCCGGAGCACGGCAGTTGAAACGGACTTCAATCCTGGTAGCACTGAGTCTCTGCGTGTTTTCCCTGACGGCAACGGCCAGCAACGAGGCCCATGAATACCTTGCGGCCTGTCGCGAAGCCAGGGAAATGTCGCCGGATGCACCACCTTCCTACCCGTCAGCCTATTGCCTTGGCATCACCACGGGCGTGCTGAGAACACTGGAATACCTGGACGAATTCACCCCCAGAAACCGCCGCCTTTGCCTGCCGGAAAGCTTGGAGCCAGGGCGTTTGGTCGATAGGGTTCTGGCGTACAGCAAGAAATACCCTGCGGCAGAGCGAGGCGGCACGGCCCGGCTGGTCAGGGGTGCAATTACCGAACATTATCCCTGCCCAAAGAAAGGCACCAACTCGCTATAGCGGGAAGCCGCAGCCGCTGATGTATAGCAATTATATCTTTCAAGGTATAGATTATCTCGAACCCGATAGTTCAGGATAACGTCATGAGCCCGATCCGCCCGATCCTCAGTCGAAAGCTACTCGCCGAAGCCCTCGCCCGTGATTTGGCGGGCGAGTCATTTGCCGATTACAGCTCCGGCATGTTCCTCGCGGCCCCTCGCCGCACGGGCAAGAGCACGTTCCTGCGCAACGACCTCATCCCTGAATGCAAGGCGCGCGGCTGGCTGCCGGTTTACGTAGACCTTTGGATGAACCGCGAAATCGACCCCGCCGCGCTGATTTCCGGCGCCATCGGCAAAGCCCTGGGCGAATTCGAAAGCGCCGTGAGCAAAGCAGCCAAGAAAGCCGGTATCGACAAGATCAGCCTGCTGCGCACCCTGAGTTGGGATTTCACCAAGCCTCAACTGCCCGCCGGCACGACGCTTAGCCACGCCCTGGACGTGCTGCACCAGGTCTCGGGACAAATGATCGTGCTGATCGTGGACGAAGCCCAGCACGCCCTCAACAGCGAAAATGGCGTGAACGCGATGTTTGCCCTCAAGGCTGCACGGGATCATCTCAACGGCGGCAGCACGGCAGACGGCCTGCGCCTGGTGTTCACCGGGTCCAGCCGGGACAAACTGGCCAACCTGGTACTCAAGAGCAAACAACCCTTCTTTGGCGCCCACATCACGCCGTTCCCGCTGCTGAGCCGGGATTATGTCGAGTTCGTGACGGACCTGTGGAACCAGCGCCTGGCCGCGACCAACCAGTTCAACCTTGAGGATATGGACTACGCGTTCCAACTCGTCGGCCGACGCCCGGAAATGCTCAACACACTATTGACCGAAGTGAGCGTGGGCCTGGGTGAGGCCAGCAACCTTGGCGAGTTGCTGAGGACTGGGGCGCTCAATCACCAGGCGGGAATCTGGAGCGACTACGAGAGCGCCTACAACGACCTCTCCCCCCTGCAACAGGCGGTGCTTGAGGTGATGGGCGAAAGAACCCTGGGCAAGCAAGCGTTCTCGCCTTTTGCGGAAAAAACCTTCCAGGACGTCAACAGCAAGCTGGAGTTGGCCCAGGTTGAGCCGAACGCCAGCACGCCAAACGTTCAAAAAGCCCTGGAGGTGTTGCGGGAGAAGGAGTTGGTCTGGAAAGCCAATCGTGGCGAGTACGCCCTGGAAGACTCAACCATGGCTGAATGGCTGAGCAAACGGCATCAGTTATAAGCTGCAAGCGAGCCCGCTTGCAGCCCGTCACCGTCAACTGCTCCTGTGCAACTTGCTCATCAACTGCGCCTCAGCCTGGGTCAAGCCGCAGGACTGGGTCAGTTCATCCACCGTGGCGCCCATGCCCACCAGCTTCGCCGCCTGGGCGAATGACAGGCTCGACGGGTCGCGCTGCTCCAGTGCCGACAGTTTGTCCGGCAACGGTGCCAGCACCGAACGCAGCTCGTGCACTTCATCACCCACACGCACGGCGCTCTGCTGGAAGTGGTCGACCCGCTTGACCAGTTCCAGCATGCGCCGGTCGCGCGCAGCTTCGCGTGCGACCTGCTGAGTGGCCACCTCCCGTTGCTGGCGCACATAACGCAGCAGGAAGCCCAGGGTCCCGGCCCACAGGATGGCCAGGACGATCACCGCTACCTCTAGGAACAATCAGATATTCTCCAGGTCCTGCCACTCTTCTTCGCTCATCATCTTGTCCAGCTCAACCAGAATCAGCAGTTCGCCGTTCTTGTTGCAGACACCCTGGATGAACTTGGCCGATTCTTCGTTGCCGACGTTCGGCGCAGTCTCGACTTCAGATTGGCGCAGGTAAACCACTTCCGCCACGCTGTCGACCATGATTCCGACCACTTGCTTGTCGGCTTCAATAATCACAATGCGGGTGTTGTCGTTGACTTCGGTCGGCACCAGGCCAAAACGCTGGCGGGTGTCGATCACGGTCACCACGTTGCCGCGCAGGTTGATGATGCCCAGCACGTAGCTCGGGGCACCCGGAACCGGAGCGATCTCGGTGTAGCGCAGCACTTCCTGCACACGCATCACGTTGATGCCGTAGGACTCGTTGTCCAGTTTGAAGGTGACCCATTGCAGGATTGGATCATCCACCAGACCTTGTGCGGACACTGACTTGTTCATACTCCAGACCCCTTCAAATACCGTTGGTTACGGTGTGTGTTCTTGGGCAGCGCCAGCGCGCTGCGCTTGTTATCAAGTGCGTTTGTTGAGCGGCATATCTTTTACTGCGCCGCTGGCGATCAACTCCGCCAATTCGGCGACATCCAGCAACGCGCACATGTGTTCGATCACGGTGCCCGCCAGCCATGGCCGCTGGCCCCGGTGGCTGCGCCATTTGATTTCGTTGGGGTCCAGGCGCAGCGAGCGGCTGACTTGATGCACCGCCAGCCCCCACTCATAGCCCTGGACCGAAATAACGTACTGCAGGCCCTGGCGGAAATCGTCGCGATAACGGTCGGGCATCACCCAGCGCGCGGTGTCCAGTACCTTCAAGTTGCCCTGCTGGCTCGGCAGGATCCCGAGAAACCACTCCGGCTGTCCGAACAGCGACGTCAACTCCTGGCCCTCCAGAGAGTAGATCGAACCCAGGCACACCAGCGGCACCGCCAGGGTCAGCCCGGCAACGTCGAACAGCAAACATTCGAACGGCTCGGCGGCCCACGCCGGCCGGCCATCGCCCTGTACCGGCGGCGGCGTGATGCTCGGCGGGAGGTGAACCTCAACCACCGGTTCCACCACTGCGGGGGCGACCACGACCGGCGCGACGGGCACGGGCACAGCAACCGGTGCAGGTTCTGCTACGGGCACCACCAACGCATCGCGGGCCTGTTCTTCCAGGACCGCCAACTGAAACTCGTCCAGAGCCGCCGGCTCAGGCTCGATGACTTCATCGAGGATCAGAATCGGTTCCGGCATTTCCTCGGTGGCGTCCTGGAGCAAGGCGTCCAGATAGGACTCCAGCGCCAGTTGCGGCCGGGTCTTGAAATCAACGGGACGGTTCATCTGTATGCCCACGCGCAAGCCCCATCAACCCTGTATTCAGAGGTTATCGGCCTGTGGGTGTCCAGACTTGAATCGGGAGCCGGTTTTGTCAGGAAAACCGCGGCGTCTGCATCGCTGGCAAGCCAGGCTCCTACAGGGCTGTTTATGGTCATCACGCCACCTGCGCCACAAGTTGCTGGGACAGCAGATGCTTGAGCAATGCCCGGTAGGCCAGTACGCCACGGCTCTTGCCGTCGAATTGCGAAGGCGTCAGCCCGGCCCGGCTCGCATCCCGCAGGCGCGTGTCCACCGGGATGTAGCCTTGCCAGATGGTGTCCGGATAGGCGTCACGCAAGACGCGCAAGGTGCCGAGGGATGCCTGGGTACGCCGGTCAAACAGGGTCGGCACGATGCTGAACGGCAGCGCCTGTTTGCGCGAGCGGTTGATCATCGCCAGGGTGCTGACCATGCGCTCCAGGCCTTTGACGGCCAGGTGCTCGGTCTGCACCGGGATCACCAACTGCTGGCTCGCAGCGAGGGCGTTGACCATCAGCACGCCCAGCAACGGCGGGCTGTCGATAATGGCGTAGTCGAAGTCCTGCCACAGCTGCGCCAGGGTCTTGGCGATCACCAGCCCCAGGCCGCTTTGCCCCGGTGACTGACGCTCAAGGGTGGCCAGGGCGGTGCTGGACGGCAACAGCGAGATCTTTTCATTGCTGGTGGGCAACAACAGTTGGCCCGGCAAATCGGCCGGCACGCTGCCCTTGTGCAGGAACAGGTCGTAGCAACTGTGCTCCAGGGCATCCGGGTCGTAGCCGAAATAACTGGTCATGGAGCCGTGGGGGTCCAGGTCGACCACGACCACACGCTTGCCGGCCTCGGCCAGCAAGCCGGCCAAGGCGATGGAGGTGGTGGTTTTACCGACACCACCCTTTTGATTGGCAACTGCCCAGACTCTCATTCGGATTGTTCCTCCCGGCAGGCACAGGCTCGACCGAGAAATTGCATGGGGTTATAGAGCCGGTGACGGAGAATTGACGGCATTCCCGCGAACCGGCGCCTTTACGGGCGCTGGTGCAGTTTGTGTGCCAGCCCGCTTCAAGGCGGCATCCGGTGTTGCATTGGCAGTGCCGGTACCGGTCAGGCTGCGGCGCACATCCAGGTTACGCGACACCACCAGCACCACCCGACGGTTGCGCGCGCGGCCTTCCGCCGTGGCGTTATTGGCCACCGGCTGGAACTCGCCGTACCCCACCGACGCCAGGCGCCCGGGGTTCACGCCCTGCATCGCCAGCATTCGCACAATACTCGCGGCGCGGGCCGAAGACAGCTCCCAGTTGGTCGGGTACTGCGCGGTACTGATCGGCAGGTTGTCGGTAAAGCCTTCAACGTGGACCGGGTTCTCAAACGGTTTGAGGATCGCCGCCACCTTGTCGATGATGGTGAACGCCTGGTCGCTGGGCATCGCATCGGCGCTGGCGAACAACAGGCTGGAATTCAGCTCGATTTCCACCCACAGCTCATTGCCGCGTACGGTCATCTGATTGGAGCTGATCAAATCACCAAAGGCTGCGCTGATGTCATCGGCGATGCTTTTCAGTGGGTCGCTGGTGCCACCGATGCCGGCGGCGGTTTCATCGCTATCGTTGACCAGCGGCTTGGCCGGGGTCACGGTCTTGGGGCGTTCTTCGCCGATCGGAATCGGCTTGAGGGCGCGGTCGGCGTCGTTGAACACGCCGATCAGCGCCTGGGAGATGACTTTGTACTTGCCTTCGTTGATCGAGGAAATGGAGTACATCACCACAAAAAACGCGAACAGCAGCGTAATGAAGTCGGCGTAGGACACCAGCCAGCGTTCATGGTTGACGTGTTCTTCAGGCTCGCGGCGGCGACGGCTCACAACAGATACCTCCCATCAATCCATGAAGCCCTGGAGCTTCAATTCGATGGAGCGCGGGTTTTCACCCTCGGCAATCGAGAGGATGCCTTCGAGCAACATCTCGCGATAACGCGACTGGCGCATGGCAATGGACTTGAGCTTGCTGGCCACCGGCAACAACACCAGGTTGGCACTGGCCACGCCGTAGATAGTGGCGACGAACGCCACGGCAATCCCGCTGCCCAGTTGCGACGGATCGGCCAGGTTGCCCATCACGTGGATCAGGCCCATCACCGCACCGATGATGCCGATGGTCGGCGCGTAGCCGCCCATGCTTTCAAAGACTTTGGCGGCGTTGATGTCGCGGCTTTCCTGGGTGTAGAAATCCACTTCCAGGATGCTGCGGATCGCTTCCGGCTCGGCGCCGTCCACCAGCAATTGCAGGCCTTTGCGCGCGTAGCTGTCAGGCTCGGCATCGGCCACGCCTTCCAGGCCCAGCAAGCCTTCCTTGCGCGCCGTGAGGCTCCAGTTGACCACGCGGTCGATGCCGCCCGGCAGGTCGACCCGCGGCGGGAAGATGATCCAGATGAGGATCTGCATGGCACGCTTGAACGAACTCATGGGCGACTGCAACAACGCTGCGCCCACGGTGCCGCCGATCACGATCAACGCTGCCGGGCCGTTGGCCAGCGCGCCCAGGTGGCCGCCTTCGAGGTAGTTGCCGCCGATAATCGCGACAAACGCCATGATGATGCCAATCAGGCTCAGTACATCCATTAGAGGCAGGCCTCCACCAGGTGCTTGCCGATGTCGTCCAGGCTGTAGACGGCGTCCGCCAGGTCGGCTTTGACGATGGCCATGGGCATGCCATAGATCACGCAGCTGGCTTCATCCTGGGCCCAGATCGCGCTGCCGCCCTGCTTGAGCAGGCGCGCGCCTTCACGGCCGTCGGCGCCCATGCCGGTCAACACCACCGCCAGAACTTTGTCGCCGTAGGACTTGGCCGCCGAACCGAAGGTGATATCCACACACGGCTTGTAGTTCAGGCGTTCGTCACCCGGCAGGATTTTGATCGCGCCACGGCCGTCGACCATCATCTGCTTGCCGCCAGGGGCCAGCAGCGCCAGGCCCGGACGCAGGATGTCGCCATCCTCGGCTTCCTTGACGCTGATGCGGCACAGCTTGTCCAGGCGCTCGGCGAAGGCCTTGGTGAACGCGGCAGGCATGTGCTGGATCAACACGATCGGCGCCGGGAAGTTGGCCGGCAGTTGGGTCAACACCCGCTGCAAAGCCACCGGGCCACCCGTGGACGTACCGATGGCCACCAGCTTGTAGGCTTTGCGCTTGGGCGCAGGCGAATGCGCAGTGGGCGCAGCCGTACGCACAGGGGCGACGGCCGGACGCGCAACCGGCGCAGGTGCCGGGCGACCAAAAGTGCTCGGGGCGGCCGGTGGCGGCGTAACCGGTGCCGGTGCCGGCGCACTGAACAGGCTGCGGCGGTTACTGCGGGAGATGCTGTGCACCTTCTCGCAGAGCATCTGCTTGACCTTCTCGGGGTTGCGCGAGATGTCTTCGAAATTCTTCGGCAGGAAGTCCACCGCGCCGGCATCCAGCGCATCCAGGGTCACCCGGGCGCCTTCGTGGGTCAGCGAGGAGAACATCAACACCGGCGTTGGGCAGCGCTGCATGATGTGCCGCACCGCCGTAATGCCGTCCATCATCGGCATCTCGTAGTCCATGGTGATCACGTCCGGCTTGAGGGCCAGGGCCTGATCGATCGCCTCTTTGCCGTTGGTGGCCGTGCCGACCACCTGGATATTGGAATCCGATGAAAGAATTTCCGAGACGCGGCGGCGGAAGAAACCCGAATCGTCCACCACCAGGACCTTGACTACCATAAACACTCCGTTAGGCCGGGCGAGGGACAACCGCCCTGCCCGGGCCGAATCAAATACGCCGTGCGGCGTAACGCTTGAGCATGCTCGGAACATCGAGAATCAGCGCGATCCGACCGTCACCGGTAATGGTCGCGCCCGACATGCCCGGGGTTCCCTGCAGCATTTTGCCCAAAGGCTTGATGACCACTTCTTCCTGGCCCACCAGTTGATCGACGACAAAGCCGATACGCTGGGTGCCCACGGAGAGAATCACCACATGACCTTCGCGCTGCTCTTCATGCTTGGCCGAGGCCACCAGCCAGCGCTTGAGGTAGAACAGTGGCAACGCCTTGTCGCGCACGATCACCACTTCCTGGCCGTCCACCACGTTGGTGCGCGACAGGTCGAGGTGGAAGATTTCGTTGACGTTGACCAGCGGGAAGGCGAAGGCCTGGTTGCCCAGCATCACCATCAGGGTCGGCATGATCGCCAGGGTCAACGGCACCTTGATGACGATCTTCGAGCCCTGGCCCTTGGTCGAGTAGATGTTGATCGAGCCGTTGAGCTGGCTGATCTTGGTCTTCACCACGTCCATGCCCACGCCACGGCCCGACACGTCGGAAATCTCGGTCTTGGTGGAGAAGCCCGGGGCGAAGATCAGGTTGTAGCACTCGGTATCGGTCAGGCGGTCGGCGGCGTCCTTGTCCATCACGCCACGCTTGACGGCGATGTTGCGCAGTACCGTCGGGTCCATGCCCTTGCCGTCATCAGTGATCGACAGCAGGATGTGGTCGCCTTCCTGTTCGGCCGCCAGAATCACTTTGCCCTGGCGACTTTTGCCCGAGGCTTCGCGTTCTTCCGGCGTCTCGACGCCGTGGTCGACGGCGTTGCGCACCAAGTGGACCAGCGGGTCGGCCAGGGCCTCGACAAGGTTTTTGTCGAGGTCGGTTTCTTCACCCACCAGTTCCAGGTTGATCTCTTTCTTGAGCTGGCGTGCCAGGTCGCGAACCAGGCGCGGGAAGCGCCCGAAGACTTTCTTGATCGGCTGCATCCGGGTCTTCATCACCGCGGTTTGCAGGTCGGCGGTGACCACGTCGAGGTTGGACACGGCCTTTTGCATGGCCTCGTCGCCGCTGTTCAGGCCCAGGCGCACCAGGCGGTTACGCACCAGCACCAGTTCGCCCACCATGTTCATGATGTCGTCCAGGCGCGCGGTATCAACCCGCACGGTGGTTTCGGCTTCACTGGCCGGTTGCTTGTCCGGGGCCGGGGCGGCAGCCGCACGAGCGGGCGCAGGTGCAGCCGTCGGTGCAGGCTTGGCAGCCACGGGCGCAGCGGCCTTGGCGGCCACCGGAGCCGGCGTTGCCACCGCAGCGGCGGCCGCAGCAGCCGGTGCAGCAGTGCCGACGGCTTCGGTGAACTTGCCCTTGCCGTGCAGTTCATCCAGCAGCGCTTCGAACTCGTGATCGGAGATCAGGCCATCGGCAGCCGGTGCAGCGGCAGCGGCGGGTGCTGCAGGTGCAGCGGCCGTGGCGGCGACTTCCGGCAGTGCATCGGCGGCAAACGAGCCTTTGCCGTGCAACTGGTCCAGCAGCGCTTCAAATTCGTCGTCGGTGATTTCATTGCTGGCAGGCGCCGCGGCTTCCGTTGGCGCTGGCGCTGCGGCCACCGCGTCCGGGGCAAACTGGCCCTTGCCGTGCAACTGGTCGAGCAACGACTCGAACTCGGCGTCGGTAATGTCTTCAGTGGTCGGCACCATGGCCGGCGCACTGGCCGCTGGAGCCTCGGCTTCGGCCTTGACGGCGTTCAGCGAGTCCAGCAGTTGTTCAAATTCGCTGTCGGTGATGTCGCCCGCAGGCTCGGCGACAGGCTCAGCCACCGCTTCAACCACCGGTGCATTGGCCGCAGGTTCTGCCAGGCGCGCCAGGGCGGCCAGCAGTTCCGGCGTGGCTGCAGTGATCGGTGCACGTTCGCGCACTTCACTGAACATGCCGTTGACCGCGTCCAGTGCTTCCAGAATCACGTCCATCAGTTCCGAGTCGACGTGCCGCTCACCCTTGCGCAGGATGTCGAACACGTTCTCGGCGATGTGACAGCACTCCACCAGCTCGTGGAGCTGGAGGAAGCCGGCGCCCCCTTTTACAGTGTGAAAACCGCGAAAAATTGCATTGAGCAGGTTCGCATCATCCGGTCGGCTTTCCAGCTCGACCAGTTGTTCGGACAGTTGCTCTAAAATTTCGCCGGCCTCTACAAGGAAATCCTGAAGGATTTCTTCATCGGCGCCGAAGCTCATGGGTGTGCTCCTTAGAAGCCTAAACTGGACAGCAAATCGTCTACGTCGTCTTGCCCGGATACAACGTCTTCACGTTTATCGGCATGAATCTGCGGACCTTCACCCTTGGCGAGGTGTTTTTGTGGATCTTTTTCAGAAAGGATCGCTTCGCGGTCATGTTCGATGCCTGCAAACCGGTCAACCTGACCCGCCATCAACACCAGTTTGAGCAGGTTGCTTTCCACTTCGGTGACCAGTTGGGTCACGCGCTTGATCACCTGGCCGGTCAGGTCCTGGTAGTCCTGGGCCAGCAGAATGTCATTGAGGTTGCTGGAAACCGTGCGGTTCTCCTGCTCGCTGCGGGACAAAAAGCCGTCGACCCGACGCGCCAGTTCACGAAACTCTTCAGCGCCCACTTCCCGCCGCATGAACCGGCCCCAATCGTTGCTCAGGGCCTTGGCTTCACTGGCCATACCGTTGACCAGAGGCGTGGCGTTTTCCACCAGGTCCATGGTGCGGTTGGCCGCCGCCTCAGTCAGCCTGACCACATACGACAGGCGTTCGGTGGCATCCGTGATCTGCGAGATTTCTTCGGCCTGGGGCATGTGCGGGTCAATCTGAAAATTGACAATCGCACTGTGCAACTCACGGGTGAGCTTGCCCACTTCCTGGTACAGGCCGCGGTCACGGGTCTGGTTGAGCTCATGGATTAACTGCACCGCGTCGCCGAACTGGCCTTTTTCAAGGCTTTCGACGAGTTGATGAGCATGTTTTTTCAGGGTCGACTCAAAGTCGGCCTGCGATGATTCTTTATGCTCCATAGCTCCCCCGTGGCAGCATCAATGACCGATGCGTTCGAAGATTTTTTCGATCTTCTCTTTCAAGGCCAGTGCAGTGAATGGCTTGACCACGTAGCCGTTAACCCCGGCCTGGGCGGCTTCGATGATCTGTTCACGCTTGGCTTCAGCGGTCACCATCAGCACAGGCAGGCTGCGCAGTTTTTCATCAGCGCGCACGTGGCGCAGCAGATCGATACCGGTCATGCCCGGCATGTTCCAGTCCGTTACCAGAAAGTCGATGCTCCCGCTGTTGAGGATCGGAATCGCCGTAATGCCGTCATCCGCCTCGACCGTGTTAGTGAACCCAAGGTCACGCAACAGGTTTTTTATGATCCGCCGCATCGTTGAGAAGTCATCAACGATGAGGATTTTCATGTTCTTGTCCAATTCGACCTCCAAGCAGTCTTAAACGCGCCCAGCACCTGGGCGCGCCATATCAATCAACAGGCGTTACACAAAAAGGACTACCGGGGGCGCACCACGGGCCAAGCCCGTCCGGACGCAAGGCCTGGACGGTATCGTTCGCAGTGTCCCCACACTGCCTGTCAGCGCGCTCGCCACTCTCCCAAACGCCCCCGCAAGCGGGCTGCGCACTGGCTGTGTAACTGGCTGACCCGCGATTCGCTGACGCCCAGGACCTCACCGATTTCCTTGAGGTTCAGCTCTTCGTCGTAGTACAGCGCCAACACCAGTCGCTCACGCTCCGGCAAATTGGCAATCGCGTCCGCCAGCGCAGTCTGGAAGCGTTCATCTTCCAGATCGCGTGACGGTTCGAGATGGGCACTCGCGCCGTCCTCGTGCAGCCCTTCATGTTCGCCGTCCTGCAAAAGGTCGTCGAAACTGAACAGGCGGCTGCCCAAGGTATCGTTCAAAATCCCGTAGTAATCATCGAGACTCAATTGGAGTTCGGCCGCAACTTCGTGATCTTTAGCGTCGCGACCGGTTTTTGCTTCAATTGAGCGAATTGCGTCACTCACCATCCGTGTATTGCGGTGCACCGAACGCGGCGCCCAATCACCTTTACGCACTTCATCGAGCATGGCCCCACGGATACGGATACCCGCGTAGGTCTCGAAACTCGCGCCCTTGCTCGCGTCGTACTTGGTCGACACTTCGAGCAAGCCGATCATCCCGGCCTGGATCAAGTCTTCGACCTGGACGCTGGCAGGCAGGCGCGCCAGCAAGTGATAGGCAATGCGCTTGACCAGCGGCGCATAGCGCTCGATCAATTCGACCTGACTGTCACGTGCCGACTTCTTGTAAAGGTTGTAGCCGCTGGCTGTCATAGCACCGGTCCTGCGCTCGTCTGATGCACCAATCGCTCGACGAAAAACTCCAGATGCCCACGCGGGTTGGCGGGCAACGGCCAGGTATCGACCTTCTGGGCAATAGCCTTGAACGCCAATGCGCACTTCGAACGAGGGAACGCTTCATAGACCGCACGCTGCTTTTGCACGGCCTTGCGTACGCACTCGTCGTAAGGAACTGCGCCAACGTATTGTAAGGCGACATCGAGGAAGCGATCTGTGACCTTGGTCAACTTGGCGAACAGATTGCGCCCCTCTTGCGGGCTTTGGGCCATGTTGGCCAGCACACGGAAGCGGTTCATGCCGTAGTCACGGTTAAGCAGTTTGATCAGGGCGTAGGCGTCGGTGATCGAGGTGGGTTCGTCGCACACCACCAGCAACACTTCCTGGGCGGCGCGCACGAAGCTGACCACGGACTCGCCGATGCCGGCGGCGGTGTCGATCACCAGCACGTCGAGGTTGTCGCCAATGTCGCTGAACGCCTGGATCAGGCCGGCATGTTGCGCCGGGCTCAGGTGCACCATGCTCTGGGTGCCGGAAGCGGCCGGCACGATACGAATCCCGCCGGGCCCCTGCAACAGCACGTCGCGCAGCTCACAGCGGCCTTCGATCACGTCGGCCAGAGTATGTTTGGGCGTCAGCCCCAGCAGAACGTCGACGTTCGCCAGCCCCAGGTCAGCATCCAGCAGCATGACGCGACGGCCAAGCTCTGCCAGGGCCAGGGACAAATTCACTGACACGTTAGTTTTCCCGACGCCACCTTTGCCGCCGGTCACCGCGATCACCTGTACGGGATGCATGCTGCCCATTTTATTTCTTTACCTTGTCTTGCTTAGACGCAGGCTACATGACTTGGCCGCGCGAACTGCTGGCAGACCATCGATGTAGATACATTGCACTGTCGTTTTGTGTTGCCTGTTCATGTTGACCTCAGCCGACCCGTTTGTTCGGACTGTGGTAGAGGTCGGCGAACATGTCAGCCATCGCTTCCTCACTCGGTTCTTCCTGCATTTGCACGCTGACAGCCCGGCTGACCAACTGATGACGGCGCGGCAGATGCAAATCATCCGGGATCCGCGGCCCGTCGGTCAGGTAGGCGACCGGTAATTCATGGCTGATAGCCAGGCTCAACACTTCGCCCAGGCTCGCTGTTTCATCCAGTTTAGTCAGGATGCAGCCCGCCAGCCCGCAGCGTTTATAGCTGTGGTAGGCAGCTGTCAGTACCTGCTTCTGGCTGGTCGTGGCAAGTACCAAATAGTTTCTGGATTTGATCCCGCGCCCGGCCAGGCTTTCCAGTTGCATGCGCAAGGCCGGGTCGCTGGCTTGCAGGCCAGCGGTATCGATCAACACCACGCGCTTGCGCAGCAGCGGGTCGAGGGCGTTGGCCAGGGACTGGCCCGGATCGACGTGGGTCACCGGCACATTGAGGATGCGGCCCAGGGTCTTGAGCTGTTCCTGGGCGCCAATGCGGTAGCTGTCCATGCTCACCAGGGCGATGTTCTGCGCGCCGTACTTGAGCACGTAACGGGCGGCCAGCTTGGCCAGGGTAGTGGTCTTGCCCATGCCGGCAGGGCCGACCATGGCAATCACGCCGCCTTCTTCCAGGGGCTCGATTTCCGGGGTAACAATCATCCGCGCCAAGTGGGCCAGGAGCATGCGCCAGGCCTGCTTGGGTTCTTCAATTTGGGTGGTCAGTTGCAGCAGGTCACGGGACAACGGGCCAGACAGGCCAATGCGTTGCAGACGGCGCCACAGGTTGGCCTGCTGCGGCTGGCTGCCCTGCAACTGGTTCCAGGCCAGCGAGCCCAACTGCACTTCCAGCAGCTCACGCAGGCCGTTGAGCTCGAAACGCATCGAGTCGAACACCCGCTGGTCTACCGCTGCCGCCGGGGCGGGCGCAGCAGGACGTGGCGGTTCGACAAAGGTCGGCTCTACCAACGGCTCGGACGCCGTCAGCGGCAGGCCGGCAAACAGCTGGCGGTTGGTGGTGGTGTCGCTGTCGCCACGCATGCTCAGTTCGGCCTGGGCCGAGACAATGCGCGAAGCGGTCTTGCGCAGCTCGTCTTCCAGCTCCATGTTCGGCACACGCGGCGCCAGGGCCGAGGGCTTGTAATCCAGGGCAGCCGTCAGCTCGACACCGCCGGCAATACGGCGGTTACCGATAATCGCAGCGTCGGCGCCCAACTCATCACGCACCAGTTTCATGGCCTGACGCATATCGGCGGCGAAAAAACGCTTCACTTGCATATCCCACTACCTCAGCCGTTGGGCCCTACTGTCGCGACGATAGTCACTTGCTTATTGTCAGGAATTTCCTGGTAAGCCAATACGTGCAAATTCGGTATAGCCAGGCGTCCAAACCGCGACAACATCGCCCGGACGGGGCCAGCCACCAGCAGGATGACCGGATGGCCTTCCATTTCCTGGCGCTGCGCGGCCTCGATCAACGAACGCTGCAGCTTCTCAGCCATGCTTGGCTCCAGCAACACGCCTTCGTCAGCGCCCTGCCCAGCCTTCTGAATACTATTGAGCAATATTTGTTCCAACCTTGGTTCCAAGGTGATAACAGGCAGCTCGGAGTCAAGCCCTACAATGCTTTGGACGATTGCACGCGACAATCCGACGCGCACTGCGGCCACCAGGGCGGCAGTATCTTGACTCTTGGCGGCATTGTTGGCGATGGCCTCGGCAATGCTGCGAATGTCCCGTACCGGTACCTGCTCGGCCAACAGCGCTTGCAATACCTTGAGCAGTTGCGAGGTAGACAGTACCCCCGGCACCAGCTCCTCGGCGAGTTTTGGCGAGGCCTTGGCCAGCAATTGCAAGAGTTGCTGGACTTCTTCGTGGCCAATCAGCTCGTGGGAGTGCTTGTACAGAATCTGGTTAAGGTGAGTGGCGACCACGGTGCTGGCGTCTACCACGGTGTAGCCCAGCGACTGCGCCTGGCTGCGCTGGCTGATTTCGATCCATACCGCTTCCAGGCCAAAAGCCGGATCTTTGGCGGTAATCCCGTTGAGGCTGCCGAACACCTGGCCCGGGTTGATCGCCAGTTCGCGGTCCGGGTAGATCTCGGCTTCGGCCAGGATCACGCCCATCAGGGTCAGGCGGTAGGCGCTCGGGGCCAGGTCGAGGTTGTCGCGGATGTGCACGGTGGGCATCAGGAAGCCCAGGTCCTGGGACAGCTTCTTGCGCACGCCCTTGATCCGCGCGAGCAATTGGCCGCCCTGGTTACGGTCCACCAGGGGAATCAGGCGGTAGCCGACTTCCAGGCCGATCATGTCGATCGGGGTGACGTCATCCCAGCCCAACTCCTTGGTTTCCTGGGCGCGGGCCGGCGATGGCAGCAGCTCCTGTTGGCGTGCCACCTCCTGCTGGGCAATCACTTTGATCTGGTTTTGCTTTCTCCAGAACAGGTAGGCGCCGCCGGCAGCCATGGCCGCCATGCTCAGGAACGACACATGGGGCATGCCGGGCACGATCCCCATGATCGCCATGATGCCCGCCGCCACCGCCAGCGCCTTGGGCGAGGCAAACATCTGCCGGCTGATCTGCTTGCCCATGTCTTCGGAGCCCGAAGCACGGGTCACCATGATCGCTGCCGCTGTAGATAACAACAGTGATGGCAATTGCGCCACTAAACCGTCACCGATGGTCAGCAAGGCGTAAACCTTGCCGGCGTCGCCGAAGGTCATGCCGTGCTGGAAGATGCCGACCGCCATGCCGCCGATCAGGTTGATAAACAGAATCAGCAGGCCGGCGATGGCGTCACCGCGCACGAATTTACTGGCACCGTCCATGGAACCGTAGAACTCGGCTTCCTGAGCGACTTCTAGACGGCGGGACTTGGCCTGGTTCTGGTCGATCAGGCCGGCGTTGAGGTCGGCGTCGATGGCCATCTGTTTGCCGGGCATCGCGTCGAGGGTGAAACGTGCGCTCACCTCGGAAATCCGCCCGGCGCCCTTGGTCACCACCACGAAGTTGATGATCATCAAGATCGCGAACACCACGATACCGACCACGTAGTTACCGCCGATCACCACCTCACCGAAGGCCTGGATCACCTTGCCCGCGGCGGCGTGGCCGTCCTGGCCGTGGAGCATCACCACCCGGGTTGAAGCCACGTTAAGCGCCAGCCGCAGCAGGGTGGCGATCAGCAGAATGGTCGGGAACACCGCAAAATCCAGCGGCCGCAGGGCGTACACGCACACCAGCAACACGACCACGGACAGCGCGATGTTGAAGGTGAAGAACACGTCCAGCAGGAACGGCGGCATCGGCAACATCATCATTGCCAGCATCACCAGCAACAACAACGGCACACCCAGATTGCCTCGCGAGAGGTCAGTCAGGGTGCCACGGGCCGTGCTGAGCATTTGAGAGCGATCCACCGGTATTCCTCGTTTCCTTGAAGCAAACTTTTGACGCCGGTAGGCGTCCTGGAGGCGGTATTGCAAGAAGCCTTCCAACTTTTGCTTGAGGTTTGACCGAGGGGAATTTTTGTTGTCTGAGCGGACGCCTTCGCGAGCAAGCCCGCTCCCACAGTTGGCCGGGAGAATGCGATCAAAATGTGGGAGCCGGGCTTGCCCGCGATGAGGCCGGGAGCGGCGCTGCAAAATCAGGAATCCCGACGCAAATCCGGCGGAATCGGCAGGTCTTTGAGCGGATCCGGACGCTTGCCCTTGCCCGCGCGGTACTGGCGGATCTGGTACACGTACGCCAACACCTGCGCCACCGCCAGATACAACCCGGCCGGGATTTCCTGGTCCAGGTCGGTGGAATAGAAGATCGACCGCGCCAACTCCGGTGACTCCAGCAGCAAAATGTCATTGGCCACGGCAATTTCACGGATTTTCAACGCCGTAAAGTCGCTGCCCTTGGCCAGCAACATCGGCGCCCCGCCCTTCTCCGGGTCGTATTTGAGCGCCACGGCGTAGTGGGTCGGGTTGGTGATGACCACGTCGGCGTCGGGCACCGCCGCCATCATCTTGCGCTGGGACATCTCGCGCTGCAGTTGGCGAATCCGCTGTTTGACCTCGGGCCGACCTTCCTGGTCCTTGTGCTCGTCGCGCACTTCCTGCTTGGTCATCAGCAGCTTCTTGTGGCTTTCCCACAGCTGGATCGGCGCGTCCACCGCAGCAATGATGATCAGCCCGCAGGCCATCCACAGCGTGCTCCAGCCCACCACTTGCACGCTGTGGATGATCGCCAGCTCGATCGGCTCATGGGCGATGCGCAGCAAGTCGTCGATGTCGGACGACAACACGGTCAACGCCACAAACAGGATCAGGATGAACTTGGCCAAGGCCTTGAGCAGCTCCACCAGGGCCTTGGTGGAAAACATCCGCTTCAGCCCCGGGCCTGGGTTCATCCGGCTGAATTTGGGCGCCATGCTGCCAGCGGCAAACAGCCAGCCGCCGAGGGAGATCGGGCCGATCAGTGCTGCCAGCAGCAAGGTAATCAGGATCGGCTGCACCGCGAGAATCGCGATCTTGCCCGAGTGCAGCAGGTACAAGCCCATGGCGCCGGGGCTCAACAGCACGTCACGGGGCAGGGAGAAATTCAGGCGCATCAACTCCATCAGGTCCAGGGCCAGGCCACCGCCGTAGATCAGCAGGCCACCGGAGCCGGCGAGCATGATCGCCAGGGTGTTGAGCTCTTTGGAGCGGGCAATCTCGCCCTTTTCCCGGGAGTCCTTTTTACGTTTCTCCGTGGGGTCTTCTGTTTTGTCCTGGCCACTCTCGCTCTCGGCCATGGCTTACCGCGCCCGCGCCAAGTCACGTAAAAACTGCAAGGCGTCGGTCGCCAGCGGTTGATACTGATTGAGAATGTCAGCCATGCCGACCCAGAAAATCCCCATGCCCAGCACCAGGGTCAACGGGAAACCGATGGAGAAGATGTTCAATTGCGGCGCCGCCCGGGTCATCACGCCAAAGGCGATGTTGACCACCAGCAGCGCGGTGATCGCCGGCAACACCAGCAGCAACGAGGCGCCGAGCACCCAACTGAGGCGACCCACCAACTCCCAGAAATGATTGACCACCAGCCCGCTACCTACCGGCAAGGTGGTGAAGCTTTCAGTCATCACCTCGAACACCACCAGGTGGCCGTTCATGGCCAGGAACAGCAAGGTCACCAGCATCGTCAGGAACTGCCCGATCACCGCCACCGACACGCCATTGGTGGGGTCGACCATGGACGCAAAGCCCATGCCCATCTGGATCGAGATGATTTGCCCGGCGATCACAAAGGCCTGGAAAAACAGCGTCAGGGAGAAGCCCAGCAAAGCGCCAATGATGATTTGCTCGGCGATCAGCATCAGTGCACTGAGATCGAGGGCATTCACCGGCGGCATCGGCGGCAAGCCCGGAACGATGACCACAGTGATCGCCACCGCGAAATACAGGCGAATGCGCCGTGGTACCAGGGTGGTGCCGAACACCGGCATGGTCATCAGCACGGCCGTGACCCGGAACAGCGGCAGGATGAACGACGCCACCCAGGTGCTGATCTGGGTATCGGTCAACGCCAGCATCGAATTCACGGGGTCAGCCGATCAACTGCGGAATACTGCCGTACAGCTGCAGGATGTATTCCATGAAGGTTTGCACCAGCCACGGGCCGGCGACGATCAGGGTGATCAGCATCACCAGCAGGCGCGGCAGGAAGCTCAAGGTCTGTTCGTTGATCTGGGTCGCGGCCTGGAACATCGCCACCAGCAGGCCCACCAACAGGCTGGGCACCACGAGCACCGCGACCATCATGGTGGTCAGCCACAGGGCTTCGCGAAACAGGTCGACTGCTACTTCTGGCGTCATGCGCTAAACCCCACCGAAACTGCCGGCCAGGGTGCCGATAATCAGCGCCCACCCGTCCACCAACACAAACAGCATGATCTTGAACGGCAACGAAATGATCAACGGCGACAGCATCATCATCCCCATGGCCATCAGCACACTCGCCACGACGAGGTCGATGATCAGGAACGGGATGAAGATCATGAAGCCGATCTGGAACGCAGTCTTCAGCTCCGAGGTCACGAACGCCGGCACCAGGATGGTCAGCGGCGCCATGTCGGGGCTGGCGATGTCGGTACGCTTGGACAACCGCACGAACAACTCAAGGTCGCTGGAACGGGTCTGGGACAGCATGAAATCCTTGATCGGGCCCTGCGCCTTGTCGATCGCATCCTGGGCGGTCATCTTCTCTGCCAGGTACGGTTGCAGGGCTTGCTGGTTCACCTTGTCGAACACCGGCGCCATGATGAACAGCGTCAAGAACAGCGCCATGCCGGTCAGGATCTGGTTCGACGGCGTCTGTTGCAGGCCGAGGGCCTGACGCAGGATCGAGAACACGATGATGATGCGGGTGAAGCTGGTCATCAGCATCACGAACGCGGGGATGAAGCTCAGCGCGGTCATGATCAGCAGGATCTGCAGGCTGACCGAATACTCCTGCGCGCCTGCCGCGTTGGTGCCCAGGGTAATCGCCGGGATCGACAACGGGTCCGCCGCGTACGCCAGCGGCGCTGCCAGCAACAGCATGAGCGTCAATAAAACGCGCATTACTTCTTATCCTTCTGATCCTTGCCCAGCAACTCCATGAGGCGCTGGGCGAATTCCGGCGTGGCCGCTTGAGTCTGGGCCACTTCCACAGGCGTCTTGAGCACGTGCAACGGGGTGATGCGGCCGGGGGTGATGCCCAGCAGAATCTGTTCGTCACCGACTTGCACCAGCACCAGCCGGTCCCGCGGGCCCAGGGCTCGTGAACCCACCAGCTCGATGACCTGCGCATTGCCCGGGCCAATGCGTTGTACGCGGCGCAGCACCCAGGCGAGCACGAAGATCAGCCCCACCACCAGCAACAAACCCAGCACCAACTGCGTCAATTGCCCGCCGACGCCACCGCCCAGCGCCGGCGCGGCCGCCTGGGCGACCGGCTCTGCTGCCATTGCGTTCAAGGGCAGCGTCGATAACAGTCCTACCAATGAGCGCTTCATATCAACGCAACTTCTTGATGCGTTCGCTCGGGCTGATCACGTCAGTCAGGCGGATGCCAAACTTCTCGTTGACCACCACCACTTCGCCATGGGCGATCAGTGTGCCGTTGACCAGCACGTCCAGCGGCTCGCCGGCCAAGCGGTCCAGCTCGATCACCGAACCCTGGTTGAGTTGCAGCAGGTTGCGGATGTTGATTTCGGTGCTGCCGACTTCCATGGAGATCGACACCGGGATATCGAGGATCACGTCCAGGTTCGGACCATCCAGGGTTACCGGCTCATTGTTCTTCGGCACGCTGCCGAACTCTTCCATGGGGATGCGATTACCCACCGGTGCGGTGGCCGCATCGGCCGCCAGCAGGGCGTCGATATCGTCCTGGCCGACGTCGCCGGTTTCTTCCAGGGCAGCCGCCCACTCGTCAGCCAGGGCCTGGTCTTCGGCGGAAGTGTTTTCGTGTTCAGTAGCCATTACATGTCCTCGGCGGAGCAGAAATTAGTGTGGATCAGCGACGGTTGATCGGCTCAATCACTTGCAACGCCAGGTTGCCTTTGTGAGAGCCGAGCTTGACCTTGAACGACGGCACGCCATTGGCGCGCATGATCAGTTCTTCCGGCAGTTCGACGGGAATCACGTCCCCCGGCTGCATGTGCAAAATATCCCGCAAACGCAGCTGGCGACGGGCCACGGTGGCGCTCAGGGGCACGTCGACGTCCAGCAGGTCTTCGCGCAGGGCCTTGACCCAGCGTTCGTCCTGGTCGTCGAGGTCGGACTGGAAGCCCGCATCGAGCATCTCGCGCACCGGCTCGATCATCGAGTACGGCATGGTCACGTGCAGGTCGCCGCCACCGCCATCGAGCTCGATGTGGAAGGTGGAGACCACAATGGCTTCGCTGGGGCCGACGATGTTGGCCATGGCCGGGTTCACTTCCGAGTTGATGTACTCGAAGTTGACTTCCATGATCGCCTGCCAGGCTTCCTTCAAGTCGATGAAGGCCTGCTCCAGCACCATGCGCACTACGCGCAGTTCAGTCGGGGTGAATTCACGGCCTTCGATCTTGGCGTGACGGCCGTCACCGCCGAAGAAGTTGTCCACCAGCTTGAACACCAGCTTGGCGTCGAGGATGAACAGCGCGGTACCGCGCAGCGGCTTGATCTTCACCAGGTTGAGGCTGGTGGGCACGTACAGCGAGTGCACGTATTCACCGAACTTCATCACCTGCACGCCGCCCACCGCCACGTCCGCCGAGCGGCGCAGCATGTTGAACATGCTGATGCGGGTGTAACGGGCAAACCGTTCGTTGATCATTTCCAGGGTCGGCATGCGTCCACGGACGATGCGATCCTGGCTGGTCAGGTCGTAGCTTTTGACGCTGCCGGGCTCGGCAGCCATTTCGGTCTGTACCAGACCATCGTCGACGCCATGGAGCAGCGCATCGATTTCATCCTGGGACAGCAGGTCCTGCACGGCCATGTCGTGATCCTACTGCAATACGAAATTAGTGAAGAGCACCTGCTCGATCACAGGTTTGCCGACTTCCTTCTGGGCCACTTCCTGCACACTGGCAGTGACCTTCTGGCGCAGCATTTCCTGGCCCACCGGGGTGGCGAGGGTGTCGAAGGGCTGGGCAGAGAACAGCATCACCAGGTTGTTGCGGATCACTGGCATGTGCACCTTGAGGGCATCCAGGTCTGCCTGGTTACGCGCCAGCAGGGTAATGCTCACCTGCAGGTAGCGTTGGCGGCCGTTCTGATTGAAGTTGGCGACAAACGCCGGAAGCATCGGCTCGAAGATTGCCGGTTGCTTGACGTTGGGGTTGATCTCGGCAGTCGCTGCCGGTTTGCTTGCGGCACTGTGCATGAAGTACCAGGTAGCCCCCACGGACACGCCGATCGCCAGGAACAAGCCCAGAACAATCAGCAGGATAAGCTTGAGCTTGCCCTTGCCTGCGGGTGCTTTTGCTACGTCGTCGCTCTTCGCCATGCCAATAATCCGTCACTATTCGGGGATTCATAGTTCTGGGGAAAGGCAAGAGCAAGTGTTATGCCAGAGTTGTCTGTTCAAACGGGAAGAGTGAGGTGCTCTTACTCACAACGCCGATTAACTGTGGGAGCTGGCTTGCCTGCGATGAGGCCCTGCCAGGCGATATCTTGATTGCTGACCCACCGCTATCGCAGGCAAGCCAGCTCTCACATGACCCGATTCCAACTGGAAATAAGGCCACTCTTCAGATCAGGCGTAATAGTCCACCGCGCTGGAGCCGATCACGGACTGCACAACCGGCGCTGCGACTTCAGCCACTTCACCGACACCGCCGCCATCAGCCCCATCACCCCGCCCGCCACTGCCACTGACGCCGCGGGCCTGGTTCTGCTGTTGCTGGTCCTGGCCCTGTTGACCCTGCCAGCCACGGGACTGGTCGGACACGTTGACGTCGACCTGGCCCATGCCCTGCTGGGCGAACATCTCCCGCAGGCGTCCCGACTGGCTTTCCAGGGCTTCACGCACCACCGCGTGGCCGCTCATGAAGGTGACCTGCGCCTGTTGGTCGGCGGACATTTTCACGCTGATGTCCAGGCGGCCCAGTTCAGCAGGCTGCAACTGGATTTCGGCCGACTTGAGGTTGGCGCTGGACAAGTACATGACCCGGTTCACCACCTCATCCGTCCAGCCGCTCTGGTGCATGGCCAATGGCGCGTTGGCGACCGGCGGCAAGGCATTCGCGGTTTTCGGCGTGGCAGCCTGGGTCAGCGCGGCGAGACGGTTGGCAAAGTCATCGACACGGGTGTCGCTGCTGGCGTCCTTCAGGTCCTTGAGGCCGCCGTCGATCAGGCCGGTAAAGGCTTTGTCGCCGCCCTGGTCGGTGCTGTCCTTGGCCGCTTGCTGATCGACCATATTGGCCAGGCCCGTGGCGAAGTTTTGCGCGGCGGTCGGCTGATCCTGGGTCGGGGCCGGGGCGGTTTTTGCCGGGGTTTGGCTGCTGGCGGAAACGTGTCCGCCCTGCTCCATGGCCAGGCGCACGGCGGGCATGGCGTCCAGCGGATCGGCCTCGGGGTCGAAGGCGGGCTTGGCGTCGTCGGTCGCGGCCACCGCAGGTGCCACCACGGGTTGGGCCTTGTCATCTTTCGCTGCCGCCGGTGCCGGCGTCTCGACGGGCGCCGGCGCTGCGGGAACGGGAACGGGGACGACCGCCGCCACAAGCGCCGGGTCGACGGTGGGGTCAACCGGGGGTTGCTGGGCCAGGGTCGGGTCGTCTGCAGGCGCCGTGTCGTCAGCCTTAGCGGTGGTGTCCGGGGGGTCGGACTTGGCCGGCGGGGTGGCAGGCAAAGTCTTGCCGTTATCGGCAACCGATGGGGTGCCGGCGGCAGGCTTGTCGTTGTTGGCGGCGGGCTTTGCGCTGCTGTCCGCAGGCTTGTCGCGGGTGGATCTGGTGGTGGTGTCGGTGGGTTTTGCCGCAGGCGTGGAGGCCTGGTTGGCGAACACCTGAGCGAAGCCCGGGGCCTTGTCCCGCGGGTCCGCAGCCACTGCCGGTGGATTGGCAGCGGGCGCTTGAGGCTTGGCCGCAGGGGCCGCCTGAAGGAGCGAATTCGGGGTGATTGCCATATATAAGAGTCTCCGCCGCACAGGGGTCGAGGGTGCGGTTACAGGAGGTAGAGCAAGAGTTGGGCCAGCTTTTGGGTTTGGTGTGTATATCCGTTGTTTGGGTTAGGGCCGCTATTGGTTCCGCTCTTACAGCGGCTCACTTTTGAACAGCGCAAAAGTAAGCAAAACGCTCTTGCCCCACCACTCGGCACCTCGCTCAGGCTCGGTGTGCCCTCAACTCCGGTAGTACTCCGCGGGCCGCCGCGACGGGGCGTCCCTGCCCCGTCGCGGCTAAACCGGCGTCCTGCCGGTTTACCCGCTCCGTACTACCTGCGTTCGGCCAGCGTGGTTTAACGGGGCGCCTAAGATCAAGATCAAAAGCAGATCAAAAACACAGCGGCCTACAGGCCGGCTTGAGTGGTGTGAAGCAAAGGCAAGATCAAAATCAAAAGCGGGCACGCGGCGTTTTTCAAGGTAGTTGTCGCGCTCATCGTCGTACTACGCGGCTTTTATTACCACTGTCAGCTCCCTTTCAGGGTTCAGATACACCGTCCCGATAGGGTTCCAGTTGCGTGTCTCACCTGACCATCTTTCCGGTCTTCTCTCTCTGGCTTGCCTGTATACCGCATCTCGGCGAGCCAAGATTTCCCGGTCTTTCCCTTCGTGACGTTGAGCGGGTGTCACGAAGCGGATCCGACTATGACGGTGCACGGTGTTGTACCAGGTCATAAAATTCCTTACCCAGATACGCGCCTCATCCAGGCTGGAAAACCCGTCCTGCGGCCACTGCGGGCAGTATTTCAGCGTTCTGAACAACGATTCCGAGTACGGGTTGTCGTTACTGACCCGTGGTCTACCGCGAGACGGCGTGATGCCCAAGTCGTACATCTTGGTTAGTAGCGTTAACGATTTCATCGGCGCACCGTTGTCCGAGTGAAGCACCAACGGCTGGAGCCAACACTTTTCCTGAGTCACGCTTCGTTGCAGCAACGCGGCTGCTTTTTCACCGCTTTCTGCTTCGTAAACTTCCCAACCCACCGCCTTCCGGCTGTAGATATCCTCGATCAGATAGAGGTAGTAAAACTTTCCGCGAACCGGTGACGGCAAGTAAGTGATGTCCCATGACCACACTTGATTGGCGGCGGTCGCCGCATAAGTCGTGGGCGCCTCATGACGATGCGGCCGCTTGGCACGCGAGCGATGTTGCTGCTGACCTGCCGCGTGCAGTACGCGATAAAATGTCGCCTCCGAGGCCATGTAACGCCCCTCGTCAGCCAGCTGTGGCACGATTTGGCTCGGCGGCAGATGCGCATAGGTTTTGCTGTTGCACAGCGTCACGATACTTTGCCGTTCAAGCTCACTGAGTGCGTTGTTCGGCATCCGCCTGAGCGTCGTCGTGCGCCCATCCGCCAAGATTTCTTCCGGCAAATTCCAGCGTTGCAGTGTCCTCAGTGAAAGGCCTACCTCCTGACAAGCAGGCGCCCTGCGGGCGCCCGCCAGGATGGCTTCATTGAGCCAACCAACGAGTAAATACCGTTCTGGCAACAAGGTCAGTTGTCCTCGTCGTCGCTCCCCCAGTAGGCATTGAGCTTTTTTCTCAGCACCAGTAACGCCGCCGTCTCGGCCAGCGCCGCATCCTTGCGGCGTAGTTCGCGCTCAAGCTCACGGATCCTTTTTTTATCATCCCGTGACTGCCCTGAACTCGCCGTTTTCGCAGCTGGTTTTTGGGTGCTACTGGCGATAAACGCATTACGCCAATCGGTAATCTGCTCGGGAAAAATACCTTTTCTTCGGCAATATTCACCGATCTCCAGTTCCGACAGCGAACCGGTCTCTATGATGACCGTCAGTTTGGATTCGGCTGACCAATTTTCGGCGGGTTGTTTAGCGTCGGACAATTGCGTTCCTCTGGCAGCAGCTTGTTTGCGCCAATAATGGAGAGACATATCGCTGCAACCTTCGCGGCGAGCGACCTCCGCTGCTGAAAGGCTCAGGGGCGGAAGCATCATTTTCAGCAGTGCGGCTTTACGTTCATCTGAGTAGAAAGGCATGACCATACTCTTGCCGCCCCCGAAATGTGTTCAAAAAGCGGTGGACGCGACAACTACCCTGACACCGGGGGCACGGTGAAATGTGGGAGCTGGCTTGCCTGCGATGGCATCGCCTCGGTGTACCTGAAAAACCGAGGTGTCTGCATCGCAGGCAAGCCAGCTCCCACAGAAAAGCAGAGCTGCATCCGTTTCAGATTTGGCTTTCGCTTTTGATCTGGCTTCTACCACTCAAGCCGGCCTGTAGGCCGCTGTGCTCTTGCTTTTGATCTTGATCTGGCTCTGACTGCCCCAATAAGCCCGAGGCCGAACGCAGGGATTGAGGAGCGGGTAAACCGGCAGGACGCCGGTTTAGCCGCGACGGGGCAGGGACGCCCCGTCGCGGCGGCCCGCGGAGCAATGCCGGAGTGAGGGAACACCGAGCCTAGGCGAGGTGCCGACAGGCGGGGCAGAGCCCTTTGGTTACTTTGGGGCTTTTCCAAAGTGACCCGCTGTAAGAGCGGAACCATAAGCAGCCGTTACCGAAATAACGGATATACACCCCAACAGCGTCAGAGCCCAAACCGCTCCCGCTCATGCTCATACAACGGCCTTACCAACGCGAACTCATGGTCAATTTCATCCACCAACCGCCCCAAATCCGCAACCACAGGCTTGGCCGACCGATCCTCAAGCAACTGACAAAGCTCAGCCAACCGCACGGCCCCAAGGTTACCGCTACTCCCCTTGAAGCTATGGGCAATCCGCCCCAACGCCTTGGCATCATCCCGCGCCCGGCGCAGCGCCTCTACCCGCTTCTGCGAGTCATCGAGAAACGTGTCGAGCAGCTTCGGATACTCGCCCTCCATGACCTCCTGCAAGCCGGTCAGCACATCGGGGTCCAGATGAATCTCTGCCACTTGTTCGCTCCTTGATCAAGAATCGGCGGATTATGCCAGAGCCTTCCATGAAAACTCCACGCACACACACCGCCCGCCGTCAGTCCAGCCTACATCGCTGCTCAACTGACGTACCAGGCTCAACCCCCGACCAGACAGACGGTCAACATCCAGCGGCCTGGCCAGCACCTTCTCCACATCAAACCCCGGCCCACTGTCCTCGATCCGCAAGGTCAGGCAACCGCCCTCCCCGGCCGGCACCACATTCAGGTGCACCCGCACATACCCGCTGTTCACCTGCGCCAGCCGCTCATTACGCTCCCGGTAATACGCCGCAAATCCCTGGGCATCCCGCTTCAGCCGCGAATCCAGCCCCAGCACACCATGCTCCAGGGCATTGGAATACAACTCCGCCATCACCGTGTACAACGCACCGCTCTGCTCACGCAGCCCATGAATCTCCAACAGCAGTTGCAGCAAATACGGCAAAGGGTTGTAGGACTTGAGCGTCTCGGCACGAAATTCAAAGCTGACCGACCAATCCAGCGGCGACGACTGGCCGCTGTCGGAATACATCACCGACGGCGAGCGCAACACCTCCCCCGCCTGCAGGCTGATTTCCACCATGCTGATGTCATCGCGCACTTCACCGCGAAAACCCGCCAGGGCCTGCTCGATCTCCTCGAACAACCGGTCGGGCTCGCGATTGGCCGCAAACACCTGCTGCAAACGCTCGGCGCCAAACAATTGCTCGTGGGCATCGGCGGTGTCCAGCACGCCATCCGACAACAAGAACACCCGGTCACCCAGCGCCATCGGCCAGACTTCAGTGCGGTCATCAAACGCCTCGGCCGCCAATATGCCCAGCGGCAAATGCCGAGACAGCAGCGGCGTGCGCTTGCCGGTGGCGATTTCATGCACGTAGCCCTCGGGCATGCCGCCGTTCCACACTTCCACCACCCGCCGCTGGGCGCTGAGGCACAGCAGGGTGGCGCAACAGAACATGTCCACCGGCAAGATGCGCTTGAGCTTGGCGTTCATCTCCCGCAACGTCTGCGCCAGGCCGTAACCCTTGGCGGTCATGCCGTAGAACACTTCCGCCAGGGGCATGGCGCCGACCGCGGCGGGCAAACCGTGGCCGGTGAAATCCCCCAGCAGCACATGCATGTCACCCGACGGCGTATAGGCGGCCAACAGTAAATCGCCGTTGAACAGCGCGTAGGGCGATTGCACGTAGCGAATATTCGGCGCGGCGTTGATACAGCCGGAGTGGGCGACCTTGTCGAACACCGCCTTGGCCACCCGCTGTTCCTGCAACAGATGGTCGTTGTGCCGGGCGATCAGGTCCCGCTGCTGTAATACCGTGGCCTGCAAGCGGCGCAGTCGGTCCATGGCGTTGATCTTCGCCGCCAGGATCACCTGGTTATAGGGTTTGGCCAGGAAGTCATCACCGCCCGCATCCAGGCACTGGGCCAGGGCTTCGCTCTCGCGCAGGGAGGTGAGGAAGATGATCGGCACCAGCGCTTCCCCCGCCAGGTGCTTGATCTGCCGGGCCGCCTCAAAGCCATCCATGACCGGCATCAGGGCGTCCATCAACACCAACTGCGGCCGCTCGCGGATGAACACTTGCACCGCTTCCTCGCCGTTGCTGGCGGTGATCACCTGGTGGCCCTGGCGGCGCACAATGGTCGACAGCAACAACAGGTCAGCGGCGCTGTCTTCGGCGATCAACACCGTCAGCGCCTCAAGGACCGGGGCCAGGACGCTCAAGTGAGGTCGAACAGTTTGTCGAAGTTGGAAATGGCGAGGATCTTGCGCACGTCGGAGTTGCTGTTGACCACCTGCACTTCGGCATTGTCGCCACCGGCATGGTCACGCAACAGCAGGAGCATGCCCAGTGCCGAGCTGTCCATGTAGGTGGTTTCCTTCAAGTCCACCACGTAGATCTCGGGCACCTTGTAGAACCGCTCGTAGGCATCACGAAAGGCCTGGTGGCTACCGAAATCGAATCGCCCCCTGACGGTGATCGTCAACTTCGTCCCGTCCAGGGACACTTCTGATTCGACTGACATACGACTGCTTCCTTGTCATTGGCAATGTGCAACAAGGTTTAGCAGGTGATGGGGAAGTGGGCAAATCCATGCAGCAGCGGTGGCGTGGTTAATAGGGGTTTTGGCGGGGAAGACGTTGGGACAGCTCATCGAGCAATTTCTGCTCGCGTTTGTCTTCCAGCGCACGGGCTTCGTCGATGTAGCGCTGCACCAGTTTGCGCAGGCCTTCGACCCGGGCGTAGGCCTGTTGCCAACTGTCGCGGGCCTTGTCGACGTTGGCCTGGTGCCACGCCAGGCTCTGGCGTTGCTGGCCGACAGCGGTTTCCAGTTGATTGAGAAAGCCCTGGTACCCCATCAGCCATTGCCCGGACACGCCCTTGCTGCCGCGCTCGATCCACTGTTGCTGATACTCGCCGCGAAAGCGCTCCAGGTCGCCCAGTTTGCTTTCCGCCAGGCGAACCTGGCCCTGGAAGTACCCCAGGCGCTGGACGGCGGTCTTTTCGGCTTTTTCGGCCATGTCCACCACTGGGGCAAGGCGCGCGGCACGCGTGTTGGCCATGGGTTATCCGCCTGGCGCCGGCGCGAATATGGTGCCCAGGTGCGCCTCGCTTTCACCCATGCTGATCTTGTCGTTGAGGCCCTGGCGCAGGTAGGTCACCAGTTGCGGTTGCAGGGCAATCGCCAGGTCGGTCTCGCGATCACCGCCGGCCACGTAGGCGCCCACGCTGATCAGGTCGCGGCTCTGTTGATAGCGCGACCAGAGTTGCTTGAATTGCTGCGCACGCATCATGTGCTCGGGTGTGACCACCGACGGCATCACCCGGCTGATGGAGGCTTCGATGTCGATGGCCGGGTAGTGCCCTTCCTCGGCCAAGCGCCGGGACAGCACGATATGCCCGTCGAGCACGCCACGTGCCGAGTCGGCAATCGGGTCCTGCTGGTCATCGCCTTCGGAGAGCACGGTGTAGAACGCGGTGATTGAACCACCGCCGGCCTCGGAGTTACCGGCGCGCTCCACCAGCTTGGGCAGCTTGGCGAACACGGACGGCGGATAGCCCTTGGTGGCCGGCGGCTCGCCGATGGCCAGGGCGATTTCCCGCTGGGCCTGGGCGAAACGGGTCAGGGAGTCCATCAGCAACAGGACGTTCTTGCCCTTGTCGCGAAAATATTCGGCGATGCGTGTGCAGTACATCGCGGCGCGCAGGCGCATCAGCGGCGCGTCGTCCGCCGGCGAGGCGACCACGACGGAACGCTTGAGGCCTTCTTCGCCCAGGCTGTGCTCGATGAATTCCTTCACCTCGCGGCCCCGCTCGCCGATCAGCCCGACCACGATGATGTCGGCCTCGGTGAAGCGCGTCATCATGCCCAGCAACACCGACTTACCCACGCCGGTACCGGCGAACAGGCCCAGGCGCTGGCCGCGGCCCACCGTCAATAAACCGTTGATGCTGCGAATGCCCACGTCCAGCGGCACGCTGATGGGGTTACGCTTGAGCGGGTTGATGGTCGGGCCGTCCATAGGCACCCAGTCTTCCGCCTTCATCCCGCCCTTGCCGTCGAGGGCGCGGCCGGCGCCGTCGAGTACGCGACCGAGCATGCTCATGCCCATCGGCAGGCGGCCCGTATCAGCCAGCGGCACCACACGGGCGCCGGGGGCAATACCGGCAACGCTGCCAACCGGCATCAGGAATACTTTGCTGCCGGAAAAACCCATTACTTCGGCTTCAACCTGCACCGGGTGGTAGCTGTCGTCGTTGATCACCATGCAGCGGCTGCCCATGGCGGCGCGCAGGCCTTCGGCTTCCAGGGTCAGGCCGACCATGCGCAGCAGGCGGCCCTCCAGGATCGGCTGGCCCGGCAACTCGGTGACGTCGGCATAGCCACCCAGGCGCTTGGCGAAGCTGGTGCGATCAAGGCGCATCGGGGGTGTCCAGCTCGACGCTCAAGTCAGGCTCGGCGGGGTGCAGTGCCTGCTCGTGCAACTGGTCAAACAGCTTGGCCATGATCTGGCTGATGCGCGTCTCGATCGTGGCGTCGATGCGGCTGTGTTCAGTCTCCACCCGGCAACCGCCGGGCAGCAGCGCGGCGTCTTCGACGATGCGCCAGGTTTCTTCATGGCGCTCGCGCAGGGCTTTGACCTGTTCGAAATCCTGCGGGTTGATGTACAACCGCACATTGCCGACGCCCAGGGGCAGCAGCTTGAGGGCTTCGCGCATCACGCTTTCGATTTGCGTGGAGTCCAGCGCCAGCTCGCGCTGGATCACCTGGCGAGTGATGTGTTCCACCAGGCCAACCATGGCTTTTTCGATCTGGGAATCCTGCTCGGCAATCGGATCGAACAGGCTGCCCATCAGGGTTTCCAGGCTGGCGAGCTTGACGCTCAGCGCCGCCTCGGCTTCCTGGCGGACCTTGAGGGTGGTGCTGCGAAAGCCGTCTTTCTCACCGGTGGAAAAGCCCTCGTTGTAGGCTTCCTGGCGAATGCTTTCCAGCTCTTCCAGGGTCAGTGGCTGGACTTCTTCCAGCGGCACTTCTTCCATCTCGGCCGGCGGCTCTTCTACCGGCTCCGGCTCAGGCTCCGGGCGATGCGGGTCGAAACTGGGCAGCGACCAGACGTCGAACCCTCCGACGTCCCGTGCGCGAATCAGATCGCTGGGCGTCTCATCTTTGTTCGACATGCGCGGCGCCTTAAATCATTTCTTCGCCGCCCTTCCCACCGAGAACGATTTCTCCGGCTTCGGCCATACGGCGGGCAATGGTGAGGATTTCTTTCTGCGCAGTTTCCACGTCGCTGACGCGCACCGGGCCCTTGGCCTCGAGGTCGTCGCGCAGCAGTTCGGAAGCCCGCTTGGACATGTTCTTGAAGATCTTTTCCTTGACGCCTTCGTCGGAGCCTTTGAGGGCCAGCACCAGCACGTCGGAGGAGACTTCCCGCAGCAACGCCTGGATGCCACGGTCGTCGACATCGGAGAGGTTGTTGAACACGAACATGAGGTCTTCGATCTGCACCGACAGGCTGTCGTCGATCTCGCGGATCGAGTCCATCAACTGGCCTTCCACCGAGCTGTCGAGGAAGTTCATGATGTCGGCCGCACGCTTGATGCCGCCCAACGTGGTACGCGAAGCGTTGGAATTGCCCGAGAACTGCTTCTCGAGAATCGTGTTGAGTTCTTTCAGGGCCGCCGGCTGCACGGTGTTCAACGACGAGACGCGCAGGATGATGTCCAGGCGCACCTTGTGGTCGAAATGGCCGAGCACTTCACCGGCCTGGTCGGGGTCGAGGTACGCCACCACGATCGCCTGGATCTGCGGGTGTTCGTAGCGGATCACATCGGCCACGGCTCGCGGTTCCATCCACTTCAGGCTGTCGAGGCCGCTGGTGTTGCCACCCAGCAGGATGCGGTCGATCAGGCCGTTGGCCTTGTCTTCGCCCAGGGCCGAGGTGAGCATCTTGCGAATGTAGCTGTCGGAGCCGACGCCCAGGCTGGTCTGGTCGCCGACGATCTCGACGAACTCGCTCATCACCTGCTCGACTTGCTCGCGGTGCACATTGCGCATCTGCGCCATGGCCACACCTACCCGTTGAACCTCTTTGGGGCCCATGTGGCGCAGCACTTGGGCGGCGTCGGTTTCTCCCAGGGACAGCAACAGCACGGCGGCTTTGTCGACCCGGGAGAGTTTGGCTACAGCGGCTCGAGCATCACTCATCTGCGTTAATCCACTCTTTCACGACCTGGGCCACACGACCCGGGTCTTCGGCCACCAGGCTCTTGATTGCGTTCAACTGAGCGTCATAACCCTCGCTCGGGCTCGGCAACAGAATGCTTTGCGGGCCACCAAGGCTCACGCGGTCGTTGGCCAGTTCGCCATCGAGGCCACCCATGCCCCCCAACTCGACGTCGCCGCCTGCCAAAGCAAGCTGCTTTTTGCCGTGGCCGGTGATGTTGTTGAGCACCGGACGCAGCACGCCGAACACCAGCACCAGGATAAACAGCACACCCAGCACTTGCTTGACGATGTCCCAGAACCACGGCTGAGTATAGAACGCCGCCTCGGCGATGACTTCGCCACGCTCGGCGGAGAACGGCATATTGATCACGCTGACGCTGTCGCCACGGCTGGCATCGAAGCCCACCGCGTCCTGCACCAGGCGGGTGAAGCGCGCCAATTCATCGGCGCTCCACGGTGCACGGGTGACGGCGCCATCAGCGGCGTTGACCTTGACCTGGTCATCCACCACCACCGACACCGACAGGCGATTGATCCGGCCCTGCTGCTGCTTTGTGTGGCTGATGGAGCGGTCAAGCTCGAAGTTCTTGGTGGATTGTTGACGCTTGTCGGCCGGGTACGGCGCCAGCATCGGCTGGCCGGTGGCCGGGTCCATGATCTGCTGGCCGTTGGCGTCCAGCAGCGGCTGGCCAGGTTGCACCGCGCCTGCGGTAGCGGCAGCGCCACCGGTGGTTTGCGGGGCGGTAGCCGGGGTTGGCGGCTGGTTGCTCAGGGCACCCGGCACACCTTGCGGGCCATTGCTGGCGGTGCGTTGTTCAGTGGTCGACTGCTCGCTGCGCAGGGCCGGTTGGTCCGGGTTGAACTGCTCGGAAGTCGATTCGACCGCGCTGAAATCCACATCGGCCGACACTTCAGCCTTGTAGCGATCATTGCCCAACACCGGTTGCAGGATGTTGTGCACGCGCTGGGTCAGCATGCTTTCCATGCGACGGCTGTAGTCGAACTGCTTGCCGGCCATGGTCAGCGAGGAGTTTTCCGCCATGTCGGACAGCAGGTTGCCCTTCTGGTCGACCACGGTGATTTGCGACTTGCTCAATTCGGGAACGCTGGTGGCCACCAGGTTGATGATCGCCAACACCTGGCCAGGCTCCAGCGAGCGGCCAGCAAACAGTTCGACCAGTACCGAGGCGCTGGGCTTGCGCTCGTCGCGCACAAACACCGAGCTTTTCGGAATTGCCAGGTGCACGCGGGCACCCTTGACGTTGTTCAACGCGGAAATGGTGCGCGCCAGTTCGCCTTCCAGGCCGCGACGGTAGCGGGTGGCTTCCATGAACTGGCTGGTGCCCAGGCCCTGGTCCTTGTCGAGGATCTCAAAGCCGATATTAGCGTCGGACGGGGTCACGCCGGCGGCCGCCAGTTTCATGCGCGCACGGGCTACATCATCGGCCTTGACCAACAGCGCGCCAGAGTTCGGTTCGACGGTGTAGGCAATATCTGCCGCCGCCAGGGTTTCCATGATCTGCTTGGAGTCCATGCCCGCCAGGCTTCCGTACAGCGGGCGGTAATCCGGTTGCTGGGACCACAGCACCACGGCAAAACCAATCGCCACGCTGGCAGCCAGGCCGACCATCAGGCCCACCTGACGCAGCATGGTCATCTCGGAGAGGTTTTCCAGGAACGACAGGCCAAACAGCGGCGGCTTGCCGTCTGCCTTGGCGGGTGCGTTATCCACGACTGCTTCTGCCATGACTCAAATCGTCCTTAAACCGGCATCTGCATGATGTCTTGATAGGCTTGAACCAGCTTGTTGCGCACCTGGGTCAAAGCCTGGAATGAAACGCTGGCTTTTTGCGAGGCGACCATCACGTCGGTGAGGTCCACGCCGCTTTTGCCGATCTCGAAGGCAGTTGCCAACTGATTGGAAGCCTGCTGGGTATCGCTGACCTTGTTGATGGCCTGACCGAGCATGTCGGCAAAGCTGCTCTGACCCAATTCCGGTACGGCTTGCGCGGCGGATTTCGGTTGAGACATGGCATCCATTTGCATGGACCGCATATCCAACATCAACCGATTGAATTCAACACCCTGGCTCATGAACGTTCTCTCCGACGACCCGCAATTTTTTGACACTACGCAACGGTTACTGGGGTGGTAGCAACAAGGGTGCCAGCTCCGTAGCAATTCGTAAGAAAAGGCGACTAACCCTGTCGGCTTCGAGAATTCTCAAGTGGCGTAGAGGTAGGCTTCCACGTCCATTCCGGCATCGCGCATCTGTGCCAACTTGTAGCGCAAGGTGCGCGGGCTGATGCCCAGGCGCTCGGCGGCCTCTTTGCGGCGGCCGCGCTCGGAGCGCAGGGTGTCGATGATCATCTGGAATTCGCGGCGGCGCAGGTCGTCGCCCAAGGCACCGGCCGACTCGGCGGGCGCGGCTTCAATCTGCGGCGCAACCGCCAGCGTCGGCAAGGGCGCAGCGCCCGTGCCCATGGCAAGGCAGAAATCCTGGGGCTGGATCAGGCCGCCCTGCTGCAAAATCAACGCGCGCTGGATCGCATTGTCCAATTCCCGCACGTTGCCGGGCCATGGGTAGCTGATCAGGCAGGCCTGGGCGTCGGCCGACAGGCGCGCCTGGGCATGCTTCATTTTATTGACGTGCTTGCTCAGCAAGCGCTCTGCCAGCGGGATGATGTCTGCCGGACGCTCGCGCAACGGGCGCCAGGCCAACGGGAACACCGAGAGCCGGTAGAACAAATCCTCACGGAAGCGCCCCGCCGCCACTTCGCCCGCCAGGTCGCGGTTGGTGGTGGCGACCACGCGGATGTCCAGCTGGATCGGCTTGCGCGCCCCCACCCGCTCCACTTCGCGCTCCTGCAATACCCGCAGCAATTTGGCTTGCAGGCCCAGGGGCATTTCGGAGATTTCGTCGAGCAGGATCGTGCCGCCGTCCGCCTGTTCGAACTTGCCGGCCTGCGCCGCGATGGCGCCGGTGAACGAACCTTTCTCATGGCCGAACAAGGTGGCTTCGAGCATGTTGTCGGGGATGGCCGCGCAGTTGATCGCAATGAACGGCTGGCTGGCGCGATGGGATTGCTGGTGAATGTAGCGCGCCAGCACTTCCTTGCCGGTGCCGGACTCACCGGAGATCAGCACGGTGGAGTCGCTGCGGGCCACGCGGGCGGCCAGTTCCAGCAATTGCGCACTGGCCGGCTCGAAGGCAATCGGACCTTCACCCTCGGCGGCGCCGAGGGTGCCAAGGGCGTGCCGGGCGACCAGCTCGATCAAAGCTTTTGGTTCGAAGGGTTTGACCAGGTAATCCGCGGCGCCCTGGCGCATGGCATCGACGGCACGCTCCACCGCGCCGTGGGCGGTCATCAACAGCACCGGCAACTGCGGCTGACGCCCACGCAACAGGCCGAGCAATTGATGGCCATCCATGCCCGGCATGTTCACGTCACTGACCACCAGGCTGAAGGACTCCTGATCGACCGCCGCCAAGGCTTCTTCGGCCGAACCGACCGCCCGGTAGTCATGGCCCGCCAGCAGCAGCGTGTCAGCCAATGCTTCACGCAGGGCGCGATCGTCTTCAACCAATAAAACCTTGATAGCCATGACCTTTTACTCCGCGCTGACGGCGCATGAAAACAGCGGCAGCGTGATCAACGCGCACGTGCCTCGACCCAACCGGGAATGCAGCTGCAATTCTCCCTGATGCGCACGGGCGACCGCCTTGACCACGGTCAGGCCCAGGCCAGTACCGTTGGTTTTGGTGGTGAAGAATGGCTCGCCCAGGCGTTGCAGCACCACCGGCTCAATCCCGCTGCCACTGTCGCTGATGCTCAGGCGCAAGGTGTCGCCACGGTTGTACAGGTGCACTTTGAGCCGCGCCCCGGGGCCACTGGCCTGGGTCGCGTTTTCGATCAGGTTGAGCAGCGCGCCCACCAGGGTGTCGCGGTTGCACAGCAGCTCGCCGTGATGGCTGTCGCACTGCCAACGAACTGAAGCTTCCTGGACATGCGTCGCGGCGGCAGCTTGCAGCGACTGCATCAACGCGGCGGGGGTGACGCGGTCGGTCAGCGGCAATTCGCCGCGGGCAAACACCAGCATGTCGCGCACTTGATGCTCCAGTTCGTGCAGGCGCTCTTTGAGGCGACCGGCAAAACGCTGGTGGGTGGCCGCCGGCAATTGCTCATCAGTCAAATGACTGGCGTAGATCAGCGCGGCGGACAACGGCGTACGAATCTGATGCGCCAGAGAAGCGACCATCCGCCCCAGCGACGACAGGCGCTCATGGCGTGCCAACTGGTCTTGCAGATGACGGGTTTCGGTCAGGTCGTTGAGCAGCACCAACTGGCCGGGCTCGGCATCCAGGGAACGGGTGGCGATGGACAGGCGGCGCCCGTCCTTGAGGGAGATTTCGTGGCCATCGTCTTCTCGCGGCGCAAAGCAGCGGGTGATGACTTCGCGCCACAGCTCGCCCTCCAGGGGCAGGCCGAGCATGTCGCAGGCCGCCGGGTTGGCTTCGCGCACGCGGCCCTGGTCGTCGATGACGATCACGCCACCGGGCAACAGGTCGAGGAGGTTTTGCAGACGGTTGGCCAGGCGTTCTTTCTCGGCCAGCTCTTCCATGCGCTGGGCACTGACCACCGCCAACTCGCCTTTGAGCTCGGAAACCCGGGCTTCCAACAGGCTGTAGGAGTCAGTCAACTGGCTCGACATCTGGTTGAACAGGGAAAACGCCTGCTCAAGCCCAAGGCGGCTGATCTGCTCTACGGAGGGGGCAGGCCCCTGAATGTCAGGGACCGAAGATAGTTGGGCGGCGTGGGGCATCATGCTCTCTCGCTTGGCTGACCGTCAGTTAAACGGAACGTTGCGAGTGCTGTAGCAATACCCGTGCCTAAAAAAATAGGCTTAGTTTTCAGTCAGTTGAAAAACAGGCGTCAATCATCCGCCTGTTCATCACCTTCGCGACGGCTCATGCCGTACTTGCGCATCTTCTCCACCAGGGTGGTACGACGGATACGCAGGCGTTCGGCAGCGCGGGCGACGATGCCGTTGGCGTCGTCGAGCGCTTGCTGGATCAGGCCTTGCTCGAGGCTACCGAGGTAGTCCTTCAAGTCCAGGCCTTCGGGCGGCAGCATGGCGGTGGAACCGAAGTCCGGCGTATGGCCGTTGATGGCCACGCGCTCTTCCAGGTCGCTGCGCAGGCTGTCGACCAACTGCTCGTCTTCGTCGTCGACGTAGCGAAATTTCTTCGGCAGCTCGACCACGCCGATCACCCCGTACGGGTGCATGATCGCCATGCGCTCCACCAGGTTGGCCAGCTCGCGGACGTTGCCCGGCCAGCCGTGGCGGCACAGGGACATGATCGCCGCCGAATTGAAGCGAATCGAGCCGCGCTTTTCGTGTTCCATGCGCGAGATCAGTTCGTTCATCAGCAGCGGGATGTCTTCGACGCGCTCGCGCAGGGGCGCCATTTCGATCGGGAATACGTTGAGGCGGTAGTACAGGTCTTCGCGGAAGCTGCCGACCTCGATCATGCTTTCGAGGTTTTTGTGGGTGGCGGCAATAATGCGCACGTCGACGCTTTGGGTCTTGTTGCTGCCCACGCGCTCGAAGGTGCGCTCCTGCAGGACCCGCAGCAGCTTGACCTGCATCGGCAGCGGCATGTCGCCGATTTCGTCGAGGAACAGGGTGCCGCCGTTGGCCAGCTCGAAACGCCCGGCACGGCTGGTGATCGCCCCGGTAAAGGCGCCCTTCTCGTGGCCGAACAGTTCGCTTTCCAGCAGTTCTGCCGGGATCGCCCCGCAGTTGACCGGCACAAACGGCCCGTCGCGGCGCTTGGAATGGTAATGCAGGTTGCGTGCGACCACTTCCTTGCCGGTGCCGGACTCGCCGAGGATCAGCACGCTGGCGTCGGTGTCGGCCACTTGCTGCATCATCTGGCGCACGTGCTGGATCGCACGGCTGGTGCCGACGAGGCTGCGGAACAGGTTGGGTTCGCGGTGACGGCCGCGCTCGCGGGCCTGGTCGTACATCTCGCGGTAGACCTGGGCACGGTGCAGGGAGTCGAGCAATTTGCTGTAGCTGGGAGGCATTTCGAGGGTGGAAAGCACGCGGCGGCGCTGGTCTTCCGGAAGGTCCACGGAAGAAATATCGCCCATCAGCAACACCGGAAGGAACTCATCCCAGGTTGACAGTGTCTTTAACAAGCCCAGAACGGCGCCAGGAGCGTTTACCGTCCCGATCAGCACACAAATGACTTCACGGCTCGACGTCAAAGAGCTGACCGCCTGCTGCCAGTCGTGGCTGCCGCAGGGTAGATTTTCTTCGCCAAGAAAATTCAGGATCACCGCCAGGTCGCGGCGCCGGACGCTATCGTCATCGATCAGCAGAATTTTGGTTTCACGCCACATGCAATAGCAACTTCCCTAGTAAAACTCTAATGCCCTCGAGTTGGGGCAATCTAGATTGCTGTAGGCATTTTCTGCGCTACGGCTTTCTGACGTCTGAAAATAGCACTAGTTAAGTCAAAAAATCGTGCACAGTCAAATTTATGACGCGCGGTGTTCGGATTAACTGAGCCTTCAGCCGAACATATGGTAAACCTTTGACGCGTGTTTAGCTCGGTTGAACTGCGACATCTCTTCGAAAATAGCCTGGCGCTCCCCTGTTGTCGCTTCAAGCAACTGCTGGTAGACCGAAAGCAAGTCTTCCAGTTTTGCCCGAATGGCCGCCTCATCCGCCGAATCCTCGTTGAGCGCAGCATCGATCAACGCGCGGCAGCCCAAATCCAGTTCGCCGATTGCACTCCAGTTGCGCTCAGCCAACGCCTCGGACAGCGCTTCACGGGTCTCGTCGATTTTTTGCAATGCTTGGCTCATGACATCGTCCTCAGGCCTCGCGGCCTACTGTACCTCTGTGGCAATACCATCCCAGCCTTCCTTGAGCGTAATCAAAAGACCTGCGACCTCATCGATCATCGCAGCGTCGTTCTGACGGTTGGCTTCCAGCAGGCGCATGCTCATGAAGGCATACAGGTTATCCAACTGCTGCAGCGCGATCGGGTCCGGTGTCTTCTCGGGGTTAAGACCGTCACGCAACCCAACGAGGATGTCCACCGCCTTGCCCAGCATCAGCCCCTTCTGCGCGATATCACCGCGAGCCATCGCACCTTTGGCCTGCGCCATACGATCCAGTGCGCCTTCCATCAGCAACTGCACCAGGCGGTGCGGGCTGGCTTCGGAGATCTGGGCGTGGGTGTTGACCTTCTGGTATTGGCGAAGGGCTCTCATGGGATTCATGTTTCTACCTCGTGACAGGCGACAACTAAAAAGGGTGGATGCTGATTATTATGTCGACGGCGTTACACAAAACTTTAGCCCGCCTGGCGCTGTGACACAGCGCTTTCGGCGGGCTTTATGTGTCCGTCAATCAGGTGGACTTCGGATTGTTCAGCGAGTTGAGCGTGGTCATTACGCTGTCGCCTTGGGCCTTGAGCTGCGCCACCAGGGAGTCCATCGCGTTGTATTTCAGGGTCAGGGAGGCTGTCAGGGCACTGGAGCGGGTGTCCAGGGCGCTCTGTTGATTGGTCAGGTCCTTGAGGTTGTCCTGAAGCGTCGTGGACTTTTGGGCGAACACCCCGGTCTTGCTCAGCGCATAGTTGGCGGTCGCATTCGTCAGGCCCGTCAACAGCCCGTTGGGGCCGGTGAAGATGCTGTTGATGTCGGAGCCGTTAGTGAGGGCTGCTTTGTCAAACGCCACATCACTGACGCTCAGCATGCCCGTTGTCTGGTCAGTGGTCACACCGAACTGCGCCAGGGATTTGAACGCGCCGCTACCGGTCACCGAGTTCATCACGTTGCGTATCGACGCCATCATGGTACGGACGGAGCTGTCCCCGGTCAGCGCACCTGGCGTGACGGAACCGTCGGCGTTGGTGGTGACCTGAGTCTCGGCATTCACAGCCTTGACCAATGCACTGTAGGTGTCCGTGAAGCCCTTGACGGCCGACTTCAGGGTGGCGGCGTTCGCAGACACCTTGATCGTCGAAGCGCCGTTAGGGCCGTCAGCAGCAGCCGAAACCCCCGTCAAGGTGATGCTCACACCACTGATAGCGTTGGGCAGGGTATTGCTCGTGGATTCTTGAGGGCTGCCGTCCAGGTTATACACGGCGTTCACCGGCGCCGCGCCCACGACCGTAGCGCCCGTATCCAGGCCCGAGGAGCCCTTGAAGGTGATGTCGCTACCTTTACCGGTCGTCGAGGACGTGACCACCAAACGGGAACCGTTGGAGTCAGTCAGGATGTTGGCACTCAAGCCCGCATTGCCGTACTGCGAGTTGAGCGAGTCACGCACCTGCTGCAGGGTGCCGCCCGGCGGCACACTGACGCTGTAATCCTTGCCGGACTGGGAGACCGTAAACACCGTCGCCGAAGCCCCGGAATTGACAACGGCCGTCGGCCCGCCGGGAATCACGGCGGTGGAGACTTTTGACGCCGTGGCCAAATTGGTAACGTTCAACGTAAAGTTGCCGGCGGCGGCGCCCGGGCCCAACGTGATCGTCGCGAGCTTGTCGTTCGAAACCGTCGCACTCAAGCCGCTGAAGTTGACGGTCTTGGTCATGTTATCCAGCGCGCCCCGGAACGCGTCCAGGGCCGCCTGGATTTTACCGATCGAGGTCAGTTGCGCAGTGGATATTTTGGTCTGGCTGTCGATCTGCGCTTGCTTGGGTGCGGTTTGCGAACCCACCAACGACTTCACAAGACCTTGAACGTCGATGCCCGTACCCGGGCCGTTGACCGTTAGACCTGCTACGACTGTCATCGTCTTTCTCCTAATCCGGGGCTGATGCTTTATTGACGAATCACGCTCTAGGCAGTTTTCGCAACAAAGTTCATGCCAGTTTAGACCTTGGCGTCAAACAGCAAGCTGCTGGCGTCATGAAGGCTCTGGGCGAGTTTCAGGGCCAATTCCGACGGAATCTGGCGAATGACCTCACCGCTTTCGGTCGCAATGACCTTGACCACAACCTGGTGGGTGGAGTCATCAATGGAAAAATCCAGTTTGCGCTGGGCAGCCTGGATGAATTCGTTTATGTCGTTGACCGCTTTTTTCAAATCGGTGTGGCTCGCTGGCTGCTGGGCATCTTTCGCGCCAGCAACGGCGTCCACCTTGGGCTTCTGCGGATCGGCACTGACAGGAGCAGGTGCATTCTGTGGCGCTGCCGCAGGGTAAGACAGGTTCAGCTTGACGCTCATGTCCATGACCAATCACCTCATTAGACAAAAGACAAAAGGGCACGTAAACGCGCCCTTCCGTCAGTTACCAAGCGCCGTTATTACTGAAGCAGCTTCAGTACAGCGGATGGCAGTTGGTTCGCCTGGGACAGGATCGCAGTCGAAGCCTGTTGCAGGGTTTGTTGCTTGGTCAGCTGAGCGGTTTCAGCAGCGAAGTCAACGTCCTGGATCACGCCACGGGCAGAAGTGGAGTTGTCCGAGATGCTCTGCAGGTTGGCGATGGTGTTGTCGAAACGGTTTTGTACAGCACCGAGGTCAGCACGCTGGGAGTCGATGGTGGACAGTGCTTGGGTCAGCACGTCAACAGCGCTCTGTGCGTTGGCAGCGGTGGTCACGTCAGTGTTGCTGACAACAACTTTAGCCGAGTTGACAGCGGTAGCACCCGCTGCGCCGAACACACCGGTAACACCGTTACCAGCCAGCGAGTAGCTGGAGCTGGAGTTCAACGAGACTTGGCCAGTAGCAACCAGGTTTGCAGCGGTCAGGGTTGCGGCAGTGCCGAACTGACCGTCGCCGCCCTTGGTTTGCACGCCGATGGTCTGGCCGCCAGCGTCAGCACCGGAGAAGGTGAAGTTCTCACCCGAGTCGGATTTGATCGACAGGGAGTCGGTCGACTGGTCGAAGTTAACGCTGATGCCCAGTTTGGCAGCGTTGGAGTTCAGTTGGTCAGCCAGGTCAGAAGCTTTGGTGATACCGGTGAAGCTAACCGAAGCGCTGCCTACGGCCAGAGTGAAGCTGCCACTTGGGTTAGGAGCCGCGAAGGCTGGAACAGTGAACTTGGCTTCGTTGCTGGCAGAGGCCTGCAGGCCGCCAACCGCGCCGTTCAGTTGAGCAGCGATAGCCTTGGCAGAGGCGCCGGCAGCAATGGTCAGTGCAGCAGAGGTCTGGCCGCCACCGGTAACAGTGATAGTGCCGCCTGCAACGCCGGCGCCTGGAGTCTGAGCACTGGACAGCAGCTGCTGCGAACCAATGTTGTTAGCCGATACGTTGCCCAGGCTCATGTTGATGGTCTGGTTGGCGTTGGCGCCCACTTGGAAAGCGGTAGTACCGAAAGAACCGTCCAGCAGGTTACGACCACCGAAAGTGGTGGTAGAAGCGATACGGGTCAATTCAGAAGTCAGAGCCGCGTACTGAGCCTGGTTCGACTTACGGTCGTCAGCGCTGAGCGAGCCGTTAGCGGACGACAGAGCCAGGGAACGCATGGTCTGCAGGATGTTGGTGGATTGCTGCATCGCGCCTTCAGCAGTTTGCGCGATGGAGTTACCGTCACCGGCGTTCTTGATGGCAACGCCCAGACCGTTGATTTGGCTGGTCAGACGACCAGCGATTTGCAGGCCGGCCGCATCGTCTTTGGCGCTGTTGATACGCAGGCCGGAGGACAGGCGCTGCATGGAAGTTTGCAGGGCGCTGGAAGCCTTGTTCAGGTTGTTCTGAACGGTCAACGAAGCAAGGTTGGTGTTTACTGTTAATGCCATGACGAAATCCTCGTGGGTGGTGTACTGCGGCTTCCGGCCCTGGCAACCGCCGGGTGTGGCCTAGAGAACCTTCGTAATAGTTATCGTCGTGAAAGCAGGTTGCTTGAGGACTTTTTTGATTTTTTTTACTGGCGCCGTGCCACCCCTTTTAATTCAAGCATTTACGATAGCCCAAACCCCAGCAATTGTTGGCTTTCTGGCGCCAAATAAAAAACGCCCATGATCTTTCGATCATGGGCGTTTTTTTGTGCAGCGCCTTTAAGCCATCAAGGGCGGTGCAAAATCGCCGAACCCCAGGACAGCCCCACACCAAAACCACTGATGGCGACGCGCTTCCAGGTGGAGTCGAGCATGTGCTTTTCCAGCAGCAGCGGAATGCTCGAGGACACGGTATTGCCGGTCTCGACCATGTCCTTGATGAACTTGTCCACCGGCGCGTCTTCGAAACGCCGGGCCACGGCGTCGACAATCGCCGCACTGCCCTGGTGGATGCAGAACGCATCGATCTCGTCAGCCTTGAGGTCCGATTCGTTGAGCAGCTCGTGCAAATGCGCCGGCACCTTGAGCAAGGCGAAGTTGAACACCTGGCGGCCGTTCATGAAGAACACGCCATCGCTGACCTTCAAGTGCGGTGCACCGGAACCGTCAGTGCCGAACTTGGACTTGCCCAACTGCCAGGGCGCGTCTTCACCCATCCAGGTGGCAGTCGCAGCATCGCCGAACAGCATGGTGGTGTTGCGGTCTTCCGGGTCGACGATCTTGGAGTACGGGTCGGCAGTCACCAACAGGCCGTTTTTCAGGCCAGTGGCTTCCATGAAGCCCTTCATCGCATAGATGCCGTAGACGTAGCCCGAGCAGCCCAGGGAAATGTCAAAGGCCGCCACGTGCGTCGGCAGGCCCAATTTGTCCTGGACGATGGCCGCGGTGTGAGGCAAGCCCTCTTCGTCGCCGTTCTGGGTCACGACGATCAGCGCGTCAATGGATTCGCGCTTCAAATCGGGGTTGTTGGCAAACAAGGCGTTGACCGCCTCCACGCACAGATCGGAAGTTTCCTGCGCGGCATCCTTGCGCGGCAGGAACGCCGAACCGATCTTGCCAATGATGAATTCTTCATCCTTGGCGAATTTGGCACCCTGGGCGTAGTTATCAATCCCGTCTGCCGGCACGTAACTGGCGATGCTTTTTATGCCAATCATTGTGGCTTCCCAATACTAAATAGCTGGAGAACACCCCGCGAAACACGTCGCCGGGTGCTGACAATAATGGGGATAACCCCGCAAAAAACTCGCCGAAAACCGCCTTTGTACCCTGGCGGCAGGCCCTCGCAGAGACCTGGCGACGACCTATCCTTTTCACACGATACAGTGAAGATGCGCTTTATGACTCACAGGTCACTCAATTTTCTGCGCTTTATGCGAAACACGGGGACATACAAACCCCAAAAACAACAACGGCCCACCCCGTTTCCAGGGTGAGCCGCCGGTTTGCACACGCGGGCATCACATTTTGTTGAACAGGCTCAACTGAGAGATTTTCACAAAGGCCAACTGAGAGGCCTGCAACATGGTTTGCTGAAGTTGCAGGTTGATCGCGGCCTGCCCCATGTCGACGTTGCCCAACGAGCTCATGGTGTTGGTGTTGGCAGTCCCCAGGCTGGTGTTTTCATCCGTTTGAAGGTCCAGGGCGTTCTGGCGGGCACCAATGGAGCCACGCACCTGATCAATCTGCGAACTGGCGTTGTTCAGGTTGCCGATGGTCTTGGCCACCACATCCTTGAGATTGTTCTGCGCGACCAGATTGCCATCCGCCGGCGTTTCCAGGGCTTTACGCAATTGGCTCAGGGTGTCCAGCGCGTTTTCGTTCTTGTTGCTGACAGCGCTGACCGCAAACTGATCGCCCGCCCCCGGCGCACCGCTGAGGTCAAAAGTGACGCCTGCCGCGTTGATCGAGGTCGCACCGGCCGCCATGGTGCCTGTCGCGATGGTCTTGCTGTTTGGGGTGTAGGGCTGCGCATACACCTCATACGTGGTGCCGCTGGTGAATTTGATCACCGCACCGGTATTCGGGAACGTGCTGGCGTAAGCCGCCTGATCCGTCACCTGGCCGCCGGTCACTTGTGCGGTCGACGGGTTGCCGGGCGAACGCGAAGCACTGAACGTGTCCGGCTTGGATTGCAGGGTGAACGCCTTGCCCGCCACCAGCGCATCGGAGGCCGCTCCAGGCGCCACGTCCGTGCCCAGGTTCAGGCTGATATCGAACTTCACGCCCCGCAGGTTGACGCTGGACGAGCCTTCTTTCGTCGCGTCGAAGGTGCCGTTGCCGGGGATCTCGGAGGTAATGTCGTTACCGTCCTTGTCGGTCACGGAATACTGCGTGCTGCTGCTGAAGGTCAGCTTGTAGGGCTGGCCATCGGTAAAACTCTTGGTGTAGGTGACACCGGAGGTCACTGTGCCCGCCGACACCGCAACCTTGCCGTCATTGACCGCAGGCGGCAACAAGTTGGCTTGGGTACGGCCGGTATTGGTCGAGCTTTCCATCAGCGCCTTGCCGGTGTCACCAGCCGCCATCGACAGATTGTCCGAGATCTGCAGGCTCAGCGGCGTCTCGTCGCCCTGATACGTGTAGGTGCCGTCGTTATTGCGGATGTAAGGCGGCGTGTCGGTTTTTGCCCCGGAAAACATGTAGTTGCCGTTGGCATCCTTGGAGTTGAGCAAGCCCAACACCTGATCCTCAAGCGCTCCCACCTCGCTGGCGATGGATTTACGATCATCATCGCTGAGGGACTGGTTAGCTGCACGCAGTGCCAGTTCATTACCGCGCTGCAAGGCGGTGTTGATGCTCTTTAACACCGTCTCCTCGTTGGTCAGCGAGTTCTGCAGGGAGTTGATGTTGCCGTTGAACTGACCCAGCATGTCTTTCTGTTGCTGCAGTTGCAGCAAACGCGCGGCCGCGACCGGGTCATCCGATGCGGTTTGTACCCGGATACCGCTGCTCGCCTGGTCCTGGGCCTTCACCACACCGGAATAGTTAGTCTGATACTTGCTGGCGCTGGTGTCGAAATACTGCTGTGTAGAAATTCGCATCGTCCCAGACTCCTTTAAAGGGCATTAATCAGTGTGCTGAAAGTTTCTTGCGCAGCCTTGATGATCTGCGACGACGCGGTGTAGTACTGCTGGAACTTGATCATGTCACCCGCCTCTTCATCCAGGTTGACCTGGGACACCGAGTTGCTGGCCGCCTTGTTCGCGGCCAACAAGGCACCGGTCGCGGTGGTGTCGGTGGCCGCCTGACTGGCTTTGGAGCCCACCTGCGACACGAGGCGGGAGTTGGCGCTGACCAGGCTTACACCGGTGGTGCCGTCGCCGACGCCCACTGTGGCCTTGGTCTGCAAGTTCAGCAATTGCTGGGCGTTGCGGTTATCGGAGGAGCCCGAGGCGTTGAACGAGAAGGTGGTGCTGTCGCCAGCGGCTGGCGAGCCGCCGACCGTGGTGTCGAAACTGAAGCTCTTGCCGGGGATCAACGCACCCGAGGCATCGCGCATCGGCACGTTGATGCTGATCTTGTTGCCCTGGCCCGGAATGATGGTGCCACTGCCGATCGGGTTACCTTGCGCATCGCTTACCGTATACGACTGGGTACCATCGGCGGCCGGCTTGCCAAACAGCATTTTCACCGGCATGGAGTTTTCGATCCCCGTGCGCAGCTGGGCGGTATTGGCGCCGCCATGAATATCCAGCGGGACCGTCAGCTGCGGCGGTGTGAACGTACCGGTGCCGGTGTTGGTCGTGCTCGCATTCCCCGCCAAAGGGCCCGCGAAGGCCAGCTTGTTGGCGTCCTTCAAGTCAACGCCGATGCCTGTGGCTCCGTTGGCCGTTGGGCTGACCTTGAAGCTGTCACCGGCCGCTACCGGCCCCTTGCCATTCAACGCCAGGGTAAAGCCATCAATCACTGGCGGCGGCGTGGTAGTCGTGTCGAACGACCCCATGGACTTGCCATCGGAGCGCACGACGTTGTACTGGTTACCACTGGTAAACGTCACCTTGTAGTCGAAGGTCGTCAGCTGGCTGCTGTCCGAGATCGAGACATTAAGGTTGCCAGACCCCGCGCTGTTACCGGCCGCGCCCTGGCTGCGCTGGGAAATCGCCGCCGCGCTGTTGATATCACTGAACAGCGACGAACCGAACTCGCCGTTGAGGTCCAGGCCCTGGCCCAACTGGTTGTTGATCGTGTCTGCCGTGGCAATCGCGATTCGCCCCAGATCATTGATGGCAGGCATCAGCACGTCACTGCGATAGCGCAGCAAGCCACCGATACTGCCGCCGGTGACCACATTGCCGAGGTCGATGGAGGTGTCGCCCATCGAGAGCTGGATGGTGTACTGGCTATTGTCGGTGCTGCTGGGTACCGCAGAGATATTATTGGAAATACCCCCTTCTACCAGCGACTGCCCCGTACCGGTCGTAATACTGAACTGTCCGTTTTTTTCCGTGGCGGTTACGCCGATCAGCTCGTTGAGCGAGCGCACCGCCTCGTCACGCGAATCCAACAGGTTGGCCGGCGCACTGCTGGAGGTGCCCTGGGCCTGGGCAATCTGTTTGTTGAGCGACGCGATTGAGGACGTCAGCTTGTTAACCTGATCGCTCATGGTGCTCAACTGGCTGTTGATCGTTTGTTTCTGCTGGTTCAACTGGCCGGAGATAGAGTTGAAGCGGTTGCTCAACGTCTGCGCGCTGGTCAACAGCAGCTGACGTGCAGACACATCGCTTGGCGTGGCGGAAGCGGTCTGCGCCGCCGCAAAAAAAGCACTGAGCACCGAGGACATGCCGGTGTTTGAATCCGACATGGTCTTGTCGATGGCACTGGCTTGGTCCAGGTAGGCATTGGCGTCGCTGTCGAGCGCCGTGCTGTTCTGGTAAGCCGACGTGAGGAACTGGTTGTAAACCCTGCGCACGTCCGCCAGGGTCGTACCGGTACCAATAAATACGCCGCCGTAGGCGTTCGACGCATTCGCGGTCTGAGCGCTCTGCTGACGCGAGTATCCCGGGGTGTTCACGTTGGCGATGTTGTTACTTAAGACCGACAACGATCCCTGGGCGGCATTGAGCCCCGACATCCCGATATTGAGCAAACTCATGATTCAGACCTTATAAATGAGTGGAAGCGCCCGCGGCAGCGTAGTTCTGGTAGCTGTTCATCGTTTTTGCAATCTGCGAAATCTTGCTGGCGTAATCCGGGTCGGTTGCATAACCGGCTTTTTGCAACTCGCGCACAAACTGTTCCGGGTTGTCGGCTGATTTCACAACTTCTTTATAGCGATCATTGCTTTGCAGCAACGTCACCAGGTCATGGAAGCTGTCCTGGTAGGAATTGTAGGAACGGAACTGCGCCGTCTCCTTGACCATCGCACCATCACGAAACTCGCTGGTGATCGCGCGAGCCTGTTCACCCTGCCAACTCTGGCCGGCCTTGATGCCGAACAGGTTGTGGCTGCTGGTGCCATCCTCGGCACGCATCACCGATTTACCCCAACCGGTTTCCAGGGCGGCCTGGGCTACCAGGTAGCGTGGGTCGACGCCAATACGCGCGGCAGCCTGCTTGGCCATCGGCAACATGGTGGCGACAAATTCATCCTGCGAGCTGAAGGCTTTTTTCGCCGGTGCCAACGGTGGCTGGGCCACGGCGCGACCGTAAACCTGCATTTGCCCGCGAGGCAGTGCGGCAAGGCTGCGGGCGGTGCTGTTGACCACCCCGTCATCGGCGGCACTGTTACGCAGCGGCGCGGCCTTGGCGGCAGTGGTGGCCTCGGCGCCCGGCACAATGCCGGCCAGCAGGCGATCGGTGAGCTTGCTTGGCAACGAGATGCGGCGCTGGTTCATCAACGCGATGTCGTTGGCATGGGAGTTGGTGCCCTCGGGCACCGCCACGCGATACGCCCACAATGGCCGCTGACCATTGCTGCGGCCCAACGGGCCATCGGCCTTGGTGCCCGCAGCAATTTCGGTGGGCACATCCACCTTCTTCTCAACTTTATCCGGGCCTTGCAACGTGGCCGCCTGGGCGTCCACCGGCTTGTTCTTCTGCATCTGGCGCAGCAACACGTCCGCCAGGCCAATACCACCGCCCTCGCGAGACAGCGAGACCGCCAATTGCTGGTCGTACATTTCCTGATACTGCTTGGCCGCCGGTGTATTCAGCGGGTTGTCCTTGCCCAGGGCTTCTGTGGCCGAACGCATGGACTTGAGCATCTCGCCAAGAAACAGCGACTCGAATTCCTGCGCGACCTTGCGCATGTTGCCGTCGCTGTTCTTGTCACCGACCTTCAACTGGTTCAGCCGGTTGAGGTCGGAATAGGAACCCGAATCCGCCGTGCTGCTCAGGCCGCTCTTGCGCATGTCCATGGCCATGGCGTCAGATCACAATCAGGTCGGCTTGCAAGGCGCCGGCCTGTTTCAAAGCTTCGAGGATCGCCATCAAGTCGCCGGGCGCTGCGCCCACCTGGTTCACCGCACGGACAATCTCGTCCAGGGTGGTGCCGGGGCCGAACTTGAACATCGGCTTGGCTTCTTGCTGGGCATTCACCCGCGAGCGTGGCACCACGGCGGTCTGGCCGTTGGACAACGGGCCAGGCTGGCTGACGATCGGGTCTTCGGTGATGGTCACGGTCAGGCTGCCGTGGGTCACGGCGGCCGGCGAAACCTTCACGTTCTGGCCGATCACGATGGTACCGGTACGCGAGTTGATGATGACTTTGGCCACCGCCTGGCCCGGGTCGACCTCAAGGTTTTCCAGCAGGGACAGGTAATCGACACGCTGGCTTGGGTCCAGCGGTGCGGTGACGCGAATCGAGCCGCCGTCAATCGCCTGGGCCACGCCCGGGCCCAGCAGGTCATTGATCTTGTCGACCACACGCTTGGCAGTGGTGAAGTCCGAACGGTTGAGGTTCAGGGTCAGGCTGTTGCCCTGGTTGAAGCCGCTGGGCACGGTGCGCTCCACCGAGGCGCCACCGGGAATCCGGCCGGCCGACGGCACGTTGACGGTGATCTTCGAACCGTCGCGGCCTTCGGCATCAAAACCGCCCACCACCAGGTTGCCCTGGGCAATGGCGTAGACGTTGCCGTCGATACCTTTAAGAGGCGTCATCAGCAAGGTGCCGCCGCGCAGGCTTTTCGAGTTACCCATGGACGAGACGGTGATGTCGACCACCTGCCCCGGCTTGGCGAACGGTGGCAGGTCGGCACTGATGGACACCGCCGCGACGTTCTTCAACTGCACGTTGCCCGAGCCCGGCGGCACCTTGATGCCGAACTGCGAGAGCATGTTGTTGAAGGTCTGCAGGGTGAACGGGGTCTGGGTGGTCTGGTCACCGGTGCCGTTAAGCCCCACCACCAGGCCGTAGCCGATCAATTGGTTGGACCGCACGCCGGAAATGCTCGCGATGTCTTTCAAGCGCTCAGCCTGGGCGCCTGCGCTCAGGGCCAGCAGCAACATCGCAGCCATCAGCTGTTTGAAGTTCAAAGTGATCACCTAGAAAGGGAACAGCGGGCTAAGGAAGAAACGGTCAAACCAGCCCGGCTGACTGGCGTCAGCAAACGAACCCGTACCCGAGTAGGTGATGCGTGCATCGGCAATCCGTGTCGACGGCACGGTGTTGTCGGTGGAGATATCGTCTGCGCGAACCATGCCCGCAATGCGCACCAGCTCGTCACCGGTGTTGAGGGTCATCCACTTCTCGCCGCGTACGGCGATGATGCCGTTGGGCAGCACGTCGGCCACGGTCACGGTGATCGAACCGGTCAGGCTGTTGCCCTGCCCGGCCGCACTCTTGCCGTTGGTGGCGCGGTCGCCGCTGTAGCCGGCGTCCAGGCTCAGGTCACCGCTGCCCAGCGGGTTGTTGGTGTTCGGTACACCGCCAAACAACGAGGTCAGGCCGATGCTGGTCTTGCTGGTCTTGCCGATCTGCGAGTTGGCGTTCTTGCTCGCCTGGGTCTTCTCGTTGAGGGTGATGGTGATGATGTCACCGACCCGGAAGGCCTTGCGGTCGCTGTACAGGTTCTGTTCGAAACCGGCCTGGTAGATCGAGCCATTGTTGGCGGCCGCCGGCAACGGCGTGCGCGGCAACACCGGCGCATAGTACGGGTCATTGGGCTTTGGCGTCGGGGCGACACAGCCCGCGAGCGCAGCAATCCCACTCAATGCCAGAACAGAAACATAGCGATTCATGACCCATACCTCACGGTGTTGCAGGCGCCGTCAATGGCGCCCCATAGACTTGATTACAGATTCTGCGTTACGAACGAAAGCATCTGGTCGGCGGTGGAAATCACCTTGGAGTTCATCTCGTAGGCGCGCTGAGTGGTGATCATGTTGACCATCTCTTCAACGGTGCTGACGTTGGACGTTTCCAGGGTGCTTTGCAGGGTGGTACCAAAACCGTTGAGGCCAGGGGTGCCGATTTGCGGCGCGCCGCTGGACGCGGTTTCCAGGAACAGGTTGTTACCGATTGCCTGCAGGCCGGCCGGGTTGATGAAGTCGGCGGTTTGCAGGTTGCCGATCACCTGGGACGCCGGGTTGCCGGCCACGGTGATCGACACGGTGCCGTCGTTGCCGACGGTGAAGGTCTGGGCGTTGTTGGGCACGACAATCGCCGGCTCCAGGGCGAAACCGTTGGCGGTCACGACCTGGCCGTTGGAGTCCAGGTGGAACGTACCGTCACGGGTGTAGGTGGTGGTGCCATCCGGCTGCAGAATCTGGAAGAAACCTTTGCCGTTGACCGCGAGGTCCAATGGCTGGCCGGTTTGCTGCAGGTTACCGGCGCTGAAGTTCTTCTGGGTGCCCACAATCGCCACACCGGTACCCAGTTGCAGGCCCGACGGCAATTCGCTGTCCTGGGTCGACTGCGCGCCCGGCTGCTTCTTGATCTGATAGAGCAAGTCCTGGAACTCGGCACGGTCACGTTTGAAACCCGTGGTGGACACGTTGGCCAGGTTGTTGGAAATGGTGGTCAGGTTGGTGTCCTGGGCGGACAAACCTGTTTTGGCAACGTATAGAGCCGGAAGCATGTTCTTCTCCTTCGTGCGCCTGTTTTATGGCGCCGCGCTACAAAAATTAGTGTGGCTGCTATCAGCTCATCGCCAGGACGCGGGTCATGGCCTGGTCGTCTTCTTTGGCGCTGTTCATCATCTTGATGTGCAATTCGAACTGCTTGGACAGTGCCAGAACCGCCGTCATTTCTTCGACCGCGTTCACGTTGCTTGCCTGCAGGAAGCCCGACGTCAGCTTGACGTTGGCGTCGGCTTGCGCCGGCTGGCCATCCTTGGTGTGGATGGTGCCGTCGAGGCCCTTGGTCATGTTCTTGAGGTCGGGCTGGACCAGCTTTATCCGGTCCACTTCAGCCATCACCCGGGGGCCTTCACCCATGGCGCGGATGCTGATGGTGCCGTCCTGGCCGACTTCGATCTGCTGCTGGGGCGGCACCGCGATCGGGCCACCGTTGCCCATGATCGGCATACCGTTGCCGGCCCGCAGCACGCCCAGTGCATCGACGTTCATGCTGGCGCTGCGCACGTAGGACTCGCCGCCATCCGGGTTTTGCACGGCCATCCAGCCGTCACCGCTGACAGCCACGTCGAGGTCACGGCCGGTTTCAATCATGGCGCCAGGGGAAAAGTCCGTGCCTGGACGCTCGGTCAAGGCAAAGGCCCGCGCCGGAAAGCTGTCACCGAACACCGGCATCGAGCGCGCCTGCTCCAGGTCACGCTGGAAACCATTGGTGGAAACGTTCGCCAAGTTGTTGGCGTGGGCCTTCTGCGCCAGTGCATTCTGGCTGGCGCCGGTCATTGCCACGTAAAGGTACTTATCCACGCTCTTTCCTCTTTCTGACGGACGCTTGCCGCCCACCGCTGTACTGATGAGGCTTAAGCAATTTGCGAACCAACTTTTTGAAATGAGGAAAAGTCCAGGCGGGGCGGGGGTTTGCGGATTGAGTTGCGGAAATGGAGGCTTGAGGAGAGTCGAAAAAACGGCGGACTTATGCCGCTAACGGCAAGTGCAGGTATCAAGAACGACAAAGATCAACTGTAGGAGCTGGCTTGCCTGCGATGGCGGAGTATCAGCCACTACCTGTTTTGCTGACCCACCGCCATCGCAGGCAAGCCAGCTCCCACAGGTTTAACCGCGTTCGGCTTTGACGACTTCGTAGTCGCGCAATTTGTTGGCGATGGTGGTGTGGGACACGCCCAGCCGCTTGCCCAACAGCCGGCTGCTGGGATGTTCGGCGTACAACTGCGCCAGCACGGCCTTTTCAAAGCGCCCGACAATCTCTTCCAACCCGCCTTCCAGGGAAAAATCCCCCAGCGGCTGGCGCACGCCATAGTCAGGCAGGCGAATGTGCTCGGCCTTGACCGTACCGCCCTCGCACAGCGAGACCGCCTGGAACAGCACGTTCTCCAACTGCCGCACATTCCCCGGCCAGTGGTAATGACTGAGCCGCTCCATCGCCCCCGGCGCCAGCTTGGGCAGCGGGCAGCCAATCTGCCGGCTGGCCTGATCCAGAAAGTGCTCCACCAGCGGCGGCAAACCGTCGAGGCATTCGCGCAGTGGCGGGATATGCAGCGAGAGCACGTTGAGCCGGTGGTAGAGGTCCTGGCGGAATTCACCCCGGGCGCACAGTTCGGAAAGATCGACCTGCGTCGCGCAGATCACCCGCACGTCGAGGTACACCTCTTCATCACTGCCTACCCGGCGAAAGCAGCCGTCCTGCAAAAAGCGCAGCAACTTCACCTGCAACCGCGCGCTCATTTCCCCGACACCGTCGAGAAACAGGGTGCCGCCAGCCGTCAGCTCCAGCAGCCCCAACTTGCCTTCCGCCCTCGCCCCCTCAAAGGCGCCCGGGCCATAACCGAACAGCTCGGTCTCGGCCATGGACTCCGGCAAACCGGCGCAGTTGAGGGCCATCAGCGGCGACTGCCCGCGCGGGCTGGAAAGGTGACAGGCGCGGGCCAGCAGCTCCTTGCCGGTGCCGGTTTCGCCTTCTATTAATAGAGGCGCATCCAGCGGTGCCATGCGCCGGGCTTCACGCACCACGGCGGCCATGACTTTTGAGCTTTGGAAAATGCTGTCGAAGCCGCGCAATTCTTGTTTGCGCACATTGTAGATACGCTCACCGACGCGGTCGGCACGGTGCAGGGTCAGCACAGCGCCGGCCATGGCCTCGCTGTCGTCATGCTCGGAGGATTGCAGCGGCGCGATATCGGCCAGGAACACATCGCCCTTGACCTTGACCCGCAGGCCATTGATCCGCGATTTACTGGCCCGCACCAGTTCCGGCAAATCAAAGTCTTCGGCATAACGCGACAATGGAATGCCGGGCACTTCATCCACTCGCACGCCGAGCAACTGCGCCGCCGCACGGTTGGCAGCGACGATGGAGCCGCCCATGTCGATGGACAGCACCGGAAACTCCAGGGCACCCAGCAGAGCGTTGAGCTCCATATGCCGACGTTCGCTGGGCATCAGCCCTACCCGCTTCACACCGAATACCCCGGCAATCGCTTCGAACTGCGGGCGCAGTGCCTGGAACTGCAGGTTCACCAAATTCGGGCAGTACAGGTAGATGGCGTTGCCATGCTCGCCGCCGACCTCGCCCTTGGCCACGTTCACGCCGTACTCCACCAGCAGGTTGAGGATGTCCCGCAGGATGCCGATGCGGTTCTGGCAATGCACTTTGATACGCATGAGAAGGCCCGAAGAGGTGGAGGCGCCGCGTCTTTTTGCCGCTGGGCGCAGATAATCGTCAAGATTATGTGACAGCTGCGAGGCGAATCACACTCAGAATACGCCATATACAGAACGATTCGGCCTAACCGTAACGAAAACTTTACGAAACGCAGTAAATTTCCTACAGAACAGTGACCACAGAGGATGGCTTCCTGGCCCAGGCGGGGTATCAATAGGCTCATCGCAGGACATAACAAGAACGAATGCCTAGCAGGAGAGCAGTATGAAGCAGACGCAGTACGTGGCTCGCGAGCCCGACGCGAACGGTTTTATCGACTACCCGCCCGAAGAACACGCGGTGTGGAACACCTTGATCACGCGCCAATTGAAAGTGATCGAAGGCCGCGCCTGCCAGGAATACCTGGACGGCATCGACAAGCTCGGCCTGCCCCACGACCGCATTCCGCAACTGGCGGAAATCAACAAAGTGCTGGCCGAAACCACCGGCTGGCAAGTAGCCCGGGTACCGGCGCTGATTCCCTTCCAGACCTTTTTCGAATTGCTCGCCAGCAAGCAGTTTCCCGTGGCGACGTTTATTCGTACCCGTGAAGAGCTGGATTACCTGCAGGAACCGGACATTTTTCACGAGATCTTCGGCCACTGCCCACTGCTGACCAACCCCTGGTTCGCGGAATTTACCCACACCTACGGCAAGCTCGGCCTGGCCGCCACCAAGGAACAGCGCGTGTACCTGGCGCGCCTGTACTGGATGACCATCGAGTTCGGCCTGGTGGACACGCCCGAAGGCCGGCGCATCTACGGCGGCGGCATTCTGTCTTCGCCCAAGGAGACGGTGTACAGCCTCTCGGACGAGCCTGAGCACCAAGCCTTCGACCCGCTGGAAGCGATGCGCACGCCGTATCGCATCGACATCCTGCAACCGCTGTACTTCGCCCTGCCCAACCTCAAGCGCCTGTTCGAAGTGGCGCAGGAAGACATCATGGGCATGGTCGAACGCGGGATGCAGCTGGGCCTGCACGCGCCGAAATTCCCGCCCAAGCCCAAGGCGGCGTGAACCGCGGCTTTTAAGGCCAGGTGAGTCTGTTCCCTGGCCGCGCGTTGCTTTAGGGTGACGCCACTGACGACCGTTTTCCAAACACTCGATTTCAGGAATACCCACATGACCACGTTGAACCAAGCCCACTGCGAAGCCTGCCGCGCCGACGCCCCGCAAGTCAGCGACGAAGAGTTGCCGGTGCTGATCAAGCAGATCCCCGACTGGAACATCGAAGTACGCGATGGCGTGATGCAGCTGGAAAAGGTCTTCCTGTTCAAGAATTTCAAATTTGCCCTGGCCTTCACCAACGCCGTTGGCGCGATCTCCGAAGCTGAAGGCCACCACCCGGGCCTGCTCACCGAATGGGGCAAAGTCACCGTGACCTGGTGGAGCCACTCCATCAAGGGCCTGCACCGTAACGACTTCATCATGGCCGCGCGCACTGACGAAGTGGCGAAGGATGCCGAGGGCCGCAAGTAATGCATTTTGACGCAATTGGCCGGGTGCCCGGGGACCCGATCCTCGGGCTGATGGAGCTGTATGCCCAGGACCCGAACCCGAACAAGTTCGACCTCGGCGTAGGCGTGTACAAGGACGATCAGGGCCTGACGCCGATCCCGCATTCGGTGAAGCTGGCCGAACAGCGCCTGGTGGAGCAACAGACCACCAAGACCTACATCGGCGGCCACGGCAATGCCGCGTTCGGCACGTTGATCAGTGAGCTGGTGCTGGGCGCCGGTTCGCCGCTGCTGAGCGAACGTCGTGCCGGCGCTACCCAGACGCCTGGCGGCACCGGCGCGCTGCGCCTGAGCGCCGACTTTATCGCCCACAGCCTGCCTGGCCGTGGCATCTGGCTGAGCAACCCGACCTGGCCGATCCACGAAACCATCTTCGCCAAGGCCGGGCTCAAGGTCAGCCATTACCCGTATGTGGGCAGTGACAACCGACTGGATGTGGCGGCGATGCTGGCCACGCTGTCCACGGTGCCAAAAGGCGATGTGGTGCTGCTGCACGCCTGCTGCCACAACCCGACCGGCTTCGACCTGTCCCGGGACGATTGGCGCCAGGTGCTGAAAATCGTCCGCGAACGCGAACTGCTGCCGCTGATCGACTTTGCGTACCAGGGTTTTGGTGACGGCCTGGAGCAGGATGCGTGGGCGGTGAGGTTGTTTGCGACCGAGCTGCCTGAAGTGCTGATCACCAGTTCCTGCTCGAAGAACTTCGGCTTGTACAGCGACCGTGTCGGCGCGTTGATCGTGTGCGCGACGAATGCCGAGAAGCTGACGGATGTACGCAGCCAGCTGGCGTTTATTGCGCGTAACTTGTGGTCGACGCCGCCGGACCATGGTGCCGCTGTGGTGGCGACCATTCTCGGTGATGCCGGGCTGAAAAAGCAGTGGGCCGAAGAAGTTGAAGCGATGCGCGCACGGATTGCACAGTTGCGTTCCGGGTTGGTGGAAGCGTTGGCGCCCCATGGGTTGTCGGAGCGGTTTGCGCACATCGCGGCGCAACGCGGGATGTTTTCCTATACCGGACTGAGTGCCTCACAGGTGCAACGACTGCGGGAGAAGCACAGCGTGTATATGGTCAACTCCGGGCGTGCGAACGTGGCGGGGATTGATGCGACGCGGTTGACGCTGTTGGCTGAAGCGATCGCGGATGTTTCCAATACCTAATTGAAGAAACCGGATCAAAATGTGGGAGCTGGCTCGCCTGCGATGCAGACGACTCGGTCTGTCTATAAAACCGAGTTGATGCTATCGCAGGCAAGCCAGCTCCCACACTTGGACCGAGCCAATCTTTAACCAGCCACCATCTCGGCCTTGAGCTGCGCCTCTTTGGCCTGGGCATCCGCCAACCGATACAACTCGATATGCCCGTCCCAGTGCTCGATCAGCGCCGTGCACGACTCCACCCAATCCCCACAATTGAGGTAATCCACCTCGCCCACCTTGCGAATCTCCGCGTGGTGAATATGCCCGCAGACCACGCCGTGCAATTCGCGCTTGGTCACTTCGTGGGCAATCGCTTCTTCAAAATCACTGATAAAGCTGACCGCCGTCTTGACCTTGTGCTTGAGGTACGCCGACAACGACCAGTAGCCGTAGCCATAACGCGCCCGCCAGTGGTTCAGCCAGCGGTTGAGGGTCAGGGTGAACTCGTAGGCCGAGTCGCCGAGGAACGCCAGCCAGCGGTGATAGCGGGTGATCACGTCGAACTGGTCGCCATGGATCACCAGCAAATGCCGGCCATCGGCAGTCACGTGCACCGCTTCGTCCACCAGTTGGATATTGCCGAGGATCAGCTTGGAATAGCGCCGCAGAAACTCATCATGGTTGCCGGTGACGTAGATCACCTCGGTGCCGCGCTTGCTCATGGTCAGCAGGCGGCGGATCACGTTGGTGTGGGCCTGTGGCCAATACATGCCGCTGCGCAGTTTCCAGCCGTCAATGATATCGCCCACCAGGTAGACCTTGTCGGCGTGGTAGCCCTTGAGAAAATGCGAAAGGTGTTCGGCCTGGCAATCCCGGGTGCCCAAATGCACGTCGGAAATCCACAGGGTACGCACGCGTTGCTTACGGCTGGGCTTGGCGAGTTCGGCGCTGGTCATGGGCATGCCTCACGGTGTTTTCGCGAGCTTGCGCCCATGGGATTAATAGCCCATGACAGTGTTGCGTCAGTCTGATGACAGCGCCCAATACGGCCGAAGCGATGTAAACTGCACGCCTGCCCAGGAGACTGCGATGAGACCCAACCTCACGCTACGCCACTATGTCGAAGAGCCCATCGCCCACAGCCACGACCACGCGCAGCTGGTGTTTGGCCTGTCCGGGCATCTGGACTTCGAGGTGGATGGCCGAGGCAGCCAGGTGCAGCACAGCAGCGTAATGGTGCTGCCCTACGCCGCACACCACGCGTGCATCAGTCGCGATGGCAGCCGCTGCCTGGTGCTGGACGTGCCCGATGAACACTGGTTGGCGCAGTCCTTGGGCGAGCATGCCGACGCCAGCCGCCGCTTGCTCGACCAGTCCGCACACCTGACCCTCGACAACCGCCAAAGCCAACTGGTGCAGTGGCTGGCGAGCAGTCCGGTGGACGATCCGCTGATCGTCCAGCAAGGCGCCGTATTGCTGCTGGCGAGCCTCAATCTCACACAGCTGCCGACGGGCAAGCGCCTGCCGTACGCCGCATTTAATGCGCATATCCAGCGACACGCTGCGCACCCGCTGCAAGTCGCGGACCTGGCAAAGCTCGCCGACCTGTCCGTGGCCCGCCTGCATGCGCGGTTTATGGCGGAATGCGGACAGACGCCGATGGACTACATCCGCACCCGCCGCCTGCAGATGGCCCGCGACCTGTTGCGCGACAGCCCGCTGCCCATCGGCGAGATTGCCGCGCGGGTCGGTTATGGTTCGCAAAGTGCGTTTGCCGCAGCGATGTTGCGGGAGTTTGGCGCATCGCCCGGCGCCATTAGACGAGCGCGGTCTCCCGTGGGAGCTGGCTTGCCTGCGATAGCAGTGGATCAGCTAATAATTGATTGACTGGCCCTCCGCTATCGCAGGCAAGCCAGCTCCCACATTTGATCTCCTCTGCTTTTGAAACAAGAGCCCTGCGACAAAATCCGCGAGCCCGACGACAGACGCAAACGCGTACAACCCTCTAGACTGCGATCCTGTAAACCCGTTGTTTAAGGATCGCAATGACTCCCCGCACAGCCCTCGGCGCCCTGCATATCGGCGCATTGATGTTTGGCCTCACTGGCGTGTTCGGCAAACTGGCGGCCGCTTCGCCGGCGATTATCGTGTTTGGCCGCGCGGCGTTCGCGGTGATTGCATTGGCGATCTTCGCGCGCTTCGCCAGCAACACCACCTGGCAAACGCTGCAAGCCCGGGACTGGCGCCGCCTGCTGGTCAGCGGCCTGCTGCTGGCCGGGCACTGGGTGAGCTTCTTTATTGCGGTGAAAATCGCCGGCGTGGCCATCGCCACCCTGGGCTTCACCACGTTCCCGGCGTTCACGGTGATTCTGGAAGGCCTGATTTTCCGTGAGCGGATCCGCGCCAATGAAATCCTGCTGGTGGTACTGGTGAGCATCGGCCTGGTGCTGGTCACACCGGATTTCAACCTCGCCAGCCAAGCCACCAGCGGCCTGTTGTGGGCGGTCGGTTCCGGCTTGTTGTTCTCGCTGCTGTCACTGAACAACCGCGCCAGCGGGCGCATTCCGCCGGTGCAGGCCGCCTTGTGCCAGAACGTGGTGGTAGCGCTGTGCCTGTTGCCGGTTGCCGCGCCCGGGCTGGCCGAGGTGCGTGCGCTGGACTGGCTGTGGATCGGCCTGCTCGGGGTCTTCTGCACCGGCCTCGCCCACAGCCTGTTTGTCGCCAGCCTCGCGGTGCTCAAGGCGCGTACCGCGGCGGTGGTGTTTGCGATGGAGCCGGTGTACGGCATCACGGTGGCCTGGTTACTGTTTGCGGAAACGCCGACCTTGCGCATGCTGATGGGCGGCGCGCTGATCATCGTCGCCATCGTGGTGTCCGGGTTGATGGGCAGCGCCAAGCCGGCCAAACAACCCGCCGCCACGGCCTGATCTATACTTTGGGTGTCCGTGACAGTGTGTGGTCGTTCAACGGATCCAGACTTCTCGACGACAGCCCGGGTGCTTTTTGAAGTTGCTGCAAGCGAGTGGTCATTCCATCAACGCTATGCAGGGGTTGCACCATGGAAATGTTCATCAGCCTGGTCCTTCAAATCATCAGCGGCGCCATCGGCGGGCAGATCGCTGGCCTGGGCAAACAAAGCCTGGGGACCGGCCTCAACACGCTGGTCGGCGGGGTTGGCGGCCTGGTCTTGGGCCAGATCGTCTCCCTCATCACCGGCACTGAAACCGCCAGTGACCTGACCCTTGCCGCCCTGGCCAGCAACGTTATCGGCGGCGGTGTCGGCGGCCTGGTCCTGACGCTGGTGGTCGGCTGGCTCAAACAGCGGATGGCCACCAAGTAGGCACGCCGCAAGGTCACCGCCAGCGGCAGTGGCCTTTATTGCACGCGGTCGTTATGCCCCAGGTCCCGTTGCGGGTCGATCTGGTCGCGCACCCGTTGCTTGAGCACCTTGGCTTCCGGGAAGCCACCGTCAGCCTTGCGCTCCCAGATCTGCACGCCGTCGCAGGTAATCCGAAACGCACCGCCCGTAGCCGGCTCCAGGGACACTTTGCCGAGGTCATCGGCGAACGTGCTCAACAGCTCCTGGGCCAGCCAGGCGGCGCGCAGCAGCCACTGACACTGGGTGCAATAGGTGATGACAATCTCGGGTTTGGCCGCAGACATGAATTGACAGGCTCCTGCTTGGCGGGTTGAAAGGATCGAGTGGCTATAATACCGGCCTTTATCGTCCAGCCTTGAGATTGATGATGCGCCGCCTGTTGTCCTGCCTGTTGCTGTGCCTGTTCCCCGTCCTCGTCCAAGCCGTCGAAAACCCGCGCCCGAAGATCGGCCTGGTACTCTCCGGCGGCGCCGCCCGTGGCCTGGCGCACATTGGCGTGCTCAAGGCCCTGGAAGAGCAAGGCATCCACATCGACGCGATTGCCGGCACCAGCATGGGCGCGGTGATTGGCGGGTTGTACGCTTCGGGCTACAAGATCGACGAGCTGGAAAAGCTCGCGCTGAACATCGACTGGAAGCTCGCCCTGTCCGATGCGCCGCCGCGGGAAGACGTGCCGTTCCGGCGCAAGCAGGATGACCGGGATTTCCTGGTCAAACAGAAACTCAGCTTTCGCGATGACGGCAGCCTCGGCCTGCCACTGGGCGTGATCCAGGGCCAGAACCTGGCCCTGCTGCTGGAAAGCATGTTCGCCCACACCAGTAACGTCCGGGATTTCGACAAGCTGCCGATCCCCTTCCGCGCCGTGGCCACCGACATTACCAGCGGCGAAAAGGTGGTGTTCCGCAAAGGCCACTTGCCCCAGGTGATCCGCGCCAGCATGTCGATCCCGGCGGTGTTTGCCCCGGTGGAACTGGATGGCCGGCTGCTGGTGGACGGCGGCATGACCGATAACATCCCGCTGGATGTGGCGCGGGAAATGGGGGTCGACATCGCCATCGTCGTCGACATCGGCACCCCGCTGCGCTCACGCAAGCAACTCAACACCGTGGTGGACGTGCTCAACCAGTCCATCACCCTGATGACCCGGCGCAACTCCGAAGAACAACTCAAGGCCCTGGCCCCGCGGGACGTGCTGATCCAGCCGCCGTTGGCCGCCTACGGGGTGACGGATTTCGGCCGTGCCAAGGACATGATCGACGCCGGCTACCGCGCCACTCGCGCCCTCGACGTGCGCCTGGCGCACCTGCGCCCGGCCGAGCCGGTGGACCCTTCACTGGTAGCGGCCCGCACGCCCGGCGAGCGCAACCCGGTGATCACCGCGATCAAGGTAGAGAACGACTCCAAGGTGGGCGACGAGGTGATCCGCTACTACATCCGCCAGAACCTCGGCGAGCCTCTGGACCTGGCCCGTCTGCAAACCGACATGGGCACCCTGTACGGCCTGGATTATTTCGAACAGGTGCAATACCGCGTGGTGAAAAAGGGCAAGGACAACACCCTGGTCATCAGCGCCCGGGGCAAACGCAGCGGCACCGACTACCTGCGCCTGGGCCTCAACCTGTCGGATGACATGCGCGGCGACAGCGCCTTCAACCTCGGCGCCAGCTACCGCATGAACGGCATCAACCGCCTCGGTGCCGAATGGCTGACGCGGGTGCAGATCGGTGATAAGCAAGAGCTGTACAGCGAGTTCTATCAGCCGATGGACACCGGCTCGCGCTACTTCGTCGCGCCCTATATCAGTGCCCAGGCGCAGAACGTTGAACTGATTGAAGACAACAACCCGATCTCCGAGTACCGCCTGGAGCGCTACGGCTTCGGCCTGAACGTGGGCCGGCAGATCGGCAACAGCGGCGAGATTCGTTTCGGCGTCGGCGAGGCCTGGGGCAAGGCGGATGTGCGCATTGGCGACCGCAACTCGCCGAGCATCAACTTCAGCGAAGGCTTTTACGAGCTGAAATACTCCTTTGACTCGTTCGACAACGTGTACTTCCCCCACACCGGCGAAGACATCGGCCTGGCCTTCCGTGAGTTCGAACCGGGGCTGGGCTCTGACCAGCGCTATCGCCAGTGGGAGTTCAAACTGGACAAGGCCATGAGCAGCGGCCCGGACACATTGATCCTCGGCGGGCGCTATGGGCGCACGCTGGATCAGTCGGACGTGGTGATTTCCAGCTTCCTGCTGGGGGGCGCGCGGCAGTTGTCGGGGTTCCGCGAGGATGCGATTGCCGGGCAGAACATCAGCCTGATGCGCGCGGTTTACTATCGCCGGCTGACGCCACGGTCTTATTTGCCGCTGGATTTCCCGTTGTACCTGGGCGCGTCACTGGAACGCGGGCGGGCGTGGAACAACGACAATGAGTACGACAGCGGATACATCAACGCCGCCAGTATTTTCCTGGGGTTTGATACGCCGCTGGGGCCGTTGAATTTCAGTTATGGGTTTAACGATGACAGTCAGCAGGCGGTGTATCTGAACCTGGGGCAGACGTTCTAATTACACCGCAAAACCAATGTGGGAGCGGGCTTGTTGTGGTGAGCGGGCTTGCCCCGCGTTGGGCTGCGAAGCAGCCCCATCAATCTGCGGTGAACCCGACGGGGGGCAAGCCCCCTCACCACAACAAGCCCGCTCCCACATTTTTTGATCATCGGAGTACGGGGATCAGGACTTCTCGAGGTTTCCGAGGATGTGCTCATGAACCCGCATGCACACCCGCAGATCCTCTTCATCGACGCCCACAAACAGCTCATGGCGCAAGGCCGTGGCGATGGTTTCGATCTGTTCGATCAAGGGCTTCGCGGTGTCGCACAGCACGATGCGCTTGGCGCGGCGGTCTTCCACCACGGCCTGGCGCTCCACCAGGCCCTGCCCTTCCAGGCTGTCGAGCAAACGGGCCAGGGTGGGGCCCTCGACTCCGACGCTCTGCGCCAGCTCACGTTGGGTAGGCGGCTCGGTAAAACGCGCCAGGTGCAGCAGCACCAGCCAGCGTGCCTGGGACAGGCCCAAACCTGCCAGGCGACGATCCAGTTCGGCACGCCACCCTCGGGACATCTGCGCCAACTGCATGCCAAAACGGTGTTGATCGGTTAACGGCATAAAAAACTCATGGATTAGACTGAAAATAAAGTGTGGCTAATTATTAGTCAGCTAAGCATGACCCATGCCAGTAGGCAAGACCCGGTATGTACTGATTCGTTACATTGTCGTAATTGGCACATCAAATCTCGAATTCCGACTGCAAAGCAGCCCTCACGCAGTACAAAACGCCTTCGGGAACCCGACCGGTAAACAGTGGTGAGATCTCGGAAACAGGTGGCAATTCGCCTTCTCCGTCGAGAAATGCATCCTGGATTTCTCCGAGCAAATCTTCCGGCAAATCAAGGGCCTGCTCCAACGACAACTGCTGCTTGCCGATGGACTCGGCGAGCAAGGTGTAGACGTTCTTTTCCGAGCATTGCAGTTGCCCGGCGATCTGGATCGGGGTCATGCCGGCGCGGGCCAGGCTGATCAGCTCGTGGCGAATGTCGGCGACCTCTTTTGGCGCCTCGACCTGCCCGCCGAGCACCTCGAGGAAGGCCTGGCCATAACGCTCCAGCTTGCGCGCGCCGACGCCGCTGACCCTGGCCATTTCGCCCAGGGTGGTGGGATGCTCGCGGAGCATTTCCAGCAAGGTGGAGTCGGGAAAGATGACGTAAGGCGGAACGCTGTGTTCCTGCGCGAGCTTCTTACGCAGCGCGCGCAAGGCTTCCCACTGTTCGCGCTCTTCGAAGCGCACCAGTTGGCTGGCCTGGCTGGTGCTGCTCTTGGCGGTGGTTTGCGGCTTGAGGTCGCGGCGCAGCTCCAGGCTGACTTCGCCCTTGAGCAACGGCCGGCAACTGTCGTTCAGGCGCAGGCCGCCGTAGCCTTCCAGGTCGATATCCACCAGCCCACGGGCGACCATCTGCCGGAACAGCGAGCGCCACTCGCCTTCGGCGCGGGCCTTGCCGACGCCGTAGACCGAGAGTTTTTCATGGCCGAAGCTGCGGATCTTTTCGTTGTCCTTGCCCAGCAACACATCCACCAGATGGCCGACGCCATAGCGCTGGCCGGTGCGGTAGATCGCCGACAACGCCTGGCGCGCAGGCTCGGTGGCGTCCCAGGTCTGTACGCCGTCCACGCAGTTGTCGCAGTGGCCGCAAGGCTCGGGCATGTCTTCGTCGAAGTACGCGAGCAGGGTCTGGCGACGGCAGCGGGTTTCTTCGCACAACGACAACATCGCGTCGAGCTTGTGCTGTTCCAGGCGCTTGTGGCGCTCGTCGCCTTCGGAGTTCTGCAGCATCTGCTTGAGCATCACCACGTCCTGCAGGCCGTAGACCATCCAGGCATCCGCCGGCAGGCCGTCACGGCCGGCACGCCCGGTTTCCTGGTAGTACGCCTCGAGAGATTTGGGCAGGTCCATGTGGGCCACGAAGCGCACGTTGGATTTGTCGATGCCCATGCCGAACGCGATGGTGGCGACCATGATCAGGCCTTCCTCGTTGAGGAAGCGCTTCTGGTGGAACGCCCGCAGTTCATTGGGCAGGCCGGCGTGATACGGCAGCGCCGGGTAGCCTTGTTCACTGAGGAACGCGGCGACCTCGTCGACCTTCTTGCGCGACAGGCAATAGACAATGCCGGCATCGCTGCGTCGATCGGAGAGGAACGCCAGCAACTGCTTGCGCGGCTGTTCCTTGGGCACGATGCGGTAAAAAATATTGGGACGGTCGAAGCTCGACAGAAAACGCTCGGCGTCCTGCAGGTGCAGGCGCTCGACGATTTCTTCACGGGTGCGTTTGTCGGCGGTGGCCGTCAGGGCAATACGCGGGACGTTCGGGAACAACTCCGCCAGTTGGCCGAGCTGCAGGTATTCGCGACGGAAATCGTGGCCCCATTGGGACACGCAGTGGGCTTCGTCGATGGCGAACAGGGCGATTTCCAGGCTCTGCAGGAACGCCAGCATCCGCGGCTGCACCAGGCGCTCGGGCGCCAGGTAAAGCATCTTCACTTCGCCGCGCTTGATCCGGGCGGCGAGGTCGCGCTGCTGTTCGGCGCTGAGGGTGGAGTTCAGCGACGCGGCAGCCACACCAAGTTCTTCCAGGGTGGCCACCTGATCGTCCATCAGGGCGATCAACGGCGATACCACCACCGCGAGCCCGTCACGCAGCAAGGCCGGCACCTGGAAACACAGCGACTTGCCGCCGCCGGTAGGCATCAGTACCAGGGCGTCGCCACCGTTGGCCACGCGCTCAATGATCGCACCCTGGCGGCCACGAAAACTGTCGTAGCCGAAGATGTCCTTGAGGACGCGTTGAGCCTGCTCGAGCATGAAAAACTCCAAATATCGCCGAAATCCCTCTGTACAGGCTGGTCGAAAAAGCACGCTTGGTCGGGAAATAATCCGTAAGCGAACTTTTCCCGCGCCAGGCGCTTGGCCTGCAGGGGCATCACAAAACGCGGCAGTATACCCGAGCGTTACCCGGCAAAGGGTGCCGTTGGTGAATTGCCGCCGGGCTCAAATACCTCCCAAATCTGTGCTGCGGCTGGCCTGGGCGCTCAAGAAAGCCTAGAATTGCCCATCGTTTATTCCCAAGGTAGTCCGTCAATGTCCTTCGCTGAGCAACTAACCCGCCTGCAAGCCTTCCTCGATGCCGATGAGCTGCACGACGAGGCGCTGGACTACGTGGCCGCCCACGGCTATCTGACCGCGCTGTCGATCTGCTCCGACGTCGTGCCCGACCGTGAATGGATCGACGCACTGTTCTCCGAAGAGCCTCACTACCGTGATGCCGCCGAGCGCGAAGAAATCGAATCCACCCTGCTGGCCCTCAAGGCTCACATTGGACGCCAACTGGCGTCCGATGAAGAGTTTGAACTGCCTTGCGACCTGGACCTGGGCGAAGAGCCGGACGACTCCGAACTGCGCGGCTGGTGCATCGGTTTCATGGAAGGCGTGTTCCTGCGGGAAGAGGCCTGGTTCGAGACGGCTGAAGAAGAAGTCAGCGAAATGCTGCTGCCGATCATGGTCGGTTCGGGCCTGTTCGACGAGCAACCCGAGTTCTCCGACATCGCCGCCGACGCCAACCTGATGGACGACATGATCGTTCAGATCCCGGAAGCACTCACCGCGCTGTACCTGCTGTGCAACGCACCTGACGAAAAGCCGGCGATCCTCAAGCCTCGCCACCACTAAGACCGTTGCCCGTGGCGCCCATGGGCAACCGTTCTGTGATCACGCGCTACGTTCTGCTGGCCATCGGCTGGTTGAGCGTGGCGCTCGGGGTCATCGGCATCTTCCTGCCGGTACTGCCCACTACACCCTTCCTTCTGCTGGCTGCCGCCTGCTTCGCCCGTAGCTCCCCGCGCTTCTACCAATGGCTGGTGGAACACCCGCGCCTGGGGCCGTGGATCCGTGACTATCTGGATGGCAACGGGATTCCGCTCAAGGGCAAGGTGTATGCCATTGGGTTGATGTGGGTGAGTATCGGGTTTTCCTGCTACCTGGTGCCGCTGGTCTGGGCGCGGGGGTTCATGCTGACCAGTGCGGTGCTGGTGACGGTTTATATCTTGCGGCAGAAGACGTTGCCCACGCGTTGAAGGTGTGGTGAAGGGCTTGTCTGTGGCGAGGGGGCTTGTCCCCCGTTGGAGTGCGCAGCGCTCCCGTTATTCTTGGGGCCGCTGCGCAGCCCAACGGGGGACAAGCCCCCTCACCACAAAAGCCCTACCCAGCCAACAATCTCGGAGTTAGCGCATTGGCGGCAAGCCATACGCCGCCAGGTCAAAATCCGCCAACTTGCGAATAATCTGGTCGGCATGGTGATACTTGCTGTCCGCCATCGCCTCATCCGGCACCGCAATCGCGGTCATGTGCGCCGCCTTGGCGGCCGTCACGCCAAACGGCGAGTCCTCAAACACCAGGCAATCCTCGGGTGCCACACCCAACCGGCGCGCCGCCGTGAGGAAGATATCCGGCGCAGGCTTGGCGGCCCCCACTTCCGGATCATCCGCCGTGACGATGGTGTCGAACAGCCCAAACCACTCGCGGTGCAACGTGGTCTTGTGGCCAAACGAGTTGCGCGACGAGCTGGTGCCAACGGCGATCGGAATGTTATGCGCCTTCAAGTGCCGCACCAGCGCCTCAGCGCCCGGCATGCCCAGGGCCTTGGGGAAACGCTCGCTCATCAGCGGCTCGCGGATCACCAGAAATTCTGCGGGCGTAATCGGCAGGTCGAGCGCCTTGACCACGTAGTCGGCCAGGTCCTGGGCGCCGCGACCAATGATGTGCTGCTTGATCCCCCAGTCATAGGTGCGCCCGTAACGTTCGGCGATGATCTGTGTAACTTCGGTGTAGATGCCTTCTGTGTCCAGCAACAACCCGTCCATATCGAAAATCACAGCCTTGATCGGGACAGCGGTACGCGGTGCATTCATCACTACAGATCCGTGGGCAAAGAACTAAAAGGATTCAGCACAATAACGGCCCGCCTTGCCTGCAAGCAACCGTTACGAAGTTGTGCCGAACCCTGTCAGCGCTTCACTCAGGAAAATCAGCGCCCTCGGTCACATCCGCCCACGCGTCAAAATCCGCACTCAACGCCTTCACCTTGATCCGCGCAAAGTTCAGCGCAGCCTTGCCCAACAACAGGCGCAATGGCGGCTGCTCAGCCTCCACCGCCTTGACGATGGCAATCGCCGCGCGCACCGGGTCACCCGGCTGCTTGCCGCTGTAGCTGCGAACCATGTTGGCCCGGGCCACGGCCGTTTCCTTATAGTCGGCAATCCCGTGGGCCGCCTCGTTGGCCGAACGCCCGGCCCAGTCGGTACGGAACGGGCCCGGCTCGACCAGCAACACCTTGATGCCCAACGGCGCGACTTCCTGGGACAACGCCTCGGAAAGCCCCTCGACCGCAAACTTGGTAGCGTTGTAGAAACTCAACGACGGGAACGCCGCTACACCGCCCACCGAGGAGATGTTCACGATGCTGCCCGAACGCCGGGCACGCATGCCCGGCAAAGCCGCGCGGGTCATGGCGCTCAAGCCCCACACGTTGATTTCGAACATGTTGCGCACATCATCCAGGTCGCTTTCTTCGAAGGAGCCGAAATAGCCGACACCGGCGTTGTTGACCAGCACGTCGATATGCCCGAAGCGTGCTTCAGCCGCTTTCACGGCGGCGTCGACCTGGGCCTGGTCGGTCACGTCCAGCGTCAGCACCAGGGCGTTGTCTTCGTGACCGGCGACGATGTCCTGCACCTGTTGCGGATTACGCGCGGTGACCACGGTCGGGTAACCGAGGCTCAAGGTGTGCAGCGCCAACTGGCGGCCGAAACCGGTGGAGCAACCAGTGATGAACCAGACGGGTTTTGCGGTGGAAGTCGTCATGAAGGGCCAATCCTCGTGTGTGTAGGAAAAGTATGCGCGCCGCTGTTCTTGCTAAAAAGATGCATAATCCGCAAGGCCCTTTCGGAAATACCACACAATGGACACGCCCGATTTCCAGCAATTACGCCTGTTTTTGCAGGTCGCCCGCTCGAAAAGCTTCACCCAGGCGGCCGACGCCAACAGCCTCTCGGTGTCGACCGTCAGCCATCGCGTGCGTGCCCTGGAAAAACAGCTGGGCGTGCAACTGCTCAACCGCACCACCCGCAGTGTCAGCGTGACCGAGGCCGGCGAGCAGTTGATCCAGAAGATCACCCCGCTGCTGGAAGAACTGCAAACCAGCCTGCACAGCGTAGCGGCGGCCACCGTCGACGCTGCCGGCACCTTGCGCCTTAACATTCCCTCCACCGCCAGCAGAATGGTCCTGCAACCATTGCTCCAGCGCTTCCTGCGCAAATACCCGGGCATCAACCTGGAAGTGGCGGTGGACAACAGCCTGGTGGACATCGTCGCCCAGGGCTTTGATGCGGGCATCCGCTACGACCACGTGCTGGCCGAAGACATGGTGGTGGTGCCGGTGGCGACGCAACTGCGATTCGTCATCGTCGCCACGCCGGAGTATTTGCAGGGGCGCAAGCTGCCGACTCATCCCCACGATTTGCTGGAGCATGAGTGCGTCAACTACCGCAGCGCGCAGACCGGCTCACTGCACCGCTGGGACTTTGAAAAAGCCGGCAAGCAAATACGGGTGACGGTAAAAGGCCGGCTGGCGACCAATGACGTGGAGTTGATGGTGCGCGGTGCGCTGGACGGGTTTGGCTTTGCCTACGTCGCGCGCTCCAGCGTCGAGCAGTACCTGCAACGCGGCGAGTTGGTGGAGGTTTTGGACGACTGGATTGCCCACAGCGCGCTGTATTTGTATTACTTCAACCGCACGAACACGCCGAAGAAACTGCGGGTGTTCATTGAGTTCCTGAAGGAAGAATTCGGGACCTGATCCATTCAAAAAGCGAGCCCCATCATGCTCTACCGTTTTGCCGCCGACGGCCTGGTGCTGTTTCACCTGTTGTTCATTCTGTTCGTGCTGTTCGGCGGCTTGCTCGCCCTCAAATGGCGACCGGTCATGTGGCTGCATTTGCCTGCCGCCGCGTGGGGCGTTGCCGTTGAAGTGTTCCATCTGCCCTGCCCGCTGACCCGCTGGGAAAATCTGTTTCGTCATTTGGCCGGGCAGGACGGTTATGGCGGCGGCTTTATCGAGCATTACATCCTGACCCTGATCTACCCGGCCGGGCTGACCCCGCAGATCCAGCTGGGGCTGGGCGCACTGGTGCTGTTGATCAATATCGCGGTGTATGTGCGGCTGATCAGGCGCGCTTAGGCAAACAGCCGATGCCCACCAATGTCGCCTCAACCGCTTCATCCAAAGGCGTGTGCGGTTCGCTGCCCAATGTCTGTACGAGGCGGCGGTTATCCATGCGCACCTCGGTTTGCCACAGGTAGCGCATTTCCTGCATCTCGCGGAAGGTGGTGACAAAGGGCGCGGCCAGTTTCAGCAGCCACCACGGGAAAGCACGTACAGAAGGCTGCTGGCCGGTCCGGCGTGACACCACCCGCTGAATCGCCTGGCTCATCTGCCGGCCATCGGCGTCAATATGCCCCGCCATATGAAAACGGGCGAAGGCCTCCAGGGTGTCGCGGCGTGCGATCAGCTCGACCATGGTGCTCGCCACGTCAGGCAGGTAGGCCCACTGATGCCCCACGCCTGGCGCGCCTGGATAACTCACGCTGGACACCGGCTTTGCGGGCTTGATCAAGCCTTGGGAGAATCAGCTGCTGCCGGCCTTGGCACCGAAGAAATCGCCGGCGCGCACGATCAACACCCGGGCGCCACGCTCGGTGGCCTCCCGCAAACGCTGTTCCATCTCCACCCGGATCGCGCCCTTGCGGGTGAGTGGATGCTGGGGTGAATCCTCCTCCAGCCGCGCAAATGCGTCGGGGCCGTAGTTATAAACCGTGCCTGGCAAGACAATCATTGCCCCTTCAGCGATTGCCGCGGCGATGCTGTTGTCGATCATCGGCAACACCAGCTCCGCCCAACGCTGGTAGCCGGGCGGGTTGACGGCATGCACGATCACCGAACAGCCCTTCGCCGCCGCAAGCACTTCCTCACGGTTCAGGGCATCACCTTTTATCCAGGTGAAATCGGCGTTCTGGGTGTGGGCCTTATCCACATCCCTCGTCAGCGCACATACCTGCCAGCCGGCAGCAAACAACTGCCGCGCCACTTCGCCACCAATCCCGCCTGTCGCACCCAACACCAGAACCTTGTTCATGCTTTTTCCCCTTGGGGTTGTTTGATGAGGCGATTCTGTTCGCCGGCGGGCTATAGAGGAATTGCCGAAGATCATCCAGACGCTATACATTTATGCATGGCATCGACTATTGGTTGGGAGCTTTACCGGTCATTCCTCGGGGTACTCAAGGAAGGATCGCTGTCGGGGGCCGCACGGCAGCTCGGCATTACGCAGCCCACCGTTGGGCGGCACATCGCTGCGCTGGAAAAATCCCTGAACGTGGTGCTGTTCACCCGCTCTGCCAGCGGCCTGCTGCCCACCGCCGTCGCCCTCACCCTGCGCACCCACGCCGAAACCATGGAAACCACGGCCGCCGCTCTCGAACGGGCCGCCTCGCCCCAAGGTCCCGAAGTGCGTGGCGTGGTGCGGGTGTCGGCCAGCGAAGTGATTGGCGTGGAAGTGCTGCCGCCGATCATCACCCGCCTGCGTCAACAGCACCCGCACCTCAAGGTCGAACTGGTGCTGAGCAACCGCCTGCTGGACCTGCTGCAACTGGAAGCCGACATCGCCGTGCGAATGGTCCGACCCAGCCAGGAACAACTGCTGGCGAAACGCATCGGCGTGATCGAAGTCGGCCTGCACGCGCGTAACGACTACCTGCAACAACACGGCACGCCCCAGAGCCTGAACGACCTCACCACCCATTCAGTCATCGGCTACGACCAGGAAAGCGCTTTCATCCGCAGCCTGGCCGTCAAAGGGTTCGAGCGCAGCGCTTTTTCACTCAGCAGCGACAGCGACCTCGCACAACTGGCCCTGATCCGCGCCGGCGCCGGCATCGGCGGCTGCCAGGTCAAACTGGCCCGGCAAGACGCCCGCCTGAGCCGGGTCCTGCCGGACGCATTCGCCCTCCAGCTCGACACCTGGGTCACCATGCACGAAGACCTGCGCAACAGCCCGCGCTGCCGCGTCACCTTTGATGCCCTGGTCGCCGGTTTGCAGCATTACGTACAGGATTGAGACAGCTTCGCTGGTGAAGAATCAGAGTCCCTCAAACCCTTCATAGACGCCCCCATGTCCGAAGCCTTCGAAGTCCCCAGCCCCCACGAAAAACACGTCGAACACGCCACCGAACATGCCCACAGGCAGGGCGACAATTTCGCCAGCCGCATCGCTGTGATGACCGCCATCATGGCCACCGTCGGCGCCATGCTCAGCTACCAGGCCGGCTCCACCGAAAGCGAAGCGGCGATGGACAAAAACAACGCCGCCATCTTCAAGACCGAAGCCGCCAACCAATGGAACTACTACCAGGCCAAATCCAGCCGGCAGAACCTTGCGGAGCTGGCGACGCATATCCCGGGCATCGACGCCAAGCACTACACCGACGAGATCGAGCGTTATAAAACCCAGAAGGAAGACGTGCGCAAAAAAGCCGAAAAGCTTGAAGCCACCTCGAAAGAATGGGATGAAAAGTCAGAGCAGGCGCTGCATCAGCATCACCGCTGGGCGCAAGCAATGACCGCGATTCAGATCGCGATTTCGCTGGCGGCGATTACCTTGCTGACAAGGAAGGAATGGTTGAAGCGCATGGCGTATACCGCCGGGGGCGTGAGCGTGGTGTTGGGTGGGATGGCCTGGCTGCATATTTGAGAGCTGGATTTTCATCGCCCCTCGAAAGCAGAAATACGACGTCACGTATCGTCGTATTTCGCTGATAGCTATCACCAAACCAAACCGACTATAAAACTCGCCATCGCTCGCAACGTGCCGGAGGTACGAAATGCTTATTACGACTTCGCAAACAAAACCTTCCGAGACACTGCGGGCCGACAGCTTCTGGATGGAAATCTGGCAAAGTGGAGCTTTGAGCATCCAGGAAGCCGAAAGGCGGGCGCAGGGCTCGCGACGCTTAAAAGAGGCCTACTCGTCGGTACCCTTCTACGCGAAGAAGGCAGCTCGAGACTCTCAATTCTGGAGCAAATTTTACGCGAGCCGCGTGAACTCGTAGAAAAAGGCAATCTTGCCGGAATCTTCTACTGACCATCTGATGCCCCCTCCTCCCTGACTCACTCATATTCACCAGACCCCTCGCGCCAGAAAACATCGGCATATCCACTTGGGGTCGTACATCTACTCGCTATATAGTAAAACGCATAACGCCTGACACTATAAAGCCGAGGAAAAGCCGGTGACCGCACAATCATCCAAGGAAGCTGTGGGCGTCGCCTATAGCATCGACTCAATGCGCTACGCCCAGGCCATGACCTGGCGCGCCATCGAAGCGCTGTCCAAACTCATCCGCCCCGGCATGCTCGAATCCGAAGCCCGCGAACTCGGCAAAAAGGTCCTCGCCGACCTCGACATGCAACGCATCTGGCACCCGCTGCTGGTGCGCTTTGGCGCCAACACCCTCAAAACCTTCAAGGAACGCTCCGACGGCGACCCGGCGCTGGGGGAAAACGACATCTACTTCATCGACATGGGCGCCGTGTGGCAAGGCCATGAAGGTGATGCGGGTGCGACCTTCAGCACCGGCAACAACCCCGAGATGGCCGCGTGCGCGAGCGCGGCGAAAGAGTTGTTCGACCGGGTTGAACAGCGCTGGAGGAACGACAAAGTCGTCGGCCTGGAGCTGTATCGTTTTGCCGAAGAGCAAGCAAAGGAAATGGGTTGGGTGCTGAACCTGGACATCAAAGGGCATCGCGTCAGCGATTACCCCCATGCGATTTATCGTGGCGGTGATCTTGGGGATTTTGACCACTATCCGAATGAAGGGCTGTGGATTCTTGAGATACAGATTGCGCACCCGAGCGGAGCTTATGGTGCGTTTTACGAAGATTTGCTGGCTTAACTTTTCAAGGAATAAAGATGGAACGCTCGACCGAATTTCCCGTGCTGTTGTTTTCCTACGGCACGTTGCAGGACAAGGCCGTTCAACTGTCCAACTTTGGGCGGGAGCTGGCGGGTCAGCAGGATGCGATGCTGGGGTACTCGAAAAGCTGGGTGGAGATTACGGATCCTGAGGTGTTGGCGGCCAGTGGCAAAACTCATCATCCGATCGTTGCTCCCAGCGGGCGCAATGAAGACAGTGTTGAAGGGATGGTGTTTCAGATTACCGAGCAGGAACTGGCAGCGGCGGATGCGTATGAGGTGTCGGACTATAAACGGGTTTCGGTGGGGTTGGCTTCAGGGTTGACGGCTTGGGTGTATGTGCAGGCGTGAGAGCGTGTAGTTCGTCAACCGGAGTGATTTCCTACAGATCAATCGGAAGGTGTGCACTCCCCGCTTGTTGATGCCAAGCCTATAGTCCCTCGGTCGCCCTCATGGCGACCGAGTTTGGCGACTCGAAGACAAATCTGAAAACTAAAACTCGGCGAACCAGTTTTCCAGGTGACGGCTGTTTTATGAAGGACTAGCTTGAAAAAGGTTAGTCAACTTTTCTATTTGTCTCAGATGGACTCCTGCATGAATCAATACATGGCACTCACCAGCAACGACTCCACCACACCCGCCCTTTTCGTAGACACCACAGCACCGCTGGACGTCTTGCTTGATGCTGCAAACTATCGGATTCGCGCCGTAACCCAAGTTCTTGAAAACCTGGCGCTGCGTGCGGAAATCAGCAGCGATACGGTCGTACTCAGCGATTTTTCATTGCTCTGCGCAATTCCGTTACGCGATGGATGCGATTTGCTGGATGTCATAGGTCGGAGGATGGCGGCTCAGTATTCCTGAACCCATTGGCTTGATCCCGCAAAAACGAAAAAGGGACGACCTCTCAGTCATCCCTTTTTTGCGAACATTGTTCCGTCCTGAATAAGGTTTACACCTTCTGACCCATTCTCAGGAGGGAGTAATGAATACGGGAGAAAGGCGCAGTCAGCGTGATTACACGCTAACCTTTAAATTGTCGGTCGTCGATCAGGTCGAAAAAGGCGAGTTGAGTTATAAAGAGGCTCAAGAGCGCTATGGCATTCAGGGTAAAACGACTGTACTGAATTGGTTACGCAGGCATGGTCGGCAGGACTGGAGTCAAGGCGCGTCCATTCGCTCCAAGAGACCTCGTTCCATGGATGAGCCCGATAAACCGCTGACACCCGAACAGCGAATCAAAGAGCTTGAAGAAAAGCTTGCCCAAGCCAACCAGAAAGCTCAGTTTTTCGAAGCCGTCGTTGATGTTTTGAAGAACGACTTCGGTGTTTCTGTCGTAAAAAGCGATCCGGCAAGTCCTCTCCCAGGGGCAGATCCAAGACCTGAGCATTAGTCGGGCTTGCCAGTTCATGGGGATTTCCCGCCAGGCTTATTACAAGCGCAACCGGGCGTGTGATGCCCGGGCCCGTCATGCCCAGGAAGTGATGGGATTCGTGAGGGAAAAGCGACTTCGGCAACCGCGCATTGGCACCCGAAAACTTCACAATCTAATGCGCACTGAGCCAGAAGTGACCGTAAAGGTTGGTCGAGACCGTTTATTCGATATCTTGCGAGATCGGCGCGAACTGGTTCCCCGCAGACGGGCCTATCACAAAACGACAGACAGCCATCATCGCTTTCGCCGTCATCCAAACCTGCTCAAAGATGGGCCGATTCAGGTAGTCGCCAAGGCGCCAGAGCAAGTATGGGTTGCGGACATCACCTACTTACCAACGCAAACGGGTGTGGCTTATCTGAGTTTGATCACCGATGCGTACTCTCGAAAAATCGTGGGGCACCATATCCATGAAAGCTTGCACGCCGAATCGGTGATCCAGGCGTTCAAAAAAGCCCTCAAGCAGCGGACAACGGAACAACGCCTGGTGCATCACTCGGACAGAGGCGTCCAATACTGCTCCGAGCTTTATCAGCGGCTGCATGCCAAGTACCGCATCACCTGCTCAATGACCGATGGCTACGACTGCTACCAAAATGCATTGGCTGAGCGTGTGAATGGGATTTTGAAAAACGAGTTATTGCTGCATCGCCCCAAAGATTTTGCAGAGGCCATCCGGATGGTAGACGAGTCGGTGCTGATCTATAACAACGAGCGGCCTCATCTGTCGCTGAAATACAAAACGCCCGATGCGGTGCATCGGGCGTTTTGAGGCTAAAACAGGTGTAAACCTATTTCAGGACTAGACACATTACCAATCTAAACGCAACGCGTGCCACGAGCCTTATGCTCGTACTCCCACCCCTTACACGCCAACCCCACGTGCTTGGGAATCAGAGCGGCCCCGCTGCTGTAGGAAGTAATGGTCCTACGAGTGAAGCCCAGTTCCACAGCCGCAGCGGAGAGCGACAGATTGTTGCTGAGCATCCACTTTCTGAAGTCCTGCGTCAGCATGACCTCGCCGGACTGTTCCAGCGCCAAACGATGCAAGGTGCCGGCGGACAACTCAAGGTCATTGCCCCAAGTCACGTCAAAGCCCCACTCACCGACTTCAACCCGACCAAATAGAGCCAAGTCCTGAAGGGGTTTTAGAATCGGAAAGGTATTTATGTGATCAGTGAGATCAACGGTATGCCGCTTGCCGTTATTCCACTCAATTTCGATGGCATGCTTGCCGGCAACTGGTTGCACAGCAGAGATGCGAAGCTTGCTGGTCATAAGTCAGTTCCTCCGGTTTTGTTCATTCCATACGCGCCAAAGATCAGTGGTATGGACTCTTGCCCAAAGCAGGGCAGCTTTCAAGGCCTTGGTTTCGGCACCTTTGCCGAGAACCACCAGCCCTTCTATCTGAACCAACGACTCTCCGTCTGGCGTTTGCACGTGAAAGTGCGGCGGCGCGTGGTCGTCGGGATAGATTTTTATTTTCCAGTTTCGTTCACTGTGAAGGGTAGCCATGGGCACAGATGCTAGAGAAAATATTTCTCTAGCACAACCCTGTATTCAAACCCCAGAAACCACAAAACCCCTGATTTCTCTCGAAACCAGGGGTTTTGTTTACATCGAATTTGGCGGTGAAGGAGAGATTCGAACTCTCGATACAATTTCTTGTATACACACTTTCCAGGCGTGCTCCTTAAGCCACTCGGACACTTCACCGTATCTCGTCAAACTGATTCAGTCTGTCGAGGCGCGCTAATGTAGTCGAAAGCTTTTCCGATGGCAAAGGTTTTTTTCAGAATTTTCATGCGCTTAGGCGGTTATGCCGTTCCAGCCCTCTGCGGCGCCATGCGCATCACGGCGATTCTGCCATTCTCGGGCACTCGCGGCGCTTGTCTATAGTAGCTGCTGCGCCCTGCCGAAGGCCGCCTGCGGGTGGGCATGCGGGAAAAGTCTGACTGGGTAGTCAGTCATGGCGCTTTACCAGGGCGGGCGCGGTGGGTAACGTCTGCCGTCTGTCCTTCTATTACAAGCATTACAAGGAATCGCGTCATGAGTGAGTTGATTGCCTACCACCTCGAAGACGGTATCGCGACCCTGACCCTGAGCAACGGCAAGGTGAATGCCATTTCGCCGGCAGTGGTCAGTGCGTTTAATCAAGCGCTGGATCAGGCCGAGAAGGATCGGGCGGTGGTGATCATCACGGGCACGCCGGGGATTTTGTCCGGTGGCTATGATTTGAAGGTGATGACCGCCGGCCCTAAAGAAGCGGTGAGTCTGGTGACGTCGGGTTCCACCCTCGCCCGCCGCCTGTTGTCGCACCCGTTCCCGGTGATCGTGGCGTGCCCAGGGCACGCGGTGGCCAAGGGTGCGTTCCTGTTGCTGTCGGCGGATTACCGGATTGGTGTGGACGGGCCGTTCAGCATTGGCCTGAATGAAGTGATGATCGGCATGACCATGCACCACGCCGGGATCGAGCTGGCACGGGATCGTCTGCGCAAGTCGGCGTTCCACCGTTCGGTGATCAATGCCGAGATGTTTAACCCGCAGGACGCATTGGGCGCCGGGTTCCTGGACAAGGTGGTCGCACCGGAAGAGTTGCAGGCCGCAGCGCTGGAGGCAGCTCGCCAGTTGAAGAAGATCAATATGAACGCCCACAAGCACACCAAGCTGAAGGTGCGTAAGGCGCTGCTGGAAGCCCTGGATGACGCGATCATTCAGGATCAGGGGCACTTGGGTTAATCAAACCTACGCCTGCCGAATCGAAGCCCGACCTTGAGTCGGGCTTTTTCTTACAAAGAATTCCGGATTGCCTACAACCGCTCTAGACAGTGTCTGTCACGTCTTGTTGAAACATGCGCTTAAACATCGCCTATCTCCTGACTCTATAGGGGCAATTGCCGAATACAGTGCACATCCGTACACTGCGCCACCTTTTGTCCCGATGGGCTGTGTCGATGCTTTTTTTGTTACGCATGTTGTTGATGGGCCTGCATTTTATGATTGCGGGCGTGCTGGGCGTGCTACTGGGGATCTGTCGGCCGTTCAATCCGGACAACAGCCGATACTGTGCGCGCCTGTATGCCGTGCCGGCGATGTGGCTGTTGCGCCTGCGGGTGAAGGCGGATGTCGACTCGCTGCGCAACAAACCCAGCAGTTGCGTGATCATTGCCAACCATCAGTCCAACTATGACCTGTTTGTGTTCGGCACCGTGGTGCCGTACCGCACGGTGTGTATCGGCAAGAAGAGCCTGAAGTGGGTGCCGTTGTTCGGCCAGTTGTTCTGGCTGGCGGGCAATGTGTTGATCGACCGGGGCAACGCGCACAAGGCCCGGCGCTCGATGCTGACCACCACCCACACGTTGCAACACGCAGACACCTCGATCTGGGTGTTCCCCGAAGGCACGCGTAACTTCGGTGAGACGTTGCTGCCGTTCAAGAAGGGCGCGTTCCAGATGGCAATCGCCGCAGGCGTGCCGATTGTGCAGGTGTGTGTCAGCACCTATGTGAAGCAGATGAAGCTCAACCGCTGGAACAGTGGCGATATTCTGATTCGCTCGTTGCCGCCGATTCCTACGAAGGGGCTGACGATGGATGATATGCCTCTCTTGATGCAGAAATGCCGCGAGCAAATGAAAGACTGTATTGAGGCCATGGATCGAGAACTGGAAATGGTCCCCTGTAGGAGCGAGCTTGCTCGCGAAGGACGTTAACGATTACGCGCCCTTTCTGGATTAAAGCGCCGCTCTCAGGTTTTTCGCGAGCAAGCTCGCTCCTACAGAGGGCGCGTTCAGGCTAAGCTGCCCAGCAACTGTCATCCAATAAAGAAGCGATCAGCACTATGGGTAGAGTTGTTGCGGCCGCCGTCTATAGCGCCGGAAAGAAAGTCACCGATATCACCCTCGACGAAGGCGCCGCCTGGGCCGCCAAGCCCGACCACTTTGTATGGATCGGCCTGGAAGAGCCCAGCGCCCTGGAACTGGCCAACCTGCAACGCCAGTTCAACCTGCACGAACTGGCCATCGAAGATGCCCTGGAAAAACACAGCCGGCCCAAGCTTGAAACCTTCGGCGATGCGCTGTTTATCGTGACCTATTCGCCGGTGCGCGATAACGGCAAGCTGGAGTTTATCGAGACCCATATCTTTGCCGGCAACGGCTACATCATCACTGCCCGCAACGGCCATTCGGCGTCCTACGGCTATGTGCGCCAGCGCTGTGAGGCGCGGCCGCTGCTGCTGGAGCATGGGGAAGATTTCGTACTCTATGCGCTGCTGGATTTTGTCACCGAGAACTACCAGCCCGTGAGCGAGGCGATTCATGCCGAGGTCGATGAGTTGGAGCGCAATGTGCTGTGCAACTCCCTGAATGAACATGACATCCAAAAACTCCACGGCCTGCGCCGCGATGTGCTGCGGCTGAAGCGTTATGTGGCGCCGATGGTGGAGATCAGTCAGGAGCTGCAGAAGCTGAGTTTTCCGTTTATTGACAAGAACATGCGTCCGTACTTTCGCGACGTGCAGATTCACGTCACCCGGCAGATGGAAGACCTGACCACCCTGCGGGATATCGCCAGCCAGACCATCGAGATTGGGGTGTTGCTGGAAGCCCAGCGCCAAAGCGTGGTGCAGCGCAAGTTTGCCGCGTGGGCGGCGATTCTGGCGTTCCCGACGGCGGTGGCCGGGATTTACGGGATGAACTTCCAGAACATGCCGGAGCTGCAATGGCACTACGGCTATTTTGCGGTGCTGGGGTTTATTGCGGTGGGGTGTTCGGGGTTGTGGGCCAGTTTCAAGCGCTCAGGCTGGCTGTAAAACCCTCTTCAATGTGCAGAAGATCAAACGGTGGGAGCTGGCTTGCCTGCGATCGCATCACCTGGGTTTTACTGAAAAACCGAGGTGTCTGCATCGCAGGCAAGCCAGCTCCTACATTATTGTGCGTCAAGCCGCGCCGGCTTCTGGTTTGTGCGCCACAAACCGCATCATCCATTCCGCCACGGTGACGCCGTGGTGGTCTCGTTCCAGGCTGGCCACACCGTTGGTGTAGACCTTTTCCCCCAGGGTTGTCTGAAGAATCTCCAGCAACTCGCGGGAATAGTCGTGGATAAATTCCGGGTGGCCCTGGAAGCACAGCACCTGGTCTTCGATGTGGTACGCCGCAAACGGGCAGAACTCGCTGGAAGCAATCACCGTGGCGTTTTCCGGCAAGGTGGTGACCTGGTCCTGGTGGCTGATCAACAGCGTCAGTTCTTCCACCACCGGGCTCATCCACGGGGCCTTGGCGTTCAGTTTGTAGTCATGGATGCCCATGCCCCAGCCCTTGGTCGCCCGCTCGGTCTTGCCGCCCAGCAGCAGTGCCAGCAACTGATGGCCGAAGCAGATGCCGATCAGCTTGTCGCCACGTGCATGGCGGTCCAGCAGGTAGGTCTTGAGGGTCTGGATCCATGGATCGGTGCCAAAGGAGTCGGCCTTGCTGCCCGTCACCAAGTAGGCGTCGAACACTTCTTCATCCGCCGGGTATTCACCCTGCACCACGTTATAGATGACGAACTCGGCGGCAATCGGCTGCTTGGAGAACAGGCGCTTGAACATCTGCCCGTACCCTTGGTACTGATCGATCAGCCCGGGACGCAGGATATCGGTTTCCAGGATGCACACGCGTAACGACATAAAAAATACCTGACACGGCGATGGGAATAATGAACACCCCCAGAGCCTGCCTTGAAATACCCTTCCAAGGCAAGCCCCGCACATGCCCAAACCCGTCAGAAGGTCGCGTTCTGTGCAGCGTTCTCCAACAACAGAGCCGGAGGCGTGAAGCGCTCACCGTATTGCTCGGCCAAGTAACGCGCCCGGGCGATGAAGTCGTTCAGGCCGTACTGGTTGATGAACTGCAGCGCCCCGCCGCTCCAGGCGGCAAAGCCGATACCGAAGATCGAGCCAACGTTGGCATCGGCCGTCGACATCAACACGCCCTCCTCCAAACAGCGCACGGTTTCAATGGCCTGGATGAACAGCAAACGGTCGCGCACGTCTTGCGGCGAGATCTGTTGGCCGGGCTTTTCAAAGCGGCTTTTCAGCTCCGGCCACAGGTGTTTCTGCCCGCCCGCCGGATAATCATAGAAGCCACCACCCGCTGCCTTGCCGGGACGTTTGTATTCGTTGAGCAACAAATCGATCACCGCAAACGCCGGATGCTGGGGTAACGGCTTGCCCTCGGCCTGTAGATCCTTGGCCGTCTGCTGACGGATATGGCTCATCAGGCTGAGGGAAACTTCGTCAGAGACCGCCAGCGGTCCCACCGGCATGCCCGCCTTGCGCGCCTCGGTCTCGATCATCGGCGCGGCCACGCCTTCGCCGAGCATGGCGATGCCTTCGTTGGTGAAGGTGCCGAACACCCGCGAGGTGAAGAAACCGCGGCTGTCGTTGACCACGATCGGGGTTTTCTTGATTTGCAGTACGAAATCAAAACCCCGAGCCAGGGTTTCGTCGCTGGTGCGGGCGCCCTTGATGATTTCCACCAGGGGCATCTTGTCCACCGGGCTGAAGAAATGCAGGCCGATAAACTTGCCCTGGTCGGGTACCGCCGTGGCCAGGCCGCTGATGGGCAAGGTGGAGGTGTTGGAGGCGATCACCGCTTCGGCACCCACCACACTGTGTGCGGCAGCCGAAACCCTGGCCTTGAGTTCACGGTCTTCGAACACGGCTTCGATGATCAGGTCGCAGCCAGCAAGATCGGCATCGGATTCGGTAGGAACAATCCGCGCGAGGATGGTTTCCCGCTGCTCAGCGGTCAATCGCCCACGGCCGACCTTCTTGTCCAGTAACCCTGCCGAGTGGGCCTTGCCCTTCTCCGCCGCCGCCAGGTTGACGTCCTTGAGCACCACCTCAACGCCCGCCGAGGCGCTGACGTAGGCGATGCCGGCGCCCATCATCCCGGCGCCGAGCACGCCGACCTTGCGTGTCACATACGGTGCAAAGCCCTTGGGCCGCGAGCTGCCGGCGTTGATTTCATTGAGCTGGAACCAGAAGGTGCCGATCATGTTTTTCGCCACTTGCCCGGTGACCAGCTCGGTGAAGTAGCGGGTCTCGATCAGGTGCGCGGTGTCGAAATCCACCTGGGCGCCTTCCACGGCGGCACACAGGATTTTCTCCGGGGCCGGGAAGCAGCCGTTGGTTTTGGCGCGCAGTATCGAGGGTGCAATGGCGAGCATTTGCGCGACTTTCGGGTTGGACGGTGTGCCGCCAGGGATCTGATAACCCTTGATGTCCCAACGCTGTTTCGCCTCCGGATTGGCCAGGATCCACGCCCGGGACTTGGCCAGCAGCTCGTCGCGGTCTGCTGCCAGCTCGTCAATCAACCCGGCTTGCAGCGCCTGCTGCGGCGTAATCTTTTTACCTTCCCACAAGTAGGGCAAGGCCTTTTCCAGCCCCAGCATGCGCACCATGCGCACCACACCGCCGCCGCCCGGCAACAGGCCAAGGGTGACTTCCGGCAGGCCGATTTGTACCGATTTATGATCCAGCGCCACGCGGTGCTGGCACGCCAGGCAAATCTCCCAGCCACCGCCCAGCGCCGCACCATTGATGGCGGCCACCACCGGTTTGCCGAGGGTTTCCAGGGTGCGCAGTTGCGCCTTGAGCAGCAACACGCCGTCGTAGAAATCCTTGGCGTGGGGCTTGTCGACCTTGATCAATTCATTGAGGTCACCGCCGGCAAAGAAGGTCTTTTTTGCCGAGGTGATGATCACACCGGCAATCGAATCCTTCTCGGCGGCCAGCCGGGCGACGATGGCCGCCATGGCCTCGCGGTACACCCCGTTCATGGTGTTGGCGCTCTGGCCGGGCATGTCGATGGTCAGCACCACAATCTGGTCCTGGCCTTTTTCGTAACGAATGGCGTCGGTCATGATGGGTTCCTTAGGCTCAGAGGCGTTCGATGATGGTGGCGATACCCATGCCGCCGCCGACACACAGGGTGGCCAGGCCGTACCGCTGCTGGCGCACCTCCAGTTCGTCGAGCAACGTGCCGAGAATCGCGCAACCCGTGGCGCCCAGCGGGTGGCCCATGGCGATGGAGCCGCCGTTGACATTGACCCGGGTGGCGTCAATGCCCATGTCCTTGATGAACTTGAGCACCACCGAGGCAAACGCTTCGTTGACCTCGAACAGGTCGATGTCTTCAACCCGCAGCCCCGCCTTGGCCAACGCCTTGCGGGTGGCCGGCGCCGGGCCGGTGAGCATGATGGTGGGTTCGGTGCTGGTGACCGCCGTGGCGACGATCCGCGCCCGGGGTTGCAGGCCGAGCTCACGGCCCTTGGCTTCGGAGCCGATCAACATCAACGCCGCACCGTCGACGATCCCGGAACTGTTGCCCGGTGTATGCACATGGTTGATGCGCTCGACGTGGCTGTAGACCCGCAAGGCCGTGGCATCGAAGCCCATCTGGCCCATCATTTCGAAGCTGGGCTTGAGTTTGCCGAGGCCTTCCAGGGTGGAGTCGGCGCGGATGAACTCGTCCTGATCCAGCAGCACGATGCCGTTCTGGTCCTGCACCGCGATCAGCGACTTGTTGAAGGAACCGTCTGATCTGGCCCGTGCCGCTTTCTGCTGGGAGTGCAGGGCAAAGGCATCGACGTCCTGGCGGGTGAAGCCTTCCAGCGTGGCGATCAGGTCGGCGCCGATGCCCTGCGGCGTGAAGTGGCTGTGCATATTGGTTTGCGGGTCAAGCACCCAGGCGCCGCCGTCGCTGCCCATGGGCACGCGGGACATGGATTCGACACCGCCCACCACGACGAGGTCTTCAAACCCGGAACGCACTTTCATCGCGCCGAGGTTCACGGCCTCCAGGCCCGAGGCGCAAAAGCGGTTGATCTGCACACCGGCGACGCTGACGTCCCAGTCCGCCACCAGGGCGGCGGTCTTGGCGATGTCAGCGCCCTGGTCGCCAATCGGTGTGACGCAGCCGAGGACGATGTCATCCACTTGCCGCGTGTCGAGGCCGGTGCGCTGTTGCAGCGCCGTCAGCAACCCGGCCACCAGGTTTACCGGCTTGACGCTGTGCAAGGCGCCATCAGCCTTGCCTTTGCCCCGGGGCGTGCGTATCGCATCAAAGATCAAAGCTTGGGTCATGATGTCCTCGAATGACTGCGCAACGAATCGTGCCCTTACCTTAGGCGCCGGGGCGCCGGATTCAATGACCGAACCGCTCATTGACCTTGACGCTCACGCTCAGACGAACGGTAGGAAGCTACGGGAATCGGCTGATTAATCGTTTTAGCTGTCTAGCCGGAGGGCTGGCGTCTGGCTGGCAATTGGCCTCATGCGTTTTTAATAAGATTTTCGCATTGAATGAGATGAAATGGATCTAAGCCATGTAGAACGAGGGCTCTAAGGTTGAATCTGTAGGAGAGGTAAAGGGTTGCTGCCGGGTTTTGCTGGAGCACCTGTAGGAACTGTAAGAAAAGAGTCATGCAGCACCGTCATAGTTAAATCGACCGGCACGCATTTGACGCTCAGGAATAACAACAAAAGGCAGTCAGCCATGTTCAAGCATTCGAAAGTACGGCAGGCGGGACTTATTCTTTTCGCCACCACCCTGATTCTGATCTTGCCCAATCTAACCAAGGTTATTGGGTGACCACTCGCACTCCACATTCTGCGCATACACAGCGCCAGGATCGCAGCCTTTGGCAGCGCCTTTCGGGATATTGCGCATAGCGATCCCGTCAGGAGCTGCCGTTTTGCGCGCCGAAATTTTGTGATTTTGCGGTATCGTGAGCTCCACCGCCTTTCCCGATATGTGGTCCTTCCTTGAAACAGATCATCGCCCTCCTGACCCTGCTGCTGGCCCTGCCGGCGAACGCCGCGCAATTGACCGTCGAGCTGGATCACGCCAGCAAAACCTGGGAAACAACCGAACTGCTCAAGCGCCCGGATGTGCAGACGGTGCAGGTCGTTGATGACGTTTCCTACAAGCGCAACATGACTTATCGCGCGGTGCCGCTGGCGGCGCTGTTGCCGGGCATCAAGCCGGAAAATCATCTGCAGGCGGTGGCCCTCGACGGCTTTGCCGCTGAACTGACGGCGGCGCCGCTGCTGTCAAAAAGCGGTGCACGGGCATGGTTGGCCGTGGAAGATCCGGCGCATCCATGGCCGCCGCTGGCAGATGGCAAACCCAGCGCCGGGCCTTTTTATCTGGTGTGGACGGACCCGCAGGCGGGAAATATCAGCCCTGAGCAATGGCCGTTTCAGATCTCCGGGATCAAGCAGTTGAAGACAGTCGCGGAGCGCTTTCCAGCGTTACTGCCGGACCCGAAGCTGGCGGCGAATGACCCGGTGAATCAAGGTTTCGCGCTGTTCCAGAAGAACTGCCTGGCGTGTCATCGCCTGAACGGTGCCGGCGATGCGCAAGTGGGGCCGGACCTGAATATTCCTTACAACCCCACCGAATATTTCGCCGGGGATTTCCTCAAGCGCTACATCCGCGACCCGCAAAGCATGCGGCATTGGCCGCAGGCGAAGATGCCGGCGTTTGCTGCCAGTGTGCTGCCGGATGCGGACCTGGACCTGCTGGTGGGGTATTTGAAGCATATGGCAGGCAGAAAGCAGCCTTAAGGCTCACGCAAACCTGTGGTGAGGGAGCTTGCTCCCTCACCACAAAAAGCTTTCCTGCCACAGGGAGCTCTCCGGCCAAGAAAAGCTCCTCTCTCCCCCGGAATCCTACTGCTGCTGCACCGAAATCACCGGTGTCGGCGCCACAAATACCTTGGCATGCATCTGCTCATGCCCTCCCCCACGGCGCATGCCCCGCACCGGGCAGGCGTCGAGGTAATCCAGGCCTACCGCCAATTTCAAATGCCGCTCCGGTCGGGCCAGTTGGTTCGTCACGTCAAAGCTGTACCAGGCGTCATCCAGCCAGGCTTCGGCCCAGGCGTGACTGGCCAGGTGCTCGCAATCTTCGCTGTACAAATACCCCGACACATAACGCGCCGGAATGCCCAGGCTGCGGGCGCAGGCGAGGAAGGCGTGGGTGTGGTCCTGGCACACCCCGGCGCGCCCGGCAAAGGCCTTGGCGGCGCAGGTGTCGACTTCAGTGGAGCCCGGCGAATAGGTCATGTACTGGTTCAGCGCGTGCATCAGGTCGATCAACGCACTGCGGTCGCGACGCTGGTGGCAGTGTTTTTCGGCAAAGCTGCGCAGGGCGTCGTCCGGTTCGGTCAACCGGGTGCAGCGCAGGAACGGGAAGGCCGACTGGCTTTCATGCTCGGCCTCGCGCAATTCGTCGATATCCACCTGGCCACGGGCCCCAATGATGATGGCTTCATGGGGTTCGTCCAGGGTCAACACGTGCAGGATATTGCCGAACGGATCCAGTTGCGCCCGCACCGGCCGAGGCAGGTCCAACTGCCAGCTGAGGACGTGCTGGCGCTCGCTGTCATGGGGCGTGAGGCGCAGGTACTGGATGCTGGCACGCACCTGGTCTTCGTAGTGGTAGGTGGTTTCGTGGCTGATGGAAAGTCTCATGCCGCCTCCAGGTAGGAACTGTAAATAGCGTCACCCAGCTCGCGCACGAGTGGGATGAAGTCGGTCAGCCAAGCGTGCAGGCCTTCCTTGAGAATTTCGTCGATGGCGGTATAGCGCAGGCGCGCGTCCATCTCGGCCGCCAGGCGCTGGGCCGGGCGACCGTTGATGCCGGGCAGGCTGCCAAGGATCTGGTCGATCTCTTCACTGCACGCCCGCAGCGAACGCGGGACATCGGCGCGCAGCAGCAACAGCTCGGCGACTTGGCGGGCGCCGGGGGCGTCACGGTAGATTTCGGTGTAGGCCTCGAACGACGACAAGGCCCGCAGCAATGCACTCCACTGATAGTAGGCGTGGGCGGTGCCATCGGTGACCGCTTCGGCCTGGTCGCCGGCCATCTCGTAGCGGGCATCCAACAGGCGCAAGGTGTTGTCGGCCCTTTCGATAAACGTGCCCAGACGAATGAAGCGAAACGCGTCGTTGCGCATGATGGTGCCGTAGGTGGCACCCCGAAACAGGTGGGACCGCTCCTTGACCCATTCGCAGAACCGGCTCATGCCGTAGCGACTCAGGCCTTGCTGGGCGATGTCGCGAATTTCCAGCCAGGTGGCGTTGATGTTTTCCCACATGTCGGCGGTGATTCGCCCACGCACGGCATGGGCACTGGCGCGTGCAGCGCCGAGGCAACTGTAGATGCTGGCCGGGTTGGCAGCATCCAGGGCGAAGAAGTGCAGCAGGCGTTCCGCATGCAGTTCACCGTGGCGCTCGCGGTAATCGTCGAGGGTGCCGGTGATCAGCAGGGGCATCGCCAGTTCATGCAGGCCATCACCGCGCCCGTCCTGGGGCATCAGCGACAGCGAATAACTGACATCGAGCATGCGCGCGAGGTTTTCCGCGCGCTCCAGGTAGCGCGACATCCAATACAAATCCGAGGCAGTTCTACTCAACATATTTCAATCCTCGACCACCCAGGTGTCTTTGGTGCCGCCGCCCTGGGACGAGTTGACCACCAACGAGCCTTCCCGCAGCGCCACACGAGTCAGGCCGCCGGGGACCACACGGGTTTCCTTGCCTTGCAGCACAAACGGGCGCAGGTCGATATGGCGTGGGGCGATGCCGTTTTCGACAAAGGTCGGGCAGGTCGACAGGCACAGCGTTGGCTGCGCGATGTAGGCATGTGGCTTGGCCTTGATGCGTGCACGGAAGGCTTCGATTTCCGCCGCCGAGGCTGCCGGGCCGACCAACATGCCATAGCCACCGGAACCCTGGGTTTCCTTCACCACCAGTTCCGGAAGGTTGGCCAGCACGTGGGACAGTTCGCTGGGATTACGGCACTGGAACGTCGGAACGTTCTTCAGGATCGGCTCTTCATCCAGGTAAAAACGGATCATCTCGGTGACGAAGGGGTACACCGATTTGTCATCCGCTACCCCGGTGCCGATGGCATTCGCCAGTACCACATTGCCCGAGCGATACGCCGCCAGAAGGCCCGGCACGCCGAGCATGGAATCCGGGTTGAAGGCCAGCGGGTCGAGGAACGCGTCGTCGAGGCGGCGGTAAATCACGTCGACCGCCTTGGGCCCGTCGGTGGTGCGCATGAACACACGGTCATCGCGCACGAACAGGTCGGCGCCTTCCACCAGTTCTACACCCATTTCCCGAGCCAGGAACGCATGCTCAAAGAACGCGCTGTTGAAACGCCCAGGCGTCAGCACCACCACACTGGGGTTATCCAGCGGGCTGGAGCTTTTCAGGGTGTCGAGCAACAAGTTGGGGTAGTGATCGATCGGCGCGATGCGCTGGGCGGCAAACAGTTCGGGGAACAGGCGCATCATCATTTTGCGGTCTTCGAGCATGTAGCTGACGCCGCTGGGGGTGCGCAGGTTGTCTTCGAGGACGTAGTAAGTGCCGTCGCCATCGCGTACGAGGTCGACGCCGGAGATGTGGGAATAGATGTCGCGGTGCAGGTCCAGGCCCTGCATCGCCAACTGGTACTGCTCGTTGGCCAGGACTTGCTCGGCGGGGATGATCCCGGCCTTGATGATGCGTTGTTCGTGGTATAGGTCGGCGAGGAACATGTTCAGCGCCTTGACCCGCTGAATGCAGCCGCGCTCGACGATCCGCCATTCACTGGCCGGGATGCTGCGGGGGATCGTGTCGAAGGGGATCAGGCGCTCGGTGCCTTGCTCGTCGCCATACAGAGTGAACGTGATGCCGGCCCGGTGAAACAGCAAATCGGCTTCGCGCCGGCGCTGGGCCAGTAATTCAGGGGGCGTCTCGGCCAACCAGCGGGCGAACTCGCGGTAATGGGGGCGCACCTGCCCTGCCCCGTCGTACATCTCATCATAATAAGTGCGGATCATGCCGTACTCCTTGTCACCCGGACGCAAGAACCATCGCAAGGCCCGTGCCAGCGGCATAAACACTTAAGTATCAATCAGTTGGATATAGGCCCAGGCCATACCGCACCGTCCCGGTGCAGCAAATGCCCGCTGTCATGGGCGGCGCCTCATTGCAATGCAGGCCCTGACTATCAACAGCATAGTCAGAGTTGATTTCACTGCCCGGCAAACCCTGGGGATAATCACCCCCATCATCTGAACAGGACGCGTCCTACAGCTTCATCCATTGCGCACTACCGCTTGTACTGAATCGCTCTCCTCCTTTGCGATCTTCCCTTTGGCCACCCTGCTCGGGTGGCTTTTTTTTGCGCAGGATTTTTCCCGCGCCAGAAACAAAAACGGCCGACCCAAAGGTCAGCCGATACGCTGTGTTGTTGCTCATGTCGCTACATGGGTAACCCACGCACCTCCTGTTTCACGCCCCATCCCTCAATGATCCCGCCCAAGGGCTCGACCACCGCCTCAAAGTCCTGCTCGAAGTCTCCTATGCCGTCGTAGGTGGCGAACATGATTTTGCTCAGTTCCAGGTACCAGGCGCCGTCATCCCGCGCGCTGACCTGGGCATTCAGGGATTCCCCACGAAACCGACCCGCAGCCCGCCGCGCACGTTCCTCATCCGGGAAAATGGCGTAGAACTCGATGGGGTGGAAACGCGAGAAGTCAAAGCCGCCCTCTTTCATGCGGCGCAACACATTGGTGCTGATGTCTTCTTGATAGGCTGTGCTCATGAAACGTCCTCCTCAAACCGATGGATAGACTTTCCGTGCTTCCCAAGGCCCGCGCTGCAAGGGCGCGGGTGTTACGGCAATGACGTCGCCGCCGGGAGACAAGCATGTAGCTGACAAGACCAGACCTTAGCGATTCATTCGCTGATCTCCCTTGCAGAGTAGCGCGAAGCTATCAGCTCCACCAGAGGCTGTTTAAAGACGTACAGGGAATGTTCAGGCGGCGGGAGAAATGTCGAGGATTTGAATACTGTTTTGGTCTTTCAGGCTTTTTACCGTGGGCTCGGCCGTGCGGCCTTCCAGGTCGTTGAGGTCCAGTTCAGCGGCCACTGGGAGCAACTTTGCACGGATCATATGGGCAGCCTCTTCCAGGCTGGGTCTTTCGCCGCAGACGAACTGCTCCACGGACTGCACGCCATGATCATCAACGAAGGTAATTTTCCACGTTTGCATCAGTGCCTCCTCGATAAAACCCATGGGTGGGCTTACCTCTATCTGGACCTTGAGGGCTCGGAATTCGTTCCACTCAAGGCCGGAGGCACCTGATCAGCTGCAGTTACTTCTCAGCGTGTTCTTTCAGGGCTTTCAAGGTGTTGAACGGTGCGTCCACCACGAACTTGTTGGCCAACCACGACGGTACGCTGCCACCTGGCTCGGTGTGCACCTGGTAGGTCACTTCGGTCAGGTTGTCGCCTTTAGGCACCAGTTTCCAGTAGCCGTCGACCTGGGCCACACGCACATAGCCTTTGACTTCAGGCTGGTAGGTCGGCACTTCCAACAGCTTGCGGGTCACCGTGCCGTCGGCGGCCTTGGTGGTGGTGATTTCCAGGATCGAGTCACGATCGGTCACCGGGAACGGTGCCTTGAACTGGGTGTAGGTCCAGCTCTTGTCGCCTTCCTGCTTGAGGAGTTTTTGCGACTTGCATTCGTGGATCCAGGAACAGGCCCCCGCCACGTCTTCCTGCAATGCCTGGATCTTGGCCAGCGGTGCCTTGATGGTGGTCACACCGCGATAAGCCTTGTACTTGGAGCCGGCGATTTCACTCAAGGAGACTTTGATACCGTCTTCATCCTTGGCGGTCTGCCAATCTTCAGCGTGTGCAGCAGCAGCGAACAAAACGCTAAAACCGCACAACACCGCAACTCGTTTCAGTGAACCCATGGTCTTATTCCTTATTGTTGAAGTTCAGTACTTTGAACAGCCCACTAAGCCGCCGTCATCTGTTCCCACCAGCCGATCAACTTGATCGCTTCTTCCTGGCTGTTGCCACAGACCTCGAGATCCGCCTGGAACGAACTGCACACCGCCGGCCGCTCAGGCTGGCCAAACAACTGGCACAGTTGTTCGACCGACAGATGCAGGCAGCGTTCGCCCGCTGGTTTGCCGGCAGGCATTCCCGGCAATGGAGAGCTGATGGATGGGGCAATGCAGCAAGCGCCACAGCCTTCACGGCATTTCATGACGAACAGATCCTCGACAACTCAGTGTTGATGGCCACGTAAGACTACGCCCTTAAACAGACGTTTTAAATTGGCTTAACAGGGGTTTTTAACCGAAAACAAAAGTGACTGACCAGTCTGCGACAGAAGGTCAGGGGTACGCGTCACTTTTACTCGTCGGGTTTATTGCTTGAACTGGAAATCCAGCGCCGCGCCTTCCACTTCGCGCCGTTCTTCGTTGCGCAGTTGCAGCTGCATTTCATTGCTGAGCAGGCGCCCGTTAATCTGGAACGCGCTGTTATCGGTGGGCTTTTCGGCAAACATTGGCGGCAACAGCGGCACATTCTTCGGCTGCGGCATGGTGCCGAGGGGCTGCAGATGGCGAACCATGTTCGACGGCAGGCTCAAATCCAGCTCTGCAGGCGGCAACTGAGTCTTGGCGACTTCGTGGGCTGATTTGGATTTGCTGGCGATAGGCGCACGCTTTTTGGTCGGTGCGGCTTTCTTTACCGGTGCTTTCTTTGCCACCGGCGCCTTCTTGGCCGGGGCGACTTTTTTCGCCGGCGCCTTTTGCTGGGTGCTGGCAGCAGGCGCTGTTTCACTGGCAGGCGCCGCCAGGACGGCACCCGCGTTACACAGGCTTAACACGCAGATCAGCAGTGCAGCAGGAAAGGTATAAGTCATATCGCCAGCAGCATTAACGGCAGAAGGCCATATGCTCGCTTGTTGGGGCCAGCATGACAAGCATGCTAAATAGCCAGCTACCCTTTATGTCCCCTTTCCACGCCTCAAAAGCCTGCCGCAGTCTCCTGGCACAACTGGCTCGCCAGCATGCCGAGGGTCATCAACGCGCGCTCGGCCTCGCGGTTCCACGGTGTACCGCAGTTCAAGCGAATACAGTGGTTGAACTGTTCCGTATTACTGAAGATCAGCCCCGGTGCAATGCTGATGCCCTGCTGCAAGGCGCGCACGTGCAGTTCCTGGGTATTGACCCGCCCGGGCAAACTGACCCACAGGATAAAACCGCCGGTCGGACGGGTCATCTGCGTGCCTTCGGGAAAGTACTGCTGCACCGCCAACTGGAAGGCGCTGAGATTTTTGCGGTATTCCTGGCGGATATAGCGCAAATGCCGGTCATAACCGCCGTTTTCCAGGTAGGCCGCCGTGCCCATCTGGGTCACGCTGCAAGCCGAATGGGTGCTGAACATTTGCAGGCGCTGGATTTCCTGCTGGTATTTGCCGGCGATCATCCAGCCGATGCGGATGCCCGGTGACAAGGTCTTGGAGAAGCTCGAGCAGTAGATGACCCGGTCGAGGCGGTCGTAGGCTTTCAGGGCCTTGGTGCGGCCCAGCTCGAACATCAGTTCGCCGTAGATATCGTCTTCAACCACCTGGATATCGAAATCCGACGCCAGGCGCAGCAGCTGTTTCTGCCGCTCTTCGGGCATGGTGCCGCCCAACGGGTTGCTCAGGCGCGTGGTCAGCACCAAGGCCTTGATCGACCATTGGTTGGCCGCCAGTTGCAGGGCTTCCAGGCTCATGCCGGTGGCCGGGTCGCTGGGGATTTCGATAACTTTGAGGCCGAGCAGATCCGCCAGTTGCAGCAAGCCGTAATACGTTGGCGATTCGGCGGCGATCAAGTCGCCCGGCCGCGTCAGCACCCGCAACGACATCTGCAACGCGTCCACGCACCCGTGGGTGATCACCACTTCGGACGGATCGACCACCACGCCGGCATCGCGCATGCGGATTGCCACCTGGCGCCGCAGCGGTTCAAAACCGGGGCTGAACATGTAGCTGAACGCCCGCGGGCTCTGGAAGCGTGTGACCTTGGCCAGTTGCTGGTGCAGCGCCCGTACAGGCAAATAATCGACACTGGGCACGGCGGCGCCCAGCGGGAACACGCCTTCGCGGCGGGATTCCACCAACACCTGTTGAATGATGCTGCTGCGGGTGACCAACCCTGGACGCTCGACCCGGGCGATGTCCGGCGTGGGCGCGGTAAGCGCCGGCGTCTGGTGCACGTAATACCCGGACTGCGGCCGCGCACGAATCAAGCCCTGGTCTTCCAGGTTCGCGTAGGCCTGCAACACGGTGGCGTGGCTGACGTTGAGCTGGGAGCTCATTTTGCGCACCGAAGGCACGCGCTCGCCCGGTTGATAGACACCGCGGCGAATATCCTCAGCCAGTTGCTGGGCGATACGTTGGTAAAGCAACAGATTGGTCATGACGCAGCACTCGATTTCACGGGTATTTTATTTTTGTGTGAAACATACCGGCACAGTTTAGAAGTGTACGGGGACAGTTGCCACAATAGTCGAGCACGGGCGGCAGTGATAGAAAAAACTGTAAGGGTGGCGAACTGAATCGCAGGCACAAAAAACCCGGGAGATTCCCGGGTTCCTGTGACACTGGTTGTTCAGCGGGCGGCGCCCAGCTGGCCTTTCTCATCGGAGAACACAATCTCCACCCGGCGGTTCTGTGCCCGGCCACGCTCAGAAGCGTTGGCTTCAACCGGGTACTGATCGCCGTAGCCTTCGACCTGGATGCGTTTTTCATCGATGCCCAGGTCGTTCAGCACATCCGCCACGGCCTGCGCGCGGTCCCGGGACAGTTTGAGGTTTTCCGGCTGGCCACCGGTATTGTCGGTGTAACCCTCGATGCGCACTCTGCGCTTGGGGTTCAATTGCAGGAACTGCACGACTTTCAGCACCGTGCGGTTGGCCGAGTTTTGCAGCTCTGCCTCGCCGGTGTCGAACAGCACGTCACCCAGGGTCATCACCAGGCCACGATCGGTCTGGACGGTGGTCAGGCTGGCGATCTGTGCCTCCAGCCATTTGCCCTGTTGCTGCACGCTGCTCAGCTTGGCTTCCCGCAGGGCCAGTTGCAGGCGCTGGCGTTCCAGCTCCAGCTTGACCCCGCGTTCCTGATTCAGCGCCTGCTCGGTGTGTTCCCGGGCAATCGCGCTGTAGCGCTGGCTCAGGTAAGCGTAATGGGCCACATCGGCGCCGCTGCCCCAGAAGCTGGAAAAACGCTCGGCACGGGCCAGGGACTCACCGGCGCGGATCACGTCCTTGGGCGCGATACGCAGCACATTTGAATCTTCCTTGACCTTCTGGAAGTCACTGCTCGCCTGTTGCAACGCGACGTTACTGTCAGGATGGGTCGCGCAACCGCCGAGCGCGCTGCCCAGCAACAGCACACAGCTCAACCCTCGGATCAACGGGCTCATTGGGCATCTCCCAACTGCAGTTGCTTGCGCAGGCGGGTGATACGGGTGTTGAGCACGTTCAGTTGCTCCTGGCTTTTGCGGGTCAGCACCCGCGCTTCTGCCAGGCGGGCGTCCAGCTCGGCTTCTTCAGCCTGCATGCGGGCGTCCTTGTAGGATTGATCGGCCATGTCGGCCTGGGCCTGGGAGAACTTGTCTTCAGCCAGCTTCAGCTCGGGCGAGTCATCGGCGACGGCGCCCACGGCGTTGGCTTGTTCCAGCGCTTGCTGGGTCAGGCGTATTTGTTCATTCGGCGCAGGATCGGCTGCACATCCCGCCAGAGCTACAACGGCGAGGGCCGCGAAAAGAGGTCGAATAGTCACTGAAAATCCCTACTTTGTTGGGGTGCCGACGGGTTGCTGCAACTGCGCTTTCCAGCGCGCAAGATTGCTCTGCAGCGCGGTTTCCGCCAGACCGGACGCGGGCAATTCTGTCATCTTTTTGGCGAGCTGTCCGCGCAACCACGGATCGTTGCAGGCCGAGTTGTGGGAAATGGCCAGGTACAGGCCCGGCTGGTCGATGGGTATTTCGCGCGCCACCAGGTCGTTACTCATGCCCAGGGTCTGGGCCATGGCCATGCCGGAATAACGCCCGGCGAGCACGTAGTCCACTTCCCCCAGCAGCAGTTTCTGGAACGCCGGGGTCAGGCTGGGCAGGCGTTGCAGGGTCAGTTGCTCACCGGCGAAGGTTTCGAAGTCGCGGCTCAGGCGCGCCCGCTCCGACACCGCGCCCTTGTGACCCTGCAGGTCGCTGGCCTGGTGGTAGGCCAGGGCCGAGTCCTTGCGGGTCCAGACCAGGTAATCGGTTTGCACCAGCGCCGGGTGGATGTAGTCGAGGGCGTCCAGGGCGTCGAGGGTCAATGGCGCGTCGGCGAGGATATCCATGCGCCCGCTGCGCACCTCTTCCAGCGCCAGGGAGCGCTTGCCGCCGTACAGCAGGTCGATTTTCACCCCGAGGTCCTTGGCCACTTGCTGCAACACGTCAGCGGTGGCGCCGATCAGGTGCGTGGGGTCCTGGGGATCACGCCACAGGTAGGGCGGTGCGTCCGGGCTGCCGGTGATCACCAGGCGATCACACTTGCCGGCCGCCAGCGACACGGTCGGCAGCAGTGACAGGGCCAGCAGTACAGTCCAGGGGCGCAATTCCATGGCTTGGTTCTCCCATTCAAAAATTGCCGGGCAAAAAAAAGCCCGGTCAAAAGACCGGGCTCTTTATAAGTGAAGCGGCTGGATTAGACCAGCTTCTCCAACTCGGGTACGGCTTCGAACAAGTCCGCCACCAGGCCGTAATCAGCCACCTGGAAGATCGGTGCTTCTTCGTCTTTGTTGATCGCAACGATCACTTTGGAGTCTTTCATACCGGCCAAGTGCTGGATCGCGCCGGAGATACCGACCGCGATGTACAGCTGTGGCGCAACGATCTTGCCGGTCTGGCCGACCTGCATGTCGTTCGGTACAAAACCTGCGTCGACGGCAGCGCGGGAAGCGCCGACCGCAGCGCCCAGCTTGTCGGCCAGGGCGTACAGGTGCTTGAAGTTGTCACCGTTCTGCATGCCACGGCCGCCGGAAACGACGATCTTGGCAGCGGTCAGTTCCGGACGATCGGACTTGGCCAGTTCTTCGCCAACAAAGCTGGAAGTGCCAGCGTCGTGAGCAGCCGCAACCGCCTCAACCGCAGCCGAACCACCTTCAGCAGCCACCGGGTCGAAACCGGTGGCACGCACGGTGATGACTTTTACCGAGGCAGTGGACTGCACGGTAGCGATGGCATTACCGGCGTAGATCGGACGCTTGAAGGTGTCGGCGCTTTCTACCGAAACGATCTCGGAGATCTGGTCAACGTCCAGCTGCGCAGCAACGCGCGGCAGGATGTTTTTGCCGTTGGAAGTGGCGGCAGCCAGGATGTGGCTGTAGCCAGCGCCCAGCTCTGCCACCAGCGGGGCAACGTTTTCCGGCAACTGGTGAGCGTAGGCCGCGTTGTCGGCGACCAGGACTTTGCTCACGCCAGCGATTTTTGCAGCGGCTTCAGCAACGGCGCCAACGTTTTGGCCGGCGACCAGGACGTGGACATCACCACCGATTTTGGCGGCAGCGGCCACGGTGTTCAGGGTGGCCGGGGCCACAACCTTGTTGTCGTGTTCTGCGATTACCAAGATAGTCATGATTAGATTACCTTCGCTTCGTTTTTCAGTTTCTCGACCAGTTCAGCCACCGACTTGACCTTGATGCCCGCGCTGCGTGCAGCCGGCGCTTCGACTTTTACGGTCTTGTTGGTGGAGGCGGTGGAAACGCCCAAAGCATCCGGAGTCAGCACTTCGAGAGGCTTCTTCTTGGCTTTCATGATGTTTGGCAGGGACGCGTAGCGCGGCTCGTTCAAACGCAGGTCGGTGGTGACGATGGCTGGCAGTTTCAGGGAAACTGTTTGCGCGCCGCCGTCGATTTCGCGGGTCACGGCAACCTTGTCGCCGCTCACTTCGACTTTCGAAGCGAAGGTGCCCTGGCCGTAACCGGTCAGTGCAGCCAGCATCTGGCCTGTCTGGTTGTTGTCGCTGTCGATGGCTTGTTTGCCGAGGATCACCAGCGATGGCTGTTCCTTGTCGACAACAGCTTTCAACAACTTGGCAACGGCCAGGGAAGTCAGCTCTTCAGCGGATTCGACGAGGATGGCGCGATCGGCACCCAGCGCCAGGGCGGTACGCAACTGCTCTTGAGCAGTGGTCGGACCGATGGAAACGACGACGATTTCAGTCGCAACGCCTTTCTCTTTCAGGCGTACGGCTTCTTCCACGGCGATTTCGCAGAACGGGTTCATCGACATCTTGACGTTAGCGAGGTCGACGCCGGAATTGTCCGCCTTGACGCGAACTTTCACGTTGTAATCGACAACGCGTTTGACAGCTACAAGAACCTTCATGGATTCCTCGTTACTCTCCGGTGAAAAGAAAGTCGCCTAGGCGAACCTGGCGGTTGATGCTCATCGGCACACAAGGGCACCTCCAAAAACGTCACGGACTCACACAACAATGGGATAGCGATGACCGTTCGTCAGTGGTGACCAAGAAGTCATTCTTTATCGCAGCGTGTAAACTGCGCGCCATCGTTTGGGCGCGCGTCACCTGTCTTGCTTTTGGACGTGCTCTTGAAACCTGCTGTCTGCCTACGGTAAGCGCAAAACCGACCGTATATTGACCGGAACACCTATTCTGGTCAATACGGCAAAATAGCCAGTCATAAGCCGCGCCTCTTTGATTTACCTAGCCTGCGGGCAATTCAAACAAACGTTTGTATTGGACGCTGAGAGTGGTGTAGATATAATGCGCCACCTAGAGAGAAAGGTGGGTCGTCCCCTGCCCCTTGCATGAAATTTCTGCAGGCACTGTGGGACGAATTACCGAACCTCCACCCATTAGAAAAAAAGCCGTTGAGCCTTGAGTAGGAGATAGCCTGTGGAACGCGAATACATGGAATTCGACGTGGTCATCGTCGGCGCTGGCCCGGCAGGCCTGTCTGCCGCCTGCCGATTGAAGCAGAAGGCCGCCGAAGCCGGTAAGGAAATCAGCGTCTGCGTGGTCGAAAAAGGCTCCGAAGTCGGCGCTCACATCCTGTCCGGTGCGGTGTTTGAACCCCGTGCCCTGAACGAATTGTTCCCGGACTGGAAAGAACTCGGCGCCCCGCTCAACACACCTGTTGTGCGTGATGACATCTATGTACTGCGCTCCAGCGAAGCTTCCACCAAGGTGCCTGACTTCTTTGTGCCCAAGACCATGCACAACGAAGGCAACTACATTATCTCCCTGGGCAATCTGTGCCGCTGGCTCGCCCAGCAGGCCGAGAACCTGGGCGTGGAAGTCTACCCGGGCTTCGCCGCCCAGGAAGCACTGTTCGACGAGAATGGCGTGGTGCGCGGGATCATCACCGGCGACCTCGGTGTCGACCGTGAAGGCAACCCGAAAGAAGGCGTCTACACCCCAGGCATGGAGCTGCGTGGCAAGTACACGCTGTTCGCCGAAGGTTGCCGCGGGCACATCGGCAAGCAACTGATCCAACGTTTCAACCTGGACAGCGACGCCGACGCCCAGCACTACGGCATCGGCCTGAAAGAAATCTGGGAAATCGACCCGGCCAAGCATCAGCCAGGCCTGGTGGTACACACCGCCGGCTGGCCGCTGGACATCATGAGCGCCGAAAACACCGGTGGTTCGTTCCTCTATCACCTGGAAAACAACCAGGTGGTCGTCGGCCTGATCGTCGACCTGTCCTACAGCAACACCTTCCTGTCGCCGTTCGACGAGTTCCAGCGCCTCAAGCATCACCCGGTGCTGGCCCAGTACCTGGAAGGCGGCAAGCGCATCAGCTACGGCGCCCGCGCTATCTGCAAAGGCGGCCTGAACTCGCTGCCGAAAATGGTCTTCAAGGGCGGCGCGCTGATTGGTTGCGACCTCGGCACCCTGAACTTCGCCAAGATCAAGGGCAGCCACACCGCCATGAAGTCCGGCATGCTCGCCGCTGACGCCGTGGCCGACCGCCTGTTCGCCGAATCCGAAGGCGGCGACGAACTGACAGCGTACGTCGACAGCTTCAAGAACAGCTGGCTCTACGAAGAACTGTTCGCCAGCCGTAACTTCGGCCCGGCGATGCACAAGTTCGGCCCGATCATCGGTGCCGGCTTCAACTGGTTCGACCAGAACATCCTCGGCGGCAAAATGCCGTTCACCCTGCACGACACCAAGCCTGACTACGCCTGCCTGAAGCTGGCCAAAGACAGCAAGAAAATCGACTACCCGAAACCCGACGGCAAGCTGAGCTTCGACAAGCTGAGCTCGGTGTTCATCTCCGGCACCAACCACGAAGAAGAACAGCCGTGCCACCTGAAGCTGAAAGACCCGAGCATCCCGATCGGCACCAACTTGCCGCTCTACGATGAACCGGCGCAGCGCTACTGCCCGGCCGGCGTGTATGAAGTGATCACCAAGGAAGACGGCGAGAAGCGCTTCCAGATCAACGCCCAGAACTGCGTGCACTGCAAGACCTGTGACATCAAGGACCCTTCGCAGAACATCACCTGGGTCACACCGGAAGGCGCGGGCGGGCCGACTTACCCGAACATGTAAGTCACTGGCTTGAACAAAAGGCTCCCGAATGGGGGCCTTTTTATTGCCCGATGATCAGGCCGCCCGCTCCTCGCCGGGGCTGCGCTCGAAGTAGCGCTTGTATTCCCGGCTGAACTGCGACGTACTCTGATACCCCACGCTATGCGCCGCCTGTGCCACGCCCATGCCTTCCACCAACAGCAACTGCTGCGCCTTGAGCAACCGCAGGCGCTTGAGGTACTGCACCGGCGACAACAGCGTGCAACGCTTGAAGTGCTCATGAAAAGTCGACGCACTCATGTGCGCATAACCCGCCAGCGTCTCGATATTCAGCGGCTCGGCGTAATGCGCATGCAGGTGGTTCAACGAGGTCGCCACCCGGGAAAACTGCCCCTGCTGCTCCACCAGCGCCCGCAGCACATCGGCCTGTGGCCCGCGCAACGCCGTGAACAATAATTCCCGCACCCGCGCCGGGCCCATGATCCGGCTCTCCAGCGGATCGTGCAGGCACTGCAGCAGCCGTTCGACACAGCCACGCATGGCGTCATCCAGCACCACCGAGCTCATGGACTCCAACGTCTGCGCCGCCGGCGGTGGCCCGCTCTGGATGCCCATCGCCATCACCAACTCACCCAGCACCACCCGGTCAATGCCGACCGTCACGCCTAAAAGCGGCGCATTGGGCATGGCAAAGGTCTCGCATTCGAACGGCACCGGCATTGCCTGAATCAGGTAATGCCCGGCGCCATATTCCAGGGTACGCGGGCCCAGGTAGGCGACCTTGCTGCCCTGGGCGACGATCATCAGGCTCGGCTCGTAAATCTGCGGGCCCCGCGCCACGTCGCAACTGGCGCGCAATACCTGCACGCCGGCCAGGTTCGTGGGCGAGAAACCATCGCGGGGCGTCAACGGTTCGATCAGGGCAACCAACGCGGCATTGGCGTCGACATGGCGGGTCAACAACATGGCAAAAACTTCGCGAAAAAGGGGATGTGACCATCATCGCAGGTCTGGCGCCACAGTGATCCAATCCAGGGGCACTCCCGGACGAATAGGCATGAGACTCGGAGCAATCGCCATGGCCGCCCCCAGGCACGGCGCGGAGAATGCGCCACCTCACCTGTCACTGCTCCTGCGAGGTTTCTCCATGTACACCGCTATCGGTTACGCCGCTCAATCGGCCACCACTCCCCTCGCCCCCATGTCCTTCGAACGCCGCAGCCCGCGCGCCGATGACGTGGCGATCGAAATCCTCTACTGCGGCGTCTGCCACTCCGACATCCACCAGGCCCGCAACGAATGGGGCATCGCCGTGTACCCGCTGATGCCGGGCCACGAGATCGTCGGCAAAGTCACTGCCGTCGGCGCCAATGTCACCGCGCATAAAATCGGCGACCTGGTCGGCGTTGGCTGCATGGTCGACTCGTGCCGTCATTGCGACGCCTGCCACGCGGACCTCGAGCAATACTGCCTCGAAGGCCCGACCATGACCTACGCCACCCCGGACCGGATCGACGGTAGCAACACCATGGGCGGCTACTCCGACAGCATCGTGGTCAGCGAGCACTTCGTGGTGAAGATCCCGGCCACGCTCGACCTGGCCAGCGCCGCGCCGATCCTCTGTGCCGGCATCACCACCTACTCGCCGCTCAAGCACTACGGCGTGAAGGCTGGCGACAAGGTTGGGGTGCTGGGCATGGGCGGCTTGGGCCACATGGGCATCAAGTTTGCCAAGGCCATGGGCGCGGAAGTGACGCTGTTCACCCGCTCCGCCAGCAAGGCTGAAGAAGGCCGTCGCCAGGGCGCCGATCACGTGATCGTGTCCACCGATGCTGAACAGATGAAAGCCGCTGCCGGCCACTTCGATTTCCTGCTGGACACCATTCCGGTGCAGCACGATTTGAACCCCTACCTCGACGTGCTGCGCTTTGATGGCGTGCACATCCTCGTGGGCTTGATCGAGCCGGTCGACCCGCCCGTGAATGCCGCCAAGCTGGTGCTGGGCCGCAAGGTGCTGGCCGGTTCGCTGATCGGTGGCATTGCCGAAACCCAGGAAGTCCTGGATTTCTGCGCCGAGCACGGCATCACCTGCGACATCGAAATGCTCGACATCCGCCAGATCAACGAAGCCTACACCCGCATGATTGCCGGTGACGTGAAGTACCGCTTCGTGATCGACATGGCAACCCTGAAGGCCTGATCAGGCCTTCGCGCCCAACTCCGCTGACAGCCGTGCTGCGACCTGTTTGATCACAGGGATCAGCTCGGCCATTTTTTCCAGCGGCATGTAGGGCACGGTACTGGCGATGCTGATGCCGGCGACGATTCGCCGGCTGGCATCGCGCACCGGTGCCGCGACACAACGGATCGACGGTTCGTTGTCTTCCAGATCGAACGCATAACCGCCCGCCACGTACTCCTGCATGCGCTGTTCGAACTGCGCCCAGGACTGCTCGGGGTGCTGCGGCCACTGCAGGTTTTTCCCGCCCGCCGGCAGGCTGACCTCATACAGGCGCTGCCACTCTTGCACGCTGTCATCCAGCAGCAACGCCTTGCCGATCCCGGTGCGCGCCAACGGCATGCGATGGCCCACACGCGAGCGCATTTCCGGGCCGTTGCGACCAGGATTTTTGTGCAGGTACAGCACGTCGTCGTATTCGCGAATGGCCAGGTGGATGGTGTCGCCGGTCAACGCCGACAACTCATCCAGATACGGCACCGCCAGGCTCACCAGCGGCAATTCTTCCCGTGCCTGGAAACCCAGCTCGATCAGTTTGGGGCCCAGCAGGTAGCCGACTTGCGGCACCACGCGCAGGTAGCGCTCTTCCACCAGGCAACTGGCCAGGCGGTGGGTGGTGCTGCGGGTGGTGCCGATGCGCCTGGCGATTTCCTTGAGATCCCGCGCGCCGGCTGCCACGGCCTGCACCACGCCCAGGCCACGCAGCAGGGTCTGGGTGCCGGTGGGCGCGGCGTCTTTGACGGGAGTGTGGGCGTTTTCCTGCATATCGGGCCTATTGGGAAGTACGAAAACGGCGCCATTATGGGCGGTCACGGTAACTGTGGCGAGTGGACTTCTGTGGTGAGGGGGCTTCTGTGGTGAGGGGGCTTGCCCCCCGTTGGGCTGCGTAGCAGCCCCAAGAGAGTCACCCCATTTTTCCAGACAGATCAGAGTTGCATGGCTTTGGGGCCGCTTCGCAGCCCAACGGGGGACAAGCCCCCTCGCCACAAAAAGCCCGCTCACCACAAAGTACCCGTTGCCCCTTAGCGCTGTTTCATGCGGTCGATAATGACCGCCAACAACAGGATCGACCCACGAATCACGTACTGGTAGAAGGTGTCGATGTTCTTCAGGTTCATCGCGTTCTCGATGATCGCCAGAATCAGCACCCCGGCAATCACATGCCGGATCATCCCGATCCCGCCGCTCAACGACACCCCGCCCAGCACGCACGCCGAGATCACCGTCAGCTCGAACCCCTGGCCAATCATCGGTTGCCCCGAGGTCATGCGCGACGCCAGGATCACCCCGGCCAACGCCCCGATCACCCCGTGTACGGCAAAGATGATGATCTTGGTCCGGTCAACATTCACCCCGGCCAACAGCGCCGCTTCCTGGTTGCCCCCGATGGCCATGGTGTTGCGCCCGTAGGTGGTGTAGTTCAGCAGCCAGCCAAAAAACACAAAGCACAACACGGTGATGATGATCGGTACCGGCACGCCAAACAGCTGGCCGTTGCCGAAGACGAAGAAACCTTCGTCCATCACGCCCACCGCCTTGCCGTTGGAAAAGATATACGCCAGCCCGCGCACGATCTGCATCGTCGCCAGCGTCGCAATCAACGCGTTGATCCGCAGCTTGGCGATCACGATGCCATTGATCAGCCCCACCACCAGGCCCATGGCCAACGCCGCCGACACGCCGAAGAACACGCTGTCGGTGTCGCGAATCACGATCCCCGCCACCACGCCCGAACAGGCGATCACCGAACCTACCGACAAGTCGAAGTGCCCCGACGCCAGGCAGAACAGCATGGTGCAGGCTGCAATCCCGACCGTTGAAATCGCCAACCCGAGGCCGCGCATGTTCAGCGGTGAAAGGAAGTTGTCGATGAAAATGGCACTGAGCACAAAGATGCTCAAGGCCGCCAGCAGCATGACCCAATCATCGAGAAACTTGCGCTGGTTGAAACCCGGCCAGAAGCTTCTCGCGGTTTTTACCTGTGACATACCCTACCCCTCGTATTCTTCAATCCCGCGTACGCGGAAGAGCCAGTTGCAGCAGCCGTGCTTCGTCCGCTTGATCGCGGGTCAATTCGCCGGTCAGGGCGCCTTCGCTCATCACCAGGATGCGGTCGGAGATGCCCATCACTTCCATCAGGTCGCTGGACACCACGATCACCGCAATGCCGCTGGCCGCCAGGTTGTGGATGATCTGGTAGATCTCCGACTTGGCACCGATATCGATGCCGCGGGTCGGCTCGTCCAGCAGCAAGACTTTCATCGGCATCGACAACCAACGACCCAGAATCGCCTTCTGCTGATTGCCGCCCGACAGGAACAGAATCGGTTGGTCGGCCGACGGTGTGCGCACGTTCAGCGCGCTGATTTGCCGCTGGGCGTTGCTGCGTTCCCAGCCGCCCTGGATCAGCCAACCGAAGCGCGCATGGTCGCGGCGCGCACTGATGTTGATGTTCTCCGCGACACTGGCGCGGGGCACGATGCCTTCCTTCTTGCGGTCCTCGGGGCACAGCAGCACACCGGCCGCAATCGCATCCCGCGGGGTCTTGAACGTCTGCGCCTCACCGTGCAACACCAGCGCACCCTGGGTGCTGCGCGACAGCCCGGCCAGCAGGCGCAACAGCTCCGTGCGCCCTGCCCCGACCAAACCGAACAGCCCGAGAATCTCGCCTTTGTTCACCTGCAAACTCACCGGTTCCTGCAACCCCGGCCCAAGCAAACCTTCTACCCGCAACGCTTCACCGGAGTGTTCGCGCGGCCGGTAGTTATAGATGTCCTGGATGTCGCGCCCGACCATGCAGTTAACCAACTGGTCGACGTTCAACTGCGCCATGTCTTCAAACGTGCGCACGAAGCGCCCGTCCTTGAACACCGTCACCGCATCGCAAATCCGGAACACTTCTTCCATGCGGTGCGACACGTAGAGGATCACCCGGCCTTCATCCCGCAGCCGGGCGATGATCACCATCAGCCGCTCGATCTCACGGGCCGAGAGGCTGCTGGTGGGTTCGTCGAAGGCAATCACATGGGCGTTGCGCGACATGGCCTTGGCGATTTCCACCAGTTGCCGCTGGCCGAGGGACAGGCTGCCCAGGCGCATGTTCGGATCGATTTCATCCGCCAGGCCCTTGAGCAGTTCCCGTGCCTTGCGCACCATCGCGCCGCGATTGACCACGCCGAAGCGCGACGGCATATGGCCCAGCAGCAGGTTCTCGGCGACGGTCATTTCCGGCACCAGTTGCAGCTCCTGGTGAATCACCGCGATGCCGCTGGCGATGCTGTCGGCCGCCGACTTGAAACTGACGCTGCGTTCGCCCAACTGCAGACTGCCGCTGTTGGGCGGATAAAAACCGCCGAGGATTTTCAGCAAGGTCGACTTGCCCGCGCCGTTCTCGCCCATCAGCGCATGCACCGAATGGGGCCGCGCTTCAAAGCTGATCTGCGCCAGGGCTTTCACCCCGGGAAACTCCTTGCCGATGCCGTTGAAACGCAGGCTCTCTGCGGCGGCGCTGTTCATTTCCACAGACCGATCTTGCTCAACTCTTCCTTGAAGTTGGCTCGGGTGATCAGGGTCACGTTATCCAGCGCGGTGAACTTGGCTGGCTCCGTGCCTTTGGTGACCCACTCGAACATCGAGGTAGCGGTTTTATAACCGGAGGCATCCGGGCTGAGCAGCATCGAGCCGTAGAAACCGGTGTCGGATTTTTTCAGTTCTTCGATAGCGTCAGTGCCGTTGATGCCCACGCCAATCACATTCGGCGCCTTGAAGCCGGCGCTTTCGGTGGCGCGCACGCCGCCCAGCACGGTGCTGTCGTTCATGCCGCCGATCAGCAGGTTTTTCGCGCCGCTGGGCAGTTTCACCAGGGCAGAGTTGGTGGAGTCCATGGCGCCCGGCACGTCGAGGGTTTTCTGTGCAGTGAACAGGATATGGTCGACCGGCAGGCCGGCGGCCTTGAGGCCTTCTACCGAACCGTCGGTGCGTTTCTTGCCGGTTTCCAGCTCGTCGAAGGTGTTGATGACGGCGTAGGTGTCCTTCCAGTCCCACTTGCGATTTTTAGCCTCGGTGGCCATGGCTTCGCCTTGTTTCTGGCCAATCTTGTAGGCGTCCAGGCCGACATAAGGCACGTCTTCCATGGGCTTGCCCTTGGCGTCGACGAAGCGGTCGTCCACCGCCAGCACTTTCAGATTATTGAGCTTGGCCTTGGCCATGATTGCCGGGCCGAGGGACACGTCCGGCGGGCAGATCACGAAACCCTTGGCGCCGTTGGCGGCCAGGGTGTCGATGGCAGAAAGGGTTTTCTCACCGTCAGGCACGGCGATCTTGATCACGGTGAAACCATGATCCTTGCCGGCTTTTTCGGCGAACGCCCATTCGGTCTGGAACCAGGGCTCTTCAGCTTGCTTGACCAGGAAGCCGATCTTTACTTCTTCAGCGAATGCGAGGGTGCTGAGACTGCTGAGAGCAACGGCGACCGCAAGGGTGCGCACTGTCTTCTTGAACATAAACCACCTCTTGTTGTTATTGGAGAGTTGTTCGGCTTAATCGTGGTACATCACCGACCGCCCGCCATCGATCATCAGGCAGGTGGCATTGATAAAGGGCGCCTCATCGGTCGCCAGAAACAGTGCGGTCATCGCCACTTCAATCGGCTGGCCGATGCGCTTGGGCGGGTGCAGGTCGAAGGCGCGCTGACGCTCGGCGTGGGGGTCGGCAAAGCCGTTCCAGTAATCGACGTTGAGTTGGGTTTCGATATAGCCCGGCGCAATGGCATTCACGCGGATGCCCTTGGGCGCGTATTCAATGCCCAGGGCACGGGTCAGCCCGAGTAGCCCGTGCTTGGCCACCGGATACGGAAAGCAACCGGGAATGATGTGGCTGGAGTGGGTAGAGGCGATGTTGATGATGTTGCCGATGCCCTGCTCGATCATGTGCGGCAACACAGTGCGGCAGCCGTACCAGGCGCCGTCGAGGTCGATGGCGAAGCAGCGGCGCCAGTCTTCGTCGGTCATTTCCAGTGGGTCACGGAACACGTTGACGCCGGCGCAGTTGACCAGCACGTCCACGCGACCAAAGCGTTCAATGGCCACGTCCACCAGGGCGCGCCATTGGTCCTTGGAGGTGATATCGACGGGTTGTGCGTAGATCTCGGCGCCGCGTTCGCGCCAATGGGCGGCGACTTGCTCGACCTTCTCGCCCTGGATATCACCGATCACCAGCCGCGCCTGCTGGGCCTGGAAGCAAGCCACGATGGCCTCGCCAATGCCCTGGGCAGCGCCGGTGATGACCACGACTTTGTGCTTCAGTCGCTCGCCGTAAGTCGGCTCGGGCACCGGAGGTAACGACAACGGTTGTGCCTGCATCGCTTCACCTGTTTTGTTTTTGGTAGTGAGTGCTGATGCCCAAGACTATAAACCCAGAAACCGGAACATCTCAATATATAAATTATCATCCCACATAGTGAACAAAATCATAAAAAAACCGGCTGTGATCGCCGGTCCTTTATACGCGTTTAACCCTGGGCAAAATCCCGCAGTGCGTCGCCTTCCATGCGGTAGCGCACCCATTCTTCCTGGGGCTGGGCGCCGATGGATTTGTAGAACGCGATGGCCGGTTCGTTCCAGTCCAGCACGCTCCACTCGAAACGCCCGCAACCGTTGTCACAGGCGATTTTCGCCAGGTGGCGCAGCAGTTTCTTGCCCGCCCCGCCGCCGCGCTGCTCCGGGTTGATGTACAGGTCTTCGAGGTACAGGCAGTTGCTGCCGAGCCAGGTGGAATAGCTGAAGAAGAACACCGCAAAACCGATCGGCAACCCGTCCCGCAGGCAGATCAGGCCGTGGGCCGTGGCGCCTTCGCTGAACAGGCTGCGCTCGATGTCCACCACGCTGGCGATCACCTCGTGGCGAGCTTTTTCGTAGTCGGCAAGCTCGGTGATGAAGGCCAGGATTTGCGCAGCATCGCTGGGCACGGCGGGGCGAATCTCGATGGTCATGGACTGGCCTTGTCAGGAAAAGAAAGCACACATACTAAGGCGGTTTAATGACCGATTGCAGTGCAATTTCATTCGCGGCTAACCTGCAGGCTATCGACCGTTGAGAATCCCCATGCCCTTCACGCCACTGACCGACCTTGCCGCGACTTTATTGCCCTGTGCCCTTGAGCCTTCGGAAGATGGCGCCCACGACCTGTCCCACTTGCAACGCGTGTGGCACAACGTGCGGTCGATCCAGGCCGAGGAAGGCGGCGAACTTGAAGTGCTGCTGGCGGCGGTGCTGCTGCATGACTGCGTGGCGGTGGAGAAGAATTCGCCGTTGCGGTCCAAGGCATCGAAACTGGCGGCGGACAAGGCCGGGGAGATTTTGCAGGGATTGAAGTGGCAGCCCGGGACGATTGCAGCGGTGACCCACGCCATCGAGACTCACAGCTTTTCGGCGGGCCTGACGCCGCTGACCCTTGAGGCGAAGATTGTGCAGGACGCCGACCGTCTGGATTCCCTCGGCATGATCGGCGTGGCCCGCACGTTTTATATCGCCGGGCGCATGGGCAGCGGGCTGTATGACCCGGCAGACCCAACGGCAAGGCACCGCGAGTACGACGACAAGCGCTTTTGCCTCGACCATTTCCAGACCAAGCTTCTGCACCTGGCGGACGGGTTTCAGACCCCGACCGGGCAACACCTGGCGCGGGTTCGGCATGAGCGTCTGAAGGGATTCATGGACCTGTTTATCGAGGAAATCGGCACACCCTGAAAGCGCCGTTACTCCGCTGCGGGCTAATGCAAAAACCGCTAACCACAGAACAAACCCGCAAGCCGTGCATGGTAAAAAGTTGGGCATAAATCCAACAAACTCCAGGCACCTTCATGCACTCCTCACCTGCGGTCGGCGGAAAACTGTTCGGCCTTTTCTGCCTCGCCAGCTACTTGCTTTCCCTGTCCTACGGCTCGACGTTTTTGCTGTCGCTGCTGATCCATTCCCGCGGCGGCAACGAACACGACGCCGGCAGCGTGATCTCCATGGCAATGCTCAGCACCTTTGTGGCGGTGTTGGTTTCCGGGCATCTGGCTGACCTGTTGGGGGCGGCCAGGTCGATCGCCCTGCTCGGTGTGCTGCTGGTGGTGGCGTGCCTGGGCTTTGCGCTGGCGCCGGGGTTTGGCGAAGGGCTGATGTTTTTTGGCTTGTCGCTGGGGTTGGGCTGGGGCGTGTTCTACACACTCGGGCCGATCATCGTGGCGATGCTGGTGGAGCCGGCGCAGCGTGCCAAATATTTCGCCCTGCTCTCGGGCAGCATGATGACCGGGATCGGCTCCGGGCCGCTGCTGGGTCGGGCGGCCAGTGCCCTGGATTTTTCCCTGACGGCAGCGTTCCACATCGCAGCACTGGCGAGCCTGGTCGGTGTGGTGATTTTCTGGCGGCTGGGTGCCGCACTCAGTCAGCACACCGCGCCGGTGTCGAAGATTTCCTGGTCGGCCACGCGCAAGGTGCTGTCGTCGAGGGCGGTGTTCGCGATCATCATGGTGGGCCTCGGCGGGTGCGTGTTTGGCGGGCTGTCGAGTTTCCAGACGAGCTACGCGGCGGTGCACGGGCTGGACTATTCGCTGTTCTTTCTGGGCTTTATGAGCGCGGCGATTACCAGCCGCCTGTTGATCGCCAGCTTCGTGGTCAAGCGTGATCCGTATTGGGCGGCCTGTGTGTTGTCCGGGTTGATGCTGGTGTCGATTTTCCTGTTCGGGTTCAAGGTCAGTAGCAGCTTCAGCTACCTGCTGGCGGCGGTCACCCTGGGCGTGGGTTATGGCCTGACGTATTCGGTGATCAATGGCCTGGCCGCCAACGAGGCACCGGCGGGCACCACGTCCCAGGCGTTGCTGCTGTTCAGCCTGGCGTACTTTATCGGGGTGTTCGGCTTCCCGCTGCTGGCGGGCAAGGTCATCGTCGAGTACGGCATGCCGACCCTGTTGATGAGCGTGCTGGCCGTGGCGTTGCTCAACTGGCTGATCACGGTGGCGCGATTGATCTGGCGGCGAATCGCGTCACACAAAATCTTACAAGCGACGTAACACCGTTCGTCGGTATCGAGGCACGAATCGCAAACAGGGGCGGACCAATATCAGGTAAGGACATTAATCATATGGAGACACCATCATGACGACTTCCAAATTTGCCGCCCTCGCCCTCACCGGTTTGCTGTCTGCCGTTTCGCTGAGCAGCTTTGCCGCCACCACAGGCTCCAGCACCGGCCCCACCGACCCTGTCGGCAGCCCGCCCAACCCGGCGACCCAGGAGTCGAAAGACTCGATGGGCACCGGCATGGACACCAACGGCGGCGCCATCATCGACAACAGCAAAGACCCGCGCACCCAGGGCGACGATACCAACCGCAACAGCGGTGCGGTGCCAAACGGCAAAATGGGCCCGGGTGCCACTTCGCCCTCGATCAACAAGGGTGACGACTCCAACATCCCCGGCGCGCCAAAACAGCCAGCGCCTTAACGCGCGGCACAGACGAACACCCAACCATTTCCCAGTGAAGAGGTATGCATGAACGTCGATCACAACCTTGAAAAAGAAGTCCTGACCCGCCTGCTCCATGCCCACCCTAGTGGGCTGGGCAAGGAAGTGCTGGACAACTACCGGGGTGAAAAAGTGGTGGCCAGCGCCCTGGCCACCTTGCAGGACCGCGGCTGGATCAAGGAAGGCCATGTGACCTGCAACGAAGCCGGTGAACACGCGCTGAACCTGCCGATCAAGCTCACCGCGTCCGGCGTGGAAGCGGCCCGCAAGCTGGAAAGCGAAGCGGGCCAATAGCGGTGTCAGCGGTGAGCGGCGACCAATAGCATCATCGGTCGTTCCAGCTCTTCGGCCAGTGCCGGGCGGGCCTTCAGGTCCGCCTCGCTCGGGCCCCACTCGTTCACATGGCTCAAGGTAAAACCCGCCTCGATCAACAGCGTCAGCAACGTGCCCAACGTGCGGTGCTGCTTGATCACGCCCTCCGCCAACCAGTTGGTGACCCGCGGCCCTTCCAGTTGATAGCTGTCCACCGGCCAGCTTTTGCGCCCTTGCTCATCAATCAGCCAGCCCGGTTGCCGGGGCGCCATGAAGATCGGGTGCTCGATGGAAAACACTAACCGCCCGCCCGGCACCAACGCCTGATGGATGCGCGCGAACAGGCCTTTCAGATCGACGATGTAATGGAAAGCCAGCGAGCTGTAGGCCAGGTCGAAGGTAGCGGCAGGAAGGTCGAGGTGTTCAAGGTCGGCGATGGCGTAGGTGATGGCCGACGAGGACGTCATCTCCTCCGCCCGCGTCAGCATCTTGTGCGAGACATCCAGCCCCAGCACCTGCTCGGCGCCCTGCTCCTGCGCCCAGCGGCTGAACCAGCCGTAGCCGCAACCCAGGTCCACCACTTTCAACCCCGACATGAGCGGCAGCATCGCCTGCAACGCGGGCCACTCCGGGGCGCCGGCGAGACCTTCCACCGAGCGGCCCATTTTGCTGTAGCCCTCGAAGAAAACGTCGGTGTCGTAGATGTTCTGGGTCATGACGCTGCTCCGTGCTGAATGGCGACCATTCTGCCGAATCAGCCCGCGCTCAACAACGCATCCACTTCTGCCGTACCCGGTGAGGTCGCCGGGCCCCAGCGCGTGACGGCGAGTGCCGCCGCCGCATTCGCGCGACGCGCGGCCACCGCCGGCGCCAGGCCATTCGCCAGGCCTGCGACAAACACCCCGGCGTGGGCGTCGCCCGCGCCGTTGCTGTCCACCGCCTTGACCTTGAACCCCGGCACATGCTCGGCCTGACCGTTACGGCTGACCCAGCAGCCATTCGGCCCGTCGCGTACCACCAGCAAGGTGTTGGCGGGCAGGTGCTCGTTGAGCTTGAGCAATGCGCCTGCAAGATCGCTGGCGCCGGTGAATGCCAGGGCTTCCGGGCCGTTGCTGGTCCAGATGTCGATGCGCGGCAACAAAGCGACCATCAAAGCCGAGTCCGGCGCCTTGACCAGCGGGCCCGGGTCGAACACCACCGTGATCTGGCGCGGCAATGCCAATAGCCAATCGAGCAACGCCTGGGCCTTGCCCTCCAGCAGCAAGCTGTAGCCGCTGACGTACACATAGTCGTCGGCGTGGGGCACGGCATTCGCCAGGTCTTGCGCCAGCAAGTCACCTTCGGCGCCGATATGGGAAATGAAGGTGCGCTCGGTGGTGGCTTCGGTCAGGGACACACACAGGCCGGTGTCCTTGTCGTCGCTGGCGGCCAGGGCCATTTCAATGCCCTCGGCCTGCATCGCCGCGCGCGCCAGGTCGCCGAAGCGACCGGTGCCATGGCGGCCCAGATAGACCACCGGCAAGCCGTTGCGCCGAGCGGCGGCCATCACGTTGAAGCCGCCGCCGGCTTCGAAGCTGGCGGAATTGGCCAATACATCGCCGCCAGTGGCAGGCAACGTGTCGAGGGACATGACCAGGTCAACGATGACCTGGCCGCTGTGCAGCAATCTAGACATTAGCGCTCTCTACCAAAGCCGGGCGACGATCAGCCGCGCCACCCAGTACCGCATAAATCCCGCCGGCCACCAGGAAGGTGACGATCCAGCCCAGGCCGTTGTGGCCCAGCCAGGAATCGGACAGCGGCCCGGCGAACCAGATGTTCTCGGCCGTGGTGCCGATGGTGGTGAAGCTGAAGCCCAGCACAATCGCAATCGCCCAGGCGCCAAATGCGCGCCACTCAACCCCGCCGCGGTACCAGTAGGCACTGCTTGGCGTCACGTCGAGCAGGTCTTTGGGGCTGTAGTAGTGGCGATGAATCAGGTCGACCACAAAGATCCCGACCCAGGCGGTGATCGGTACGGCCAGCAACGAGATGAACGTGATGAACGGGCCGTAGAAGCTGTCGGCGATCAGCATGAAGTAGATCGAGCCGGCGAAGATCGCGACGATGTCGACGATCACCGCGTGCACACGCTTGACCTTCAAACCGAGGGTCAAGGTGGTGAGACCGGCCGAGTACACCGACAGGTTATTCGACAACAGCAGCCCGCCAAACGCGGTGATCAGGTACGGCACCGCCATCCAGGTCGGCAGCATGTCGCGGATCGCGATGATCGGGTCGGTGGCCGACGCCAGGTCGTTGTTGCCCACCGACAGCAGGCCGCCGAGGGTGATCAACAGCACCAGCGGAATCCCCGCACCAAAGGCGGCCGACGCCACCAGGCGCACGGCCTTGACGCTGCGATGCTGGTAGCGCGACATATCGGCACCGGCGTTGGCCCAGCCGATACCGGTACCGGCCGCCATGGTGCCGATGCCGATGATCATCGCGCTCATCGGTGCAGGCGTGGCGTTGAACACCGCACTCCAGTCGATGGTGGCGCAAAGGAAACCGCCCACCAGGATATTCAGTGCGCCGAACACGTAGGTGGCCCACTTCTGGATCACCAGCAAGGTGGCATGGCCCAGGCCGGAGACGGCCAGGGTCAGCAGCACGAAGAGGCCGATGAACAGCAGGGTCAGTACCGGTGCACTTTTGGCCGCAACCGGCGAGTTGAACAGGATCGAGCACAACGACAGCAGCACGAATGCGGCGGTGGTGGTGTTCACGGTTTCCCAGCCCAGGCGTGACATCAGCGACACCAGCGTAGGGCCGATATTGCCGCGCACGCCGAAGATCGCCCGGGACAGGGTCAGGCTCGGCGCACGGCCACGACGGCCGGCGATGGAGATGATGCCCACCACCGCAAACGAGCCGGCGGCGCCGAGGATCGCGACGATGATCGCCTGCCAGATCGCCAGGCCGCGAAACGCCACGAGGGTCGCGCCCAAGGGCAAACCGAGAATGCTGATGTTGGCCGCAAACCAGACCCAGAACAGTTGCAGCGGATGGCCGTTGCACTCGCCTTCCGGGACCGGCTCGATGCCGCGTGTTTCCAATTGCCCGGCGCTTTGGCCGGAAGAGGACGTACTCATGGTGGGGTGCTCCTGATGCCTGTTTTTTTGTGGTTGTGGCAGGTTGGCAAGTTGAATCTGTGTTCCGGTCTTCCTGACTCGACTGGATCAATGTGGGAGCTGGCTTGCCTGCGATAGCGTGGTGTCAGTCGATGATTCATCAACTGATCGACCGCTATCGCAGGCAAGCCAGCTGCCACATTTTTCGATCTGCGGTGCTCAGCGCAGCTCGAGCAGGCCTTGGACCAAGGGTTGCAGGTCCAGGCCATTCACCTGTTTGACCTGCTCGATCATCGCCTCAGGCCAGCACTGCATCCCCAGGCACGCGCCGAGCATCGCGCCGAGAATCGCAGCGATGGTGTCGGTGTCGCCACCCAGGCTGGCGGCCATGCACAGGGCCTCGAAGGCGTTCACTTCACCCACCGCGACTTGCTGCGCGAGGGCAAACGACACCACCACCGATTCCTGGGACGCGACGGAGGTGCCGATCAATTCGTAGAGCAAATCGGTAAACAGGGCCGTGTCGCCGCTGTCGACGCTCAAGGTGCGGGCCCAACTGATGCGGGTGGCGATGCGCCCGCCGGCAATCCAGTGGCCGTGGTTTTCCGCTTGCTGGGCGATCTGGGTGCCAATGTTCAGCGCTTCGCCCAGATCGACACCGTTGATCCCGGCAGACACCACCGCCGCCACCGCTGCGGCGCTGGAAATGCCCAGGTTGGTGTTGTGGGTGACCTGGCACGCCTGGATCACCGCCTGGATGAACTGCGCCGGGTCGTTGACGTCGGCCGCGATGCCCACCGGGGTGATGCGCATCGCGGCGCCGTTGGTGGTGCCGTAGCGCCCGGACTCTTCCGGCGTGTGGCCAGCCAGGATCATGTCGATCGCGCGTTTAGTCGAGGGGCCCAGCAAATCCTGGGAACCCTTGGCGCGCATCACCGCTTCCCAGTCGATCAGGCGCTGAGCGAGTTCGGTGGGTTCAATCTTTCCCTGCCCGTCGACCAGCAACTGGCCGACGAGGATCGCCTGTTCGGTGTCATCGGTGATCGAGCCCTTGGGCATGTTCGGCGCGATCGGCTGATCGGCGTCGGCATCTTCCAGGGCGGTGATCGCGCCGAAACGCGCCTTGACCTGCTCGCGGCTCAGGGACTGGGTGGGCATGCCCAATGCATCGCCCAGGGCCAGGCCGTAGAAGGCGCCGAGGGCACGGGTAGTGGCGGTCATGTCGGTGTTCCAAATTGAAGGTGCAGGCGAAAATGCAGAGGGTCGAGCAGGCTTTCGACGGATTCCATGAACCGGTCCTGCCGGTCGTAGGTGGTGCGCAGGGCCTTGAGAAACACCGTGCCCACCGGGCGGCCCAGCAATTGGGCGTCTTCTTCGTTCAGAGGCTCGGCACCGATCCATTGGCTGCCGGTGGCGCCGACGAAGCCGTAAGCCGCCAGGGTGATGGTCAGGGAGTTATCGATCAAGCCGACGTGCGGCAGGCTTTCCAGGCCACCGGAGGCCGGCATCAGCGAGCGCTCCAGGGACACGAACGTGCCGTCGGCGGCGCGACGGCGGCGGTCGAGGGCGATGAATTGGTCAGTGCCGTGACTGCTGAGCAGGTCTGGCCGGGTGACCGCTTCCAGGCGCAGGATTTCGGAGGTCACCACCGCACCAGTGTCAGCCAGGGCCTGGGCCCAGCCGCTGCGCTGGTCCAGCACCATGCCGTCGAAGGTGACGATGGAGCCGACGCCGCTTTGGGTGGCGATGTAGCTGCGGCGCTTGAGCTCGGCCAGTGCTTCACGCAGGGTGCCACGGCTGACGGAAAACTCTTCGGCCAACTGATGCTCACCCGGCAGCAGGACACCGTCGGCCATCACTCCACCCTCAATCCGGCGGATCAGCTCGTCGACGACGCGTTTTTTCTTATCAAATCGGACATGTCTAATCATGTACAAATTGATAACCGAAAGCGCCCGGCTACAGCAAGCGAATTATTTCAGGAGAAGGGAAAATTCAGCCTCAGGGTTCCAGGCCGATGGGGAAAAATACCCCGCCGCTCCAGACGCCAAGCCAGTTCTTACCGTTGATCGGACGGGTCACCGCCAGCTCCACCAACTGATAGAACGCGTTGCGGTGAACCAGGGCTTCGAGGTTGGTACGCACCCGCACATACGGCGAGGGTTCCTGGGTGTCCGGGTCTATCACCACTCGCAGCGGATGCTCGATACCGGCCTCGACCTGTTCATCCACGTTGGTGGTAAAGCGCAGGACCTGGCTTTCGCCCTGCCCTTCGACTTCCAGGGTGACGGCGACAAAGGGCGCATCATCGACCTTGATCCCGACCTTTTCCACCGGCGTGATCAGGAAATAATCATCGCCATCGCGGCGGATGATATTGGAGAACAGCTTGACCATCGGCTTGCGGCCAATCGGTGTGCCCATGTAGAACCAGGTGCCGTCGCGGGCGATGCGCATGTCGATATCGCCGCAAAACGTCGGGTTCCACAGATGCACCGGCGCGGGCCCCTTGCCCTTGGGCAATTGCGCCAACAACTCATTGGCCTTGGCCGAATCGGTCATGGGGTACTCCTTGTGTCTTACTGATCGCTCATGCCCAACAGGCTGCGCGCGTAGTGCGCCAGGGGCTTGCCGATCAGATCTTCAGGCTTGTTGTCGTGGAACGTCAGTAAACCGCCACGACTGCGAATCCGCACAGTATCAATCAAATACTGGGTGCTGGTCTCGATCAACATGACCTGGATGGTCCCGGTGTCGATACCCAGGCGATCCACCGCCTCCTGGTCAGACCATTCATCAGCGTTGCCGATACGGTCATCCGCCTGGGCGAAACGGCAGTACAGCAGGTAATGCGCGCCGGCCGCGCGGGCTTCCGACATCGCCTGTTCCAGGCCTTCGGGCTTGCGGGCGCGGCGGACCATCGGGAAATATTCGACAAATCCATTGAACGCTTCCTCGGCCACCACGTTAGGCCGCGGATACGCGCTGCCCGGCGGGGTAAATGCGCCCTGGGCGATGAAGACGAAGGAGTCCGGTTGTATGCGAACCGAATTGACGCGGCGGGTATCGCTGTGGTCCAGCAGGCCGGCATCGCTCATCTGATAGCGCGTGCCTTCGGCCATATCACTGACGGTCATGCAGCCACCCAGCGCGAGTGACGCCAGCACCAAAACCAGACTACGCATCCTAATTCTCCAGAAGCCGGTGACGGAAAACCGGCGAATGGGCACGAGATGCAGATTTTGCGCCAGCTTGCGGGACTAGCCGCCGATGATCTTCATGATGGTGGCGCCGCCGGAGAATGCCACTTCCTGCTTGTCGCCCAGGGCTTTGACCAGCAAGCGCTGCAAGGCCGGCAGGGCCTGGTGGCGGGGTTTGTCCAGCAGGTCGCCGACGTAGTGGCGGTTGCTCGACGACAGGCAGCCATGCAACCAGCCGGTGGACGACAGGCGCAAGCGCGAGCAGGTCCGGCAGAACGGCACGCTTTCATTGGCGATGACGCCAAAGAAACCCTTGCCGGGCACTTCGTAGCGAACGGCGGTGGCGTCCACCGGGGCATTGGCTTGCAGGTATTCATGATGCTCCCCTATCAGGCTGAGCAATTGCTGGAGGCTGACGAACTGCTGCAGGAACGCGTTGGAATCGGTGGCCAGGTGGCCCATGCGCATCAATTCGATAAAGCGCAGCTCGTAACCACGCTCCAGGCAATAGTCGAGCAGCGGCATCACCTGGTCGAGGTTCTGGCCGCGCAACGGCACCATGTTGACCTTGATCTTGATGCCGGCGGCGCTGGCCTGGTCCATGCCATCAAGCACGGTGGCCAGATCGCCACCCCGGGCGATGCTGCGGAAGGCGTTGGCGTCCAGGGTGTCGAGGGACACGTTGATCCGGCGAATCCCGGCGTCCACCAGCAGCGGCAATTTGCGCGCCAGCAGTTGGCCGTTGGTGGTCAGGCTGATGTCACTCAGGCCCATCTGCCCCACCGCGCCCATGAAGGCTTCCAGCTTGGGGCTGACCAGTGGTTCGCCACCGGTAATGCGCAGGCGCTCGATGCCCGCGGCCTCGATCAGGTACTCGACGCCACGCGCCATCGCCTCAGCCGAGAGTTCATCCTGCGCAGCCACCAGCCGCTTGCCGTTGGGCACGCAGTAGGTACAGGCGTAATTGCAGGCTGAGGTCAGGCTGATCCGCAAATTGCGGAATCGCCTGCCTTGACGATCAACGATCATGAACCACTCCGGCAGAGGATAATTTGGGGGCGCGCTAAAACCTGACTGAAAAATCAAGTTTTAGCAAGAGTCCTTGCCTGAGTATATTCCTGGGTTACTGCGCAAGGCAGTAAATCATTGGGCAGCTGGGGTTTCGGCGTTCGGCAGATCGGTGCTGTGCTTGCGCTTGTTGCCCATGCGCACGCCGATGTCCATCAGGAACTGGAAGAAACCTTCCTGGTCTTCCAGCACATTGCTCCAGAACGGCGAGTGATACAGCGCCACGGCGCCGTGCACCAACGCCCAGGCGGCGCAGTAGTGGAAATACGGCGGCACGTCTTCGAGCTTGCCTTCGCTGATGCGGCCCTTGATCAGCAGGGTCAGGCGTTCGAAGTTCGAGGCACGGATCTTGTGCAACTCCTCGACCATTTCCGGCACCTGATGGCCCTTGACCACTTTTTCTTCCAGGCGATCAAACAGGCGGTAGCGCTGCGGGTCACGCATACGGAACTCGAAGTAGGCGCGGGACAGCGCCTCCTTGTCCTTGTCGACATCGGCCGAATGCAGCAACTCGTTCAGGTCGCGCTCGTAGTCGAGCATCAGGCGCAGGTAGATCTCGGCCTTGGACTTGAAGTGCTTGTAGATGGTGCCTTTGCCGATACCCACGGCATCCGCAATCATCTCGACGGTGACGCTGTCTTCACCCTGGTCGAGGAACAGCTTGAGTGCGGTGTCGAGAATTTCCTGCTCGCGGCGGCGAAACTCACGGACCTTGCGGGGTTCTTTGTGCATAAGAAAAAGGTCTGCAGAGGTGGATATTGGGAGGGTGGTGTGCCCCAAGCCGTGCTTGTGGGAACGTTTTACCCGGTGCGCGGGATTATCCCGACTGAACGGTCGTTGGGCAACGCCTATATGAACAACCTTTGCACTTAACTTACAGCGCGCCAACGAATAAGCCGATTTGAGTCAGAAATAAAACAGCCCGCTGCCGCCTGTGCATCGCAATCAATGAGAACTCAACCGAAGCGGGCGTATTCCAAATCTGTTTAAAAAACGATCAGATGTGGCTGGACTGAATCGGATACTGATCAATACTTGAAATGTCGGCGTGGCATCTCCCCCAAGTGACGCGTCGACCTGGGTACCGACGGACTGCGTACCCTTGTTTTACTCCTAATGGTCTTAGCCCGGATTCCCCCCCCAGAACCCGGGTTTTTTTTGCCTGCGATTTAGTGGCCGACGTGGGCCAGCGGGAACAGACGCTTGAAGTTTTCGGTGGTCTGTTCGGCAAAACGCTCGTAAGACTCGCCCCGCAGCATCGCCAGGTAATCCGCCACATCCCGCACGTATTCCGGCAGGTTGGGCTTGCCGCGATGGGGAATCGGCGCCAGGTACGGCGAATCGGTTTCCACCAGCAGGCGGTCTGCCGGCACTTGCCGTGCCACATCACGCAGGGCGTCGGCATTGCGGAAGGTGACGATGCCCGACAGGGAAATGTAGAAACCCAGGTCGAGCGCGGCCTTGGCCATGTCCCAGTCTTCTGTGAAGCAGTGCAGCACACCGGCTTGGGGCAACGCAGCTTCGCGCAACAGGGTCAGGGTGTCGGCACGGGCACCACGGGTGTGGACGATCACCGGCTTGCCGGTTTGCCGGGCCGCTTGCAGGTGCAGGCGGAACGACGCCTGCTGCAACTCGGCGGCTTCCGGTTCGTAGTGGTAATCCAGGCCGGTCTCGCCGATGGCCACCACGCGCGGGTGATTGAGCTCGCCAAGCAGCCAGTCGAGGGCCGGGGCTTCGCCGGGCTTCAGGTCCAGCGGATGAATGCCCACCGAGCAGTCGACGTCGGCATAACGATCGGCCAGGGCTTTGACGTCGGCGGCGTTTTCGGCGCTGACGCCGATGCACAGGAAGTGCCCTACGCCGCGCTGACGCGCTGCTTCGAGGGCGGCATCGAGGGAGCCACCGTGCTGGGCCAGGTCGAGGCGATCAAGGTGGCAATGGGAATCTACGAGCATAGGGATCTACAACTTGAGTCACGGGAAGTGTCTGGCCAACGATACACCCGTCGGCCACTGAAATTAACGCCGGCCGAGCAAGCCGACCCACTGCACCAGCAAGGCCTCAAGCAACAGCACACGGTTGAGGTTGGCCTTGCCCAGTACTTTCTGGCGTTGGGCGAGGATCCAGTCCTGAATGTTCAGGACCTTGTCCTGGGCACTCTTCTGCGCCAGGTATTGCACCACCTTGCGCATGTCCGGAAGGCCCAGGCCGCTTTCGTCCTGGGTCAGCTGGTAGCGCAGGACCAAGCTCGACCAGTCGCAGAACCAGTCGAACAGCAGCAGCAAGGGAATGTCTTTCCAGGCGGTTTCGGCCAGTTGCGTGGCCGACACTTCCTGCTTGAGCAGTTTCTTCACGCCGTCCACCACCAGCGCACGCTGTTCCCGCACGCCCTGGGCATGGAGCTTGACGGCGGCCAGGGGCGAACCGGCGGCCAGGGTCAACAGCTCGACGCGCTCGGCCTCGCCGCACTCCGGCAACGCCTGGGCCAGCCACTGCAGGCTCATGGCTTCGCTCGGCAACGGGCAAGCCTGTTGCACGCAGCGGCTGCGGATAGTCGGCAGCAGGCGGCTGGACTGGTGGCTGACCAGCAGCAGCACGGTATCGCCGGACGGTTCTTCGAGGCTCTTGAGCAAGGCGTTGGCGGCGTTGATGTTCATCGACTCCACCGGCTCGATGAGTACCACCTTGCGCCCGCCCATCTGCGCGGTCTGCACCACGAAGCTGACCAGATCACGCACCTGGTCGACCTTGATCGCCTTGTCGGCTTCTTCGGGTTCCAGCAGATAGTTGTCCGGGTGGCTGCCGGCCTTCAGCAGCATGCAGGATTTACATTCGCCGCAGGCCTCCAGGCCGTTGGGCCGCTGGCACAACAAGCTGGCCATCAACCGCTCCGCCAGGGCGCGCTTGCCGATGCCCGCCGGGCCGTGAAGCAAGTAGGCATGGGCGTGCTGGGCACGGCCCGCCAGTTGCTGCCAGAGACTGTCCTGCCACGGGTAGGCTTCAGCCACGGACACGCTCCACGAGTTTCGGCAACAGGGCGTCAATCGCCTGTTGTACGTGAGTCAGGGGCTGCGCGGCGTCCAGCAGGTAATACCGGGCGGGGTCGGCTTCGGCACGCTTGAGAAACGCACCGCGCACGGCCTCAAAAAACACTCGGGTTTCAAGCTCGAAACGATCCAGGCGACCGCGGGCGGTGGCGCGGGCCATGCCGACTTCCACCGGCAGATCGAACACCAGGGTCAGGTCGGGCCGCAGATCGCCCTGGACGAAGGTTTCGAGGGTCGCAATGCGCTCCAGGGATAAGCCACGACCGCCGCCCTGATAGGCATAGGTGGAATCGGTAAACCGGTCACAAATCACCACCGCGCCACGGGCCAGGGCCGGGCGAATGACTTCGGCCAGGTGCTGGGCGCGGGCGGCAAACACCAGCAGCAGCTCGGTGTCGGGATTCATCTGTTCGTCGCCCGGGGTCAGCAGCACTTCACGGATACGCTCGGCCAGGGGCGTGCCGCCGGGCTCACGGGTCAGCAGCACCTCGATACCTTCGGCGCGCAGGCGCTCGGCCAGGTATTCACGGTTGGTGCTTTTGCCGGCGCCTTCCGGGCCTTCCAGGGTAATAAACAAGCCAGTCACAGGCAGTCCTTAGTCAGAGTCATTGCGGGCTTTGCGGCGCGGTGTCATCGGGTGCGGGAGACAGCTCGGCGGGCGTATCAACCGGTGCGTCCTCAGGTTTCGCCGCCGGTGCGGGCGCCGGACTGGAACGGTAGTCAGCGCGGCGCTTCATCTGGAACTCACGCACCGCAGCGTTATGCGCATCCAGGTTGTCCGAGAAAATATGGCTGCCGTCGCCACGGGCGACAAAATACAGGCTGCTGCCCGCCACCGGGTTCAGCGCGGCATGGATCGCCTCACGCCCGACCATGGCAATCGGCGTCGGCGGCAGGCCGGCGATCACGTAGGTGTTGTAGGGCGTGGCTTCCTTGAGATGGGCACGGGTCAGCTTGCCGGTGTAGCGCTCGCCGAGGCCGTAGATCACGGTCGGGTCGGTTTGCAGCAGCATGCCGATCTGCATGCGCCGTACAAAAACCCCGGCTATCTGGCCGCGCTCTTCGGCCACGCCGGTTTCTTTCTCCACCAGCGAGGCCATGATCAGCGCTTGATAGGGCTCGGTGTACGGCGCGTCGGCCGCACGCTTGCTCCACTCCTGGGCGAGGACATCGTCCAGACGGTTGTAGGATTTTTTCAGTAACTCGACGTCGCTCATGCCGCGCACGAAGCGGTAGGTGTCCGGGAAGAAGCGGCCTTCGGGAAACACACCGGGGTGGCCAAGTTTTTCCATGACTTCGCTGTCAGTCAGGCCCGACAGGGTTTGCTCGATCTTCTCGTGCTTGGCCAGGGCGGCGCGCACCTGACGGAAGTTCCAGCCTTCTACCAGCGTGATGCTGTACTGCACCACTTCGCCACGCTGCCACAGGCCGATCAAGCCTTCGGCGGTGAGGCCTGGGGTCATGCGATATTCGCCGCTGTGCAGCGGCTGGCCGTCGAGATTGAAGCGCCAGTAGAGACGCAACCAGAACGCATCCTTGAGCACGCCGTCATTTTCCAGGCGATTGAAGGTGCCGGTGGGCGTCGCGCCGGCCGGTACGTCCAGCAATTGCTCCTGGGTCAGATTCAAGGGCTGCTCAAGGGCCGAGTTGAGCTTCCAGGCCGAAGCGCCCAGCAGCAAACCCGCCAGGACCAGACCGATCTCCAGCAGCAATACAAATTTACGTCTCAAATCAAATATCCAATAGTGCGCGAACAATGCCCTGCAGTTTACGGGTGAGCGGCCCAACCGGCCAGCTCATCGCAGCACATCCGCGCACCGGCCAAATGCCATATACGCTGTTGCACACAAAGACTTCGTCGGCCTGTTGCAGCTGTTCAACGCTGATGTCGGCCACGCTCGTAGGGATGCCCAGCACCTGCGCCTGGGCCAACACCTCGGCCCGCATGACGCCGGCGACACCGCAGCGATTCAGATCAGCGGTAAGCAACACGCCGTCACGCACCAGAAACAGGTTGCTGAAGACGCCTTCGACAACTCGACCGGACATATCCAGCATCAAACCTTCGGCGTGATCGGCGTCCTGCCACTCGTTGCGGGCGAACACCTGTTCCAGGCGATTGAGGTGCTTGAGACCGGCGAGCAAGGGCTGCTCGGACAAACGGGTGGTACACGCAAACAGGCGAATGCCTGAAGCTGCATGTTCCGGGGGATAAGTGGCAGGCGGGCTGCCTTGCAGAATGCGCCGCGCGGGAGCGCCAGCGCTGATGCCATAACCGCGCTGGCTGTCGCCACGGGTCAGGATCAACTTGAGTACACCGTCACCGAGGGCGGCGGCATAGGCCAGCAATTCGCTGCGAATCAACGGCTGATTCGCAACAATCGCCAACCGCCTGCAACCCTCTTCAAGGCGCTGCAGGTGGCGGTCGAGCAGCACGGGCTGCCCGGCCTTGACGGCAATGGTCTCGAACAGCCCATCACCGTATGCCAGGCCACGGTCTTTCAGGGGCACTGCGCCCGCCGGCTGACCGTCGACCCAGCTTTCCATCACTCGGCGAACCGGCGGAACACCAGGGAACCGTTGGTGCCACCAAAACCGAACGAGTTGGACAACACCACGTCGATCGGCATCTTCTGCGCTTCGTGAGGCACGAAGTTCAGGTCGCAGCCTGCATCCGGCTCATCGAGGTTGATGGTCGGCGGAGCGACCTGATCCTTGATGGCCAGCACACTGAAGATCGCCTCGACCGCGCCCGCCGCACCCAACAGGTGGCCGGTCATGGACTTGGTGGAGCTGACCGCCAGCTTGTAGGCGTGCTCTCCGAACACCGACTTGATGGCCTCGGCTTCCGCCAGGTCACCCGTCGGCGTAGAAGTGCCGTGGGCGTTGATGTACTGCACCTGGTCGATGTTGACCTTGGCATCACGCAACGCGTTGGTGATGCAGCGTGCAGCACCTGCACCGTCAGACGGTGGCGAGGTCATGTGGTACGCATCACCGCTCATGCCGAAGCCAATCAGCTCGGCGTAAATGGTAGCGCCACGGGCCTTCGCGTGTTCCAGCTCTTCGAGGACCAGTGCACCGGCGCCGTCAGCCAGCACAAAGCCATCACGGCCCTTGTCCCACGGACGACTGGCACGGGTCGGCTCGTCATTGCGGGTCGACAGTGCACGGGACGCGCCGAAGCCGCCCATGCCCAAACCGCAGGCGGCCATCTCGGCGCCGCCGGCGATCATCACATCGGCTTCGTCATAGGCGATATTGCGCGCCGCCATGCCGATGCAGTGAGTACCCGTGGTGCACGCCGTGGAAATGGCGTAGTTAGGCCCCTGGGCACCCAAGTGGATGGACAGGAAACCGGAAATCATATTGATGATCGAGCCAGGCACGAAGAACGGTGAAATTCGACGAGGGCCGGAATCATGCAACGTGCGGCTGGTTTCTTCGATATTGGTCAGACCGCCAATACCCGAACCCATGGCCACGCCGATGCGCTCACGGTTGGCGTCGGTAACTTCCAGGCCGGCATTACGCACCGCCTGAAAACCGGCTGCCAGGCCGTATTGAATGAACAGGTCGAGTTTGCGGGACTCTTTGACCGAGAGATATTCCTCGACATTGAAGTCCTTTACCGAGCCGCCAAAACGGGTGGAATAGGCAGAAAGGTCCGTGTGTTCGATCAGACCAATACCACTGCGGCCAGCCAGAATGCCCTGCCAACTGCTCGGCACATCCGTACCCAGTGGCGACAACATACCCATACCGGTGACTACGACGCGTCTACGCGACACAGCACTCTCCTTTTTCTAATGACGACACTTTGCATCAGGCTTAAAGGAAAAAACCGCACGCCATAGGGCAGTGCGGTTTTTCCATCACAGCAAGCGACGATTACAAACTATTACGCCTGGTGGCTAGTAACGTAGTCGATAGCAGCTTGAACGGTAGTGATTTTTTCAGCTTCTTCGTCCGGGATTTCGGTCTCGAATTCCTCTTCCAGAGCCATCACCAGCTCAACGGTGTCAAGGGAGTCGGCACCCAGGTCTTCAACGAAGGAAGCAGTGTTGGTCACTTCTTCTTCTTTAACGCCCAGTTGCTCAGCAACGATTTTCTTGACGCGCTCTTCGATGGTGCTCATACCTTGTTTTCACTCCTAATGGACAAATTCAGGCAGCTGGCCAGTGGGTAAGTGTATAGAAAGGCTTTTCAGCTTTTCAACTGAAAGCTTCACCCTCGTACCCTATCGGCCATCTGCCTATAAATAGATTGCAGCTTTATAACGGATTTTAGACAGCTCGTATGACATTTTTTTGAAGCGATCCGTCACAATTTAACTCATGTACATCCCGCCGTTCACCGGGATTGTAGCCCCAGTCACGTATGCCGCACCGTCGGATGCCAGGAAAGCGACCACATTCGCGATCTCTTGAGCCTGGCCCAGACGGCCCAGCGGAATCTGCGTCAGCAACGCTTCACGCTGCGCTTCAGGCAGTTCGCGGGTCATATCGGTGTCGATGAACCCTGGGGCCACCGAGTTGACCGTAATCGACCGCGAGCCCACTTCACGCGCCAGTGCACGGCTGAAACCTTCCAGACCGGCCTTGGCGGCTGCGTAGTTTACTTGGCCTGCGTTGCCCATGGCACCCACTACGGAGCCAATATTGATAATTCGACCCCAACGGGCCTTGGTCATGCCGCGCAAAACACCCTTGGACAGGCGAAACAGACTGTTCAGGTTGGTATCAACGACGTCATGCCACTCGTCGTCTTTCATGCGCATCATCAGGTTATCGCGGGTAATGCCGGCGTTGTTCACCAGAATAGCCGGTGCACCGAATTGCGCCGTGATTTCAGCCAATACAGCCGCCACGGACTCATCGCTGGTCACGTTAAGCTCAAGACCGGTGCCCTGAACGCCGTTTTCCTTCAAGGTCGCGGCAATACGCTCAGCGCCGGCGGCGGAGGTGGCGGTACCGATGACGACAGCGCCCAGACGGCCCAGCTCCAGGGCGATCGCCTGGCCAATGCCACGGCTTGCGCCGGTAACCAGTGCAACTTTACCTTGCAGACTCATGCAGGCTTCTCCTAGGTTCGGAAATTATCAGGCCAGGGCTGCGCGAGCGGCAGCGAAGGCATCCGGGGTATTGAGGTTGGAAGTCGACACGCCTTCGGCGCAACGCTTGTTCAGGCCGGCCAGGACTTTGCCCGGGCCGCACTCTACCAATTGGGTGGCGCCGTTGGCAGCCAGGGTCTGCACCGACTCAACCCAGCGGACCGGCTTGTACAGTTGCTCCAGCAGGTCGCGCTTGAGGGTTTCCAGGTCGGGAGCCACTGCGGCACTCACGTTCTGCACCAACGGGATCTGTGGCGCCTGCCAGTTGATGGCGGCGACGGACTCGGCGAAACGCTCGGCAGCCGGGCGCATCAGCTCGCAGTGGGACGGCACGCTGACCGGCAGCGGCAATGCACGCTTGGCACCACGGGCCTTGCAGCCTTCGATGGCGCGCTCTACGGCGGCCTTGGCACCGGCGATCACCACCTGGCCAGGGGAGTTGAAGTTGACGGCGCTGACCACTTCGCCCTGGGCCGCTTCGGCACAGGCGGCGATCACGTCAGCATCTTCCAGGCCGAGAATGGCAGCCATGCCGCCCTGCCCGGCTGGAACCGCTTCCTGCATCAACTGGCCACGACGCTCCACCAGCTTGACCGCTTCACCGAGGGTCAGGCTGCCAGCGGCCACCAGGGCGCTGTATTCGCCCAGGCTATGACCGGCGACGTAGGCCGGATGCGCACCGCCTTCAGCCAGCCACAGGCGCCACAGGGCGATGGAGGCGGTCAGGATGGCCGGTTGGGTTTTGTCGGTTTGGTTGAGCAGCTCTTCCGGCCCTTGCTGGGTCAGTGCCCACAGGTCGTAACCCAAGGCATCGGAAGCTTCCTTGAAAGTGTCCAGGACCAGCGGATGTTCCGCGCCCAGCTCGGCCAACATGCCGAGGGACTGCGAACCCTGCCCTGGAAAGACGAATGCGAGGGATGTAGACATGTAACAAGCCCCTAATGATCTGGTCGTCGGAAATTGGCGCCCCACATGTGGGAGCGCGAGAAACTGACAGATTGGATGGTCAATTGAACTGGCCGGTCACATTTAAGCATTTCCGGCCCGATTCGCCTAAGGCAACAGATCCTCAAGGCGGCCATGCAAGCGTTGCGGCAGGTTTTCCTGGATCTCGATCAGGGCCCGCTGGATGGCACTTTGAAAACCCTGCACCCCCGCCGAACCGTGGCTTTTGACCACGATGCCCTGCAAACCCAGGAAACTTGCGCCATTATGCCGCGCCGGTGCCAAGTCAGCCTGCAACCGCCGCATCAAGGGCAGCGCCAGGGCGCCCACCAGGCGTGAAGCAAGGTTGCGTTTGAACAAGGCCTCGATGCGCCCGGCGATCATCGTCGCCAGCCCCTCGCTGGACTTGAGCAGGATATTGCCGACAAAACCGTCGCACACCACCACATCCGCTTCGCCGCGATACAAACCGTCACCCTCGACAAAGCCGATGTAGTTCAAGCCTCGCGCGCCTTGCAGCAGCGTCGCCGCCAGCTTGACCTGCTGATTGCCCTTGATGTCTTCAGTGCCGATATTCAGCAACGCCACCCGAGGCCGGGCCACGCCCAGTGCTTCGGCCGCCACCGAGCCCATCAACGCAAAGTGCAACAGATGCTCGGCACTGCAATCGACGTTCGCCCCCAGGTCCAGCAACTGGCAATAACCTTGCTGGGTCGGGATCGCCGCAACCATCGCCGGCCGGTCAATGCCCGGCAGGGTCTTCAGCACATGCCGGGACAACGCCATCAACGCCCCGGTATTGCCGGCGCTGACACAGGCCTGGGCCTTGCCGTCGCGCACCAGCTCCAGGGCCACCCGCATCGAAGAATCAGGCTTGCCACGCAAGGCCTGCGCAGGCTTTTCATCCATGGTGATGGTTTCGCTGGCCGGTGTAATAGTCAGGCGCGCGCGATCCACCGCCGGATGGCTGGCAATCAGTTCTTCAAGTAAGGAGGGTTGACCGACGAGGGTCAGGTGCAGCGAGGGCGTGGCAGACAGGCAAGCAATGCAGGCCTGAACAATGCTGCGGGGACCGAAGTCCCCGCCCATTGCGTCAATCGCGATGACTTGAGCAGACAAGTGATTACTCGTCAGCGCCCTTGTCGATCACTTTACGGCCACGGTATACGCCTTCTGGCGATACGTGGTGACGCAGGTGAACTTCACCGGTGGTTTTTTCTACAGACAGAGTGCTTGCCGTCAGGGCGTCGTGCGAACGACGCATGTCACGGGCAGAGCGGGATTTTTTGTTCTGCTGAACAGCCATAATTGATTAACTCCTAAACGTTTGGGTCACGCTTTAACTGCGCCAATACACTGAACGGGTTGGACCGCGTTACCTCGTCCTCGCTCGGTTCGGGCTCATCGAGACCCGCCGGCTGCTGGCATTCTTCCGGATGATGAGCAGGCACAATGGGCAAGGCGAGCAAAAGCTCCTCCTCGATCAGTGACTGCAGATCCAAAGGATCTTCGCCCAGTTCCAGCACGTCATAACCTTTCGGCAACGACTGGGTATTCGCACCCTCTTTCACCACAGCATAACTGCATTCGCTGTGGATCGGCAGGGTGACCAGCTCAAGACAACGCTGGCAAACCATTTTGACTTCGGTGTCGATAAAGCTGTGGATTACCACAGACTTACGTTCATCTCGTTCAAAAATAAATTTAGCCTGCACCGTACCGACATTGTCGGAAAGCGGGTCGCAGAGTCTCTCCAAATCGGCCAGGAGCAGCTCACCTTGAAGGGTGGTGCCACGATCAGCCAATTTGCGCGGGTCAACGTGAGGTGGAATCGGGTCATTCAACATAGGCGCAGCATTATAGGGATGCACCCGGCCATGTCAAAGGAAATTCAGCCCTGTCCGTCGCTGGGCCTCCCCGCTAGAATCCGCGACTGCCTTGAGGAGACGCCCATGCTGCCTTTATTACTCGCTTCCAGCTCGGTTTATCGCCGGGAATTGTTGAACCGCCTGCACCTGCCGTTCATCTGCAGCTCGCCGGATATCGACGAAAGCCACCGCCCGGACGAGTCCGCCGTGGAACTGGTCAAGCGCCTCGCCGAAGAAAAGGCCCGCGCCCTGGCCAGCAGCCATCCGGGGCACCTGATTATCGGCTCGGACCAGGTCGCCGCGCTCGACGGCCAGATCATCGGCAAGCCCCACACCTTCGAGAACGCCCGCGAACAGCTGCTGGCGGCAAGTGGCAAGCGCGTCAGCTTCCTCACAGGCCTGGCCCTGCTGAACAGTGCCACCGGGCACTGCCAGGTCGACTGCATCCCCTTCACCGTGCACATGCGCACACTGGACGCGGCACGCATCGACCGCTACTTGCGGATCGAACAACCCTACGACTGCGCTGGCAGCTTCAAGGCCGAGGGTTTGGGGGTGAGCCTGTTTCAAAGCACTGAAGGGCCGGACGCGACCAGCCTGGTGGGCCTGCCACTGATTCGACTGGTGGACATGCTGCTGGCCGAAGGCGTGCAGATTCCCTGAGAACACCCCAAAACAAATGTGGGAGCAGGCAAGCCAGCTCCCACATTTTGAGTCATGCCGCTTTCAAGGCTTCAGCGCAGGGTCGGGCCCTGGAAGCCCATGTACAGCGCCAGCTTCTCAGCCACGCTGGCACCCAGCTTCTTGGAGAAACGGTCAAACGGCGATTCCTGAACGGTGAAGTCCACCAGCTCTTTCTCGCCAATCACGTCCCGCGCCACCGAACTGGCACTGCCCAGGCCGTCGATCAGACCCAACGGCAGCGCCTGCTCACCAGACCAGACCAGGCCGGAGAACAGCTCCGGATGCTCTTTATCCTTGAGCCGGTCACCGCGCCCCTGCTTCACGCTGGCGATGAACTGCCGATGAGTGGTGTCCAGCACACCCTGCCAGAACTGGGTTTCATCCGCCTTTTGCGGCTGGAACGGATCCAGGAACGACTTGTGCTCACCGGACGTGTACGTACGCCGCTCAACCCCCAGCTTCTCCATGGTGCCGACAAACCCATAACCCGCCGCCGTCACACCAATGGACCCCACGAGGCTGGCCTTGTCGGCGTAGATCTGGTCGGCGGCGCTGGCGATGTAATAGGCGCCCGAGGCGCCCAGGTCGGAGATCACCGCATAGAGCTTGATGTCCGGGTGCAGCGCGCGCAGGCGACGAATCTCGTCATACACATAACCCGACTGCACCGGACTGCCGCCCGGGCTGTTGATGCGCAGGATCACGGCCTTGACCTTGGAATCCTCGAAGGCGGCCCGCAGGCTGCTGACAATATTGTCGGCACTCGCAGACTCCTTGTCGGCAATCACTCCGCGCACTTCGATCAACGCCGTGTAATTACCGCTTCGGGTGGCGCTCTTTTCCATGTCCATCAACGGACTGAAAAGCGCCAGCATGCCCAGCAGGTAAATAAAGGTCAGCAGCTTGAAAAAGATCCCCCAACGCCGGGAGCGACGCTGCTCCTGGACACTGGCCAGCAGGGTTTTTTCCAGCAACTTCCAGCTTTTGTCATCGCCATTGTTGTCGGAGCTGGCCTTCTCAGGCGCTTTCCACTCATCGATCATGCCATCTACCCCAGCAGAGACTTAATGGGCCCGGCTGAGCCAGGCCTGCAATTCAGAAAAACGGTCAATCGTCAGTCTCGGCTCGTACGCCTGCAACGCCTCGGCAGACTGGGCGCCGTAGCTGACCGCCACCGAGTCCATGCCAGCATTGCGCGCCATCATCAGGTCGAACGACGCATCTCCCACCATCAACGCCTGCCGAGGCGACACACCGCACTGAGCGAGGATCTGTTCGAGCATCAGAGGATGGGGTTTGCTGGCGGTTTCATCCGCTGCACGGGTTGCGTCGAAATATTCTTCCCAGCCATGGGCCTTGAGCACCCGGTCCAGGCCGCGACGGGCCTTGCCGGTCGCCACCGCGAGGTGATAACCCTCGGCGCGAAATGCCTCCATGGCCTGGGCCACGCCCTCAAACAGCGGCGAAGGCTGGGCGTCGAGCGCCATATAGTGATCGGCGTAGTGCTGACGAAACGCTATCAGCTCCTCGTCGCCAATCTCCGGATACAGGGTGCGGATCGCTTCCGGCAAGCCCAGGCCGATAATGCCCTTGACCGCCAGGTCGTCGCACAGCGCGTAACCGGAACGGGTCGACGCAGCGTGCATCGACTCGACAATCCGACCAATGGAATCACACAACGTGCCATCCCAATCGAAGATCAGCAGCTTGTAGTCAGGGTGCGACACTCAGGCGCTCCACGGTCTTGGCCCACATCTCATCGACAGGCGCTTGCAGCTTCAATTCGCCACCATCGGGCAGCGGCACGGTGAGCATGTAGGCGTGCAGAAACAGGCGCTTGCCACCCAGGTCGCGAATTTCCTTGGAGAAATCCTCGTCACCGTATTTGGTATCGCCGGCGATGCAGTGGCCTGCATGCAAGGTGTGCACACGAATCTGGTGGGTACGGCCGGTGACCGGCTTGGCCTCGACCATGGTCGCGAAGTCACCGAAACGGCGCAGCACCTTGAACAGGGTCAGCGCCTCCTTGCCCTCCTCGTCTACCTCGACCATGCGTTCGCCGGAACGCAGGTTGCTCTTCTGCAGCGGCGCACGGACGCTCTTGATCGAGGTTGCCCAGTTGCCGCGCACCAGCGCCATGTAGCGCTTGTCCACGCCATCACCGCGCAGGGCGGCATGCAGGTGGCGCAACATGCTGCGCTTCTTGGCGATCATCAGCAGGCCGGAAGTGTCGCGATCCAGACGGTGGACCAGCTCCAGCTCCTTGGCGTCCGGGCGCAACTGACGAAAGGCTTCGATCACCCCGTAGTTCAGGCCGCTGCCGCCGTGAACGGCGATGCCACAAGGCTTGTTGATCACGATCAGCGCCTTGTCTTCGAAGACAATCGACGCTTCAAGGCGCTGCAACAGGCCCTGGGCCAGAGGGACGGGCTCGTCCCGCTCAGGCACCCGCACTGGCGGCACACGGACGATATCGCCCGCCTGCAGCTTGTACTCAGGCTTGATCCGGCCCTTGTTCACGCGCACTTCGCCTTTACGCAAAATGCGGTAAATCAAGGTCTTGGGCACGCCTTTGAGCCTGGCCAGAAGAAAGTTGTCGATGCGTTGGCCGGCATATTCCGGCGAGACCTCAAGCAGCTGGACGCTGGGGGTCTGGGGGGCGGTAGTCGTCATGGCGGCGATGATAACAATTTTTTATGGAATTGAAGCACTTAATCATTGCTGCTATAGTCGCGAACGCCGCCAAAAGCGGCCTGGACAGAGGACTAGCGGCAAACTGCCGGCCCTGACCATCGCAATTCATCAGGACGCGAGGCCGTCCTACGGGGCTTTCGCCACCCTGGAAGGCTCAAGATTGTAACAAGCGCAGGTGACATGAGGCCTGAAGCGAGTGCAAAAAGCAGAGTGATTACTCGCCTTTTGCGCCGATATTTACGGCCAGTTCACAAAGTGCAGTCAGTCTTGAGCCAGACCACGGCGAATGCTTCGGAAACAACGCCTGTTACGAGCTGAGTGAGAGCACAGTCGCCCACACCCGGTCTTGTTTAGCCATGAGCGTGTTCTCCCCATTGGAGAACACGGTAAATGCCAACCCGCTGCGGATTCTGCGCGCGGCAGCACCCGAATTATCAGGGATACGTGTAGGGTGGAGATGCACAACCGTCGGACCGTGTAGCACTAGGCTTATATTTAGACGCTTCATCTCGTCCACAGTCGCCGGTTGATTCCTCCTCCTGACTGAGTGCTTAAGTCACCACAGCAAGCAGGAAGCGTACGTCGCGATATCGCCCATTTTGGCGGGTATTGCTGGACACTGGAGTGGCCAACCACTCTTGACGCACCTGACACCGACCGTGAGAAGTCGTGTGTGCCGAACGCCGTTTCCGGCAGCCCGGAAACCGACGGTACAACATGAAAAGAATGCTGATTAACGCAACTCAACCCGAAGAGTTGCGTGTTGCACTGGTAGACGGCCAACGCCTCTACGACCTGGACATCGAGTCCGGTGCACGCGAGCAAAAGAAGGCCAACATCTATAAAGGCCGGATTACTCGTATCGAACCAAGCCTTGAGGCTGCCTTTGTCGATTTCGGCTCCGAGCGCCATGGCTTCCTGCCCCTCAAAGAAATCTCCCGCGAATACTTCAAGAAAGCCCCTGAAGGCCGCGTGAACATCAAGGACGTCCTGAGCGAAGGCCAGGAAGTCATCGTTCAGGTGGAAAAAGAAGAACGTGGCAACAAGGGCGCGGCCCTGACCACCTTCATCAGCCTGGCTGGCCGCTATCTGGTCCTGATGCCGAACAACCCGCGTGCCGGCGGTATCTCCCGTCGCATCGAAGGCGAAGAGCGCAACGAACTGCGTGAAGCGCTGAACGGCTTGATCGCTCCGGCCGACATGGGCCTGATCGTGCGCACTGCCGGCCTGGGCCGCAGCAGCGAAGAAATGCAGTGGGACCTCGACTACCTGCTGCAACTGTGGACCGCTATCAAAGAAGCGTCCCTGGATCGTTCCGCGCCGTTCCTGATCTACCAGGAAAGCAACGTGATCATCCGCGCCATCCGCGATTACCTGCGCCAGGACATCGGCGAAGTGCTGATCGACAGCGTTGAAGCCCAGGACGAAGCCCTGACCTTCATCCGCCAGGTGATGCCGCAGTACGCCAGCAAGATCAAGCTGTACGAAGACAGCGTTCCGCTGTTCAACCGTTTCCAGATCGAAAGCCAGATCGAGACCGCTTTCCAGCGCGTGGTCGAACTGCCTTCCGGCGGCTCCATCGTGATCGACCCGACCGAAGCCCTGGTGTCCATCGACATCAACTCGGCGCGCGCCACGAAGGGTAGCGACATCGAAGAAACCGCCCTGCAGACCAACCTGGAAGCGGCTGAAGAAATCGCCCGCCAACTGCGCCTGCGTGACATCGGCGGCCTGATCGTGATCGACTTCATCGACATGACCCCGGCCAAGAACCAGCGCGCCGTGGAAGAGAAAGTCCGCGAATGCCTGGAAGCTGACCGTGCCCGCGTACAGGTCGGCCGTATCTCGCGCTTCGGCCTGCTGGAAATGTCCCGTCAGCGCCTGCGTCCATCCCTGGGCGAAAGCAGCGGCATCGTCTGCCCGCGTTGCAACGGCACCGGTATCATCCGTGACGTTGAATCGCTGTCGCTGGCGATCCTGCGCCTGATCGAAGAAGAAGCCCTGAAAGACCGCACTGCCGAAGTGCGCGCCCAGGTGCCGATCCCGGTCGCTGCGTTCCTGCTCAACGAAAAACGCAACTCGATCACCAAGATCGAACTGCGCACCCGTGCCCGCATCGTCATCCTGCCGAACGATCATCTCGAAACGCCGCACTTCGAAGTGCAGCGCCTGCGTGATGACAGCCCGGAAGCCCACGTCAATCAGTCCAGCTACGAAATCGCTGCGGCCGCTGCCGAAGTGGAAGAAGTCCAGCCAGCCGCTGCGACCCGTACCCTGGTTCGCCAGGAAGCCGCCGTCAAGACCGCGCCAGCCCGTGCCAACGCACCGGTTCCGGTTGAAGCTGCTGCTCCGGTTGCAGCGCCTGCTGCCCTGCCTGAGCCAAGCCTGTTCAAGGGCCTGGTGAAGTCACTGGTCAGCCTGTTCGCCACCAAGGAAGAGCCGGTTGCTCCGGTTGTGGTCGAGAAGCCTGTGACTGAACGCCCTGCACGCAACGAAGAGCGTCGCAACGGTCGTCAGCAGAGCCGCAATCGCAACGGTCGCCGTGACGAAGAGCGCAAGCCTCGTGAAGAACGTGCACCGCGCGAAGAACGCGCCCCACGTGAAGAGCGCCAGCCGCGCGAAGCCCGTGAAGAAACGCCAGTCGTAGCCCGTGAAGAGCGTGCTCCGCGCGAAGAACGTGCACCGCGCACTCCACGCGCCCCGCGTGAAGACCGCAAGCCACGTGGCGAGCGTGAAGAACGCGTGCGTGAATTGCGTGAGCCGCTGGACGCAGCTCCTGCTGTAGCCGCTGCTGCTGCCACCGTTGCCACTGCTGAAGAACGTCCAGCTCGTCAGCCTCGTGAAGAACGTGCGCCACGCCCTCCTCGTGAAGAGCGTCAACCACGTGCCGAGCAGGCTGCTGTTGCCGGTGAAGAAGAAGAGCTGCTGTCCAACGAAGATCAGCAACAGGAAGACGGCCAGGAGAACGCCGAAGGCGATCGTCCACGCCGCCGCTCCCGTGGTCAGCGTCGTCGCAGCAACCGTCGTGAGCGTCAACGTGACGCCAACGGCAATGAAATCGAAGGCTCGGAAGAGACCGGCGAAGCTACCCCAGCCGCTACCGGCGAACCGACTGGCGCCGAACTGGCTGCCGGCCTGGCCGTCACCGCTGCGGTTGCCAGCTCGGTCATCAGCGCGCCTGCTGAAGCCCAAGCCAACGAGCAAGCTGAAGCCGCTACCGCTGCCATCCAGGAAAACACAGTGGTAGAGACGCCAGTCGTCGAAGCCCCGGTGGTTGAAGCTACGACTCCGGTCGAAGCGCCAACTGTTCCGGAAGTGGAAGTCGCGCCGGTTCGTCACGTTCGTGAAGTTCGCGAGCCTCAGCCTGTCGCTGAAGTGGTTGCCGAGCCTGAGGTTGTGGTTGAACCACAGCCAGTGGTTGAAGCGGTTGTTCAAGCACCGGTTGCCGAGCCAACCCCGGAAGTGCGTGAGGTTCGCGAAGAACAGACCGCCTTCCAGTGGACCGCCGAGCCAGCTCCAGTGGCTGAAGTAGTCGAAGCTCCAGCGCCGGCTCCCGTCGTCGAGGAAGCTCCAGCGCCCGTCGCTGAAGTGGTTGTCGCCGCGGAACCGGTTGCCGTTGTTGCCGAGCCTGCACCCGTGGTTGAAGCACCCGTGGTTGCCGAAGTCGCCGCTCCGGTGGTTGAAGCCGCTCCGGTCAGCGCCCTGACCGAAAACGGTCGTGCGCCGAACGACCCGCGTGAAGTGCGTCGTCGTCGCAAGGAAGCTGAAGCAGCTGCCGCTGCTGCCAAGGCCGCTGCCGAAGCAGCTCCAGCCGTCGCTGAAGTGGTCGAAGCAGCTCCTGCTCCGGTTACCGAGGCCGTGGTTGAGCACACTGCCCCTGTCGTCGACGAGAACGTGCGTTCCGTTGAAGAAGTGGTAGAGCACCAGCCTAAAGCCCTGGAAGAAGAGCACGAGCCTAAACCCCTCGTCTGATTCCATCGGCCACTAAAAAGCCCCGCCTGAGTGATCAGGCGGGGCTTTTTTATGTCTGCCCATCAGCTAGCGATAGCTCAGCAAAGCCGGCACGTCCACATCCCACAACACACCGGGATCATCTACCGCCACTTGCTTTAGCGACGCATGGGCAAACAGTGGCTTTGCTCCACGATCACCCGTCAGCGCCATTAACGCCGGGCCGAACGAACGGCCAAACCCTACGGGATGCCCGTACTGGCCTGCGTGCACCGGCACACTGATATCGTCTTCTTCAAGGCCTGCCATCACCTGCTCGATACTCGTGGACAGGATGAACGGCATATCTCCCAGCACCACCAACCAGCCAGCAGACGGCCCGCTGGCCGCCACCGCCGCGGCGATGCTGTCGCCCATGCCCGGCGAGCGCAAAAGCAGCACTTCGCAACGGTGCACTTTTGCCAGCCGGATGACCTCCGTGCGATCCGGCGACGTCACCAGCCAACGCCTGCTAACCGTCGGCGGCAAATTCACCAGCACCTGTTCGATCACCGGCCGCGTGATGCCATCCCGGCCCACGCAAGGCGCCAGCAACTTGTCCTGATCCGCGCCCGCCTCGGCCCGAAAACGACTGCCCTGCCCCGCCGCCAGGATGATCGCGGTGACGCCCGTCAACTGACTACTGCCTGCAACGGCTTTTTCTGCAACAGATCAATCCCGTTCTTGATGGCGACGATTTCTGCCATCAACGACAAGGCGATCTCCGCCGGCGTATGGCTGCCGATATGCAGGCCGATAGGGCCATGCAACCGCGCAATGGCCTCCGCACTCAACCCCAGCGCCGCAAGGTTCTCCCGGCGTTTCTGGCTGTTGACCCGCGAACCCAGGGCGCCAATATAGAACGCCTTGGAATTGAGGGCCGTCAGCAGCGCCATGTCATCCAGGCGCGGGTCATGGGTGAGCGCGACGATGGCGGTGCGTTCATCGGTCTGGATATTCAGCACCGCTTCATCCGGCATGCCCGGCACAAAGCGCCCGTGTTGCTCTTCCCAGCCATAGACAAACTCCTGGCGCGGGTCGCAGATCAGCACTTCGAAATCCAGCAACCGCGCCATTTCCGCCACATAGCGTGACAGTTGGCCCGCGCCGATCAGCAGCAGGCGCCAGCGCGGGCCATAAATCGCTCGCAATCGGTCACCGTCGAAGGTGACCGTATCGGTCTTGCTCGCACCGCTCAGCACCACCTCACCGGTGGCCAAGTCCAACTCGCGGGCGACTATCTCGTGCGCCTCGCAACGCGCCAGCAGTTCAGCGACCCAACCCGGATCGCCCACCCGCTCCTCCGTCAGGCGCAAGGTGCCGCCACAGGGCAGGCCAAACCTTGCGGCCTCATCGCGGGTTACGCCATAGGTCACGAGCTGTACAGGCGGCCCGTCATCAGGCAACCGGCCATCCTGCAAACGGGCGATCAAGTCGTCCTCAATGCACCCGCCCGACACCGAGCCAATCACCACCCCATCGCCACGCAAGGCCAGCATGGCCCCCGGTGGGCGCGGCGCGCTGCCCCACGTCTGGACCACGCTGTACAGCACCACCCGCTGCCCGGCGCGGCGCCATTCCAGCACGCTGCGCAATACATTCAGATCGACACTGTCCATCAGGCGTTCGCCTCCTGCCAATCTTCCATGAGCTGATAAAAATATTGATAGTCAGCTAAGTTAACTCAGCGGAAATAAAAAAGCCCTGCAATGCAGGGCTTGGTGCGTCAAAAAACAAGCTTAGTTCAATAGCGATTGGGCTCCATTTCCAGCACAACCTGGAAACGCTTTTCGATGTCCTGCTGGATACGTAGCGCCAGGCCGGCAATGTCCTGGCCGGTGGCCGCGCCGTAGTTCACCAGCACCAGTGCCTGCAAGCGATGCACACCGGCGTCTCCCTCGCGAAAGCCCTTCCAGCCAGCCTTGTCGATCAGCCAGCCGGCGGCCAGTTTCATCTGCCCGTCGGCCTGGGGGTAAGCCACCAAGTCCGGGTATTGACGCTGCAACTCGGCGGCCAGCGCCTGGGACACCAGCGGGTTCTTGAAGAAGCTGCCAGCATTGCCGAGCACCGCCGGGTCCGGGAGCTTCTCGCTTCGAATACTGCAAATGGCCCGGCTGACGTCGCTGGGGGTGGCCTGCGTAACGCCTTGCTCGGTCAGGCGCTGTTGCACCGGCCCGTACTCAAGCTTCAGGTGCACGGCGCGACTCAAGGCAAAGCGCACCCTAAGGATCAGCCAGCGGCCGGTTTCGTGCTTGAACAGGCTGTCGCGGTAGGCAAAGTTGCACTCGGCCAGGCTGAAATCCCGCAGCTCGCCGGTCTGGCGGTCGAGGGCAGTCAGGCCGGCGAACACGTCCTTGATCTCCACCCCGTAGGCGCCGATGTTCTGCATTGGTGCGGCACCAACCGTGCCCGGAATGAGGCTGAGGTTTTCCAGGCCGGAAAAGCCCTGGGCCAACGTCCACAGTACAAAGGGATGCCAGGCTTCGCCGGCTTCGGCTTCGACCACGACGTGCACGCCTTCATCCTGCACTACCCGAATGCCGTGGCTGGCCATGCGCAGCACCAGCGCGTCGATGTCCTGGGTCAACAGCAAATTGCTGCCACCACCAATCACCAGCAATGGCAGCTGTTCCCCGGCGGCGTAGGCCAACGCCTCACGCACGTCCGCGTCGTTGTGGGCCTCGGCAAACAGCCGGGCACGCACGTCGATGCCAAAGCTGTTGAACGGCTTGAGGGAAACCTGTGCCTGCACCTGCAACGTCATAACCGGCCCTTCAATTCAATCACCAACAAGTCACAGGCGCGCTCGATCAGGTCGAGGACAGTTTCGAAGCCCTGGTCGCCTTCGTAGTAAGGGTCCGGCACCTCATCCACCACCGAGTCGTAACGGCGCAGGAACAGGTCCAGGTCCGCCTTGCCCTGGGCCGGCTGCATGGCCTTGAGGTTGCGCAGGTTGCTCTGGTCCATGGCCAGGATCAGGTCGTAGCGGGAAAAGTCCGCACGCGACACCTGCTGTGCACGCTGGGCCGACAAGTCGTAGCCACGCTGCAGCGCCGCTCGCTGGCTGCGCTTGTCCGGCGGGTTGCCGACGTGCCATTCACCGGTGCCGGCCGACGCCACTTCAACCTGATCAGCTAGGCCGGCTTCACGCAGTTTGTGACGCAACACGCCTTCTGCCGTGGGCGAACGGCAGATATTGCCCAGGCAGACGAACAGAACCTGCATCAGGCCCCCAGCAGGCGACGGACGCGCTCGAGGTCTTCAGGGGTGTCGACACCGGCCGGGGGCGCTTCCAGGGCATCGCCCACGTGAATGCGCACGCCGTGCCACAGGGCCCGCAGTTGTTCCAGGGATTCGGTGTTTTCCAGCCAGCACGGACCCCAGCTGACGAAGTCATGCAGGAAACCGGCGCGGTAGGCGTAAATGCCGATGTGGCGGCGGTAAGGCACGCCAGTCGGCAGCACGTCAGGCTGTTTGGCGAATGCATCCCGCGCCCACGGCAAGGTGGAGCGGCTGAAGGTCAGCGCCAGGCCATTGATGTCGCTGACCACTTTCACCACGTTGGGGTTGAACAGGGTCTCGATGTCTTCAATCGGCTCGGCCAGGGTCGCCATGCGGGCTTCGCCATGGGCTGCCAGGTTGGCTGCGACCTGATCGATCACGCAGGGCGGAATCAACGGTTCGTCGCCTTGCACGTTGACCACGATGGCGTCGGCCGCCAGCCCCAGCTTGGTGGCCACTTCGGCCAGGCGGTCGGTGCCGGAATTGTGGTCTTCACGGGTCAGCACCGCTTCGGCGCCAAAGCGTTTGCAGGCCTCGATGATGCGCGGATCATCGGTGGCTACCACCACCCGCTCGGCGCTGCTTTTGCAGGCCTGTTCCCACACCAGCTGGATCATCGGCTTGTCGCCGATCAGCTGCAGCGGTTTGCCGGGCAGGCGAGTGGAGGCGTAGCGGGACGGGATGACAACGGTGAAGGCGGTGGTCATTTATCCAGGCGCTCGTCGGTGGTCAGGGTGCGGGCTTCGCTTTCGAGCATTACCGGAATGCCATCACGGATCGGGTAAGCCAGGCCGGCGCCCTTGCTGATCAGCTCGGTTTTGTCGGCGCTGAGCTTGAGCGGGCCTTTGCAGATCGGGCAAGCAAGGATATCGAGCAGTTTGGTGTCCATGAGTGTGTCCTGGAGAGCAGCGTTTTAAGGCAAAAGGCGGGCGGGCAGCAAGCGCATCAACTGCGTGTCGAACCAGGCGACAAACGCCGGTGACGGTGCCGCGTCCACCGCAAGGTACCACCAGTCGGGCCTGGCAAAGGCGCGGCACTTCACCGCGTCCTTTTCAGTCATGACCAACGGCAGTGCCGGTGTGAAATTCAAGACCTCGGCGCTGTAGGGCGCGTGGTCGGCAAAAGCATGGGGTATTGGGCGCCAGTGTAGCGTTTCAAGGGTGTTGAAGAAACGTTGCGGGTTACCGATGCCGGCCACCGCATGCACCTGCTGCCCCACCGGAAAGTGATCCACGGGTTTGCGCTCGCCGGTGTGCAGGTTGACCAGCGTGGTGGGCAGCAGACGGAAGGCAAAGCCATCCTCGCGGTCAGCGCCTGCGCCGTTGTAAAGCAGCGCATCGACGCTCTGCAAACGCTCGGCCGGCTCGCGCAACGGGCCCGCCGGCAGGCAACGGCGATTGCCGAGCCCACGGGCGGCGTCAATCAACACCAGCTCCAGGTCACGGGCCAGGCGGTAATGTTGCAGGCCGTCGTCGGAAAGAATCAGATCCAGGGTTTCGCTGGCCAGCAGCGCTTTTACGGCGCGACTGCGGTCGGGGTCGATCATCAGCGGTACGCCGCTGCGTTGTACGATCAACAGCGGTTCATCCCCCGCCACCGCAGCGGTATCACTGGCTTCAACGCGCCATGGAAATTGTGGCGGTTTTGCGCCATAACCCCGGCTGACCACGCCGACGCGCAAGCCGCTGCGCTGGCAATGGTCGATCAGCCAAAGAATCAGGGGGGTCTTGCCGGTGCCACCGACGGTGATATTACCGACGACCACAACCGGCACCGGCGACTGATAGATCTCGCCCTCGCCCGCCAGGAACCGCGCACGTTTGCGCTGCACTACACCGCGATAGAGGGATTCCAGCGGCTGCAGCAACGCCAGCGCCGGATGGCCTTCGTACCAGGCCTTGAGCAAACGATCGGTGATGGCCATCAGGGTTGGCTCGCCGCCTCGACGGTGGTCATGCGCAAATGGCTGAAGCCGAGCTTGCCGGCAGCGTCCATCGCAGTGATCACGGCCTGGTGCTTGGTGTTGCCATCGGCACTGATGGAAAGTGGCAGGCTGGTATCGCCACCCGACTCTTTCTGCAGTGCCTCCATCAGGCTGGCCAGGTCGTTTTTCTCCAGCAGCTGGTTATTCACCGAGAACACGCCGTCGGCACTGATGGCGATGTCCAGTTGCTTGGCCTGTTGGTCTTCCGCCGGCGAGCCGCTGACGGCTTCCGGCAGGTCGACCCGCAGCTGGGTTTCCCGGGTAAAGGTGGTGGTGACGACAAAAAACAGCAGCAGGATAAACACGACGTCGATCAATGACGCCAGGTTGATATCAACGTTTTCCCGTTGCTTGCGGCGAAATTTCACGCGTTGCCCTCAACCAGGTCCACATCACGGTCGCCCTGCACCACCTCCACCAGCTTGATGGCTTCCTGTTCCATGCCCACCACCAGTTCGTCGATGCGCCGTTGCAGGAACCGGTGGAAGAACACCGAAGGAATACCAACCATCAGGCCCGCCGCCGTGGTGATCAGGGCCTTGGAAATACCACCGGCCAGCACTGCGGCGTTGGTGGTCATGCCCGAGCCCATGAAGGAGCTGAAAATATCGATCATGCCCAGCACCGTGCCGAGCAGACCGAGCAAGGGCGCCATGGCGGCGATGGTGCCCAGGGCATTGATATAGCGCTCCAGTTCATGGATGACCCGGGCGGCGGCCTCTTCAATGCATTCCTTCATGATCTCGCGACCATGCTTGGAGTTGGCAAGGCCGGCGGCGAGGATTTCACCCAGGGGTGAGTTGGCCCGCAGCTCCTTGAGTTTTGCCTTGTCGAGCTGCTTGTTCTTGATCCAGCCCCAGACCTGGCCCAGCAGGTGGTCAGGTGTTACACGGCTGGCACGCAGGGTCCACAGGCGTTCGGCGATGATGCCGAGTGCGGCGATGGAACTCAAAATGATCGGCAACATCATCCAGCCGCCGGATTTGACCAATTCCCACACAGTGAATGTCCCCTTGAAAAAGTGCGCCACTTTACCATAAGGGTCCGGTGGAAGGGCTGGCCTGCCCCAGCGCATCCTGTCGCAGGGGCCGGTCTTTGGTAACGCTGTTTTGCGGCAGGTGCTCACGCCAGAAACGCCGCTGGCTGCGCGCGGCCACGGGCGGCTGGAAGGAGCCCAGTTGCAGGCGAAGCGCGCCTTGTTCGGCACTGTCGTAAATCGCAGCGCCCACCGCCTGGTAACGCTCCAGCACTTGAGGATGGGGGTGGCCAAAGGCATTGCTGCGACCCCGTGAAATCAAAACGGCCTTGGGCGCGAGGCGCTGTAGAAATGGCCCCGACGACGAACTGCGACTGCCATGGTGGGGCGCCTGCAACCAATCGACAGGGGCGCCCAAAGGCGTGGCCAGTAATGCCCGCTCGGCTTCCCGGTCAATATCCCCGGTCAGCAACAACCGCTCGCCATTGGCCTGCACCCGCAACACACAGGACATCTGGTTACCGTCCGTCGCATCAGGCCATTGCCACAATTCGAACGTCACGCCATCCCATTCCCATTGCTCGCCGCTGACACACGCTTGAGTACCGAGCGCCGCCGGTAGCCGCTCGGTCTCACCGCCCACCACACGCTTGATCGGCAGCCCTTGGGCGACAGCCAACGCACCACCGGCATGATCGGCGTCGGCGTGACTGAGCAGCATCAGGTCCAGCCCGGTGACACCCAGCTTGCGCAACGCGGGCAGTACGACACGAGCGCCGAGATCGAACTCGCCGGACCGTGGCCCGGCGTCATACAGCAGCACGTGGTTGCGGGTACGCAGGATGATCGACAACCCTTGGCCGACATCCAGTTGCACCACCTCGACCCGCCCGTGAGGTACCGTTTCCCGAGGTGGAAACACCGCCAGCAGCAACATCGGCCAGCCCAACAGTCGAAACGGGACGCCCTTGGGTAGCAATAACAGGACTGCCCCCAACACGCTGACCAGCCATAACCCCACGGGGACCTGGGCCGGGAGCCAGGCCGGCACGTACTGCGCCAGCAGCGCCAGGGCGTTGAACAGCCAATCCAGCGTGCCGCCCGCCAGCCACAACAAACCCTCACCTATATAAGGCAACGGCAATAACGCCGTCCCCAGCAGCGCCAGGGGCAATACCACCAGGCTGATCCACGGCACCGCCACCAGATTGGCCAGCGGCCCGCTCAGGCTGATGGGCAGGCCGAGCACCAGCAGCAGCGGAAACAGACCGATGGCAATCAACCATTGGGCACGGGTCCAGGCCTGCCAGGCACTCCAGGGGCCCAGTCGACCGCTGAACGCCAGGATCAGCACCGCGACGGCCGCAAAAGACAGCCAGAACCCCGGTTGCAGGCTCGCCAGCGGTTCGAGGACCAGCACTGCGTTCAGCGCCAAGAGCAGCGGCCACCAGATCCCCAGGTGGCGAAACCTCAGCCGCCACAGCAGGACCAATCCCACCATCACGCAAGCCCTTTGCACCGGCACCTCGAAGCCCGCCAGCAAGCCGTAGCCCAGCGCGGCGGCGAACCCCAGCCCGCAGGCCCAGGGCAGCCACGGCAAGGGTTTCGGCCAACACCCGTAGCGCGCCAGACCGGCGACCAGGCCATAGATCAACCCCGCCAGCAGGCCGATATGCTGGCCGGAAATCACCAATAGATGAACGGTGCCGGTGTCTTGCAGAACCCGCCAATCCTCGGCGGCCAAGCCTGAACCATCCCCAAGCACCAACGCTGCCAGGCCCGCCTCTCGCCCCTGGGCATCCACCGCCAGCAGCCGCTGGCGAATCCCGTCGCGCCAGGCATGTCGCGCAGGCGCCAGCCGCTGGCCGTCCTTGACCGAGCCGGTGGCGCCGATCCGCTGGGTCAGCAGCCAGGCTTCATAGTCAAAGCCCTCGGTATTGAGCAAGCCGGAAGGACGTTTGAGGGTGACGGCCAGCCGCCAGCGCTCGCCGCTCTGAACCGGCGGCCCGCCGCGCCACGACACCCGAATACGCTTGGGCAGCAGGTCCTTGCGTGACCGGCTGTCGGTCAGTTCGAAGCGCACACCGTCAGCCGTCTGCTGCGGCAGCCCGGTCACACGCCCTTCCAGCCAACGGGTCTGGCCATCCAGACGCGGCGCCAGCCGGTCATCCAGTGCCCACTGCGCACTGAGGCACGCCCAGCCCAACCCGAGCAGGAAAAACGCCAGCGGATAGGTGCGAAAAGGCAACAGCATCAGGGCCAGCACCGGTATCAACAGCAACCAGCCGCTGGACGGCAACGCGGGTAAAAAGCGCAAGGCGAGCAGCCCCAACGCCAGTGCGAACATCCCTGTTCTCATGGATCTTTCCTTGAAAGCGACCCAATGAGTCTTAGCCGGGCTACCGATGCGGCCTATTATTATTTGTCACAAAGTCTGAATTTCCCGTTCGTAGAATGCGGGCATACTTGCCCCTCGAACTGACCTGGACCCCTTATGCCACGGCGCTTATTCAAACGGTACATGCCCGATCCGACCAGCATTCGGGAACACAAGTCCTTACGCTTTCTCGGCAAATTGCTGCATGACCCGAACCTCTGGCACCTCAATCGGCATTCGGTCGCGCGGGCCATGGCGGTGGGCCTGTTCGCGGCATTTATCCCTATTCCCTTGCAGATGCTGCTGGCCGCGGTCCTCGCCATCAGCGTGCGCGGCAACATGCCGATTGCCGTCAGCCTGGTCTGGCTGACCAACCCGCTGACCATGCCGCCGGTGTTCTTCTGCACCTACATGACCGGCGCCTGGCTGATGAACGTGCCCCCCCGCAGCCTGCCCGATGAGTTGACCTGGGAATGGATCAGCGGGCAGTTGTCGACGCTCTGGCAACCCTTCCTGCTGGGCTCGGTGGTATTGGGGCTGGTGATGGCGGCGCTGGGGTATTGCCTGACCATGGGCTACTGGCGCTGGTGGGTGGCCCGCCAGTGGAAACGACGCAAACAGCGCAGGCTGTAGGCCTCAGCGGGCGAGCAAGCGCATATGCACGCGCAATCCCTGCCCGGTGTTTTCCGCCCACAGGCTGCCGTCCTGACGCTGCACGGCGTTGCGCGCAATGCTCAAGCCCAGGCCAAAGCCGCCGTCACCGGGACGTGAACCGTCCAGCCGGATGAACGGCGCAAAGATCCGCTCCAGCTCCAACTCATCAATCCCGCCGCCCTGGTCCTCCAGCCACAAGTGCCACTCATCGCCCTCGCGCTCGCCGCCCAACTGCACCGTGCCGTTTTGCGGGGAATGGCGGATAGCATTGCGCAGGATATTTTCCAGGGCCTGGGCCAGCAGGTTCAGATGGCCACGTACCCAGCAGTCAGCACCAAGCTCGCACTGCAAGCGTGAGGGCGACCAGCCACTTTCAAAACAGGCGTTTTCCCGAAGCATGTCCCACAGCGCCTGCACCTGGATGTCTTCCTTGGGCAGCGGCGCGCGTTCAGTGTCGAGCCACGCCAGTTGAAGGGTGTCTTCCACCAGCCGCTGCATGCCGTCGATTTCCCTTCCCAGGCGCTCGCGCAGTTGGGTCAGGTCCTGCTCGCTGTCGCTGGCCACGCGCAAGCGACTCAACGGCGTGCGCAACTCGTGGGACAGATCCCGCAGCAGTTGCTGCTGGAGCGCCACGGTGCCTTGCAGGCGTTCAGACATCTGGTCAAACGCGCGACCCAACTCCCCCAGTTCATCCTGGCGGCTGGTGGTGTCGCGGGAAAGCCGGGTACTCAGTTGATCAGCGCGCCAGGCGTTGGCCTGCTCGCGCAGGTGGTTGAGGGGCATGATCAACAACCGGTAAAGGCCAATGCACAACAACAGGGTGAACAACCCGGGAATCACGCCATTGGTCACGATTCGCCAGAACAACTGGTGTTGCCCGGGCATAAAACGCCTTGGCAACTCGATCACCAGAGACCCCGCACCCGGGTCGAGGGGGAACGGGATTTTCAACCATGGCAGGCCCTTGGCATGCCGGCTGACGGGCCAGTCCAGGCCACGCAGGAAGGTCAGGCGCTGGCTTTCCTTGTCCGTCAGCGGGTAGCTGCTCAGGGATTGCAGATCGTTGCCAATGACCCCCACCCACGTACGCTCGCGCTGGCCCATGGTGTGCAGCCACTCGTCTACCCCGGCGTTGCCGCCCTGGTTCCAGGCCAGTTCCGCGCCGGCCGCATAACCGCTCAGGGTGGCGCGGGCCTCGCTGGACAGAAAGGCATTCTGCTCTTCCATGTACCGGCCCCAGGACCAACTGAGCCAGATCATCAGCAAGCAGAAGGCAATCAGCAGGCAGGCCAGTTTCCAGAATAACGAGTGCTTGCCCGGCAGCCGTTTGAGCATGGCCTTAAAGCCCGTCATCGTGACCGCTCAACACATAGCCCTTGCCCCACACCGTGCGTACTTCCCGCTCGCTGTAGCCGATGGCCTTGAGCTTGCGACGTATCTGGCTGATGTGCATGTCCAGGCTGCGGTCATGGGGCGCATAGCCACGCTGAAATACGTGCTGGTAAAGGAAGGCCTTGCTGAGAACTTCCTCACTGTTGCGGTGCAGGGTTTCCAGCAGGCGATATTCGCTGCGGGTCAGCCCGGCCCATTGGTCCCGGTGAAAGACGTCAAACAGCTCATCATCGAAACGCAGGCTGCGGGCATCGCCGCGCACCGCCGCCAGCGCTGGCAGTGGCCGCCGGTCCAGGGCGACCCGGCGCAGGATCGCCTCGATGCGCACCCGCAACTCGGCCATGCTGAACGGCTTGGGCAGGTAATCATCCGCCCCCAGGCGAAAGCCGCTGATGCGGTCGGCTTCGGCGCCCAGGGCCGACATCAGGATCACCGGGATCGAATGGCTCCGGCGCAAATGCGTGAGCACCGACAGGCCGTCCATGCCCGGCAACAGGATGTCCATCAACACCACGTCGAAGCTCTGATCACGGGCCATTTGCAGGCCCTGCTGGCCATTCTGGCACCAGGTCACCCGGAAGCCACAGCGGCCCAGTTGTTCATGGACATAGGCGCCAAGCACAGGATCATCTTCAATCGCCAGGATACTGGGTAAGCCAACTGCTGCGGGATTCATTAGCGTCTGCAAGTCATTCTCAATGACTGATTATTCAAGATTGGCCCCCCATGAGCAACCGCCGCCAGGCGCCCGATGGTCCAAGGTTTGCTTCAGGTCATTAATTTGCAAGATTCCACGCCGCGCAAATGGCTACACTGCGCAGGTGGCGCGGGCCGGATGCCTGCGCGGAATTTCGACAACAGTGTGGTAGCAGGAGAGTGGCGTGCTTAGAAGAATGGGGATAAAGGGCCGCGTACTGTTGCTGACCTTATTGCCTACCAGCCTGATGGCGTTACTGCTGGGCGGGTATTTCACCTGGATGCAACTGTCGGAGCTGCAGTCGCAGTTGCTGCAACGTGGCGAGATGATCGCCGAGCAACTGGCGCCGCTGGTGGCCCCGGCCCTGAGTACCAAAAACACCGACCTGCTGGAACGCATCGCCACCCAGTCCCTGGAGCAAACCGACGTGCGCGCCGTGTCGTTCCTGGGGCCCGACCGCACGCCACTGGCCCATGCCGGCCCGACCATGCTCAATCAGCCGCCCATCGGCAACAGTTCGCACCTGTTGCAGCGCACCGGCAATGACGCGACGCGTTACCTGCTGCCGGTGTTCGGTCGCCATCGCAACCTCGCCGGTGACCTGATCCCCGACGAGTCCGACCGCCTGCTGGGCTGGGTCGAGCTGGAGCTTTCCCACAATGGCATGTTGCTGCGCGGCTACCGCAGCCTGTTCGCCAGCCTGCTGCTGATCGCCATCGGGCTGATTTGCACTGCGGCGCTGGCGTTGCGTATCAGCCGTACGATCAACGCACCGATCGGCCTGATCAAGCAGGCCGTGGCACAGCTCAAGGACGGCAACCTGGAAACCCGCTTGCCGCCCCTGGGCAGCCAGGAACTGGACCACCTGGCCTCGGGCATCAACCGCATGGCCGAGACCCTGCAAAACGCCCAGGAAGAATTGCAACACAGCATCGACCAGGCCACCGAAGACGTTCGGCAAAACCTGGAAACCATTGAAATCCAGAACATCGAGCTGGACCTGGCCCGCAAGGAAGCGCTTGAGGCCAGCCGCATCAAGTCGGAGTTCCTGGCCAACATGAGCCATGAGATCCGCACACCGCTGAACGGCATCCTCGGCTTTACCCACTTGTTGCAGAAAAGCGAGCTGTCGCCCCGTCAGCTGGATTACCTGGGCACCATCGAAAAATCCGCTGACAACCTGCTGGGCATCATCAACGAAATCCTCGATTTCTCGAAAATCGAGGCCGGCAAGCTGGTGCTCGACAGCATCCCGTTCAACCTGCGGGACCTGCTGCAAGACACCCTGACCATCCTCGCCCCGGCCGCCCATGCCAAACAGCTGGAGCTGGTGAGCCTGGTCTACCGTGACACGCCGTTGTCGCTGGTGGGCGACCCGCTGCGGCTCAAGCAGATCCTCACTAACCTGGTGAGCAACGCGATCAAGTTCACCCGCGAAGGCACTATCGTTGCCCGCGCCATGCTGGAAGACGAACAGGAAGACAGCGTGCAACTGCGCATCAGCGTGCAGGACACCGGCATCGGCCTGTCGAACCAGGACGTGCGGGCGCTGTTCCAGGCATTCAGCCAGGCGGACAATTCGCTGTCACGGCAACCTGGCGGCACCGGCCTGGGGCTGGTGATTTCCAAGCGCCTGATCGAGCAGATGGGCGGCGAGATTGGCGTCGACAGCACGCCGGGGGAAGGCTCGGAATTCTGGATCAGCCTGAACCTGCCAAAGACCCGTGACGACATCGAAGACCTGCCCTCCGCGCCGCTGCTGGGCCGCCGTGTGGCCGTGCTGGAAAACCACGAACTCGCGCGCCAGGCCCTGCAACACCAGTTGGAAGATTGCGGCCTGGAAGTCACGCCGTTCAACAGCCTGGAGAGCCTGACCAACGGCATCACCAGCGCCCACCAGACCGAACAGGCCATCGACCTCGCGGTTCTGGGCATCACCGCCAACGACATTCCGCCGGAGCGTTTGAACCAACATCTGTGGGACCTCGAACACCTGGGCTGCAAGGTGCTGGTGCTGTGCCCCACCACCGAACAGCTGCTGTTCAACCAGTCGGTGCCCAACCCCAACAGCCAGTTGCAGGCCAAACCTGCCTGCACGCGCAAACTGCGCCGTGCCCTGGCCGACCTGATCAGCCCGCGCCCGTTGCGCAGCGAACCCGGCGAGCCGCTATCCAGTCGCGCGCCGCGGGTGCTGTGTGTCGACGACAACCCGGCCAACCTGCTGCTGGTGCAAACCCTGCTGGAAGACATGGGCGCCAAGGTCCAGGCGGTGGAAAGCGGCTACTCGGCCATCGAAGCGGTGAAACAGGAAGCCTTCGACCTGGTGTTAATGGACGTGCAAATGCCCGGCATGGACGGTCGCCAGAGCACCGAGGCGATTCGCACCTGGGAAAGTGAACGCCACGGCACACCGCTGCCCATCGTCGCGCTGACCGCCCATGCCATGGCCAATGAAAAACGCGCCCTGCTGCAAAGCGGCATGGATGACTACCTGACCAAACCCATCAGCGAACGGCAACTGGCCCAAGTGGTGTTGAAATGGACCGGGCTGGCCCTGCGCAATCAAGGCCCGGAACGCGGCGCCGAGAGTTTCGGGCAGGCCACGCAATTGCCGGTACTGGACCACGAAGAAGGTTTGCGCCTGGCGGCCGGCAAGGCGGATCTGGCGGCGGACATGCTGGCGATGCTGCTGGCTTCGCTGGAGGCCGACCGGGAAGCCATTCGTATCGCCCGCGACGCCAACGACCGCAACGCCCTGATCGAGCGGGTTCACCGCCTGCACGGCGCCACCCGGTATTGCGGCGTGCCACAACTGCGCGCGGCCTGCCAACGGGCCGAGACCCTGCTCAAACAGGACGACGCCAAGGCCATGCCGGCCCTGGATGAGCTGGACATGGCGATTGCCCGGCTGGCCAGCGAGGCGCGGGTCAGCGCGTAAGCCTCACACAGCAAAGAGGCTTTCCTGTGGCGAGGGGGCTTGTCCCCCGTTGGAGTGCGTAGCGCTCCCGCTTTTTGGGGGCCGCTACGCAGCCCAACGGGGGACAAGCCCCCTCGCCACAAAATCAGCTTTCCATCATCAAGAAGGAATATTTGATGCGCATCATCCTCTTCAGCAGCCAGACCTACGACCGCGAGAGCTTTCTCGCCCAACCGTTGCCCGAAGGTCTGCAACTGCAATTCCAACCGGCCCGGCTGAACCTCGACACCGTGGCCCTGGCCGAACACCACGAAGTGGTCTGCGCCTTTATCAATGACGACCTCAGCGCCCCGGTGCTGGAGCAACTGGCCAACGGCGGCACGCGCCTGATCGCCCTGCGCTCGGCCGGCTACAACCATGTCGACCTGGCCGCCGCCAAGCGCCTGGGCCTGACCATCGTGCGGGTGCCGGCCTACTCGCCCCATGCGGTGGCCGAACATGCGGTCGCGCTGATCCTGGCCCTCAACCGCCGCCTGCACCGCGCCTACAACCGCACCCGCGACGGCGACTTCAGCCTGCATGGCCTGACCGGTTTCGACTTGGTGGGCAAGACGGTCGGCGTGGTGGGTACCGGGCAGATCGGCGCCACGTTCGCCAAGATCATGGCCGGGTTCGGCTGCCAGTTGCTGGCGTACGACCCCTACCCCAACCCGCAGGTCGAGGCCCTCGGTGCGCGCTATGTGAGCCTGCCGCAGTTGCTCGGCGAGTCACAGATCATCAGCCTGCATTGCCCGCTGACGGCGGACAGCAAACATTTGATCAACGCCCAAAGCCTGGCCCATATGCAGCCCGGCGCAATGCTGATCAACACCGGGCGCGGCGGTTTGGTGGACACCCCGGCGCTGATCGACGCGCTTAAGGACGGCCAACTCGGCTATTTGGGGCTGGATGTGTACGAAGAAGAGGCCCAGCTGTTTTTCGAAGACCGCTCGGACTTGCCCCTGCAAGACGACGTACTGGCACGCCTGCTGACCTTCCCCAACGTAATCATCACCGCGCACCAGGCCTTCCTGACCCGCGAGGCGCTGGGAGCGATTGCCGGCACCACCCTGGCCAACATTGCGGCGTGGGCCGGCGGGCAGGCGCAAAACCTCGTCGAAGGATGATCAGCGGTCACATAGCCGCGCCATGATGGGGCGCGGCCCGTGATAGGATGCCGCGCCTATTTGGAGGATCCATGGCCGAACACGATTTCCGCTTCAGCTTGCTGAGCCCGCAACACACCCTGATCGAATGCCGCGCCCTGGTGCCGGGCCGTTATCAGGTCACCGGCAACGGTGGCTCGATCAAGCACGGCGACGTTCTGATCGTCACCCTGCGCGGCAGTAAAACCCTGTCGATGCGCCTCACCGTCGAAGGCGATGCGCGCTACTCCATACGCCCGGCGGGCCAGTGGGTCGCCATGGCCCAGGGGCCGAAATTCGGCGAGCTGGAGATTCACACCTGGAAGGTCAACTGCGACAGCTGCGACAACGTGCTGGAGTTTGAATTCGCGGTGGAAACCAAGCTGACCAAGGAGCCGCTGCAACCGGCCGCCACTGCACGGGTTACCGAGCTGGGCTGGGCCACGATGGGTGACAAGCACCGCTGCCCGAAATGCCAGCAGGCCGCGCAATGAAAGCCGTGCTGATGCTGGCCGTGCTGGGCGCAGGCCTTGCGGGCTGCGCCAGCGATGAGGTCAAGCTCAAGCAGGATCACAGCTACGTGGTGGAATGGATCGGTGAGCGGCCGCTGATGGATTACGCGCACTTGACCGTAACCCTCGGCGCCGATGGCCGGGCTTACGGCAACGGCGGCTGCAACCACTGGTTTGCACCCTACACCCTGGACGGCGACAAGCTGAGCTTCGGCAAGGTCGGCAGCACCCGCAAACTCTGCGCCGAGGCGTTGATGGAGCAGGAACACCGTTTCTTCCAGGCCCTGCAGGGCGTACAGCGCTGGGACATCTCGCCGATCGAACAGACCCGTTTCTGGCCGGCGGACGGCAAGCCGTTGCGGTTGTGGCTGGAAGAAGGCTGATTCCTCGCTTCTGTGGGAGCTGGCAAGCCAGCTCCTACATTTAACCGCGCAGCGCCTTGAGCTTGGCCAACACACCCTCGGCCGTCTGCTCACCCATCAGTTGTTCGCGCACCTTGCCCTTGTCATCGATGATGTAGGTCACCGGCAAGGCTTCGCTGCGAGGAATATCGAAGATTTCGTCCGGGTTCTGCGCCAGTACGGTGAACTTGATGCCCAGTTTCTCGCTGGCGCTTTTGAGCTCTTCACCCTGGGCGTTGTCGAAGTTCACGCCGAACACCCCCACCGACTGGCCCTTGAGCTGTTCGGCCAAGGCGTTGAGTTCAGGGATTTCGGTACGGCACGGGCCACACCACTCCGCCCAGTAGTTAACCACCAGCCATTGCTTGTCCAGGCGCTCGGCGGCCACTTTCTGACCGTATTGGTCAACGCCATAATCATTGCCACAGCCGCTGAGCAGCAGTGTGCCGATGATTGCCAATGCGCCTAACAGTCGCCTCGTCATGGGGTAATCCTTCGTAAAAATGAACGTTGGCTGCGGCCTATCGCCTCTCATGGTTTAAGGACGTGGCGCAGCGCGGGTAGAATACCCGCCACCTTACGCAAGATGCGACCCGCACATGACCGATCTGACGCTTTATCACAACCCGCGCTGCTCGAAATCCCGCGGTGCGCTCGAACTGCTGGAAGCCCGTGGCCTCACACCCAACGTGGTGCGCTACCTGGAAACCCCGCTCGACGCCGCGCAATTGCAGGCCTTGCTCGGCAAATTGAAGATCAGCGCGCGACAACTGCTGCGTACCGGCGAAGACGAATACAAAACCCTCAACCTGGCCGACGCCAGCCTCAGCGAGGCGCAGTTGATTGCCGCCATCGCCGCTCATCCGAAACTGATGGAGCGCCCAATCCTCGAAACCGCCGACAAGGCCGTGATCGGCCGCCCGCCGGAGAATGTCCTGGAGCTGGTTTCGTGAGTGCGCCGTATGTGCTGGTGTTGTATTACAGCCGCAACGGCTCGGTCAGCGAAATGGCCCGGCAGATTGCCCGGGGCGTCGAGCAAGCCGGGCTTGAGGCGCGGCTGCGTACCGTGCCGGCCATCTCCAGCGAGTGCGAAGCCGTGGCGCCGAGCATTCCGGTCGACGGTCCGCTGTACTGCAGCCTCGACGACCTGCAGAACTGTTCCGGCCTGGCCCTGGGCAGCCCGACCCGTTTCGGCAACATGGCCGCGCCGCTCAAGTACTTTCTCGACGGCACCAGCAACCTGTGGCTGACCGGCGCCCTGGTCGGCAAGCCGGCGGGGGTGTTCACTTCTACCGCCAGCCTGCACGGCGGCCAGGAAACCACGCTGATGTCGATGCTGCTGCCGCTGCTGCACCACGGCATGCTGATCACCGGCTTGCCCTACAGCGAACAGGCGTTGCTGGACACCAAAGGCGGCGGCACGCCCTACGGCGCCAGCCACCACTCCGGTGCCGACGGCAAGCGTGCGCTGGATCAGCACGAGATCGCCCTGTGCCGCGCCCTCGGCCTGCGCCTGGCGAAGACCGCCGCGCTACTGGAGAACGGCCGTGGCCAGGAAGCCTAAGGTACTCCCGCCCCAGGCCTGGCTGGAGCCACGGGTCAAGGCGATGCGGGCGCTGAGCCTGCTGGCGTTTCTGGGTCTGGTGGGGTTGCTGTGCGCCTACTACCTGGCGTTCGCCGACCTGCATGGCGCGCGGCCGTGGGTGATTCTGCTGATCGAACTGGTGCCGCTGCTGTTACTGGCACCGGGGATGATTCTGGGCAGCGCGCGCGGGCATTCGTGGATGTGCTTTGTGGTGAATCTTTACTTCATCAAGGGCGCGCTGGCGGCGTATGACCCGAACCGGCAATGGTTTGGCGTGCTGGAGATGCTGGCGAGCCTGGCGGTGTTCTGCACGGCGTTGATGTATGTGCGGTACCGTCATCAGTTGAATCGGCGGTTGGCGGGGGAAGGTTTGCCTGCCTGAATGCATTTATTCAGGCAAAGCCGCAATCAATGTGGCTGGGGAGCTTGCTCCCTCACCACAGCAAGCCCCCTCACCACAAAAGCCCCCTCACCACAGGGTTATTTGTCGGGCTCAGTGGTTAACGGTGTAGGCCAACATCATCGACAACTGGCACATCGGCCGCCCGCTTTCGGCATGCCACTGGTTGAACGCGCCCTGTACCGTGGCCAGGTCCCGCAGGCTGGTCGGTACCTTGTCGACAATCTTCTGCGCGTTCAGCGCCGCCACCACGTCATAGCTCGGCACGAACGTGTCCTTGCCCACCATCCGCAAAAAGCGCGGCGCCGACAGCCCGCCCAACTGGTGGCCGTGCTTGCTCAGGTACTTCCACAGGCCGACGATATCGGTCACCGGCCAGTCAGCGATCAACGCGCCGAAGCTGCCCTTTTCCTTCTCGACATCCAGAATCATCTGCGCATTGCGCGGCACGCTCTTGAGCTTGCCCAAGTGGCGGATGATGCGCGTGTCCTGCATCAGCCGCTCCAGGTGTTCGGCACCCATCAGCACGACTTTTTCCGGGTCGAACCCAAAGAACACCTGCTCGAATGCCGGCCACTTGGCGTCCACCACGCTGTGCTTCAAGCCGGCGCGAAACACCCGCAGCGACAGGGTCGACAGGTAGCGGTCATCGCTGATCTTGCGCAGTTTCGCCGGGGTCAGGGGCACGGGCAGATGGGCTTCCAGCTCGGCCGCCGAACCGAAACGGTTCAGACAATATTCGTGCAGCCACTTGTAATCGCGCATGCCCTCTCCTAAGGATTGAAATGAAAACGGCGCCCAGGAGCGCCGTCTGTCAGAGCGGTGAAATGGCTCAGAGGTTCACTACGTTGACGAAGCGCGAAGCCGCACTTTCGTCGATACGCAGGCTGGTGAAGTCGAACAGGTTACGGTCGGCCAACTGCGAGGGCTGCACGTTCTGCAAGCTGCGGAAGATGCTGTCGACGCGGCCGGGAGTCTTGCGGTCCCAGTCCTGGAGCATGTCCTTGACCACCTGGCGTTGCAGGTTTTCCTGGGATCCACAGAGGTTGCACGGGATGATCGGGAATTGCTTGAGGTCGGAGTACGCCTGGATGTCTTTCTCATGGCAGTACGCCAGCGGGCGAATCACCACGTTGCGCCCGTCGTCGGCCCGCAGCTTGGGCGGCATGGCCTTGAGGCTGCCGTTGAAGAACATGTTCAGGAAGAACGTTTCGACGATGTCATCGCGGTGATGACCCAGGGCCATCTTGGTCGCGCCGATCTCGTCGGCAAAGGTGTAGAGCGTGCCCCGGCGCAGGCGCGAGCACAGCGAGCAGGTGGTCTTGCCTTCCGGGACCAGTTCCTTGACCACCGAGTAGGTGTCTTTCTCGACGATGTGGTACTCGATCCCCAATTCCTTGAGGTAGGCCGGCAGCACATGCTCGGGAAACCCCGGCTGCTTCTGGTCCATGTTCACGGCGACGATCTCGAACTTGATCGGCGCAACCTTTTGCAGGTGCATCAGCACGTCGAGCATGGTGTAGCTGTCCTTGCCGCCGGACAGGCAGACCATGACCTTGTCGCCCTCTTCGATCATGTTGAAATCGGCGACTGCCTCACCGGCCTGGCGACGCAGGCGTTTTTGCAGTTTGTTCTGGTTGACCGTAAGAGTGCCCATGGCGCTTGGATCCGCGAAAGGTGTGTGACGAAAAGCCGGGTATTTTACCGGGATGGGCGAGCGAGTTCCAATTAACAGACCCCGCCGCGATTAAGCCCAATGTTTACAGCGCAATTTGCTCTAAAGCCCTACAGTTTTTCAGGTCATCACTTCCTATACTGCGACATAAGGTCGCACATATATCCAGACCTTTCAGGCCAATTGGCCCGTGGGCGCTCCACTGGGGGGCGATGGTAATAACGACAGGAGTGACTGGCATGATCCATCACGTCGTGGGACTTTTCACCCACCCCGATCAGGAATGGCGGGAAATCCGTGGCGATAAAGAAGAAAGCATCGGCCACATGTACCTCACCCACACGCTGATCCTCGCGGCGATCCCCGCTGTATCAGCCTTTATCGGTACCACTCAGGTAGGTTGGGTGATCGGCAGCCGCGCCCCGGTGATGCTGACAGTGGAAAGCGCGTTGTGGATGACCCTCATGTCTTACGCCGCGATGCTCGGTGGCGTGGCGGTGATGGGCGCGTTCATTCACTGGATGGCCCGCACCTATGACGCCAACCCCAGCATGGCGCGCTGCGTGGCGTTTGCCACCTACACCGCGACACCGCTGTTTATCGGCGGGCTGGCCGCGTTGTACCCGCATATGTGGCTGGGGATGGTCGTCGGCACGGCCGCCATTTGCTACACGGTGTACCTGCTGTACGTAGGGCTGCCGACCTTCATGAATATCCATCCGGACGAAGGTTTTCTGTTTTCCAGCTCGGTGCTGGCGGTAGGCCTGGTGGTGCTGGTGGCGATCATGGCCTTTACCGTGATCGTCTGGGGGCTGGGCGTAGGCCCGATCTACACCAACTGACGCGGTTCAACCCGCAGGAAAAGCCACCGCAAGGTGGCTTTGTGCGTTATGCATGACCATTCGGCGCCTGACAGATTCGGATACACCCTGGTTTGCGGCATACTGGACGTCTCTGGAGATATGTACAGCATGCCCGAGCAACTCAATACCCGCGTCGAAGATTGTTTCCTGCAAGCCGAATCCTTTTTCAAACGAAGCTTCAAACGCCCCCAGGTCAGCCTCAAGCTGCGGGGCCAGAAGGCCGGTGTCGCGCATTTGCACGAGAACCTGCTGCGCTTCAACCCGCAGTTGTACCGTGAAAACAGCCAACACTTCCTTAAACAGACGGTCGCCCATGAAGTGGCACACCTGATTGCCCACCAATTGTTCGGCGAGCACATCCAGCCCCATGGCGAGGAATGGCAGTTGATCATGCGTGGGGTTTACGAACTGCCGCCGGATCGCTGCCACACCTATGAAATCCAGCGGCGGCGGGTGACGCGGTATATCTACCGCTGCCCGTGTGCCGACAGCGACTTCCCGTTTTCGCCCCAGCGTCATGGGTTGGTGAGCCAGGGGCGGCGGTATTTGTGCCGCCGGTGCCGGCAGACTTTGGTGTTTACCGGGGAAACCAGGGTGGAATAAGGGCCTCATCGCAGGCAAGCCAGCTCCCACATTGGAATGCATTTCAACTGTGGGAGCTGGCTTGCCTGCGATAGCGTCAGCCCAGGCGCTACTGAATCACCTTGGCACGCCGCAGATCGTCTATCTGCCGAGCACTGAAGCCCAACTCCGCCAACACCTCTTCGCTGTGAGCGCCCAATGCCGCTCCGATGTGCCTGGCCGCCGGCAAGCCTTCGGAAAACTTCAGCGGACAGGCTATCTGCGCCTGTGCGGAACCATCGCCCCGCGGCACCTGGCTGACCAGCTCCCGGGCTTTCAATTGTGGGTGCTCGACGGCCTCGCTCAGGCCCAATACCGGTTCGACACACGCATCAATCCCGGCAAACAACGCACACAGCTCATCAAAGCTGCGTTTCTCGAACTCGACCTGCAGCGCCAGCTTGAGGGTTTTCTGCTGCTCGGGTTTGGGCGACAAGCCCTGCGTGGCCAACTCCGGCCGCCCGAGCGCCGTACACAACTGCTGCATAAAGGCCGGCTCCAGGCTGCCCACCGACAACCAGCGCCCTTCCCGCGAACGGTAATAGTCATAGAAGCTGCCGCCATTGAGCACCTGGTTCTCCCACGCCGGCTCCACGCCACACGCCAGGTAACCCGCGCCGGCCATGGCATTCAGGCTGAACGCGCAGTCGGTCATGCTCACATCCAGGTATTGCCCCACCCCGCTCTGCTGCCGGGCGATCACCGCCGCCAGCAAGCCGACCACCGCGTGCAACGAGCCGCCGCCCACATCCGCCAATTGCACGCCCAGGGGCAACGGGCCGCTGTCCTGACGCCCGGTGTAGCTGGCGATACCGGCCAGCGCCAGGTAGTTGATGTCATGGCCGGCGCGATCCTTGTAGGGGCCGGTCTGGCCGTAGCCAGTGATGGAGACGTAGATCAGCTTCGGGTTGATCGCCTTCAAGGCCTCGTAGCCCAGGCCCAGGCGCTCCATCACCCCGGGACGAAATTGCTCGAGCACGATGTCGTAGTCCGCCACCAACTGCCGCACGATCGCCACGGCCTCGGCCTGCTTGAGGTCCAGGGCCAGGCTGCGTTTGTTGCGATTGAGGTAGGCATGGCTGGCCGATACACCCTGGTCATGGGGCGGCAACACCCGCAGCAGGTCCATGCGCGTGGGTGACTCGATGCGCAGCACCTCGGCGCCCATGTCGGCCAGCAGCAACGAGGCAAACGGCCCCGGCAGCAAGGTGGAGAAATCCAGTACTTTGAGGGACGCCAAGGGGCCTGACATGAAGACTCCGATTCCGGTTCGATGAGTCACAGAGTAGGCAATCCCGGCAGAAAGCGGCAATCACCTTAACCAACACCAACAGTGACCGTTGTGCTCGAACAGGCATAAAAAAACCCATCCGAAGATGGGTTTTTTACACGCGGTGCAGCCTTACTTGACGGCGGTTGGGGTCGGGCCTTCGGCCACGCCCAGGTCGTCTTCTTCACGGGTCTCGGAGATACCGCGACCACCGGAAGCCAGTTCGACTTGCAGTTTGTCTTCGTCCAGTTCCTTGACCCACTTGGCCACAACCAGGGTCGCAACGGCGTTGCCTACCAGGTTGGTCAGTGCGCGGGCTTCGGACATGAAGCGGTCGATACCCAGGATCAGCGCCAGGCCGGCAACCGGCAGGTGGCCAACAGCCGACAGGGTAGCGGCCAGTACGATGAAGCCCGAACCGGTTACGCCAGCCGCGCCTTTGGAGGACAGCAGCAGTACCAGCAACAGGGTGATCTGGTGGGTGATGTCCATGTGGGTGTCAGTCGCCTGGGCGATGAACACGGCAGCCATGGTCAGGTAGATCGAAGTACCGTCCAGGTTGAAGGAGTAGCCAGTCGGGATAACCAGACCCACTACCGACTTCTTGGCGCCCAGGCGTTCCATTTTGATCAGCATGCGTGGCAGTGCGGACTCGGACGAGGAAGTACCCAGTACGATCAGCAGTTCTTCACGGATGTAGCGGATCAGTTTCAGGACGCTGAAGCCGTGAGCGCGGCAGATGCCACCCAGCACGATCAACACGAACAGGATGCAGGTGATGTAGAAGCAGATCATCAACTGGCCCAACTGCACCAGCGAACCTACACCGTAGGCACCGATGGTGAACGCCATGGCGCCCAGGGCACCGAGTGGCGCGAGCTTCATGATCATGTTGATGATGTTGAACATCACGTGAGCGAAACGATCGATGAAGTCCAGCACCGGCTTGCCGTAGGCACCCAGGCGATGCAGGGCGAAACCGAAGATCACCGAGAACATCAGCACTTGCAGGATGTCACCGGTGGCGAACGCGCCAACGATGGTGTTCGGGATCACGTTCAGCAGGAAGCCAACGATGCTCTGGTCTGCACCGGCAGTCACGTAGGCCGCGACTTTCGAAGCGTCCAGGGTAGCCACGTCGATGTGCATGCCGGCGCCCGGTTGCACAACGTTGACCACGACCAGGCCGATCAGCAGGGCGATGGTGGAAACGATTTCGAAGTACAGCAGCGCGTAGCCGCCGGTTTTGCCGACCGATTTCATGCTTTGCATGCCAGCGATGCCGCTGACAACAGTGCAGAAGATGATCGGGGCGATGACCATTTTGATCAGCTTGATAAAGCCGTCACCCAGTGGCTTGAGGGCCACGCCGGTCTGCGGGTAGAAGTGACCGAGCAAAATACCGATAACGATTGCAACGATCACCTGGAAATACAGGGATTTGTACAGTGGCTGACGAGTCGTCATTGCAAAGTTCCTCAATCGTCTCGTGTGGCAAATATCCGCCATTGCCCACGACACTTGAATTGCGAACCCTCCTGCACTGGAGGGATTTGTTGTTTGAGAGCCCGCTCAAGGCCGGTCTCCCTGCGCTCTGTATCGCAAGCGTCGTGCCACATTTGCTGAAAACCGCTGAAGGCCTTTAGACATCAGCGCTCGGGGGATTTTCAGCTTCAGACAGCCCCTACAGACAGTGGCGGGTTTCCGCCTACCCGCCCGATCTCGTCCTACAATTTGGCGGATATCCGCCTTGTTGCCCCCGCACAGGATGGCTAACATCCGCCACTCAATGGACGAGGCCCCTCATGCGTGAACGTACCATCGCCAGTCACTACGCCCGGGCCGCCCTCGGCGGTGCGCGCCGGGCCGGTTTCGATTACTCGGGCCTGCTGCAGCAAGTGGGCATTACCCCGGAATTGCTGAGCGAACCCCGCGCCCGCATCGCCCCGGAACAATTCACCCGGCTCCTGCAGATGCTGTGGTTGGCGCTGGATGACGAATACCTGGGTTTCGCCGAAGGCCCGAGCAAGCGCGGCACTTTCGCCATGATGTGCCACGCGCTGATTCATTGCCGCACCCTGGAGAAGGCTCTGGAACGCGGTCTATTATTTTATAGCCTATTCCCGCAGGGTCCGCGCTGGCGCCTGACGCGCGAGGGGGAAATGGCCCGCTTGAGCCTGGATGATTCGCAACTCTGGGACCCGGATCACTTCCTCAGCGAATGCCTGCTGGTGATCTGGCATCGCCTCGGCAGTTGGCTGATCGGCCAGCGTATCCGCCTGGACCAGGCCACCTTCAGCTACCCGATGCCGCCCCACGCCACTGAGTACGACTTGCTGTTCCCCTGCCCGCAGGTGTTTTCGGCGCCTACCAGCAGCCTGGTGTTTCCGAGCCGCTATCTGAGCCTGCCGCTGTTGCAGGACGAGCGCACCCTCAAGCATTTCCTCGAACGTTCACCGGCCGACCTGTTGTCACGCCCGGATGAAGGCGACAGTTTGAGCAGCCAGTTGCGGCGCTTGTTAAGCCGCGACCGCACGCCCTGGCCCGACCTGGAAGCCGTCGCCCAGCACCTGCATATCAGCCCACAGACCCTGCGTCGGCATTTGCGGGAAGAAGGCACCAGCTTTCAGGCACTCAAGGATGAACTGCGCCGGGACATTGCGATTTATCACTTGGGGCGGGCGGATTTGTCGCTGCAGGAAATCGCCGAGCAGTTGGGGTTTTCCGAACCGTCGGCGTTTCATCGGGCGTTCAAGAAGTGGACCGGGTTGACGCCGGGGGCCTATAGAGCACAAGAGAGTTAGATAAGCGTTGCCAGTACCCGCCTCATCGCGGGCAAGCCCGGCTCCCACAGTTTGATTTGTGGACACAGTCACAATGTGGGAGCTGGCTTGCCTGCGATGAGGCCGGTGCAGCCATAAAGATCACACGGCCGGAAAGTGAATCTTGAACGCGGCCCCCCCTAGCGGTGAATCCCCCAGGGTCAACCGTGCGCTGTAGCTTTCAATGATGTCCTTGACCACCGCCAGGCCAATGCCCTGCCCCGGATGCTGGCGGTCGAGCCGCTCGCCTCGTTGCAGGATGCGCGCACGCTGGTCCGGCGGCACGCCGGGGCCGTCATCTTCGATGCACAACTCGGTGCCTTCCAGGCTTTCCTGCAAGCTGATGCGCACTTCGCTCAGGCACAGGCGGTAGGCGTTTTCCAGCAGGTTGCCGAGCAGTTCCAGCAAGGCGCCCTTCTCGATCGGCACGTCACAGTCGTCCGGCAAATCGAAAGCCACCTTCACACCCTTGTCGCGGTAGACCTTGTCCAGGGTATCGCACAGGCTTTGCAGCACCGGCTCCAGCCGCACCTGGTGACGCACCAGGCCGCTTTTACGCAGGCTGGCGCGCTGCAACTGGTAGCTGATCTGCTGGCTCATGCGCTCGATCTGCGATTGCAGCACCCAGGCCTGGTCCCGGTCTTCGGGGCGCTGGGCCATGTCTTCGCTCACGCCCTGCAACACCGCCAACGGGGTTTTCAGGCTGTGGGCCAGGTCGTCCAGAGAATCGCGGTAACGGGTGCGTTGCTCGCGCTCGCTGTGGAGCAAGCGGTTGAGGGAGCCGGTCAGGCGCAGCAGTTCGCGGGGGTGTTGCTCGCTGAGGCTTTCCCGGGTGCCGCCTTCGATCTCATCCAGCTCCTGGCTCAGCCGGCGCAGCGCTTGCAGGCCCCAGGTCAGGCCCAGCCACAACAGGGTGAGCAGCACCAGCAAGGCGGCGCCGAAACCCAGGTAGAGGTTTTCCCGCAGGCCTTCGAGGGTCAGTTGGTATTCGCGCACCGGTTGCAGGGCGACAATACTGAATGCCGCGCTCTTGCCGCCCAGCAGCTTGACCTCGACGTCATAGACAAAAAATTCCTGGCCGTTGGCCTCGCGAATCCGTGCGAACTCGTTGCCGCGCCCGTCATAGCGCGGCTTGTAGTTGATGTTCTCTTCCTGGGTGGCACGCGAACGCCAGACCAGGTGGCCTTCGCGGTCATAGATGTAGCCCAGCAGGCGGCTATCGGTGAGGTTGAAGCGCTCATCCGGTAACTGCGCGGGCATCAGCAGGCGATTGTTTTCAACCCGGGCAGCCGAAATCAGCGTCGTGACATCCGACGCCAGGCGCTGCTCGATGGAGTCCTGCAGGGCCAGGCTGAAGGCGCCCTGCATGGCCGGCAACAAGGCCAGCATAAACAGCACGGCCAGGATGGTGGCCGCGAGCATCAACCGCACACGTAACGAGCGAATCAACGGCAGCGCTCATTAAACAGGTAGCCCAGGCCGCGCACGGTGTCGATCGGCTTGAACCCTGCCGGGCCTTCCAGCTTGCGACGCAGGCGGCCCACCAGCACTTCGATGACGTTCGGATCACGCTCGTCGTCATCGGGGTAGAGCTGTTCCATCAAGCGGTCCTTGGCGACCACCTGCTGATGGTGACGCATCAGGTATTCGAGGATGCGGTATTCGTAGGCGGTCAGCGCCAGTGGCTGTTCGTCGAGGGACGCCTGCTTGCGATTGAGGTCCAGCAGCAACGGCCCGGCGACGATGGTCGATTGGGTAAACCCGCTGGAGCGGCGCAGCAGTGCGTTCATTCGCGCTTCCAGTTCTTCGAACTGGAACGGCTTGACCACGTAGTCGTCGGCACCGGCGGCCAGGCCTTCGACTTTGTCCTGCCAGTTGCCGCGGGCGGTCAGGATCAGGATCGGAAACGTTTTGGCCTGGGCGCGCAGTTGGCGGATCAGGTCCAGGCCGCCCATGCCAGGCAGGCCCAGGTCGATGATCGCCAGGTCGTGGTTGAATTGCCCGGTCTGGTACAGCGCCTCCTCGGCATTGGCGACGGCCTCGACCACGTGACCGCTGTCGGTAAGGCGGGTCAACAGGTGATGACGCAGCAACGCCTCATCTTCGACAACCAGCAATTTCATAAAGCTCTCCAAGGCAAATCAACTTTCCAACTGGGGTATATCATAGCGGCCCTGCAGGTCTTGCTGGCGCAGTTTACTGCCGTTGAAGTGACCTGACAGGTTTTCATTGCCTACGCGATAGTCCGACTGCGCAGGGTGCTGGCCCAGGGACTGGCCCCAGGGGGCGGCGTGTTCGCCGGCATCTTCGAAGCTCACCCGCTGAAGCAGGCTGTAGGGCTTTTTGCTCTTCTCTTTGGAGAAACCCGCGAAACTCGCGTCAGAGGCCTGCACGCCAGCAGTGGCACTGAGCATGGTTAACGCCAACATCAGCTTCTTGATCGCAGTCATGGTGCTACCTCATACGCTTTGGCTTTGGGTACGGGGCCAGACTACGCAGACGCCCCTGAACTCCCCCTGAACACTCTCTGAACCTGGGCTGAACCGAGGCCGGCTACTGTGTAAAGAGTTATTTACGTATCCCCGGCCGCAGGCTATCCAGCGGCCTTCCAACTCGGCAAAATACCCGGCATGAATTCCCTACCTGCTTGCTGCACCCCACTTGATGCCCATTGGCCGTTGCCCGTCGCCTTGCCCGGCACGGTCTTGCTGAGCACCCGTTTTGACCCGGCCCTGCTGGCCATCGGCGACTTCCAGCGCAGCGCCGTGCCGCCGCCCGCGAGCATCCAGCGTTCGGTGGCCAAGCGGCAGGCGGAGTTTCTGGCCGGTCGGCTATGTGCCCGCGCCGCGCTGCAGAAACTGGATGGGCTCGATTGCGTGCCGGCGATTGGCGAGGACCGCGCGCCGGTCTGGCCCGCCCACATCAGTGGGTCGATCACCCACAGCACCGGCCATGCGGCGGCCATCGTCGCTCACAAGGCCCAATGGCGCGGGCTGGGGATGGACCTGGAAAACCTGCTGACCCTGGAGCGGGCGGAACGCCTGGCCGGGGAAATCCTGACGCCGGATGAACTGCAGCGTATGGCGGCCGGGCCGCGGGAGCAGATTGCGCAGGTGGTGACGTTGACGTTTTCGGCCAAGGAGAGCCTGTTCAAGGCGCTCTACCCGATCGTGCAGAAGCGCTTCTATTTTGAGCATGCCGAGTTGCTGGAATGGTCGGATACCGGCCATGCGCGACTGCGGTTGCTGACGGACTTGTCCGCCGAGTGGTGCCATGGCAAGGAGCTGGAGGCGCAGTTTGCGGTGGATGGCGGGCAGTTGTTGAGCCTGGTGGCCGTCAGCGCCTGAAGCACCGTCATCGCAGGCAAGCCAGCTCCCACCTTTGATCGGGTTCTCACTGCAAAATGTGGGAGCTGGCTTGCCTGCGATGGCCGTTTCAGGTTTTCTCTTGGTCTCTTGGCCAACTCAGGCTGAAACACGCGCCCCCCAGGTTATTGCTCTTGCTGATCAACGCCCGGCCGCCGTGCCAATAGATGATCCGCCGCACAATCGACAATCCCAACCCGTGCCCGCCCGACGCACGGGTGCGGCTGTCGTCCAGCCGCAGGAACGGTGTGAAGATCCGCTCCCAGGCACTTTCCGGCACGCCCGGCCCGTCATCTTCCACGTCGATGCGGCAGCGCACCTGGCCCACCTGGTAACTGATCAGCACTTGCCCTTGGGCATGGCGCATGGCGTTGCTCACCAGGTTTTGCAGGGCACGGTGCAGGTAGCGCGGCTCGGCTTCCACCCACGCATCGTCCCAGTGGGCCGATGACAGGCAGATGCCCCGTGCCACGTTGATTTCCGGGCGCAGCGGCGACAGCTCCTCAATCACCTGATCAAGCAACGCACTGAGGTCGACCCGCTGGAAGTCCAGCGCCGGCGAACCCTGCTCCAGCCGCGCGTAGGTCAGCATTTCGTCCACCAGGCCATCGAGGTCCTGGATATCGCTGTCCATGCCTTCCATGTACTTGCGCCGCGCTTCAGGCGTGGCCGCGTCACCGATCATCTCCAGGCCGAATCGCAGGCGCGCCACCGGGGTGCGCAGTTCATGGGACACCGCACGCACCAGTTCGCGCTGGATCGCCAGCAGGCGTTGCAGGTGTTCGGCCATGCCATTAAACGCTGCGGCCAGGCGGCCGACCGAATCGGCCCCCCGGGCCGGCACCCGCACTTCCAGGCTGCCTTTGGCGATGCGCGTGGCGGCGGCTTCCAGGCCACTGAGGCGCCGCTCCAGTTGGCGCACCAATAAATAGACGATCAAGCCGATCAGGGTCAGGCTGATCAGCGCGATCAGGATCAGCCATTGCGCCGGGTATGGGTTCATCTGGTACAGCGGGCCGATTTCCAGGACCCACGGCGTGCCGACCATGCCGGCAAACACCCGGATCGAGTCGCCCCCCTTGCCCAGGGCCATCACGGTATCGCCTTCGGACACCCGGCGGCGCTGGTCATCATCCATATCCGCCTGATCGAGCATCACCAGGTGCATCTCGAAACCAAAGCCCTTGGCCTCTTTCAGGTCGGCGAGTTTCTGCGGCTGCTCGGCCACCGGGAAACGCACCAGCTCATCGGCCAGCAGGTAAATAGTCGCGCGGGCCAGTTGTTCGCTGATTTGCTGCACTTCACCGGTGAGCAACAGTTGTTCCTGGTCGCTGACCAACCGCAGCACCCTCGCTGCGTGAGGCCCGGTTTGCTCCACCAGCACCTGGCCGCGTTGCAGGCGGGTGCGCTGGCTCAGGTCCAGGTGCGCTTCGGCCACGGTCTGCAACTCCAGCGGGATGCCCAGCAAGCGCTCCCACACCGCCAGGGCGCGGCGGCGCTCGATGGCGCTCATGGGTTGCAGGTTGTCGCCCATCAGCGCGAAGGTGCCGTGGGCCAGGCGCTCGCGGTACTGGCCGCTGCGCACTTCATTGAGCAGGTGCAAGGCCAGTACGCCGAGCAACGCCACCAGAATCAGCGCCGCGCACATGCCGCCGTAGATGCGCAGGAAGATCGAGTTCACGGCGTAAGGTCAGCAGCAGCTTCGGGGACGAACAGGTAGCCCTTACTGCGAATGGTCTTGATCAGCCGCGGGTGAATCGGGTCGTCGCCGATTTTCGGGCGGATCCGCGAGATGCGCACGTCGATGGAGCGGTCCTGGCCGTCATAACCAATGCCGCGCAAGGCGGTGAAGATTTCTTCCCGGGACAGGATCCGCCCGGCATTCGCCACCAGCAGCCACAGCAGGTCGAATTCGGCACTGGTCAGCTCGATGCCCCCTTCGTGCAGCCAGGCTTCACGCAGGGCGTTGTCCACCACCAGCGGGCCGAATTGCAGACGCCGCTGTTTTTCGGGCGTGGCCGGCTCGACGCTTTCGCTGCGCCGCAGCAGGGCCTGGATCCGCGCCAGCAACAGGCGTGGGCGTACGGGCTTGCACACGTAGTCGTCGGCGCCCATGTCCAGGCCCAGCACCTGGTCCATGTCATCGGTACGCGCCGTCAACATCAGGATTACCCCGTCGTAGCGCTCGCGCACCTTGCGGCAGATGCTCAGGCCGTCTTCGCCGGGCAACATCAGGTCGAGGATCACCAGGTCTGGCTGCTCGGCGATGATCCGCGCCGCCGCGAGGGCGCCGTTGCCTTCCACCGACACCCGCAGGCCGTTGCTCTCCAGGTAGTCACGGGTCAACTCGGCCAGTCGTTCGTCGTCCTCGACAATCAATACCTGCCAGGCTTCTTGCTCCATGCGTTACCTCGGTTCTCATTATTGTAGGAGCGGGCTCGCTCCTACAGTTGTCATGTGGAATGAACAAGATATCGCGTGAATTAAAGGACGATTGTAGCCATGAGCCAGCCCTCTAGCACAAGCGCGCAAATGCGTTCGGACATCGTGTTTTTTTGTGATAGGGTTCGCGCCCGCAAAAATTCAACCGGGTGTTTTCACCTCGGAATATTCAGTGACAAACGGCGCAATCCAGCAGTACTGCGGCCTACACGGCTGTTCCACGTTTCATACACATTTTACCCACAACGTTATCCACAGGTAGTCCGTTGCTAAGCCCCCCAAAACGCATTATCTTGTAGGTCGTCGCAAAAAAAACCCTACATGTAGGGTTTTCAGCGAAAAGACCAAACACAAATCAGACAAGAAACTCAAGCTCTTTCTTGCTCCTGTTTGGTTGAACTTAAGCCTTTTTCAGAAGACCAAACCGCGCACGCGGATGGCAGCCGTTTTCTGCCCCGATCAGGCGAAAACGGTACGGGTGTTGCAGTACGAAACTGTCACCCACCAGGAATACGGTAAAGAGCCCCAAGGCTTGTAACCGAAGACTTCGGCATGGAAGCGGCGCGAACAGCTCCCTTCCTCCTGTCCCGAAGTTGTTATGCCAGGCCCAGGCCTGTTGTAAGTGCTTCAGGACGGAACGGTGGGCACCGTGATGGTGCCCAAATAAATATAGAATGTGGAGACAACCCCCCATGCAAACCGACACAACTCGCGAGAACCCGCAAGGCTCCGTGCCGCAGGCCGCTGATTCGAACCTGGATCTGTCCGCCACCGCGCCCGGCCAATTGCGTGTGATCAAGCGTAACGGCACTGTCGTTCCTTACACCGATGACAAAATCACCGTCGCCATCACCAAAGCGTTTCTTGCAGTTGAAGGCGGCACCGCTGCTGCCTCGTCGCGCATCCACGACACCGTTGCCCGCCTGACCGAACAGGTCACCGCAACGTTCAAGCGTCGCATGCCATCGGGCGGCACCATCCACATCGAAGAAATCCAGGACCAGGTCGAACTGGCCCTGATGCGTGCCGGCGAGCAGAAAGTTGCCCGCGACTACGTGATCTACCGTGACTCCCGCGCCAAGGAACGTGCCGTACGCTCCCCGGCCGAAGAAGCCGCCGTACAAGCTCACCCGTCGATCCGCATCACCCTGGCCGACGGTACGTTTGCACCGCTGGACCTGGGCCGCCTGAACACCATCATCACCGAGGCCTGCGAAGGCCTGGAAGAAGTCGATGGTGACCTGATCCAGCGTGAAACCCTGAAGAACCTGTACGACGGCGTGGCCCTGACCGACGTCAACACCGCCCTGGTGATGACCGCCCGTACCCTGGTTGAACGTGAGCCGAACTACTCGTTCGTGACCGCGCGCCTGCTGATGGACACCCTGCGTGCCGAAGGCCTGGGCTTCCTGAAAGTCGCCGACAGCGCCACCCACCACGAGATGGCCGACCTGTACGCCAAGGCCCTGCCTGCGTACATCGCCAAGGGTATCGAATTCGAATTGCTGAACCCGGTCCTGGCCACCTTCGACCTGGAAAAACTCGGCAAGGCAATCAACCACGAGCGCGACCAGCAGTTCACGTACCTGGGCCTGCAAACCCTGTACGACCGTTACTTCATCCATAAGGACGGTATCCGCTTCGAACTGCCGCAAGTGTTCTTCATGCGCGTGGCCATGGGCCTGGCGATTGAAGAGAAGCAGAAAGAAGACCGTGCCATCGAGTTCTACAACCTGTTGTCGTCCTTCGACTACATGTCGTCGACTCCGACCCTGTTCAACGCCGGTACCCTGCGTCCACAGCTGTCGAGCTGCTACCTGACCACCGTGCCGGATGACCTGTCGGGCATCTACCACGCGATCCACGACAACGCCATGCTGTCCAAATTCGCCGGCGGCCTGGGTAACGACTGGACGCCGGTGCGTGCACTGGGTTCGTACATCAAGGGCACCAACGGCAAGTCCCAGGGCGTTGTACCGTTCCTGAAAGTGGTGAACGACACCGCCGTCGCCGTGAACCAGGGTGGCAAGCGCAAAGGCGCTGTGTGTGCCTACCTGGAAACCTGGCACATGGACATTGAAGAGTTCATCGAGCTGCGCAAGAACACCGGTGATGACCGTCGTCGTACCCACGACATGAACACCGCCAACTGGATCCCTGACCTGTTCATGAAGCGTGTCTTCGATGACGGCAAGTGGACCCTGTTCTCGCCATCCGAAGTACCGGACCTGCACGACCTGACCGGCAAGGCCTTCGAAGAGCGCTACGAGTACTACGAAGCCCTCACCGAATACCCGGGCAAGGTCAAGCTGTTCAAGACCATCCAGGCCAAAGACCTGTGGCGTAAAATGCTCTCCATGCTGTTTGAAACCGGCCACCCATGGCTGACCTTCAAAGACCCGTGCAACCTGCGCAGCCCGCAGCAGCACGTGGGCGTGGTCCACAGCTCGAACCTGTGCACCGAGATCACCTTGAACACCAACAAGGACGAAATCGCCGTTTGCAACCTGGGCTCGATCAACCTGCCGAACCACATCGTCAACGGCAAGCTGGACACCGCCAAGCTGGAACGCACCGTGAACACCGCCGTTCGCATGCTCGATAACGTGATCGACATCAACTACTACTCGGTACCACAGGCGCAGAACTCCAACTTCAAGCACCGTCCGGTTGGCCTCGGCATCATGGGCTTCCAGGACGCGCTGTACCTGCAGCACATTCCTTACGGTTCGGACGCTGCGGTCGAGTTCGCCGACAAGTCCATGGAAGCGGTGAGCTACTACGCGATCCAGGCTTCCTGCGACCTGGCCGACGAGCGCGGCGCCTACGAGACGTTCCAGGGTTCGCTGTGGTCCAAAGGCATCCTGCCGCTGGATTCGCAACAGATCCTGATCGAGCAACGTGGCCAGAAGTACATCGACGTTGACCTGAACGAATCCCTGGACTGGGCGCCGGTACGTGCCCGTGTGCAGAAAGGTATTCGTAACTCCAACATCATGGCCATCGCACCGACCGCCACCATCGCCAACATCACTGGCGTATCGCAGTCGATCGAACCGACTTACCAGAACCTGTATGTGAAATCGAACCTGTCGGGCGAATTCACCGTGATCAACCCGTACCTGGTTCGCGACCTCAAGGCCCGCGGCCTGTGGGACTCGGTCATGATCAACGACCTGAAGTACTACGACGGTTCGGTGCAGCAGATCGAACGCATCCCGCAAGAACTCAAAGAGCTCTACGCGACGGCCTTCGAAGTGGACACCAAGTGGATCGTTGACGCCGCCAGCCGTCGTCAGAAGTGGATCGACCAGGCTCAGTCGCTGAACCTGTACATCGCCGGCGCATCGGGCAAGAAGCTGGACGTGACCTACCGCATGGCGTGGTACCGTGGCCTGAAAACCACTTACTACCTCCGTGCCCTGGCCGCTACCAGTACCGAGAAGTCGACCATCAACACCGGCAAGCTGAACGCTGTTTCCAGCGGCGGCAACCACGGTGATGATTCGGTTCTCGCCGCTCCTGCCGGCCCGGCGCCAGTGCCTAAAGCCTGCGCGATCGACGAGCCGGATTGCGAAGCTTGCCAGTAAGCTGAGCCGGTCCCGGGTTTAACCACCCAGGCTTGAATAACCCCCGATAGGCCTATGGCGTATCGGGGGTTTTCTTTTGCCCGCTAAAAAAGCGCGCGGGCCTTAGAACAATACGGTTGCCATACCGGACTGAGGCACGCCGCCTCGCTGCCCCCATAACTCAATCCGGCCGTTTATCACGGCCATCGAGTGCCCGCCGTATTCCACCGTCCCCACCTTGCTGTTTCTCAGATCCTCATCGGTCGCTGGCCTGTAACGTCCTTTCAGACCCAGGCGGTCCAGCCCCTCCCGCGCATACTCTCCATCGTTGAGGCTATTCATCGCCGCCTGGAAACTGCGTCCTGCCGTACCGTCGTTGTTTTCCATCTGCGCCCGCTTGGCGCTCGCCGCATACATGAAGTTGGCATCAGTCATCATGGCCGGGTCATCGCCCTTGAACCGAGCATGGGTGGCAGCCTGCTGCAATTCGCTCTGCGACAGGTGGAGTTTGAATCCATCACGCATGGTCACGTCGAAACCGTCACCGCTCTCCTTCACCTCCTTGAAGACGTCGGTGGGCTTCTGGCCAAACTGCATCATGGCGGCCTTTATCGCCGAGACAGTGATGCAGTTGCCGTCGGGGCCCTGGCTGAAACCACTCCAGATATTGTCCGGTTTTTTCCCCGGGTTGCTGTTGTCGGGTTTGTAGTTGAAATGTTTTGCGCCTTCGGTGAGCGGTTTGTTGCTCATGGACTCGGAGGGACCAAACCCGCCACCACCAAGGCCGCCACCGCCACCGCCGCCACCGCCGCCGCCACCGCCACCGCCACCGGGCGAAGGAGTGGGCGCCGGTGAAGGGGAAGGCGCATCCGGAAACAAGTCCGGAAACAGTGCCTTCAAAAGCGCCAACCACTGTTCGGATAACTCTTTCTTCAGTTGCTCGAGAATCTCCTTGAACGCTTCATCACCCAGCTCTTTTCGTTTTTCATGAAGTTTGTCGCGCAGGTCCTGGGCGGTCTGGCTCTTGGAGGTTTTTTCGGCGTCATCCAACTGCCTGAGCAGGCTTGTGACGGTTTCCTTTTCAGACGCCAGGTTATCCTTGATGCCATCCGAACCGCCGGCGCCCCTCTGGTACCGCCCTGCCCCCCAAACGTCATATGGCACACCCCCCGAACCATCGCGTGACACCGAAAGACCCCACATACCTTCCCCTCCACCAATAATCACAAGGCACAACGGCTCTTGGCTTGATAGGTGGTCAAACAGGCATCGCACGTTCCGGTAGACGACCAAAAAAAAAGCCCCTCGATCGAGGGGCTTTCCGGTGAAGCGGCTTAAAGCGACAGCATCAGGTCATCTGAATGATGGTCTGCATGATGGTGCTTTGGGTGGAGATGGTCTTGGCGTTCGCCTGATAGTTGCTCTGGGCCTTGATCAGGTCCACCAGCTCGTTGGTCAGGTTGACGTTGGAGTTCTCCAGGGAGTTGGCCACGATCGAACCCAAGGTGCCGGATTGCGGGGTATCAAACCCTGGCTGGCCCGACGCAAAGGTCTCTTTCCAGGTGGTGCCGCCGTTTGGCTGCAAGCCCTGCTCGTTGTTGAAACTCGCCAGGGAGATCTGGCCAATGGCCTTGCTCTGCTGATTGCTGAAAGTGGCGAAGAGTACACCGGTGCCGTCGATTTTCAGCCCGGTGATCTGGCCGGTGGCGTAGCCATCGGTGGTCGGCGGGTTGCGATAGGTAGCCGAGTTGTACTGGGTGATGTTCGCCATGTTGACGGCAACCCCGGCTGTATTGGCAGCCGCCCCGTTAGACGTCCAGACACCGTTGACCAGGCCGCCCGGCTTCCAGTCGGAAATGGTCAGCGTGGTATTGGAAGCGGTGGCTGGCGGGGTGACGATGCCCGTGAGCTTGCCCGAGCTGTCAAACGACAGCGTCGAGGCGACTGGCGCCTTGACGTCGGTGCCGGTGCCGCTGATCGGCGAGCCGTCAGGGTTACGTCCGTCGATCAGCGTGTAGGACTTCCAGGTGTTGGAGTCTGTCTTCACCAGGTACTGCACCATCGGATGCGCGTTGCCCTGCGTATCGTAAAGGGTGGTGGAGTACTGGGTAGTGAAGCTGTCCGACTTCGTCGGATCAAATGGGTGTGCCGTCTGGTCGATCGGCAGCTCGGACGAGTTCAGGTTACTGGTGGAATCCACCTTGCTCGACGCCTTCGGCGGCAGGTTCGACAGGTTCAGTTGCAGGTCGGTCAAACCACCCTTCTGAATGTTGCCATCGGCGTCGGCCGCATAGCCTTGCAGGCGCGAAGTACCGGTGTTGTTGGTGATGTAGCCGTCCTTGTCGGCACGGAAGGCACCGCTACGGGTGTACTCCAGCGAGCCGTCGCTGCCCTTCTGCACGAAGAAGCCGCCACCCTGGATCGCCATGTCCAGAATGCCGCCGCTGTTGTTGACGTCACCCTGGGTGAACTGCTGGGACACTGCCGCCAGGTTCACGCCATTACCGATGCTGTTCTGGCCGGTGCCCAACTTGGAAGCCGCGTAGATATCCGCAAATTCCGCACGGGACGACTTGAAACCGGTGGTCGCGACGTTGGCGATGTTGTTACCGGTCACGTCCAGTTGTTTGTTGGCCGCATAGAGGCCGCTAAGGCCGATGTTAAAAGACATTGTTCTCTCCTTTTGCCGTATTTAGCCGGCTCTATGTACCGATAGTCTGAATTTGCGACAGCTTGATACTGCCCATGCCGCCCGCCAGGTTAAGCAGCATTTCGCCGCCGTTCGTACCCAGGGTCACGCTGGTCACCGTTGCCGGCAGCGAGGTAGCCAGGGCAACCGAGTCACCCTTGTCATTCTTGGTGGTGGCATTGAAGGTGTAGGTGCCTGGAGGCGCCGTCTCGCCCGCATCGTTCTTGCCATCCCAGACAAAGCTGGAATTGCCGGCGCTCTGGGCGCCCATGTCGATGGTGCGTACGACGTTGCCGTCCTTGTCGGTGATCTTGACGGAGACGTTACCCGTCGCTGCCGTCACCGCCACGGAACCGGTCATGCTCTTGCTGGTATCAACCATGGCCTTGTCGGTCTGGGTGATCACCGAGCGCCCCACCAGCGACGAAGCCTGCAGCGCCTGCGAGGAACTGAAGTTGCTGGAAATCGCGTTCACCGAGTCATTCAGGGTGTTGATGCCTTCCAGGCTACTGAACTGCGCCAGCTGTGCCACGAACGCGCCGTTGTCCTGGGGCGACAGCGGGTTCTGGTTTTTCAGTTGGGTTACCAGCAGTTGCAGGAACGCGTCCTTGCCCAACGACTGGTTGCCGGTCGCCGAACTGACAGCGCTGCCGACGCTGCTGTTATCTGTCGCAGTCTTGACCTTGGAATTGAAAAGGTCCTGGACCGCCGTGTTGGTCGAACTGGTATCAACAATGGCCATTATTTGGCGCCCCTTATCACTGACCCAGGGTCAGGACCTTCTGCATCATGGTTTTGGCGGTGTTCATCATTTCCGCGTTGGTCTGGAACGAGCGGCTGGCGGAAATCATGTCGGCCATTTCCTCGACCACGTTGACGTTGGGGTAGTACACGTACCCTTTTTCGTTCGCGGCGGGGTGGTTCGGCTCGTAGCGGGCTTCGAGGTTGCTCTGGTCTTCGACCACACCGAGCACCTGCACGCCCTGGCCTGCGGCATCCTGGTTCTGGAACAGCGAGTCGCCGCTACCGCTCTGGCCACCCTGGCCGCCCTGGAACATGGTGGCGAACACCGGGTGCCGGGCGCGGTAGGTCTGGTCAATGCTCGACGACACGGTCTCGGCGTTGGCGATGTTACTGGCGACGGTGTTGAGGCGCGTGGTCTGCGCGCTCATGCCACTACCGGCAATATTGAAAACACTGGCGAGGGACATGGCTTACTCTCCACGCAGGGCTGACATCAGCCCTTTGAATTTGCTGTTGAGCAGGGTGAAGCTGGCCTGGAAGTTCACCGAGTTCTCGGCGTAGGCCGATTGCTCCAGCTGGGCGTCCACGGTGTTCTGGTCGATCGACGGTTGCATCGGCGTGCGATACAACAGCGACTCGTCACCATTGCCCAGGCCTTGCGCTTCGATATGACGGCTGTTGGTCATGTTCAGGGCGAAGGTGCCGTTCTTGGTCTTGTCTTGCTGTGCGGCGAGCACGGCAGAGAAGTCCAGGTCCCGAGCCTTGTAGTTCGGGGTGTCGGCGTTGGCAATGTTGTTGGCCAGGACTTCGGCACGCTGGGCGCGGAAGCCCAGGGCTTGTTCGTGGATACCGAGCGCTTTATCGAAGCTGATGCTCATGGCGGAAACCTTTAGGGGCTGACCTGCTTTTCGTAACTAGGATTTAGCAAGGGCCATGCCAAGTTGCCGGAGCGCCGTAAATCAAGGGTTTGCGACAGGATTGCCGGCGGCAATGCCAGAAAAGCGGCAAAGGGTTTCCGCGAAACGCCAGTAAAGCGGCAATGCCGGCTTGCCGCTTTGCGGTGTCTAGTCCTGAAATAGGTTTACACCTGTTTTAGCCTCAAAACGCCCGATGCACCGCATCGGGCGTTTTGTATTTCAGCGACAGATGAGGCCGCTCGTTGTTATAGATCAGCACCGACTCGTCTACCATCCGGATGGCCTCTGCAAAATCTTTGGGGCGATGCAGCAATAACTCGTTTTTCAAAATCCCATTCACACGCTCAGCCAATGCATTTTGGTAGCAGTCGTAGCCATCGGTCATTGAGCAGGTGATGCCGTACTTGGCATGCAACCGCTGATAAAGCTCGGAGCAGTATTGGACGCCTCTGTCCGAGTGATGCACCAGGCGTTGTTCCGTTGTCCGCTGCTTGAGGGCTTTTTTGAACGCCTGGATCACCGATTCGGCGTGCAAGCTTTCATGGATATGGTGCCCCACGATTTTTCGAGAGTACGCATCGGTGATCAAACTCAGATAAGCCACACCCGTTTGCGTTGGTAAGTAGGTGATGTCCGCAACCCATACTTGCTCTGGCGCCTTGGCGACTACCTGAATCGGCCCATCTTTGAGCCGGTTTGGATGACGGCGAAAGCGATGATGGCTGTCTGTCGTTTTGTGATAGGCCCGTCTGCGGGGAACCAGTTCGCGCCGATCTCGCAAGATATCGAATAAACGGTCTCGACCAACCTTTACGGTCACTTCTGGCTCAGTGCGCATTAGATTGTGAAGTTTTCGGGTGCCAATGCGCGGTTGCCGAAGTCGCTTTTCCCTCACGAATCCCATCACTTCCTGGGCATGACGGGCCCGGGCATCACACGCCCGGTTGCGCTTGTAATAAGCCTGGCGGGAAATCCCCATGAACTGGCAAGCCCGACTAATGCTCAGGTCTTGGATCTGCCCCTGGGAGAGGACTTACCGGATCGCTTTTTACGACAGAAACACCGAAGTCGTTCTTCAAAACATCAACGACGGCTTCGAAAAACTGAGCTTTCTGGTTGGCTTGGGCAAGCTTTTCTTCAAGCTCTTTGATTCGCTGTTCGGGTGTCAGCGGTTTATCGGGCTCATCCATGGAACGAGGTCTCTTGGAGCGAATGGACGCGCCTTGACTCCAGTCCTGCCGACCATGCCTGCGTAACCAATTCAGTACAGTCGTTTTACCCTGAATGCCATAGCGCTCTTGAGCCTCTTTATAACTCAACTCGCCTTTTTCGACCTGATCGACGACCGACAATTTAAAGGTTAGCGTGTAATCACGCTGACTGCGCCTTTCTCCCGTATTCATTACTCCCTCCTGAGAATGGGTCAGAAGGTGTAAACCTTATTCAGGACGGAACACGGCCATAAAAAAAGGGAGACCTCTGCAGGCCTCCCTTTTTTGTTCAAGCGCTCATCACTTGGCCTGGTAAATGATCCCCGGGCTGCACTGCACCATCTGGTAATGATCCGGCAAACCGTTCAGCGCCTCGGAAGCGCCGAGGAACAGGTAACCGCCACGCTTGAGGGTGCCGTGGATGCGCAACAGAATGTCTTTCTTCACCTCGGCCGAGAAGTAGATCAACACGTTGCGGCAAAACACCATGTCGAACTTGCCCAGGCTGGCATAACTGTCCAGCAGATTGAACGAGCGAAACTCCACCCGGCTCTTGATCGGCGCTTTGACCGCCCAGCGCCCCGCGCCTTTAGGGTCGAAGAAACGTTGCAACCGCTCCGGGGACAACCCGCGGCCCAGTGCCAGGCTGTCGTATTCGCCGGTCTTGCAATTGGTGAGCATGGTGCCGGACAAGTCAGTGGCAACGATTTGCGCCCCTGCCTTCAGTTGGCCCATGTTGGTCCGCTCGAACTCGTCGATGGACATCGAAATCGAATACGGCTCCTGCCCCGACGAACAGGCCGCCGACCAGATGCGCAGGCGCTGGCCGGGGGCAGCCTTGATGGCCTCGGGCAGCACCTTGTTCTTGAGCACCTCGAACGGATAGGTGTCACGAAACCACAAGGTTTCGTTGGTGGTCATGGCATCGACCACCATCTCCTTGAGCCCGCTGCGCGGCTGGCCCTGGATCCGCTGCACCAACTCCCCGAGGGACTTGATGCCTTGCTGCTCCATCAGTTTGTTGAGACGGCTGGATACCAGGTACTGCTTGTTTTCACCGAGCAATATGCCACAGGCTTTTTCCAGGAAGACCCGGAACTGTTCGAAATCCAAATTACCCGTAGACAATGATACCGCCTCTTAAATCGTGTGACCGCCAGGGAAAAAGCCCCTAGCCGTGATCTGCTGCCTTGATCCGGTCAACTACCCGGGATGCCAGGTCATCAGGGCGGAATTTGGCCAGGAAGTCATCGGCACCGACCTTCTTGACCATTGCCTGATTGAATACACCGGACAACGAAGTATGCAGGATGATATGTAATTTTTGCATGCGTGGGTCGTTGCGTATCTCGGCCGTGAGGGTGTAGCCGTCCATTTCCGGCATCTCGATGTCGGAGATCATCATCAGGAATTCTTCTTCCGGTTTCTTGCCCTCATCCACCAGCTTGCGCAGGTAATCCAGGGCCTGGCGACCGTCATTAAGCGCCACCACTTCAACGCCAACCGTCTGCAGGCAGCGGGACACCTGCTTGCGTGCCACCGAGGAGTCGTCCACCGTCAGCACCCGCAGCGAGATCGCCTTGTGCGCGGTCTCGGCGTCTACTACGCCGACCGAAATCGCCTCGGAGGTCGGCGCCACTTCGGCGAGGATTTTCTCCACGTCGATGATTTCCACCAACTGGTTGTCGACCCGCGTCACGGCCGTGAGGTAGTGATCGCGGCCGGTGCCCTTGGGCGGCGGATGGATCTCTTCCCAGTTCATGTTGACGATGCGTTCCACCGAACGCACCAGGAAACCCTGGGTCTTGGTGTTGTACTCGGTGATGATCACGAACGGACTTTCGCGGTCCTGCAAACCCGCCGAACCGGTGGCCATGGCCAGGTCAAGAATCGGGATGGTCGCGCCACGGATGTTCGCCACACCGCACACCACCGGGCTGGACTTGGGCATTATTGTCAGCTTGGGACACTGCAGCACCTCCCGCACCTTGAAGACGTTAATCCCGTAAAGCTGCTTGCCGTCCAGACGAAACAGCAGCAACTCCAGGCGATTCTGCCCCACCAGCTGTGTGCGCTGGTTTACTGAATCCATTACACCGGCCATGCCCAGACTCCTACGCTAAAACTTAGGGGTACGACGCGTACCCAACACTAAACGGCACGAGCTTTGCTTTTTTATTGGCCATGGACATCAAAACGACAGTTTCCCGACGCCCCCGATCCCCACAGTACCGCAGATTGATCTGCGTCTCGATGGCGTTGCTTGCCCTGGCTGCGGGCCAGCCGGCCCGTGCCAGTAACGTCACCTTGCCTGATCTGCTTATCGGCGTCACTCAGGGCTTTCTTGAGTTCACTGTAGAAGATTATCTGGCGACCACACAGACGCCGGGGCGCTATGAAATCCAGGTCAACCAGCTGGATCCGCGCCTGCGCATGCCGATGTGCGACAAGGAATTGACAGCCTCCCTCGAAAGCCCGGCCCAACCCATCGGGCGCGTGACCGTGAAGGTTCGCTGCGAAGGCGCCTCGCCCTGGACGGTGTTCGTGCCAGCCCAGGTCAAGCTGTTTCGTGACGTGGTGGTGGTGACCCGGCCGTTGAAACGCACCGGAATCATTGGTTACGAAGACGTTGCCATGCGTGAACGGGACATCAGCCTGATCACCCAGAGCTACCTCACGTCCGTTGACCAGGCGATCGGGCAGAAACTTACCCGACCAATGGTCACCGACCAAGTGATTACCCTGGTCAACCTTGAACAGGCCGAAGTGGTGCGCAAGGGCGACCAGGTGGTGATTTCCGCCAGCAGCGGCGGACTGAATGTAAAAATGCCCGGGGAAGCCCTGTCCAACGGCGGCATGAGTGAACAGATTCGCGTCAAGAACCTCAATTCCAACCGCGTGATCAAGGCCCGGGTGACGGCACCCGGGCAGGTTGAGGTGGCTTTATAGATCACTGGCATAGGACGCCAGCTTTTCCTACACTGTGCGCAAAGCAGCATCGCGTATAGGTTTATTGTCAATCGAGCCTAAAGTTTGTCCGGGTATGGCCGAAAACATGGCAAGCGTCCAAATACCCAGAGGTTTTTTTAACATGGTCATCGATTTCAGTCGTTTGAATAACGCCCTGCCAACGCCTGGCTCTTCGCGCACCAGCGGTGCCAAAGACAGCGTTGAAGCCAAGTCCCAGCCTCTGCCTGCCAAGACAGAACAGGCCGGTGCCAGCCAAAGCGGGGAATCGGTACACCTGAGCAATGAGGCTCAACAGTTGCAGAAGGTCACTGACTCGCTGAGCGATCAGCCGGTTGTCAATAAAGCCCGCGTGGCCGAATTGAAGCAGGCGATTGCGGATGGCAGCTATAAGGTCGACAGCAACCGTGTAGCCAGCAAGCTGCTTAACTTCGAAGCCGAGCGCTAGGCAAAGGCCTGCGCCAGGCTTTTGGACGCTTAAACCCCAAGGCCAGCCATGCACGACGAAAACTTGCTACAACTGATCATTGAAGATTTGACTCCCGCACAGCAGTTGCTGGAGTTACTTCGGGAAGAATCCCTGGCCCTGTTCGGCCGCGACATGCGCATGCTGGAAGAAATTCTGGCTCGCAAGCAATCGCTGATCGTCCTGCTGGAACAACACGGCAAGAAACGCAGCCAGATTCTCGTCAGCCTGGGCCTGCCTGCCGACCACAAAGGCCTGGAGCAACTCGCCAGCCACTCCACGGTCGGCGACCAGTTGCTGGCCCAGAGCAAAGAACTCAACCAGTTGCTGACCCTGTGCCAGGAAACCAACATCGTCAACGGCCAGGCGATCCAGCGTCAACAAGCCACGACCGCCAATCAGTTGCGTATCCTCCACGGCGGCGAGCCTCCAGCCCTCTACAACGCTCAAGGCTCCACCTCACGCCTGGCCAAGCCAAGCACCCGCAGCCAAGCCTGAAACCAGTTTAAGCGCGCCCTATCCAAGGCGCGCCACATGCTGGCAAAATGAAAGCACTTGCGTGTAGTCGTATTTTGTCTGGAGATGGAAGAACCGTGTTCAACGCCCTTAACGCGGAAGATGCTCCGCAGCCACCCAAGGTACTCACCACGCCGCTGGAAATCGCGGGCACCTTGCGGATGCTGCAAGAGAGCCACGACCCGCTGATCATCACCTTCCACGAACGCAACCAGCGCTTTCAAAGCTACCTGGTCGAAGTCGACCGGGACAGCAAGTCGCTGGCCCTGGACGAAATGATCCCGCGTGACGGCGAACGCTACCTTGAGAATGGCGAAGCTTTCCGTATCGAAGGTTTTCATGATGGCGTGCGAGTGGCCTGGGAAAGCAACGGCACCCTGACCCTTGACGAAGCCCACGGCCACCGCGTTTATCGCGGCAGCATGCCCGACGAAGTGATTTACCATCAGCGCCGCAATGCGTTCCGCGCGGCCCTGAAGCTGGCGCAACTGGTGAACGTCGAGCTGGGCGGTGAAAAACTCAAGGCCCCCATCGGCGGCAAGCTGCTGGATATTTCCGCCACCGGCTGCAAATTGCGTTTCGAAGGGGACATCTCCGAGCGCCTGCAACTGGGCCAGGTCTACGACCGCTTCATCGCCGCCCTGCCCTTTGGCAGCATGACCACCTCGGTGGAACTGCGCTATCTGCACTTCGAAGAAAGGATCAACACCACCTTCGCCGGCGTGCGCTTTCACAACATGAGCGGGCTGGTGCAGCGCCAGGTCGAACGGTTCGTCTACCAACTGCAGCGCGAAGCGCGTCGGTTCGACAAGGACGACGATCTTTAAGCAGTAAAAGGCCGCGAAAAAAAAACGGGCAGCTCCTTAAAGGAACTGCCCGTTTTTGCTTTCAGGGGCGCGCCCTGCTCAGGTCGTGAGGGTGATCATCCGGGTCCGGATGCTCCAGGGGCTCGGTGACAAGTTCCGGCTCATCCACCACCGGCTCGGGATCCACCTCGGGCTCCGGGTCCGGAACGGCGGTCTGCATCTGCTCCTGCACCACCTGCTCATCCACACGCGGGTCGAGGCATGCCACCAGTGGCGAACTGGACATGCTGTCGGGCATCGCCACGTGGTGCAGCGGTGCGTCGTCCACCTGATGCAGGTTGGTGACCGCCTTCGGCCGGATGCGCCAGACCAGGATCAACGCACACAGGCTGAAAAACGCGTACAGCATGTGGCTGCCGAACAGCTTCATCACCACACCTGCCAACAGCGGACCGACACTCGCGCCGACCCCGTAGGTCACCAGCAACATTGCCGTGAGCGACACCCGGCGATCGCCCTCGACGTGGTCATTGGAGAACGCCACGGCCAACGGATACAGGCAGAATTGCACCAGGGAGCAGAGAAAGCCCGCAACAAACAGCACTTCCAGCGGCACCTGACTCATGATCGCCAGCGGCAGCGCGGCCACCGCCAGGCACAAGGCGAAGCAGCGGATCAACAGCGCGCGGTCATAGCGGTCAGACAACCAGCCCAGCGGCCATTGCACCAGCAGCCCGGCGAAGATGCAGCTACCCATGAACAGACCGACCTGCTCGGTGGTCAGCCCTTGCTGCGAGGCATAGAGCGGCGCCAAACCATAGAACGAACCCACGATCAGCCCAGCACCCAACACGGTACTGAGGGACTGTGGCACCCGCTTGATAAAGAAACGCGGTTCCATCGGCGCCGGGTGCAGGGGCGCCGGGTGAATGCGGCGAGTCATCGCCACCGGTACCAGGCACAGCGCAAAACACAGCGCGACCAGCATCAGCAACTCAAGCCCCAATTGCGGGTGCATCACAAGAATCAGTTGGCCCAGCACCAGGCCCAGGTACGACGCGATCATGTAGCCGCTGAACACCACGCCCCGCTGCTTGGCGTCTGCCTGCTCGTTGAGCCAGCTCTCGATGACCATGTACTGGCACATCATGCCGAGGCCGACAATCATCCGCAGCACGATCCAGGCCGGCAGCCAATTGATCAGCCCGTGCCCGAGCACCGCCGCGCCGACAATCCCGGCACAGGTGGCATACGCCCGGATATGCCCGACCCGGGCAATCAGGCGGTGACCGATCTTGCCCCCCAATACCAGGCCAAAATAGTTGGCCGCCATCAACGCACCGACCCACAGGCTGTCGACGTGGTCTGCCGCCAGGCGCAAGGCCAGGTAAGTACTGAGCAGGCCGGAGCCGATCAGCATCATCAAGGAGGCAAAATAAAGGGCTCGAAAAGATTTCCAGATCTGGCGCATCGGCGTTCCGAGCGGCTCCTTGCAGTGGGGGTTCAGGGCTACCGGAATGATAGTCCCGCGTCGTCGGGTCCGGACAGCCAAAACACGCGGTTGCCGGGGAATATTTTGCTCATGCCAATTGGCTACGTGTCAGACGCTCGACAATGACCCGCGAGGTACACGATGCAGACGAATACTTGCGTCGCCCCGCTCTTGCCTCCCGTGTGAACGTCAAACGCCGGCAAGGTTCGGTTGGTGTTTGAAAAGACTGGCGCACCTGGACGCCCAGCCACAAAAAAGCCCCGCCAGACAAATCTGATCGGGGCTCTCTGACGTTTCAGCCACTTGGGCAGCAACGATTATATGGTGTCCCAGGGCCGGTTCGAACGGCCAACCTTCCCCTTAGGAGGGGGATGCTCTATCCAATTGAGCTACTGGGACAAATGACAGCCATCGGGCCAGAGGCGCGGCGATAGACGGCGTGCATGTTAACGGCGCAGGTGAATTTTGTCATGTCGTCCGTGGGCTTTTTGAGTGTAGGCCCATGCCCGCGATCGCAAGTCGCATTCCGCTCAATGATTACGGGCAATCCGCAGCCATCGTGCAAAATGCACTCCCCCAAAATGCCATCATTGCAAATTGCAACATCACACCTACCTGGACAGTAATTAACTATTTGATTTTAAAGGATTTATTATCAAATAAAGACTGGCACGGCACCTGCAATCCTTTATCCTACAAATACAGTCCGGCCCAGCCATCTGCGGAGAACATGCCCATGAACAGCGCACTTCTACTAGCCCTCAATACCGTTGCATTGGCTGCGCTGGTGATGTTCCATTTTCAATCCAACACCTCCGACGACGCGGCGCAAGTCAGCCAGGCGATCCCCCATCACCTGCAGCAACGCCCGCAACTGGCGGTCATGAAGCCGAACATGCAATCACCGCTGCAACTGACCCAGGGCACTCAAGCTGCCCCTTCGACTGAACACTGGGTTTTCTGAACCGCTTACCGGAGTATTCCATGACCAAGCCCGCCTGGCTGTTTCTGACACTGGCCCTGGCCTGCGCCGGCCTCGGCCTGAACGTAGTGTCGCAAGACCTGCAGACCGTCTCTTTCGTCGCCGCCGGTGTGTTTGGCAGCCTGTGGGTACTGGCAATCGTCATTGGTCGCCGCATCAAATTCGACCCCGTACTGCGCTGAATCTCCCCGCTCGTCGCCCTTCCGAAACTAGCTGCCACCTACCGGATCATTCGTCCGGGCAGCTGACCATATGTCGCTCCGCCCTCGTAAATTGGCAATTTGCCACTAATCTTAAAGTTAAGGGCAAAAGGCCATATTGCTATAGGATGTGCGCCCGAAAAGCCTTTTGCGCCTAGGGCCCGCGGCCTTGCCCCCTGTTTGGGTGCAACCGTGGAAAAGTTTTCCAACCAGTCCGCAAATTTTGAAATGAGTACTGGCATAAAGCCGGTAGCCGGTTCAATATTTGTCACAGAATTGACGCCAAGGAACTGGCAAATCTGAGGCATGATGCGGCCTCTTTGCAATTCAGGTTGAACATTTGGCAGCAAGCCTTGTCCTAACATTCATCTTGCGGCCAATTCCAAAAACCGCTCCCCTGAACTAACCGGTTAAATATATGCGCCCATTGAAACAGGCAATTTATTCCAGCCGTACGGCTGACAAGTTCGTCGTACGTCTGCCAGACGGAATGCGGGAACGCATTGCCGAGGTGGCTCGCAATCATCACCGCAGCATGAACTCCGAAATCATCGCACGCCTGGAACAAAGCCTGATTCAGGAAGGTGCGCTGGGCGACGAGCTGAGCATGCGCCTGGACAGCCCCGAGCTGTCACTGCACGAACGCGAACTGCTGCAGCGTTTTCGTCAGCTCTCCCACCGCCAGCAAAATGCTCTCGTCTCGCTTATTGCACATGACGTTGAGGCAGCCGCAGAAGCCAACTGATTGGCAACCGAAAGCTGAAAGCCAGCCATGCGCTGGCTTTTTTTTGCCTGTGATTTGGTAAAGAAAGGATCAAGGGGCACAAGCCCCTTGATCGGGAGAAGGGATCAAAGCAGGAAGATGGTGGCCAAGCCCAGGAAGATGAAGAAGCCGCCACTGTCAGTCATGGCCGTGATCATCACACTGGCGCCCATGGCCGGGTCCCGCCCAAGGCGCACCAGGGTCATTGGAATCAGCACCCCCATCAGGGCCGCCAGCAGCAGGTTAAGCGTCATGGCCGCAGTCATGACCACCCCGAGCGACCAACTGCCATACAGCAGGTACGCCACGATACCGATGACACCACCCCACACCAGGCCATTGATCAGCGCGACCGCAAGCTCCTTGCGCATCAACCGCTTACCGTGCCCGGTGCCCACCTGATCCAGCGCCATGGCACGTACGATCATGGTGATGGTCTGGTTACCCGAGTTACCGCCAATACCCGCCACAATCGGCATCAGTGCAGCCAAGGCCACCAGCTTCTCGATGGAGCCCTCGAACAGGCCGATGACCCGTGAAGCAATAAACGCGGTAATCAAATTGACCGCCAGCCAGGCCCAGCGGTTACGCAGGGATTTCCAGACTGACGCAAAAATGTCTTCTTCTTCCCGCAGACCCGCCATGTTGAGGACTTCGCTTTCGCTCTCCTCACGAATCAGGTCGACCATTTCATCGATGGTCAGACGGCCGATCAGCTTGCCGTTCTTGTCGACCACCGGGGCCGAGATCAAGTCATAACGCTCGAACGCCTGAGCGGCATCGTAAGCGTCTTCGTCGGGATGGAAACTCACCGGGTCACTGGCCATGACGTCCGCGACTTTCTTCTCCGGGTCATTGACCAGCAGGCGCTTGATCGGCAGCACGCCCTTGAGAATGCCTTCGTAATCGACCACGAACAGTTTGTCGGTATGGCCTGGCAGCTCCTTGAGGCGGCGCAGGTAACGCAAAACCACTTCCAGGCTGACGTCTTCGCGGATGGTGACCATCTCGAAGTCCATCAGCGCGCCGACTTGCTCCTCGTCGTAGGACAACGCGGAGCGCACACGCTCACGCTGTTGGCCGTCGAGGGTTTCCATCAGCTCATGGACGACGTCACGCGGCAGCTCGGAAGCCAGGTCAGCGAGTTCGTCGGCATCCATGTCCTTGGCAGCAGCCAGGAGCTCATGATCGTCCATGTCGGCGATCAGGGTTTCACGGACCGAGTCGGATACTTCGAGGAGAATGTCGCCGTCGCGATCAGCCTTGACCAACTGCCAGAGGGTCAGACGATCATCAAGCGGCAAGGCTTCGAGGATGTAGGCGACGTCGGCGGAGTGCAGGTCATCGAGCTTGCGTTGCAGCTCGACGAGATTTTGCCGGTGAACCAGGTTCTCGACCCGGTCATGATTCGGGCCTTCCTGGCGATGCGTCAGGTCTTCGACCACGCGCTGGCGCTGCAGCAGCTCAACGACTTGAGCCAGGCGATCCTGCAGGCTTTCTTGTGTTTTCTTTACTTCAACTTCGGTCATAGGCGAACTCCACTCCCAGCAGCAGGGCACGCCGGAAGGATCAATCAGTCAATTCATGATTGGTAAAACGGGGTACTGAGTAACTACTGGGTAAGTCCATGGAGGTGTTCCACAAGCCCCGGCGGGGCTGACGGGCGCAATGATACACCGGGCGACCGCTTTTAACGTCAAAAAACTGGAAAGAACAAGCGCTTGCGACACAAAGCTGAGCATTGGCCGCAGATATGAACTGCGACGACGCAGCCCCAAAGGAAAACACATGGGCAGGAGAAAAAGTCGCGACGGGAAATAAAAACCCCAGACGGCAAAAAGCCCGCACTAGGCGGGCTTTTTGTTGTTTGGTGCACTCGACAGGATTCGAACCTGTGACCGCTCGGTTCGTAGCCGAGTACTCTATCCAGCTGAGCTACGAGTGCAGATTGTGTTTTTAGACCAGATCACAACTGGTTGAAGCCAAGCTACCTGCATTGCTGCAACTAACTCTTAAATGGTGCACTCGACAGGATTCGAACCTGTGACCGCTCGGTTCGTAGCCGAGTACTCTATCCAGCTGAGCTACGAGTGCATTTGTTGCCGCGCATTATAGGCCGTTCAATCTCTATGTAAAGCTATTTTTTCGTTTAGTTTCAACAACTTAGCGAAAAAACCAGATTGCAACGTACTAAGCAAATAATGGCGGAGAACGGGGGATTCGAACCCCCGACACCCTTTTGAGGTGTACTCCCTTAGCAGGGGAGCGCCTTCGGCCACTCGGCCAGCTCTCCGCAACACGGGGCGTATATTAACCAGCTTCATCCCCGTTTGCAAACATAAAAAACGATAAAAATTAATGGCTTGGTTCTTCGTCCTTCTCTTTCTTGATCCGCAGGTAGATTTCCTCGCGGTGGACAGCCACCTCTTTCGGAGCGTTAACCCCGATACGCACTTGATTGCCTTTGACGCCGAGCACGGTCACGGTGATTTCGCCATCACCAATAATCAGGCTTTCTGCGCATCGACGAGTCAGAATCAGCATACCTTTCTCCTCACGCATTTCATTTCGGGAACAACAGTCTGCAAAAAAAAGGCATTCGACCTACAACCAAATGGCCGTAGCCCTACCCGCCTAAGTATTGTCGAGCACAGGTAAAAGAACAGGTCTTCACCACGCACCCGGCAAAAAAATGAAAGGCGCGGATAACCGCGCCTTCCTGGCAACGCGTCACTCGCCCTGTCGGGCCGGAGCGTCCAGCTCAAACGCGGTATGCAATGCGCGTACAGCCAGTTCCAGGTACTTCTCTTCGATCACCACCGACACCTTGATTTCCGACGTGGAGATCATCTGGATGTTGATGCTTTCCTTGGCCAGGGCTTCGAACATGCGGCTGGCAACACCCGCATGGGAACGCATGCCCACGCCCACGATCGACACCTTGGCGATCTTGGTATCGCCAACCACTTCACGGGCGCCAATCTCGCTCGCGGTGTTCAACAACACCTTCTGCGCCGCATCGTACTCGTTGCGGTGCACGGTGAAGGTGAAATCGGTGGTGTTATCGTGCGCAACGTTCTGCACGATCATGTCGACTTCAATGTTTTCGCCGCTGATTGGCCCGAGAATCTTGAAGGCCACGCCCGGGGTGTCTGGCACGCCACGGATGGTCAGCTTGGCTTCATCGCGGTTAAAAGCGATGCCGGAAATGATCGGCTGTTCCATGGATTCCTCTTCATCAATAGTAATGAGGGTGCCCGGACCCTCCTTGAAGCTGTGCAGTACGCGCAGCGGAACGTTGTACTTGCCGGCAAACTCAACAGCACGGATCTGCAACACCTTGGAACCGAGACTGGCCATTTCCAGCATCTCTTCAAAGGTGATCTTGTCCAGGCGCTGGGCCACGGACACAACCCGTGGGTCGGTGGTGTAGACGCCATCCACATCGGTGTAGATCTGGCATTCGTCAGCCTTCAGGGCTGCCGCCAGCGCCACGCCGGTGGTGTCGGAACCACCACGACCAAGGGTGGTGATGTTGCCGTGCTCGTCGACGCCCTGGAAACCGGCGACAACCACCACACGACCGGCCTTCAGGTCAGCGCGAATCTTCTGGTCATCAATCTGCAGGATGCGCGCCTTGGTGTGGGCGCTATCCGTCAGAATGCGGACCTGGTTGCCAGTGTAGGACACCGCCGGCACACCACGCTTGTTCAGCGCCATGGCCAGCAACGCGATGGTCACCTGCTCACCGGTGGAAATGATCACATCCAGCTCACGGGGAACCGGTTGTTGATCGCCACTGATTTGCTTGGCCAGATCGATCAGGCGATTGGTCTCGCCGCTCATGGCCGACAGCACCACCACCAGGTCATCGCCGGCATCGCGGAATTTCTTAACCTTGTCGGCGACCTGCTCGATTCTTTCGACAGAGCCGACCGAGGTGCCTCCAAATTTCTGTACGATCAAAGCCATTTCTAAGCCGCCTCAGCCCGTAAAGGGGCGCCTATTATTCAATCAACCAGCACTGACCGAGCCCGTGACTAGACCACGGGCTCATTAACAGCGTCTTAAATACCTGCCTCGACAAACGGCACGGTCAGGGCCAGGGCCGCGTCCAGGGCACCGGCGTCTACACCACCGCCTTGCGCCATGTCCGGACGACCACCGCCCTTCCCGCCCACTGCCGCGGCGGCTTGCTTCATCAAATCACCGGCCTTGAGTTGGCCAGTCAGGTCCTTGGTTACACCGGCAACCAGAACGACCTTATCCTCATGGACACTGCCGAGCAGGATCACTGCGCGGCCGAGCTTGTTCTTCAACTGATCGACCAAGGCCAACAGCGCCTTGCCATCCTGACCGTCCAGGCGCACGGCCAGGACCTTCACGCCTTTGACGTCCAGGGCGGAAGCCGACAGGTCATCGCCCGCCGCGCTGGCCGCCTTGGCCTGCAACTGCTCCAGCTGTTTTTCCAGCTGACGGTTGCGCTCCAGTACACCGGAGAGCTTGTCGATCAGGTTGTCGCGGCTGCCCTTGACCAGGCTGGCCGCTTCCTTGAGTTGTTCTTCAGCCGCATTGAGGTAGGCCAGGGCCGCAGCACCGGTGACCGCTTCAATACGGCGCACGCCGGAAGCCACACCGCCTTCGCTGATGATTTTCAGCAGGCCGATGTCGCCGGTACGGCTGGCGTGGATACCGCCGCACAGCTCCACCGAGAAGCTGCCGCCCATGCTCAGCACGCGCACTTCGTCGCCATACTTCTCGCCGAACAGCGCCATGGCGCCCTTCTTCTTGGCGGTCTCGATGTCGGTTTCTTCGGTTTCAACCGGAGTGTTCTTGCGAATCTCGGCGTTGACGATGTCTTCCAGGGCCTTCAACTGCTCAGGCTTGATCGCCTCGAAATGACTGAAGTCAAAGCGCAGGCGCTGGCTGTCCACCAACGAACCTTTCTGCTGCACATGCTCACCCAATACCTGACGCAACGCGGCGTGCAGCAAGTGAGTGGCCGAATGATTCAAAGCAGTTGCATGCCGTACGTCGGCATCTACCTGAGTGTCCACCGGCGCACCGACGGTCAGGTTACCCAGCACCAGCAAGCCGTGGTGCAGGAACGCACCGCCGGTCTTGGTGGTGTCGCGCACGTCAAAACGACCGGAGGTCGAGCTCAGGAAACCACAGTCGCCGACCTGGCCACCGGACTCGGCGTAGAACGGGGTCTGGTCGAGGACCACAACCGCCTCGTCACCTTCGTTCAGCACGTCGACCGACTTGCCGTCCTTATAGATAGCCACGATCTTGGCCGAGCCAACGGTGGCCTCATAACCAATGAACGAAGTGGCCACATCAACCTTTACCAGGGTGTTGTAGTCCAGGCCAAAGGAGCTGGCGGAACGGGCGCGGACGCGCTGGGCTTCCATCTCACGCTCAAAGCCTGCTTCGTCGATGGTCAGCTCGCGTTCACGGGCGATGTCGGCGGTCAGGTCCATCGGGAAACCGTAGGTGTCGTACAGCTTGAACACCACGTCGCCCGGCACCACGGTGCCTTTAAGCTCAGCCAGGTCCTGTTCGAGGATCTTCAGGCCGTGCTCCAGGGTCTTGGAGAACTGCTCTTCTTCAGCCTTGAGCACGCGCTCGATGTTGGCTTGCTGCTGCTTGAGTTCCGGGAAGGCATCGCCCATCTCGGCCACCAGCGCGGCAACGATCTTGTAGAAGAAGCTGCCGGTAGCGCCCAGCTTGTTACCGTGACGGCAGGCGCGACGGATGATGCGGCGCAGCACATAGCCACGGCCTTCGTTCGACGGCAGCACACCGTCAGCGATCAGGAAGCCGCAGGAACGGATGTGGTCCGACACGACCTTGAGCGACGACTGATTGTCGTTGGCGCAGCCAATGGCCGCAGCCGAAGCGCTCAGCAGGTTGGTGAACAGGTCGATCTCGTAGTTGGAGTGAACGTGCTGCATCACCGCACTGATCCGCTCCAGGCCCATGCCGGTGTCGACCGACGGGGCTGGCAGCGGATGCAACACGCCATCGGCGGTGCGGTTGAACTGCATGAACACGTTGTTCCAGATTTCGATGTAGCGATCGCCGTCTTCTTCCGGCGAGCCCGGTGGGCCACCCCAGATGTCGGCGCCGTGATCGTAGAAGATCTCGGTGCAGGGGCCGCACGGGCCGGTATCGCCCATGGTCCAGAAGTTGTCGGAGGCGTAAGGCGCGCCTTTGTTGTCGCCGATGCGAATCATGCGCTCAACCGGCACACCGATCTGCTGGGTCCAGATGTCGTAGGCTTCGTCATCGGTGGCGTAGACGGTCACCCAGAGCTTTTCCTTCGGCAGCTTCAGCACGCCGGTCAGGAAGGTCCAGGCGAAGGTGATCGCATCTTTCTTGAAATAGTCGCCGAAGCTGAAGTTACCCAGCATCTCGAAGAAGGTGTGGTGGCGGGCGGTGTAGCCCACGTTTTCCAGGTCGCTGTTCTTGCCGCCGGCGCGTACGCACTTCTGGCTGCTGGTGGCGCGGGTGTAGGCGCGCTTTTCCTGGCCCAGGAAGCAGTCCTTGAACTGGTTCATCCCCGCGTTAGTGAACAGCAGGGTTGGGTCATTGCCTGGGATCAAGGAGCTGGAGGCGACACGGGTGTGACCTTGCTCTTCGAAGAAGCGAAGGAAGGCTTCACGGATTTCTGCGCTTTTCATTAGGTTCTTCCACGGAGGCTGCGGCCAAAGGCCAGTGCTAAACGTCATCAGACGGAGCGACGGCAAAGGGCCGCATTATATCGGCCCTTTGCCCGTGGTACAGCGTGTTTATGTGATAGAAACAGTCAATTAGACGGTCTGCACTGTCATTTTCGGGAAAACTCGACGAATGTCGCGAGCACTTGCTCCATCTGTGCCCGATTGACGTCCAGGTGAGTGACCATGCGCAGGCGCGGCGCGGCACTCAACTTGATCCCGCGCTCGGCGGCAAACGCCTTCAAGGCCGGGGCCCGATCGCCGATATCAACGTAGACCATGTTGGTCTGCACCGGCTCCACCGTGTAACCCGCCTTGCGCAGTTCATCTCCCAGCCATTGGGCATTGGCATGGTCGTCGGCCAGGCGCTGCACCTGGTGGTCCAGGGCATACAGCCCCGCCGCCGCCAGCGAACCGGCCTGGCGCATGCCGCCACCGACCATCTTGCGCAAACGACGGGCCTTGGCGATCAACGCCGTGGAGCCGCACAACACCGAGCCGATCGGCGCACCCAGGCCCTTGGACAGGCACACCGACACCGAATCGAAGTGCCGGGCAATCTCCCGGGCATCCACACCCAGCTTGACCGCAGCGTTATAAAGCCGCGCGCCGTCGAGGTGCAAGGCCAGGCCGTGTTCCCGGGTGAATGCCCGCGCAGCCGCCAGGTATTCAAGAGGCAGGACTTTGCCCTGCATGGTGTTTTCCAGCGCCAGCAAACGGGTGCGGGCGAAGTGGAAGTCGTCTGGCTTGATTGCGGCCAGCACCTGCTCAAGGCTCAGGGAACCGTCAGCCTGCACTTCCAGGGGTTGCGGCTGGATCGAACCCAGCACTGCCGCGCCGCCGCCTTCGTATTTGTAGGTGTGGGCCTGCTGACCGACGATGTATTCCTCGCCCCGCTCGCAGTGCGCCATCAACGCCAGCAAGTTGCTCATGGTGCCGGTGGGCACGAACAACGCGGCGGCAAAACCCAGGCGCTTGGCCAGTTCGGCTTCCAGGCGGTTGACGCTCGGGTCTTCGCCGTAGACGTCGTCGCCACTGGCCGCAGTCGCCATCGCGTCGAGCATGCCTGGGGTCGGTTGGGTCACTGTGTCGCTGCGCAGGTCAATCACGGTCATCAAACTAGCCTCTAGCGGATTTGGGGCGTTTCTTGTGTTAACGATTACTGCGGGCAAACCCGCGGAATATCAAGCCCCGTGCTTGCACAATCGAATACCAACCAAACAAACCGATATAGGTTATCGATAAACCAACCGTGCAGTTTCTGAAAAACCATGATAAAAACTCTCCGCCGCCAGGGTTCTGGCGGCAACGTTCTCAGGGCGGGGTGTAATTCCCCACCGGCGGTAATTGCACGCAACGTGCATAGCCCGCGAGCGCTTGGCGCCTCGAACTGCCTCGGCAGGACGGCGACAAGGTCAGCAGACCCGGTGTGATCCCGGGGCCGACGGTCATAGTCCGGATGAAGAGAGAACGGGATTGGCACCTAAGGGCCGAACGCTGGATTTCATGCTCGCATGACCCGGCTGTCCGTACCCTTAAATCCCATTCGATTCATATCGCCCTGTTTTTTTCTTAAACAGGAGTCAGAACATGCAACCCACCGCAATCGACAGCAAAAGCAAAAACCATCACGGCGAGCGCGTCGCGTTTATCCAGGCCTGCTGGCACAAGGATATTGTCGATCAGAGCCGTAAAGGCTTCCTCGCCGAAATGATCGCCCAGGGCTACCAGGAATCGGACATCGATTTCTTTGAAGTCGGCGGCGCCTTTGAAATGCCCCTGCACGCCAAGCTGCTGGCCAAGTCCGGCCGTTATGCCGGTATCGTCGCGGCCGCCCTGGTGGTGGACGGCGGGATCTACCGTCACGAGTTCGTTGCCCAGTCAGTGGTCAGCGGCCTGATGCAGGTTCAACTGGAAACCGAAGTGCCGGTGTTCTCGGTATCCTTGACCCCGCACCACTTCCACGCGGGCAGCGAGCACCACACCTTCTTTTATGAGCACTTCGTGCACAAGGGCCAGGAAGCGGCACGCACCTGCGCCGACACCCTGCACAAGGTTCGCGCGCTGCGTCGCAATGAGCCACGGGCTCTAGCGGTTTAAGCAACACCACAAAGCCCAGTCTTAGAGCCGGGCTTGTGTGGGAGCTGGCTTGCCTGCGATAGCATCGCCTCGGTGTATCTGGCAGACCGAGTTGATCCTATCGCAGGCAAGCCAGCTCCCACATTTGACCGAGTCGGCCTCGGGATTCAGGCCAGGCCGGCATCCGTAGTCGGCACAATCAATATCCCGGCTCGCAAGCCATTCTTGACCTTCGGGTTCGGGAAGATGATGCGTGCGCCCTCCTCCTCGATGACCCAGCGGGTCTTGGCAATGTCCTCGGCCAGCAGGTAACCCTTCTCCAACTCCGAAAAGTTTTCCACGTCGGCCGGCAAATGCAGGACGAAGGTATCGCTGTGCTTGATCACTTCCCGGGAGACGCTGAACAGCTTCAGGCCGTCCAGGCTCTCGGTGGCCGGCTCGTTGCCTTCGATGATCTGCTTGAGGCGCGCCTCCAGGCGGGACACGTCCACGCCCTGGTTCTGCCCGAACGGCCGGGCCTTGCCCAGCTCCAGGGTGAAGGACTCGGCCTCCAGCTGCTCGTAGGTAAACGCCGTGAAGGTGATCGAGGTCTTGTTCTGCAACAACACCGCTTCCATGCCGGCGGCTCGCAGGCGCGCCAGTTCGCGGCGTGAATGCTGGCGACCGTCCTTCCACGGGTACAGCGCGAACTGCTCGATCTTCGAGCCACGAATGGCGGTGTGCAGGTCGTAATGCAAACGGCTACGCCCCGGAACGCTGAAGAACGTGCGGGCCAACTGCTCAAGCTCGGCAGCGCGCATGGCTTCCGGGCCGATGTTTTGCTCGTGACGGCCATTGAACAGCCGGTTGACGTCCAGTTCGAGATAACGCTCGCCGCGGCGCATGGCCTCGGGGTTACCGAACAGGAACAGAATACGGGTGCGGGGCTTGATCTCCCCGCGGGCAATGCCATGCAGCAAGCGGTCGGCCAATTCGATCGGCGCGGTTTCGTTGCCATGGATGCCGGACGACAACAGCACGTCGCCGCCGTTGTCCCGCGCCTCAGGAGGCCGCACTTCCAGCGCGCCCTCGCTGAGCCAGCGCAGTTGCACGCCGTCGACAGTCAGTTGAATTTTTTGCGCCGGTTCGCGACCGGCGAGGGTCAGTTCAAGCAGTTTGCCGAGGGCGAGCATAAGCAGCTTCCTTAGTGGTTGCAGCCAGGACCGTGGACGTGATCGTCGTCATCACCTTCAACGTCGGCCGGTTCCATTTCCAGTTGCAGGCTCATCAGGTTGGTGGCCAATGGGCGCATCAGCAGGTTGGCGTATTCGGCGTCGCCTTCTTCCACGTCCACGCCGATCAGCAGTTGGCCGCGGCCGTCGTGCTGGATCCAGATCTCCTTGCCCTGCCAGACCACGGCGACGCGGGTGCAGGAAGTTTCCAGCTGTGTGCCGTCGGTGTCTTCAAGGATCAGTTTCAGGGTGTCGGTGGTCATAAATAGTTCTCAGCCGTGCGGCGTTAATTGATCTGGAAAGGATAAACCGAGCCCAGTTTAAGGATTTGCGTCAGTTCATCCAGTGCCGTCCGGCACTCAAGCAGCAATTGCGGGTCAGCCAGGTCGGTTTCCCGCAGGCTGTCGCGGTAGTGCTTGTCGACCCATTGGGTGAGCGTGTCGTACAACGGCGCCGTCATGATAACCCCTGGGTTGACCGCCGCCAGTTCGGTTTCATTCAAGGCCACGCGCAAGCGCAGGCACGCGGGGCCACCGCCGTTCTGCATGCTTTGCTTGAGGTCGAAGACTTTGACTTCGCGGATCAGCCCGCCGGAAGACGTCAGGCCTTGCAGGTACTGCCAGACGCGCTCGTTGGCGCGGCATTCTTCCGGCACGATCAGCAGCATCGAGCCGTCGGCGCGGGTCAGCAACTGGCTGTTGAACAGGTAGGAACGCACCGCGTCTTCCACACCGACCTGGGCCCGGGGCACGCAGATCGACTGGAAATTGCCGCCGAGCTTGCCGAGTTTGCCCTGCAGCTCGCCGAGCATCTGTTCGGTATTGAGGAACGCATCTTCGTGATAGAACAGCACTTCGCCGTTGCCCACCGCGATCACGTCGTTGTGGAACACACCGGCATCAATCACCGCCGGGTTCTGCTGGGCGTAGACCACGCCGTCATCCCGCAGGCCGTGCAGGCGGGCGACCGCCTGGGAAGCTTCGAGGGTCTGGCGCGCCGGGTACTTTTGCGGCGCCGGGTAGCGGGTATCGAACGCGCTGCGGCCGAACACGAAAAACTCTACGCCCGCCTCGCCATAGTCACGGCAGAAACGGGTGTGGTTGGCCGCGCCTTCGTCGCCGAACTGTGCCACTGCCGGCAAGGCCGCGTGGTGGGCGAAGTGTTTTTGATCGGCAAACATCGCCCCCAGCACGCGGCTGGTGGTCGGGTGTTCGATGCTGCGGTGGTATTTGCAGTTGAGGTTGGCGGCAGTGAAATGCACGCGGCCATCGGCGGTGTCGGCGCTTGGGCTGACAGTCGCGGCATTGGCCACCCACATGCTCGACGCCGAGCAACTGGCGACCAGCAACGGCATGGCCTGCCTGGCCGCTTGCTGGATGACTTGCGCGTCGGTGCCGGCAAAACCAAGGCTGCGCAAGGCGGCCACATCAGGACGCTCCTGGGGCGCCAGCACACCTTGCACGAAGCCCATTTCCATCAGGGCTTTCATCTTCGCCAGGCCCTGCAACGCCGCTTCCTTCGGGTTGGAAGACTGCTGGCTGTTGCTCTGGGACGCGACGTTGCCGTAGGACAAACCGCCGTAGTTATGGGTCGGCCCCACGAGACCGTCAAAATTGACTTCACAGGATTTCATCGGCGAGGCTCCACGAACATCTGTATTTTTATAGGCATCAAGTGCAGATCTGTATCTGTTAACCCGATCAAGTGTAGGAGCTGGCTTGCCTGCGATGCAGACGACTCGGCCTTTCAACTGGACCGAGGGGATGCCATCGCAGGCAAGCCAGCTCCCACATTAGATCAGTGTCACTTTCACTTAAGCGTTACGCCTGGGGTCAGCGACGCAGGCAGCACCAGGCTCGGGGTCTCAAGCGAGGCCACCGGGTACGCGCAATAATCCGCCGCGTAATAGGCACTGGCGCGATGGTTGCCCGAAGCCCCTACGCCGCCGAACGGCGCGCTGCTCGCGGCCCCTGTCAGCTGTTTGTTCCAGTTGACGATCCCGGCACGGCTCTCCAGCCAGAACTGCTGGTAACGCGCTTCGGAATCCGACAGCAAACCCGCCGCCAAGCCGTATTGGGTGTTGTTGGCCTCGGCAATCGCCGCGGCGAAATCAGCGTAGCGGATCACTTGCAGCAGCGGGCCGAACAGCTCTTCGTCAGCACGATCGGCGACCTCGGTCACATCAATAATGCCCGGCGTCAGCAGCGCGGCCTGGGCCTGTGGCTGAGTCATCTCCAGCAACGCGATCGCGCCATTGGCCAGCAGCAATTCCTGGGCATCCATCAACGCCTTGGCGGCGCCGAGGGAAATCACCGAGCCCATGAACGGCGCCGGTTGTTGGTCGAACGCGCCCACTTCAATGGTCGAGCTCACCGCCACCAAGCGCGCGAGCAACGCATCGCCCCAGGCGCCTTCCGGCACCAGCAAGCGACGGGCACAGGTGCAACGCTGGCCGGCCGAGATAAACGCCGACTGGATAATGGTGTACACCGCGGCATCCACATCGGCCACTTCGTCCACCACCAGCGGGTTGTTGCCGCCCATTTCCAGCGCGAGGATCTTGTCCGGGCGCCCGGCGAATTGCTGGTGCAGATGGTTGCCGGTGCGGCTGGAGCCGGTGAAGAACAAGCCGTCGATGCCCGGATTCGCCGCCAGGGCGATCCCGGTTTCCCGCGCGCCTTGCAGCAGGTTCAGCACACCCGCCGGCAGGCCGGCGTCGATCCAGCATTGCACGGTCAGTTCGGCGACTTTCGGGGTCAGTTCGCTGGGCTTGAACAGCACGGTGTTACCCGCCAGCAAGGCCGGCACGATGTGCCCGTTAGGCAAGTGACCCGGGAAGTTGTAAGGGCCGAACACCGCCACCACGCCGTGGGGTTTGTGACGCAAGACGGCCGTGGCGTCGCCCAATGGGCCGCTCCTCTCGCCGGTACGTTCGCGGTAGCTCTGCACCGAGATCGCAACCTTGTTGACCATGCTGGTGACTTCGGTGGCCGATTCCCACAAAGGCTTGCCGGTTTCCTCACCGATGCAGCGGGCGAGTTCGTCGGCACGGCTTTTCAGGTTGGCTGCGAAGGCTTCCAGCACGCTCAGGCGCTCCTCCAGGGAACGCTTGGCCCAGGCTGGAAACGCCTGGCGCGCGGCCTGAACGGCAGACTCGACCTGCTCGGTAGTCGCGCTGTTACCCGACCACACCACCTGCTGGGTCACCGGGTTCAGCGATTCAACCACGTCACCCTGGCCAGCCAGCCAGCTACCTGCGATATACAACGAATTCATTATTTCGACTCCCGGGCAGCGGACAACGGTACGGCACGCACTTGATCACCGGCGATCAGTTGCAGGCGCTTGGCGGTCTGCTGATCGACCACCAGGGTGCCGGCAGCCAACCGCGCCGGTGCTGCGGTGATGCGGCAATCTTCACGTTTACGGTTATGGATCAGGAACGGCGTGGCGTCGTCCCCCGGCGTGCCAATCGCCAACACCAGCGCTTCGCTGTCGCGTACCGCGCGGATCTTGGTGGTTTCACACTCCACCGCCGGGCCTGCGTCGAAGATGTCGACGTAACCCTGGTAGCTGAAGCCTTCGCTCTTGAGCATGCTCAAGGCCGGCTCGGTGTCGGTATGGACCTTGCCGATCACGTTGCGCGCGTCTTCGGACAGGAAGCAGGTGTACAGCGGAAACTTCGGCATCAGCTCGGCGATAAACGCCTTGTTGCCCACACCGGTAAGGTAGTCGGCCTGGCTGAATTCCATCTTGAAGAAGTGCCGGCCCAGGCTTTCCCAGAACGGCGAACGCCCGGCTTCGTCGGACATGCCGCGCATCTCGGCGATGATCTTGTTACCGAACAGCTGCGGGAATTCCGCGATAAACAGCATGCGCGCCTTGGCCAGCATGCGGCCGTTAAGGCCGTTGCGGTAATCGGCGTGCAGGAACAGCGAACACAGCTCGGAGTTGCCGGTCAGGTCGTTGGCCAGAAACAGCGTCGGGATTTCCCGGTAGATGTTCAGCTCCTGGGAAGCACTGACCGTCAGGCCCACCCGGAAGTTGTACCAGGGCTCGCGCAGGCCGACAGCACCGGCGATGGCGGAAATCCCCACCACGCGGCCTTCGTCGTTTTCCAGCACGAACAGGTAGTCTGCATCACCGCGCCCGGCTTCGCCGCGAAAGGTCTTTTCAGCCCAGCCGACCCGGTGGGTCAGGCGCTCTTCGTTGGCCGGCAAGGTGGTGAGGCCGGTGCCGGTGCTGCGCGCCAGATCAATCAGGGCCGGTAAATCGCTGCTGCGTACGGGACGAACGATCATGCTATCTCCTCAAACGGGCCGCTGTTGTCAGCCACCCGCGAAACTCTGTTTATACCGCTACCAGGCGCACGCTCGCGCCTTCGCCAACGCCCAGGGCCTCGGCGGTTTCCAGGTCCAGGGTCACTGGCTTTCCGGGCGCGTAGTCCAGCTCCAGCATCACTGCGCGGTAATCCTGCAACTGGCCGTTGCTGACCAGGTACTGGCGGCCGACACCCTTGGCCATCTCGCCGATCTTCACCGGCACCACACGGCTCTGAGCGATCGAGCGAATGCCCGATACCCGTGCGTGCAGCGTGGGGCCGCCGTCGAAGATGTCGATGTAATGGTCGGTCTCGAAGCCTTCGCGCATCAGGATGTCGAAGGTGATCTGCGCCCGCGGGTGCACCTGGCCCATGGCTTCCTGGGCGGCGTCCGGCAACAGCGGCACGTAGATCGGGTAATGCGGCATCAGTTCGGCAAGGAAGGTCCGGCTCTTCAACCCGCACAGGCGTTCGGCGGCAGCGTAGTTGAGGTCGAAGAAGTTGCGGCCAATCGCATCCCAGAACGGCGAATCACCGTTCTCGTCGCTGTAGCCCACGATCTCGGTCACCACCGAATCCGCAAAACGCTCCGGGTGGCCGGCCACGAACAGCAGGCGGCCACGGGAGTTGAGTTCCGACCACGGCGAACCCACCAGCTCCGGCACCACGTAGAAACTGGTCAACAAGCTGTTGCCGGTCAGGTCGTGGCACTGCGAAAGCACGTGGATCTTGTTGTGGATCTTCAGCTCGCGGGAGGCGTGCACGAAGGTTTCGTTACGGAAGCTGTAGAACGGTTCCGAGTAGCCAGCCGAAGCGACGATGGCCGAGCAGCCCACCAGCTTGCCGGCGGCGGTGTCTTCCAGGACGAAGAAATAGCTTTCTTCACCGTTGAAGCTGACCTCGGCGGCGAAGGACGCTTCGCTTGCGGCGATCTTGTCGCTCAGGCGTTCGACATCATCCGGCAAGGAGGTGACACCAATCGGGCTGTCCGCAGCCAGACGCTGTACCTCGCCCAGATCAGCCATTTGCGCGGGGCGCATCACCAGCATGGTGTCACTCCTTAACTCGAAAACTCACAGAGGGAAAAATGCCGGACAGGGGGAACTGCCTACACAGGACTTATTGTGTAAGCAGATCCATGTGGGAGCCGGGCTTGCCCGCGATGACGGTGTGTCAGTCAGCACAGATGTTGCCTGTGGCACCGCCATCGCAGGCAAGCCAGCTCCCACACTTGATCCGGTCCGGCCTTAAAATTTTTGTTCGACGCCAGGATCGCCAGGCGCCGAACGGTCCATCAGGCTTGCGTCAGCTTTTTCACAGCACGCTCGAAGCGGTCCAGGCCTTCCTGGATATCGGCGTCTTCCACCACCAGGCTCGGGGCGAAACGCACCACGTCCGGACCGGCTTGCAGGATCATCAAGCCTTCACGCTCGGCGGCGTTGAAGATGTCCTTTGCCTTGCCCTTCCAGGCATCGCTCAGCACGCAGCCGAGCAGCAGGCCCAGGCCCCGCACTTCGGTGAAGATGCCGTATTGCTGGCCGATCTTCTCCAGGCGGGAAACGAACAGGTCATGCTTGGCATTAACACCGGCCAGCACTTGCGGGGTGTTGATCACGTCGATCACCGCTTCCGCCACCGCACACGCCAGCGGGTTGCCGCCGTAGGTGGTGCCGTGGGTGCCGACCACCAGGTGCTTGGCCAAGTCCTCGCGGGTCAGCATGGCTGCGATCGGGAAACCACCGCCCAGGCTCTTGGCGCTGGTGAGGATGTCGGGCACGACGCCGTAATGCTGGTAGGCGAACAGCTCGCCGCTGCGGCCCATGCCGGTTTGCACTTCGTCGAACACCAGCAGCGCGTTGTTCGCGTCGCACAGGTCGCGGGCACCTTGCAGGTATGAAAGTTCAGCCGGCAATACGCCGCCCTCACCCTGGATCGGCTCCAGCACCACGGCGCAGGTCTTGTCCGAAACGGCGGCTTTCAGTGCCTCCAGATCGTTGTAAGGCACGTGGGTGATGCCGACGATTTTCGGACCGAAGCCGTCGGAATACTTCGACTGGCCACCCACGTTCACGGTGAACAGGGTGCGGCCGTGGAAGCTGTTCAGCGCGGCGATGATTTCGTATTTCTCGGTGCCGAAGCGGTCGAACGCGACACGACGGGCCAGCTTGAAAGCGGCCTCGTTGGCTTCAGCGCCGGAGTTGCAGAAGAACACACGCTCGGCAAACGTGGCGTCGATCAGCTTGTGGGCCAGGCGCAGGGCCGGCTCGTTAGTGAAGACGTTGGACACGTGCCACAGCTTGTTGGCCTGTTCGGTCAGTGCACCGACCAGCGCCGGGTGGGCGTGGCCCAATACGTTGACCGCGATGCCGCCGGCAAAGTCGATCAGCTCTCGGCCCGCCTGGTCCCAAACGCGGGAACCTTCGCCACGCACGGGGATGAAAGCGGCAGGTGCGTAGTTGGGAACCATGACCTGGTCGAAATCGGCACGTTGCACCGGGGCTTGCTCAACGGACATCGGAGTCTCCTGAAGAGGAACGCCTGCCTGAAACTGGCGGGCGATGCAGGGATTGTAAGGACAGTTTTCAGCGCGGCCTTGCCGCCAAGCGACAACTTCTTATAGCGCCAACCCGTGATTTTCGCGGGTTTACGCCAATGCGACAAATAGCATCGCAATGGCGCAGTTTAAACCGCCCGGCGTGGTTATGGGCGCCGTTGGCCGTAATTGATTTGGACCGGCGGCTGCGAGCGCCAATGCGCAACTATGTAGCTCCCGGGCAGGCGACTGCTTTGTGAAAGTGTTGATCTCATCCGCGTAAAAGGAAAGGCGCCATGCCTGGCATCGACGATCAACGTTTCTCCCCTGATGTTGCAGAACAGCCCGACAGCCATTATCAACTGCTGGCCCAGGCCACTCCCGAATGGCTGGTGCTCGCCTCTGTGAACCGCCGCGCACGACTCAAGAACGCCACGCCTCATGTCAAGCCCTGGTACAAAACCGCCACCGGCGAGCAGCACCGCCAGTTACGCATGCACACCGCCAGCCACTGGACCGCGCAAAACCAGGTCGAGCAACGCCTGGCATCGCTTCAAGACGTCAACGCGTTCGCCGCCCCCTTGCTGGCCGCAGCCCTGAAAAGCCGGTTCGGGCTCACGCTGGACGTCAGGGCCACATTTTTGCGCTTGTACATCCCCGCCACCATTCCCTGGTTTACGGTTAAAACCGGCGCCGCGCGCACCTGGACCGTTTCGCTGCTGGACGCCGCGCTGCACAACTTCGAGGCCAGCGAGACCCGGCCCGACGCCTTCGAGGCCGCCAGCACGTTCATTACTCAGCCCGATGCACGTGGCCACTTCCAGGTATTGCCCGAGATCAACCGCAGCCTGTCTATCCCCGCGTTTACCCAACTGTGCAGAACCCTGGATATCGGTGCGCAGTACAAAATCTACCTGGAAGAGAACCTGGGCATCACCAATGGCCTGGTCGCGACGGTTCTGCAACGCGAAGTCAGGGCGAGTGAGCGTGCCGCACTGGAGGCCGCGTTAAAGCTGGCCCATATGAAGGGCGACCTGGACGGTTCTATTTATGAGGCGTTGCAGGGCGTGCTTGATGGCCGGCCCGGCATGCAGATGGCGGGCAAGCCTGTGCATTGCCATGACCTGAGCATGATGTCTGCGCGACTGACCGCGATTGTGCTCTTCGCACCCGACCTGGAGCGCCATCTCGCCACGGTGCCGGTGGTGGCCTACGTCCCGGACGACCCGGAACACCCCATCAAGCAATACGCCTCGACGGGCGCTCTGTGTGCCGAACTCACCCGGCAACTGCGCGACAGGGACTATCAACATTTCTTCAGCCGGTTCGTCGCCCACGAAGACCGTGGGTTCTTTTTCGCCAACCTCAACGACCGCCTGAGCAAGATCACCTGGCACCCTCACAACCCTGCCGACCCGCAACCCACCTGGCGCGAAACCCCGCAGGCCCGGCCCAACCTGCAACTGAGTGCGCCGGGGTTTTCCGGTGATTTATTGACGCATGTGTATCAGCAAAAGCTCAACAAGATCCTCAATGACGCCCAAGTCATCGCCGTTTCCACCGCCCGGGTCGACCAGAAAGCGCGCTGGGAGCAGTGGGATTCGTTCCAGAAAATCGCCACAACGCTGCTTGATATCGCCGCGCTGGTGGTTGCTCCGCTGGTGCCAGTACTGGGAGAACTGATGATGGCCTACATGGCCTATCAACTGCTGGATGAAACCTTCGAAGGCATCGTCGACTGGGCGCAAGGCCAAACCACTGAAGCCTTTGAGCACCTGATGGGCATGGTCGAGGCGTTGGTGCAACTGGGTACCTTCGGTGCGGGCGCAGCGATTGTCGCCGGTGAGTTTAGAGCGCTGTTACCGCAACGTACGGTCACCTTCATCGACAGTTTCAAACCGGTTCAGGCTCCCAACGGCAAACCTCTGTACTGGAAGCCTGACCTGAAACCCTATGAGCGCAAAGTCAAGCTCCCCGAACACTCAACCCCCAACAAACAAGGTATCCATCAACACCTGGACCAGGCCGTGATCCGCCTGAACGAGACCCCCTACGTGCTGAATAAATCACCCGGCGATGACGACTTCTCGCTGTTGCATCCGGGCCGCCCCGACGCCTATCAACCCAAAGCCTGGCACAACCAAACCGGCGCCTGGCAAACCGAGCTTGATCACCCCTTGTACTGGGACACAGACACACTGCTGCGTCGGCTGGGGCACACGGCAAGCACCTTCAGCCGCGAGGAACTGGAGCAGATACGACGTGTGAGCAACACCCCTGAAAACGTGCTGCGCCAGGTGCATGTTCAGCGCGAGCCCACCCCCGTGCTGCTGGAGGACACACTCAAGCGCTTCAAGATCGAGCAAGACATTTCGGCCTTCATCGAACAAATGAACAGCGACGATCCGGTGGTGTATAGCAATGCGTCCCCCCTGACTCAACTGCAATTACTCTGCGACAGCGGCATCTGGCCCGAAACCAGAACGCTGCAAGTGGTCGATGCCAGAGGCCAGATACTGTGGCAGTACGCGCCCCGCCAGAACGTCCCACGGGTGCGGATCAGCCAGGCGCAACTCACCAGCGGCGACTTGCCGAGAACCTTGCTTTTGTCATTGGATGAGCCTGAGATCAAGACACTGTTGGGCGAGGCGTTTGGTCAACCGCCCCGAGCGCTTGAGGTGCGCGCCCGCCTACTCAGGAAAAAAATTGCACAGACCGCCGAAGCACAAAAAACCAACCTGTTCGAGTCGCGCTACAGGGCCGCGAACCCACCCGAGCACGGCGCCGCTCAGCGACTGATGGACAGTAAACCCGGGCTCCCGGCCTCGGTAGCCAATGTGCTGCTGGAGCAGGCCAGCGACCTGGAGCGGGCAGAACTTCGCAGCGCAAAAATCCCCAAGCGCCTGGACCAACTGGCCAGCTGGGCACGCCAGGAAACCCGCTTGAACCGCGCCTATGAAGGCCTGTACCTCAACGCCCCGACAAACCTGGACACCCACACCCTGGCCCTGCATTCCCTGCCAGAGTTGCCGGGATGGTCGGGCAATGTTCGCCTGGAAGTGCGTGAACACACCTTCAGCGGCGCCCTGCGCGACAGTATTGGCAACGCCACCGCAAAGGAACGCAAAGTACTGGTGCATGAGGAGGGTCAATATCAGGCCTACGACAACGAAGGCCTGCACCTGCAGGGCGATTCCGATTTTTACACGGCGGTGCTGCAAGCCCTGCCCGACAACGAGCGCAATGCACTCAACCTTCACATCCGGCAAGGTCCACAACTACGCCAAGCCCTCGCCAGGGTGGCCTTGCCCCGTGACCGGCTGCGGCCCAATCTCGAGCGCCACCCCGTCAGACCACCCGCCACCGGTCAAATCCCAAGGCTGCCAGGCGGCCTCAAGGGTTATCCGGAACCCCACCCGCCGATGCCCGCAGTGGGTGCTCCACTGTCTTTGCTCCAGCGCGCACAAGCGCTCTATCCCGCCGACACGCCAGAGCAAAACACACTATTGCTGCAGCGCCTGAATCGTCTCCCGGGCGGTGCATTGCCACAGTTGGAGCAACTGCACGTGGAATACGCACGACTGTCCCGGGATATGGCGGATTGGCGTAGAGACATCCCCCGCACCGATCCACAAACACACGCCCCGCTTTCCGCTGACACCTACGCCTATGAACAGCAAAAACGTGGCGTACTGGCCGAGCAGATCCAACGCTGCTGGCGCCGGGAAACCGAGCCTGCCATGAATGAAGATGGCGAAATTGTCGGCTATAGCCTGGTGTACGAAGAACCCATCATGGGGCAACTGCCCACACTGACAGCCAACTTCGAGCATGTCTCGACACTCGGCTTGATGGGTGATGAAGGCACCTCGGGCGTCCTGGGGTTTATCCAGCACTTTCGCAATCTGCGAACCCTGGAATTGCGCGGCATGCCGCTGGGGGTTTTTCCCGATCAATTGGCGATGATGCCGCACCTGACCGAACTGGTGCTCGACAACTGCAACGTTCAACTGACCGGGCAGAGCCTGGCAGCGCTGTCGTCGATGACGCGCCTGGAATCCCTGGACCTGTTCAACAATCCGCTGGGCAGAGTACCGAGTGTCGAAGCGATGCCCAGCCTCAAGTACCTGGACCTGTCCTCCACCGGGATTGACCAAATCCCGGCCGGCTTACTCACACGCCCCAGGCTTGAAAGTGCAATTCTCAACAACAACCGCATCGCCGAATTGCCCGATGCGATATTCGAACTGTCGGGCGCGATCAGTGAAGGGTTAGACCTGGAGAACAACCCCTTCCCCGAGCCCCTCATCGCGCGTATCAAACAGCATTTCCAGCACACCGGGGAACGCTGGGAAACGACTGCGCCATGGCCAGACATCAACAGCCTCAAAGCACTCTATCCGACCTTCAGCACCCACGAATGCAACCTGTTCATCTTCAACATGCCCGGCAGTCTCGAAGCCGGTCGACTGGAACTGAGCCGCCTGGGCGCCGAGTACGAAAAACTGACAGCAGACCTGCAAGAGTGGCAAATCAGCGTTCCCACGCACCACCCCATCCTGGGCACGGAACTCCCGCAGCAGGTTCGCGCGCAGGAGCAAGTCAAACGCCAGGCGCTCAAGGAATTGCTGGAAGCCTGCTGGCGCCGGGAACTTTCAACGGATGACGCCGACGACGGCCCCACCCTCACCCACGAGCTGAGTTACACCACCACGCTGCTGGGGGATTTCCCCACCGTGACCGCCAATTTTGATCATGTGACACTGCTGTCGCTATACGGCGAAGACGCCACCAGCGGCATCGGCCACTTTCTTGAAAGCTTCCCCAGGCTCAGAAGCCTTTCCATCCAGGGCTACCGGCTGCAACGCATCCCCGAGCAAGTCTTCCGGCTGGCACGCTTGCGTGAACTGATCCTGCCACACGGCGATATACACCTCACTGTTGAGTCGAACAACGCGCTGGCAGACCTGCACCAGCTGACCTATCTGGACTTGAGCGACAATGTGTTGAGCCTCACGCCGCGGCTGGGCAAGATGCAGCAACTGGCGATCCTGGACTTGCAATCCACCGGTATCCAGCAGGTACCACAAGGGCTGTTTTCATTGAGGAACATCGTCGCCGCCGACCTCAGGGACAATGCGATCCGGCATATCGACAGCGGCATCCTGGAAATGCCCGTGCCCAACTTCAACGCAATACTATGGGACGGGAATCCACTGTCGAGGCCAAGCCTGGCCAACCTTCGACGTTATGCACAACGCCACCGCATGGACCTGCCGACCGAGCAATAAAGCCTAGCCGCGTTCGGACGGCACCGACGACAACTCGAACGGGCTGCTGCTGCGGCGCTGGTTACGGTCTTCACGGGGGGTGGCGCCAAAGAAGTTGCGGTAGGCGCTGGAGAAGTGCGGCCCCGAGGAGAAGCCGCACGACAGGCCGATCTGGATGATCGACTTGCTGGTTTGCATGAGCATCTGGCGGGCCTTGTTCAGGCGCAATTCCAGGTAGTACTGGCTGGGAACACGATTGAGGTATTGCTTGAAGATGCGCTCGAGCTGTCGTCGGGACACGCACACATGCTGGGCGATTTCGTCGGTGGTCAGCGGTTCTTCGATGTTGGCTTCCATCAGCAACACGGCCTGGGTCAGCTTTGGATGGCTGGAGCCCAGGCGGTTTTGCAGCGGGATACGCTGGCGCTCGCCGCCTTCGCGGATGCGCTCCACCACCAGTTCCTCCGAGACGGCGCCCGCCAGTTCGGCACCGTGATCACGGGCCAGCACCGCCAGCAGCAGGTCGAGTACCGACATGCCACCGCAGGCGGTCAGGCGGTCACGGTCCCAGTCGAACAGATGGCTGGTGGCGATGACCTTGGGGAAACGCTCGGCGAAATCGTCCTGCCAGCGCCAGTGCACGGCGGCGCGATAACCGTCGAGCAAACCCAGTTGTGCCAACGGGTAAACACCGGCCGACAAACCGCCAATCACGCAACCGGCGCGCACCAGTTGTTTGAGTGCGGTGCTGAGCTGGGACGCGATGACGGTCGGCGGCTCATCCGCCAGCAGGAACAGCTTTTGAAAGCCTTCCAGCTTGCCGGCCCACGGCTCACCCGGCAGTTGCCAGGCGCCGTCGACTGGCGGTTCGGCCTGCAAAAACGAGAGTTCGTACACCACGTCCGGATGCACCCGCTGAGCAACGCGCAAGGCCTCCTCAGCCAGCGCAAGCGTCAGTGCTTTAGTGCTGGGCCAAATCAGGAAACCAATTCGATGGGCAGTCATGGAGTGCTATCCGAAGCGAAAAACAGTAATGAAGACAAAGGCCAATGCTAGCCCGTAAACCAACACAAATCTCAAAACATATAGAGATCTAATGTGGGAGCTGGCTTGCCTGCGATGGCGGCATGTCTGTGCCAGAGAGGCAAACTGACCCACCGCTATCGCAGGCAAGCCAGCTCCCACAGGGGATCGGGGCCAGCCTTAAAGCTGTGAAGCTTGCACTAATTCAGTGCATAAAAGCAGTTCTGTTTACTTCAAGCTGCCGGAAAGAAACTGCTGCAAACGCTCAGACTGCGGGTTAACCAGCACTTCGCGCGGGTTGCCACGTTCTTCGACGATGCCTTTGTGCAGGAACACCAGTTGGTTGGAGACTTCACGGGCGAAGCCCATTTCGTGGGTCACCACCACCATGGTCCGGCCTTCCTGGGCCAGGTCCTGCATCACTTTGAGCACTTCGCCCACCAGTTCCGGGTCGAGGGCCGAGGTGGGCTCGTCAAACAGCATCACCTCAGGTTCCATCGCCAACGCACGGGCAATCGCCACACGCTGCTGCTCGCCACCGGACATGTGGCCGGGGAACGCATCCTTACGATGGCCCACCCCCACTTTAGCCAGGTAGTGCTCGGCCTTTTCCCGGGCGTCTTTTTTCGACATGCCGAGGACGTGCACCGGCGCTTCCATGACGTTTTCCAGCGCCGTCATGTGGGACCACAGGTTGAAATGCTGGAACACCATCGACAGCCGCGAACGCATGCGTTGCAGCTGTTTGGGGTCCGCGGCCTTCATGGCGCCGTCTTTGTTGGCCACCAGTTTCAGCTCTTCGTTGTTGAGCAGAATCTTGCCGGCGTGGGGTTGCTCCAGCAGGTTGATGCAGCGCAAAAAGGTACTTTTGCCCGAACCACTGGACCCGATGATGCTGATCACATCACCGGCCGCGGCGGCCAGGGACACACCTTTGAGCACTTCATGACTGCCATAGCGTTTATGCAGGTCTTGGACTTCAAGTTTGTACATGCGGTCGGTTCTCACAAAAACAGTTGGTCAGTCGTTGAGCAAGCGCCCGTGCCGCAGCGCTTCGCGCCCCGCCACCTTGGCCAGCCAGAAACCCGCTTGGGCATAACGCAGCCGTTCAACGGCAAACAACACCCCAGGCGTGCCCGCGCAAACAATGCTCACGCGGTCGGACAAGGGATCGATCACTTCAAATATCGGGTCGCCGGCTTCCACGACATCCCCGGCTTTACGCAGGTAACTGATCACGCCGGCGTGGGGCGCGAACAACAACTCGGTGCCTTCAAAGGGCAGGCCTTCGCAGGGTTCGTGTTGCGGCGCGGGCCATTCACCACGGATCAGGCCTTGCTCGGCGAGGAACGCCAGAATGCCTTCGGCGTGGAAAATCGCTTCGTCACGGCCGGTGTCGGCCTGGCCGCCCAGCTCCAGGGTCGTCGCCAGGCACGCCAGTGGAATCTGCGCCTCGGGAAACGCCCGGGACAAGCGCAACCACGGCAGCGAACAGGCTTCGTCAAACGAACTGCCGCCGGAATCTTCCGCCAGCAGGCCGACCTTCACATTCAAATGCGCCGACAGCGATCGCCACTGCGGCCAGTGCTGCGGCAGCGCGTACATGTGCAGCGCGGCCTCGGCATCGCAATGCAAGTCGAGGACGACGTCGGCGGTGCACGCATGGCTCAGTAAAACCCGCTGCATGCCTTGCAACTGGCTACTGGGCGCCGGCAGGGCGTTGAGCGCATCGGTCATGGCCTGGCGGATCATCCGGACGTTGGCGTGCGGGTCATCGCCCAAGCGGTCCTGGAGCAACGCGGCAACCGGCTCGCTCAACTCAACGAAATCCCGGTTGAAATTCTTGCCGCTGCCGATCTCGAAACGGCCCTGGTGGCTGCCTTGCAGCAACTGCCCCAGGCCCATCGGATTGGCCACCGGCACCAGCTCGATCACGCCGTTAAGAGCGCCTTGCTGTTCCAGTTCGGCCAGGCGCTTCTTCAGCTCCCAGGCGGCACGCATGCCGGGCAATTCATCGGCGTGCAGGCTGGCCTGGATAAAGGCCTTGCGCTCGCCGCTGCCGAAACGGAACACCGTCAGCTGGCGTTCGCAGCCCAGGTGACCCCAGGGCAACAGGTGATCGATACGTTCCATATCAATGCTTCCGTGGAGCCAGGTAGCTCAGCCAGCGGCCTTCGGCCAACTTGAACAGGCGCACCAGGATGAAGGTCAGGCACAGGTAGAACGCGCCGGCGGTGATATAGGCTTCGAACGGCAAGTAGTACTGGGCGTTCACCGTGCGCGCGGCACCGGTGATGTCGATCAGGGTGACGATGGAGGCCAGGCTGGTGGTCTGGAGCATCATTATCACTTCGTTGCTGTATTGCGGCAGCGCGCGGCGCAGGGCCGATGGCAGCAGGATCCGGCGGTACAGCTTGTAGCGCGACATGCCCATCGCCTTGGCCGCTTCGATCTCGCCATGGGGCGTGGCCTTGAGGCTGCCGGCGATGATTTCGGCGGTGTAGGCGCTGGTGTTTACGGCGAACGCCAGGCACGCGCAGAAGGTCGCGCTGGACAGCAGCGGCCACAGGAAGCTTTCACGCACCGCTTCAAACTGGGCCAGGCCGTAGTAGATCAAGAACAGCTGCACCAGCATCGGCGTGCCACGAATCACGTAGGTGTACAGCCAGGCCACGCCGTTGACGATTGGTTGCTTGGACACGCGCATCAGGCCCAGGGGCAAGGCCGCGAGCAAGCCGAAGAACAGCGAAATGGCCAGCAGTTTCAGGGTGGTCAGCAAGCCGCCGAGGTACAGCGGCATGGCCTCCCAGATGACGTTGTAGTCGAAGATCATAGATCAGCCGCCTTTACGCCTACCGAGTAGCGCTTCTCAAGATGACGCAGGGCCAGCAACGACACGCTGGTGATCACCAGGTACATCGCCGCCACTGCGAGGAAGAAGGTAAAAGGTTCGCGGGTGGCGTCTGCCGCCTGCTTGGCCTTGAACATCATGTCTTGCAGGCCCACCACCGAAATCAGTGCGGTGGCCTTGGTCAGTACCAGCCAGTTGTTGGTAAACCCGGGGATCGCCAGCCGAATCATCTGCGGCACCATCACCCGGAAAAACACCTGGAAGGGGCTCATGCCATAAGCAAGGCCGGCTTCGGCCTGGCCCTTGGGAATGGCCATGAAGGCGCCACGGAAGGTTTCCGAGAGATAGGCGCCAAAGATGAAACCCAGGGTGCCGATGCCGGCGGCCAAGGGGTTCAAGTCAATGTAGTCGTTGTAGCCGAGCAGCGGCGCAACGCGGTTAAGCAGGTCCTGACCGCCGTAGAAAATCAGCAGGATCAGCACCAGGTCGGGGATCCCGCGGATCACCGTGGAGTACAGGTCGCCCAGCCAGGCCAACCAGCGCACCGGCGACAGGCGTAACGCGACCCCGATCAGACCCAGAACAATGGCCAGGGCCATGGACGACAAGGCGAGCTGAAGCGTCAACCATGCGCCATCGAGGATGACAGCCCCGTAGCCTTTCAACATGATTCAGGTCCTCGAAAAGGGGGATGAAAAAATGGCGCAAACTTCAGAGACCCTGTTGCTTGCGCCATTCTGGACAGACAGCTGCGACGGTTTACTTGGCTTCTGGGCCGTAAATGTCGAAGTTGAAGTACTTGTCCTGGATTGCCTTGTATTTGCCGTTGGCACGGATCGCGGCGATAGCAGCGTTGATGCGGTCCAGGTTTTCCTTGTCGCCTTTACGCACGGCGATGCCGATGCCGTCGCCGAAGTATTTGGCGTCGGTGAAGGCCGGGCCGATGAACGCGTAGCCTTTACCGGCTGGCGTGTCGAGGAAACCTTCCTGCAACAGGGTGGCGTCGGCCACGGTGCCGTCGAGACGACCGGCTTCTACGTCCAGGTAGATTTCGTTCTGCGAGCTGTAAGGCACCACGGTGGCGCCTTTCGGAGCCAGGACTTCCTTGGCGAAACGGTCGTGGATCGAACCGCGCTGTACGCCGATCTTCTTGCCTTTCAGCTCATCCAGGCTGTCGCTGACAACGGTACCTTCCTTCAACACCAGGCGCGCCGGGGTCAGGTAGTAACGGTTGGTGAAGTCCACGGACTTCTTGCGATCTTCAGTGATGGACATCGAGGACAGGATGGCGTCGATCTTGCGCACTTTCAGCGCCGGGATCAGGCCGTCGAATTCCTGCTCGACCCAGGTGCACTTGACCTTCATCTCTTCGCACAGGGCGTTGCCGATGTCGTAGTCAAAACCGACGATGCTGCCGTCCGGTGCCTTGGAGGCAAACGGAGGGTAAGCCGCTTCAATACCAATCTTCAGGGGCTTGCCTTCGGCGAAAGCCTGCATGGACAGCACGGACAGCGCCAGGGCGCCCAACAGCACGAGTTTCTTCATCTTGGGACTCCATCGGTATAGGGCAAAACAGCAGTATGAGCCAGAGCCCACGATGCGACTGAGTGAAACCGAATAGCGTTGCTGCGTCCTGCGCCAGTTCAACATCGGCGACGACGAGCGAGTGATCGGCATTCTAACGACAGGCCGGAAGCCGATATTTCCTCAATGCGACAACAATTTACAGAAGCACCGAGAAAGCGGTTCCAGCACATTGACAGCCTCTGGATTTTATGCAGAGGCAAAAGATATTAAACCTGTTAACGCTGCAAATTGCGGGCCTATTATTCGCAAACCCTTCTAGCACGGCAAGTGTAGCGTTTGATCTAATTTTTCAGGGCGTCTAAAACGCGGGTTTTCGGGGCACGGGCGTAGCACTTTGCCTCATGTTTGGGCGCGGGGTTACACATTTACGGGATTCGGTAACATTCAGAAACTTCCTACAATGAAAACCGATATTTATTGGTGTGGGAGTTGAAACGCGATCCACTATGGGAGCTGGCTTGCCTGCGATGGCGGTGGGCCAGCCAACACAGTGGGGTCTGATACGCCGCCATCGCAGGCAAGCCAGCTCCCACATTAATGCGGTCTTGGCAGTGGCATTTGCCGCTCCTCACAAAAAAGCCCCATCCGGCTCACACCGAATGGGGCTCTGCCCTACAACCCCGCCTTACGCGACGTTCATGGTCTTGTGCGTCTCGATCAAATGCGCCACCACACTCGGGTCCGCCAGGGTGGAGATATCCCCCAACCCGTCGTACTCAGCCGTCGCAATCTTGCGCAGGATCCGGCGCATGATTTTCCCCGAACGGGTCTTCGGCAAGCCCGGCGCCCACTGGATCACATCCGGTGAAGCAATCGGCCCGATCTCTTTACGCACCCAGTTTTTCAGCTCCAGACGCAGCGCTTCATTCGGCTCTTCGCCGTTTTTCAGCGTCACATACACATAGATGCCCTGGCCTTTGATGTCGTGCGGCACACCCACCACCGCCGCTTCCGCGACTTTCGGGTGGGCAACCATCGCGCTTTCAATCTCGGCGGTCCCCATGCGGTGGCCAGACACGTTAAGCACGTCGTCCACCCGGCCGGTGATCCAGTAGTAGCCATCCTCGTCACGGCGTGCACCGTCACCGGTGAAGTACATGCCACGGAAGGTCTTGAAGTAGGTGTCCACAAACCGGTCATGGTCGCCATACAGCGTACGTGCCTGGCCCGGCCACGAATCGAGAATCACCAGGTTGCCCTCGGCCACGCCTTCGATCAGGTTACCCAGGTTGTCCACCAGTGCCGGCACCACGCCAAAGAACGGCCGTGCCGCCGAACCCGGCTTGAGCGCATGGGCGCCCGGCAACGGGCTCATCATGTTGCCGCCGGTTTCGGTTTGCCACCAGGTGTCGACGATCGGGCAGCGGGATTGGCCGACGTTCTTGTAGTACCAGTCCCACGCTTCCGGGTTAATCGGCTCACCCACCGAACCCAACAGGCGCAAGCTGCTGCCATCGGCGCCTTCCACGGCGGCCTTGCCGGACGCCATCATGGCGCGGATCGCGGTCGGTGCGGTGTAGAGGATGTTGACCTGGTGCTTGTCGACGATCTTCGCCACCCGGGTGATGTCCGGGTAGTTCGGCACGCCTTCGAACATCAGCGTGGTCGCGCCGTTGGCCAGTGGGCCATAGACGATATAGGTGTGGCCGGTGACCCAGCCGACGTCGGCGGTGCACCAGTAGATTTCGCCCGGGCGGTAGTCGAACACGCGCTCGTGGGTCAGGGCTGCATACAACAGGTAGCCGCCGGTGGTGTGCTGCACGCCCTTCGGCTTGCCGGTGGAACCCGAGGTGTAAAGGATGAACAGTGCTTCTTCGGCGCCCATCTCTTTCGGCGCGCACACGGTGCCCGCCACTTTCATCAGGTCTTCGTACCAGATGTCGCGATGCTGGTTCCACTTGATGTTGCCGCCGGTGCGCTTGCACACGATGACTTTCTGGATGCTGCTGGTTTCCGGGTTGGTCAGGGCGTCGTCGACGTTGGCCTTCAGGGAAATTTTCTTGCCGGCACGGATGCCTTCGTCGGCGGTGATCACCACCTTGGATTTGCAGTCGATGATCCGACCGGCCAGGGCTTCTGGCGAGAACCCGCCAAACACCACCGAGTGAATCGCACCGATCCGGGCACAGGCCAGCATGGCGACCGCAGCTTCGGGAATCATCGGCATATAGATAGTCACCACGTCGCCGCGGTGCACATCCTGGCCGCGCAGGGCGTTGGCGAACTTGCAGACTTCTTCATGCAGCTCGCGGTAGGTGATGGTGCGGCTTTCGGCAGGGTCGTCGCCTTCCCAGATGATTGCGGGCTGGTCGCCACGCTCGGCGAGATGACGGTCCAGACAGTTGTAGGAAACGTTGAGGGTGCCGTCGGCAAACCACTTGATGTCGACATGGTGATCGTCGAAGGAGGTCTGCTTCACCGTGGTGAAAGGCTTGATCCAGTCAAGGCGCTTGGCTTGCTCGCGCCAGAAACCGTCGGGGTTGACCACCGACTGCTGGTACATGGCCTTGTAGGTCGCCTCATCGGTCAGCGTGTTGGCTGCTACTTCGGGGCGAACGGGGTACAGAGAAGCCGCACTCATCTTTCTTACCTCGGTGACATAGTTGTTGTTGTATGGCCCTGTTGTAGCCGGGCCGGGCCTATAGAACCATTCGACGATGGTAGTAACAAGCCCCTACAAATTGCCCACCTATACCCCGGCGGCGCTCTGGCCCGCGGCCTGTGGCGCTTTGCAGGTTTCTGAAAAAACCTTCATCTCGGGATTGTTACAAAAACCACCAATAGTGTTTATCAAAAGCACGGGTATATGAATTAAACCCGTGCGCCTAAAATCAACCACGCCATCAAGGCACTGTGATTAACAACGTAACAGCCCCCACGAAGGCAACGTTAATCCGAACTTCCCAATTAAGTTACACACGTGGCCTCAGAAGGGCCCCGTGACCCCTTTCGACCGCCAAAAGGTAAATAGTAAAATGAAAGCGTTATTAGTTATGGCCCTTAGCAGCTTGTGCGCCACCGCCGCCCTGGCCGACGAAGCCCCGACTGACGTAGCCAGCCAGAGCACTCCGATTGTTGAGGATTACACTTACAGCACCCACTTGGATGTCGCCAAAGTTTTGTCGATGAGCAATGTTCCGGATGTATGCGAAGTTGTACCGGTAAAAATGGAATATGAAGACTCACAAGGTCAGCGTCATATTCTTCAATATCAGGTCATGGGTAACGGTTGCTCTAACGGCTGATAACTTCGTTAGTTGCCATTGACTCAGATCTTATTCGCCGCAAGAAATCGTTCTTGCGGCAAAGAGCCGGCTTCTCCCCCCCACCGCTTGAATCGAATGCTACGATTGTGGCGCCGCCACCTCACCTGCACGGCAGGATGCATTCATGCGAGCCAGTTTCGAAAAAATCCCAACCGAGGCGAACACCTCCTGGACCCTGCTGAACAGGCGTCTACCGGAGGCGATTCCGTTTGAATGGCACCACCATCCCGAATACGAACTGACCCTCACCCTCAACAGCCGCGGGCACCGCTATATCAGCAACGATGTGGCGCTGTACGATGATGGCGACCTGGTGCTGGTGGGCCCGAACGTGCCCCACAGCTGGTCCTCCGCCGAGCTGATCGACCCCGCCACACCGCACATTGCCCTGGTTATCTGGTTTTCGGAGGCTTGGGCAGAGTCGCTGGTGCAGCTGTTTCCGGAGATGGTATCGACGCGCGCACTGTTGGCTGCAGCGCGGCAGGCACTGAGCTTCAGTGACGCCACGTCCCGGGCACTGCGGCCGGTGATCGAAGCCATGGTCGAGCAAGACGCCTCCCAGCGGCTGATCTCGTTGCTCACCGTGCTCAACACATTGTCCCGGGACATCGCCGCGCAGCCTATTGCGATAGAAGTTGCGACGCCTCACATCACGGAAGACGCACGCATCCGCCGCGTCCTGGACCACTTGCACGGCCACTATGCGCAACCTGTAGGCATTCCCGAATTGGCGCAAATGGCCTGCGTCAGCGTCTCCGCCTTCCACCGAATGTTCCGCAAACACACACGCTGCACGGCGCTGGACTACATCGTTCGGCTGCGTATCGGACACGCCTGCGCGCTGTTGATGCAGGGCAACCTGGCGGTCAGCGCGATTTCCGAACAGGTGGGCTATGCCTCCCAGGCGTTGTTCAATCGGCAGTTCAAGGCGCACAAGGGCATGACGCCTTCACAATTTCGGGTTCAGCACGGCCATCACTTTCAATAAGCGGATTCTTCTACACGCCTTACAACAAACGCCAGAATCGTACTGCTCAACGCTCCAAATCAGGCTGCCGCCCGAGCAGGCCGGAGTGATTCCATACCTGTATGCACAACAACAATACAGGTCACCCCATGAGCAACTACCACGCCTTCGAATGTGCCGAGCTACCGGACGACTACAAGCGCAGCATCGTCGCGATGAAAAAGGCATTGCGCGCGCAAATCGGCGATGTGCCCGCGCTGTTTGCCGAGGTCAGCGAGTTTATCTGCGGTGAAATCGCCTCGATCAGGGCTACGACCGCCTGGCCCGAGCTCGACTTTGAGACCATCGCCAACGGCCGGGTCACCGAAGAACAACGAGCCCTCATCAAACGCCGGGGCTGCCTGGTGATCCGCAACCACTTCCCCCGCCAGCAGGTGCTCGGGTGGGACAAAAGCCTGCTGGACTACCTCGACCACAACCATTTCGACGAGGTGTACCGCGGCCCGGCCGACAACTTCTTCGGCAACCTCGAAGCCTCACGCCCGGAAATATTCCCCATTTATTGGTCCGACGCCCAGATGCAGGTGCGCCAACACGAACGCATGGGCGCCGCACAGTCATTCCTCAACCGCCTGTGGACCATCAACTCCCAGGGCCGGCAATGGTTCGACCCGGACGTCAACGCGCTGTACCCCGACCGCGTGCGCCGCCGCCCACCCGGCACCACCTCCAAAGGGCTTGGCCCGCACACCGATTCCGGCGCGCTGGAACGCTGGCTGCACCCCGCCTACCTCAAGGTGTTCGACAAGATCTACCGCAACGACTTCAAGGCGTACGACCCCTGGGACGCCGCACATCGCACCGAAGTCGATGAATACGCCTACAAGGACACGGTGAAATGCTCGGCCTTCCGTACCTTCCAGGGCTGGACCGCGCTGTGCGACATGCAGGCCGACCAGGGCGTGCTGCATACCTTGCCGAGCCCCAAGGCCATGGCCTACCTGCTGCTGCGGCCGTTGCTGGACGACGTCCCCGAAGATGAGCTGTGCGGTGTTGCACCGGGCAAAGTGCTGCCGATTTCAGAGAAATGGCACCCGCTGCTGGTCCAGGGCATGACCCCGATTCCGGATGTGCAGGCCGGCGATTCAGTGTGGTGGCACTGCGACGTGATCCACAGCGTCGCCCCAGTCGAAAACCAGCAGGGTTGGGGCAACGTAATGTACGTGCCCGCCGCGCCCATGTGCCCGAAAAACCAGCGGTACGCCAAGGATGTGCTCCGGGCGTTCGAGCAAGGGGTTTCGCCGGATGACTTTGCCCGGGAGGACTACGAGAAAGACTGGAAAGACCGCTTTATGGCACCACAACTGAATGCCCTCGGCCGTAAAGGGCTGGGGCTGGAATAAACACCGCTCCGGCGCATCGAAACAAACGCCTACCGCCCGTCAAAAAATTCCAAGCCAGGCAAAGCCTTGTAAACCCGGACCTTGGCTGCAAACACCACCATTTTGGCCGCTCACCGAGACCATCCGCCGCAACACAAAGCCGAATTTTTCCCTATAATGCGCGGGTAAATCGGGCCTGCAATATCCCTTTACACTGGGATGAAGAGCCAGACCTGAGGCCCCCGCTGGAGCTCGCAAGCACTGCTCCGCCCCTCAAGCCTCAAGCAGAACACCCGTAACCCTGATTCCGTTTAATGCGTGCGCTAGCTGCAACAAACGATTCCTTAAGATCCACCGCGGCCTTTGGGCCGTGTGAACACCCAACCATCCGGTTTCACACGGGCACCTTAGAGCCCTCACGCAGGAGACGACACGTCATGCTGAGCTGGGACGAGTTCGACAAAGAAGAAGACGGCGAAGTAGTTGCCAAAGGCGCCAACGCCGGCCACGCCACCGAAGCCAACATGGACCGCCTCGACGGTGCCGGCGCTGCTGCCGCCATCGAAGCCCGCGCCGTCACCGCCGCTGACTCCGCCGCCATCGTGCGCGCCAAGGCCGCCCTCGACAAACTCGACGTCGCCGAAGGCCTCGCTGAGCTCGAAGGCTCCGCCGCCCGCGTCGCCGTTGACGAAAAGCGCATGATCAACTGCCGCGCCGACCTCAACCAACTCGTGCCGTTCAAGTACGACTGGGCCTGGCAGAAATACCTCGACGGCTGCGCCAACCACTGGATGCCGCAAGAGGTCAACATGACCGCCGACATCGCCCTGTGGAAAAACCCCGAAGGCCTGACCGACGACGAGCGTCGCATCGTCATGCGGAACCTCGGCTTCTTCTCCACTGCGGATTCGTTGGTCGCGAACAACCTGGTCCTGGCCGTGTACCGCCTGATCACCAACCCGGAGTGCCGCCAGTACATCCTGCGCCAGGCCTTCGAAGAAGCGATCCACACCCACGCCTACCAGTACTGCATCGAATCGTTGGCCATGGATGAAGGCGAGATCTTCAACATGTACCACGAGATTCCGTCGGTCGCCAAAAAGGCCGCCTGGGGCTTGAAGTACACCCGCTCGATCTCCGATCCGAAGTTCGAAACCGGCACCGTCGAGACCGACAAAGAGCTGCTGCGTAACCTGGTCGCCTACTACTGCGTCCTGGAAGGCATCTTCTTCTACTGCGGCTTCACCCAGATCCTGTCCATGGGCCGTCGCAACAAAATGACCGGCGTGGCCGAGCAGTTCCAGTACATCCTGCGCGATGAGTCGATGCACCTGAACTTCGGTATCGATGTGATCAACCAGATCAAAATCGAAAACCCGCACCTGTGGGATGCCGAGATGAAGGAAGAAGCGACCCAGATGATCCTGCAAGGGACTCAGCTGGAGATTGAATACGCGCGTGACACCATGCCACGCGGTGTACTCGGCATGAATGCGGCGATGATGGAGGACTACCTCAAGTTCATCGCGAATCGTCGTTTGTCGCAGATTGGGTTGAAGGAAGAGTATCCAGGGACGACGAATCCGTTCCCTTGGATGAGCGAGATCATGGACTTGAAGAAAGAGAAGAACTTCTTCGAGACCCGTGTGATCGAGTACCAGACTGGTGGTGCGCTGAGCTGGGATTGATTCCTAAGCTAACTAAAAAGCCCTGACTTGATCAGGGCTTTTTTGTATTTGCAGAAGGCCAAATCCGACAGGCAGGTAGGAAATTTCGTGGACGCGTTAGTGGCCACTCAGTATCGTCCGAAGGTTTTCTACCTTTGGCGACTGCATGGATATCACAAAAGATAAAACGGACTGGGACGACGCGGAGTTAGCCGCAGCGGTAGAGGCTTACTTGAAAATGTTGGCCTGGGAAAAAAGCGGCCAACGTTTTAACAAAGCCTATGAGAACCGCTTGCTACGTCAGGGACCAATCGCAGGCCGCACAGAAGGCTCTATCGAATTTCGTATGCAGAATATTTCTGCGGTTCTGGTCCAAATGGGCCTGGACCGGATCAAGGGATACAAACCTGCAAAGAACGTGGGCTCGGGAGTAGAACAACAGATTCGCAAAGTTCTCACCGCCTTTCGTATATTTGAATCAGATGAAACAGCCCAAACTGCAGATGAGCAAACCCTCGTCCGCCGAGCCTCCAAGCTACTGCAGCGGCCAATCGATAAGGTGCCGGAAGGAATTGCGAAGCCACAGAAAGTGTCCGTTGTCGGTACCGCTTATGTTCGCGATCCCAAATTACGCGCCTGGGTACTGAAAGAAGCCAATGGCATCTGCGAAGGCTGCGGCTCGAACGCGCCTTTCGAAGTCGACGGCCAGCCATTTCTTGAAGTACATCACGTCAAGCACCTCGCCCAGAAGGGTTCGGATCGCATCACCAATGCTGTAGCCTTGTGCCCCAATTGCCATCAGCGGTGTCACCGGTCGAGCGACCGGGATGTTTTCACCAAAGGGCTTTACTCCAAAATCAACAGATTGATACCGGAGTAAACTCTTGCTGTCAGAGCAGATGCACCTTCCAAAAAATAGTAGATAGGACCGAGACCCGCCCGTGAACCCAGACATGCTCGAATCCGGCCCCTTGGATGCCAAAGTACTTTCCGTCTTTGACTTCGACGGCACCCTGACCCACCACGACAGTTTCGTGCCGTTCCTGAAGTTCGCCTTTGGTAAAGGTGAGTTCATCCGCAGGATGGTGAAGCTGGCGGTGCCTGGCGCGCAATTCCTGTTGCGCGTCATCAGCCGTGATGAGCTCAAGGCGCAGTTGATCCGCACCTTTATGACCGGCGTGGATAAGGCGTGGGTTCAGCAGAAAGCTGAGGAATACTGCCAGGCGTATTGGAACAAGTTGATGCGCCCAACCGGGCTGCAATCGGTGGCCGATGAGGTGAAGTCCGGAGCGGTGGTGACGTTGTGTTCGGCGTCGCCGGCGTTGGTGTTGCAGCCGTTTGCGGATCGGCTTGGGATCAGGTTGATTGGCACTGAGCTTGAGGTGGTTGACGGGGTGTTGACCGGCAAGCTCACGGGGAATAATTGCCGGTGTGAGAATAAGGTGCTTCGGCTTGAGGCGGTTTATGGGGATCTGGGGGAGTATCGGCTCAGGGCCTGGGGTGATACGCGCGGGGATCGGGAGTTGTTGGCGGCGGCGCAGGATGCGCATTTTCGGCATTTTCATGCGAAGAAAAAGCGGGCCAGGTTGCAGCGGTGATGCGGGTGGATGGGGTCTGCGGGTAGACCGAGTTGATCCCATCGCAGCCTCGCTGGGGCTCGACAGCTCCCACAGAATTCAGTTGCCGATAGGCCTTCTTCAACCTCCCTGGTGCCTATCAGCCGTTTCCTGCGGTCACGAAAGCGCTAGTGAGCGCTTAAATTTAATAATAAATCCACCGTGCGTGTCGAAAACGATAACAACCCACAGAGAGGTGATGCGGGTGGATATGGTCTGCGGGTAGACCGCGGTGATGCCATCGCAGCCTCGCTAAAGCTCGACAGCTCCCACAGGGGATCTCTGTAGGTTCTAAGGGTGGTGTGAATTCACTAGATGGGCGCTTTGAGATCCACACCCAGTGCCGTTGCGAAGGCTTTTACCAGTGGGCTGCGCGGGGTGTTGTGCTTGAGGATGACGTTGAACGGGGTGCTCAGGTGGATCTGCTCCGGGCATAACACGCGCAGGCGCCCTTCTTTCACCAGCGGTGTGGCGTAGTGTTCCGGGAGGAAGCCCAGGAAGCGGCCGGTGAGGATGAGGATGGCCACGGCTTCAACTTGTGAGGCCGACGCGGACTGGCTGTCGTAGCTGACGAAGTTGGCCTTGTCGCTGTGGATCGCGTACCGATGATTGACCACTTCATGCTGGCGCAACACATCTGCGTTGATGTTGCTCGCTTCGAACAGCGGATGCCCGACGGCGCAGTACGCGTGGGACTTTTCTTCGTAGAGCGGGAAATAATCGAATTCTTCCCGGCGCTGGTACACCGGCACGATGCCGACAATCAGCCGCCCTTCCACCACGCCTCGTTCAACTTCATCCAGTTGCGAGGCATGTAGGCGTAATCTTATTTTTGGCGATTCTGTATGTAGTTTTCCCAGCGCTTTAATCAGCGGTGAATTAACATCCGATACGGTGTTATCAATAACGCCCACACTAAGGTCGCCAATCAGTTCATTCTGCGCCGAACTAAGCTTGTCTCTGAAACTGTCCACCGAGGCAAATAGCTCTATGGACGCTTGATAGACTAATTTGCCTTCTTCGGTCAGGCCAAACCCTTCCCGCCCCCGCGTACACAGGCGCATGCCGATGCGGATTTCCAGGTCGGAAATCTGCTTGCTGATCGCCGCCAGGCCCACATTCAGCTCATTCTGCGCCGCGCTGAAGCCGCCCGCTTCGACCACGGCCTTGAACACCCGCAGCAATTTGAAGTCCAGGCCGCTGAGTTGCAGGGGCGGTCTTGTGCCGGGTTTTGGCGGTATGTTTCCAGAATTGGAAAGTGGGGTTTCCATAATACGTGTTGACCTCAAGTGCCATATTCAACAGGCTTTGACCTACTCCATGAACATCGCCGGGCGGCAATAATGAACATACTTAACCGCCCTTGGCAACCTTGAATATAGCGGGTTGAACGGCTTTTACCGGCTGATTTAACGCCCATAAAAACCTGACACTTCGATCAGGACTTTTCGTTTTGCTACTGCCCTCCGAATCCATAAGGCCAAGCCTCGTCCACCGGGCTTGTCACTTCTAAAAACAAGCGTGAGGAACACCATGTCTCAGCCCACCGATCGCCTCTGGGGTGCTCGTTTCAAGTCCGGCCCATCCGCTGCTTTGGCCGCGCTGTCGCGTTGCCCCGAGCGCTATTTTCGCCTGACGCCCTACGACCTGGCCGGCTCCCGGGCCCATGCCCGTGAGTTGCAGCGCGCCGGGTTGCTGGATGAGTCGGAAACCTTGCGCACCCTGGAAGCGCTGGACCGGATCGGTGAGGACTTTGCCGCTGGCCGCCTGCACCCGACGCTGGATGACGAGGATGTGCACACCTTCATCGAGCGGGTGTTGACCGAGCGTTTGGGCGCCCTGGGCGGCAAGCTGCGCGCCGGGCGTTCGCGTAACGACCAGACCGCCAACGATTTGCGCCTGTTCCTGCGGGACCACGCGCGCACCATCACCACCGAGGTGCTGGGTTTGCAGCAGGCGCTGGTGGACCAGGCCGAGCAGCATATCGAGAGTATCTGCCCGGGCTTCACCCATTTGCAGCAGGCGCAACCGATCGTGTTCGCCCATCACTTGCTGGCTCACGCGCAATCGATGCTGCGGGATGTGCAGCGTTTGGTGGACTGGGATGCGCGTACGGCGTTGTCGCCGTTGGGTGCAGCAGCAATGGCAGGTTCGGCGATTGCTCGTCAGCCGGAGCATTCAGCCAAGGAGATGGGTTACACCGGGCCGTGCGAAAACTCTATCGACGCTGTAGCCAGTCGTGACCATGTGGCGGAGTTTCTGTTTGTGGCGGGCATGCTCGGGGTGAATATTTCGCGGCTGTCGGAGGAGTTTTGCCTGTGGTCGTCGCGGCAGTTTCGCTGGGTGCAGTTGGACGATGCCTACGCCACCGGTAGCTCGATCATGCCGCAGAAGAAGAACCCGGACATTGCCGAACTGGCGCGGGGTAAGGCTGGGCGGTTGATTGGCAACCTGACCGGGTTGATGTCCACGCTCAAGTCGCTGCCGCTGTCGTATAACCGTGATTTGAGTGAAGACAAGCACAGCGTGTTGGACAGTGTGGATACGTTGCTGCTGGTGCTGCCGGCGATGGCCGGGATGGTTGCGACGATGAAGGTGCAGGTGGAAGAGCTGCGGCGTCAGGCGCCGATGGGTTTCACCCTGGCGACTGAGGTGGCGGATTGGTTGGCCACCCGTGGTGTGCCGTTCAAGGAGGCGCATGAGATTACTGGCGCCTTGGTACAGGCCTGTGAGAAGCATGAGATTGAATTGTGGGAAGCCTCACCGGCGTTGTTGGCGGAGGTGGATACGCGGCTGACGCCGGAAGTGCGTGAGTGCCTGACCCTGGAAGCGGCGATTGCGGCGCGCAGTGGTTGGGGTGGCACGGCGCCGGAGCGGGTAAGGGAGCAGATTGGGCGGTTGAAGGTGGCGTTGGCTGCGCAACAGAAGTGGGCAGAGCGTTACACCGGCTTTCGAATTTAGCGCCCACCTTGTAGGAGCCCGGCTTGCCGGCGATGGCGTTCTTGAAACCGCAATCGCCGGCAAGCCGGGCTCCTACAGGGATGTTGGTATCCAGTTAGATCGTTGTTTTGGAGAGTCACCATGAAACAAACCCCGGCAGAGCGCTTGCAAGCCGAGCGCCAGCAGACCGAGAACCAGTTCGATATCACCCAGTACGAGCACGTGCCCCGTCGCTATTACGGGCGGATGTTTTTCGCTACGTTGATCGTGATCGCCCTGGCCGCCTTGCTGCGGGCATTCGCCAATGGTCAGATCGAATGGTCCTACATCGGTCAGTTCCTCACGTCCGAGGCGATTATCTGGGGCCTGGTGAACACCATCATCATGTCGATCCTGGCCATGGCGCTGGGCGTGGTGATCGGGGTGATCACCGCCATCATGCGCATGTCGGCCAACCCGATCCTGCGTTACGTGGCCATCACCTACACCTGGCTGTTTCGTGGCACGCCGCTGATTCTGCAACTGCTGTTGTGGTTCAACCTGGCGCTGATTTTCCCGGTGATCGCGATTCCCGGGCTGTTCAGCATCGACACCGTGGACCTGATGACGCCATTCGTGGCCGCCCTCCTCGGCCTGAGCATCAACCAGGGTGCCTACACCGCCGAAGTAGTGCGCGCCGGCCTGTTGTCGGTGGACACCGGCCAGTACGAAGCTGCCAAGTCCATCGGTATGCCGAGCCTTCAAGCGCTGCGTAGGGTGATTCTTCCCCAGGCGATGCGGGTGATCATTCCGCCTGTAGGCAACGAGTTCATCAGCATGGTGAAAATGACCAGCCTGGCGAGTGTGATCCAGTACTCGGAGCTGCTGCACAACGCGCAAAACATCTACTACGCCAACGCCCGGGTCATGGAGCTGCTGATTGTTGCCGGCATCTGGTACCTGGCGGTGGTGACTGTTCTTTCATTCGGTCAGAGCCGCCTTGAGCGTCGTTTTGCCCGCGGCGCCGGCAAGCGTTCGTAAGCGCTGACTGAGGAGATTTGCCCCATGAGAAGCATCGTCAAGGCCGTGAACCTGAACAAGTATTACGACCAGTATCACGCGTTGCAGGACATCAACCTGGAAGTCGAGCAAGGCGAAGTGCTGTGCATCATCGGCCCGTCCGGTTCCGGCAAAAGTACCCTGCTGCGCTGCGTCAATCAGCTGGAGAAAATTGACAAGGGCGGCCTGTGGGTCGACGGCGAACTGGTGGGTTACCGGGTCGTCGGCAACAAGCTGCATGAGTTGAATGAATCGCAGATCGCCCGTCAGCGCCTGGCCACCGGCATGGTGTTTCAGCGCTTCAATTTGTTCCCGCACATGACCGTGTTGCAGAACATCATCGAAGGCCCGTGCCAGGTGCTCAAGCGCTCACCCAAGGAAGCCACCGAGGACGCGCTGGAGTTGCTGGCCCGGGTTGGCCTGGCGGACAAGCGCAATGCCTACCCGGTGGAATTGTCCGGCGGCCAGCAACAGCGTGTGGCGATTGCCCGCGCGTTGGCGATGCGCCCCAAGCTGATGTTGTTTGACGAACCCACGTCAGCCCTCGACCCGGAGCTGGTAGGAGAAGTGCTGTCGGTGATGCGCGATTTGGCCACCACCGGCATGACCATGATTGTGGTCACCCATGAATTGGGCTTCGCCCGCGAAGTGTCCAACCGCATGGTGTTTATGGATGCCGGCCAGATTGTGGAAGCCGGCAGCCCTGAAGAAATTCTAATAAGCCCACAAAACCCGCGTACCCAAAGCTTTATCTCTGCCGTTCGCACTTAACTAAAAAACTAACGAGAACGCCCCCATGAAAAATCTGTTTCTTCCAAGTTTGCTCGTAGGCCTGATGGCCTCCACTTCGGTTTTGGCGGCATTGCCGGCAGCGATCAAGGACAAGGGTGAGATCAGCGCGGCCATCGTGCCGAACTACCCGCCGATGGATTTCAAGGACACCGCCACCAACAAACTCACCGGCCTGGATTTTGACCTGGGCAACGCCCTGGCCGAACGTCTGGGGGTGAAGATCAAGTGGCAGGAAACCGGCTTCGAACAGATGCTCAGCGGCCTGACCACCAAGCGCGTGGACATCGTGCTGTCGGGCATGAGCGACACGGCCGAGCGCCAGAAGGCGGTGACCTTTATCGACTACTTCACCAGCGGCCCGCAGTTCTACACCCTGGCCAAGCGTGAAGACCTCAAGGAATTGACCGACCTGTGCGGTAAGAAAGTCGGCACCAGCCGACGTACCACCTGGCCGTCGGAAATTGCCGCGTGGAGCAAGGAAAACTGCGAAAAAGCCGGTAAGCCAGCGATCGTGGTGATTGGCACTGAAGGCTCGGCGGATGCCCGGGCGCAGTTGCAGCAGAACCGTCTGGATGCGGCGATGCAGGGCAGTGAAACCATTCCTTACCTGATGTCGCTGGACAAGGGTAAGTACAAGCCGGTGGGCCTGGCGATTTCCAAGCAGTTCACCGGGTTGGGGATTGAGAAGAGCAATACCGAATTGGTCACGGCCATCAGCGAAACACTGCAGGGCATGATTGATGACGGTACGTACGGCAAGATCCTGAAGAAGTGGGACCTGGAGCAGGGTGCGGTGGAAAAAATCAGCATCAATGCCGGCCAGTAACACCGCGTAACCCTGTGGGAGCCGGGCTTGCCCGCGATGGCGGTGAGTCAGGCGACGAATATACAAGCTGACCCACCGCCATCGCAGGCAAGCCAGCTCCCACATTTGATCTTCATTGATCTGTAGAACCATGCTCGGCTTGACTACGCATTTATGACAAGGACATCCGCACCACCGTGGCCACCTACTCCCTGGTAATCCGCCGCCTGATGATCTGCTCGGTGACCATCGTCGTCAGCCGCGCCATGACCAGTCCGCTACTCGCGCTGTTGCTCAGCACCCGCCTGGGCCTCAACCAGCAAGACATCGGCTTGCTGATGGGCATCGCCGTGTTCATCGCCACCCTGCTGGGCCTCTACGGCGGCTACATCATCGACCGCCTGGAAAAGCGCAAGCTGCTGATCCTGGCAATGCTCTCCAGCTCCATCGGTTTTTTGTTGCTGACCTTTGCCAGCAACCTGTACCTGACTACCCTGACCCTGGTGATCACCGAAGCCGCTTCGGCGCTGTTCCTGATTGGCTCCAAGGCGATCATCAGCGAGAACCTGCCGGTGGGCCAGCGCGCCAAGGTGTTTTCCCTGCGCTACACCCTGACCAATGTCGGCTACGCCACCGGCCCGATGCTCGGCGTGGTGATTGCGGGCCAGATGCCCTTGGCGCCGTTCCTGATCGCCAGCGCGATTGCCTTTGGCAGCCTGTTCCTGATGATCGGCATCCCGCCGACCCAGCGCGACGACAGTAATAAACCCTTAAGTTTTCTCAGCACCCTGAGGACGTTGCGCAGTGATCGCACCTTGATCCTGTTCACCAGTGGCAGCCTGTTGAGCACCATTGTCCACGGGCGCTACACCCTGTATCTGTCGCAGTTTCTGCTGGTGGCCTACAAGCCGGAGAGCGCGCTGAAAATTCTCTCCGCGGTGCTGGCGTGCAACGCCATCACGGTAATTCTGATGCAGTACCAGATTGGCCGGTTCCTAAAGCGTGAACAGCTGCGCTACTGGATCGTGCTCGGCACCTCGCTGTTCATTGCGGGGCTGATCGGCTTCAGCATGGCGGACGGCCTGGTGTCGTGGTGTGTCGCGATGTTTGTGTTCACCTTGGGGGAGATGATCATCTACCCGTCCGAGTTCCTGTTTATCGACACCATCGCCCCCGACGCCCTGCGCGGGAGCTATTACGGTGCGCAGAACCTGGCGGCATTTGGCGGCGCATTGAGCCCGGTGATCTGCGGCTATCTGCTAATCAATGCCTCGCCCGCCTCGATGTTCTATGTACTGAGCGGGCTGACGGCGGTAGGTGGCACCTTGTGCTTCTTGAGTGGCCGGCGGGTGACGGTGCGTACGTGATTTCTGCTGATATTTGCGCGATATCCCGCTATTAATAGCGAAATATCTCACGGACCCGAGCCCCCCATGAAATTCGACACGGCCTACAGCCTGAGTCTCGACGACAAGCTGTCGATCTATGACGTGCGCGACCTGAATTTCGACGAAACCGCCGCCTTCGATTCCGACAAGGACAGCTTCCTGTGCCCCAACGATGAATGCCGGGCGGCATTTGCGGCAAGCAATGTGCTGGGCACGTTCAACGCGAAAAACGTCAATTACCTGCGCACACCGCATTTCAAAAATATCCCCAGCACCCGGCATATCGACGGTTGCCGCTACGCCAGCCGCCACGCCGGAAAAGGTGAAGCTGAGGATGGGCCGGAGGAAAACTTCCCGTCGGAATTTGTCCTGACGCGACGCCAGTACGAACGCAAGACAACGGTGATCGGTGCCGAAGGCGGCACCCCACAAGCACCACCGAAAACGCCCACAACCCGCAGCGCCGTGTCTTACAGCTCAAGCGACACCACCCCGGACAAAACCAGCGTCTTCGCCCACCCGGTGGAATGCTATGTGTCCAATATCGGCGACAAGGACAAGCTTAAAAGCATGCCCTTGAAGATCGGCGATCACACCGCGACCTATTGGACGTTTTTCAAGAAGATCGAATACCTGCAAGACAACAAAGGCCTGATCTACTGGGGCAAGATCAAGGCGATCAAGGACTACACCAGCAGCTTTCGCATCGACTTCGAAAAGAAGGCCTGGCTCGACAAGAAGCCCTACTCCATCAACGTTTACCTGAGCAAAAAACTGATCGAGAACTACCGCAAGCGCAAAGCGTTCCTGGAACAGATCAAGGCGGCGGTGGACAGTGAGCGGGCGTTGTATTGCTTCTTCTACGGGGTGACGCCGGAGCTGAAACAGGTACCGAGCAAGAGGAATCCCGAGCAAACGTTCGGCGTGTTCAGTGCCAATATCGAGAACCTGGACCACCTGATTATTCGCGAGGCGCCGGGGTTGGAAGAACGATAATGCGATTCCGGGTCAGGCCATTCGTCTGAACAGACCGTACTTTTCACGTGCAAGTGCGGCGCCCGCAGGGTCCAATCCGCCTACCGTGACCAACCAATGAATCACCATTTCCTCATCCGGCCAATGAAGCCCCTTCACATCTTTTAAGCTTCGAGGCGTATGGTTGATTTGAGCGTCGTAATGCAGAGCGCTCCAAGACGTTGCGGCAAGATCCACGCCTTTTGCGTCCACCTCAAAACTCCGCAATATTTCGTTGATTTGAGTCTGCGCACTCCGATCACCCCGCTGCTGCAGGCAGTACGACTCGACCAAACTGACGAATTGCTGCTCAGGTACCGACGGATCAACCAAATCCAAAACATCAGACTTTAAGGCGAGATCCAAAACGCCACTCATCCAACGATTAATAAAGGTGTGCACAAAACTATCGGCGTCTGCCTTTTTCATATCAAAAAACAACATGCAATAGCGGGTTTTCAGATGTATCGCCAACAACACATGTTTACGTTGCACCGTCGCAGCATGGACCAGCCACTGATGCGGGTCGGCGTACTGGTCATCGCCCTGGCTCTCCTGTGGCAGCGCTTTTTGAACCGGGGTGATTTTTTTGCCTTTGTGAGCCCGGCTAAAAAAATCGCTAGCCGCCTGTGTACAATTAAAACTTAGCATTAATGTATTTCCTGAACATTTTGCCTGAAGTCAAAGACAAGATTTTCAGTCGCCTGAAACCTGTTCAGCAACCCACTCGATGTCATAACGCTGCCTGACCGCGTAGCTGATAGCACTCAATGTCTCTTCGCTTAATACCGACAACTCTGAATCGGTCAACAAATCATGGCTGATCATTTGCGCAAGGCTCTCGCGGGCTTTCGAACGACTGTAGAAATCAAACATTAGGACGATATCGTTATCGCGATCCTTGGTGAGGCGATACAGCGTCCTGTACCGAGCCTCGGCAGACAGCGTTTCGCGCTCGCTGATGCTCTTTGCAGCAGCCAGGACGCCTAGGTAAAAGCGTTCAAGCGCCAATGCCCTGAGGGCCTTGAACTTCTTCCAGTCGCTTTCGGAAATGGACACCACGCTCCCCGATCACTTTCTTTTGAATAAAGAAGTAACCCTAGCCCTGCGACTGAAAGAACGCAAAAGCCACTTGCGTCAGACCAACATGCTCACCATCACCGCGCCCAACAACCCGATATACACCCGCGCATGCAGCGCGTCCGGGATGCGACCGATCCACGGCGTGGCCAGGCGAATGCCCAGCAGCGAGCCCAGGGTGAGGATGGCAAACGCCAGCAAGTCGACATAGCCGACAAACCACGCGCCCAATTCCACCTTGGCGAATCCCGCCATGACCATGTAGGTAAAGGTACCGGCCAGCGCCACCGGCACACTCAACGGGTTGGCCATGGACGTGGCCTGGGACATGCTCAAGCCGCACCGGCGCAACAGCGGCACGGTCATCACGCTGCCGCCCACCCCCAGGAAGGTCGCGATCAACCCAATGGCAATGCCGCCGCCCGTCACTTCCGCGCTGCCCAGGCGCCGTGGTGGGTGCGTGTCGTCCTGGCTGAGAAAGCCCCTGCGCAACAGGCAATCGACGAGGGTGACGGCCAGGTAAGCGATAAAGGCGTAGCGGATAAAGCTACCACTGGCGAACATCGCTGCACCGGCCCCAAGCACCGCGCCAATCCCGATAAACCCGCCCAACGGCCACAGGTAATGGCGAATCAGATTACCTTTGCGCCGGTGTTTTCCGGTGGCGATCAGCGCGTTGACGATCATCACGCAGGTGGAGGTAGCGACCGCGATATGCATCGCAGATTCACTTACTCCTGTGTCGTGGCTGAGCTTCAACATGCCGTACAGCAACGGCACCACCACGAATCCGCCGCCGAACCCGAACAGCACGGCGGTCACGCCGGTCATGCAGCCGAACAGCGCCAGTAATAGATAGAACATCGAGTATCGCCTTCAGCATCAGGAGGAGCCTTGGACGATAGAGATTCAAGGCTTGGCCCGCTTGCGCAAGTCGGCCAATAATGTGCGAGATATTGCCACTCTCGGAATCCGCCACATGCGCAACGTTTCCATCGCACAACTGGACCTGACGCCCCGAACGGTAGTGGCGATCGGCACCGACTATCCCGACGGCTATCTGCTCAAGCGCCACAGCCATCGGCGCGGGCAGTTGTTGTATGGCGCCACCGGCGTGATGCAAGTCAGCACCCAGAAAGGCAATTGGGTGGTGCCCCCCCAGCGCGCCGTGTGGATTCCCGCCCAGGTGCCCCATGAAGTACTGATGCTCGGCGTGTCGACCCGTAGCCTGTACATCGAACCGCACGCCGTCACCGATTTGGGTTCCAGTTGCCACGTCATCAGCATTTCGCCACTGATGCGCCAGCTGCTGATGGACGCGGTGGAGATGCCCCTTGAGTACGACGAGGCTGGTCGCGACGGTGCGCTGGTCAGCCTGCTATTGCATGAACTGGCCCGCGCCACGCACTTGCCGCTGCATATCCCGCTGCCGCAAGACCCGCGCTTGCTGACCTTGTGCCTGACGTTTGTGCAGCGCCCGGACGTGCACCAGTCACCGGCTCAATGGGCCGATCACTCGCACCTGAGCCTGCGCACCTTCAGCCGGCATTTTCGCCAGCAAACCGGCTTGAGCTTCGTGCAGTGGCGCCAGCGCGCCTGTGTGGTGCAGGCCCTGGCGCGGCTGGCCAGCGGCGAAAGCGTCACCCGCATCGCCCTGGACCTGGGTTACGAAAACCCGGCGGCTTTTTCCAGCATGTTCCGGCGGGTGCTCGGCCACTCACCGAGTACTTACCTGGAAGGGGCAAAATAGAGCGGCGGCAACCCTATCGAAAAATCCAGTTGATGAGCGGTCAAAACAACTGTACAAAAACACAGTATAATTTGCCCTCCCCCGTCGAACCTGGAGAAAGCCCATGTCCTCTCTGGCAATGAGCAGCACCGTAGAACAGCAGATCGTCCTTCACCAATTTACCCCACGGCACAGCGTGCAGGCCCGCCTCATGCTGGGCTGGAGCCGGGAAGACCTGGCCCGGGAAGCAGAGGTGGACGTGGACGCCCTCCAGCGTTTTGAAAGCCATGGCGATGTGGACGATGAGGTCCGCCTGAGTGTGGCGTTTCGTCTGGAGGCTGAAGGGTTGGTGTTTTTCCCGGGGTTTGCGCCGGGGTGGGGGATGAGTGTGAGGGGCTCTTTGCCCTTGTCGTCAGAGCATTCAGCGGTTGAAACGGCTGATTGAGATTTCTCTTTGCACTGACGTTTATCCCTATTTAGGTATATCCTCTCATGAGTTCATGGAAGCCACTCCTGTGGGTGGGCGGTAGCAAGAAAGATCTGCAGCAAATGCCTGGAGCTGTTCAAGATGTGTTTGGCTTTGCGCTTCACCTTGCTCAGGGAGGAAGCAAGCATTCACAAACCAAGGCACTGAAAGGGTTTGGCGGTAATGCGGTGCTTGAGGTCGTCGAGGATTGCGACGGCAACACTTATCGAGGGGTATATACCGTCCGTTTTGACTCAGCTGTTTACGTCCTCCATTGCTTCCAGAAGAAGTCGACAAAAGGCATCGCTACGGCACAGCACGACATACAACTGATCAAACAGCGACTCAAGGCGGCACAGGATCATGCACAAGCATCACAACGCGATTGAGATCGAAGAAAGCAGCGGCAATGTCTATGAAGACATCGGGCAACCCGACGCCAGTGAAATGCAGGTCAAAGCTCAACTGGCGGCGAAGATCGGGGAGATTCTCAAGACACGAAACCTCACTCAGGCACAAGCGTCCGTCATCCTTGGTTTATCGCAGCCCAAGGTGTCTGAAATGCTGCGTGGCAGGTTCCGGGGTATCAGTGAAGCCAAGATGCTTGAGTGCTTGTCCCGCCTGGGGCGAGATGTGCAAATCGTCATTACGGCTGCGCCCGCTTCGCGTACTCAAGGGCGTATTGAAGTGCTATTCGCCTGAGCTGCCCAAGGTTCTGGCCACCGTATATTGACGTCTATGCCTGCAACTGCAACGCCCGGCGGATCATTTGTGGCGGCTGGCCAAACGCCCGCAGAAAGGCACGACGCATGCGCTCCGGGTCACCGAAGCCCGTCTCCCGCGCGACGACATCGATGGAATGGCTGCCGGATTCGAGCATCAGCCGCGCCGCTTCAATGCGCAGGTGTTCGACCGCCTTGGCCGGGGACTGGCCGGTTTCGGCGCGAAACAGTCGGCTGAACTGGCGCGGGCTGAGGTGCGCCGCTTCGGCCAGTTGCTCTACCGAGAGATCCTCCTGCAGGTGTCCTTTGGCCCAGGCCAGGGCGGTTTGTACTCGGTCGGATTTGGGGTCCAGTTCCAGCAACGCGGAAAACTGCGACTGGCCACCGGCACGGCGATGGTAGACCACCAGTTTCTTCGCGACGTCGCGGGCCACTTCCACGCCCAGGTCGTGCTCTACGAGGGCCAGGGCCAGGTCGATGCAGGCAGTCATCCCGGCGGACGTCCATAAAGGGCCGTCTACGGTGAAGATACGGTCTTCCTCCAGCCTCACGTTGGGGTAGCGCTGGCGAAACGTCATGGCGTGGTACCAGTGGGTGGTTGCCTTGCGCCCCTCCAACAGCCCGGCCGCGGCCAGGTGGAAAGAACCGGTACAGGCCGACGTGACCCGGCGCGACGCCGTCAATGACGCCTGCAAATAGCCCACCATGCCAGGGGTGGGCTCCAGTAATTCGTTGTCTCCCAACACCACGATGGTGTCGTAGTCCTGCTGCCCAAAGGCCAGGCTATCGATGGCAAAGCCCATGGAGCTTTTGATCGGCCCACCGTGCTCCGACAGCAAGTCGACGCGATAGAACGGTCGCCCCACCACGAAGTTGGCAAATTCGAACACGCTGCTGGTGGACAGGCTGAGCACCTGAAAACCGGGAAACAGCACGATACCGACGGACACCATGGCCAAACCCTCATGTCTCTAAAGGTGGGATATATGACATTGCAGCCGCCACATTACACCCATAATCTTGGTTCCAACAAGGCCGATCCTCTCCCCGGCCATTTGGAGCAACTGCCATGTCACAACACAAAGGTTATGCCCTGATCACCGGTGCTTCGTCTGGAATAGGCGCGGTGTATGCCGACCGCCTGGCTCGAGCCGGCTACGACCTGATTCTGGTGGCCCGCAACCAGCAACGCCTGGAGCAACTGACAACCCGCTTGAAGGCCAGCACTCAACGTAACGTCGAGGTGATAGCCGCCGACCTCAATCTGCCGGCCGACCTGGCGCGGATCGCCCAGGTTGCCCACGACGACGGCCGTATCAGCCTGCTGGTGAATAACGCCGGCGTAGGAGCCACCGCTTCGCTGCTGGAGTCGGACGCCGATAAAATGGACGCAATGATCCTGCTGAACGTACTGGCGCTGACCCGCCTGGCCAAGGCTGCAGCAACCAACTTTGTCGCCCAGGGTCGCGGCACGATTATCAACATCGGCTCAATTGTCGCCCTCGCCCCCAAGCTGCTGAACGGCGTATATGGCGGCACCAAGGCCTTCGTGCAGGCCTTCAGCGAATCGTTGCAGCATGAACTTGCCGACAAGGGCGTGGTGGTTCAGGTCGTGCTGCCGGGTGCCACCGCCACGGAGTTCTGGGACATTGCAGGGCTGCCTGTGAACAACCTGCCGGAAACCATGGTGATGACCACCGAAAACCTGGTGGACGCTGCCCTCGCCGGCCTTGCCCAAGGTGAACGCGTGACGATCCCTTCGCTCTCGGACAGTGCGGATTGGGAGGCGTACGAAAGCGCGCGGCTGGCACTCGGTCCGAACCTGTCGCACCGTAATCCTGCCGCACGCTACGGGTTGAACTGAACCGGATTAACCCGGCCCGGGAATGAATGCAGGCTCCCTGATTGCCAGGGAGGCCTGCTCATACCCGTAGGCAACCGAAAGCAGCGTGGGTTCGTTCAAACTCGCACCGTAGAAATGAAGCGCTGTCGGCATACCGTCGTCGTCCATGCCGGACGGCACGGAGATTCCCGGGTAACCGGCCGCCGCTGCGAAGTAGTAGCTGCCTGAAAGGAAGTTCGACACGATTGCATCCAGCTTGTGCTCGGTCAGTGGTTTGTTGACGGTGTCCTTGAAAATCGGGCTGATAGCGGCCCACAGCCCTTCCCGCACGTGATCGCTCACGTCCAGGTCCTTGATCATGGTGAGCAACCCTTGGTCGGGAACGCCCGGCCCGGTGTTGCGCTCGTTGAACTCAACCAGCTCTGACAACGATTTCACCGGCAACCCTTCCCGCCCGGCCAGGTACGCCTCAAGCTTTTGCTTAACGTCGGCGTACAGGGCGAGGCTATAACTGTCGTAGGTATCGTCCGACACACCTTCGGCCAGCTTTCCCACCGGTACCAGTGTCGCGCCCTTGGCCTGCAGCAAGGTGAGAGCGTCTGCAAAATGCTGCCTGTCGGCTCTGATGTCAGGGTCTTCGGCGTCATCCGCCGATAACTCAGGCAAGGGTGTATAGCCTATGCGTTTGCCCACCAGCGAGTCAGGCGTGAGCCCGGTGGTGTGATGGTTTGTTTCGGTCATCGCATCCAGTGCTTGCGCAGCATCTCGCACGGTGCGGGTGAAGGTACCCACCGTGTCCAGGCGCGAGCTGGTCATCACCCCTTCGGTACTCACCAGGCCAACGGTGGGTTTGAAGCCAATCACACCGTTATAGGCCGCCGGCGCAATGATCGATCCATTGGTTTCGACCCCCAGTGCCAATGGCACCAACCCTTGGGCCACCGCTACGGCCGAGCCTGTACTCGAACCCGCCGGCTGGCCATTTAATCGGTGAGGGTTCAGGGTTTGACCGCCCCGGGAACTCCAGCCGTTGACCGGCGTGTCAGAGCGAAAATTGGACAACTCGCTCATGTTGGTTTTTCCGACGATGACCACGCCCGCCTTCAACAGGTTATCCACCACCCGGGCATTTTTTGCGGCAGGTGTCCCCACCAGCGCCGATGAGCCCGCGCTGGTCTGCATCTTGTCGCTGGTGTCGAAGACGTCTTTGAGTGCGATCGGCACACCATGCAAAGGGCCGCGCAGCTTGCCGTCGGCCCGCTCCCTGTCCAGTGCGCGGGCGTTCTCACGGGCATCCGGATTGATTTCAATAAACGCGTTGCCGCCCTGCAGGCCCTTGTCCAGGTTGGCTATTTGTCTGAGCGAATCCCTCACCACCGCCTCCGAACTGGCTCCGTTGGGGCTGGCCATATCGGCCGCCAACGCCTGCGCACTCCGGAAGCCCTGCGGCGCATGCGTTATCGCGTCGAAAAAACCTGTACTCCATCCCGCGCCCAAGCTTGGCCCAATCATTGATGACTCCCCGGCTGTCTGAAGGTGAGGGGTATCACTTGATAACCCGGGCTCAGTCTAAGAAGAGAATCACTCAATGGCGTTGGGGCAAATCTCCCAAACTTGTGCGATCACTCGCTCCGCGAAGTAGGCCCGTCAGGACTGCTCTTGTCCGCCAACAGCACCTGCCGGAAACCGTGCACCAGCGCCGCCAGGCGACCTCCGGCCCACCGCGCCCCATAGAACCAGACACCGGCCGATACACCCTCGACGTCAGCGCCGACCGGTAGGCAGAAACGCGGATGAACAGTGGTGGAAGCACGATGGAAAGCGGGGGTTTGTGCGTCGGATATCAGCGCGTCCAACTGATACTCAGTGACCCGCTCGTCGATCTCATTACTGTGGGCAAGGCTGAAATACCGCGTGTCATCCGCGATCAGGGCCGGCACGGGCACCAACTGGGCACCGGCAGTGCGCAGCAGGCTCAATACCCGGGAAAAATACTCGCTGTGGGAGACGGCTTCCCGACGCTCACCGCACCTGTATTCACCGGCAAAACCGATACGGCTGCCGGCGAGCGACGGAGTATTCCTCAAATGCCCGGCATCGGCGACCGGAGGAATCTCCACCATCACCTTCCCTTCGGGGTCGACGCCGCTCAAGGCGATCAGTGACAGCGCGGGGTCGCGCACGGTGCGCATCATGGGGCCCGGGATATCGAACCTGGGGCCTGGATCAACGCCCAGAGGACTCCCGGCGTGAAGACTGGCGCCAAACTCGAGCCCGCCCTGGTGCGTACTTTTATCGACAATCGCACCACCGCCGTGGCTGCCGAACACCAGTGGCGTCGAGCCAGGCTCGTGGCCCTTTTCTGCCGCAGCAATACCGGGCCCGACAACGGCAGTTTCTCCAAGCACGGGGGGCCTGATGTTGCGATGCTTCGACGGCACTCCCTCAACCTTGTCCGTCACCGGAACGTCAGGTGCGGGGCCGGATCCTTTCCCGGGCAACAACGGCCGGATCGTCAGTGACACGCCCGGCCCTATGCCTTTGCTGCTGTTATCGTCCATACATCCCACTCCTCGAGGGTTCTCACGAGGAGCGATTGCACCCTTTTGCCGGGAGGGGCGTATGTCGGAAATGGCTTGCAGCGCCGGCTGCCAAGCCCTTACCCGATGACGTGCTCTTCGCTGCCTTGATGCTCAACTTCCAGCCACCAGGCCTGCCCGCGCTCCGGCTGATTGAGCATGAAGGCCTGCCCCATCGGCGGCGTGGTGATGGACACATTACGCTCCCACGCCAGCGCCATGATGCGGTCGAAGGGTTCGTGCCACGCGTGAAACGCCAGGTCGAACGTGCCGTTGTGGATCGGCAGCAGCCAGCGGCCCTTCAAGTCGATGTGCGCCTGCAGGGTTTCTTCCGGCTGCATGTGAACGTGTGGCCAGTCGACGTTGTAGGCGCCGGTTTCCATCAGGGTCAGATCGAACGGACCGTACTGCTCGCCGATGCGCTTGAAGCCGTCGAAATAGCCGGTATCACCGCTGAAGAAAATCCGTCGTGGACCGTCGATCATCACCCACGAGCACCACAGCGTCTGGTTACCATCGAACAGGCCACGCCCGGAAAAATGCTGGGCCGGGGTCGAAACAAAACGGATCCCGTCGACTTCGGTGCCCTGCCACCAGTCCAGTTGCCGCACCTTGCTGGCGTCCACGCCCCACTTGACCAGCGTATCGCCCACACCCAGCGGCGCGAGAAAGTAGCGGGTCTTATCCGCCAGTTGCACCACTGCCTTGTGGTCCAGGTGGTCGTAGTGATTGTGGGAAAGAATCACCGCCTCGATCGGCGGCAGGTCCTCAAGGCTGATCGGCGGCTGGTGGAAGCGCTTGGGGCCGGCCCAACTGAAGGGCGACGCACGCTCGGCGAACACCGGGTCGGTCAGCCAGAACTTGCCGCGCATTTTCAGCAGCACAGTGGAGTGCCCGAGGCGGAAAACACTGTGGTCGGGGGCGGCAAACAGTTGCTCGCGGGTCAGCGGCTGCACCGGGATCTCACCCACCGGCCGTGTACTGCGAGGCTTCTGGAAGAGCATCTTCCACATGATGCCCAGGGTTTTGCCCAAGCCGCCATGCTGGATGGGCTTCTGATTGGTGAAGTGACCTTGATGCTGTTCGGAAGACTTGGGCGCTGAAGAAGAACTGTCGAGACGGGTTGAGATCGTGGCCATTACCGAGGAACTCCTGCAGACTGCTCAAAAAATTACACTGCACAGTGTAGTTTCTAGATTGCAACAAAACCGGGAGCAAGTAAACTACCGAGTGTAAGTTTCCCTTCAGAGCCGAAATCCCCCCATGACTGCACCCCTGCGCCTCACCGACCGTAAACGCGAAGCCATCGTGGCAGCCGCCATTGCCGAGTTTCGCGACAACGGGTTCGAGGTCACCAGCATGGACAAGATCGCCGCCACCGCGGGGGTTTCCAAGCGCACGGTGTACAACCACTTCCCGAGCAAGGAAGAGCTGTTCGCCGAAATCCTCCACCAGCTGTGGGCCAGCAGCGTTGCCCAACTGGACGTCAGCTACGCCAGTGACCGGCCGCTGCGCGAGCAACTGCGCGGGCTGCTGCAAGCCAAGATGACGATGATGTCGGACGCCAACTTCCTCGACCTGGCTCGCGTGGCGATTGCCGCCACCATCCATTCGCCGGAACGCGCCCAGGACATGGTCAACCGCCTGAGCAAACGCGAAGAAGGGTTCACCCAATGGGTGCGCGCCGCTCAGGAAGATGGTCGGTTGAGCTGCACCGACCCGTGCTTCGCCGCCCACCAGGTACAAAGCCTGCTCAAGGCTTTCGCCTTCTGGCCGCAGATCACCCTGGGCCAGCCCACGCTGGACGCCGATGCCCAGGCAAGCGTCATTGAGTCCGCCATCGACCTGTTCCTGGCCGGCTATGAGGTCGTGCCACGGCACTGACCTGTTGCAGGAACGACACCCAAGGTCGTTTTTTGACTTATTCGTCTCATGTCCTTTGCAAATGGCCCCGAAGGACACTGATTATTCCCACGCGAATAACTGACAATATTCACACGTATTATCCGACCAGTGGTTTTCCCGATCACGTGTGCCGTCGTACCTGCAAAAAAAGAATCGACCCAGGAATCTATGGAAAACCAACGAGGCAAAGGGCTGTCATTTGCCAGACGTATCTACAGGCCAAGGATCATCGGCCTGGGCATCGGCTGCATCAGCGTCATCGCTGCGCTTTACCCACTGCACATGCCAGGCTGGGTCTGGGCGTTGCTGCTGTTCAATGGTTTTGGCTGGGCGCACCTGGCGTATCAGCTTTCCTCTCGCTCCGACTTCCCCTACAAGGCTGAACGACGAAACCTGCTGTACGACTCGCTGCTCGGCGGGTTCTGGGCGGCCACCACCCAGTTCACGCCCCTGACGGCGGTGACCATCCTGTCGATGATGACCATGAACAACGTCGCCGCCGGCGGCAAACGCCTGTTCCTTCATGGCATCGTGGCGCAATTGGCGGGCATCGGCGTGTCATGGCTGCTGTTCGGGATGACCTTCAATCCCGACGTCAGCCTGATCCAGGTCTACGCCTGCCTGCCGATGCTGACGCTGTATCCCATGGCCCTGGGCATGGTCTGCTACCGCCTGGCGATCAAATTGTCGGAACACAAGCGTGCCCTGAGTGCCCTGAGCCGCACTGACAGCCTCACCGGCCTGCTCAACCACGGTTCGTGGAAAGACCTGCTGCACCTGAAGTTTCACAAGTGCCAGCAACAACACGTGCACGCCACCATCGCGCTGATCGACATCGACCACTTCAAGCAGATCAACGACAGCTATGGGCACATCATCGGTGACCAGGTACTGCGCCAACTGAGCCTGGAACTGCGGCGCAACCTGCGGGAAAACGACTTGGCCGGGCGTTACGGCGGCGACGAATTCTGTGTGATTCTTCCGGACATGCCCCTGGAACAGGCCGCGCAGGTGATGGAGCGCATGCGCGAAGTGTTCAGTAATTATCGCAACCCGGAAATTCCCGAGCTCAGGGTCAGCCTGAGCATTGGCCTGGCCTCGTTCCAACCCGCCTTCACCGACGCGGCCATGTGGCTCAACGCAGCGGACCGAGCGCTGTATGCCGCCAAGGACACCGGCCGTAACCGGGTCAATATCAGCGACTACGCGGTCGCCCATACCGCCTGAAACCCGCGCACTGCACCTCGTCTGAATTAAACGCAGCCGTCACCGACCGATAGCATAATGCCGCCATTGGTCGGCAGTCGTAGAACTTCTTGCTGGCAGTACCACTCAGAACCCGCTGTTCCACCCCTCTGTCAGCACAAGGAAGCTGGCAATGAGCACGCTCGCCGTAGGCTGAAGCCTTACGGTGGCAGGCGCCCCCATGGATACCCCTGACGCTTGCTTCCCCCGAGCACACGACCATGCTATTCAACACCCACAAAAAAACCATCAGCACCCTGCAAGCCACAATCGCCCAGCAGGCCAGCCTTCTCGACGCCATCGACCGCTCCATGGCAGTGATCGAATTCGACCTGCAAGGCACCGTCCTGCGGGCCAACGAGAATTTTCTCAAGGCCATGGACTACACCGCCGACCAAGTCCTGGGCCAATCCCATCGGCTGTTCTGCACCCCGGCCTTTGCCCGCAGCGCCGAGTACGGCCAGTTGTGGACGCAACTGCGCAACGGCCAATTCCAGTCGGGCACCTTCGAACGGGTGACTCGCAGCGGCCAGCCGATATGGCTGGAGGCCAGCTACAACCCGGTGCGCGATGAGTCCGGCAGCGTGGTGAAGGTGGTGAAATACGCCATGGACGTCACCCCGAAAATGCAGGCCGAGAGCGAAGCCAACGCCAAGCTGCAGGCCATCGACCGCGCCATGGCGGTGATCGAGTTCAACCTCGACGGCACCATCATCAGCGCCAACCAGAATTTTTTGCACCGCATGGGTTACAGCCTGGCGCAGGTGCAGGGCAAACATCACCGCATCTTCTGCACACCGGAGCTGGCCAACAGCAGCGCGTACAGCGATTTCTGGCGTCGGCTGAACCAGGGCGAACTGTTCAACGGCCAGTTCGAGCGCATCGACAAAAACGGCCAGATCGTGTGGCTGGAAGCCAATTACAACCCGGTGTACGACGCCAGCGGGCGCCTGTGCAAGGTGGTGAAGTACGCCTCCGACGTCACGGCCATGGTGGAGAAACACGCCGCCGACGCGCAAAGCGCGACCCAGGCCTATCACATCTCGCTGCAAACCCGGGACATCGCCGAAAAAGGCGCCGAGGTGATCCAGCAGACCGCCACGGGCATGCGCGAGATTGCCGCCAACATCGACGGCTCTTCCGCGCTGATCGCCAAGCTGGGCGAGCGTTCGCAGCAGATCACCGCCATCGTCAACACCATTCGCGGGATTGCCGACCAGACCAACCTGCTGGCCTTGAACGCCGCCATCGAAGCGGCACGGGCCGGTGAGCAAGGCCGTGGTTTCGCAGTGGTGGCCGATGAAGTACGGCAATTGGCGGCGCGCACCAGCGGTTCAACGGCAGAGATTTCCTCGATGATCGAGATGATCCAGAACGAAACCCGCCAGGCCATCGACAGCATGGACGGCACCCGCGACCGCGCGGCCCAGGGCGTGGACCTGGCCAACCAGGCCGGTACGGTGATCCTGCAGATTCGCGAAGGCGCCAGCGAGGCGGTGCAAGCCGTCAGTGCGTTTGCCAATGAGCAGGGCAACCGGTAAGCGACAGGCTTCTTCATGTGCCCGGTCAAGGGCTCGGTCTATAGTGGTGCCTGTCTTACGCCACGGATTCGAGCCCGCCATGACCCCGGATAAACCTGAAGCCAACGTTGATCATCTGCGTTTTCACCGTAAACACGCCCATCTCGCGCCGACCTTTGGCAACGACACGTTTGCGCTGAAAGCCGAAGCCTTTGCGCGGTTCTTCGGAACGCCGACTTTCCTTGGGGCGCAAACCGCGATTGTGGTGCTCTGGGTCGTGCTCAACATGACCGGCGTCACGCACTTTGACGTGTACCCGTTCATCCTCTTGAACCTGGCGTTCAGCCTGCAATCGGCCTATGCCGCGCCGTTGATCTTGCTGGCCCAAACCCGCCAGGCTGCGCGGGACAAAGCCCAGTCCGACGCCGACGCCCAGCACCGCGAAGCCCTGGCCGTGGCCAACACCGAACGCCAGGCCCAGGCGGCGCACACCACCAAGCAGTTGCTGGAACTGCTGGAACAGAACACCAAGCTCACCGAGATGACCAAACAACTGACCGAACGCATTGAAGGGCTGACCAGCGAAATGCATGACCACTTCGTCCGCAAGACCTGACCCTGCCACACCTCCAATGTGGGAGCTGGCTTGCCTGTGATTGCATCACTGCGGTATGCCTGATGTACCGCAGCGCCTGTATCGCAGGCAAGCCAGCTCCCACAGTCAGTTCACCGGCAAGCGCACATGCTGGCCCAACTGATCAAATAACGTCACCACCGAGCGCAAGGCCCGGCAATCGGGGCGTGTCAGCAGCCACAGGGCGGTGTCGTGCCCTACCAGCGGCGGGCTCAGCGGGTGCAAGTCCGCGCCCAGCAGGTAATCCGGCAACGCTGCCACGCCAAGCCCCGCGCGCACCAGTTCGGTCACCGAGACCATGCTGTTGCAGCGATAGGCCGGCATTACCCCCGGCAAGTGCTGGCGCCGCCAGGTGACGGTGGGGTGGTCCGGCAGGAAGTCATCCGGCGCGATCCAGTTCAGGGCGGCCAGCTCCGCGCCCGCGTGCTGGCGGGCATAGTCGGCACTGGCACACACCCGATACGACACCGTGCCCAGGCAACGTCCTACCAGATGCTCGGGCGGTGCCTTGGTCAGGCGCAAGGCGATATCCGCGTCGCGGCGGCTGAGGTTGGCAAAGTCATTGGAGGTGCTCAGTTCCAGGGTCAGCGCCGGGTAGCCGTGCATGAACTGCGCCAGGGCCGGCAATAACAGCGCTTGCAGCACCGAATCGGTACAGGTCAGGCGTACCGTGCCGCTGATCACTTCACCGCCCTGCTCCACCCCCACACGCGCCGCCTCCAGCGCCTGTTCGGCACGTTCGGCCTGCTCGGCGAGGGTGGTGGCCAAGGTGGTGGGCAGGTAGCCAGCGCGGCTCTTTTCGAACAGCGTCTGGCCCAGCGCCGTCTCCAGCCGCCGCACGGCTCGGAACACCGTAGACACATCCACCCGCAGCAACCCCGCCGCCCGTGCAAGCGTGCCGCCACGCACCAGTGCGAGGATCAGAGAGAGGTCGGGATAGTCGATTTGATAGTGCGCCGCTGCATTGAACATATGTGCTAACGCCAATATTGATTGCATGGACGCCAATCTATAGTGAGCGCCAGGACTCAACAAGCCACGGATACCCTCGATGAATAAAACCACCCTGCACCTGGCCCTGATCGGCGACTACGATGCGCAAGTCACCGCACATCAGGCCATTCCCTTGGCGTTGCAACAGGCCGGCGAGGCGTTGGGCCTGACGGTGCGGTTCGACTGGCTGGCCACCGACACGATCAAATCCACCGAACAACTGCAGCACTACGATGGCTTCTGGTGCGTCCCCGCCAGCCCCTACCGCGACCTCGACGGCGCCCTGCTGGCCATCCGTTATGCCCGCGAACAGCGGCGTCCTTTCCTCGGCACCTGCGGCGGCTTTCAACACGCGGTGCTGGAATATGCCCGCAACGTGCTGGGCTGGGCCGACGCCGAGCATGGTGAACTGGCCCCCGACTCGCCGCGCGCGGTACTGACACCCCTGACCTGCGCCCTGGTGGAGGCGACAGACAGCATCCGCCTGATGGCCTTTACTCACATCGCCGAGGCCTACGGCACCCTCGATCTCCTTGAAGGCTACCGCTGCCGCTATGGCATCAACCCAGACTTCGAAAGCGCACTGCTGGAGGCCGACCTGATTGCCAGCGGCCACGATTCAGCGGGCGACCTGCGGGCGGTGGAGTTGCTGGACCACCCGTTTTTTGTCGCCACCCTGTTCCAGCCGGAACGTGCGGCGCTTAAAGGCATCACCCCGCCGCTGGCCATTGCGCTGCTCAAGGCCTGCGCATGATCGCCAAGACGCCCAAGCCGCCGTATTACGCCGTGGTGTTCAGTTCGTTGCGCACTGAAGGTGACAACGGCTACGGACAATCCGCCGAGCGCATGCTGGAGCTGGCCCGGCAACAACCCGGTTTTCTCGGCGTGGAATCGGCGCGTGGGGACGACGGGCTGGGCATCACTGTGTCTTACTGGAGCAGCGAAGCCGCGATCCTGGCCTGGAAGCAGCACGCCGAACACACTGAGGTGCGCGAGCAAGGGCGCGCCACCTGGTACTCGGCGTGCCATACACGGGTGTGCAAGGTGGAGCGGGCTTACGCGTTCGAACGCTGAAACATCAACCTGTGCAAAACACTCAATGTGGGCAAGGGGCTTCTGTGGCGAGGGAGCTTGCTCCCGCTGGAGTGCGCAGCGCTCCCAAGCTTTTGGGTCTGCTGCGCAGCCCAGCGGGAGCAAGCTCCCTCGCCACAAAAAGCTCTCTCGCCGCAGGGGCAATGTGGCGCTCAACTGACCAAATGACGCACCGCACTGATCTGTGGAATCTCCACCCGGCGCATGTACACCCGCAGCGGTTCGGTAATGTTGATGCGATCGTCGATATTCTGGTCCAGCAACAACTGGATCCGCTCGCGGGACAAGGTCATGGCCTGCCCGTCCACCGGCAGCCAGACAAACTCGGAGGTAGGGATAATGCCGTCATCGGCCACGTCCATGCCGAAGGAATCTTCGCTGAAACGTACGATGTACTGGCCGGTCTTGCGGTTCAGGCCGACAAAACCGTGGAGTTGGTCGACGGCCTGGCAGATAAGCTCGGAGGTGATGCGCATGGTAAACCTCACTGAAAAGTCCTACTTGGACTGGAAAGATGGTTTACACGCGTGGCAAAAAAATCTGCCCTCTGATGGGGCAGCTAAAGGCAAGAGTACTGCATAGCACAGCACAAAAGCGCAGAAAAATGGCCCGTGAACACGTTAATGTCGGTTTGGTGATAGCGCCATTCGCATTCAATTGTTAAAAAGGAGCCCTTCTCAAAGTTACCTCCACGAAAGGACTTCGCATATGCCTGTCACGTTTACCAAGAGTGCCCTGCTGCTGGCCCTGATGTTGGGCCTTGGCCACGCACAGGCGGCAAGCCCGATCAGCCCTACCGAATTGGCCACCAACGAAGGCATTCCGCACCCTGCGGTGATTGCCCACCGTGGCGCGTCCTACGATGCACCGGAATCCACCGCCGCGGCCTACAAAGTAGCGCGCGACCTGGGTGCCGACTACCTGGAAATGGACCTGCAACGCAGCAAGGACGGCGTACTGTTCGCCCTCCATGACAACAACCTGCAACGCACCACCGACGTCGCCACCAAGTTCCCCGAGCGCAAAGACAGCCCGGCCAACGAATTCACCTGGGCCGAGCTTAAAACCCTGGACGCCGGCAGCTGGTTCAACGCCGCCTACCCGGACCGCGCCCGCCCTGGCTTCGTCGGCCTGAAAATCCTGAGCCTGGACGAAATCATCAAGATCGCCGAAGGCAACCCGCAGCACAAACCCGGCCTGTACATCGAAACCAAAGAGCCGAAGCAATTCCCGGGTATCGAAGCCGACCTGAAGAACAAGCTGCTGGATAAAGGCTGGCTGAGCTCCACCGGCTCCAATCAGGCCCAGAAAAACATCGGCGTCGGCCAGGGCAAGGGCCGCGTAGTGCTGCAAACCTTTGAGAAGGACAGCCTGAAAGAGCTGCAAAAAGAGATGCCCAACACCCCGAAAATCCTGCTGCTGTGGGTGGGTGAAGGCAGCATCGAACCGAAATCCAAGGTGACCTTCGCCGAGTCCGGCGAGCCGACCAAAGCTGCCTACTACGCCAAGCAGGAGCCCAAGGACGCCGCCGAGTTCGAAAAATGGATCGACGAGGCCAAGAGCCTGGGCGCCATCGGTACCGGCCCTTCGGCACAGCTGACCAACCTGGGCGACCAGAGCTACTCCGACCTGGTCAAACCCGAGATGAACCAGTTGACCCACGACAAGGGCCTGCTGGTGCACGTGTACACCGTGGATGAGCCGGTGGACTTCGACAAGGTGATGAAGGCCGGCGTCGATGGCATCTTCACCAACCGCGCCGCCGAACTGCTGAAGTACTACAAGCGCTGGCCGTCCTCGAGCGTGGCCGACCTGCTGCAGGACAACGGTTACTGAGTGAGTTCCGAATGGTCAGGTCGCCTGTGGCTGGGGCCTGACTACGGGCTGATCCAGGGCATACCGGGGCGCACCGCGCCCCATGCGCACTATGCCCATCAGTTGATGTTCTCCCCGGGCGGGCCGATCACGGCCAGCCTCGATGGCCGTGTCACCACGGCCCATCGCCTGTTTATCCTTTCAAGAATGCCCCACGCCATCCTCCGCACCGAGGGTGAGGTGTTGATGGTGTATGCCGAGCCCGGCGCGTTTGATCTCGACCTTTTGCAGGCCGCCCTCGCCGATAGCCAACTGTCCCTTGAGGCACTCGACCGCACGCTGCGGCAGTTGCCGCGACGCGCACTGGAAGACACCCGTGTGGAGCGCGCGCTGCTGGCGCTGGATCAGCAACTGAGCGGCAAGGTCTCGGCCCAGGCTCTCGCGCAGGCAGCGCACGTTTCGTTGAGCCAGTTGGAGCGCTTGTTCACCCATCAGTTGGGATTGCCGGTGCGCCGCCTGGTGCTGTGGCGGCGCTTGCGGGTGGCGCTGGGGCTGGCGCTCGGCGGCAACACCTTGACCGAGGCGGCCCATGGCGCCGGGTTCGCCGATTCGGCGCATTTTTCCCGGACCATGAAGCAGCTATTTGGCGTCACGGCCGGGGCGTCGTTGCGTAACCTGCACGTGCGAATCCTGGAATAGACCGGCCGGAACCGGCGGCTCCTTGCTCAATCGCACGGCCCTGAACGGATCGCGCAACTGCGCCACATAATCCCGAGGAAAGTCCGGCCGGCTGCCAATCCCCAAATCGCCCTGCCCCATTCGATAGTCCTGGCGGTAAAACGCCGTCCCCAACAGCCAGTCCCACAGATTGAAAAACAGCCCGAAATTTACATCCCCCGCCCGGCCATATTTCATGTGGTGAAACCGATGCACCGGCGCCCAGGCGAACACCCAGCGCAGCGGCCCCAGGCGCATGTCGACGTTGGAATGCTGCAACAACAGCTGAATGGCAATCGCCAGCGCCAGCAGCAGCGCCACATCCGTGGGAATGCCCAGCAGGATCAACGGCAGCAGCCCGGCCGTGGCTTCCAGCATCTGGTGCAGCGGGTGCTTCATCAAGCCATTGAAACCGTACAGCCGCTGCACGCTGTGATGCACCGCATGCAGGCGCCACAACGCCCCGACCCGGTGACTGGCGTAATGCATCAGGGTGATGCCTGCATCGGCGATGAAAATCGCCAGCAGCAATTGCTCCCACAGCGGCCATGCCCGCGGCCATAGACCGTCGATGGCCAACAGTGCGGTCAACCCCGGCAGGATCAACAAGCCCAATGCATTGAGGCCTTCATTGACCAATGCATGAAGAATGTCCCGCCTGCGATCGCCCTGGTTTCGATTCCATTGGGGCTCGTAAGGCAACCACGCCTCAGCGATAAACGACACCGCCACCGCCGTTACAAACACCAGCCCCAGCCAGTGCAGCGCACCCACCTCTACCAGCCACAACGCCCAACCGATAAATCCCGCCCAGAACACGGGCGCATAGACCCAGGTCATCAACCGTTTCATCTGTGTCTCCCATAAGTGAGACGCCAGCATGAAACCCCGCACTCCTCGCCGATTGAACAAACGGCGCAATTTTAAGGGTGAGTTAAGTTGCGCTGGTTAACCTGATCCCACTTAAACAGCTCACCCCAAAGGATCACACCATGAAAAACCTGACCGCTCTGTTCGCTGCCGCCGCCCTGACCATGACCGCCGGTTTCGCCCAGGCCGATGTTCGCCCGGACCACATTCCGAGCCTGCTCAAGTCCGGTGCCGTGATGGATTTTGAAAAACTCAACGCCAAGGCCCTGGCCCAGCACAAAGGCGCCACCATCGCTGACACCGAGTTGGAAAACGAAGCCGGTCGCCTGGTCTACGAGACCGAACTGCGTGACACCAGCAATGTGAAGTGGGACGTGAAGCTGGACGCCAAGACCGGCGAAGTCCTGGAAAACAAACAAGACACCTGAGTTGAACCACAAAAACGCCGCGCCGCCTTCGGGCCGCGCGGCTTTTTTATGCGCGCTCGTCGCCCAGAAGAGTAAATAGTCTAATTCCCTTGCACGAAGTTGTACCTTCAACCTTCAAGGCCGCTAGAATCCCAGTTATCAGCCAAGGCACAACGCCAGCAGCATCAGGATCGAGACCGTTCGCCATGGGGCAAAGAGCCGCAGACATTGCCACCATTGGCCGAATCAGTGCTGTCCCCGCCATTCTCCAGGTGGTCAGCGAAATGACCGGCCTGCGGTTTGCCGCCGTGGCCCGGGTGACCGATGATTCATGGACGGCCTGCGCCGTGCTCGACCGCCTGGACTTCGGCCTGCCCGTCGGCGGCGAACTGGACCTGACCACCACCCTGTGCCACGAAATCCGGGGCTCCCATGTCTCGATCGTGATCGACAAAGCCAGCGAAGACCCGCTGTACCGCGACCACCACACACCGCGCATCTACCACTTTGAAAGCTACATCTCGGTGCCGGTGTTCCGCACCGACGGGCGTTTTTTCGGCACCATCTGCGCCCTGGACCCGAACCCGGCACAGCTGCGCAGCAGCACCATCCAGTCGACCATGGAGTCGTTTGCCCGGGTGCTGTCGCTGCAAATCGAAGCCGAAGAAAGCCTGCAGCAAACCGAGGCCGACTTGCAGCAAGAACGGGAAACCGCCGAACTGCGGGAACAGTTCATCGCCGTGCTCGGCCATGACCTGCGCAACCCGCTGTTCGCAATCAACGTGGGCGCCGAGCGCCTGTTGCGCAAACACCCGGACCCGGCCACCGACACCCTCGTGCGGCACATGCTCGCCAGCGGCCGCCGCGCTTCGCAGTTGGTGGAAGATGTACTGGATTTTGCCCGAGGGCGCATGGGCAGCGGCATCCCGGTGCACATCGGTGAATGCTCCGGGCTGGAAGACACCTTGCAGCACGTGGTGGACGAGGTGCAGCACGTTCACCCGACACGCCAGATTCACGCGCGCATCGGCAACCTCAAGGGAGTGCAAGGCGACCGCGAACGGCTGGCGCAATTGCTCTCCAACCTGGTGGGCAATGCCATCAGCCACGGCAACCCCGAAGGGCCGGTTGAGGTCAGTGCGCAAGTCAACGACGGTACGTTCGAGCTGACGGTGAAAAACCGCGGGGTGATCAGCGATCAAGCCATGCCGCTGCTGTTCCAGCCCTACTCCCGACCGACCGGCGCCCTACCCCAGGCCGGGCTGGGCCTGGGCTTGTACATCGTCAAACAGATTGCCGACGCCCATGGCGGGCGGCTGGAGGTGTCGTCCCACGAACAGGACGGCACGGTGTTCAGCTTCAGTTTGCCCACAGGCAATTGACGCCCACCTCAAATTGTCACAAAACCGTCAAATCCAGTTGCCATGATGCGCTCAAGTGAACCTGTGAAATCTCCTACAGGCACTTTCCCTGCGAGCGTCCATGAACCACAGCATCGACCACAGCCACCAGGACTCCGACCTGTTTGGCTTGCTTTACGGTTTTCGTTTTCGCCCCGGTGAAAAGGGCGAACAGATCGACTCAGCCACCGCCCTGGCGGCCTTGCAGCAACCCGGTGACCCGGAAGAATTCCTCTGGCTGCACCTGAACCTGGCCCACGCTGCCTGCGAGCGCTGGATGCAGGGGCACCTGAACCTGCCAGAAGAATTCTTCGAAGCCTTGCACGAAGGCTCACGCTCCACCCGCATCGAACACGTGGACTCGGCCTTGCTGGCGGTGGTCAACGACGTGGTGTTCAACTTCAGCAGCATGGTGTCTTCAGACATTTCCACGTTGTGGGTCTGCGCCCGCAGCCGGCTGCTGGTCAGTGCGCGTCTGCAACCGCTGCACTCGGTGGACAAGCTGCGGTCGTCGGTGAAGGCCGGTGAGCACTTTCGCTCGCCGCTGGAACTGCTGGTGCATTTGCTGCGGGACCAGGGCGAGGTGCTGACGCAGATCGTGCGCAAGACCAGCCTCAGCGTCGACCAGATCGAAGACCAGTTGCTGTCGTCACGCCTGTCCACCAACCGGGCCGAACTGGGCGCCGCACGCCGGGTGCTGGTGCGCCTGCAACGGCTGCTGGCGCTGGAGCCCGGCTCGTTGCTGCGGTTGCTCAATCGCCCGCCGCAATGGTTGCAGAAGGAAGACGTGAAGGAGTTGCGCAAATCCACCGAGGAATTTGCGCTGATCATCAACGACCTGATGGCCCTGGGTGAACGGATCAAGCTGCTGCAGGAAGAGATCGCCGCCAACCTCAACGAGCAGAGCAACCGCACGCTGTTCACCCTGACCGTGGTCACGGTGCTGGCGCTGCCGATCAATATCATTGCCGGTTTTTTTGGCATGAACGTCGGGGGCGTACCGCTTTCTACGGACCCCGAGGGCTTCTGGATCCTGGTGGCGCTGGTGGCCACGTTCACCCTGATTGCCGGGCGTTGGGCGTTCCGCAAGCGCAAGGATTATTGAAATTCAGGGGGGCTGCAGACCAGTGGCAGCCCCTTTCACTTAAACACTGACTTACCGCAGCATCTCTGTAACATTTTGCAATGATCATGACCCACATCCTCCCCACACTGGATGCTCCGGCATGGCCACCCCTTCCCTGACCGCCTCCGCACACGCTTCCACCACCGACCCCAAACCGCGCCTGGACAAAAAACCGGGCCTGGTGACGGTGATTATTTTCTTCGCCGTGCTCGCCATGGGCCTGTTGTTCACCGCCTACAGCCTGATGCACGACATGCACGAACTGGGCACGGTGGTCACCACCTGGACGCCGTTCCTGCTGTTGGGTGTGGCGCTGTTGATCGCCCTGGGCTTTGAGTTCGTCAACGGCTTCCACGACACCGCCAACGCCGTGGCCACGGTGATCTACACCAACTCGCTGCCGCCGCATTTCGCGGTGGTGTGGTCGGGCTTTTTCAACTTCCTCGGTGTGCTGCTGTCCAGCGGCGCGGTGGCGTTCGGCATCATCGCCCTGCTGCCGGTTGAGCTGATTTTGCAGGTCGGCTCCTCCGCCGGCTTTGCGATGATCTTCGCGCTATTGATCGCCGCGATCCTGTGGAACCTCGGCACCTGGTGGCTGGGCTTGCCGGCGTCGTCGTCCCACACGCTGATCGGCTCGATCATCGGCGTGGGCGTGGCCAACGCGCTGATGCACGGCCGCGACGGTACCAGCGGTGTGGATTGGGGCCAGGCGATCAAGATCGGTTATGCGCTGCTGCTGTCGCCGCTGATCGGCTTCGCCTTCGCCGCGCTGCTGTTGCTGGCGCTGCGGGCCTTCGTGAAAAACCGTTCGCTGTACAAGGCACCCAAAGGCGACACCCCGCCGCCATGGTGGATTCGCGGCATGCTGATCGCCACCTGCACCGGCGTGTCGTTTGCCCACGGTTCCAACGACGGCCAGAAAGGCATGGGCCTGATCATGTTGATCCTGGTGGGCACCCTGCCGATGGCCTACGCGTTGAACCGCACCATGCCGGCGGGTGAGTCGTTGCAGTTCGCTGCCGTGGCCGAAGTGACCCAGGCCGCCCTGGTGAAAAGTGCCCCGCAACTGGCACCTGCCGACTCCCGCGCCACCTTGTCGACCTATGTGCGCACCAAGGAAGCCACGCCGGAACTGGTGCCCGCCCTCGCCGCCATCACTGGGCATATCGGTGAAGAAGTGAAGGGCTACGGCTCCCTCGCGGCCGTACCGGTGGAAGCCGTGGGCAACGTGCGTAACGACATGTACCTGACCAGCGAAACCATCCGCCTGATGGACAAGGGCAAGGTCGGCAACTTCGACGCCGACACCCAGAACAAGCTGCAACTGTTCAAGCAACAGATCGACAGCGCCACGCGGTTTATTCCGCTGTGGGTCAAGATCGCGGTGGCCATCGCCCTGGGGCTGGGGACCATGGTCGGCTGGAAGCGCATCGTGGTGACGGTGGGCGAGAAGATCGGCAAGACCCACCTGACCTACGCCCAGGGCGCCTCGGCCGAGATGGTGACGATGCTGACCATCGGCGCGGCGGACATCTACGGCTTGCCGGTGTCCACCACCCATGTGCTGTCCTCGGGTGTGGCCGGGACCATGGTGGCGAATGGGGGTGGCTTGCAGATGAAGACCATCCGCAACTTGCTGATGGCCTGGGTGCTGACCTTGCCGGCGGCGATTCTGTTGTCGGGCAGCCTGTATTGGCTGTTTACCCAGTTGTTCTAGTGCCCTGTAGGAGCCGGCTTGCCGGCGATGGCGGTCTTGAGTGCTATACAAGACTCAAGGGCCTCATCGCCGGCAAGCCGGCTCCTACAATTAATCAGCGAACAACCCGCCCATCACCTTCAACCGCTTCTTGTACACCCGCCGCGCCTCCAGCGCTTCCTCCAGCGTCACCGCCACGAACCCCGCCCGCTGGTTCGGCTGCATCTGCCCGATCAGATCCAGGTCGGCACTGATCACCGTGCCAATCATCGCGTAGCCGCCACCCGACACCGCATCCCGATGCAGCACGATCGGCTCCAGCCCGGCCGGTACCTGGATCGAGCCGATGGGGTAGCAACTGTCGACGATGTTCGATGGGTCAGAGCCGGCACCAAACGGCTGTTCCCGTGGCTGAAAGCTCAAGGCGCTGCCGCCCTTGAAGCGATAGCCGATGCGGTCCGCTTCCGAACCGACCGTCCAGGGTTCGGCAAAAAAGCTGCTTTTTGCGCCGGGTGTCAGTCGCTCGTAATACAGCCCCGGTACCACCCGCAGGGTCACGTCGCCGCCTACCGATTGGCGCAACGCCATGGGCAAACTGTTCCCCGCCCGGCCTTTGCCACTGGCCTCGCCGACCGGCAGTTCATCACCTTCTACCAGTCGCCGCCCCTGAAACCCGCCCAAGGCGCCGAGGGTGTAAGTGGAACGACTGCCGAGTACCAGCGGCACATCGATGCCACCGGCCACCGCCAGGTAAGTCCGCGCACCGGCCTTGGGGAATTCGAAGCGCAGCACTTGCCCGGCACGCACTTGAAACGCGGTGTCCTGATGCACCACCACACCGTCCAGGCGCGGCGACATCAGCGCCCCGCACAGCGCCACCAATGCATCCTGTTGAAACTCCAGCTCCGGCCCGATCAACGTGCATTCCAACCCGGCAGCACCGGCCGGGTTGCCCACCAGATGGTTGGCCGCGCTCAAGGCGTATTGGTCCAGCGCGCCGGACGGCGGGATGCCCAGGTGGTAATAACCTTCGCGGCCAAGGTCCTGCACCGAGGTGGCGAGGCCGGGTTTGAGTACCTTGATCATGCCAGCGCCTCCTGCAGGGTTTTCGGGTAGCCAATAGGGTCGGCAAGAAAGGCATCGAGGGAAAATTCCACCGGGCGGATGCGCAGGTCAAAACGCCCAGCGTCCACTTCAGCCACGGCCAGGTCATAGGCGTCGCGGTCCATGGGTTTGAACTGCACGATGTCGCCGGGGCGGAAGAACACCATGTGCTCTTTCAGGTAAGCCAGTTGCTGTTGCGGGTCGTAGATCGGTGCCGGGGTGACGCCGAACATCTGGTAACCGCCGGCGCCGCGTACCGAGTAGATACAGCCGAAGCAGCCGCCGTGGCCGAGGGTCAATTTTGGCGTATCGGTGCGCGGGCGCAGGTACTTGGGCACCTGCAACTGCCGCTCGCGCTCGACCATCTGGAACATGAACGGCAGGCCCGCCACAAACCCCACCATCGAGACAAACCACGGCGCGCCACTGTGGGCGGCGATAAACGCCTCCACATCCGCCAGGCCATTGATCCGTGCGGCGTACTCCAGGTCGGTGCCGGTCGGGTCCTGATGGCGGTCGCGAAAACGCATCAGGGTTTCATGGGTCCAGGGGTCGTTGTACAGCACCGGGATTTCGATGATGCGGGTGTGCAAGGTGCGTTCGGCCACCGCCAGCGCTTCGGCGCTTTGCACGGCGTCGAGCAGCACGTGAGGCGCGATGCGGTCCGGGTCGAAGCGAATCTGGAACGAGGCATTCGCCAGGCAAACGTCCAGTACACCGTCCAGGGCCAGGCGCTCCACGGCGCGGGTGACGGCCATGCCCTTGAAGAAGGCCTCCAGGGACATGCTCTCGCTGACCTCGGCAAACAGGTGTTCATCACCGCCAAAGCTGTAGCGGATCGGGGAAGATTCGGCCATGTCTGTTCCTCTTGGAATCATTGTAGAAAGGCAGGCAAAAAATCATGAGTGTTGGCAGAAGTAGTCATTGTGGCGAGGGGGCTTGTCCCCCGTTGGGCTGCGTAGCAGCCCCAAAACCTGACCTTGAATGCTGCCTGGGGAAACTCCGTGGGCTTATAGGGGCTGCTGCGCAGCCCAACGCGGGGCAAGCCCGCTCACCACAACAATCCCCGCCTTATCCAAGGCTTCACGGGTGGCTTCCACCAGTTCAAGGGCGCCGGGGGTGTCGCTGTGCAGGCAGATGGAATCGAATTCGATAAACAGGTCTTCCCCTTCGACGGTACGCACCAGCCCGGTCTGACACGCCCGCAGCACCCGCGCCGCCACCGTCGCCGGATCCAGCGCGCGCACATTGCGGGTAAACACGATGGAGCCCGTGAGATCGTACTCACGGTCGGCGTAAAACTCCCGCACCACCGGCTGGCCCAGTTCCTTGGCAATACGCCAGATCACCGAGTTGGGCATGCAATACAGCAACAAGGTGGGCTCCAGCCGTTGCAGGTTTTCCACCAGCAAGCGTGCCGCTTCTTCGTCCCGGGCCAGGTGCATGTAGAGCGCGCCGTGGGGTTTGATGTGTTGCAGCGTCAGGCCCTGCGCCCGGGCGATTTCCCGCAAGGCGCCAAGCTGATAGAGCATGTCGTCCACCAGTTCCTGGGCCGGGGCGTTGATGTGGCGACGGCCGAAACCCACCAGGTCACGAAAGCCCGGGTGCGCCCCAATCGCCACGCCCAGTTGCTTGGCGCGCTCGACCGTGCGACGCATGGTGCCCGGGTCGCCGGCGTGGAAGCCGGTGGCGATGTTGGCCGAGCTGATGTACGCCATCAGTTCACTGTCGACGCCGTCGCCGATGGTCCAGGGGCCAAAGCCTTCGCCCATGTCCGAATTGAAATCCACTGCCTGCATCGGGGTCGCTCCGTTGAAGTTCATGCCATGGAAATTAGGCCGCGGCTTGACCCCTTGGGAAGATCTATTATCAGATGGCCCATCTTCTGAAAATCAGATACCCGCCATGTCCCTGACCCTGCGCCAAATCCGCTACTTCGTCGCCACCGCCGAAATCGGCCAGATCTCCCAGGCGGCGATTCACCTGAACATCTCGCAGTCCGCGGTGACCACTGCGATCAAGGAGCTGGAAGCGATGCTCGGCGCCCAGCTGTTTGTGCGCTCGGCCCAAGGCATGAGCCTGACCGACGCCGGGCGGCATTTTCTCAACCGGGCCTACGTGATTGTGCGCAGCGTCGACGATGCCCTGAACAGCCCGCTGCCGGACTACCGCGCCAGCGGCGTGTTGCGGGTGGCGGCCAGCTACACCGTGCTCGGCTACTTCCTGCCGCACCATTTGCAGCGCATGGAACACTGGCACCCGGACGTGACCATCGAGGTGTTCGAACAGGAACGCCAGGCGATCGAACACGGCCTGCTCAACGGCCAGTTCGACATGGCCGTGGTGCTCACCGCCAACCTCACCCACCCGGATATCGTCTCGGAAATCCTCTTCAACTCCGAACGCCGCCTGTGGCTGCCCAGCCATCACCCGTTGTGCGAGCGCCCCGCCGTCAGCCTCGCGGACGTGGCCAGGGAGCCGTACATTTTCCTCACCGTCGACGAAGCCGAACAAAGCGCCATGCGCTATTGGGAGCAGGCCGGGCAAACACCCAAGGTGCGGTTGCGCACCAGCTCGGTGGAGGCGGTGCGCAGCATGGTTGCCAATGGCAGCGGCGTGGCGATTTTGTCGGACCTGGTGCATCGCCCGTGGTCACTGGAAGGCAAGCGCATCGAAACCGTGAGCGTAACGGACAAGGTCACCCCCATGAGCGTCGGCCTGGCCTGGCACCGCGAGCGTGACTTCACTCCGGCGATGCAGGCATTCCGTGATTACTTCCACGATGCGTTCCTTGCGCCGCAGCAGTTGTCAGCCCGGCGTTAAACGCGCACTGCAAGGTGGCAGCCAGCCAGTCCATGAACACCCGCACCCGCAGCGGCAAATGCCGTTGGCCGGCGTACAGCAGGGACACGTCCAGCGCGGGGGCCGGATAGTCCGGCAGCACCGAAACCAACTCGCCGCTGGCCAATAGATCGAGAATGCCCAGGGCTGGCACTTGGGTCAGGCCGAAACCACCCATGCACGCCGCCCTGTAAGCGTCGGTGCTGTTGACCGTGACGCGCCCGGCCATGGGGACCCGGTGCACCTTGTTGCCTTGCACGTACTCAAACCCTGGCGAACGCGAGCCCAGCGGGCGTACGTAATGCACCAGATGATGGTCGGCCAAATCGTCCAGCGTCTGAGGGACGCCGTAGCGTTCCAGGTAGGTGCGACTCGCGCAGTTGATCATCGGCATGCTGAACAGCAACCGGGCCACCACCGACTGGTCCGGCTGCGCCCCCACCCGCAATACGCAGTCAAAGCCCTCGGCCAACAGGTCAACCTGGCGGTCGGTGCTGCTGATCTCCATCTCGATCAGCGGGTGCTGGTCCATGAATTCCGGCAGGCGCGGCAGGATCAATTCGCGGGCCATCACGTTGGGCATGTCCACCCGGATTCGCCCCGCCAACTGCGCTTCATCCTGGCGAAACAAGCCTTCCAGTTCCTCCATGTGGGACAGCAAGTCTTTGCTGCGCTCGTACAACACGCGGCCGTCCTGGGTGGCCTGCACCTTGCGCGTGGTGCGCTGCAACAGGCGCGCGCCCAACAGTTCTTCCAGCGCCTGCACATGCTCGGAAACCGTAGAGCGCGGCAGGCCCAGGCTCTCGCCCGCCCGGGTGAAACTCGACAGTTCGGTGACGCGCACGAAGGTGCGCAGCAGCTCAAGTTTGTTCATGGATTGTTCGCCTTATCCGGCCAGTGATTCCGGTATAGCGCTGTTTATCACGTTATGGGCGGACAAATACACTCAATCCCACGAACATTCACACGCTCCGAGGACTACACCATGACCCGTAAAATTGCATTGATCACCGGCGCCAGCCGCGGCCTGGGCAAAAGCGCTGCGCTGCACCTGGCGGCACAGGGCGTCGACATCATCGGCACCTACAACCGCGCGGCGGACGAAGCCCAAGCCGTGGTCGCCCAAGTCGAAGCACTGGGCGGCAAGGCGGCCATGCTGCAACTGGACGTCAGCCAGAGTTCTACCTTTGAGGCGTTCACAGCCCAGGTCGGCGCGGTATTGAACGACGTGTTCGGTCAGGCGCACTTCAACTTCCTGATCAACAATGCAGGGATCGGCGCCCACGCCAGCTTCGCTGAAACCACCGAAGCGCAGTTCGACCAACTGGTGGCGATCCACTTCAAGGGTCCGTTTTTCCTGACCCAGAAACTGCTGCCGCTGATCAGCGACGGTGGCCGCATCATCAACATCTCCAGTGGCCTGGCGCGCTTCAGCCTGCCGGGTTACTCGGCCTACGCCTCGATGAAAGGCGCGGTGGAAGTACTGACCCGCTACCAGGCCAAGGAACTGGGCGCCCGCGGGATTACCGTCAACACCCTGGCCCCCGGCGCGATTGCCACTGATTTCAGCGGCGGCGTGGTGCGGGACAACCCGGACGTGAACGCCATGGTCGCCAACAACACCGCCCTGGGTCGCGCGGGCTTGCCGGATGACATTGGCGGGGCGATCTCCACCCTGCTGGCCGACGGCAGCAACTGGATCACCGGGCAACGGGTCGAAGCCTCCGGCGGGATGTTTCTGTAACCCGGTCTGATTCTCCGCTAGCATCAATGCTTTCGGATACCTGACAGGCAATCACCCATGAGTTTTGATCCAGGACTGGCCGGCGGCATGGGCGTACTGGCCGCGGTGGTCGACAGCGGCAGTTTTGCCCGCGCCGCCGACAGCCTGGAGATGACGCCTTCGGGGGTCAGCCGGGCGATTTCCCGGTTGGAAAAACGCTTGGGCATCCGCCTGTTCGACCGCACGACCCGCTCGGTGCAATTGACCGACGAGGGCCGGCGCTTCTACCAGGAAATCGCCCCGCTGCTGGCCGGCCTGGAAGAGGCCGCCAGCTCGGCGGCCGACAGCGCCCTGACGGTACGCGGACGGCTGCGGGTGAATATCGACCCGTACTTCTCGCGGCTGGTGCTGGGGCCGGTGCTCGGTGAATTCATGGGCCAATACCCGCAGCTGCAGTTGGACCTGCACACGCGGGATCAGCTCGGGGACCTGGTGGCGGATGGCTTTGACCTGGCCATCCGTTTTGGCATTCCGCAATCCTCCTCGTTGATCGCCCGCAAGCTGATGGAGGTGCGGGTGCTGACGTTGGCCTCGCCGGCTTATCTTCAGCGCCATGGTCGCCCGGCCCATCCACTGGACCTGGAAGACGGCCAGCACGTGTGCATCGACTTTCGCGACTCCCAGACCGGCCGGCCATTTGGCTGGGAATTCCACCGCCCCGGCGAGCAAGTCAACGTCGCCACTCGCGGGCGGCTGGTGGTCAACGATGCCGGGACCTTATACAGCGTGTGCGAACACGGGCATGCGGTGGCGCAGATGCTCGACCTTGGGCTGACGCCGGCGCTGGAGTCCGGCGCGCTGGTGGAGCTGTTTCCCGACTGGCCCGACGAGCGCTTCCCGTTGTATGCCTTCTACCCGTCGCGGCATTTGCCGGCGGCCAAGGTGCGGGCATTCCTCGATTTTGTGGCCTCGCTACACCCCCTGTAGGAGCTGGCTTGCCGGCGATGACGTATCCAAAATCGCCATCGCTGGCAAGCCAGACTCCTACGCGGTGCGCATCCGTTTCTGCAGGATCCGCTCCCTCACCGCGTCATACGCCCAGTGATACACATAGGTGTACGGCAGGAAAAACAGCAACACGCCGATGTCGAGGATAAACGCCTGCATCAGGCTGATGTTCAGCCACCAGGCAATCAACGGTACGCAGATCGCCACCAGGCCGCCTTCAAACATCAACGCATGCAGCACGCGGGTCCAGGCCCCGCCGGACAGTTGCAGGCGCGCCTTGAGACGGTCGAACAGACCATTGAAAATCACGTTCCAGGCCAGCGCCATAAGGCTGATGGCCAAGGTCACCATGCCCATCTCCAGGGCTGGTTTATCCATGATCCACGCCAGCAATGGCGTACAGATCATTAAGGCCAGGCCTTCAAAACCAATGGCTTGCCAAACGCGTTCAGTAATCGACTTGGTGGGTGTCATGACCCGTTCTCCGTGAGTGACGATGGTTGCCATCATTACCCTTTAATCCGATACTTCATAACCAATAACCATCGATCAAGGCGATAGTCATGGCATCCCATGAAGTGCTTCAGGCGTTTGTGCAGGCGGCGACCCAGGGTTCGTTTTCCGCAGCGGCGCGCAAGCTGGGCAAGAGCCAGTCCACCGTCAGCGCGGCAGTGGCGAGCCTGGAGATTGACCTGGACGTGGTGCTGTTTGATCGCAGCAGCCGCAAGCCGACGCTGACCCCGGCCGGGCATGTACTGCTGCAACGTGCCGAGCAGGTGCTGGAAGCCAGTAGCCGCCTGGAGTTGGCGGCCAGCCAGTTGTCCCAGGGGCTGGAGCCCAAATTGAGTATCGCGATGTCCGATACCTATCAATCGGACCGTTTCGAAACCGCCCTCAGCGCCTTCGAGCAGCGCTACCCGGACCTGGAACTGGAATGCCTGATCGCCGAATGCGAAGACTTGATCGCGCTGGTGCAAAGCGGCCGGGCGCAGATTGCGTTTATCGAAATGCAGGAGGTCTACCCGCCGGACCTCACCAGCACCGCCGTGGAAGAGCGCACGGAAATCGCCCTGTTTGTCGCGCCCAAACATCCGCTGGCGAACCTTGCGGACATCGACCAGCAAACCCTGGAACAACACCGCGAACTGCGCCTGGCGAGCATCATCAACCCGAATGAAACCCGTGGCCTGGGCCGTGTGTGGTCGGCGCCCAGTTACCTGATGCTGATGGAAATGGCGCAGCTGGGTTTCGGCTGGGCGCCTCTGCCGCGCTGGCTGGTAGAGCGGTTTGGCGGTGACCACCTGTGTGAAATCAAGGCCCGGGGTTGGCCGCGTTCGGTGGCCGTGGATGCGTTGTGGTCACGCCAGCATCCGCCCGGCCCGGCAGGCAGTTGGCTGCTGGGCAAGATGCTGGAATAACGGCTCAGGCCGCTTCAATCTGCGGCGGGCGGTTGTTCTGGAAGTATTCATGCAGCGCCCGCAACGCCGGCAACTCCAGGGCCTGGGCGGCAAAGCACAACCCCACCCGGCGTGTCGGTGCCGGCAGGTGCCACGGGCGAATCACTACCCCGGCGCGCTCCGCCGCCAGCGACTGCGGCAACATCGCTACACCCACTCCCGCCGCCACCATGTGCAAGGCCTGGGTCAACGAACCGGCGTGCCCGGCCACCGCCTGGGGCGAACGCCCGTACAGGGCCATCAGCCGTTGATGGGAATCATGCTGCGGGCAGGTGATCCAGTCTTCGATGGGCGCCCAGGCCTGTTCTTTTCCACCCGCCGCCATCGGGTGCGCAGCCGGCAGCGCCATGACGTAAGACTCTTCCCAAAGCGGCAGGAACAATTCGTCCTCACAGCACATTTCCTCCACGGCCAGGCGACCTTCTCCTTCGCAGCCTTCCTGCAAGGTCAGCAGCAAACCCGGCAAGCCCTGGTGCGCCATGCGCAGGAAGGTTTCGACCTGGCTGTCGGCAATGTCGCCCTCCACCCCCAGTTCCAGGGCGATGCGGTTTTCGCGCCCGCGAAACAGCCGGCTCAACGCATCGGCCTCGGCCACCATGCGCCGCGCCTGCGGGTACAGCACCCGCGCTTCATCACTGACCTCGACCCCACGGGGCTGGCGCAGGAACAGCGCCACGCCCAACTCTTCTTCCAGTTGCTTGATGGTCACCGACAACGTCGGCTGGCTGATGAACAGGCGCTGGGCGGCGGCGGTGATATTGCGCTCTTCGAACACCGCGAGAAACGCCTTGAGATGACGCACATCCATAGTTATTACCGATGACAGACAGAGGAATAAGGCATTTTTCAGCCACCCAAGGGCTAAATATACTGCGCCCCAAGTTCAGTTATTTGTTTTTCTTATCTCAGGAGTTCCACCATGAGCAAGCCCTTGATCATCATCACCGGCGCCAGTTCGGGCATTGGCGAAGCGACTGCGCGCTTGCTGTCGGCCGCCGGCTACCCGCTGCTGCTGCTGGCACGCCGCATCGACCGGCTGAATGCCCTGGACCTGCCGAACACCCTGAGTCGCGGTATCGACATCACCGACCGCGCCGCGCTGGTGGCGGCGGTGAAAGAAGCCGAAGCCCAGTTCGGCCCGGCCGACGCGCTGATCAACAATGCCGGCGTGATGCTGCTGGGCGCCGTCAGCGAACAGGACCCGGCGCAGTGGGAGCAGATGCTCGACGTCAACGTGAAAGGCCTGCTGAACGGTATTCATGCGGTGGCCGGCAGCATGGTCGAGCGCAAGGGTGGCACTATCATCAACGTCAGCTCGGTGGCCGGGCGCAAGACCTTCCCGAACCACGTTGCGTATGTCGGCACCAAGTTTGCCGTGCACGGAATTTCGGAAAACCTGCGGGAAGAATTGTCGCCGCACAATGTGCGCGTGATCACCATTGCGCCGGGCGCGGTGGAAACCGAACTGCTGAGCCACACCACCGATGAAGCTATCAAGACCGGCTACCAGGCGTGGAAACAGGACATGGGCGGCACCGTGCTGAGCGCCGACGACGTGGCCTCGGCGATTGCCTACGCATACCAGCAGCCGCAGCATGTGTGCATTCGCGAAATCGTGTTGGCGGCGACGCGTCAGCAGCCGTAAGAAGCCAAGGCAGACAACACACATCCACTGTGGGAGCTGGCTTGCCTGCGATAGCGGTGTATCAGCAACAGATGTATGACTGACCCACCGCTATCGCAGGCAAGCCAGCTCCTACAGTGGATCGCATTTCAGTCTCACAGGCTATTTGAATTCGGCCAGGCGCCGCTCGATAAACCGTTGTTCGGGCGCTTGCTGGGTCAATGCCAGCGCCCGTTCAAACGCCCGCTGCGCGTCCTCCATCCGCCCCAGCCGCCGACAAAATTCGCCCCGCGCCGAGTGCGCCAGGTGATAGTCGACCAACTCCCCCCGCGCCAGAATCCCGTCCACCAACTCCAGTCCCGCCAACGCCCCATCGCGCATCGCAACGGCCACCGCGCGATTCAGCTCGATCACCGGCGACGGCACCGCCCTTAGCAGCACGTCATAAAGCCCGACGATCTGCGGCCAGTCGGTCTCATCAGCGCTCGCCGCTTCAGCATGCACCGCCGCAATCGCCGCCTGCAGGCTGTAGGGCCCGAAGCGTCGTGTGGTCAGGGATTTCTCCACCAGAGCGCATCCTTCAGCGATCAGCGAAGCGTCCCACAGCGAACGGTCCTGCTCATCCAGCAACACCAACTCACCACCCGCCGAGGTGCGTGCCGGGCGCCGGGATTCGTGGAGCAGCATCAGCGCCAGCAAGCCCATCACTTCCGGCTCCGGCAACAATTCCATCAGCAAGCGGCCCAGTCGAATCGCTTCGCGGGTCAGGTCTTCCCGGGTCAAATCGGCGCCCATGGACGCCGAATACCCTTCGTTGAACACCAGGTAAATCACCCGCAGCACACTCTCCAGGCGCTCGGGTAATTCCGCCAGGGATGGCACTTGATAGGGGATTTTCGCCTCGCGAATCTTGCCCTTGGCCCGCACGATGCGCTGGGCGATGGTGGCCGGTGTGGCGAGAAACGCCCGGGCGATTTCCTCGGTGGTGAGGTCGCAGATCTCACGCATGGTCAGCGCCGCCTGGGCATCGGCCGCCAGCGCCGGGTGGCAGCAGGTGAAGATCAGGCGCAGGCGGTCATCTTCCACGTCTTCGGCGCTCCAGTCAGCGTCTTCCAGTTCATCGGCCTGAGCCAGCAACTGGTTCTGGTGCGCGGCAAAACGGGCCTGGCGGCGCAGTCGGTCGATGGCCTTGAAGCGTCCGGTCGAGACCAGCCAGGCCCGAGGATTGTCGGGCACACCGTCCTGCTCCCAGCGTTCCACCGCGACGAAAAACGCCTCGTGCAAGGCTTCCTCAGCCAGGTCGAAATCGCCGAGCAGGCGAATCAGGGTCGCCAGGATGCGCCGCGATTCGCTGCGATAAACCGCTTCGACCCGGGCCTGCACCGTCAATCGCGCATGCCTTCGGTCACAAGCGTCACCAGGCGGTCCAGGCTCTGGCCCCAGCCTTCGTGAAAGCCCATGGCTTCGTGAGCCTGCCTGGTTTCAGCGCTCCAGTGCATGGCGCGGGCGGTGTAGAGGGTTTTCCCGTCGACGTCTTCAAAGGTGACTTCGGCGGTCATGAACGGCTGGCCCGAAGGGATCCAGCCGGGGGTGAAGGCATCGGTAAACACCAGCCGACTGGGGGCGGTAATTTCGAGGAATACGCCTTGGGTCGGGTACTCGCTGCCGTCGGGCGCGCGCATCAGCGTGCGAAATTGCCCACCGACCCACAGGTCCATTTCGCACTCGGGGGTGGTCATGCCGTGTGGGCCCCACCACTGTTGCAACAAGGCGGGTTCGGTCCAGGCGCGGAACACCCGGCTGCGCGGGGCATCGATCAAGCGACTGATGGACAGTTCAAATTCGGCGGGTTTGGGTTGATGAGTCATGGGTAAACCTCCTGAGTTTTATTGTTGTGATCAGAGATTCAATTCACGCACCGGGCGTACTTCCACACTGCCGACCCGGGCCGCCGGAATGCCGCCGGCCACCTGGATCGCTTCATTCAGGTCCTTGGCTTCGATCAGGTAAAACCCGGCGAGCTGCTCCTTGGTTTCGGCAAACGGCCCGTCGGTGATCGACAGCTTGCCATTGCGCATGCGCACGGTGGTGGCGGTGGTTACGGACTCCAGCGGTTCGGCGGCCAGCAACCGCCCGCTGGCCTGCACGGCGGCACCATAGGCAAAACATTCCGGGTCCTTGGGGCTGTCGGGCGAATCATGCAGCACCTGCTCGTTGCTATAGATCAGGCAGAGGTATTTCATGGGATTCTCCGTTTTCGGACAACTGACTATAGTTCGCGGCGTTCAAGGTTTCAGGTCGAACAGACCGGCGCCGGTTTCCATGTCGAAGGGTGCCGACCAATGTTCATGCACCACTTTCCACTCGCTCCCAATGCGCTGGTAACCAGCGCTGACGCGCATCCAGCAGGTCTTGAGCACACCGTCGGGCCCGGTGCCGCCACAGTGCGCCAGCCAGTGGGCAAAGGCGCTGTTATCGGCGGCGACGATATGCAGCTCGTGGAAGTCAAAGACCCCGGGGCCCGGGCAGAACTCCATGCACGCCTTCCAGTGCGCCTGGTAGGCGGCCTTACCCTTGAACTGCAGGGCGTTAACGGCGTCGAACGCGACGATATCGTCGGCGTAAAAGCTGACAATCTTCTCGACGTCCTTGGCGATGACCGCCTGTTTCCATTGTTCGATCAAGCTGATGATTGCAGTGCTCATGGCGATACTCCTTGCGGGAAAAATCACTGAAGACACCCTTAGTCGACTGGGCCATCGGCCAATCGACAGTCCCGCGAAAAATAATTGCGAATACCGCAAACCCGCTAGAATCCGCGCTTCTTTGTAGGATTTCGGATGCTACGCCGATGGAAACCCGCCTCGTTCCCTATGAGACGTTGACTGCCCTGCAACAACAGCAACTCAACGCCCTGGAAGTGCATCCCGAACAACTGGCGTTTTCCGGCGATATCTACTGTGCGCTGAACACCCTGCTGGCCAATCCGAGCCCCGGCGTGGCGGGCTTTGCGCTGCTGGCAGACGAGATCACCGTGGCGTTCCTGCTGCTCAAACGCCCGCCCTGCCTGCCCCATTGGGCGGATGAACACAGCGCCACGCTGCATGCACTGCAAGTCGACCGCCATCAACAGGGCCGGGGGTTTGGCAAAGCCTGCCTGCAGGCCCTGCCAGCGGCTGCGCGCCTGGTCTGGCCGCAGATCAAGGCCCTGGAGCTGTCGGTGGACACGGACAATGTGGCGGCGATGGGGCTGTATTTGCAGCAAGGGTGGGTGGACAGCGGTGAGGCGTACAAGGGGCGGATTGGGTATGAGCGCCGGTTGGCGTGGGTGTTTGATGCCGAGGCACCTTGACAATGCCACAATGTAACGTATACATAACTTATCAATATAAATGTAATGGTTACGCGACATGGACTCTTCTGTCATCACCCAGAGAATCGGCAGCCAAGTGCGCACCATGCGGCTCAACCGAGGCTATAAACAAGCAGAATTGGCGCGTTTGGCGGGCGTAACTCGGCAAAAAATGATTGAAATCGAGCAAGGCAGCCCAACGGTCTCCATGAATGCCTACGCTCGAGTGATTGCCGCCTTGGGCAGTGAAATAAAATTGGTACCTGCCACCATGCCAACGCTGGAAGAAGTGGAGGACTTGTTCAATGAATAGCCCGAAGCTTCATGTTCATACGCCTCAAGGCGCCAGCGGCAGCGTATTCACCAGTGCAGGCGACTATCTTTTCCGCTACGGCGATAACGCACTACCCCCCAGCGCACTCAGCCTGGTAATGCCTGTTCGCGCAGATGAATACCGCCGACGAGAGCTACATCCGATATTCCAGATGAACCTGCCAGAAGGGTTTGTGCTGGAGCAGCTTCGCAATCGCCTTGCCAAGACAGTGAAGGTAGACCCGATGTTGCTGCTGGCATTGTCTGGTAGCAGTGCGCCTATCGGTCGCGTCTTCATTTCCTCGGACCAAGTCAATGAGCTGATTCAGCGCAACGGCGCTCCGTCGACGGGAGAAAACCTGGACGAAATTCTCGCCTGGGACGGGGCGGAAGATCTTTTTGCTGAGCTGGTAGATCGCTACATCCTGCGAGCAGGAATTTCCGGTGTTCAGCCCAAGGTGCTGGTGCCGGAAAAGCCACAAACCCCAGAGCAGAAATTCACTTCAAAAACCAATGATCTGATCATCAAAAGTGGGCGCGACGAATTTCCGGGATTGGCCATCAACGAATACCTGTGCATGTCCATTGCCAGAGATGCAGGCATACCCGTGCCGCCGTTTTACCTGTCGCAGAATCATAAGCTTTTCATCATGCGGCGCTTTGATCGGGATGAGCAGGCCAACCCCTTGGGCTTCGAAGACATGACCACGCTGATGGGCCTGTCTGCAGAACAGAAATACGGCAAGAGCTACAACATGATCGCCAAAGCCGTACGCGTTTACTGTTCGATTGAGCATGAACGCAGTTCTCTCGACCAACTGTTCGACAGCGTGGCCTTGAGTTGCATGGTGGGCAATGGCGATGCCCATCTGAAGAATTTCGGCCTGCTGTATAGCGACCCGATCAAGAGCGATGCCAGGCTTGCACCGGCTTACGACATTGCCAATACCACCGCCTACATTCCCGAGGACGCTCTGGCTCTCGACCTGGCCGGCAATAAATCTTTCTTTGCCTCACGTCTGGGTATTCTGGAGTTTGCTGGAGTCTGTGAGGTGGAGAAACCCGAGGAGCGAATCCGGGCACTGCTCCAAACCCTTGACGTTGTTCTCAAGCGTGAAGACGATTACTGCCGACAAGCCCCTAATGTTGCACAAGCTATACGGCGATCAGCGCAAGGCTATCAGCGCAGCTTCGGTGGCTGACACATCACCTGACCGATCGATAAGGAGTCCCAATGCTCACCACGCTGGAACAACTCGAATCCCTCTATGGCCTCCCCCACGAGCGGGCCGTGCGCAAGGAAATTCCGTTTCTCAACGAGGATTACCAGGCGATGGTCCGCGCGTCACCCTTAGTGGTGGTGAGTTCGTCCGGCCCGGACGGCATCGATGGTTCGCCCCGTGGCGATGTACCGGGGTTTGTGCGAATCATCGACGAGCGCACGTTGGCGATTCCGGATCGGCCAGGGAATAACCGCCTCGATACCTTACGCAATCTGGTGGTGGATCCGCGTATTGCGCTGCTGTTCATCATTCCGGGGATTGGCGAGACATTGCGGGTCAATGGTCGCGCGCAGATTTCCATCGAGCCCGAGTTGCTGGAGAGCTTTGCGGTGAATGGCAAAGCGGCCCGCTCGGTGATTCTGGTGCAGGTGGAAGCAGCGTATTTCCATTGTTCCAAAGCCTTCGTGCGCTCCGATTGCTGGAACCCGGAAAAGCATCTGGATCGCTCGGCACTGCCCAGCGCCGGGGCGTTTCACAAGCGGCTGAACGACGGGGCATTTGACGCAGAGGCCTATGACCGGGAAATGCCGGAGCGGGTCAAGGCCACGTTGTATTGAGAGGCAGTGACAGGAGCGAATAGGCTCGCTCCTGTCAGGGGTGCGGTCAGGCGGATTCGGCTTTGATCGGAATCCAGATTTCCACGGAGCCCGTGCCCTTGCCCACATCGAAGTCGGCGCTGTAACGCTCAAAATCAGCCCCGATCACCTTGTAGCCGGAACCCGGCAGCCACTCGAACATGATGCGTTCATAGGTCTGCGCCAGCGCCTGCACCGGACCAAAGTGCGGGAACACTGCATAGCGATGGGCAGGAATTTCAATCGACTCGAAGTTGCTCGGCACATCGCCCTTGGTCGGTACTTCAACGCCCGCCAGATAGTCGAATTCATCGTGTTTGGCGTTGTAGCACACGCCGTAAGTCACGCCGCCCACGCGCTGCTTGATCTCTTTGAAGCAGCTGTCGAACAGTTCCCACAACTTGGGAATATCTCCCAGCGTGGCCTTTGAATAACGCCCTTGCACACCCGCGATCACCAGGGCCTTGCCCTCTTCCATGTGTGGCTGTAACGGCAGTTTTGTCTGTTGGTCCATCTGAACAGTCTCCTTCTTATGAGGGAACAAACCCGCGTCGAGTATAGGGGCATATCCCCGCCGTACTCCAAGCAGAAATTTTTGCCTCAGCATCTGGACAATTGGCCATCATCGACCGTATTGTCTGCCCCGCAGGCCACCGCAGTGGCCGACGTCGCTCGGACGGTTCCGGGCGCTTACGTATTTCGAGGCAACAATGGCCGACCAAGGTTCGCCGCGCCGCTTTGCGCGCATAGATCGACTCCCCCCTTACGTTTTCAATATCACTGCCGAGCTGAAGATGGCTGCGCGTCGGCGCGGCGAAGACATCATCGACTTGAGCATGGGTAACCCTGACGGCGCCACTCCACCGCACATCGTGGAAAAAATGGTCACCGTCGCCCAGCGTGAAGACACCCACGGTTACTCCACCTCCAAAGGCATTCCGCGGCTGCGCCGGGCGATTTCGCGCTGGTACAAAGACCGCTATGAAGTGGACATCGACCCGGAAACCGAAGCCATCGTGACCATCGGCTCCAAGGAAGGCCTGGCGCACTTGATGCTGGCTACCCTGGACCAGGGCGACACCGTGCTGGTGCCCAACCCCAGCTACCCGATTCACATCTACGGTGCCGTGATTGCCGGCGCCCAGGTGCGCTCGGTGCCGCTGATTCCGGGGGTGGACTTCTTCGCTGAGCTGGAACGTGCGATTCGTGGCTCGATCCCCAAGCCGAAGATGATGATCCTCGGCTTCCCGTCCAACCCCACCGCGCAGTGCGTGGAGCTGGACTTCTTCGAACGGGTGATCGCCCTGGCCAAACAGTACGACGTGCTGGTGGTGCATGACCTGGCCTACGCCGACATCGTCTACGACGGCTGGAAAGCCCCCTCGATCATGCAAGTGCCGGGCGCCAAGGACATTGCGGTGGAATTTTTCACCCTGTCCAAGAGCTACAACATGGCCGGCTGGCGCATTGGTTTCATGGTGGGTAACCCGGAACTGGTCAACGCCCTGGCGCGGATCAAGAGCTACCACGACTACGGCACCTTCACCCCGCTGCAAGTGGCGGCGATTGCGGCGCTGGAAGGCGATCAGCAGTGCGTGAAAGACATTGCCGAGCAGTACCGCCAGCGTCGCAACGTGCTGGTTAAAGGCCTGCATGAGCTGGGCTGGATGGTCGAGAACCCGAAGGCATCGATGTACGTCTGGGCGAAAATCCCCGAGGCGTATGCCGCGATGGGTTCGCTGGAGTTTGCCAAGAAGCTGCTGCTTGAGGCCAAGGTGTGTGTGTCGCCGGGGATTGGCTTTGGTGAGTATGGCGACGATCACGTGCGCTTTGCGCTGATCGAAAACCAGGATCGGATTCGCCAGGCGGTGCGGGGCATCCGGGCGATGTTCCGGGCGGATGGGCTGGTCAAGAAAGCTGACGCCTGACCCGATCCAACTGCCGGAACCCAATCAATGTGGGAGCTGGCTTGCCTGCGATAGCGGTGTTGAATTCACCATCGCCATCGCAGGCAAGCCAGCTCCCACATTTGTTTTGCGGTGCGCCTGTCAGACCACCAGCGACAGCAACAGGATAAAGCCCAACGCCACCACCGACAGGATGGTCTCCATCGCCGTCCAGGTCTTGAATGTCTCGGCCACGGTCATGTTGAAGTACTGTTTCACCAGCCAGAACCCCGCGTCGTTGACGTGAGACAACACCAGCGAACCCGCCCCCGTCGCCAATACCAGCAACTCGCGGTTCACCCCCGGGATCATCCCCACCACCGGCACCACAATGCCTGCGCCGGTAATGGTCGCCACGGTGGCAGAACCGGTGGCCACACGAATCACCGCCGCCACCAGCCAGGCCAGCAGGATCGGGTTGATCTGCGCGGTCACCGCCATATGGCCGATCACATCACCCACGCCGCTGGTCACCAGCATCTGCTTGAAACCACCACCGGCACCGATGATCAGGATGATCGCTGCGGTCGGCGCAAGGCTGGCGTCGAGCAGCTTGAGGATTTGCTTGGAACCGATGCCCTGGCGATGGCCAAAGGTGTACAGCGACAGCAGCAAGGCCAGCAGCAAGGCGGTGATCGGGTGACCGATCATGTCCATCCAGTTGCGGATCACGTGGCCGTCCGGCAGTGCAACGTCCGCGAAGGTTTTCAGCAGCATCAGGAACACCGGCAACAGCACGGTGATCAGGGTGATGCTGAAGCTCGGCAGGGTCTTGGATTCCGGTTGCTCACTGGCCAGTTGGTCCACCAGTTCCTGGGACGGGTTGCCCGGGATGTACTTGGCGATGAACGAACCGTAGAGCGGGCCGGCGATGATGGCCGTAGGCAGCGCGACGATCAGGCCGTAGAGAATGGTCTTGCCGATGTCGGCACCGAACACGCCGATCGCCAGCAACGGGCCCGGGTGCGGTGGCACCAGGCCGTGCACTGCCGACAGGCCCGCCAGCAGCGGGATGCCGATCTTGATCAGCGACACGCCAGTGCGGCGCGCGACGATAAACACCAGCGGAATCAGCAGTACAAAACCGATCTCGAAGAACAGCGGAATGCCCACCAGGAACGCGGCGAACATCATGGCCCACTGCACCTTCTCCTTGCCGAAGGCCCGCACCAGGGTTTGGGCGATCTGATCGGCACCGCCGGAATCGGCCATCATCTTGCCGAGCATCGTACCCAGTGCCAGGATAATCCCGACAAAGCCGAGCACCCCGCCGAAGCCGTCCTGGAACGCCTTGATGATCTTGTCCACGGGCATGCCCGACGTCAGGCCGAGAAAGCCTGCGGCGATGATCAGCGCAATGAACGGGTGGACTTTGAACCGGGTGATCAACACGATCAGGCCGATGATGGTCACCACTGCATCGAGCAGCAGATAGGTATCGTGGGACAAGCCAAACATGGGGGTCTCTCCTGTTTGTTGTTGTTATTAAAGCCGGTAAAAAATTCAGTGCAGGCGGACAGCGCTATCTTGTCCGGCAAAAAATTATTTGTTTGGTTCAAAGCCGTGTTCGAGCCACCAGGCATTGGTTTGCTCGGCCAGTTCTTCGACACTGTCTACGCTGGCGTTGAGGGCCAGGGTCAATGGCTCGCCCACTGGCGATTCAAGGGTGGCGAACTGGCTGTCTATGAGGCTGGCCGGCATGAAATGGCCGGGGCGATGGGACACACGGTCGGCGGCGACTTCGCGGGTCAGCTCCAGAAACACAAAGCCCAGGCCCGGCGCGGCTTCGCGCAGGTGGTCGCGGTATTTCTTTTTCAGGGCCGAACAGGTGAGCACCGGATGCTCGCCGGCTTTGAGCGAGCGGCGCAGTTCATCGCACAGGATGTCGAGCCAGCCGGCGCGGTCGTCGTCGTTAAGGGGATGGCCTGCGCTCATCTTCTCGATGTTCGCGGCGGGGTGAAAGCTGTCGCCTTCGATGGCCGTGGCGCCGTTCAGCAGGCACAGGGCCTCGCTGACGCTGGACTTGCCACAGCCGGAAACACCCATGATCACGAGGGCAGTAACAGGTTGACTCATGAAACACCTCAAGACGCAGATAGCGCTACCTTTGCACGCTGTAAGGCTAGTGCAAAAACAGGCTTTTCCCGCGCCGTCTTGTCATTTTTATGGAGTGACGCGTGCATCTGCTCCAAAGGTTTGAACGGGAACAGGCATCCCGACGTTCAAGAATTTGCAGGGTCTTGGAGACAGCGCTACCTTAGTGCCTCGATTTTTGTTTGGCAAGCCGCCTGATGACTCCCAAGAACGATAAAAATACCCGCACCACGGGCCGCCCTACCCTGAATGAAGTAGCCCGCCTGGCCGGCGTAAGCCCGATTACCGCCTCCCGGGCCTTGCGCGGCATCAGCACCGTGGCCACCGAACTGGTGGAAAAAGTGCAAAAAGCCGCTGCCGAACTGAGCTACGTGGTCAACCCGGCCGCCCGTGCCCTGGCATCTGCCCAGAGCCAGTCGGTGGTGGTGTTGGTACCCTCTCTGTCCAACCTGCTGTTTATCGAAACCCTGGAAGCCATCCACCAGGTACTGCGGCCCAAAGGCTTTGAAGTGCTGATCGGCAACACCCACTATTCCCGCGACGAAGAAGAAGACCTGCTGCGCAACTACATGGCCTACCAGCCACGGGGGTTGCTGCTGACCGGGTTTGACCGTACGGAAAGTGCCCGGCGCATGGTGGAATCGAGCAACGTGCCGTGTGTGTACATGATGGACCTGGACCCGGGCGCCGGATTGAACTGCGTAGGATTTTCGCAGTTGAACGCCGGGGAAACGGCGGCCGCGCATCTCATCTCACGGGGTCGCAAGCGCCTGGCCTACATTGGTGCGCAACTGGACCAACGCACGTTGTTGCGCGGTGAAGGCTTTCGCCGGGCGTTGCAGCAGGCAGGGTTGTACGACCCGGCGCTTGAAGTGCTGACGCCACGGCCATCGTCGCTGGGCCTGGGCGGCGAGTTGTTCCTGCAACTGCTGGCCAGCCATCCGGATGTGGACGCGATCTTCTTTGGTAACGACGACCTGGCTCAGGGCGCGTTGCTGGAAGCGCTGCGCCATGGCATCAAAATACCGCAGCAGATCTCGGTGCTGGGCTTCAACGACCTGCCCTCCTCCTCGTTCATGGTGCCGCGTTTGAGCAGCATCAGTACGCCCCGCGAAGCCATTGGCCGGCGCGCGGCAGAGCATTTGCTGACGGTGATGGCCGGTAACAAGATCGCCCGGCCGGTGGTGGACATGGGGTTTGAGTTGAAGGTGCGCGAGAGTACCTAGGCGGTAGCTGTAGGAAGCGACTGATGTTGATGGCAGCGCCTTGCTCCGTTGCCTACAGGTACGTCAGAATCCGCCGGCTTGTGCGCCTGGATAGGGCTCTCTAAGGTTGCCCGGTCGCTGAATTTCTCGGTGATCGGGTTTAGTAGCCTGAGCAGCCCCATACAAATGTGCATGAGCTTCATCTTTCGGACTTACCTGTCTGTGCTTGATGGTGGCTGTGCGCAGGGCGCCCTCGTGGCGCGCCGGGTTTTTGTATGGGTCTACCGGTCTACTAACCTGCGTGCAGCCGCCACCCTTTCGTTTAGTAGCGATCAGGTGGTGGCCTTGTTAGAGATCCTACCTATGTTCAAAGCAACTCCAAATCCCCCTACCTTATTCACCGTCAGCCCCGACGTCAGCAGCGAAAGCCTGATCGCCAACAGCTACGAGACGTTTTCCTCGGTCAGCACGTTATTGCTCGACCTGTCTGATGAACTCACCGGCAAAGACCGCGACACGGCATTGGCGATTCATCAGTTGAGTGAGTTGGGCGTATTGCTGATGGGCAAGTTGATGGACCAGGAATCACCGCTCTGCTAAGGGCCCAGACGCGGTCAATGTGGGAGCTGGCTTGCCTGCGATAGCATCACCTCGGTATGCCTGATACACCGAGGTGCCTGCATCGCAGGCAAGCCAGCGCCCACATTTTTAGTCGTCGTTGGCCCATGCCCCTGCTAAATTGCCTCCCTGCCTTCTCACCGTCGCCAGGAAAGCACCATGGGCCATTCGCTGAAAATCTTGGGTCGCACCTCCTCTATCAACGTGCGAAAAGTCCTGTGGACCTGCCAGGAGCTGGCTATTCCCTACGACCGCGAAGACTGGGGCATCGGCTTCGCCTCCACCCAGTCCCCCGAATTCCTGGCCCTGAACCCTAACGCCCAAGTTCCGGTACTCATCGACGACAACGGCGTGCTGTGGGAATCCAACACCATCTGCCGCTACCTCGTGGGCCTGCACCAACGCCACGACCTGCTGCCCGCCGAGCCGGCAGCCCGTGCCAAAGTGGAGCAATGGATGGACTGGCAAGCCACCGAACTCAACCCGTCCTGGGGCTACGCCTTCCACGCCCTGGTGCGCAAAAACCCGGACTTCCAGGACCCGCAACGCCTCGCTGCCGGTGTGCGCGGCTGGAACGACAAGATGGGCCTGCTGGAACAGCAACTGATCAAAACCAATGCCTACGTGGCCGGTAATGCGTTCACACTGGCCGACATCCTCATCGGCCTGTCCGTACACCGCTGGCGGATGACGCCTATGGAGCATCCCTCCTACCCGGCTGTCAGCGCCTACTACGCAACCCTCAGCCAGCGCCCTGGCTTCAAGGCCTTCGCCCTCGACGGCCACAACTAAAAACAAGGACGACACCATGAAAGGACTCAACGTACTGCTCACTGGCGCTTGCGGCCGCATCGGCAAGACGTTTTTCGAAGCCTCGAAAGACCGCTACCGCTTCACCCTCACCGACCGCATCGAGCCGGATTTCGCCCTCGGCGAACACCGCTTCGTGCACGCCGACCTGAGCGACAAAACCAGCCTCGCAGCGCTGCTCGACGGGATTGACGTGATCGTGCACCTGTCGGGCATCCCCCACGCCAGCGCCACCTTCGACGAGTTGCTGCCCAACAACATCCTGGCCACCACGTACCTGTTCGAAGCCGCGGTGGCTGCGGGTGTGAAGCGCCTGGTGTTCGCCAGCAGCGCCCAGACCATCGAAGGCTACCCGGTCGACCGCCAGATCACCCCCGGCATGCCCGTATTGCCCGCCAACCTGTACGGCGTGAGCAAATGCTACGGCGAGGCCTTGTGCGGTTTTTACGCCGCCAAAACCCCGCTCTCCACCATCGCCCTGCGCATCGGTGCGTTTGAATTCCCCGAAACCCACGACCTGAACAACGCCCGCGACCTCAGCGCCTGGCTCAGCCCGCGGGACGCCGTGCAGTTGCTGCAACGTTCGGTGGAAACCATCGGGGTGAAACACCTGATCGCCCACGGCATTTCCAATAACCGCTTCAAACGCCTGGACCTCAGCGAAACAACCCGTGTGCTGGGTTACCAACCGGTGGATGATGCGTTTCAGGCATTCGAGATCCCGATCACTTACTGAGTCTTCTGCCCATGTCTTCACCCTCTACCGCAGACGGCATCGACCCGATCCGCGCCGCCCACATCAGCGCACGCATCGACCGGTTGCCCGCCGTCGCCACCGTCTGGCGCCTGGTGGCGCTGCTGTCGGTTGGCGGTTTTTTCGAGCTGTACGACCTGTTCCAGACCGCCTACATCAGCCCGGGCTTGATCAGTGACGGGATTTTCCACACCGGCAGCCAGGGCGTATTCGGCTTCTCCGACCAGGCGGCCTTTGCCTCGGCCACCTTCCTCGGCCTGTTCCTCGGTGCCAGCCTGCTCAGCCCGATTGCCGACCGCTACGGGCGCCGGGCGATCTTCACCTTTGCGCTGATCTGGTACACCGTCGCCACTGTGCTGATGGGTATTCAGACCTCTGCCTTGGGGATTATCTGCATGCGCTTCCTGGTGGGCATCGGCCTGGGAATCGAGCTGGTGACCATCGATGCCTATCTTTCGGAACTGGTGCCCAAGCGCATGCGCAGCTCGGCGTTTGCCTTTGCGTTTTTCATCCAGTTTCTGTCGGTGCCGGCGGTGGCCTTGATGTCGTGGTGGCTGGTGCCCCAGGCGCCGTTCGGGTTCTCTGGCTGGCGCTGGGTGGTGCTGAGCAGTGCGGTGTTTGCGCTGTTTATCTGGCAACTGCGCAAACGCCTGCCGGAGTCACCGCGCTGGCTCGCGCAAAAAGGCCGCTTCGACGAGGCCGGGCAGATCATGGACAACCTTGAGGCACGTTGCCAGAAGGACCACGGCAAGCCTCTGGATGAACCGGAGCCGGAAGCCGTCAGCGTGCAGGGCCAAGGGCGGTTTGCCGATATCTGGCAACCGCCCTACCGACGCCGGGCGTTGATGCTGATTGTGTTTCATGTGTTCCAGGCCATCGGCTTTTTCGGCTTTGGCAATTGGTTGCCGGCGCTGCTGTCGGGCCAGGGCGTGAGCGTGACCCACAGTTTGGGTTATGCCTTCATCATCACCCTCGCCTACCCGCTGGGACCGCTGCTGTTTGTGAAGGTGGCCAACCGGTTTGAAAACAAATGGCAGATTGTCGGCTCGGCCCTGGGCGCGGTGATCTTCGGCAGTTTGTTCGCGCTGCAAACCACCGCCGTGGGGCTGGTGATCTGCGGGGTGATGATCACCTTCTGCAACGCCTGGCTGAGCTTCAGTTATCACTCCTACCAGAGCGAACTGTTCCCCACCAACATCCGCGCCCGGGCGGTGGGCTTTTGCTATTCGTTCAGCCGGTTGTCGACCGTGTTCAGCAGCTTGCTGATCGGTGTGATCCTCGAACACCTCGGCACACCGGGCGTGTTGGCGTTTATCGCCAGCAGCATGTTGATCGTGATGATCACCATCAGCTGGTTCGGCCCGCGCACCCGCAACCTGGCGCTGGAGAACATTGCCCACTAGCGGCAAACAATGGCCGTCGGCACGCCAACGTTTGCCGACGGTGGCGGCCAAAATCCCCGTAAACACGGGCCCATATCACTGGGCACGCTAATTGCTCCACCTGTGGGACCGCTCACATCCACAGGTGTCCTGATCATGCTGATCAACAACAATCCCCAGGCTCAGTCAACGATCCAACGCATCAAACGCGCCGACATGGACCCGGCCAACGCCGCGGCCAGCGCGCTGTACAGCGGCGCCGCACAAAACGTGCAACAGGGCACCACCACTGTATCGACCACACAGGCAGCGGCCGACGCCACTGCCGATAACATCAATGCCGCCTTCGCCAAGACCCGTGTGCAGTTGCAAGCCACCACCGCAACCACCTCGACCACCGATACGGCCAAGACTGACTCCACCACTTCGGCCCGCAGTGACTTCACCGACTACATGAAGAAAAGCCCGGCCGAGCGCATCCGCGAGCAACTGCTCAAGGAACAGGGTTTGACCGAGGATGATGTGAAGAACATGCCTCAGGAACAGCAGGACGCTATTTCCAAAGAAGTGGCAGAACGCCTGAAAGAGCAGCAGACGCAGCAGGTAGCGGCGAAAACGGCCGACCCGCAGGCGCAGAACGTGAAAGAAACCCTGGCTGCGATCTAAGCCCTGACAATACAAACCCTGTGGTGAAGGGCTTTCCTGTGGTGAGGGGGCTTGTCCCCTCACCACAAAAGCTCCCTCGCCACAGGTTATTGCTCGGCCATAACGGTGTGTTACTGCAGTTGTAGCGTGGAGTTGAACTGACTGATCGCATCCACCACATGCCGTGACCCTTCCTGAATCTCCAGGATCACCTGCCCCGCCTCATTCGCCAGCTCCACCCCAAGCCCCGTACGGCTCAAGCTCGACTGCATGCTCGACACCGCGCTGATCGACAGGTCGTGGTTCTTGCGCACCACGTCCACAATCTCGATCGTCGCCTGGCTGGTGCGCGCCGCCAGACTGCGCACCTCATCCGCCACCACCGCAAACCCGCGCCCATGCTCACCGGCCCGGGCCGCTTCGATCGCAGCGTTCAGCGCCAGCAGGTTGGTCTGGTCGGCGATGCCACGAATGGTCTGGACGATGGTGCCGATAATGTCCGACTGTTTGCTCACCGCATCAATGCTCACAGCCGCTTCGTTCAGGTCGCGGGAAATTTCTTCGATGATCTGCACGGTCTGCTGCACCACTTCCGACCCCTTGCGGGCACAGGCGTCGTTCTGCACCGAGGTGGCGTGGGCCGAGTCGGCGGCGGTGCGCAAGGTGGTGACCTGGTCAGTGATGTCGCTGGCGAACTTCACCACTTTGTACAGGCGGCCGTTGGCATCGAAGATCGGGTTGTAGGAGGCTTCCAGGAACAGCGTCTGACCGTATTTGTTTTTGCGCTCGAAACGATGGGAGTGGTACTCGCCACGATTGAGGGAAGCCCAGAACGCCTTGTAAGTCGGCGACTCGGTTTCGTGACGATGGCAGAACATGCTGTGGTGCTGGCCGACGATTTCGTTGAGGGAATAGCCGACTGTCTTCAGGAAGTTGTCGTTGGCATTCAGGATCTGGCCTTGCGGGGTGAATTCGATCACCGCCATGGAGCGGCCGATGGCGTCGATCAGGCTCTGGTTTTCATGCTCGCGGTGAATCCGCGCCGAGATGTCCGAGGCCACCTTGATCACGCTCTGCACCTGGTTGTCGGCACCGAGCACCGGCATGTAGCTGGCTTCCAGCCACACTTCCTGGCCATGCTTGTTCAAGCGCATGAAGGTGCCGCTGAGGGCCTCGCCCCGCGCCAGGTCGCGCCAGAGCTTGGCGTAGGCATCGGTGTGGGTGTAGGCCTCTTCGCAGAAAATCCGGTGATGTTTGCCCCGGATTTCTTCAGCGCTGTAGCCCATGGTCTTGCAGAAGTTTTCATTGGCATCCAGCACGATGCCGTTGCGATCAAACTCGATCATCGCCATGGAGCGGCTGATGGCGGCCAATTTAGCCTTGGCTTCGGAGAGGGCACAGGAGAAGCGTTCGATTTCCAGCAGGTCGGATTTGTGTTGGCGGTTGAACATGTCAGATCACCCTTTATTTTCCCGACGCCCAAGCGGGCGCATTCCATTCACGGTTTGAATCTTGATCGCAGACCTTTATGGGGAAACCTATCCGAAACGCTTTATATGCCGAGCGTCATCAACGGTTCTGGGTGAGCATAGACAGGCGTTGGCGCTATGCAAGGCCACTAGTCAGCCAGCATTTGCAACAAAGCATTTACCGCTGCGGAGGGCGATTGGTGGCGTGAAGTCACCAACGCAAACTCGCGGTGCACCGGCTCCGCCAGCGGCATGATGCGCAAGCCGTGGCGCTGGGCCGGAAGGGTCATCTCGGGCACCAGCGTCACACCCACGCCTTCGCGCACCAGGCTGAAAGCACTGTTCCACTCCCGCACTTCCACCCGCACCTCGCGCAACACCAGCCCGGCCTCCTGCGCCAGGCTGCGAGCGTTGACAGTGCAGCCGCCGGTGGCGAGCACGAACGGTTGCTCCACCAGTTCCTCCAGCGTGACCGTTGCCTGCGCCGGACGCCGGGATAACACGTGCGCCATCGGCAACACAGCCACCCAGTTATCGCGCCCCAGCACTGCGGCATTGCGCTCCGACGGCGGGTTGAGCACCACGCCCAGGTCGATCAGGTTCGCGTCGAGCAAGGTGTTCACTTCATCGTCGGTGACTTCCAGGGCCGTGACCTCGATGCCCGGGTAAAGCTGGTTGAACCGCCGCAACAGCGGCGGCAGGAACACCGCCAGCACCATGGGGAAACTCGCGATGCGAATCGTCCCACGCAGCATGGGCCGCGCTTCGTCCACTGTGGTGCGAATCGCCTGCAAGGCCCCGAGCATCACCCGCGCCTGCTCGATCACTTGCAGGCCCAGGGCGGTGGGCACAGTCTGGCGGGCCTCGCGCACAAACAGTTGCGCACCCAGGTTGGCCTCCATGGCCGCCATCGCCTGGCTGGCCGCAGACTGGGTCATGCCGACGCGTTCGGAGGCGGCGGTGATACTGCCGTTGTCCGCCACAGCCACCAACAGGCGCCAGTGCATCAGGTTCATCATGGCAGTAGCTGTCCTTATGGCAGGATTCTGAAAGATTAATTTTACGCAAGGTGCCATGCCCAGGAGACTGAAGGCAACTGTCCTGCGGAGTTGCCCCGATGAAGCTGTATTTTTCCCCGAATGCCTGTTCCCTCGCCTCCCATATCGTGCTGCGGGAATTGGCCCTGCCGTTTGAATTGATTCGCGTCGACAACCAGAAAAAGCTCACGGCTGACGGTGATGATTTCTTGCAGATCAACCCCAAGGGCTACGTGGCAGCGCTGCAACTGGACAACGGCGAGGTGCTGACCGAAGGCGCCGCCATCCTGCAGTACCTGGCCGACCAAGTGCCGGCGGCGGGCCTGGCACCGGTCAATGGCAGTTGGGAGCGGGTGCGTTTGCAGGAGTGGCTGAACTTTGTCTCCAGCGAGATTCATGGCGGGCTGGGGGTGCTGTTCAAGGACGCGATTCCAGATGACGTGAAGGCGCTGTTCAAGGCCACGCTGTTCAAGCGGTTTGCGATTCTGGTGCAGACCCTGGAGCGTCAGGATTACCTGCTGGGCGCGCACTACTCGGTGGCGGATGCATACCTGTTTGTGGTGCTGCGCTGGGCGGGGTTCTTTGATATCGACTTGCAGCAGTGGCCGGCGCTGGCGAGATTTCAACAGCGGATCGGTGAACGCCCGGCAGTGATTGCCGCCCTGGCCGCTGAAAATCCATGACCTGAAATGCAGTCAAAAATGTGGGAGCTGGCTTGCCTGCGATAGCGATGGTGAATCCAACACCGCTATCGCAGGCAAGCCAGCTCCCACAGTTGATCTTCATTGTTTTAGAGAATGGGTTTCAAGCCATCGTTTTCGATGAATGCACTTAAGGCCAACACATCCACCGACCCCGATCGATCCTGATCCAGGTGCGCCACCTGGCGGCGTACCGCCTGATGAATACGCCGGGTGCCCTGCCCGAGTTGAACCGTGCCGCGCAGGTCTACCGCCTGCGCGGCCACGATCAGTTCAATACTGCCCAGCCACACCACCCGCTGCACCATCTGCCGGGTTTTCTCAATCACTGCCAGCGCCTGGCCCGCGTAATCTTCCACGCGATCTGCCACCGGCACGCTTACCGCCGGGATTGGATTGGCCAAATGCCCGATCTCCGCCACCAACGCCGAACTGGTGCGCTGCAACGCGGCCATGCCCACCTGCCCCGGCTGATTGATCAGAAAGCGCGGCAGCTCACTGGACGCCGGCGACAACAGTTTGGCTATCCGCTCGGCGCTGCACGCTGCCACACGGCTCAATGCCAGGCCCAATCCTTCTGCCGCCAGCGCCAGGTGCGTGCTGTCGAAATTCGCCGTGGCCAGCACCAAGGCCTCTTCGCTGATCAACGCCGGATTGTCCGCACCGCTGGCCAGTTCCAGCTCAACCAGCTCACGCAGTTGCTGCACTGCTTGATGCGCCGCGCCCTGAACCACCGTGGCACAGCGAAAGCTCAACGGGTCTTGCAGACGGCGTGGGTTGTCGGCCAATTCGCCGCCGTCCACCCACTGCAGCAACGCCGCTGACTGCTCACTCTGACCCGGCGCCGGACGCAACCGCGAAGCCCATGGCTGGAACGGACTGAGGTTGGCCCGATAACCCTCACACGACAACGCCAGCGCCGCCAACAGCGCCTGCAAGGCTCCCTCAGCCTCGGCCACCAGCAAGGCGCCAAGGCCGATACTCGCGGAGTTGGCCGACACCAGCGCCAGGCCATCCTTACCGGTCAGCGGCACATTCAGCGCCAGGCTCAAATGCGCCAACGGCGCCAGGTCGCTCTCGCCCAACGACCCGAGCAACGGCACCTCGGGCTCGACGCCGCTATTGAGCAAGTCCAGCAGCGCCTGCGCCGCCCCCGGCGAAATACCCGAGCGCCCCTGGGCCAACCCGGCCAGGCGAGCAGCGGTAATCGCCCGTAGTTCCTGCCGATTGGCCAGGCGCCCCACGCCCACCGCACGCCCCAGTGGAATGCTGGCCTGCACCGGCGCCACGGGCGTATCCACCGCTGCACCGAGGCCGGTGGTCACGCCGTAAATCGGCGTACCTTCAGCCACCAGGCGCTGCAACAGTTGATGCCCTTCGTCGATACGCTGGCGGCCGGCACTACTGAAATCAGCCGGTGCGTCTTGCCGGGCAATCGACAGCAAATCCTCAATTGCCAGGCCATCGGGATCGAAGTGAATCATGCCCAGCGCAGCCGCTGGCCGATCCCGAGGCGTCTGGATTTTTCCAGCAGCGCATGGCCCAAGGCGATATCGCTGAGGCTCAACCCACGGTGCCAGAACAAGATGGTTTCCTCAGGTGATTCCCGACCGGTTTTCAAGCCGGCCACGATCTGCCCCAACTCGGCATGCAAGGTCTCGGCGCTGAGTTTTCCGGCGTCGACATGGGCGCGCAATGCGCCAAACATGCCGCCTTTGCACTGGCCCCAATCGTCCACCACCAGCTTGTGCATGATGTCGGTCAACGACAGTTCCACCGCGCTCATGGTGCCGTAGGGCGCAACGAACGCACCGGGTTTGATCCACTCGGTATGCAGCAAGGGTTGGGGCTGATCCAGGCGTGACGCCTCGACCACGATGTCGGCGCCGCGCACCGTGGACTCCCAATCGTCGGTGACAATCACCGGCTTGCCGAGGTCGCGGCGCAGGCGTTCGGCGAAGGCTTCGCGGCTTTCGCTGCGGCGTGAATGCACGCGGATCTCGTCGAAGTCGAACAGGTGATCCAGCAAGCGCACGTTCCAATAGGCGGTGCCACGGGCGCCGATGTGCGCGAGGATTTTACTGTCAGGCCGGGCCAGGTATTTGGCGCCGATGGCGGTGACGGCGCCGGTGCGCATGTCGGTGATCGCCGAGGCGTCGAGGATGGCTTTGGGGATGCCGGTGGCCGGGTCCAGCAGGTTGAGAATCGCCAGTTCCGAGGACAGGCCCTTGCGGTAGTTATCGACAAAGTCCCCCACCACCTTGACCCCGGCGTAACCGATCGCGCCGCCCAATACGCCGCGCAGCACGTTGAAGTGGCCGTTGATGTCGCCGCCGGGAATCAGGTGCATGCGCGGCTCGATCACCGCCTCACGGCGACCCTGGATGGCGAGGCTGGATTCGATGGCGTTGAGGATTTCGTCGTTGGTCAGGGCCAGTTCGTCGATGTCCAGGCCGTTGAGAAAGTCGATGTAGATCGGTTGCATGGTCTGCTCACTGATGGGTTACGAAGGGACTTTGAGAGTTTTTTTGTGGCCGGAAGGCTCATTGTGGCGAGGGGGCTTGTCCCCCGTTGGGCCGCGAAGCGGCCCCAATAAGATCGCCGAACTTTTTCAGACAGAGCGGGTTGGCAGCTTTCAGGGCTGCTTCGCAGCCCAACGGGGGACAAGCCCCCTCGCCACAGAAGCTCCCTCGCCACAGGGGTACTCGCATACCGGAAACGTTATGGGGCCTTGAACACGACTTGCTGCACATCGACCTTTTTCGGGATCAGGCCGTTGGCAAAAAACGCGTCGGCCGTGCGTTGCTGGTTGGCAATGTCCACGGCTTCCAGTGGCCGGCTCGGCGTCGGCGACCGATGCTGGAAGTAGCTTTCCACCACCGCCGGCTGCAGGCCCAGGGTCTTGGCCATCAGCGCGACGCTCTCGTCATGCTGGTCCAGCGACAACCGCTGTGCCTGGGCAAACACCTTGAGAATCGCAGCAATCGCCTGCGGGTGCTGCTTGGCAAACGGCCCGCTGGCGATGAAGAAACTGCCCGCCGGGTTCAACCCCTGGCCATCCCCCAATACTTTTGCCGAGCCGTCCACCACGGCCGCCGAGTAGTACGGGTCCCACACCACCCAGGCGTCGACCTTGCCTTGTTCAAACGCGGCGCGGCCGTCGGAGGGCGACAGGTACACCACGTTCACGTCCTTCCACTGCAAGCCGGCCCGCAGCAGGCTTTTGAGGAACAGGTTGTGGGCGCTGGAGCCCTTGAGCAGCGCCACGCGTTTGCCCTTGAGTTCGGCCACGCTTTGCACGGTGCTGTCTTTGGGCAGCAGGATGGCTTCGGTGCGCCCGTCATTGGGTTCGACGCCGATATAGCGAATGTCGATGCCGGCGGCCTGGGCGAAGATCGGCGGGATGTCACCGATGTTGCCGATGTCAATGCTCCCGCCGTTCAAGGCTTCGATCAGCGGCGGGCCGCCGAGGAATTCGATCCACTCGACCTTGGTGCCCGGCAGCCCTTCTTCGAACAGGTGATGCTCACGGGCGAGCACCATGCTCACCGAGCTTTTCTGGTAGCCGACGCGCAGGGTGGCCGGCTCTGCCGCCAGCAGGGGCCCGGCGCACAGCGCCAACAGTGTGGCTGCGATGAGCTTGCGCATCAGAGACTCTCCTTGACCTTGGCCGCGACGTCCGCCGGCACCCATTGCTGCCAGACCTGCGGTTGTTCTTTCAGGAACGCTTCAGCCACCAGGCGCGGCGCGGTGCGTTTCTCGGCCATTTGCGCGAGGATGCCGTTGAGCAGGTCAATCGGCAGGTCGACCTTTTCAAAGAACGTCACCAGTTGCGGGTACTGCGCCTTGAACGGCGCCGACACGCCAATCGCCAGGTGCGCCGGCATCGAACGGGTACCGATGGGGTGCGGGTTGTTGGCGTCGGCCAGGGTCTTCCAGGCTTCGGCGTTGAACGGTGGTTCTTCCAGTTTGATCAACTTGAAGCGACCCAGCAGGGGCGTCGGCGACCAGTAGTAGAACAGCACCGGTTTGCCGCGACGGATCGACGAAGCCACCTCCGCATCCAGCGCCGCGCCGGAGCCGGTGCGGAAGTTGACGAAGCTGTCGGTCAGGCCGTAGGCCTTGATCTTCTGGCTGTTGACGATTTCCGAGGTCCAGCCGGTGGGGCTGTTGAGGAAGCGCCCACGGGTCGGGTCTTCGGGGTCGCGGAACACGTCTTTGTAGCGGGCCAGGTCGGCGACGGATTTAAGCTCCGGGGCCAGGGGTTTGATGCCGCGTTCGGCGTCGCCCTTGATCACGTATTCCGGCACCCACCAACCTTCGGTGGCGCCTTTGACGGTGTCGCCCAGGCCGAACACCTTGCCTTCGCTTTCGGCCTTGACCCACGCCGGACTGCGCCCGGCCCATTCTTCGCCGATCACCTGGATATCGTCCTTGGCCAGGGCGGCTTCCAGGCTCACGGTGCTGCCGGGCAACGTGTCGGTGGGCAGGCCGTAGCCTTTCTCGACAATCAGGCGCAGCACTTCGGTAATCAGGCTGCCGCTTTCCCAGGTGATGTCACCGAAGTGGATCGGTTTGACGGGTTCGGCCGCCGGGGTGTGTTGGGCCAACAAGCTCAGTGCCAGGAGGCTGCTGCTCAGTATTTTTTTCAAGTGGTTCATCGTCAACCTCGTAGTTGTTCGGTGAAAGAAGGTGATTCCAATGGGGTGAACGGGCCTCATGTGGTGAGCGGGCTTGCCCCGCGCCGGGCTGCGGAGCAGCCCCCATCAAGTCACCGTGTGACTGCAGACAGAACTCGGCAGCCGGTTTTAGGGCTGCTTCGCAGCCCGGCGCGGGGCAAGCCCGCTCACCACAAAAAAAAGCTTTTCCACCTAAGTTTGGTGTCGGTTAAAAGTCATAACTGAGCCGCGTGTAGTAAAACGCCCCTTCCGGCGCCGTCGGCGACAGGTAGCTGTATTGCTGGCCCGGGGTCTGGCGCAAACGGGTGTTGTAGTCGTCAGGCTTGCTGTCGAACAGGTTGTTGACGCCCACCGACACCCGCAGTTGTTTGGTGAAGGCGTAGTTCACGTCCAGGTCGGTGGTCCATTGCGCGCTGAAGGTCTGGTCGTATTGGGCGTTGGCTTCGCTGGACGCATATTTGCGGTACTTGCCGTAACGGGTTTCGTTGAGGGCGATGGTCCATTGGTTGAGTTTGTGGATCGCGCCAAACACCAGCTTGTCTTCCGGGTAACCGTGCTCCAGGAAGCCTCGGGATTCACGGGTCAGCACTTCGAAACCGTTGGGGTTTTCGTGGACTTTTTCGATGGTGGTGCGGGCCTTGGTGTAGCCCGCCGACAGGTTCAGGTTGCCGAACTGCTCAAGGTCCAGGTTGTACTTGCCCACGACGTCGACGCCACGGGTGCGGGTGTCGGCGGCGTTGGTCATGAACTGCGCCCAGGAGTACTGGCCGTAGCCGGCATCCTTGAGGATCTGCTCGGCCAGCGGCCCGGAAATGCCGCCGCTGAACAGCAGGCGGTCACGAATCGAAATCTGATAGGCGTCGATGGTCAGCGAGGCCTGCTCGGTGGGGCGCAGCACCAGGCCCAGGGAGTAGTTGGTGGACTTCTCGGGCTTCAGCGGCTGGGCACCCAGGGCGCGGGCGGCCGGGTTGTCGGCCGGCAGCATGCGGGTCAGCACCGGGTTGCCGTTGGCGTCGAGGTTGGTGGTGGTGGTCCAGGAGGTGCCGATCTGGCCCAGGCTGGGGGCGTGGTAGGCGTTGTTGACCGTGGCCCGCAGGCCGACTTTCGGGGTGAAGTCGTAGCGTGCCGAGAGCTTGCCGGTGGTGGCCGACCCGAAGTCCGAGTAGTGCTCGGTACGCCCGGCAATACCGACCTGGAGCTTGTCGGTCACCTGGTTTTCCAGGCCGAAGTACACGCCGCCCACGTCACGCTTGAAGGTGCCGGCGTCGTCCGGTGTCAAGCCCGAAGCCTGCACGGCGCCCACCTGCACACCATCGATGCCGCCATAGGAGTAGGAATCGTAGTCGCCCGCCTCCAGCCGATATTGTTCATGCCGGTAGGCCACGCCCGCCGACACGGTGAGCGGATGGCTCGACCAGTCGACGTCCAGATCCTTGGCGTAATCCAGGGTGATGTTGGTCTGGTCGTTGACCAGGGTGGCGACGTTGAACTTGGTCGGGCTGTTCAGGCCATAGCTCGGGTTGACGGTGTTGAAGGCCAGTTCATCGTGCTCGTCGCGGCCATAGGTGGCGCTCAAATCGAAGCGGCCGATGCTCTCGTCTTCGTAGCGGGTGCCGACGGTGATTGCGCCGTCCTCATAGCGATAGCGGTATTTCGGGATGGTGCCGTTGGGGTAAATCCCGGCAACGTTGTTCGGACTGCTGGCCAGCAGTGGCGGCGTGTTGTTCACCGAAGTGTCCTGGCCGAACGTGGCGAAACTGTAGAGGCGCCACTGGTCGTTCAGGCCGATTTCGGCGTTGGCCGCCAGGTTGTATTTGTCACGCCCGGCACCGCCCCAGCGCGGGTCTTGTACCTGGCCGTCGGCGACGTATTTGTCGCCGATGTCATCGGGTTTGTTGTTCAGGGTGTTGAAGCTCAGGGTCAGGAAACCGTCCCCCGGCAAGCCGATGCCGTACCAGCCGTCGGTGGTTTTGCTGAAACCGTCGCCCTGGGCGTACTTGCCCAGTTGAGTGTTGATGCCGCCACCGCTGTCGCGCTCCTTGAGCACGATGTTGACCACACCGGCCACCGCGTCAGACCCGTACTGCGCCGAGGCACCATCGCGCAGCACTTCGACATGGTCGATGGCGCTGATGGGGATCATGTCCAGGTCCACCGGCTGCGCGCCAATGAACGGCACGCCGCCGGAAATATTCACCACCGCCGAGGTATGCCGGCGCTTGCCGTTGATCAGCACCAGGGTCTGGTCAGGCGACAGGCCGCGCAGGGAGGCGCCTTTGGGGTCTTGCCCGCGGGTCGCACTGTTGTTCTGTGGAAAGTTGAATGAAGGCAGCAGTTGGAACAGCGCCTGGTTAAGGCTGGTGGCGCCGGTTTGCTTGAGTTCTTCGGCGTTGATCACATCTACCGGGGCGCTGCTGGTCAGGGCCGTGGCGTCGCTGCGACGGGTACCGATGGCGACCACGCGGTCGAGGGTCGGCGCCTGGGCTTCGGCGGTTTGCGCCTTGATGCTGTTGCTGGCAGGCGCGACTTTGGCGCCTTCCTTGATGATGAACGCACCGTCCGGACTGACCTGGACTTGCAGGCCGGTGCCCTTGAGCGCGGCGTCTACCGCCTGTTGCGCCGACAGCGAACCGTCGACACGGGCCGAGGAATAGTTACCCAACTGCGGCGTGAACGAAATCACCTGGCCGCTCTGGCGGCTGATGTTCAGCAGCACCTCATCCAGCGGGCCAGGCGCGATGTGGTAGACCTGCCGCGCGTCTTCGGCGCTGGCTGCGAACGACAGGAACAGACTGGCCAGCGGCACCAGGGCAAAGGTTCGAAGCGGTGTACGGTTGAATGGGCTCATGTTGGCTCCCCCCAAGGAAACTCCTGAGCGCTGCTCCCCGCAGCGCTTACGGGAGTGATGTGGGATGGCCGGGGCAAAACTTGCAGATCGTTTGGTTATGTCGTTAGAACCGACCTTGGGACGCGACTCGATCAAATGTAGGAGCTGTCGAGCTTTAGCGAGGCTGCGATGGGATCGACTCGGTGCAACTGCGGCACCGAGGTGGCTACATCGCAGGCAAGCCAGCTCCCACATTGACCGGGGCGAACCGTTTTTATGTGGCACTGACGGTCACCCACAAGCCGGTCCGGCGGGTGATATGGATCGGCAGCGTGCGGGCCAGGGTGTCGAGAATCTGGTCGGGATTGTCGAGACGGTACAAGCCGCTGACCCGCAAACCCGCCACCGCCGGATCAAGGCGCAGTACACCGTTGTGGTACGGCCGCAGGGCATCGATCACCTCCACCAGCGGGCGGTCGCGCACTTGCAGGAAGCCGTCGACCCACGCGGTCGCCCCTGAAGAACTGGCCAGCACCGGGCCGAAGCCGAAGCGGTCGTAAGTGACCTCGTGCCCGGCCTCCAGTTGCAGGCGCTCACCGTTCTGGCCGTCGATCTCCAGCGCGCCGTTGAGCGCCACCACGTGGCCCTGCCCTTCACGCTCGCGCAGCAACAGGCGGTTGCCATAGGCTCGCAGCCGGGCCTGGTCGGTCTGGATGAAAAACGGTCGGTTGCTGTCCTTGGCAATCTTCGCCAGCAGCTCGCCGTCGCGCAGGCGCACCACGCGGCGTTGCGGGTCGAATTGGATGTCGGCGGCACTGCGAGCGTTGAGCAGTAACTCGCTGCCATCGGCCAGCTCCACAGTGCGCCGCTCGCCGGTGCCGGTGCGAATGTCGGCGGTCAAATCCTCCACCATCGGCCGGGCCAGCCAACCGGCGCCCAGCATCAGGCCTGCGCCGACCAGGGCACCGCGCAACACGGTGCGGCGGCTGGAGGGCGCGTCCAGTGCCTGCTGCAATACCTTGCCGCTGACGCCTTGGGCCTGCGGAATTTGAAACACGCCGAGGCGGGTTTCCAGTTGTTGGCACAACGCCTCGTGGCGCGGGTCTTCGGCGCGCCATTGGTGGTAGCGATGCCAGTCGGCGGCACTCGCCTCGCCGGAGCGCAGCAACACTACCCAGCGGGTGGCGCTGTCGATCAGTTCGTCGGTCATTCCAGGCACAGCCGCAGGCAGCGGTTGACGGCGCGGGTCATGTAGTCGCTGACCGAGCGTTGGGAGATGCCCAGCTCCGCCGCGATTTCCGGGTAGGTCAGGCCATTGAGTTGCGACAGCAGAAAGGTCGCCTTGACCTTGGCCGGCAAGCCGTCGAGCAACTCGTCGATGGCCTGCAGGGCTTCGAGCATTTGCGCCAGGTCCTCAGGGGATGGCGCGGGCGAGGTTTCGTCCTGGTCGAGGGTGTCGAGGTAAGCGCGCTCCAGGTCACGGCGGCGCCACAGCTGGTACATCAGGCGCTGGGCGATGGTGGTGAGCAAGGCGCGAGGCTGGCGAATCGGCGCCACGCCCGGGGAACTCAACAGCTGGACGAAGGTGTCGGCGGCGATGTCTTCGGCGTGGGCACGGGAATCGAGATGACGGTGCAAACGGCTGCACAGCCAGTCGTAATGACTGCGGAATAATCCGCCCACGTAGTCGCTGTGAGAAGTGTCGGCGCCGGACATAGTGGCTCCATCTGAGTAGGTTGCGCGTTATGTCCGGTGTTCCGGTGGAGCGATCCTAGCAAGGCTGCTTATTCTTTAATAATATTTAAAAGGTATTTTTATATAACCTATAGTTCCTATCCTCTACGTAACAGATCGTTCCCACGCTCAGCGTGGGAACGATCATTGGAGCTTTGGATAACCCAAGGCTTCGGCCTGTTGCCGGTAATCCAGCAACACCTGGTAATCGGCTTCAGTGGCGGGCAGCACTTCGTGTACGCCGAGGGTTTGCACCACCTCGGGCAGATCCTGCAAGGCCAGGTTCATGGCTTCACGCAGGGCTTCACTGGCGCCCAACGCGCTGACGTAAGGCAACGTCGGGCTGGGCGCACTGCGGCTGACGATTCGCAGCCCGGCCACTTCATCCGGCGCAAAGCGTGCAAGGTAGTCGAAGGTCACGCTGTCGATGGCGGCCAGGTCCGCCCGGTCTTCCCGCAGCCAGCGCAGGCTTTCGCGATGGGCGCCACTGATGCCGACGTCGGCAAAGAACCGACCGCCCTGCTGCAACGGCGCCAGGCGTTCGCGCAGCAGGTTCATGCCGCTGTTGGAGTCGTGGCCGTTGATCACGCCGCGACTGTCATAAAAGTCGGCCAAGGCAACGCGTGGATTGTCGTCGCGGGTCAGCAGCAGGCTGCAATGGACGCCGCCGCTGCTGTGGGCCAGCTCGTAGCGCGGGCGGCCGATCACCTGGACTTGCCCGCGCAACTCGGTCATCAACGGGTAGCCGCAGGTTTGCGTCAGCAGCAATTCGGGGGCGCGCCACAGGCTGCGCAGGTCGAGGTGGTCGGCGTTGCGGCGAGTCGCGCCCAGGTGCTCCAGGATGCGCGACAGCCAACACTCGTTGGCCTGTTGTACGGGCTGCGGCGCCACGTACATCTGCAATTCGGCGTAGCGATCACTCATGGTTGTCTCTCAAGCAAAGGGGTGCCGTGGGCTGTCGATGGCCTTGAGCCCGTGACGGCCGATCAACTGGCCGTAACCCTGCACCAGGAACCCGCCGCTGCGCGCCACCCATTGTTCGCGGCGCGCGCGGTAGACAGTGGGCAGCAGGTACCACGGCAGCTTCGGCAAATCGTGGTGCACCAGGTGCAGGTTGTTGTTGAGGAACAGCCAGGTCCACGGCCAGGCGGCTTCGTTAAGCACCGTGCGCTGTTCCGGTTTCGGGTGCGGGCGATGCTCATAGTAGGAACGGATCGCCGCCACCGACAAGGCCGGCACGCTGACCAGCACCACGTAGTGCCACACCGGCAGTGCGCTGTAGTGGGCGATGAAGGTCAGCATCAGCACGGTCACGGTGCCATGGCTCAGCCACATCAACCATGCCTGGCGCTGGCCCTGGCGCAGGCGCCTGAACTCGTTGCGCGCCAGCTTCCACAGCGCCAGGGGCGAACCCAGCAGGAAGCGCCCGAGGACGGTTTTGGTCAGCCAATGCAGGGTGCGCTCGAACAGTGAACTGGCGTCCCACTGCCGCTGATTCAGGTAGCGGCTTTCCGGGTCGACGCCGGGAACCGTCAGGTCTTCATCGTTGTGGTGCACAAGGTGGCAGTTGCGGTACAGGGTGTAGGGATACCAGACGGCAAAAGGGGCGTAGCCGAGGACTTTGTTCAGGGCCGTGAAACGGGTGGGATGGCCGTGCAGGAGTTCGTGTTGCAGGGACATCCACAACGTCACGATCGGGATCAGCAGCGCAGTACTCAGCCACAGGCCGAGCCAATAGCTGCCGAGGGTCACGGCAAACCAGCCGGCGTACACGCCCATCAGCAGCAGCCAGGTCGGCCACTCGGTGCGGGCGGTAAAGGAATTCGCCAGGGCTTCGATTTCCCGGCGCTGGGTTTCATCAAGGTAGTTGGACATCGGCAGCTCAGGGCAGGCGTGGCCGACGAAAAAGTCGGCTTCATCCTGCTCTGTGCAATGAGGCGGGAAAATCTTGCAGATCGTTTGGTGCTTAGCTTAGAACTTAATGACCGAACAGATTGCTGTCGGTTTTCTTGGCCTTTTTGTCGGCGCGTTTTTCATCGGCGGTCTTTGCCGGTTTCTTCTTGTCAGCTTTCTTGGAATTCAGACCTTTGGCCATGATGCGTGCTCCACTTACAGGGGATGTAACACTGGGTATAACACCTATTGCCCAGCAGAAGGCGCTTTGCCCGACTTATAATCCGCAGCCCCGGAACCTGTGTGTTTGAAAACCATGCCCGAGTTGCACATCGATCGACTGGCAGAGCCTTTGTGGCCGCTGCTGAACAAGTTTTACCGCAGCCACCACTCACCGATGAAAGCCTTCAAGGGCGGCCAGTTGTGGGTGGCCAAGGGCAGCGAGATTGTCGCGGGCCTGTGCCTGACGCCGGTGGTGGGCGGGCAATGGCTGACCGGGCTGTTTGTGGACCCGGCGTTGCGTGGCCAGGGGCTGGCGGCGCGGCTGATTCGGGCATCGGTCAGCCGCGTCGACGGCACGGTGTGGCTGCTGTGCCATCCGGAGCTGGAAGGCTTTTACCAGCGCCTCGGTTTTACCCAGGACACGTTGCTGCCGCAGTCCCTGTCCGAACGCCTGGTGCGCTACAAACGCAACAAGCCCATGATCGCCATGGGCTTAGAACCGTTGGTGAGGTCGACCTTCAATAAAGTGTGATCAGCGGTCTTGGGCCCCATGCTAGCCTCGGCTGCACTAGCGGCCCATTACCAGGATGATCATGAAAGCGACCCTTGCAGCTTTATCCCTTGCAGCCCTCCTCGCCCCGGCCTTGAGCCAGGCAGCCGAAGCCCCGGTTTCCGCCGAGCAATATGCAACCGTGCTTGCCGGCAGTTGGCGGGTACCGGCCAACAGCGCACGGGATGTGTATCGTCACCCGCAACAGACCCTCGAATTCTTTGGCCTGCGGGCCAACCAGACCCTGATCGAAATCACCCCGGGTGGCGGCTGGTACAGCGAAGTGCTGGCGCCGCTGCTCAAGGACAACGGCCATTACATCGCTGCGGTGCAGGCGCCAAGCAGCAGTGCTTATGCGCGTACCTCAGAAGAAAACCTGAAAAAGAAATTCGCCGCAGACCCGGTGCATTACTCAAAGGCCGGCTTCGCCGAGTTCGACCCCAAGGCACCAGTGCTGGGCAACCCAGGCTCGGCGGACACGGTGCTGACCTTTCGCAACGTGCATAACTGGGTGATGGCGGATACCGCGCCGGCGATGTTCGACGCATTCTTCAAGGTGTTGAAACCGGGCGGCGTGCTGGGTGTGGTGGATCACCGGGCCAAGGACGGGGCGTCGCTGGAAGACATCAAGCACAGCGGTTACCTGACCACCGCCTATGTGGTGAAACTGGCGACCGACGCGGGGTTCAAGCTTGAGGGGCAGAGCGAGGTGAATGCCAACCCGAAAGACACCAAGGACTATCCGGACGGGGTCTGGACGTTGCCGCCGGCGTTGACGTTGGGGGAGAAGGACAAGGCGAAGTATGTGGCGATTGGTGAGTCGGACCGGATGACGTTGCGGTTTGTCAAACCCGCAAAATAAGCTGAATGAACATGGCCTAAATGTGGGAGCTGGCTTGCCTGCGATGCAGGCACCTCGGTGTCTCAGTTACATCGCGGTGATGCTATCGCAGGCAAGCCAGCTCCCACATTTTGATTTGTGTTTTACCTGAAGGTCACTCGTCTGCTGTGGGATCCATGTCCGGGAACATCACTTCGATAAACCCGAACTTGCTGAAGTCAGTAATCCGCGACGGGTACAGCCGGCCGATCAGGTGATCGCATTCGTGCTGTACCACCCGCGCGTGGAAGCCTTCGGCAATCCGCACAATCGGCTCGCCCTTGGGGTCAAACCCTTCGTAGCGAATCTGCTGATAACGGTCCACCGCTCCGCGCAAACCAGGCACCGACAGGCAACCTTCATAGCCCTCTTCCAGCACCGGGCTGAGGGGCGTGATCAACGGGTTGATCAGGATGGTCTGGGGCACGGCGGGCGCGTCCGGGTAGCGTTCGCTGCTCTCGAAACCGAAGATCACCAGTTGCAGGTCCACTCCAATCTGCGGCGCGGCCAGGCCGACGCCGCCGACGTGTTCCATGGTCTGGAACATGTCATCAATCAACTGCCACAACTCGGGGCTGTCGAACATCTCCGGCGGAACCGGCGGGGCAATACGCAGCAGGCGCTCATCGCCCATTTTCAGGATTTCACGGATCATCGATCAGACTTCGTCGGTAGTGGGCTTGAGTGAGTGGTCCCGGCCAAGGCCTGAGACATGTTGTTTGTCGTCGTGCTCGCCAAAGTCCTTTTCACCAGGGTCCTTGCCTTCGGCCGACATGTGCTCGATCACCGCGTTCATCTCCGCCCCCAGCAACAGCACAGCAGCGGAAATGTAGAAGTACAGCAGCAACACAATGATCGCGCCGATACTGCCATACATGGCGTTGTAGTCGGCAAAGGTTTTGACGTAGTAGCCAAAACCCAGGGAAGCGATGATCCACACCACCACCGCCAGGACCGAACCCGGGGTGATAAAGCGAAATTTCTGCTTCACGTCAGGCATCAAGTAGTACATCAAGGCCACGGCGAACATCAGCAGGATCACGATCAGTGGCCAACGCAGGATGGTCCACAGCGTGACCACGAATTCCTGCATGCCGATCTGGCCCGCCAGCCATTCCATCACCTGCGGCCCGAGCACCATCAACGCTGCGGCGGCCAACAACATGCCGGCGATGCCAACGGTGTAGAAAATCGACAGCGGGAAACGTTTCCAGATCGGCCGGCCTTCCACCACGTCGTAGGCGGCGTTCATCGCGCTCATCATCAGACGCACACCCGCCGAGGCGGTGTACAGCGCAATCACGATACCCACCGACAACAGGCCGCCTTTGGATTGCTGCAACTGGTCGATTACCGGGTTGACCTGCTCCAGGGCCTGGGGCGGCAACACCAGTTCCGACTGCATGCGCAGCCAGGTGAAGAAGTCCGGCAGGTGCAGGAAACCGATCAGGGCAATCAGGAACAGCAGGAAGGGAAACAGTGAGAACAGCATCTGGTAGGCCAGTGCCGAGGCGTACGTAGGCATTTCGTCATCGAGGAACTCTGTGACGGTGCGCACCAGCACTTTGTGCAAGGGCAAGCCTTGTAATACCGGAAAAATCATAGCGTCTCCTTTCGCCGCAAAAAGGTTGAGTTCGTGGGCGACTCAGGGGCCGTTTTCTACATCAAGGTAGCCCATTTGGCGACCTTGAAACAATTTCCAAACTTTAATCACTGCAGGTGACACAAAAACGGCCATCCGTGGATGGCCGTCGGGCTGCTGGAATGCACGCAGCCAGGTCAGGACTATTTGACCGCTTTCTTTACCGCGTCCTTGGTGTCGCCGACTGCTTTTTGCACTTCGCCTTTCTTTTCCTGAACCACGCCTTCAGCCCGCAACTTGTCGTTGCCGGTGACTTTGCCAACACCTTGCTTGATGTTGCCGACGGCTTCGTTCGCCAAACCTTTTGCCTTATCCGATGTGCTACTCATGGTATTTCTCCTGGGAACAATCAAGGATTTTGGTCACTACGTAATCGTTGACCCTTGGCCTTTCCAGAGAGTTTCAATTATTTTTTGCGGGCATTTCATCGCGCATTTGCTCATCGGCAGCAGGTTGGGCTTTATGTTTTGCGGCCAACCCACGAGAATGCCGGGCACATCCGGGCGCAAGCGCTGGATAACAGATCCCGTAGGAAGGTTATGAAACTCAATAAAGCACAGGCCATTGCCCGCAGAAACCAGGAACTGGGCGGTGCCGTACTCGGCGTCAACAACTGCCACTTCACCGACCTGGACCGCAAACGCAACATCTGGTGGTTCGACCTGCCGGTGGGCCGGATTGCCGTAGGCCAGTACGAGTGGATTCACTTGTTGATGCACAACGCCGAAAGCGACCAGTTGCTGCACTTGAAGGTGCCGACCGTGTTTTTGCGCGAGAAGCTTGAAGGCCTGGTGGTGCGCAATGCCGGCAAGCGCAAGCCGGAGATTACCCTGGAGCTGAGTGCCGACAAGGATTCGTTCCTCAAGGATGTACGCCCGGCGGGTGCTGGTGTGAGCTTTGCGCAGTTCGCACTGTAACCTGTGGGAGCTATAGCGGTGGGTCAGCTAACACTGCTTTGACTGGCCCGCCGCTATCGCAGGCAAGCCAGCTCCCACATTTGGATTGCATTTCAAGTGGCGGGATCAGCGCTCAACAAAAAGCCCCGCATCTGCGGGGCTTTTTGTTTTAGACCGGTTACTTCTTCAAACCGGCCTTCTTCAGCTCTTCATCCCGCAGTTCACGGCGCAAGATCTTGCCCACGTTGGTGGTCGGCAGCGCATCACGGAATTCCACGGCCTTGGGCACCTTGTAGCCGGTGACGTTGGCGCGCATGTGCTCCATCACCTGGTCTTTGGTCAGGGTGGCACCCGGCTTGACCACGATGAAGATCTTGATGTGTTCCCCGGATTTCTCGTCCGGTACGCCAATGGCTGCGCATTGCAGCACGCCCGGCAAGGCTGCCAGCACGTCCTCCAGCTCGTTGGGGTACACGTTGAAACCGGAGACCAGAATCATGTCCTTCTTGCGGTCGACAATGCGCATGTAGCCATCCGGCTGGATGATCGCGATGTCACCGGTCTTCAGCCAGCCTTCGCTGTCGAGGATCTCGGCGGTGGCTTCTTCGCGCTGCCAGTAGCCCTTCATCACTTGCGGGCCCTTGACGCACAGCTCGCCCACCTCACCCAGCGCAAGTTCCACGCCGTCATCGGTGATGACCTTGCACAGGGTCGACGGCACCGGAATGCCGATGGTGCCGATCTGGATGTGCTGGATCGGGTTCACGGTGGCCACCGGGCTGGTCTCGGTCATGCCGTAACCTTCGCAGATGGAACAACCGGTGACCGCTTTCCAACGCTCGGCCGCCGCCAATTGCAGGGCCATGCCGCCGGACAGGGTGACTTTCAGCGCCGAAAAATCCAGCTTGCGGAAGGCGTCGTTGTTGCACAGGGCAACAAACAGGGTGTTCAGGCCGACAAAGCCGCTGAACTTCCACTTCGACAGTTCCTTGACCATCGCCGACAGGTCGCGCGGGTTGCTGATCAGGATGTTGTGGTTGCCGATCAGCATCATCGCCATGCAATGAAAGGTGAAGGCATAGATGTGGTACAGCGGCAGCGGGGTGATGAGGATCTCGCAGCCTTCATTGAGGTTGGAGCCCATCAGCGCCTTGCACTGCAGCATGTTGGCGACGAGGTTGCGGTGGGTCAGCATCGCGCCCTTGGCCACGCCGGTGGTGCCACCGGTGTATTGCAACACGGCGACTTCGTCACTGGCGGGGCTGACTTCGTTGATCGGCTGGCCGTGGCCCTTGGCCAATACGTCGTTGAACTTGATCGCCTTGGGCAAGTGGTACGCCGGGACCATCTTCTTCACGTACTTGATGACGCTGTTGATCAGCAGGCGCTTGAGCGGCGGCAACAGGTCGGCGACTTCGGTGACGATCACGTGCTTGACGGAGGTCTTGGGCACGACTTTTTCAGCCAGGTGCGCCATGTTGGCCAGGCAGACCAGGGCCTTGGCACCGGAGTCGTTGAATTGGTGTTCCATTTCCCGCGCGGTGTACAGCGGGTTGGTGTTGACCACGATCAGGCCAGCACGGATGGCGCCAAACACGGCGACCGGGTATTGCAGGACGTTGGGCAGTTGCACGGCGATTCGATCACCGGGCTGCAAGTCGGTATGCTGTTGCAGGTACGCGGCAAAGGCGCCGGACAGTTCGTACAGTTCACCGTAGGTGATTGTCTTGCCCAGGTTGCTGAAAGCCGGTTTGTTGGCGAAGCGTTGGCAGGACTGCTTCAGTACCGCCTGAATATTCGGATACTCGTCTGGATTGATTTCTGCAGCAATCCCGGCGGGGTACTTATCCTTCCAAAAGTCTTCGATCATGGAAGCCCACTCCTCAGCGACGCGAATTCATTCATCGCATTTGATGCGATTATTATTTGTTTGTTTTTGGGTGAGTCTGGCGGTTAAAAGCAGGCCAAGAGGTCACAAAGCGCGCCGAGAGTAGCAGCTTTGCCAAGGGCCGCCTAGAGCCAAAAGAGGCCCCTACGGTCATAAACATGACTCAAGAATATCTAATAGTCATTTTTAGAGCAAAGATTCTATAAGCCGAGAAAAGGCTCTGGCATGGGCTTTAGCACGATTAAACTGAATGAATAAAACCAGATGTGGGAGCGGGCTTGCTGTGGTGAGGGGGCTTGCCCCCCCATCGGGTTCACTACAGATTGATGGGGCTGCTTCGCAGCCCAGCGCGGGGCAAGCCCGCTCACCACAGCAAGCCCGCCCGCTCCCACATTTTTGACCTTATTTCAAATCAGGCTATGTCGCGCAATTCCCTGCGCAGGATCTTGCCCACCGGCGTCATCGGCAACGACTCACGCAACACAATGTGCTTGGGCACCTTGTAGCCGGTGAAGTTGGCCTTGCAGTAGGTCTTCAGCTCTTCAAGGCTCACGCCCTGCGCACGGGCCACCACAAACAGCTTCACCGCCTCGCCGGTACGCTCGTCCGGCACGCCGATCACCGCGCAACTGGCCACTGCCGGGTGCGCCATCACCACGTCTTCGATCTCGTTGGGGTACACGTTGAAGCCCGAGACGATGATCAGATCCTTCTTGCGGTCCACGATGCGCACAAAGCCGTCCGGGTCGATCACGGCGATATCGCCGGTCTTGAGCCAGCCTTCGGCGTCCAGGGTCTCGGCGGTCGCCACCGGTTGCTGCCAGTAGCCCTTCATCACTTGCGGGCCCTTGATGCACAGCTCGCCCCGCTCGCCCAGCGGCAACTCCACGCCGCTGTCGTCGACGACCTTCATTGCCGTGCCCGGCACCGGAATGCCCACGGTGCCCAGCTTCGATTTGCCGCCATACGGGTTGGTGCTGGCCACCGGTGAGGTTTCGGTCAGGCCGTAGCCTTCGCCAATCGCGCAGCCGGTCAGTTGCTGCCAGCGCTCGGCCGTCGCCTTGACCAGCGCAGTGCCGCCGGAATTGGTGAGCTTGAGGTGGGAGAAATCCAGGGTCTTGAAATCCGGGTGGTCCATCAACGCCACAAACAGCGTGTTGAGCCCCAGCAGCCCGGTAAAGCGCCACTTTTTCAGCTCCTTGATAAAGCCGCCAATGTCCCGGGGATTGGTGATCAGCACGTTGTGGTTGCCCGACACCATCATGCACATGCAATTCGCGGTGAAGGCATAGATGTGGTACAGCGGCAGCGGCGCGACCATCACCTCCTGCCCTTCCTTGATCAGCGGATGGCCGTCGTCGCCCAGTTGCGACATGCACGCGCGCACCTGCTGCATGTTGGCCACCAGGTTGCCATGGGTGAGCATGGCGCCCTTGGCCAGGCCGGTGGTGCCGCCGGTGTATTGCAGCACCGCGATGTCGTCGAGGGTCACCGGGTGGCGGTTGAGCGCCTGGCCCGCGCCCATGCTCAGGGCGCGCTTGAAGGAAATGGCCTGCGGCAGGTTGTACGCCGGGACCATCTTCTTGACCTTGTCGACTACGGTGTTGATCAGCCAGCCCTTGGCGGCGGGCATGAAGTCGCCCATCTTCGCTTCGATCAGGTATTCGATCTCGGTGTCTTTACTGACTTCTTCTACCCGCGAACCAAACAGGTTCAGGTACACCAGCGCTCGAATGCCGGCGTCCTTGAACTGGTGACGCATTTCCCGCGGGGTGTACAGCGGGTTGGTGTTGACCACGATCAGCCCCGCGCGCAGGGCGCCGAACACGGCAATCGGATAATGCAGGACGTTGGGCATCTGCACGGCAATGCGGTCACCCGGCTTGAGGTCGGTGTGCCATTGCAGGTAACCGGCGAACGCTGCACTGCGGCGATCCAGTTCGGCGTAGGTCAGGGTGATCCCCATGTTGCTGAACGCCGGACGATCGGCAAAGGTCTTGCAGGACCGCTCGAAGACTTCGATCACCGACTTGTAGGCCGTGAGGTCGATCTCGTTGGGAACCCCGGCCGCGCGTTTGTCATTCCAGAAATCAGGTTGCATTATTCTTGTCCTCTTACCTGAGTGGTCCGGCCGCTTTTGATGCTGCGATGAAAGCGGAGCTTTGGGGACGTTAGCAGCTATGGTCAATCAGGCAAATACAACAAGATGCGTCATTGATTGTGTGAATCTCCCTGCCAAGGCCAGCGCTGATCCAGCAGCCGCGGGCAGATGAGCTATACACTGCAACGACCCTGAGCAAAGGAAGCGCCATGAACCACACCACTTTCTGGCTGACCGCGAATGACCGCAGTCGGGTGTACGTCAACCAATGGCTGCCGGACGGGCCGCCCAAGGCGTTGATCATGCTGGCCCACGGCATGGCCGAGCACAGTGGCCGCTATGGGCGCCTGGCCCAGGCGTTGTGTGACGCCGGTTACGGCCTCTACGCCCCCGACCAGCGCGGCCACGGGCGCACCGCCGACGAAGGCACCCTGGGGCTGTTTGCCGAGAAAGATGGCTGGAACAAAGTGGTGGGCGACCTGGCGAGCCTCAACCAGCACATCGGCCAGCAGGCGCCGGGAGTGCCGATCATCCTGCTGGGCCACAGCATGGGCAGCTACATTGCCCAGGCGTATCTGCTGCACCACAGCGCGAGCCTCAACGGGGCGATTCTCAGCGGCTCGAATTTCCAGCCGGTGGCGCTGTACGGCGCAGCCAAGGTGATCGCCCACATCGAGCGCTTGCGCCAGGGCTTGCGCGGGCGCAGTGCGCTGATTGATTTCCTGTCATTTGGATCGTTCAACAAGGCATTTAAACCCAATCGCACCGCTTTCGACTGGCTCAGCCGAGACCCGGCCGAGGTCGACAAGTACGTCAGCGACCCGCTCTGCGGCTTTCGCTGCACCAACCAGCTGTGGATCGACCTGCTGAGCGGCTTGCAGCAAATCAGCAAAGCGTCCAATCTCGCTCAGATCGACCCGGGCCTGCCGATCCTGATAATGGGCGGAGAATGTGATCCGGTCAGTGAAGGCAAGCGTCTCAAAAGTCTGGCCAACGCTTTGCGTGAAGCCGGCTGCCAGAACCTGGAGCTGAGCATTTACCCGCAGGCGCGCCACGAATTATTCAACGAAACCAACCGTGATGCGGTCACAGCCGATGTGCTGACGTGGCTGGACCAGGCTGCAATACTGCGCCGCCCCGCTCGCTGCGAATGATATTTCGTTTAAAATCAATACATTAAGATTATCGATTAGCCACAGGATGCACCATCTGATGACCCAGGTTACCAACACGCCTTACGAAGCCCTCGAAGTCGGCCAGACCGCCAGCTACAGCAAGACCGTCGAAGAGCGCGATATCCAGCTGTTCGCGGCGATGTCCGGCGACCACAACCCGGTGCACCTGGACGCCGAATTCGCCAAGGCGACCATGTTCAAGGAACGCATTGCCCACGGCATGTTCAGCGGCGCCCTGATCAGCGCGGCAGTCGCGTGTGAGTTGCCTGGGCCCGGCACCATCTACATCGGCCAGCAAATGACCTTCCAGAAACCGGTTAAAATCGGCGACACCCTGACCGTGCGTCTGGAAATCCTGGAGAAGCTGCCGAAGTTTCGCGTGCGCATCGCCACCCGCGTATTCAACCAGCGCGATGAGCTGGTGGTGGACGGTGAAGCCGAGATCCTCGCGCCGCGCAAGCAGCAGACCGTGACCCTGACCGAACTGCCAGCCATCAGCATCGGTTAAACCACCACGCATAAAAAAGCCCCGCATCTGCGGGGCTTTTTCTATTCAGGCCGGGCTCAAGACTGAGCGCGTGCCTGGTTACGCAGGGCTTTCACCTGGTCGTGGTTGCGTTGCGCGCCGTGGAACTGACGCTCCACCAGGTCGCGGATACCCAGCAGGTTGTGCTTGTTAATCTTCTCGATCGCTTCTTTGTAAGCCTTCAACGCGTGGTCTTCACCGCGCTCGGCTTCGTTCAGCACAGCCTCTTCATCTTTACCGGTGACCAGCGACTTCACGTCGACCCAGCCACGGTGCAGGGCGCCAGCAACGCTACCGGATTTTTCCGGATCGCCACCGAGTGCTTTAACGGCGGTCTGCAGTTCGGCAGCGGCGGTGGCGCAATCAACGGAACGTTTGGCAAACAGGGCTTTGAGTTCTGGATGCTTGATGTCTTCTGCGCAGGTCTTGAAGCCTTCCTGGCCGTCCTTGCTGGTCTCGATCAGGTCATTGAGTACGGAGATCGATTCTTTGTTGATATCAGTCATTTTTCAATTCCTTCGCGGGTTAAGTAACGTGCATTAGTAATTGCAGCGCCCGTGCCAGCTTTTGAAAAACAAATTAATCCTTATATTTCAATAAGTTAAATATTAACCAAAAATCTGTATCCGCTTTATTTGCATGATCTGTCATTTGGCCTCCATGCAGAATGCCTGTATTTTCCAACGCATCGACTCAAACACTTGAAGCCCCAATGAACCCTGAAAAACTTGAACTGCTGATCACCCGCGAAATGCCCTTCGGCAAGTACAAGGGCCGGATCATTGCCGACCTGCCTGGGCCCTACCTGAACTGGTTTGCCCGTGAAGGTTTCCCCCACGGCGAGTTGGGTGGGTTACTGGCACTGATGCAGGAAATCGACCACAACGGCTTATCCGAACTGCTGGAACCCCTGCGCGCCAAACACGGCAAGCCAGCCCCTCGTCATTAATAGAGCACGCACATGGACAGTACCCGCGACGAACAACACTGGCACCAAATCGCCCAGCGCTACGACCTTGAGCCCGGCCCGATCAACCTCGAAAACGGGTACTTCGGGCGCATGAGCCGCGCGGTGCTGCAGCAGTATCAGGACCACGTAGCCTTCATCAATCGCAGCAATTCGATCCATGTTCGCCAGCGTTTCGAGCAGGGCGAAAACCTCGAGATTCGTAACCAGTTGGCGCATTTAATGGACGCCGACCCTGAAGCCGTCGCCCTCACCCGCTGCGCCTCGGATGCGTTGCAGTCGCTGATCCGCAACTACAACCGCCTGCAGCCGGGCGACCAGGTACTGATCAGCGACCTGGAATACGACACGGTCAAGGGCGCCATGCGCTGGCTGGCGCAGAACCGTGGGGTGGAGGTCATCGAGATTGCCCACGAACACCCGGCCAGTTTCGATAGCCTGGTGCAGACGTATCGCGATGCGTTCGTGCTCTACCCGCGTCTGAAATTGCTCGCACTGACCTATGTGACCCACCGCACCGGACTGGTAATGCCGGTGGAGGCGATTGCCACCGCAGCCAAAGAACACGGGATTGATGTGATCCTGGATGGCGCCCATGCGTTGGGGCAGATCGAGTTCAACCTGGCGCAGTTGGGCATCGCGTTTGCCGGCTTTAATCTGCACAAATGGATTGGCGCGCCGCTGACCCTGGGCTTTATCTATATCGACCCGCAGCGGCTGGCGGACATTGATCCCGACATGGGCGAGTTTCACTACCCGGTCACCGATGTACGTGCGCGTACGCCGTACAGCACGCCGAATTTCCCGGCACTGATGACGTTGCCGCTGGTGTTCGAAGAGCATCGGGCATTGGGCGGTTCGAAGGCCAAAGGCGCCCGGCTCAACTACCTGCGGGATTTGTGGGTGAGCGAGGTGCGGCAGTTGCCGGGAATTGAAGTGCTGACGCCGGACGATCCTCGGCTGTATTGCGCAATCACCTCGTTCAAGTTCACTGATCAGCCGGATCAACAGGTGATGGCGGATCGGTTGCTCAAGGAATATGACCTGTTTACCACGACCCGCAGCGGCGCGTCGTTCGGCAGTTGTATTCGGGTGACGCCGGGGTTTCTGACGTCAGCGGCGGACATCCACGTGTTGATCAAGGCCATCACAGAACTGAGCGCGACCTAGCGTGTATATCCGTTATTTAGGTAACGGCCACTTAGGGTTCCGCTCTTACAGCGGCTCACTTTTGAACAGCGCAAAAGTAAGCAAAACGCTCTTGCCCCACCACTCGGCACCTCGCCTAGGCTCGGTGTGCCCTCACTCCGGTACTACTCCGCGGGCCGCCGCGACGGGGCGTCCCTGCCCCGTCGCGGCTAAACCGGCGTCCTGCCGGTTTACCCGCTCCGTACTACCTGCGTTCGGCCAGCGTGGTTTAACGGGGCGCCTAAGATCAAGATCAAAAGCAGATCAACAGCACAGCGGCCTACAGGCCGGCTTGAGTGGTGTGAAGCAAAGGCAACATCAAAATCTAAAGCGGGCACGGTCCAACTGTAGGAGCTGGCTTGCCTGCGATAGCATCACCTCGGTGCATCTGAAAAACCGAGTTGTCTGCATCGCAGGCAAGCCAGCTCCCACAGAAAAGCAGAGCTGCATCAGTTTCAGATTTGGCTTTGGCTTTGGCTGTGGCTTTTGATCTGGTTTCTACCACTCAAGCCGGCCTGTAGGCCGCTGTGCTCTTGCTTTTGATCTGGCTCTGACTGCCCCACTCAGCCCGAGGCCGAACGCAGGGATTGAGGAGCGGGTAAACCGGCAGGACGCCGGTTTAGCCGCGACGGGGCAGGGACGCCCCGTCGCGGCGGCCCGCGGAGCAATGCCGGAGTGAGGGAACACCGAGCCTTAGCGAGGTGCCGACAGGCGGGGCAGAGCGCTTTGGTTACTTTGCCGCTTTTGCAAAGTGACTCGCTGTAAGAGCGAAACCATAAGCCGCCGTTACCTAAATAACGGATATGTACTCAGTCAGCCCTGAAGGTTTCCAGCAGGCAAAAAAAAGCGGCACACCGACCAAGTGCGCCGCAAAAATGCCGTAGAACACAGCAACAACGATTCGGTAAATCCAATCAGTCCAGCAGGGCCAGCGCCTCGGCGGTGGTTTCCTGGATACGTGCCCAGTCGCCGTTCTTGACCCACTCAGGGTCCAGCATCCAGCTACCGCCCACGCACATCACATTCTTCAAGGCCATGTAGCTCTTGATGTTGGCCGGGCCCACACCGCCAGTCGGGCAGAATTTCACTTCGCCAAACGGGCCGCCCAACGCTTTGATGGCCGCCACGCCACCGCTGACTTCAGCCGGGAACAGCTTGAAGCGGCGATAACCCAGGCCATAACCTTCCATGATCCCGGAAGCATTGCTGATGCCAGGCAACAGCGGAATCGGGCTGTGCACCGAGGCTTCCAGCAGGTCACGGGTAATGCCCGGGGTGACGATAAATTGCGAACCGGCCACTTCGGCCGCTTCCAGCATATGACGATCCAGCACGGTACCGGCGCCGGTGCACAGCTCCGGACGCTGCTCACGCAGCACCTGGATGGCCTTCAGGCCGAACTGCGAACGCAGGGTCACTTCCAGTGCGGTCAAACCACCGGCGGCCAGGGCATCGGCCAGCGGCAGAATGTCCTGTTCACGGGCAATGGTGATCACCGGCAGGATCCGCGCCTTGGCGCAGAGGCTGTCGATCAAGGCAACTTTGTCCGCCATGGAAACGGTAGGTTGAGGGCTGTTCATCGCGGCTGATCCTTGGCTCATGGGCACCAGTAAATCTCTAAAGTAGGTTGCAAAAACGCGCGTATCGGCATGGCAGCAACGTCGTCACTGGCCAGCGCGGCGCTCAAGGTGGTCAATTTCGAGCTGCCGGAAATCGACAGCACGGTGTAGTGGGCGGTGGCCAGCAATGCGCGACTCATGGTCAGGCGCTGGTGCGGCACGGTCGGCGCCAGCATTGGCCAGCAACGACGGCTGCCATCTGGCTTGAGTGCATCAGCCAGGTTCGGGCTGTTGGGGAACAGCGACGCGGTGTGGCCGTCGTCGCCCATGCCCAGTACCAGCACGTCAATCGCCGGCAACTCGGCCAGCAGGCGATCGGCCTGCTCGGCAGCCTGCTCCAGGGTGGCGGCGACGCTGTACAGGCTCAGGAACTTCGCCTTGGCCGCCGGCCCTTGCAGTAAATACTTTTTCAACAGGCCGGCATTGCTGTCGGCGTGTTCCACCGGCACCCAACGCTCGTCGGCCAGGGTGATGGTCACCTTGGACCAGTCCAGGCCTTGCTTGGCGAGGTTCTGGAAGAACGCCACCGGGCTGCGGCCACCGGACACCACCAGGGTCGCTTCGCCACGGGCACTGATGGCCGTGCGCAGTTGTTCGGCCACGTCATTGGCCAGGCCGTCGGCCAGCAGCGCCGCGGTGCGGTACTCATGGGCAGTGACGCCCTGAGGCAGTTTCAGTTCAGATATCGCCATACCAAGACCTCCCGTCCCGCGTGATCAGTGCAATCGAGCTCATCGGCCCCCAGGACCCCGCCGCGTACGGCTTGGGCGCATCACCGGACTTTTTCCACCCGGCGATCAACTGGTCACACCACTTCCACGCGGCTTCAATTTCATCTTTGCGCACAAACAGGTTCTGGTTGCCGCGCATGACTTCAAGTAACAACCGCTCGTAGGCATCGGGAATCCGCGCGCTGCGATAGGTGTCGGAAAAATTCAGTTGCAGTGGCCCGCTGCGCAGTTGCATGCCCTTGTCCAGGCCCTGCTCCTTGGTCATCACGCGCAAGGAAATACCTTCGTCCGGTTGCAGGCGGATGATCAGCTTGTTGCTGATCTGCAAGCGCTGCTCGGGAGCGAAGATGTAGTGGGACGGTTCCTTGAAGTGGATGACGATCTGCGACAGCTTTTGCGGCATGCGCTTGCCGGTGCGCAGGTAGAACGGCACCCCGGCCCAACGCCAGTTACGAATATCGGCCCGCAGCGCGACGAAGGTCTCGGTGTCGCTCTGGGTGTTGGAATTCTCTTCTTCGAGGTAACCCGGCACCGGCTTGCCGGCGCTGTAGCCGGCGATGTATTGGCCGCGCACCACTTGGGTGGTCAGGCCATCGGGGCTGATCGGCGCCAGGGCCTTGAGCACCTTGACCTTCTCGTCACGAATACTGTCGGCAGACAGGTCGGCCGGCGGGTCCATGGCGATCAGGCACAGCAGCTGCAGCAGGTGATTCTGGATCATGTCCCGCAGTTGCCCGGCCTTGTCGAAGTAACCCCAGCGACCTTCGATGCCGACCTGCTCGGCCACGGTGATTTCCACGTGGGAGATGTAGTTCTGGTTCCACTGGGTTTCAAACAGGCTGTTGGCAAAACGCAGGGCAATCAGGTTCTGGACGGTTTCTTTGCCCAGGTAGTGGTCGATGCGGTAGGTGCGGTTTTCCGGGAAAAACTGCGCCACGGCGTCGTTGACCTTGCGCGACGAATCGAGGTCCGAGCCGATGGGTTTTTCCAGGACCACGCGGGTGTTTTCCGCCAGGCCGACCTTGGACAGGTTCTCGCAGATCGCGCCGTACACCGCCGCCGGGGTGGCGAAGTAGGCAATCAGGCGTTGTTCAGTGCCGGCTTTTTCCGCCAGGGCAACATAGTCGTCGGCTTTCAGGAAGTCGACGTGCAGGTACGTCAGGCGGGCCAGGAAGCGCTGGGCGACGGTTTCGTCCAGTTCCTTGCCGACGTAGCTGCGCAATTCTTTTTCGATGTGGGCCAGGTGCTGCTGCTCGGAACCCGCCTCACGGGCCAGGGCCAGGATGCGCGTGTCTTCGTGCAGGAGGCCCGCACCATCGAGTTGATAAAGGGCAGGAAATAACTTGCGCAGCGCCAGATCACCCAAGGCGCCAAACAGGGCAAAGGTGCAGGGTTCTACGGTTATCGAAGGCATGATGTTTGTTCTTTTATCAAGTTAAGCTACAAATACCTTTTTTTAAGGCATCACTCAAGGAAAAATGTAGTAATAACCACAACATTTTCCCAAAAAACGTATTCCGAGTGGTGGTGTTCAACTACCCTAAGTAGGATAGGCCACCGCAAAGGGCCGCTCGTCGACTGGTTGACGACCCTTATTTGCATCGTCGCCCTAAGGAAACATGAATGGACCGCGTGCGAAATCTACTGGAACAGATCCAGAAACGCCTCGAAGAACTGAACAAGGCTGAACGTAAAGTCGCCGAGGTCATCCTGCTCAACCCGCAGCAGGCGACCCGCTTCTCTATCGCCGCCCTCGCCCAGGCCGCTTCGGTCAGCGAACCTACAGTGAACCGCTTCTGCCGCTCGTTCGGCGTGAGTGGTTACCCTGAACTTAAATTGCAGCTGGCGCAAAGTTTGGCCAGCGGCGCGGCGTATGTCAGCCGCGCGGTAGGGGCCGATGACAACCCCGAGGCCTACACCCAGAAGATCTTTGGCAGCGCCATCGCCTCCCTGGACAGCGCCTGCCAGGCCCTGGACCCGAACCTGATCAGCAAGGCCGTGGACCTGCTGATCCAGGCCCGGCAGATCCACTTCTTTGGCCTCGGGGCTTCGGCGCCGGTGGCCATGGATGCCCTGCACAAGTTTTTCCGTTTCAACCTGTCGGTCACGGCCCATGCCGATGTGCTGATGCAGCGGATGATCGCCTCGGTGGCCCATACCGGCGAGTTATTCGTGATCATTTCCTACACCGGGCGTACCCGTGAGTTGGTGGAAGTGGCGCGTATTGCGCGGGAAAACGGTGCTTCGGTGCTGGGCGTAACGGCCGAGAACTCGCCACTGGCCAAGGTCAGTACCGTGAGCCTGAACATTCCGTTGCCGGAAGACACCGACATCTACATGCCGATGACCTCGCGGATCATCCAGCTGACGGTGTTGGACGTGCTGGCCACGGGCATGACCTTGCGTCGCGGGGTGGATTTCCAGCCGCATTTACGCAAGATCAAAGAGAGCTTGAATGACAGCCGGTATCCGGTTGGGGATGAGTTCAACTAGTTCGAAATCTACGCGACTGTGGTGAGCGGGCTTGCCCCGCGCTGGGCCGCGAAGCGGTCCTATTAAGCTCGCCGAGTTGATTCAGGTATATCTCGGTGGCTGGTTTCAGGGCCGCTTCGCAGCCCAGCGCGGGGCAAGCCCGCTCACCACAGGCCTCAGGCACCCACCCGCGCCTGCAAACTCAAATGCGCCCTCTCCCCCGGCGCCAGGCTCGCACCGGCCATCGCCGACTCCACACACACAAACCCCGACGCCTCGTTGAAGCTCACCCCCAGCAACGGCCGGCTGCCCGGGTGCCACACCACCGTGTCGGCACTCTCGCCGGTATCGATGCACAACTCACGCTGCCAGGCATGGTCCTTGAGGTGCAACTCGCCCTCGTGCTGGAACACCCGCTGACAGCCGCCATCGACCCGCAACTCACCTTCCTGCTGGCAAACCTGGCGATTGAGCTGGTCGTAGCCCTGCGCCCCATCGAGCCCAGACAGCGCTATCTCACCGACGTTGCCAATTCGCCAATAGGCGTGCAAAGCATGGCTCAGTTGGCACGGAAGCTCGTCCTGATGCTCGGTGGCCAGGCGCAGTTCCAGGGTTTCCCCCAGGTGTGCATGCAGGTCCACCTGCCAATCGCATAACTGCAATTGCCAGTGCAAACGCACGCCGTCGTCGTCGGTGCTGCTGTCCAGCAGTTTCCAGTCGATCAGCCGTGCCCAACCATGGGACGGCCACGCGTTTTCGCTGGGATGGCGGCCATACCACGGCCAACACACCGGCACGCCGCCACGAATGGCGCCGACCTGCGGCCACTTGGCCGCGCACCACAGCCAGGGTTTCTGGCCCTTGGGCTGAAAGTGCAGCAATTGCGCGCCCTGGCGACTGAACACCGCCTGGCAGAGCGGGTGATCGATCACCAACACATCGCGCATCTGAAAGCGTTCCCAGGCGAATACCGGTCGCTCGCGCAGGGATTTGAAAAAGCGTTGCAGCGGATGCTCATGCATGTGCCACGGTCCTGAAAATCCTTGTAGGAGCTGGCTTGCCTGCGATGGCATCGCCTCGGTGTGGCAGATACACCGCGGGGCTCGCATCGCAGGCAAGCCAGCTCCCACACAAAAAAAAGCGGATAGCCATGGCTACCCGCAAAATGCGCACAGAGAGAAGGAGCTTATCGCAACAGCGTTAGAACGTAGACTGAATTTTCAGGCCCGCGACTACCGCGTTGTCGACCTGCTTCACGCCGCCTGGGTTGGCGATGTATTGCAGGTTAGGACGCACGGTCAGCCAGTTGGTGACGTGGAAACCATAGTTCAGTTCGACGTTGTACTCAGTGTTACGCAGCGGTGCGTAGCCCGACTGATCGTAATCGGTGAAACCGCCAGCGGCATTGAGCAACTCGGCGTTTTTCTTCACGTCACTGTTGGCGTGGATACGGGACACACCGATACCCACGTCATCTTTGGTACGTGCGTCGAATGGGCCCTTGTACACAAGCATCAGCGACTGGTAGTTGTCGACCAGGTTGGTGTCTTTGTCGTGGAAGGTGACGTTGGCCGCGATGTTCAAGCCGCGGGAAGCGTCGCCATTGTGGGTGGTGAGTTGCTGTTGCAGAACGCCCCAGTAACCGCTTTTGCTGCTGCGAACACGGAAAGCTGCGCCCGTGGTGCCAGCATCGTTGCCGTTGACGTCTTCACGTACGTCGGTGGCATCGGCGGTGCTCTTGTAGTAACCCACACGGTATTCGCCCGGCAGGCCGTTGACCTTAGGCGACCAGACCAATTCCACCGGCAATACGGTGCCCTTGGTGCCGCTGCCGCTGAGTTTGAAGCCGTTGCCGTGCTCCAACTGCGACGGGTTCTGGTTGTACGCACCGATTTGCGCATACAGCTCAGGCGTGATGTTGTACTTCACGCGGATAGCCGCCTGGCTGACTGGCCAGTTGTACCAGGTGTTTACATAGTTACCGACCTGGGAGCCGCAGAACGACAGGTTCTGGAAGTCGCACGGGAAGGTGTTGAAGTCTTCGCCTTCACCGAAGTAACCGAGTTTCACGTCCAGCTTGTTGTCGAACATCTGGTGCTGAATCCAGAACTGCGTCAGACGCACCATGTGGCCACGGCCGTCGACTTCTTGAGACGAACTCAAGGTGCCGGCACGCGGGTCACCGATACGGTCGTTGGAGATGTTCGCACCATTACGATTGGTCAACTGGATCTTGGCCTGGGTGTTGCTCCAGCCCCACAGCTTGTCCAGGTCCAGTGCTACGCCCAGACCGAACTGGTCAGCGTAACGGGCAGTTTTGTCGTTGTTGTAGCCACCGCTGAGGTTGCCACCGACTTCACCTACGTAATCCGCCTTGATGTCGATACCTTGCTCGATCAGCTTGGTACGCTCACCGCCCCAATCGCCGGTCATCCACTTGGAATCGGAGCTGAATGCATCGGCCGCCATCGCATTGGCGGACAATACCAGGGCTGCTGCTGCTGACAGTTGGCAGATCAGCCGGGTGTTGTTGTGTTGCTTTTTCATCCCTACATCCTCGTCTTTATTGTTATTAACTGTTTTTATCTAACGCGGTTTACTTCTTTGTCCCTGGTTCCCCGACAGGAGCGTGCCCGCTCCTGCCATTCAACGTCCCTTGAATTGAGCGACGTTGTCACTGCGCTCCTGTGCAGGCAACGAAGCGGCAGTGCCCAGACGCTCACCGGTCTTGGCGTCGAACAGCAACACCTTGGCCGGATCGAACTGCAGGGTCAGGGTCTCGCCCACCTGCGGCGCCACATCGGGCGCCAGGCGGCAGCAGACCTTGGTGTCATTGATTTGCACGAACACCAGGGTGTCCGGGCCAGTCGGTTCGGTGACTTGCACCTCGGCCCGAATGGTCGGTGCGCCGGTGGCTTCGGCTGCGGCCAGCACGATCTGCTCCGGGCGCAGGCCCAGGATCACTTCGCGGTCTTCAAGGCCTGCATCGTTCATGCTCAGCGGCAATTCACACCGAGCCTGGCCGCTGTCCAGCAACGCCACCAGGCGGCCGTCCTTGCGTTGCAGGCGCAGTGGAATGAAGTTCATCGGCGGCGAACCGATAAAGCTCGCCACGAACAGGTTGGCCGGGTCGTTGTAGATCTCTTTCGGCGTGCCGAACTGCTGGATGATGCCGTCCTTCATCACCGCTACTTTGTCGCCCAGGGTCATCGCTTCGATCTGATCGTGGGTGACGTAGACGGTGGTGGTTTTCAGACGCTGGTGCATCAGTTTCATTTCGGTACGCATCTCGACCCGCAGCTTGGCGTCGAGGTTGGACAGCGGTTCGTCGAACAGGTAGATCTTCGGACGACGCGCCAGTGCACGGCCCATGGCCACGCGCTGTTGCTGGCCGCCCGAGAGTTGGCCCGGCTTGCGATTGAGCAGGTGCTCGATCTGCAGCAGCTTGGCGACGCGCGCCACTTCTTCGTCGATCGCCGCCTGGGGCATCTTGCGAATCTTCAGGCCGAACTCGATGTTCTCGCGCACGCTCATGGTCGGGTACAGCGCGTAGGACTGGAACACCATGGCGATGTCGCGATCCTTGGGACTCATGCCGCTCACGTCCTGATCGCCGATCATGATCGCGCCGCCGGTGATGTTTTCCAGGCCGGCAATGCAGTTCATCAAGGTCGACTTGCCGCAACCCGAAGGCCCGACCAGGATCAGGAACTCACCTTCCTTGATCGACAGTTCGATGTTCTTCAGGGTGTCCGGCAGGCCGGTACCGTAGGTCTTGTTTACGTTACGAAGTTCAAGCGTTGCCATGATTACCCCTTGACCGCGCCGGCCGTCAGGCCGCGCACGAAATACTTGCCTGCGACCACATAGACCAGCAGGGTCGGCAGCCCGGCGATCATCGCCGCCGCCATATCAACGTTATATTCCTTGACCCCGGTACTGGTGTTGACCAGGTTGTTCAGCGCCACTGTGATGGGCTGCGAATCACCGCTGGAGAACACCACGCCGAACAGGAAGTCGTTCCAGATCTGCGTGAACTGCCAGATCAGGCACACCATGATGATCGGTGTCGACATCGGCAGGATGATCAGGCGGAAGATCGTGAAGAACCCCGCGCCATCCAGGCGTGCCGCCTTCACCAGTGCATCGGGAATGCTGACGTAGTAGTTACGGAAGAACAGTGTAGTAAACGCCAGTCCGTAGACGATGTGCACGAACACCAGGCCCGTGGTGGTACTGGCGAGGCCCATCTTGCCGAGGGTGAACGAGGCTGGCAGCAGCACGGTCTGGAACGGCAGGAAGCAGCCGAACAGCAGCAGGCCGAAGAACAACTGCGAGCCGCGAAAACGCCACATCGACAGCACGTAGCCGTTCAATGCACCGATGGCGGTGGAGATCAGCACGGCCGGAACGGTGATCTTGATCGAGTTCCAGAAGTAACCGTCAACCGTGGCCCAGGCTTTCACCCAGCCAATGCCGGTGACAACGGAAGGCCAGCTCAGCAGGTTGCCGGTGCTGATGTCTTCCGGGGTCTTGAAGCTGGTCAGCAACATGACCACCAACGGCACCAGGTACAACAGGACAGCGAGGATCAGCACCGCGTAGATCGCGATGCGGCTCAGGCTGATGGCAGGTTTGCCGACAAGACTAGTCATTGCGCTTGGTCCTTAGCTCGGAGTACAGGTAAGGCACGATGATTGCGAGAATCGCACCGAGCATCAGAATCGCACTGGCCGAGCCCATGCCCATCTGGCCGCGGCTGAAGGTGAAGGAGTACATGAACATCGCCGGCAGGTCGGAGGAGTAACCCGGACCACCCGCGGTCATGGCCGCCACCAGGTCGAAACTCTTGATCGCGATGTGCGCCAGAATCATCACCGCACTGAAGAACACCGGACGCAGGCTTGGCAGCACCACTTTCCAGTAGATGCGCGGCATGCTCGCGCCGTCGATCTGCGCAGCACGGATGATCGATTGATCAACACCGCGCAGGCCGGCGAGGAACATCGCCATGATGAAGCCCGAGGCTTGCCACACAGCGGCGATCACCAGGCAATACACCACACGGTCCGGGTCGATCAGCCAGTCCAGGCGAAAGCCTTCCCAGCCCCAGTCCCGCAGCAGTTTGTCCAGGCCCATGCCCGGGTTGAGCAGCCATTTCCAGGCGGTACCGGTAACGATCATCGAGAGCGCCATCGGGTACAGGTAAATGGTGCGGATAAAACCTTCGCGACGGATTTTCTGGTCGAGGAAAATCGCCAGCGTCACGCCGATCACCAACGTGATGCCGATGAACATGCCACCGAACACCGCGAGGTTCTTGCTCGCGACCCACCAGCGGTCGTTGTCGAACAAGCGCGCGTATTGAGCCAGGCCCACGAACTTGTAGGTCGGCAGGAAAGTCGAGTTAGTGAACGACAGCACAAACGTCCACAGGATGTAGCCATAGAAGCCCACCAGAACGATGAACATGCTCGGCGCCAGCACCAGTTTGGGTAGCCAGCGCTGCAGTGCATCGAACGGCGAGGCTTTGCTGAACACAGCAACAGAACTCATGGGAAAATCCAGTACAGGGAAAAAGGACTACAGGAACATGCCTTGCGGGGGTTAGGGGTCCCCCCGCAAGGCCATTCAGTACTAACCGTTACTTGGCCGACTTGACCGCGCTGTACAGTTGCTTCGCGGTGGCTGCCGGATCAGCGGCCGGGTTGTTGATGTAGTTGGTGACTACGTCAAAGAACGCGCCTTGTACGGCCAGCGTGGTCGCCATGTTGTGCGCCATGCTTGGCTGCAGGCCGCCGGTCTGGGCGTCTGCCAGGAAGTCCTTGGCGGCAGTCTGGGCGCAGGAGTCAAAGCCGTATTTGCCCATGTCTTTCAACATGTCGATACGAACCGGGATCGAGCCCTTGTTGATGCTGAAGACTTTCTGGAAGTTTTCGCTCAACACGACTTTGGCGATGTCCTGCTGACCGGCAGCAGTGCCTTTGTCTTTCTGCTTGAACACCGCGAGGGAGTCGATGTTGTAGGTGAACGCCTTGTCGGTGCCCGGGAAGGCTACGCACTCGTAGTCTTTGCCGGCGACTTTCTTGGCGGCGGTCCATTCACTCTTGGCCCAGTCACCCATGATCTGCATGCCGGCCTTGCCGTTGATGACTTTGGCGGCTTCGAGGTTCCAGTCCTGGCCCTTGCCGTCGACGTCCATGTAGGTCGCGACTTTCTTCAGCTCGGTCAGGGACTTGATCATTTCAGGGCCGGTCAGGGCTTTTTCGTCCAGGTCGACCAGGGCTTTCTTGTAACCGTCAGCCCCCATTACCGAGAGCACGACTGCTTCGAAAACGGTGCTGTCCTGCCAAGGCTGGCCACCGTGGGCGAGCGGAATGAAACCGGCTTTCTTCAGCTTGTCGCCAGCGGCGTAGAACTCTTCGAGGGTGGTAGGCGGTTTTTCGATACCGGCTTTCTTGAAGACTTCCGGGTTGATCCACAGCCAGTTGACGCGGTGAATGTTCACCGGCACGGCCACGTAATCACCTTCGTACTTCACGGTATCGGAGACTTTCTTGTCCAGCAGGGAGTCCCACTTTTCTTCTTTGGCGGGAACCTTCAGGACGTCGGTGTCGAGCAGCCCGGTGGACGCCCATTCCTGGATGTCGGGGCCTTTGATCTGGGCCATGCCTGGCGGGTTGCCAGCAACGGCGCGGCTTTTCAGTACGGTCATGGCAGTGGAACCGCCACCGCCGGCGACGGCACCGTCTTTCCAGGTGAAACCGTCTTTTTCAACTTGGGCCTTCAGGACATCTACTGCCGCTTTCTCGCCACCCGAGGTCCACCAATGCACAACTTCAACCGTCCCTTTCGAGTCGGCGGCAAAAGCACTGAGGGGAAACAACGAGGCAACGGAAATAGCTACGGCGAGGCGACTGATCGCTTTCATCTGAGTACCTTTTTTCTTGTTGTTATGCATGCAAGTCGGTGCTTGCGCTGCAAACGAGTTTAAACAGGGATTTTTCAGGTGCAGGTAACAAAGGGACGCCAAAATGTCACCACTTGGTGACATAACGCCCGGCGGCCACGGCACTGGCCATACTCGGTGACAAGGGTAGACCCGGCAGCAATACAGACTGCCAGGCGTGGTAGAGGTCCGGCTTGCCACCCCAGATCTTGGCGCTGGGCTGGTTTTTCGGGCTCAGTTCGTGGTGCCAGCTGCCGTGGGTTCGGTCGATGAAATGACTTTCACAGAACTTCCAGAAGCGCCGGTACCAGGTCTCGTAGTGCAGCTCTCCCGTGCGTTTGAGCAACGCCTGGGCAGCGGCGCTGGCTTCGCAATGGGTCCAGTGCAGGCGCTCGCGCACCACTGGGCGCTGGCTCCAGTCGAGGGTATAGACAATGCCGGGGGCACCGTCGACCGCCCAGGCATATTCGCAGGCGCTGGCGAACAGGCCCTTGGCGTCGGTCAACAACCAATCGGGGGTGACGAGCCCGGCGTCCAGGCGCGCAGCCTCAAGGTGCAACACCAACCGCGCCCATTCAAAGCCGTGGCCGGGGGTGATGCCGTAGGGGCGAAAACCGTCGGCCGGGTTGTCTTCGTTGTAACCGCGCAGGGGTTGCCAGTGGCTGTCGAAATGTTCGATCACCATGTCCCGGTTTTCCGCCGCATGGGTATGAATAATCCGCTCGACGATGCGCAGCGCCCGGTCGAGCCAGCGGGTTTCACCGGTGACATCCGCCAGGGCCAGGAAGGCTTCGGTGGCGTGCATGTTGCTGTTGGCGCCGCGATAGGCTTCGACACCGCTCCAGTCCTGGGCAAAGGACTCGAGCATCGCGCCCTCCTCTTCGCTCCAGAAGTACTGGTCGATGATGTGGGTCGCGTCGTTGAGCAAGGTCTGGGCGCCGGGTGCGCCGGCCACTACCGCAGAGCTGGCGGCCAGGGCCACAAAGGCGTGCAGGTAGGCGGCCTTGCCGGTGTTGCCATCGCGGGCATCGGGCTTGGCAAACCAGCCGCCGTGCCGAGCGTCGCGCAGCGGGCCGCTGAGGGCCGCGACACCGTGTTCCACGAGCTCGGCATAACCGGGCAAGCCCAGGCCGTGGGCCATGGCGAAGCTGTGGGTCATGCGGGCGGTGTTCATGGTTTCGGCGACGGCATCGGGCGGCAAGACGCCGTGGTCGTCGAGGTTGCCGAAGCCTTCAGGCAGCCTGGACGCCTTGGCGAATGACAGCAGGCGCTGGCCTTCAGTGGCAAGCCAGGCGTGATGGGCAGGTGCGTTCAGCCAACTACTGGCAGGCAGTGGTTGCGTGGTCATGATTAGCCCTTTTTATTATGTGCGGGATGACGGGAGTCTAAACAAGGGCGGGGCGAGGGCAAGTAACGAAGGAGGTAGGAAATGTCACCGAATGGTGACATTGAGTGTGCTAGGGCTTGTAGGAGTCATGCGCATGACTCCTACAAGGGATCAACATCATGGCTGCCCGAGTGGAGTGATCCGCGCCGGCTGGTTGATCTGCTGCTGCAGGTTCTGCACCTGGCTCTGCAAGGTGGTGACGTTGCGCGTGGTCTGGATGCGGAACACGTCGAACTCCTTGTTGGTCGGGCCGTCGGAGGCGGCCGCGCGGCTGTCCTGTTCGCTCTTGAGGACCACAAGGTCTTGCTCCAGGCGGGCAATCGCGGCCGCAGGGTTGCCCTGTTTTTTCAGCGCGGCGACGTCGGCGGAGAGTTCCTTGAAATCCGCGTCCCGGGACTTGAGGGTTGCCACGGCATCCGTCAGCGCCTGGACCTGGCCCTGCAACTGCGCGTTGGCGCCGGCCAGTTGGGTGGTGCTGGTGGTCATTTGCTCCAGGCGTTTATCGAGGTCAGTCGCCTGGCCCGCCACACCCAACTGCTGCTTGCCCTGCTCCAGCAACTGGGTTTCCAGCTGTTTGATCTGTAGCTTCAGGGCTTCACTGCCGTTATTCACATTGGCCTCGCTGGCCACCACCTTGCCGGAAATGTCCTGCAGGCGCCCCGCCGCTTCTTCGCTGATGCGCGCGAAGCTTTCCTGGGTCGCCACCAGTTGCTGGCCCATCAGGGAAATCTGCTGGAAGCTCCACCAGGCAAGGCCGGCAAAGGCGAACAGCAGCGCGCCGACCAATGCCCACAACGGCCCGGTACTGGCGCTCTTGACCTTGACGACCGGCGTTGGTCGGGAGCGCACGGACGTGGCTGGCGTAGGCTCAAAATCATCGTCGTCCGAGGTGTCAGCTCGCAGGCTGGGGACGTTGTCAAAGTCGTCGTTAGCATCGTTACGCATGAATCAACCTTAAATCCTTTGAGGTGGCATATGGATAGCCAAGCGCCGGAGTATAAACCCCTGGCCTGCCGCACTGATCGACCCCGGGTCGCAAATTCGGTTCCCGGTGTGTTGCCGGTTATTTAAGCCCCACGTCCTGGGCTTTCCACCAACTGCAAAACTCGTCGAGGGCCGCCCACAGGCTGACCTTGGGCTGGTAGTCGAGATAATGCCGTGCGCGGGTGATGTCGAGGGTGAAATCTTTGTTCATGACCTGCATGCCCAGCCGTGACAAAGCAGGTTCCGGGCGCCCTGGCCACATCGCGCAAAACGCCTCATTGAGCGCCGCAACACTGTAGGACAAGCCGTAGGACCGGTAACGGGTGACCTGAGGCATGTCCATTTGGCGCATCACGTAGTTCACCACATCCCACACCGGCACCGGGGTACCGTTGCTGATGTTGTAGGCCTTGCCCAACGCCGAGCCCGTCGCGAGCAAACCGCTGAGCAGGGCTTCATTGAGGTTGTGCACGCTGGTGAAATCGACCTTGTTCAGGCCATCGCCAACAATTGCCAGGCGGTTTTTGCGCTGCATTTTCAACAGGCGCGGGAAGATGCTCATGTCACCGGCGCCCGTGACAAACCGCGGGCGCAGGGCCAGTACTTCGAGGCCGAACTCCTGGGCGCCGAACACCTTTTGCTCCGCCAGGTATTTGGTGGCCGCATAGGGATGCTTGAAGCGCTTGGGCACCTGTTCTTCAGTCAGCCCCAGATGATCGCGGCCATCGAAGTAGATCGACGGCGACGACAGGTGTACCAGACGCCCGACCCGTTGTTTCAGGCAGGCCTCCACCACGTTTTCGGTGACGAGCACATTGCCCTGGTGGAAATCCTGGTAACGCCCCCACAACCCCACGGCCCCGGCGCAGTGCACCACGGCTTCGACGTCGCGACACAACTCGCGCACCAGGTCCGGATCATTCAAATCACCCTGGATAAACTCGGCGCCGCGCCGTACCAAGTGTTCCACACCCTCGGCCCGCCGCCCGTTGACCCGCACGTCCAGGCCCTGCTCCAGGGCGAAACGCGCAAAACGCCCGCCAATGAAGCCGCTTGCGCCGGTGACCAGAATTTTCATGACTTACTCCGCATTCTTTCGTTTTTCATCGCTGTTGCCTTGACGCTGGCCATCACTCCAACGGCACCAACCATTGCCCCGTTGTGTGTGCCAGATGATCGGTCAGCAAGCCCAGCAATTGTCCACCACTGCGCCAATGATGCCAGTACAGCGGCACATCGATCGGCTTATCTGGCAATAACTCCACCAGAACGCCCCTTTCCAGTTGGTCACGCACCTGCAATTCGGGCACCAGGCCCCAGCCCAATCCGGCTTCCGTCAGGCGGATAAACCCTTCGGACGATGGGCATAAATGGTGTTCGAAACCACCGTCAACGCCCAGGGAAGCCAGGTAGCGATGCTGCAGGAAATCATCCGGCCCGAACACCAACGCCGGCGTGCGGGCCAGTTGATCGGCGCGTACGCCCTCGGGAAAGTGCCGAGCGACAAACGCCGGGCTGGCCAGCGCCCGGTAACGCATGGCACCGAGCAACAGGCTGCGGGCACCGGCCACCGGGCGTTCGCTGGCGCAAATGCAGGCCGCCACTTCGCCGGCGCGCATGCGCTTGAGGCCGACGGTCTGGTCTTCTACCACCAGGTCCAGCAGCAGGTGCTGCTCGGCGCAGAAGTCACTCACCGCCTCGGCCCACCAGGTAGCCAGGCTGTCGGCATTCAAGGCGATGCGCAGGCGCTCGGGCATGCCCTCTTCATCCAGCGCGGGCACCTGGCTTTGCAGGTCGCGCTCCAGCAGCCGTACCTGTTGCACGTGGTTGAGCAAACGACGGCCGATTTCAGTGGGGGTCGGCGGCGTGGCCCGTACCAGCACCGGCTGGCCGACTCGCGCTTCCAGCAGCTTGATGCGCTGGGAAATCGCCGACTGGGAGATTCCCAGCACCTGAGCGCCCCGCTCAAACCCGGCTTGTTCCACCACCGCTGCGAGGGCGGAAAGCAATTTATAGTCGAACATCAGTTTTCCTAATGAGCGATCAGCAATATTGGTTTTTCTTATACAGCTTTGAACGGGAGAATAGCCAGCATCGCTTCTTCTTATTCAAGGACCCTCCACATGGCTGGCGAAACCGCCCTGGCAACCCTGCTGCGCAGCATGAGCCCACACCTCAACGAGGGCGACTACGTGTTCTGCACCCTGGCCGACAGCCGCATCCCCGAGGGATGCGAAGTGATCGGCAGCTTCCGCGAGCAGGAAGGCCTGACGCTGATCGTCGAGCGCCAGCAGGCTGAAAAGGCCGGGCTGGCGTTCGAGTATGTCGCGGCGTGGATCACCCTCAATGTGCATTCTGCCTTGGAAGCCGTGGGCCTGACCGCCGCGTTTGCCACAGCCCTGGGCACCGCCGGGATCAGCTGCAACGTGATTGCCGGCTACTACCACGATCACCTGTTTGTCGGCCGCGCCGATGCCGAGCGCGCCATGACGGTGTTGCGGCAATTGGCGGCGGGCGGGGAGTAAATCCTATGTGGCAAAGTTATATGAACGGCTTGCTGGTGGCCTTCGGCTTGATCATGGCGATTGGCACCCAGAACGCCTTTGTCCTGGCGCAAAGCCTGCGCCGTGAACATCACCTGCCTGTGGCGGCCTTGTGCGTGGTGTGCGATGCCATCCTGGTGGCGGCCGGTGTGTTCGGCCTGGCCACCGTGCTGGCGCATAACCCGGTACTGCTGGCGATCGCCCGGTGGGGCGGCGCGGCGTTCCTGTTGTGGTACGGCACCCTTGCCCTGCGCCGGGCCTGTTCGAAACAAAGCCTGGGCCAGGGCGAGCACCTCAAGGTGCGCTCCCTGAAGGCGGTGATGCTCAGCGCCCTGGCGGTGACCTTGCTCAACCCCCATGTGTATCTGGACACCGTCTTGTTGATCGGCTCCCTCGGCGCCCAGCAAACCGAACCCGGCGCTTACGTGGCCGGTGCCGCCAGCGCTTCACTGCTGTGGTTCATGACCCTGGCACTGGGCGCGGCATGGCTGGCACCGTGGCTGGCGCGCCCCGCCACCTGGCGGATTCTGGACCTGCTGGTGGCCGCCATGATGTTCAGCGTGGCCTATCAATTAATCAGCGCAGCGTAGATATTCCAAAACGCTCTGGAACCTCTATCCCACACAGTTGTTGCGTGGTTTTGCCGCACCCCCGGTGCTATGATCCAGCCCCTGCGCCGCAAAGAGTACAAACTCCCCGGCGCTTGTTTGGCCGCCCGTGATCGGCCTTGCGCTCACCGCAACTGACCTGATTAGGAGAATCATCATGGCTTTCGAATTGCCGCCGCTGCCCTACGCACACGATGCCCTGCAGCCGCACATTTCCAAGGAAACCTTGGAATATCACCACGACAAGCACCACAACACCTATGTCGTGAACCTGAACAACCTGGTGCCTGGCACCGAGTTCGAAGGCAAGACCCTGGAAGAAATCGTCAAGTCTTCTTCGGGCGGCATCTTCAACAACGCCGCTCAGGTCTGGAACCACACCTTCTACTGGAACTGCCTGGCGCCAAACGCCGGCGGTCAACCTACCGGCGCACTGGCTGAGGCGATCAACGCCGCCTTCGGTTCGTTCGACAAGTTCAAGGAAGAGTTCACCAAGACTTCCGTCGGCACCTTCGGTTCCGGTTGGGGCTGGCTGGTGAAAAAGGCTGACGGTTCCCTGGCCCTGGCCAGCACCATCGGCGCCGGCAACCCGCTGACCAGCGGCGACACCCCGCTGCTGACCTGCGACGTCTGGGAACACGCTTACTACATCGACTACCGCAACGTGCGTCCAAAGTATGTGGAAGCGTTCTGGAACCTGGTCAACTGGAAGTTCGTGGCTGAGCAGTTCGAAGGCAAAACCTTCACCGCTTAAGTACTGCTTGCAGTAGAGAGAGCCCGGCGATTGCCGGGCTTTTTTGTGGGCATAACAATTTGTCATCCCTGCGCCGGAACTCACTAATAGTCTTTTGCCACGTAATCAACGAGAGGAATTGATCTCTCTTACCTGTCGGAGAAATAACAATGACAATAGGCGCACTGGCAGCACTTCCTGTAGTAGGCGACTTGTTAAAAGCAGCGATTCCTGTGGTTGGCGATATCGTCAAGGCGGTCACGCCATTGATCCAACCCTTCGCAGATGCCCTGGCTAAGAAGATAGGAGGCGAGGAGCAGGAGTCCCCAAGCAAGTCCATCGAGTTCTCCAAAGGCTTGGACGCTGAAAAGCTGACGATTACCTTCAAGTCCTAACAGCAACGCCACCCTTTATCCCTGCGCCGGGCCAGAGCGGGATGTTGCATGGCACAAACTGAAAAAAACAGCACGCAAGAGATGGCGGAAAGACCTCTCTCCGCCCCCTCTTGCGACACAGGATCGACAGGGATAAACAAGCCCTCATCAGAACTTGATTTGCTGCTGTTGATTCATAGCGCTCCCAGCAAAATTGCTTACAGCGCCCAACGCCTGTTTTGCGACGTCTGCCGCCACGCCTGCTGCCTGGCCTACCAAGGGAAGGACCACGGGTGCCAACGCTGCGGCGGCCGCTCCTGCTGCGATCATAAGTAAATACTCCGAAATAGAATGAAAGGCGTATTCCTCTCCCGACCTGAGTGAACCGTTGCGGAAATTTAGTTCCACTTTTCGTAACTTTTTGCGCCTGCCGCAATGTCCCTTTGACTGCCCTCACTGGATTGCCAATACTCATGGCATATTGAGGCTACCCGCATGGAACAAGGAATAACCCTTTGAAGCTGGAACTCAAAAACAGCTTGTCGGTGAAGTTGCTACGGGTGGTACTGCTTTCGGCATTGGCAGTGGGCGTGGTACTGAGCGCGGCGCAGATCGTCTTTGATGCGTACAAGACGCGCCAGGCCGTGGCCGGTGACGCCCAGCGCATCCTCGACATGTTTCGCGACCCCTCGACCCAGGCCGTCTACAGCCTGGACCGGGAGATGGGCATGCAGGTCATCGAAGGCCTGTTCCAGGACGATGCCGTGCGCATGGCCTCCATCGGCCACCCCAACGAAACCATGCTCGCGGAAAAAACCCGCGACCTGCAACAATCCCCGAGCCGCTGGCTGACCGACCTGATTCTGGGCCAGGAGCGCACTTTCACCACGCCGCTGGTGGGGCGCGGGCCTTACAGCGAGTACTACGGTGACCTGAGCATCACCCTCGACACCGCCACCTACGGCAAAGGGTTTCTCGTCAGCTCAGTGATCATTTTTATCTCCGGGGTGCTGCGAGCCCTGGCCATGGGCCTGGTGTTGTACCTGGTTTATCACTGGCTGCTGACCAAGCCGCTCTCGCGAATCATAGAGCACCTGAGTTCGATCAACCCCGACCGCCCCAGCGAGCACAAGATCCCGCAGCTGAAAGGCCACGAGAAAAACGAACTGGGGATCTGGATCAACACCGCCAACCAGTTGCTCGAATCCATCGAGCGCAATACGCACTTGCGCCATGAGGCGGAAAACAGCCTGCTGCGCATGGCCCAATACGACTTTCTCACCGGTTTGCCGAACCGCCAGAAACTGCAGGAGCAACTGGACAAGATCCTGATCGACGCCGGCCGCCGGCAACGTCGGGTCGCCGTGTTGTGTGTGGGGCTGGATGACTTCAAAAGCGTCAACGAGCAGTTCACCTACCAGGCCGGCGACCAGTTGCTGCTGGCCCTCGCCGACCGCCTGCGCGCCCACAGCGGCCGCCTGGGTGCCCTGGCCCGACTGGGCGGCGACCAGTTCGCCCTGGTGCAGGCCGATATCGAGCAGCCTTATGAAGCCGCCGAGCTGGCACAAAGCATCCTCGATGACCTGGAAGCGGAGTTCGCCCTCGACGATGGGCACGAGCAAATCCGCCTGCGCGCCACCATCGGCATCACCCTGTTCCCGGAAGACGGCGACAGCACCGAGAAGTTGCTGCAAAAAGCCGAACAGACCATGACCCTGGCCAAGAGCCGCTCGCGCAACCGCTACCAGTTCTATATCGCCAGCGTCGACAGCGAAATGCGCCGCCGCCGCGAGCTGGAAAAAGACTTGCGCGATGCCTTGAGCCGTGAGCAGTTCCACCTGGTGTACCAGCCACAGATCAGCTACCTCGACCACCGCGTGGTGGGGATCGAAGCCTTGATTCGCTGGCAGCACCCGGAGCACGGCCTGGTGCCACCCGACCTGTTTATCCCGCTGGCGGAACAGAACGGCACCATCATTGCCATCGGCGAATGGGTCCTGGACCAGGCCTGCCGGCAACTGCGGGAATGGCACGACCTGGGTTTCACCGAGCTGCGCATGGCGGTCAACCTGTCGACGGTGCAACTGCACCACGCCGAGCTCCCACGGGTGGTCAACAACCTGCTGCAAATCTACCGCCTGCCGCCCCGTAGCCTGGAGCTGGAAGTCACCGAGACCGGCCTGATGGAAGACATCAGCACCGCCGCACAGCACCTGCTGAGCCTGCGCCGCTCCGGCGCGCTGATTGCGATTGATGACTTCGGCACCGGCTATTCGTCCCTGAGCTATCTGAAAAGCCTGCCGCTGGACAAGATCAAGATCGACAAGAGTTTCGTCCAGGACCTGCTGGATGACGACGACGATGCGACCATCGTGCGGGCGATCATCCAGCTCGGCAAAAGCCTCGGCATGCAGGTGATCGCCGAAGGCGTGGAGACCGCCGAACAGGAGGCCTACATCATCTCCGAGGGCTGTCACGAAGGTCAGGGCTACCACTACAGCAAACCCCTGCCGGCGCGGGAGTTGGTGGCCTATTTGAAACAGGCCCAGCGCAACAACGCCGCCATTCTCTGAGGCGATGCCGGCCACCGGGAGCACGCGCACCGGTGGCCGGCAAATCGATACTAAATATTTCCTACTTATAACCCTTTACACAAAATGCAAATCTTTCGCATTATGTCGCAGTTTTGCGCGCCCCCCGCGTGCCCCATCAACAACCGAAGCAGGATGTTCGCCATGATTCGTATGCCCCTGGCCACCGCCAGCCTTCTCGCCATTGCCATTTCGCTCGCCGGTTGCGGTGAAGGCAAAGACAAGGCCGCCGCGCCTCAAGCCCCGGCCGCCGCCAGCACTACCGCCCCGGCGGCTGCCCCGGCAGGCCAGGTTGACGAAGCCGCCGCCAAGGCGGTGGTCGCGCATTACGCAGACATGGTGTTCGCGGTGTACAGCGATGCCGAGTCCACCGCGAAAACCCTGCAAACCGCGATCGACACCTTCCTCGCCAACCCGAACGACGACACCCTGAAAGCGGCCCGTACCGCCTGGATCGCCGCTCGTGTGCCCTACCTACAGAGTGAAGTGTTCCGTTTCGGCAACACCATCATTGACGACTGGGAAGGCCAGGTGAACGCCTGGCCCCTGGACGAAGGCCTGATCGACTACGTCGACAAGACCTACGAACACGCCCTGGGCAACCCTGGTGCCACCGCCAACATCATTGCCAATAACGAGATCCAGGTCGGCGAAGACAAGGTCGACGTGAAAGACATCACTCCGGAAAAACTCGCCAGCCTGAATGAGCTGGGCGGTTCCGAGGCCAACGTTGCCACCGGCTACCACGCGATTGAATTCCTGCTCTGGGGCCAGGACCTGAACGGCACCGGCCCGGGCGCCGGCAACCGTCCAGCCTCGGACTACATGACCGGTGATGGCGCCACTGGCGGCCACAACGAGCGTCGCCGCACCTACCTGCGCGCCGTGACGCAACTGTTGGTCAGCGACCTGGAAGAGATGGTCGGCAACTGGAAACCCAACGTCGAAGACAACTACCGCGCCACGCTGGAAGCAGAGCCTGCAACCGATGGCCTGCGCAAAATGCTGTTCGGCATGGGTAGCCTGTCCCTGGGCGAACTGGCCGGTGAGCGCATGAAGGTTTCCCTGGAAGCCAACTCGCCCGAAGACGAACAGGATTGCTTCAGCGACAACACCCACAACTCGCACTTCTATGACGCCAAGGGTATTCGTAACGTTTACCTGGGCGAGTACACCCGCACCGACGGCACCAAAATGACCGGCGCCAGCCTGTCGTCCCTGGTGGCCAAGGCGGACCCGGCTGCCGACGCAACCCTGAAGGCTGACCTGGCATCGACCGAAGCGAAGATCCAGGTGATGGTGGATCACGCCAACAACGGTGAGCACTACGACCAACTAATCGCCGCCGGTAACGACAAAGGCAATCAGATCGTGCGTGATGCCATCGCCGCGCTGGTGAAGCAGACCGGTTCGATCGAACAGGCCGCTGGCAAGCTGGGCATCAGCGACTTGAACCCGGATAACGCCGATCACGAGTTCTGATCACTGTGGCGAGCGGGCTTGCCCCGCGCTGGGCTGCGCAGCAGCCCTAATAGCAAACGCCGAGTTCTTCCTGAAAGAACCCGGCGTTTTTTTTGGGGCCGCTACGCAGCCCAGCGCGGGGCAAGCCCGCTCGCCACAAAAATCCCACTCACCACCGGGTTCATACCCTCTCAGCTGTGCCCCGGTTTACTTGCCCTGCACCGCAGGTAGAATGGCGCCTTTCCCTGTCACACCGAGCGGACCTCATGGCGTTGCCGACCTTACGGATAATCGGTTTCATTATCGGCATCTTCCTGATCACCCTGGCGATCGCCATGGTCATCCCCATGGCGACCCTGGTGTTTTTCGAACGCACCAGCGACCTGCCATCGTTCCTCTGGGCCAGCCTGATCACGTTCATCGCAGGCCTGGCGCTGGTCATCCCCGGTCGCCCGGAACACGTGCACCTGCGCCCGCGGGACATGTACCTCCTCACCGTGACCAGCTGGCTGGTGGTGTGCATCTTCGCCGCGCTGCCGTTCCTGCTGACCCAGCACATCAGCTACACCGACTCGTTCTTCGAAAGCATGTCCGGCATCACCGCCACGGGTTCCACGGTGCTCAGCGGCCTGGACACCATGTCCCCGGGCATCCTCATCTGGCGCTCCTTGCTGCACTGGCTCGGCGGCATCGGCTTTATCGGCATGGCGGTGGCGATCCTGCCGCTGCTGCGCATCGGCGGCATGCGCCTGTTCCAGACTGAATCTTCCGACCGCTCGGAAAAGGTCATGCCCCGCTCGCACATGGTGGCGCGCCTGATCGTGGCGGCCTACGTGGGCATCACCATCCTCGGCAGCCTGGCGTTCTGGTGGGCCGGCATGGGCCTGTTCGATGCGATCAACCATGCGATGTCGGCCATTTCCACCGGAGGGTTTTCCACCTCCGATGAATCCCTGGCCCACTGGAAACAACCAGCAGTGCACTGGGTGGCGGTGGTGGTGATGATCATGGGCAGCCTGCCGTTCACCCTGTATGTGGCCACGCTGCGGGGCAACCGCCGGGCGCTGATCAAGGACCAGCAGGTGCAAGGCTTGCTCGGTTTGCTGCTGGTGACCTGGCTGGTACTCGGCACTTGGTACTGGTGGACCACCGACTTGCATTGGCTGGACGCGCTGCGCCACGTGGCGGTAAACGTCACTTCAGTGGTGACCACCACCGGCTTTGCGTTGGGGGACTACAGCATCTGGGGCAATTTCTCGCTGATGCTGTTCTTCTACCTGGGCTTTGTGGGCGGCTGCTCCGGCTCTACCGCCGGCGGCATCAAGATCTTTCGGTTCCAGGTGGCCTACATCCTGCTCAAGGCCAACTTGAACCAGCTGATTCACCCGCGCGCGGTGATCAAGCAGAAGTACAACGGCCATCGCCTCGATGAAGAAATCGTGCGCTCGATCCTGACGTTTTCGTTTTTCTTCGCCATCACCATCTGCGCCATCGCCCTGGCCCTGTCGCTGCTGGGGCTGGACTGGATGACCGCGCTGACCGGCGCCGCCAGTACCGTGTCCGGCGTGGGCCCGGGCCTGGGGGAAACCATCGGCCCGGCCGGCAACTTCTCCACCCTGCCGGACGCCGCCAAGTGGATCCTGTCCCTGGGCATGCTGCTCGGCCGGCTGGAGATCATTACGGTGTTTGTGCTGTGCATTCCGGCGTTTTGGCGTCACTGACGGGCGCTTCCTGCAACCGCGCCCGGTACTCGCCGGGCGTGGCATCGAACCAACGACGGAACGCCCGGAAGAAGTTGCTCGGGTCGGCAAACCCCAACAGGTAGGCAATTTCCAGTAGGGTCATGCTCGGCTGCGCCAGGTATTGCTCGGCCAATTCGCGGCGAGTGTCGTCGAGCAGGGTCTGAAAACTGGTGCCCTCCTCCTGCAAGCGGCGCTGCAGGGTGCGCTGGGACAGGTGCAGCGTCTGCGCAACCACCTCGCGCTTGGGCTCGCCCTGGGGCAGCAACCGGCACAACACCTGGCGCGCCTTGTGGGTCACGCGGCTTTCGGAAAACCGCGCCAGGTACTCCCCGGCAAAACGATCATGCAGCAACGCCATCGCCTCGTTCGCCGTGGGCAACGGCGCTTCCATGTCCGCCCGCTCGAAGATCAGCGCGTCATAGGGCGCGTTGAACACCAGCGGTGCATGGAAGGCTTGTTTATAAGGCGCCAGGTCCGCCGGCTGATCGCCCTGCACCAGCACCTTGCGCGGCTGCAGAGTGCGCCCGGTCAACCAGCCGCACAACGCCAGCGCACTCGCCAGGGAGGCTTCGGCGCTTTGCCGGGTGGGCGGCAGGTGATCACCGTGCACGGTGAGAATCAGCGCATAGCCTTCGGGTAACAGTCGGAAACTCAGGTCGGCGCTTTCAGCAATGATCCGTTGGTAACGCACCAGCCGCATAAAGCCTTCGGCCAGGGTGTTGCTGGACATCAAGGCATAGCCGGCCACATGAAACGACGCCGGTCGCACCACCTTCCCCATGTTCAGGCCAATCGCCGGGTTGCCCGACAGCTCTACCGCGCGCTGCCAGAGCCGGGTCATGGAGTCCTGGGGGAAACGCGCATCCGGGTCGTTCAGCGCGGCGTAATCCAGGCCGAGCTGCTTGAACAAGGCACGGCAATCCAGGCCGTCCATCTCCAGCGCCTTGACTATCCCCATCGCCCAGCTTGCAGAAGTCGTTCGTTCGCTCATGGCGTTTTCTTAACAAGGAAGGCTGAAACGACAGCCAGGAATCCGAAGGATACTAAAGTGGCATCTATTGTCACTGGCTGTTACCACTGATGACTCTAGACTCAAATAAGCTCCCCGCCGAACATCTGTCGGGCAGAACAATAACCAGAGGGCCGACCACTGTGGAAAATGTCAGGCAATTCAACAGCTTCGCCGATTTCTACCCGTATTACCTGAGCGAACACGGCAACAGTACGTGCCGTCGCCTGCACTTTATCGGCACCAGCCTCGTTATCTTCATTCTTGCGTTCGCCATTGGCAAAGGCGCCTGGTGGCTGCTGCTGGCGCTGCCGGTTGCCGGCTACAGCTTTGCCTGGATCGGCCACTTCTTCTTTGAAAAGAATCGCCCGGCGACCTTCCAGCATCCGCTTTACAGCCTGCTGGGGGATTTTGTGATGTACCGCGACATGATCCTGGGCAAGGTGCCGTTCTAGCCCCGTCCCTCAAAAACAATAAGAGAGGCTTTGATGAACCAGCAGGCCCGCTTCACCCATATGCAGGACGGCACCCAGGAAGACTGGGCGATCATCGCCAAGGATTTCAGCGCCTACGCCCGGCAATTGCCCGGCCGGATCCTTGCGCATCTGCGGTTGCTGGAGGGCGACTTCGGCGGTTTCCCGGTGGACCGCCTGACCCATTCGCTGCAAACCGCCAGCCGTGCCTGGCACGACGGGCGCGATGAAGAATACGTGGTGTGCGCCCTGCTCCATGACATCGGCGACACCCTGGGCTCCTACAACCACCCGGACATCGCCGCCGCGATCCTCAAGCCGTTTGTAAGCCCCGAGAACCTGTGGATGGTGGAGAAGCACGGGATCTTTCAGGGCTACTACTTCTTCCATCACCTGGGGATGGACCGCCACCTGCGCGAGCAATTTGGCGACCATCCGCAGTACCGCCAAACCATCGAGTTCTGCGCGCAGTACGACGCGGCAGCGTTCGATCCGGCCTACGACACCCTGCCGCTGAGCTTCTTCGAACCGATGCTGGCACGGCTGTTTGCCCAGCCGAAGAACTCGCTCTACAAGGCCGCGATGGAGCGTCAGGGCTAAACCGGCAGCAACGTGCCGCCCTGGCCGGTCTGGGCGACTGGCTCGGGGCCTTTAACAATCTCCCGGGCCACGGTCAGGATGATGATGGCGGCGATGATGTCGAAAATCGCCAGCACCACAAACAGCGGGCTGTAGCCGACCTTGGTCACCAGCACACCGAACACGGCGGTAAATGCAGCGGCCCCGATAAACCCGCACATCTGCCCGCCGCCGGTCGCGGTGGCCACGTCGTTCTTGCCAAACGAGTCCGAGGCGATGGAAAACAGCGCGCCCGACAAAGTCTGGTGGGCGAAACCGCCGACGCACAGCAGGGCAATCGCGGTGTATGCGCTGTCTACGAGGCCGATGCAGGCCGGGCCGATCATGCACAGGCAGCCGAACAACATCACCAGCTTGCGCGACGTGAACAGCGAGACCTTGAAGTAGCGATGGAACAGCGGGCTCAGGTAGCCGCCCAGCACGCAGCCGATGTCGGCAGCGAGAAACGGCAGCCAGGCAAACAGCGCCATTTCCTTGATGTTCATGTGCCGCTCGGTCATCAGGTACAGCGGAATCCAGGCGTTGAAGGTCTGCCAGGCCGGCTCCGAGAGCATGCGCGCCGAGGCGATGGCGAAAAAATTGCGGCTCTTGAGGATGCGCTTCCAGCTGGCTTTCTTCTGCGCGCCTTCCTTGAGGTGGGTTTCCTGGCCGGCTTCGATGTACTCGCGCTCGGCCTGAGCGAGCAGGCGCTGGTCACGCGGGTGTTTGTACAGCAGCAGCCACAGCCCACTCCACACCAGGCCGATGCCGCCGACAATCAGGAACGCCAACTGCCAGCCGCTGTGCAAAATTGCCCAGACCACCAGTGGCGGCGCCAGCAACGCCCCAAACGAGGAGCCAAAGTTGAACCAGCCGATGGCGACGGAGCGCTCCTTGGCCGGGAACCACTCGGTAATCGCCTTGACGCCGCCGGGGAAACCCGCCGACTCCGTCAGCCCCAGCGCGCCACGGGCCACCGCCAGGCTCTGCCAACCGGTGGCAAACGCGGCCAGCGCGCACACCACCGACCAGGAAATGGCAAAGATCGCAAAGCCCATCTTGGTGCCAATCGCGTCGATTACATAACCGGCGATCGGCTGCATCAAGGCGTAGCACACCTGCCAGGCAACGACGATATGGGAGTACTGCTCAGTGGAGATGCTCAGGTCGGTCATCAGCGTGGGGGCTGCGACTGAGAGCGTGTTGCGGGCCAGGTAGTTAATAATCAGGCCGACCGTCATCAGCCCGACCATCCACCAACGGATGCCTTTGATTTTCATCGCTTCACCTTAATTATTTTTAGATTTGAGGCGTACGTTCTGCGACCGAGCGCATCCGTATTACGGGCGCTATAAAACTGTAACGTCATATGTCGTCATACAACTATTAGCGTTATATTCAGTCAGCAGCGCGATGTCAATCCGTTAAGGGTGATGTTGTACGATGACAATGGATCCACCTGTGGCGCCACGTCACTTGCGCAGCGGGATGAAGACGGGTTCATTTTCCGAGATAAAATCTTTCTGTCATTTACAGTGCTGTATCCTGCACAGGCTTTTTGAAAGCGCGGAATCACCTGCGATTGATAAAACAGATCTTGCGAGGAGCGACGACGATGCACGAAATCCCTAATCTCCCCTTCCCAAGCCTGCGCGAAACTGAGCAGCCAACCCCGCAACAGGCCGGCGCCAGCAAGCCCGAGCCAAAAGAGGCAAAACCGGTCGACCGCAAAAGCGAAGACTGAGTGCCGTACCCAGACCGTGTGGAAAGCGTGACATTGCGCGCTTTCCACACCGCCTGAACACCGTGAGCCCCGCCATGACCGACACCACCCCCGATACAGCCCTGCTCGACACTGCCCTGCAGATGGTCGATGTCTGGAACCGCCTCACCCCGGAAAAACAGGCACTCCTGCTCAAGCGCTTCGGCACCCAGGAAAACGCCCTCGCCGCGCTGGTGACCACGCAACTGCTCAACCCCGCCGATCGCTAAAAGTTTGGTTTCCTGCCCCCGCGCACGCCCAGCATCGGTATCATAAGCAGCCTATCTTTTCCTGCTGCGACAGTGGACCTCTCCCCATGCCAGATACCCAGCGCCCCATGGCGGTCACGCTGCAAGTCGTTTCCATCGTCCTGTTCACCTTTATCGGCTACCTGAACATCGGCATTCCGCTGGCCGTGTTGCCGGGCTATGTGCACAGCGACCTGGGCTTTGGCGCCGTGATCGCGGGCCTGGTGATCAGCGTGCAGTACCTGGCCACCCTGCTGAGCCGGCCCTATGCCGGGCGCATCATCGATAACCGCGGCAGCAAACGCGCCGTCATGTACGGCCTGGCCGGTTGCGGGTTAAGCGGCGTGTTCATGTTGCTCTCGGCGTGGTTATCGCACCTGCCGGCGTTGAGCCTCACCAGCCTGCTGATCGGCCGCCTGGTGCTGGGCAGCGCTGAAAGCCTGGTGGGCTCTGGCTCCATCGGCTGGGGCATCGGCCGGGTCGGCGCGGCGAACACCGCCAAGGTCATCTCCTGGAACGGCATCGCCAGCTACGGCGCCCTGGCCATCGGTGCGCCGCTGGGGGTGTTGCTGGTCAGTCATTTCGGGCTGTGGAGCATGGGTGTCAGCATCATCCTGCTGGCGGTGCTGGGCCTGCTGCTGGCCTGGCCGAAAGTCGCCGCGCCGATCGTGGTGGGCGAGCGCCTGCCGTTCATGCATGTACTGGGACGCGTGCTGCCCCACGGCTGCGGGCTGGCGTTGGGCTCGATCGGGTTTGGCACCATCGCTACCTTCATCACCTTGTATTACGCGACCCAGCATTGGGATAACGCCGTGCTGTGCCTGAGCCTGTTTGGTGCCAGCTTTATCGGGGCGCGGTTGCTGTTCGGGAATTTGATCAACCGGATTGGCGGGTTTCGCGTGGCGATTGCCTGCCTGTCGGTAGAGACCCTGGGCCTGCTGCTGTTGTGGCTAGCGCCGGATCCTCATCTCGCACTGGCGGGTGCGGCGTTGAGCGGGTTTGGCTTTTCCCTGGTGTTTCCGGCGCTGGGGGTGGAGGCGGTCAACCTGGTGCCCGCTTCAAGCCGGGGCGCGGCGGTGGGTGCGTATTCGCTGTTTATCGACTTGTCGCTGGGGATCACCGGGCCGTTGGCCGGGGCGATTGCGGCGGGGTTCGGGTTTGCCTCGATCTTCCTGTTTGCGGCGATCGCGGCGTTTGGCGGGCTGCTGTTGAGCCTGTACTTGTACCGGCAGGCGCCGAAGTATCGCGAAGAACGGGAAGCGAGCTAGAAGTCGACCTTGCCGCGCCCGGCCTTGATGCTGCCGCGTTTGGTCTTGGATTCAAGGCGGCGCTTTTTTGAGCCCAGGGTGGGTTTGGTGGGGCGGCGTTTCTTTTCGACCTTGGTGGCGCTCTGGATCAGCTCGACCAAACGCTCGAGGGCGTCGGCGCGGTTCTGTTCCTGGGTGCGGTATTGCTGGGCCTTGAGGATCAGCACGCCTTCGCTGGTGATGCGGCTGTCGCGCAGGGCCAGCAGGCGTTCCTTGTAGAAGTCAGGCAGGGACGAGGCCGGTATGTCGAAACGCAGGTGCACGGCGCTGGAAACCTTGTTGACGTTCTGACCGCCGGCGCCTTGGGCGCGGATGGCCGTCAACTCGATCTCGGCGTCGGGGAGGTGCACGTTGTTGGAAATCACCAGCATTTTTTGATCGGGCCTTGGGGGTGGGGGGTGAGGATACGCCAATGTGGTGGGCTTCTGGGCACCGGGGGTATATCCGTTATTTAGGTAACGGCCGCCTATGGTTCCGCTCTTACAGCGGCTCACTTTTGAACAGCGCAAAAGTAAGCAAAACGCTCTTGCCCCACCACTCGGCACCTCGCTCAGGCTCGGTGTGCCCTCTCTCCGGTACTACTCCGCGGGCCGCCGCGACGGGGCGTCCCTGCCCCGTCGCGGCTAAACCGGCGTCCTGCCGGTTTACCCGCTCCGTACTACCTGCGTTCGGCCAGCGTGGTTTAACGGGGCGCCTAAGATCAAGATCAAAAGCAGATCAACAGCACAGCGGCCTACAGGCCGGCTTGAGTGGTGTGAAGCAAAAGCAAGATCAAAATCAAAATCTACAGCGGGCACGGTCCAACTGTAGGAGCTGGCTTGCCTGCGATGGCCTCGCCTCGGTGTACCTGAAAAACCGAGGTGTCTGCATCGCAGGCAAGCCAGCTCCCACAGAAAAGCAGAGCCGCAGCAGTTTCAGCTTTGGCTTTCGCTTTGGCTTTTGATCTGGCTTCTACCACTCAAGCCGGCCTGTAGGCCGCTGTGCTCTTGCTTTTGATCTTGATCTGGCTCTGACTGCCCCAATAAGCCCGAGGCCGAACGCAGGGATTGAGGAGCGGGTAAACCGGCAGGACGCCGGTTTAGCCGCGACGGGGCAGGGACGCCCCGTCGCGGCGGCCCGCGGAGCAATGCCGGAGTGAGGGAACACCGAGCCTGAGCGAGGTGCCGACAGGCGGGGCAGAGCCCTTTGGTTACTTTGGGGCTTTTCCAAAGTGACCCGCTGTAAGAGCGGAACCAATAGCGGCCGTTACCGCAACAACGGATATGTACTCAATCACCCCGGACTCACCACCCCCTCCTCCCGAGCCTTGCGCTTATTCTTGATGCCGTAGCAAACCCACATAAACACCACCCACACCGGAATCGCATACACCGACACCTGAATCCCCGGAATCAGCAGCATCACGCCAAGAATAAACACCACAAACGCCAGGCAAATGTAATTCCCATACGGGTACCAAAGCGCTTTGAACAACGGCACCTGCCCCGTCCGATCCATATGCTGCCTGAACTTGAAATGCGAAAAACTGATCATCGCCCAGTTAATCACCAGGGTCGCCACCACCAGCGACATCAACAGCTCCAGCGCATGCTGGGGAATCAGATAATTCATCAACACCGCCACCAGCGTAATCGCCGCCGACGCCAGGATCGACCGCACCGGCACCCCGCGCTTGTCGATCTTCGCCAACACCCGAGGCGCATCACCCTGCTCGGCCATCCCCAACAACATGCGACTGTTGCAGTAGGTGCCACTGTTGTAGACCGACAACGCCGCCGTCAGCACCACAAAGTTGAGAATGTGCGCCGCCGTGTTACTGCCCAGCATTGAAAACACCTGCACAAACGGGCTGCCGCTGTAGGCGTCACCGGAAGCATTCAGGGTTTCCAGCAAGCTGTCCCAAGGCGTCAACGACAACAACACCACCAACGCGCCAATGTAGAAAATCAGAATCCGGTAGATCACCTGGTTGATCGCCTTCGGAATCACCGTACGCGGCTGGTCCGCCTCAGCCGCAGTAAACCCGAGCATCTCCAGGCCGCCAAACGAGAACATGATGATCGCCATGGCCATCACCAGACCACCGACGCCGTGGGGAAAGAAACCGCCGTGTTCCCACAGGTTGGTCACCGAGGCTTGCGGCCCGCCGGTGCCGCTCACCAGCAGGTAGCTGCCCAGGGCGATCATGCCGACGATGGCGACCACCTTGATGATCGCAAACCAGAACTCGGCCTCGCCGAAGACTTTGACGTTGGACAGGTTGATCACATTGATCAGCACGAAAAAGGCCGCTGCCGACACCCAGGTCGGGATCTCGGGCCACCAGTAGTGCACGTATTTACCGACGGCCGTCAGCTCCGACATGCCCACCAGGATGTACAAAATCCAGCAGTTCCAGCCCGACAGGAAGCCGGCGAAACCGCCCCAATACTTGTGGGCAAAGTGGCTGAAGGAACCGGCCACCGGCTCTTCGACGATCATTTCGCCCAGCTGACGCATGATCATGAAGGCGATAAAGCCGCAGATGGCGTAGCCGAGGATCATCGACGGCCCGGCGGATTTCAGCACGCCGGCCGAGCCCAGGAACAGCCCGGTGCCAATCGCGCCACCGAGGGCGATCAGTTGAATATGGCGATTTTTCAGGCCGCGCTTCAGTTCGCCTGAATGCGAGTTGGCTTCACTCATGGAAAGGGTCTCACGCAAGGTTTGAGGGTGCTCATGGAGGGGTGCTGCTTTGGTAACGGGCTACAGCAGCGCCGATCAAACCTCGGTCCAGCATTTTTTCTTACGGTCATACGTCACCTGTTGTTTTTATCTGTGACGAAATCGAACCCGACGGGCTTGTGGCCAGGCGGAATGAACAAGGCGGATAGCCCTGAAAAAGTGGGATCACAGTAAAACGCGGCGCATTGTACACCGCCAAACCTGTCTGGGCTGACAGGATGCGGTGCGGCAGATAGGAGGGACATTAGGAAAATTCTTTCAGATAACGAGAAGTTGACGAAAGGACCATTCCTACAAAACGACGCAACCAACTCGCTGTTTCATCGACATAAACCAAAACGCCAGCAAAACAGAATAAAAAATCCAAATGAAACCATGTCAATAAAAATTTTGCATTCCCAAACACACTCTTCTAGGTTCATCCACTTGCCCAGCGCAGCCCGCTGGCATGTTCGTTCTCAAACAACGTCATCTAGGAGATTCACCATGCAAGCACTGGAAAATGACCTGGAAACCGAACTGCAACTCGACGATTGGTTTGAAGCGCCGACCCACGAGGCCGCCGTTGAAATGATGCAAGCCGATGCCGTCGTGCCGTTCGGCACCGCGATGTGGCCTTTCTAATCTGATCAGGCACCCCGGCAGGTGCGGGACGCCGCACCTGCCACTGCTCCTACCGAAGGCTTTGAAGGAAGGACGTCATGGACAAGGCCCGCGCCGTCGAACATTTTCTGTATTACCTCGCCCATCACCCGGCCCTCGCCGGCCTGCACCGCCCCACCATTTTGCTTGGCCATACCGAACGCTACGACGCCATCGCCCAGTCGATCATCCAGGGCAGCGCCGCGCGTTTCGACTTCCAGGTACAGCGCCTGGACCAGGCCCCCAGCGAAGCGCTGGCCAAGGCCATCGAAGACTGCGACCTGTACATGTTTCTCTACGATTCCTCGACCTTGCCCAACCCACGCGCCGAAGGCCCGGACTTTATCCGCGCACTGCAGGGCGTGATGGCTGAGCACTGGAAAAAGTCCCTGCTGCTCAAGGACTATGGCGATTACTTCTACGACACCTTCAGCGTCGCCCCCCAGCGAATCGCCGACCTCAACGCCACGTTGATCCGGCGCATGTCCCAGGCCAGCGTGCTGAGCTTCACCGACCAGCATGGCTCGCGCCTTGAAGCGCCCATGAGCAGCATCAAGAAATGGACCAATATCAACGGCGTCGGCAACCACGACCTGGCCCCCGGCGAGATCGCGACCCACAGCGAGGCCATCAACGGCCAGGTGCGGTTTGTCGGCACCTTCCTCAGCACCATCCCCTTTGCGCGTAAATACGGCGTACTGCAATCACCGCTGGAACTGTGGATCGAGAACTCGACCATCTGCACCGTCGCCAGCGAAGTGCCGGGGCTGGCGGACGACTTCAACAAATACCTGAATGCCAACCCGTCCAACCGCCGGGTGGAGGAACTGGGCATCGGCACCAATGAAGGCGTGAAGGACTTGTATGCGCGCAATGCCGGCTTTGAAGAGCGCCACTGCGGGCTGCATCTGGGCCTGGGTGGCGGGCAGAAAGGCAGTCATCATCTGGACCTGATCTTCGCCAGCGGCGTGTTGGCGCTGGATGACAAGCCGGTGTTTGATGGGGCCTTCATGTTCTGACACGGCCGTCAAAACAAATGGAGATCAAAATGTGGGAGCCGGCTTGCCTGCGATGCGGGCAACTCGATCCACCGGCAATACCGAGGTGATGCCATCGCAGGCAAGCCAGCTCCCACAGGAAAGCAGGTTTGCTGTGTAGAGTGCACGCCAAATCCAGACCCAAAAAAACGCCAACCCGAGGGTTGGCGTTTTTATGCAGCGCTTAACGACTCACTGCGGCTTCTTGCGACCAAAACCTGGGCGCTGGCCGGAACCGGCCGGTGCACCACGACGCTTGCCCGATGGCGCGTCATCGACCAGTTTCAAGCCCGGGCGCTTTTTCGGCGCTGGCTTGGCCGGGCGTTTGGTGCTGGCGCTGTCGTCGGAACGGCCGGTAGCCGGAGCACCACGGCCAGACTCGCCACGGTTACCGCGACCGCCGGCCGGAGCATCACCACCACGACCAGCCGGGCGCGGCGCGCGCGGAGCACGTTCGCCATCCTGACGAGCCGGTGCCGAAGGACGACGCTCGCCTTCGATGTGCGGCTCGCGGGAGATGCGACCGCCAGTGGCCGGGGCATCCAGCGCAGGACGCAAGGTGCGGGCAACACGGTCGGTACGCGCAACAGGGCGCGACGATTTACGCTGCATACGCTCAAGCTTGTCTTTGCTCTTGGCGTTCATCTGCGGCATGGCTACCGGCGTCAGGCCGACTTCAGCACTCAGGATGTCGACTTCGTACTGGCTCATTTCGCGCCAACGGCCCATCGGCAGGTCGGAGTTGAGGAACACCGGGCCGAAACGCACGCGCTTCAGGCGGCTGACCACCAAGCCCTGGGATTCCCACAGGCGACGGACTTCACGGTTACGGCCTTCCATCACCACGCAGTGGTACCAATGGTTGAAGCCTTCGCCGCCCGGAGCCTGCTTGATGTCGGTGAACTTGGCCGGGCCGTCTTCCAGCACGACGCCGGCTTTGAGGCGCTCGATCATTTCGTCATCGACTTCACCACGTACACGTACCGCGTATTCACGGTCCATCTCGTAGGAAGGGTGCATCAGGCGGTTGGCCAGCTCACCGTCGGTGGTGAACATCAGCAAGCCGGTGGTGTTGATGTCGAGACGACCGATGTTGATCCAGCGGCCTTCTTTAGGGCGCGGCATCTTGTCGAATACGGTGGGACGGCCTTCCGGGTCGTCACGGGTGCAGATTTCGCCATCGGGCTTGTTGTACATGATGACGCGGCGCACCGATTCGGCGGCCTCTTCACGCTTGATGACCTTGCCATCAATGGTGATGGCATCGTGCAGGTCGACGCGCTGGCCAAGGGTGGCTTCAACGCCGTTGACCTTGATGCGCTTCTGGGTGATCCAGGCTTCTACGTCGCGGCGCGAGCCTACGCCGATACGGGCGAGGACTTTCTGCAGTTTTTCACCTGCGGGGCCGATTTCCTGGCTGTCGTTCTGGTCTTGGTCACTCATCTTAAGCACCTCCCGGTGTGTCGATTCAGGCTTGGCCTGAAGATAGTAAAAGCTGGGCTGTTGGCGAACGCATCGCCAAAGGGTCGCGAATCATACGCTCATGGCGCGCGTTGCGCATCAGAGACTAGTCGATAAGTGCAGGTTCATTTGCCTTTCCGCCGACCGGTGGCCCCCAGTGCCAGCAGGCGCAACTCGGCTTCGGCGAGCACCGTGCGCTTGTCGACCTTGTCGAGTTTCTTCCACGCACGGATCTCGCGCTTGCTGCGGCCACAGCCCACGCAGATGTCGGCGTTGAACTTGCAGAGGCTGATGCAGGGGTCTTTGGTGGAGCTCATTTGAGTTCTCCTTGCTGGCGACAATCCAAATGCGGGAGCGGGCTTGCTCGCGAATTCAGTGTGTCAGTCGCCGGAGGCATGGCTGACCCACCCCATTCGCGAGCAAGCCCGCTCCCACATTTTGTTCTGCGTCAGTCTTCGAATTGGCGGCGTTCGTTTTCGATGGCTTCGGCCAGGGCGCGGGCTTCGTCTTCTTCGTCGCTCAGCGGCGGTTGTTCGAGCGCCGCGACGGCGGCCAGGAGTTTGGCACGGGCTTCGGCGACGCCGAGAATGTCTTCTTCGGGTTCCGGCTCCGGTTCATCTTCGACCGGCGGCTCAACCTCAACGTTCAGTTGCAGCACGGGCTCCGGCTCCCCATCGCTGACCGCACCATCACGCAGCAAATCGTCGAAGTCGGTCTTAATGCCCTGTTCCATATCGTCCAGTTCCAGCAACAGTGTATGGAAACTGGTTTCGTCCTTCGGCTCTTCCGGCTCGGCGCTGGCGTCGGCCAGCTCCTGCAAACCGGCGGGCACGGGCGCATCGTCGAAGTCCAGAACCGGGTCCGGCTCCATCTCCCGCAGTTCGGCCAAAGGCGGCAAATCGTCGAGGTTTTTCAGGTTGAAGTGGTCGAGGAACACCTTGGTGGTGGCAAACATCGCCGGCTTGCCGGGCACGTCGCGATAGCCAACGATGCGAATCCACTCCCGCTCCAGCAACGTCTTGACGATATGGCTGTTGACCGCCACACCCCGCACGTCTTCGATCTCGCCCCGGGTGATCGGCTGGCGATAGGCGATCAGCGCCATGGTCTCCAGCATCGCCCGGGAATAGCGCTGCGGGCGCTCTTCCCACAGGCGGCCGACCCACGGCGAGAACTTCTCACGGATTTGCAGGCGATAACCCGAGGCCACTTCCCGCAGCTCAAACGCACGGCCATCGCAGGACTTGCGCAGAATCTCCAGGGCCTTCTTGAACACCGGCGGCTCAGGGCGCTCGGCTTCTTCAAACAGCTCGAACAGGCGTTCCAAAGATTGCGGCTTGCCCGAGGCCAGGAGAAAGGCTTCCAGCAGCGGGGCCAGTTCGCGGGGTTCAGTCAAATTCATCGATTCAGCTCTTTATTCGGCTCGCGCCCGCACGTGGATAGCCGCAAAAGGCTCATTCTGGACCAGCTCGACCAAGGATTCCTTGACCAGTTCGAGGATCGCCATAAAAGTCACCACGACCCCCAGGCGCCCTTCTTCTTTGGTAAACAGCTCTACGAACGGCACAAACCCGCCGCCCTTGAGGCGGTCCAGCACATCGCTCATGCGCTCACGGGTGGACAGCGCCTCGCGGCTGACCTGGTGGCTTTCAAACATGTCGCCACGGCGCAGGACTTCGGCCATGGACATCAGCAATTCTTCCAGGCTCACGTCCGGCAACAGCTTGCGCGCCCGGGCTTCCGGGGCGTCGAGCTTGGGAACCACCACATCGCGGCCCACCCGGCTCAAACCGTCAATGCCCTCGGCGGCGGCCTTGAAGCGTTCGTATTCCTGCAGGCGACGGATCAGTTCGGCGCGCGGGTCGTCCTCTTCCGCCTCGATGGTTTCCGAGCGCGGCAGCAGCATGCGTGACTTGATCTCCGCGAGCATCGCGGCCATCACCAGGTATTCGGCGGCCAGTTCCAGGCGTACCGTCTGCATCAACTCGACATAGCCCATGTACTGGCGGGTGATTTCCGCCACCGGGATGTCGAGGATGTTGATGTTCTGCTTGCGGATCAGGTACAGCAGCAAGTCCAGCGGGCCTTCGAAGGCTTCGAGGAAGACTTCCAGAGCGTCCGGCGGAATGTACAGGTCCAGCGGCATTTCCATGACCGCCTGGCCGTAGACCATGGCAAATGGCAGTTCCTGCTGGGCGCCCGCCTGGCTGTCGACGGTTTCCACGGCCGACATTCAGGCCTCGACCATGAACGGTGCCGGGTCGCCGCAACCCACGCGCACCACTTCCGGTTCGCCGTCGGCCAGGTTGATCACGGTGGAAGCCTTGTTGCCGCCGTAGCCGCCGTCGATGATCAGGTCGACGTGTTTTTCCAGCAGCCGGCGCATTTCGTAAGGGTCGTACAACGGCTCCTCTTCGCCCGGCAGGATCAGCGACACGCTCATCAGCGGCTCACCGAGTTCGGCCAGCAATGCCAGGGCGATCGGGTGTTCCGGCACCCGCAAACCGATGGTGCGCTTCTTCGGGTGCAGCAGCAGGCGCGGCACTTCCCGGGTGGCGTTGAGAATAAAGGTGTAGGGCCCCGGCGTGTGGGCCTTGAGCAGGCGGAAGGTGCCGGTGTCGACCTTGGCGAACAGCCCCAGTTGGGACAGGTCGCTGCAAATCAGCGCGAAGTTGTGGTTCTTGTCCAGGTCACGCAGGCGTCTTACGCGCTCGACCGCATTCTTGTCGCCGATCTGGCAACCAATCGCGTAGGAGGAGTCCGTGGGGTAGATCACCACGCCACCGGCACGGATGATCTCCACGGCCTGTTTGATCAGGCGCGCCTGCGGGTTTTCCGGATGAATCTGGAAGAATTGACTCACGTGTTCTACCTGTTCAGACGGTGGCAATAATGGGGTCATGTTTGAAGCGACACCAAAGGGGCGGCAAATCTTCCGGGACGGCACGGTACTCGCCAATCTCGGACCAGCCGCCAGGGCCATGAAAATCACTGCCGGCGCTGACCAGCAGACCAAATTCGCGGGCAAGAATCGCCAGGCTGCCGACCTGTTCGGCGGGTTGATGCCCGTTGACCACTTCGATTGCGTGGCCGCCCGCTTGAATATAGTCGCCAATCAGCTTGCGGCGCTTGCTGCGGGTGAAATCGTAATGCCAGGGATGCGCCAGGCTGACCCACGCGCCTGCTGCCCGCAGTGTGCCAACGGTGTCTTCCAGGGTCGGCCAGTGCTGCTTGACGTCTCCCAGCTTGCCGGCGCCCAGCCATTTGCGGAACGCTTCGGCGCGATCCTTTACAAAACCTTCACGCACCATCCAGTCGGCAAAGTGCGGGCGGGCCGGGGCGTTGCCGCTGTCGCCCAGTTCCTGCTGGATGGCGCGGGCGCCTTCCAGGCCGTTGGGCATGCCTTTCAAGGCCAGCTTGCGACTTATTTCTTCGGACCGCAGCCAGCGGCCATCGTGCAATTGGGCGATGGCCGCAACCAGCGGCGGCGCGTTGACGTCGAAACCGTAGCCCAGGACGTGAATGGTTGCGCCACCCCAGGTGCAGGACAATTCAACCCCGTTGACCAGTTGCATACCCAGCGCATTCGCGGTCTCGCGGGCCTCTGCCAGGCCTTCGAGGGTGTCGTGGTCGGTCAACGACAGGACTCGCACGCCTTTTTCAAACGCACGCGCAACCAGGACCGCGGGCGCCAGGGCGCCGTCGGAGGCTGTGCTATGGCAGTGCAAATCAACATTCACGGGAGTGTGTAACCTCAAGTCAGCTGGCGCTTTCGCTACCAAGGATGTTTGTTATTATGCCGCCACATCCAGCTTCTGGCTCTTACTGTGAAACAATTCATCGACTTCATCCCGCTGTTGCTGTTTTTCATCGTTTACAAAATCGACCCTCGCTCAATCGATATTGCCGGCCACGAGCTGACAGTCGGTGGCATCTACAGTGCCACCGCCGTGCTGATCATCAGCTCCGTGGTGGTCTACGGCGCGCTCTTCATCTCCCAGCGCAAGCTGGAAAAAAGCCAATGGCTGACCCTGATCGCCTGCCTCGTCTTCGGCAGCCTGACCCTGGCCTTCCACAGCGAAACTTTCCTTAAATGGAAAGCCCCGGTGGTCAACTGGCTGTTCGCCCTGGCCTTTATCGGCAGCCACTTCATCGGTGACCGCCTGCTGATCAAGCGGATCATGGGCCACGCGCTGAGCTTGCCGGACCCGGTCTGGGTTCGCCTGAACATCGCCTGGATCGTGTTTTTCCTGTTCTGCGGCGCCGCCAACCTGTTCGTCGCCTTTACCTTCCAGAGCTACTGGGTGGACTTCAAGGTCTTCGGCAGCCTGGGCATGACCGTGCTGTTCCTGGTCGGCCAGGGTATCTACCTGTCGCGCCACCTGCATGACACCGACCCTACCACGCCGAAAACCGAGGACTGACATGCTCTACGCAATCATTTCCACCGACGTCGCCAATTCCCTGGAAAAACGCCTGAGCGTGCGCCCGGCGCACCTGGAGCGCCTGAAACAGCTGCAAGCCGAAGGCCGCCTCGTGTTGGCCGGCCCGCACCCGGCGGTCGACAGCAATGACCCGGGAGACGCCGGTTTTACCGGCAGCCTGGTGGTTGTCGAGTTCGCCTCCCTGGCGGCGGCACAAGCCTGGGCCGACGCTGATCCGTATGTGGCGGCCGGCGTGTACGCCCAAGTGCTGGTCAAACCGTTCAAACAAGTCCTGCCTTGATTCGTTGTGCGCTGAACCAATTGGCTTCGGCGCACTCCTAAACGCTCATTATTCCCGGTAACCTGCCGACAACGTTCTGAATATTCGTGTGGAATCAGGAGTTCCGATGCGCTTACGTCAGTTGTGTCTGTTGGCAGTGTTAATGATCGGGGCTACGGCCCACGCTGAAGAAACCTCGAACACCGGCAGCTCTACGCCCCTGTCCTTGAGTGCCGGCAGCCAGATCACCGATTTGCAGCAACGTTTGAAAGAAAGCGAACGGCAGCGGGAAGAACTGAGCAAGCAATTGCAAAGTGCTGACGCCACCCGGGAAAGTACCCAACTGAGTAAACTGCGCCAGGAGAACCAACGCCTGGCCCAGCAACTCAAAGAAGCACAGGGCAGTGCCTTGCCACGCTGGCTTACCGAACAGCAGCAATGGTTCGTGACCGGTGGAGCAGTCGCGCTGATCGCCCTGTTGTGCGGGATCTTCGCCAGTGGCGGGCACCGGCGCCGTCGACAATGGCTAAATTGAGTGAGTCATGAGCGAGCTGTTACTGATAGATGATGACCAGGAGCTCTGTGAGCTGCTGACCAGTTGGTTGAGCCAGGAAGGTTTCCAGGTGCGCGCCTGCCATGACGGCATGAGCGCCCGCAAGGCATTGGCCGAAGCCGCCCCGGCGGCGGTGGTGCTCGACGTGATGCTGCCCGATGGCAGCGGCCTTGAGCTGCTCAAGCAATTGCGCAGCGACCACCCGGAGTTGCCGGTGCTGATGCTCTCGGCCCGCGGCGAACCGCTGGACCGGATTCTCGGCCTGGAACTGGGCGCCGACGATTACCTGGCCAAGCCCTGCGACCCTCGCGAACTGACTGCCCGGCTGCGCGCCGTGCTGCGTCGCAGCCACCCGGCTGCCGTGTCCACCCAGCTTGAGCTGGGCGACCTGTGTTTTAGCCCGGTGCGTGGCGTGGTCACTATCGATGAACAGGAATTTGCCCTGACCGTCTCCGAAAGCCGCCTGCTGGAAGCCTTGCTGCGCCAGCCGGGGGAGCCACTGGACAAACAGGAACTGGCGCAAATCGCCCTGGGCCGCAAGCTGACGTTGTATGACCGCAGCCTGGACATGCACGTCAGCAACCTGCGCAAGAAGATCGGCCCGCACCCGGATGGCAGGCCACGGATCGTGGCGCTGCGTAGCCGCGGCTATTACTACAGCCTTTAACACCCATTTTTGTAGGAGCCCGGCTTGCCGGCGATGGCGTCAGAAAGCGAGACGTAAGATCCGATAACGCCATCGCCGGCAAGCCGGACTCCTACAAGGATGGCGTGAGTTTTGTCAGCCCCGCCCAAAATCCTCTTTACCCAAGCTTTACCCTCCCCTGACTGCCGCTGACCTTGTTCTCCGTAATCTACTCACATCCGGACTCACCGGAATAGAGACAGGAGAATCACCATGCGCAAGACCCTTATCGCTCTGATGTTCGCTGCCGCCCTGCCAACCGTTGCCATGGCCGCTGCACCTGAAGGCCCAGGCCCGATGGGCGGCCCGGAAGGCCACATGATGGGCGGCCCAGGCCACGGCGGCGAACACGGCATGCGGGGCAAAGGTGGCCCTTTCAGCCAGCTTGATCTGACCCATGAACAACGCCAGCAGATCGGCAAATTGATGGGCCAGCAATGGCACGCTCGCAAAGAGCTGGTCAAGAAGTACCTGGATAAACTCCCGGCCGCTGACCAGAAAGCCATGCAAGACGAAATGGCCGCCGGCAAACAGAAAACCCAGGCCGATATCCGTGCCGTGCTGAAACCCGATCAACAGAAGAAATTCGACGAGATCGTGAAGAAACAAGCCGAGCGCCGCGCCGAGTGGAAGGAATTCCAGGCCTGGAAAGCCCAGCAGCCGCAAAAAGCGCAATAATGATCTAGCTTCACTCCCACAGCCCAGTGGCCACCGCCGCTGGGCTTTTCCTGTTTGAGGATTTCTTGTGCGTTCATTGTTCTGGCGCGTCCTTGCCAGCTTCTGGCTGGCCATCGCCCTGGTTGCCGGGTTGTCGATCCTGCTGGGGCATATGCTCAACCAGGATGCGTGGATTCTCAGCCGCCACCCCGGGCTCAATAACCTCGCGCAGGAATGGACGCAGCTCTATGAGGCTCAGGGCGAGGACGCCGCCCAGGACTTGCTGCAACAGCGCAAACGCCAGTACCACATCGACGTGCAAGTGCTTAACGAAAGCGGCGAGCCCGTGGTGCGCGGCACGTTCCCGCGCCGGGCCGCCGCCCTCGAAGCCCGGCAAAACGACAGTCAGGACCGCCACCTGCCCTGGCGCCGCCTGACCGCCGAATACACCAGCGAAAAAACCGGCGACACCTACCTGCTGATCTACCGCATCCCTCACCCGGAGCTGGACGCCTGGCACCGCAGCAGTCTGCTCTGGCCGTTGAGTGCCCTGGCGATCGCGCTGGTGGTGCTGACACTGTTCAGCCTGCTGGTGACGCTGTCTATCACCCGCCCCCTCAGCCGCCTGCGCGGCGCGGTGCACGACCTGGGCCAGACCACCTACCAGCAAAACAGCCTGGCGCGACTGGCCAACCGTCGCGACGAATTCGGCGTGCTCGCCACCGACTTCAACCGCATGGGCGCCCGCCTGCAAAGCCTGATCGGCAGCCAGCGCCAATTGCTGCGGGACGTGTCCCACGAACTGCGCTCGCCCCTGGCCCGCCTGCGAATCGCCCTGGCCCTGGCAGAACGGGCCACGCCCGAGGCACGGGAGAAACTCTGGCCCCGCCTGACCCGTGAATGCGACCGCCTGGAAGCACTGATCAGCGAAATCCTGGTACTCGCCCGGGTGGACGCCGACAACGCCAGCGCCGAAGACATCGACCTCAATCCGTTGCTCAGGACCCTGCAAAAAGACGCGCTGCTCGGTGCACCGGACCAGCCCGTGCAGCTCGATGCCGAGGCCGGGCTGCACCTCAAGGGCTGGCCGACCATGATCGAACGCGCGGTGGACAACCTGCTGCGCAATGCCCAACGCTTCAACCCGCCCGGCCAACCGATTGAAATGGACGCCAAACGCCAGGGCGAACGCATTGTGATCAGCGTGCGCGACCACGGCCCCGGCGTAGACGCCGAACACCTGAGCCAGTTGGGCGAGCCGTTTTACCGGGCCCCGGGGCAAACCGCCCAAGGCCACGGCCTGGGCCTGGCCATTGCCCGGCGCGCGGCGGAGCGCCATGGCGGCAGCCTGATCCTGGCCAATCATCCCGATGGCGGCTTTATCGCCAGCGTGGATTTGCCGCTGGAACCCGGGGTTGTCATTCAACCCTGATGATCTTCTATGATGGCCCTTCTCATAAGGAGGGCCTTTGATGACTGATCTGCTCACTCCCATCCAGGAAGCACTCGACTTACCCGTCACCGCGCTGGCCTTCACCGAGGCCGGCGCCCTGCCCTCGACCTTTGCCGTCACCGAACTGGCCAGCGCCAGCATCGGCGCAGCCGGCCAAGCGGTTGCCCAGTTGCTGTTGCAGCAAACCGGGCGCTTGTCCTCGGTGACCGTCGATCGACGCCTCGCCTCATTCTGGTTCTCCTCGTCCCTGCGTCCCGACGGCTGGGCCACACCGCCGCTGTGGGACCCGATTGCCGGCGACTACGCCTGCGCCGATGGCTGGATTCGCCTGCACACCAATGCGCCGCACCATCGCGCCGCCGCCGAGCGCGTACTCGGGCAGGCCGCTGACCGTGACGCAATGGCCGCGAAGGTTGCGCAATGGAACGCTGCCGAGCTGGAACAAGCGATTGTCGAGGCGAACGGCTGTGCCGCGCAGATGCGCTCGTGGCAAGACTGGCAAGCTCATCCTCAAGGGTTGGCGGTCAATCAGGAACCGTTGGTTCATCGCCAGACCTTTGCAACCCTCAGCGACAAACCCTGGCTGGGCTCGGTGGCGCGGCCACTGGCGGGCATCAAGGTGCTGGACCTGACCCGCGTGTTGGCCGGCCCTACCGCCAGCCGATTTCTCGCCGGGCTTGGGGCCAACGTACTGCGCATCGACGCCCCGGACTGGAACGAACCGGGCGTGGTACCGGAAATGACCCTGGGCAAACGCTGCGCCCGCCTGGACCTGAAAAACCCCGACGACCGCAGCATCTTCGAGCGCCTGCTCAAGGACACTGACATCCTGCTGCACGGCTACCGCGCCGATGCCCTGGAGCAATTGGGCTACGGTGAGGCTGCGCTGCAAGCCCTGGCGCCCGGCCTGATCGACGCCAGCCTCAATGCCTATGGCTGGAGCGGCCCGTGGCGCAATCGCCGGGGCTTCGACAGCCTGGTGCAAATGAGCACCGGAATTGCCGAGGCTGGCCGGCAGTGGAAAAAGGCCGACAAACCCGTGCCACTACCGTTGCAGGCGCTGGACCACGCCACCGGGTATTTAATGGCAGCCAGTGCGATCCAGGCATTGAGTGAGCGATTGAAATCCGGGCGCGGCGGGTCGGCGCTGCTGTCATTGGCGCGCACGGCAAAGCTGGTGGTGGACGCCGGACACGCTCAGGAACAACCGCCCTTGCGAGCCGAAGAGCCGGGTGATCAGGGCCTGGTGGTCGAGCAGACCGCCTGGGGACCGGCCCATCGGTTACTGCCCCCGGTGACCCTCAGCGGCACACCGTTGCAGTGGGATTTGCCCGCAGTTGAATTGGGTTCACATCGCCCTCAATGGTGACCGAAGATCCTGTGGCGAGGGAGCTTGCTCCCGCTGGACTGCGCAGCAGGCCCCTGCCTTTAGGTCAATGGGGCCGCTTCGCGCCCCAGCGGGAGCTTGCTCCCTCGCCACAGGTACGCAGAATCAATCTGCCCGGCTTAATGATGTCCACAAATGCTGCGCCGCGTACGCCCGGAGCGGTCGCCAGGCTTCAGCCCGTGCCAGCAACTGGCGCGGGCTCACCGGCCCGCCTTCCAGCGCGGCCAACGCATTGATCAACCCGATATCGCCCGAAGCAAACGCATCCTGCTCGCGCATCTGGCGCATGGCGATGTACTGGGCCGTCCAGTCACCAATCCCCGGCAATGCCACCAGCCGCGCCACGCTCTCCTTCAAGCTCGCTTTCGGCTGGAAGATATGGGGGTCATCCAGCAACGCCTGGGCCACACCCGACAAGGTCCGCCCGCGGCTTTTCGGCATGCCCAGGCTCGCCAGGTCCGCCGCCGCCAACACCTCGGCGTCGGGAAACACATGGGTCACGCCGGCATGGGGTGTCACCAACGGCGTGCCGTATTGCGCCACCAACTTGCCTGCCAATTTGATTGCCGCCACTACGGTGATCTGCTGGCCCAGTACCGCCCGAATCGCCAACTCCAACCCGTCCCAGGTTCCCGGCACACGCAGGCCGGGCCGCGCCGCCACCAACCGTGCCATCAAGGGATCCGTCGCCAGTTGCCGCTGGATCAGCTGCGGGTCAGCCGCCAGGTCAAACATATCGCGCAACCGCCGCTCAATCTCAGGCAACGCGTTCGGGTCGGGAAAACCCACCGTTACCTCAAGCCACTCCCCCGTGCCGGGCGTTACACTGAGCCAGCCATACTGACCGCCGACACTGATACTGCGCGAGTACACGCCGCCGTCCACTGTCTCCAACCCGCTGATCGCACGGGCCGACAGAAAACCCAGCATCGCCGCCCAGTCATAGGGCGCCTGATACCCCAGTTGAATCCTCACAACGACAACACCCCGCTGTACAACCCATACGCCGCCAGGCTCGCCCCGGCGATCACGCAGGCGAAAATGCCTTTTTCCAGGTGGGTAAACAAGGGCTGGCCCTGCTCACGCTTGGCCAGGGCAAACAGGATCACCCCCGGCGCATACAGCAGCGCCGACAACAGCAGGTATTTCAAACCACCGGCGTAAAGCAGCCACACCGCGTAAGCCAGGGCAATCAGGCTCACCAGCAAGTCCTTCATGCGTTCGCCGTGGGCGCCTTCGTAGGTTTCGCCGCGTCCGCTCAACAACACCGCATAAGCCGCCGACCACAGGTAAGGCACGAGGATCATCGACGACGCCAGGTAGATCAGGGTGGTGTAGGTGCTTTCCGAAAACAGCGTGATCACCAGGAACAACTGGATCATCACGTTGGTCAGCCACAGCGCATTGACGGGCACCTGGTTGACGTTTTCCTTCTTCAGGAACGCGGGCATGGTCTTGTCATGGGCGGTGGCATAGAGAATTTCAGCGCAGAGCAACGCCCACGACAGCAACGCCCCCAGCAGCGAAACCGCCAGCCCGATGCTGATCAACAACGCGCCCCAGGGCCCGACGATATGCTCCAGCACCCCGGCCAGGGACGGGTTTTGCAGGTTGGCCAATTCCGGCTGGCTCATGATCCCCAGCGACAGCAGGTTGACCAACACCAGCAGCGCCAGCACGCCCAGGAAACCGATCACCGTGGCCCGGCCCACGTCCGAGCGTTTCTCGGCTCGCGCCGAGTAGACGCTGGCGCCCTCGATGCCGATAAACACAAACACCGTGACCAGCATCATGTTGCGCACCTGGTCCACCACGCCACCGAAGTTCGGGTTGCTCAGGCCCCAGATGTCGCGGGTAAAGATATCGGCCTTGAACGCCACGGCGGCGATCACGATAAACATCACCAACGGCACGATCTTGGCCACGGTGGTGATCTGGTTGATGAACGCCGCCTCCTTGATCCCGCGCATCACCAGAAAATGCACGGCCCACAGCAGCACCGACGCGCAGGCGATCGCCACCGGGGTATTGCCCTGGCCGAACACCGGAAAAAAGTAACCGAGGGTACTAAATAGCAACACGAAGTAACCGACATTGCCCATCCAGGCGCTGATCCAGTAACCCCAGGCGGAGGAAAAGCCCATGTAGTCGCCAAACCCGGCCTTGGCGTAGGCGTATACGCCGGAATCCAGCTCGGGCTTGCGGTTGGCCAGGGTCTGGAACACGAACGCCAGGGTCAGCATGCCCACGGCGGTAATTGCCCAGCCAATCAATACCGCACCCACCTCGGCCCGCGCCGCCATGTTCTGCGGCAACGAGAAAATCCCGCCGCCGATCATCGAGCCCACCACCAAGGCGATCAAGGCATTGAGGCGCAGCTTTTCCGAGGGTTGGGACATGGACACTCCTGAAAAAAACAACAATCGAGCCAACAACTGTGCACTCAACTAATTTATTAAGCCGATCTAGCGTTTATTAGATATAGCTAATAAAGACGCAAGCTTCATAACTTAAAGGCATGACAATAAACAGCGTTAAGGCAAATTTATAATTTAAATAACGCTGCTCTGGAAAAGTTTGCATATCTGGAAATACGGGCTAGCTTCAAAGGTCCATGCTAATGAGAAAACCTGTTGTTTGAAACGCAGAAACGCTCTACGACGAGCCTCTGCGGGGCACTTCAGCGCCCGTAGCTTTCATCATAAGTCATTAATTCACAATGGAATGTGCCAATGAAGTGATCTGAGTCAGCTGTTTGATTAGCGCACGGATTTATTCTGTGGTCTCTCTTCTCCTGCATTGGAGTCATGCGATGTCTGAATCTCCCGGAAAACTTCGATTAGGCGCACTGGTTGCACTTGTCGTGGGTTCAATGATTGGTGGCGGGATCTTCTCACTGCCGCAAAACATGGCGGCCAGCGCCGATGTGGGCGCGGTACTGATTGGTTGGGTAATTACCGCCGTGGGCATGTTGACCCTCGCCTTCGTCTTCCAGACCCTGGCCAATCGCAAGCCTGACCTCGACGGCGGGGTGTATGCCTACGCCAAGGCCGGGTTTGGCGACTACATGGGTTTCTCGTCGGCCTGGGGTTACTGGATCAGTGCCTGGCTGGGCAACGTCGGCTACTTCGTGCTGCTGTTCAGCACCCTCGGTTACTTCTTTCCCATCTTCGGTGAAGGCAACACCTCGGCGGCGGTGATCGGCGCATCGGTGCTGTTGTGGGCGGTGCACTTCCTGGTACTGCGCGGGATCAAGGAAGCGGCGTTCATCAACCTGGTGACCACCGTCGCCAAGGTGGTGCCGCTGGTGCTGTTCGTGTTGATCGCACTCTTCGCGTTCAAGCTGGATATCTTCACCGCAGACATCTGGGGCGTGAAAAACCCGGACCTGGGCAGCGTAATGAACCAGGTGCGCAACATGATGCTGGTCACCGTCTGGGTGTTCATCGGCATCGAAGGCGCGAGCATCTTCTCGTCCCGCGCCGAAAAACGCTCCGACGTCGGCAAGGCCACCGTGATTGGTTTCATCACCGTGCTGCTGTTCCTGATGCTGGTTAACGTGCTGTCCCTGGGGATCATGACCCAGCCGGAACTGGCCAAGCTGCAGAACCCGTCGATGGCCGCGGTGCTGGAGCACGTGGTGGGGCATTGGGGTGCAGTGCTGATCAGCGTCGGCTTGATCATTTCCTTGCTGGGGGCGTTGCTGTCGTGGGTGCTGCTGTGTGCGGAGATCATGTTCGCCGCGGCCAAGGACCACACCATGCCGGAGTTCCTGCGTAAGGAAAACGCCAACCACGTGCCGGTCAACGCCCTGTGGCTGACCAACGCCATGGTGCAGATTTTCCTGGTGATCACCCTGTTCTCGGCCAGCACTTACCTGTCGCTGATCTACCTCGCCACCTCGATGATCCTGGTGCCTTACCTGTGGTCGGCGGCCTATGCGCTGTTGCTGGCGGTGCGCGGTGAGACCTACGAAAACGCCCTGGCCGACCGCAAGAAAGACCTGTTTATCGGTGCGATCGCGCTGATCTACGCGGTCTGGCTGCTCTATGCCGGCGGCACCAAGTACCTGCTGCTGTCCGCCCTGCTCTACGCCCCCGGCGCAATCCTGTTCGCCAAGGCCAAGCACGAGTTGGGCAAACCGATTTTCACCAATGTCGAGAAACTGATTTTCGCCGCAGTAGTCATCGGCGCCCTGGTGGCGGCCTATGGGCTCTACGACGGTTTCCTGACCCTGTAATTATTGTTCACTGGAGGATCTGTAATGACCACGGAAAAAGTGAAGTACGGCGTACATTCCGAAGCCGGCAAACTGCGCAAAGTCATGGTGTGCTCCCCAGGTTTGGCCCACCAGCGGCTGACCCCCAACAACTGCGATGAATTGCTGTTCGATGATGTGCTGTGGGTGGCCCAGGCCAAGCGCGACCATTTCGACTTTGTGACCAAGATGCGCGAGCGCGACATCGATGTGCTGGAAATGCACAACCTGCTGACCGACATCGTCGCCATCCCCGAAGCCCTGGACTGGATCCTGGAGCGCAAGATCACCGCCAACCAGGTCGGCCTGGGCTTGGTCAATGAAGTCGGCTCGTGGCTGCGCAGCCTGGAGCCGCGCAAGGTCGCCGAGTTCCTGATCGGTGGCGTGTCGGCCGATGACCTGCCGAGCAGTTTCGGCGGCAAGACCATCGAGATGTTCCGCGACTTCCTCGGGCATTCGAGCTTCATCCTGCCGCCACTGCCGAACACCCAGTTCACCCGCGACACCACCTGCTGGATCTATGGCGGCGTGACGCTGAACCCGATGTACTGGCCGGCGCGACGCCAGGAAACCCTGCTGGCGAGCGCCATCTACAAATTCCACCCCGAGTTCACCAACGCTGACTTCCAGGTGTGGTACGGCGACCCCGACCAGGAACACGGCAACGCCACGCTGGAAGGCGGCGACGTGATGCCGATCGGGAACGGCGTGGTGTTGATCGGCATGGGCGAGCGCTCCTCGCGCCAGGCCATCGGCCAACTCGCGCTGAACCTGTTCAAGCACAAAGCCGTGGAGCGCGTGATCGTTGCCGGCCTGCCGAAATCCCGCGCGGCGATGCACCTCGACACGGTGTTCAGCTTCTGCGACCGCGACCTGGTCACCATCTTCCCGGAAGTGGTGAACCAGATCGTCGCCTTCACCCTGCGCCCGGACGAGACCAAGCCCGGCGGCATCGATATCCAGCGTGAAAAAACCAACTTCCTCGACACCGTCGCCGCCGCCCTGAACCTCAAGGCCCTGCGCGTGGTGGAAACCGGCGGCAACAGCTTCGCCGCCGAACGCGAGCAGTGGGATGACGGCAACAACGTGGTGGCCGTGGAGCCTGGCGTAGTGATCGGCTACGACCGCAATACCTACACCAATACCCTGCTGCGCAAGGCCGGCGTGGAAGTCATCACCATCAGCGCCGGTGAACTCGGCCGGGGCCGTGGCGGCGGCCACTGCATGACCTGCCCGATCATTCGCGACCCAATCGACTATTAATTTTTTGGCCTTGGCCGCTGTTTATCCAGCAGTGGCCAAGGGGATAACCGAAACCCAAGGAGATCCACCATGGCTTTTAATATGCGCAACCGCAGCCTGCTGTCGCTGATGCACCACACCACCCGCGAGCTGCACTACCTGCTGGACCTGTCCCGCGACCTCAAGCGCGCCAAATACACCGGCACCGAGCGTCCGCACCTGAAGGGCAAAAACATCGCGCTGATCTTCGAAAAAACCTCGACCCGCACCCGTTGCGCCTTCGAAGTCGCGGCCCACGACCAGGGTGCGCACGTCACCTACATCGACCCGGTGTCGTCGCAGATCGGCCACAAGGAAAGCATGAAAGACACGGCCCGCGTCCTCGGCCGGATGTTCGATGCCATCGAGTACCGTGGCTTTGAACAGGAAATCGTCGAAGAGCTGGCCAAGTTCGCCGGCGTGCCGGTGTTCAACGGCCTGACCGCCGAATTCCACCCCACCCAAATGATCGCCGACACCCTGACCATGCGTGAGCACAGCGACAAGCCGCTGCATGACATCAGCTACGCCTACCTGGGCGATGCCCGCTACAACATGGGCAACTCGCTGCTGATGATCGGCGCCAAGCTGGGCATGGACGTGCGCATCGGCGCGCCGAAAGCCCTGTGGCCGCATGCTGATTTCATCAAGCAGTGCCAAGAGTTCGCTGAAGAAAGCGGCGCGCGCATCACCATCACCGAAGACCCGAAAGAAGCGGTCAAAGGCGTGGACTTCATCCACACCGATATCTGGGTGTCCATGGGCGAGCCGGTGGAAGCGTGGGACGAGCGCATCGAGCAACTGCTGCCGTACCAGGTCAACGCCAAGATGATGAAGGCCTCGGGCAACCCACGGGTGAAATTCATGCACTGCCTGCCGGCGTTCCATAACAGCGAGACCAAGGTCGGCAAGGACATCGCCGCGCGTTATCCGAACCTGGCCAACGGCGTGGAAGTGACCGAAGAAGTGTTTGAGTCCCCGGCCAACATTGCCTTTGAGCAAGCCGAGAACCGCATGCACACCATCAAGGCGATTCTGGTGTCGGCGTTGGCGGATATCTGACCCAACACCGCTCCCACTGTCGGAACACAGTCAATGTGGGAGTGCTTTTGTGGGAGCTGGCTTGCCTGCGATGCAGACGCCTCGGTATTTCAGATGCCCCGAGGTGATGCCATCGCGGGCAAGCCCGGCTCCCACACAAGCCCGCTCCCACAGTTTGTCCTGTGTTCACAAGGCCGAATTTTAGAAGGATTGCATTATGCGTATCGTCGTTGCACTGGGCGGCAACGCCCTTCTGCGCCGTGGTGAACCCATGACCGCAGACAATCAACGGGCCAATATCCGCATCGCCACCGAACAGATCGCCAAGATCCACAGCGGCAACGAGCTGGTGATTGCCCACGGCAATGGCCCGCAAGTGGGCCTGCTGTCGCTGCAGGCTGCCGCCTACACCCAGGTTTCGCCGTATCCGCTGGATGTGCTGGGCGCCGAAACCGAAGGCATGATCGGCTACATCATCGAGCAGGAACTGGGCAACCTGCTGGACTTCGAAGTGCCGTTCGCCACGCTGTTGACCCAGGTCGAAGTGGACGCCAAGGACCCGGCCTTCCAGAACCCGACCAAGCCCATCGGCCCGGTCTACTCCAAGGCCGAGGCAGAAAAACTTGCCGCTGAAAAAGGCTGGGCGATTGCCCCCGATGGCGACAAGTATCGCCGCGTGGTCGCCAGCCCACGGCCAAAGCGGATCTTTGAAATCCGCCCGATCCAGTGGCTGCTGGAAAAAGGCAGCATCGTGATCTGCGCCGGCGGCGGCGGGATTCCGACGATGTATGGCGAAGACGGCAAGCTCAAGGGCATTGAAGCCGTGATCGACAAAGACCTGTGTTCCTCCCTGCTGGCCGGGCAACTGGACGCCGATTTGCTGGTGATTGCCACCGACGTCAATGCGGCATTTATCGACTTCGGCAAACCGACACAGAAAGCCATCGGCCAGGCGCACCCGGACGAAATGGAAAAGCTCGGCTTCGCCGCCGGCTCCATGGGGCCGAAGGTTCAGGCGGCGTGCGAGTTCGCCCGCCAGACTGGCAAAACCGCAGTGATCGGTTCACTCTCGGACATCGAAGCGATCGTCCAGGGCAGCGCCGGCACCCGCATCAGTACCGCAAAACCTGGCATCATCTACCTGTGAAGTAGAGGAGAAACGCCTATGGCTACCTTTGAACCTGGTCACTTGCACATCGAACGCCACGCGCTGAACAAGGATGACTACAGCTACAACCTGTGCATCGACTACGAAGTCAGCCAGGACCCAAAGGAAGGCAAGGGAATGCTCTTCAAGATGCACGGCTCGGTGCAGGGCAAGGACCTCAAGGAAGAGTTTTTCCTGCCCAAGGACCAGTCGTTCGACTTCGCCCGGCAGGCGATGAACATCGCGCAGAAGTACGGCATGCCGAAGATTGCCGTGCTCAATGGCCAGATGCACAAGCAGTACGACTTGATGTTTGAGGATGTGCGGCATCAGCTGGATGTGAAGCCGGGCGACCCGATCAAACCTGAACACCTGGAATAACCCGATTTCATTAACACCGGCGATCCCCTGTGGGAGCTGGCTTGCCTGCGATAGCGGACTGACAGTTAATATTTTCAATGACTGATCCACCGCTATCGCAGGCAAGCCAGCTCCCACATTTTTGATCTCCACCACCTGTCAGGCATACTTGCCACCTCTCGTCCGCCAGAACCGCTAACCGCCCCATGCGTATCCACGTCAGCTTCATCGACCGCGTCGGCATCACCCAGGAAGTCCTGGCCTTGCTCGGTGGGCGCAATCTCAACCTGGATGCGGTGGAAATGGTGCCGCCCAACGTCTACATCGACGCCCCGACCCTGAGCGCCGAAGTACTGGAAGAACTGCGCGATGCGCTGTTCAGCGTGCGCGGTGTGCAAGCGGTGACCGTGGTCGACATCCTCCCTGGCCAGCGCCAGCACCTGCAACTCGACGCCCTGCTGGCCGCGATGACCGACCCGGTATTGGCCCTGGACAGCGCCGGCAAGATCCTGCTGGCCAACCCGGCCCTGGTCGCGCTGTATGGCCGCGAGCCCGCCGGGGAAAGCATCAACGAACTGTTCGATGACCCATCACTGCTGGCCACCTTGCTGGAACACGGCTTTCGCCTGGCCCTGCGGGAAATCAGCGTCAACGGCCAGACCCTGCTGCTGGACGCCACGCCGATCACCGACGCCGGTGCCCTGCTGACCCTGTACCAACCCAACCGCATCGGCGAACAACTGTCGGCGCTGCACCATGACCATGCCGAAGGGTTCGACGCGCTGCTGGGCGAGTCCCCGGCGATCCGCACCCTCAAGGCGCGGGCGCAACGGGTGGCGGCGCTGGATGCACCGTTGTTGATCCAGGGCGAGACCGGCACCGGCAAGGAACTGGTGGCCCGCGCCTGCCACGCCATCAGCGCCCGCCACAGTGCGCCTTTCCTGGCCCTGAACTGCGCGGCCCTGCCGGAAAACCTGGCCGAGAGCGAGCTGTTCGGCTACGCCCCCGGCGCCTTCACCGGCGCCCAGCGCGGCGGTAAACCGGGGCTGATGGAACTGGCGAACCAGGGCACGGTGTTCCTCGACGAGATCGGCGAGATGTCGCCGTACTTGCAGGCCAAGCTGCTGCGGTTTCTCAACGACGGCAGCTTCCGTCGCGTGGGCGGCGACCGTGAGGTGAAGGTCAATGTGCGGATCCTCAGCGCCACCCACCGCGACCTGGAAAAGATGGTCAGCGAAGGCACCTTCCGCGAAGACCTGTTCTACCGCCTCAACGTGCTCAATGTCGAAGTACCGCCCCTGCGCGAGCGCGGCCAGGACATCCTGTTGCTGGCCCGTTACTTCATGCAGCAGGCTTGTGCGCAGATCCAGCGCCCGGTCTGCCGCCTGGCGCCGGGCACCTACCCGGCCCTGCTCGGCAACCGCTGGCCGGGCAACGTGCGCCAGTTGCAGAACGTGATTTTCCGCGCTGCCGCCATTTGCGAAAGCAGCCTGGTGGACATTGGCGACCTGGACATCGCCGGCACCTCCGTTGCGCGCCAGAGCGATGGGGAAATCGACAGCCTGGAGCAGGCGGTGGAAGACTTTGAGCGCACCTTGTTGGAGAAGCTGTACGTCAGCTACCCGTCCACACGCCAACTGGCCAGCCGCCTGCAAACCTCCCACACCGCCATTGCCCACCGCTTGCGCAAGTACGGCATTCCCAACAAGCCCTGACTGCACGCGATCAACATGTGGGAGCTGGCTTGCCTGCGATAGCGTTGGGTCAGTCGACACCGCTATCGCAGCGGTGCGACGTTTCGACAAGCCAGCTCCCACATTGATTGCATTCCAACGTTGATATCAAAAGCGACCTCCACCTGTACTGAAAGCGCTACAGTGGAACGATATCAATACATCCCCCTTCAACCGTCGCCATGCAAGGCTTTGATCCTCATAGGCTTTTTTTCGTGCGTCGAGCTGTAGCGATATCGCTACAGCCACGGTTCGAACCTCGCCAACCAAAATCAATAAGCCATTGTTTTATAAAGACAAAAAAACATTGGCCGCGTTTTTGCTAAGCAACTTCCCATTATTCCAATCCCGTCCACCAGACGAATCTGGCCCTGAGGAGTTTCCATGAGCGAGTTGCGCTTTACTGAAGATCACGAATGGCTGCGCGCCGAAGCCGACGGCAGCGTGACCGTGGGCATTACCGCTTTTGCGCAGAACGCGCTGGGTGATGTGGTTTTCGTGCAACTGCCGGAGCTGCAGTCCTACGACAAAGGGGCAGAAGCCTCCACCGTTGAATCGGTCAAGGCCGCCAGCGGCGTGTACATGCCGCTGGATGGCGAAGTCCTCGAAGTGAACGACAAGCTGGACGGCAGACCCGAGCTGGTCAACGAAGACCCGATGGGCGAAGGCTGGTTCTTCCGCTTTAAGCCGGCCGACGCCGGTGCAGTAGCTAAGCTGTTGGATCAGGATGCGTACGACCGCCTGATCAAAGCCAACGCCGAAGCCTGAGGAGCGCGCCATGACCGTTAATCTGACCACCGCCAACGAATTCATCGCCCGCCACATCGGCCCGCGCCAGGACGACGAGCAACACATGCTCGCCACCCTGGGCTTTGATTCCCTGGAAGCCCTGAGCGCCAGCGTGATCCCGGAAAGCATCAAGGGCACCGCCGTACTGGGCCTGAGCGACGGCCTGAGCGAGGCCGATGCACTGGCTTCGATCAAGGCGATTGCCGCCAAGAACGAGCTGTTCAAGACTTATATCGGCCAGGGCTACTACAACTGCCACACGCCGTCGCCGATCCTGCGCAACCTCCTGGAAAACCCGGCCTGGTACACCGCCTACACGCCTTACCAGCCGGAGATTTCCCAAGGCCGCCTGGAGTCGCTGCTGAACTTCCAGACGCTGATCAGCGACCTCACCGGCCTGCCGATCGCCAACGCATCCCTGCTGGACGAAGCCACCGCCGCTGCCGAAGCCATGACCTTCTGCAAACGCCTGAGCAAGAACAAAGGCAGCAACGCGTTCTTCGCCTCGGTCCACAGCCACCCGCAAACCCTCGACGTGCTGCGCACCCGTGCCGAGCCATTGGGCATCGACGTGGTGGTGGGCGACGAGCGTGAACTGACCGACGTCAGCGCCTTCTTCGGCGCCCTGCTGCAATACCCGGCCAGCAACGGTGACGTGTTCGACTACGTTGAGCTGACCGAACGCTTCCACGCCGCCAACGCCCTGGTGGCCGTGGCCGCCGACCTGCTGGCCCTGACCCTGCTGACCCCGCCGGGTGAATTCGGCGCCGACGTGGCCATCGGCAGCGCGCAACGCTTCGGCGTACCGCTGGGCTTTGGTGGTCCGCACGCGGCGTACTTCTCTACCAAGGATGCGTTCAAGCGCGACATGCCGGGCCGCCTGGTCGGCGTGTCCGTCGACCGTTTCGGCAAGCCGGCCCTGCGCCTGGCCATGCAGACTCGCGAGCAACATATCCGCCGCGAGAAAGCCACCAGCAACATCTGCACCGCCCAGGTGCTGCTGGCCAACATCGCCAGCATGTATGCCGTGTACCACGGTCCTAAAGGCCTGACCCAGATCGCCAACCGCATTCACCACCTGACCGCGATCTTCGCCAAAGGCCTGAGCGCGTTGGGCCTGAAGGTTGAGCAAGAAAACTTCTTCGATACCCTGACCATCAAGACCGGCGCACACACCGCCGCCCTGCACGACAAGGCCCGCGCCCAGCGCATCAACCTGCGTGTGGTCGACGGCGAGCGTCTTGGCCTGTCGGTAGACGAAACCACTTCGCAAGCCGATATCGAAACCCTGTGGGGCGTGTTCGCAGGCGGTAAAGCCCTGCCGGACTTCGCCGCACTCGCCGCCAGCGTTGAAAGCACCCTGCCCGCCGCGCTGCTGCGCCAGTCGCCGATCCTCAGCCACCCGGTGTTCAACCGCTATCACTCCGAAACCGAGCTGATGCGCTACCTGCGCAAGCTGGCCGACAAGGACCTGGCCCTGGATCGCACCATGATCCCGCTGGGTTCGTGCACCATGAAGCTCAACGCCGCCAGCGAAATGATCCCGGTGACCTGGGCCGAGTTCGGTGCCCTGCACCCGTTCGCCCCTGCCTCGCAAAGCGCCGGCTACCAGCAACTGACCACCGAACTGGAAGCCATGCTCTGCGCGGCCACCGGTTACGACGCGATCTCCCTGCAACCGAACGCCGGTTCCCAGGGCGAGTACGCGGGTCTGCTGGCCATCCGTGCCTATCACCAGAGCCGTGGCGAAGAGCGCCGCGATATCTGCCTGATCCCGTCGTCGGCCCACGGCACTAACCCGGCCACCGCCAACATGGCTGGCATGCGCGTGGTGGTGACTGCATGCGATGCGCGCGGTAACGTCGACATCGAAGACCTGCGCGCCAAGGCTATCGAACACCGCGAGCACCTCGCTGCGCTGATGATCACCTACCCGTCGACCCACGGCGTGTTCGAAGAAGGCATCCGCGAAATCTGCGGGATCATTCACGACAACGGCGGCCAGGTGTACATCGACGGCGCCAACATGAACGCGATGGTCGGCCTGTGCGCCCCGGGCAAGTTCGGCGGCGACGTGTCCCACCTGAACCTGCACAAGACCTTCTGCATTCCCCACGGCGGTGGCGGCCCGGGCGTTGGCCCGATTGGCGTGAAATCCCACCTGACGCCGTTCCTGCCGGGTCATGCCGCGATGGAACGCAAGGAAGGCGCGGTCTGCGCCGCACCGTTCGGCAGCGCGAGCATTCTGCCGATCACGTGGATGTACATCAGCATGATGGGCGGCGCGGGCCTCAAGCGCGCGTCGCAGTTGGCGATCCTGAATGCCAACTACATTTCCCGTCGCCTCGAAGAGCACTACCCCGTGCTCTACACCGGCAGCAACGGCCTGGTGGCCCACGAATGCATCCTCGACCTGCGCCCGTTGAAAGACAGCAGCGGGATCAGCGTGGATGACGTGGCCAAGCGCCTGATCGACTTCGGTTTCCACGCGCCGACCATGTCGTTCCCGGTGGCCGGTACCTTGATGATCGAGCCGACTGAAAGCGAATCCCGGGAAGAACTGGACCGTTTCTGCGACGCCATGATCGCCATCCGCGAAGAAATCCGCGCGGTGGAAAACGGCTCGCTGGACAAGGACGACAACCCGCTGAAGAACGCACCCCACACTGCGGCGGAACTGGTGGGCGAATGGAGCCACCCATACAGCCGTGAACAAGCGGTGTACCCGGTGGCGTCGTTGATCGAAGCCAAGTACTGGCCACCGGTTGGCCGGGTCGACAACGTGTTTGGCGATCGCAATTTGGTGTGCGCTTGCCCGTCGATCGAAAGCTACGCGTAACCTGAGCGGTAGAACGCGGTCAATGTGGGAGCTGGCTTTTGTGGGAGCTGGCTTGCCTGCGATGCAAGCACCTCGGTCTATCCGGTAGACCCGGGTGATGCTATCGCAGGCAAGCCAGCTCCCACACAAGCCCGGCTCCCACATTGGGACCGCGTACACCCGATAAATAATAAGAAACCGGAGAACAACCATGTCTTTAAGCGTGTTCGACCTGTTCAAGATTGGCATCGGCCCCTCCAGCTCCCACACCGTCGGCCCGATGCGCGCTGCCGCTCGATTCGTCGAAGGCCTCAAGCGCGACAACCTGCTGAGCGCCACCACCTGCGTCAAGGTGGAACTCTATGGCTCCCTCGGCGCCACCGGCAAAGGCCACGGCAGCGACAAGGCTGTATTGCTGGGCCTGGAAGGCGAACACCCGGACACCGTGAACACTGAAACCGTCGCCGCACGCCTGTTGGAAATTCGCGGCAACGCACGCTTGAACCTGCTCGGTGAACACAGCATTGCGTTCAACGAGAAAGAACACCTGGCGATGATTCGCAAACCCCTGCCCTATCATCCCAACGGCATGATCTTTCGCGCTTTCGACGCCGCCGGTTTGCAGATTCGCAGCCGCGAGTACTACTCGGTGGGCGGCGGATTTGTGGTGGATGAAGACGCCGCCGGCCACGACCGGATCGTCGAAGACGCCACGCCCCTGACCTTCCCGTTCAAAAGCGCCAAGGACCTGCTCGGCCATTGCGCCACCTATGGGCTGTCCATCAGCCAGGTGATGCTGACCAATGAAAGCGCCTGGCGCCCGGAAGCGGAAACCCGCGCAGGCTTACTGAAGATCTGGCAGGTGATGCAGGACTGCGTGGACGCGGGCTGTCGCAATGAAGGGATTTTGCCCGGCGGCCTTAAGGTCAAGCGCCGCGCCGCCGCGCTGCATCGCCAGCTGTGCAAGAACCCGGAATCGGCGCTGCGTGACCCGCTGTCGGTGCTGGACTGGGTCAACCTGTACGCCCTGGCGGTCAACGAAGAAAACGCCAATGGCGGGCGCGTAGTCACTGCGCCCACCAACGGTGCGGCCGGGATTGTGCCGGCGGTGTTGCACTACTACATGCGCTTTATCCCGGGCGCCAGCGAAGACGGCGTGGTGCGTTTCCTGCTCACCGCCGCTGCCATCGGCATCCTGTACAAAGAAAATGCCTCGATCTCCGGCGCCGAAGTCGGCTGCCAGGGGGAAGTCGGCGTGGCCTGCTCCATGGCCGCCGGCGCGTTGTGTGAGGTGTTGGGCGGTACGGTTTCCCAGGTGGAGAACGCCGCCGAGATCGGCATGGAACACAACCTGGGTCTTACCTGCGACCCGATTGGCGGCCTGGTGCAGGTGCCCTGCATCGAGCGCAACGCCATGGGCTCGGTCAAGGCCATCAATGCGGTGCGCATGGCCCTGCGCGGCGACGGGCAACATTTCGTGTCCCTCGACAAGGTCATTCGCACCATGCGCCAGACCGGCGCCGACATGAAAAGCAAATACAAGGAAACCGCCCGTGGCGGTTTGGCGGTCAACATTATCGAGTGCTGACGCCCACCAGCGCGTCCGCACGTTTTTCAGGAGCTGAATATGTCCACCGAAACCCTGTTGAAAACCCCGTTGCACGCCCTGCACATCGAGTTGGGCGCGCGCATGGTGCCGTTCGCCGGCTACGACATGCCGGTGCAATACCCGTTGGGCGTGATGAAGGAACACCTGCACACCCGTGAACAGGCCGGGTTGTTCGATGTGTCCCACATGGGCCAGATCCGCCTGACCGGCGCAGGTGCCGCCAAGGCCCTGGAAAGCCTGGTGCCTGTAGACATCATCGACCTGCCGGTGGGCATGCAGCGCTATGCGATGTTCACCAACGAGCAAGGCGGCATCCTGGATGACCTGATGGTCGCCAACCTGGGTAACGACGAACTGTTCCTGGTGGTCAACGCCGCCTGCAAGGACCAGGACCTGGCCCACTTGCGCCAGCACATCGGTGACCAGTGCACCATCGAGCCGCTGTTCGAGGAACGTGCCCTGCTGGCCCTGCAAGGCCCGGCCGCTGTCAGCGTACTGGCGCGCCTGGCACCGGAGGTCAAGCACATGACCTTCATGCAATTCGCACCGACCCGCCTGCTGGGCGTGGACTGCTACGTCAGCCGCTCGGGCTACACCGGCGAAGACGGTTTCGAAATCTCGGTACCGGCCGCCAGTGCCGAAGCCCTGGCCCGCAGCCTGCTGGCCGAAACCGAAGTACAGGCCATCGGCCTGGGCGCCCGCGACTCCCTGCGCCTGGAAGCCGGCCTGTGCCTCTACGGCCACGACATGAACACCGAGACCACGCCGATTGAAGCCAGCCTGTTGTGGGCGATTTCCAAGGCCCGTCGTGCAGACGGCGCGCGTGCCGGTGGTTTCCCGGGCGCCGACGCGATCTTCACCCAGCAACAAACCGGTGTGAGCCGCAAACGCGTGGGCCTGCTGCCGCAGGAACGCACGCCGGTACGTGAAGGCGCAGAAATCGTCGACGAGCACGGCACCGTGATCGGCAGCGTCTGCAGCGGCGGTTTTGGCCCGAGCCTGGGCGGCCCTCTGGCCATGGGTTACCTGGACAGCGCATTCATCGCACTGGATACCGAAGTGTCTGCATTGGTACGTGGGAAAAAGGTGCCACTTCGTGTAAGTAAAATGCCATTCGTGCCACAGCGTTACTACCGTGGTTGATTGACTGTTCCTATAAGTAACGCGGTTGCGTTAAAGCGCACTAATTTGTAACGCAACCGCCACATAAAAGTGCATTGACGATAGTCAATGTTATGTTCAGTCACCTATAACAAGTGACCAACTCTATCGAATAAACGGGATCCACATTGTTGACCGAAGTGTCACAAAGCCGAGTAAACGTTGGGCTTTTCCCGGGGCTTGTTTTTTCTGTCTTAGTTGGCGTAGAGTTTGCCCACTGTGTTTGCATGGGTCGCTTGGAACCTGGACCTGGGCAGTAGCCAAAGTTTGCTACAACCCGTTCGACGTCTCTTACTTTCCTGCAACCCAGCCCAGTACTCTTTCATGTGAAAGGGGCTGTCATTAATTTTTTGCGTCAAGGAAATAAGAAAATGGCTGAACGTCAGAGCGGTACCGTCAAGTGGTTTAACGACGAGAAAGGGTTTGGTTTTATCACTCCAGAAAGCGGTCCGGATCTGTTCGTCCACTTCCGCGCTATTCAGGGCAACGGCTTCAAAAGCCTGAAGGAAGGCCAGAAAGTGACCTTCATCGCGGTGCAAGGCCAGAAAGGCATGCAAGCCGACGAGGTACAAGCAGAGGGTTGATCTCTTCTGCGACAAAAAGCCCCTGATATGACATCAGGGGCTTTTTTATGAGCGTTATTCCGTAAAATGGCTTTTTTCTGCCGAGAGCCATGCCATGTCGAAACACCTGCTGAGCCCCCAAGGCGAGTTTCCTCCCGTAGGCCTGGGCCGTCGTCTGGCAGCGATGTTCTATGATTTCCTGTTGTGCACTGCCCTGCTGATCGTCACGGCCTTTATCTACAAGCTGGTGTGGATGGGGTTTGTCGGTGAGGCCAAGCTGCGGGCGCTTTCTGAATCCGGCGCGCTGGATGGTGACCCACTGTTGTCGACGATTTTGTTTTTTGTGCTGTTTGGTTTTTTTGCCAAGTTCTGGACGTATTCGGGGCAGACCCTGGGCATGCAGGTGTGGGGGGTCCGGGTGCAGAACGCTGATGGGTCGCGGATCAGCCTGTGGCAGGCGTTGTTGCGGTTTGTGGTGTCGATCGCTTCGTGGTTGTGCGTTGGGCTGGGGTTTATCTGGGCGTTGTTTGATAAGCAGAAGCGTGGCTGGCATGACATTTATTCGGATACGCGGTTGGTGCGGATTCCGAAGAAAAAGAAGTAGGGTTGGGTTGGGGGCATATCCGTTATTTTCTTAATGGCGGCTATTGGTTCCGCTCTTACAGCGGCTCACTTTTGAACAGCGCAAAAGTAAGCAAAACGCTCTTGCCCCACCACTCGGCACCTCGCTAATGCTCGGTGTGCCCTCACTCCGGCTTTGGACCGTGGGCCGCCGCGATGGGCCATCCTTGGCCCAGCGCGGCTAACCCGGCGTCCTGCCGGGTTACCCACGCTCCAAAGCCTGCGTTCGGCCAGCGTGGTTTAACGGGGCGCCTAAGATCGAGATCAAAAGCAGATCAACAGCACAGCGGCCTACAGGCCGGCTTGAGTGGTGTGAAGCAAAGGCAACATCAAGATCAAAATCTACAGCGGGCACGGTCAAATGTGGGAGCTGGCTTGCCTGCGATGGCCTCGCCTCGGTGTACCTGAAAAACCGAGGTGTCTGCATCGCAGGCAAGCCAGCTCCCACAGAAAAGCAGAGCTGCAGCAGTTTCAGATTTGGTTTTCGCTTTGGCTTTTGATCTGGCTTCTACCACTCAAGCCGGCCTGTAGGCCGCTGTGCTGTAGATTTTGATCTTGATCTGGCTCTGACTGCCCCACTCAGCCCGAGGCCGAACGCAGGGATTGAGGAGCGGGTAAACCGGCAGGACGCCGGTTTAGCCGCGACGGGGCAGGGACGCCCCGTCGCGGCGGCCCGCGGAGCAATGCCGGAGTGAGGGAACACCGAGCCTAGGCGAGGTGCCGACAGGCGGGGCAGAGCCCTTTGCTTACTTTGGGGCTTTTCCAAAGTGAGCCGCTGTAAGAGCGGAACCCATAGCCGCCGTTACCGAAGAAACGGATATGTACACAACCCAGATCAAGCGTTCCCAGCCAACCTCAACCGCGCAGCCTGAGTAAAATCCAGCATCCGCTTAAGCGGTCTAACAGCCTGAGGAATCACCGAAGGCTCAACAAAAATCTCATTACTCCCCTCACGCAAACACTGCAGCGTGCGCTCCAGGGTATTCATCGCCATCCACGGGCAATGCGCACAACTGCGACACGCCGCCCCGTTCCCAGCCGTCGGCGCCTCGACAAAAACCTTGTCCGGACACAACTGCTGCATCTTGTAGAAGATCCCCCGGTCGGTCGCCACAATGAACGTCTTGTTCGGCAACCGCTGCGCCGCCGCAATCAACTGACTGGTAGACCCCACCGCATCCGCCAACTCAATCACCGACGTCGGCGACTCCGGGTGCACCAGGATCGCAGCGTCCGGGTACAGCGCCTTCATGTCCTCCAACTGCTTGGACTTGAACTCCTCGTGAACAATGCACGCACCGTCCCACAGCAACATGTCCGCGCCGGTCTGACGCTGGATATAGGTGCCCAGGTGCTTGTCCGGCCCCCAGATAATCGTCTCGCCGTTATCCATCAGGCTTTCAACGATCTCCAGTGCACAACTGGAGGTCACCACCCAATCAGCCCGGGCTTTCACCGCCGCCGAGGTGTTGGCATACACCACCACCGTGCGCTCGGGATGCTGATCACAGAACGCCGAAAACTCATCCACCGGGCAACCAAGGTCCAGGGAGCACGTAGCTTCCAGGGTCGGCATCAGGATGCGTTTTTCAGGCGTGAGGATCTTCGCGGTCTCGCCCATGAAACGCACGCCAGCCACCAGGACGGTCTTGGCCGGATGCGCCGCGCCGAAGCGGGCCATTTCCAGGGAGTCGGAGACACAGCCACCGGTTTCTTCGGCCAAAGCCTGAATCACCGGATCGCAGTAGAAGTGAGCCACCAGCACCGCGTCCTGAGCCTTGAGCTCGACGGCGATGGCGGCACGGTAGCCCGCCTCTTCTTCGGCGCTCAGCACCTTGGGCTGCTTGGCGTCGAGGTGGGCTTGGACCAGAAGGCGTTCGGAAATTTGCGTCATGTTCGCAAGACCTGCAGGCGCAGTTGCGCGAAAGTCGAGTGTACCACCGGCTCTGGAGCCTTTCGGGCGCCGCCGGACGAAGTGATTGTGTTCATCAAGCACGGTGAAGCTGCGCAAGGCTACAGAATATCGAATGGATTCAAAAGCCTAATCTGGGATTCGGCGAGGCATAAAAAAGGGAAACCCACGCGGGGGTTTCCCTTTTTTACAACGTCCGGTTTAGCGCGGCAACGCGCCAGGATCGTCTTGCAGCAACACGCCCTGATGCATGTTCGCCAGCGCATCCTTCAGGATGGTTTCATCGGCGCCCTGGACTTTCTTGCCCTCTCGCGCCGCATATTCCAGCAATATCAGGTAGTCGCGATGGCTGCTGGCCTGGTTAGGCTCCAGCGTGTCCTTAACCAGTTTAGCCATCTCGTAGCGCTGGGTGCGGGTGTTCTGGCTGGCGCTTTGATCGACGGAGGCGTTGGTCAGGAAGCCATCCTTGTAGGTGATATTCGCCGCGCTGCTGGCCTTGTCGTCGACCTGCACATAGAGGTAGTTCTGCGACTCGCGGTGGGTGTCGAAAGCCGGCGGCTTTCCGCCATTGAGGTCCCGATGGAAGCTGGCTTTGAGGCTTGATTGCTGGACCTGATCGATCGTGCGATTGGAGATGTCACTGCCGCCCACACGGGTTTTCTGGGACAGCGTATAGGCAAACGTGTCGGTTTCCCCAAGGCGCGCCGGGTTGGGGGAGCTGGCCGTCTGGCTGATAGAGGCCTTGAAATCTGCCAAACCCGTCAACAGGCCTTGATCCGCCGCATTCCGGGTCAGCGCCTGTGGCGCTTTGACGCCCTGCGGGTAGTTGCTGTTCATGGCGGTAAACGCATCCTTGAACATCGCCATCAGGTCCACATCGGCTTTGCCCCGCGCCTGGGCCTTGTCGAACTGGGCCAAGTAGCTTTTCAGCGCGATTGCCTGCTGCTTGGCGCTGCCGAGGATGCCGGCGTTTTTCAGGTCCACCGAGAGGTTCACCTCTCCCGCCGGGCTTTTCATGCGAGTGGTACGGCTCTGGCTGTCCGCATGAAACGCGAGGGTGATGTCGTCAACAGCCCCCGCTTTCAATTTGCCGCTGAGGTCTACCGAGGACAACACACTGGAATCAAACTGCGTCAGCTTGCTCAGATCGAGTTTCGGCGGCTGGGCAGCCAGGCCGTCGATGGCGCCCTGGAAGGCTTCGCCCAACTTGGCGATTTCCTTGAGCTCGGCGGCGCTGAGGGTGCCGCCGTCCACCTTGGCCTGCGCGGCCAGGCCACCGGGCTGGCTGGCCAGGCTGAAGGTGACAGTCTTGCCGCTGGCGGTCTTGACGGTAAGGCTGACCCGGTTATCTGCTTCGCTGTGCAGCAGGGCTTGCTGAACCTTGAGTTCGGCCGGGCTCTGGATCTTGGACGACGCGGTGCCGAGCGCCGACTGGGAAATGTCCGTACCGCTCTTGGCGAATTGCGCGATCAGGGTAGCGCCCAAGCCGCTGAACCCGGTGGCTCTGGGCGTTGAGACGATATTCGCGCCAATCGCCCGTGTAACGGCATCCTGGCTATCATTTTCCCAGACCGTGATCGGTTCATGGACGGGCAATTGGCCGTTTCGGGAATAGGTCTGGGTCTGGACATCAACCGCCACGTTGCCGAGGCTCACCACCGAGGAGGGCCGCACGACCGTGGCGTCCGTTTCTGGCGTCAGCGTCGCTGGCGGCGTAACGGCCGGCCGATTGATAAGGGCAATGGCGGAGCTGATGGGCGAAAGCGTAGTCATGACGATCCCTGTCTTGAACTGGATTGCGCCTAATTTAGCCAAGACAGGGAGGGTTTGATAGCACGATTGATACAATTGCTAGCAAAGAGCCATGTCAGAAAAATGACTCTTTGCCCTCTTTCGGTGCATCAGAAGCGGTAAGTTACCGAACCGCCAAAGCCGTTGGCGCTGTTTTCATACTTGGCGTCGTAGGTCAGTGCCAACTGCGGATTATTGTCGCGGACCTTGATCGGTTCTTCCTTCAGGTAGGAGTAAGCGACGTCGAAGGTCAGGTTATCGACTGGCGTCCAGCCGGCACCCAGGCTGAATACCGTGCGATCGCCCGTAGGAATACGTACGGAACGGTCGGTGTTGTTGGTAGGGGTCTGATCCACCGAGAAGCCGGTCCGCAGCACCAATTGCTTGTTCAACTGGTACGACAGGCCGATGGCGTGAGACCAGGTGTCATGCCAGTGCTGTTCTTCGGTGATGGAGTTCAGGCCGGCCAGCTCGGTGGCGAGGTCGGAGACGCCACTGTTATTGATCGTGATCTTCTTCAACTGGCTCCAGCGGGTGTAGGTGCTGCCGACGTACAAGGTCCAGTCATCGTTGAGTTTATGGGTAACCGAGAAGTCCACGGACGACGGAGTGGTGACATCCAGCTTGGCGTCATACCGCTGCGGGCCGCCATCCAACAGGTTAGAGAGAACCCCTGAGGCATTGGTGTTACCCGACAGGTGATACACAACCTGCGAGTGGTAGGTCACACCGATGCGCGTGCTTTCAATCGGCTGCACCAGGATACCGGCGTTGAAACCGGTGGCGGTGTCGTCGCCCTTGACCTTCACGTTTTCAGTGCCCAGGCCAAATGCCGGGACCTTGGAATCCAGCTCGCCACTGATCCGGTTGAACGTTGGACCGAAGCCCACCGAAACCTTGTCGTTGAAGGCGTAGCTGACCGTTGGCTGGACCGTGATGACTTGAACCTTGCTTTTGTTACCAAAGCCATTGCCCTGGAAGCTGTGTTCATAGTCGGTCACCAGGCCGAACGGCGCGTAGATCCCCAGGCCGAACGCCCAGTGTTCATCAATCGGCGTCACCAGGTAGCCCATCGGTATGGCGATGCCGGGGACCATGTCGCCTTTGTTGGTGCCGGGGTTGTCCGCGCCACCTTGAGAGGAACTGGCGTCCTTGATGTTCGATTTGGCATCCAGGTAGGTCGCCCCGATGCTCACTTCATTGTGCTTGAGGCGAGACATGCCGGCCGGGTTGCCGAACACCGTGCTGGCGTCGTCGGCAGAGGAAGAACGCCCGGCGTAACCGGTGCCCATTGAACTGATGCTTTGTTCATTGAGGGCGAAACCACCGGCAAACAGGGAAGTGGAGGCAAGCGAAACCGACAGCGCCAAAGCGCTCTTGAAGAGTTTTTTATTCATTATTAGAACTCGAATTATTGGGCAGCACGTGGAAGCTACCAATCTTCGAGCGAGCGAATTATGAAGAGTTTTTCATGCTGAAAATTGTCCTACAATCCTTCTGATTTCAAAGACTTCGGCGGTTTTTACGGTACTTGTTCAGACCTTGAAACCCGAATGTGACTGATGGGTTTTAACGAAGGTGCAGCCTTGGGCCGCACCTTCACCGGCGTCAGCGCGTCCAGTATTTGTTGGCCGCTGCGATGGTCGCAAACTCAGTCGCCACCACCTGGCCGATGCTGATCAGCATCGCCGCATCGTTGGCGTACACATCGCGCAGCCGGTTGCGCACGGCTTCGTCGGGCTGCGTGGCCTTGATCACCAGGCGGGCCATCTTGATCGCCAGTTGGCGCCCTTCTTCAGGGGTCTCGGTTATCAGCGAGTTGTTCGGTATCAGGCTCATCAGGGTTTCCTCTTGTTATTGATCGCTTACTGCCGACGCCCGAAGGACACCGGGTAGGCGGCCGAACGTGCGTTGATCATCGGGTCTTGCGGCTCGATGCCTGCCGGGACGTTGTTGGGCAGGAACATCAGGCTTTTTTGTGCCGCCACGTTATCGGCGACGGCACGGGTGATTTCGACGGTGCCCAGTTCCACCACAGGCCGGCTGTTCGGCCAGGCAGTGGAGGGATCGTCCAGCTTGTCCCCGGGTTCGGCCACCTGAACCACCAACTTGAAACGTGCCGGGGCCTTGGCGAGGCGTTGCAGGATTTCTTCGCTCAGGTAGTCCGGTTTCGCCTTGGCTGCCTTTGCATCCGCCAGGTAATGGGCACCGCTGACCGGCAGGAACTGGTAGCGCCCGAACGTCACCTTGCCCGCGTCGTTGATGAACCTGAAGGTATTCACCCCATAGTAGGGCAGCGTGGCGAAACTTTCCGGCGCCGGCTTGGGTGCCGTCAGGAATGCCTTGGCCACGGGATGGCTGGCCAGGTAGCCGTCCAGCGGGGTTGGCTTGGGTGCGTCAGGACCACTGGTGCCGAGGGCGATCAGCAGGTCGCGAAAGTCATCGGCGGTGGGCGATGGGAAGCCGTTGAACGAGTGAGCGACGATGTCGGTGGAACCACCGCCGGGCAGCGCAAAGCGAATCGCCAGGCCACGCGGGCTGGCCAGGGCGTGGTTGTCGGGAATGTCCGGGATCCCGGCAAAGTTGGAAAAGCGCACCGTCACCGGCACTGCGCTCGCCTGCAAATGCACCGCCTTGCTGATGGAGGCCGCCGACGGGCTTGGGGTGAACTGGCCTTCCAGCACCACGCCCTTGGCGTGCACGGCGCGTGCACCCGCGTGTTGGCCAAACACGCCGTTAAGGGCGTCGACCAGTTGGGTTGGGGTGGCTGGCTGGGCCGGTGCCTCTTGTGCCTCGGCGCTGGCGATCAATGCCAGCGCAAAAGGCACTGCCAAGAGCACGTAAATGGTTTTTTTCATGGTGTGACCTGCAGGGTGGTGGGTGATCCCGGCGGATTCTAATCGACAAAAAACAATTACGACAATAAATTTTGTCATTATTGTTTTTGGTCCTGCATTCCAAACGGTTGAAGGTATACTCGGCCCTCAAACCAGCCAGCGAACCCAGCCTGCCGTGAGCACCAAAAGCGACATCCTCAACCTTCTGCAACGCGAGCCACTGACCGTGGTGCAGCTTTGCGAGCACCTCGCCGTCACCCGCAACGCGATCATCGTGCAGCTCAAGCAACTGGAGTCCGAAGGCCTGGTGCGCCGCAGCAAGGTCCGCCCACCGAATACCGTGGGCAAACCGCCGGTGGTGTTCGAGGCAGCGCCCGGCAGTGAAGATGTCACCTCCACGGCCTATCAGATTCTGTTGACTAACCTGCTCGCCGTGCTCAAGGACCGCTACGCCGCCGATGAGTTGGGCGACGTGTTGGAACAGACCGGCCGCCAATTGGCGCAAAGCGCCGGCCTGGCCAACCCGCGGGACTTCGACAGCGGTCTGCGCGCCGCCATGGCCGCAGCCGACTCCCTGGGCGCCAGCACCGAGGCAGTGGTTCAGGATGGCGGTGTGATGGTGCGCAACTTCACCTGCCCGGTGGGCAGCGTGGTGCGCGACGAACAATGTGTGTGCCGGGCCATGGCCGGGTTCTTTTCCGAAGCCACGGGTTTTCCCGCCAGCGAGCACTGCCTGCGAGAAGATCGGCTGATCTGTCAGTACTTCATCCAGCAAGGCGAAAGCCCCGCCGAATAAGCATCAGGTCTCGTCCGGCACATTGCCCATCTCCAGGGCCAGGTCCAGCCAGGCCCGTGCTGCCGGCGGCAAGTGCGCCTGTCGTCGCCAGGCCAGGGCGATGTGCCAATCGGTCTCGGGCTCGTCCAACTGAATCAGGGCAATGCCGGCGTGCAGGTGTTTGTAAGCCAGCATGCTCGGCAAAAACGCGACGCCCAGGCCTGCGGCAACCAGGTCGACGATAAAGTCGATCTGGGCGCTGCGGGCGGTGATACGCGGGACTACGCCTCTGCGCTCGCAGGCGGTGAGAATAATCCGGTTAAGCGCAAACCCGGCTTCGAACAGTATGAATGGTGAGTCGGCGAGGTCGGAAAAGTCGACGCTTTTACACCCGGCCAATGGATGGTCGATCGGCATGACCACCATCAGCGGCTCGACGCGTACATCCTGATATTCAAATTCGCCGGCCACCGGCACCAGCAAGGCAGCCAGGTCCACCTCACCCGCCTCCAGGCATTCGCCCAGCTTCTTGCTGCCGTGCTCGATCAGCTCGATCTCGATCTCTGGATAACGCTGCCGGTACAGGGCGAACATCGCCGCAAACAATACGCCACTGCCTACCGGCGGCAAACCGATGCGCAATACACCGCGCTTGAGCCCCAGCAAGTCATTGATCTCGGCCACCAGGTCACTGCGCTCGGCCAGCAATACCAAGGCGCGACGGTAGGCAATTTCGCCGGCAGCCGTCAGCTCGCTCTTGTGGCCGATGCGATTGAACAGCGGCGTGCCCAATTCATCTTCCAGGGTCTTCACCGCCTTACTGACGGTAGACTGGGTGAGCGAAACAACCTCGGCGGCCTGTGAGAAGCTGCCCTGGCGTACCACTTCGACAAAAGCCAGCAACGTGCGAAGGTTCATGAGTATTCCATTTGCGACTTGATTCAAGTTGGAAAAGTTGTTTTTACCATGAAAGGCCTTTGTCTATCCTCACCCCACCGTTTTCTTCACTCGGGGCATCACTGTTCATGATCATTTCGTCCGCATCGGATTACCGCGAAGCCGCCCGCCGCAAACTGCCGCGTTTCCTGTTCGACTACATCGACGGCGGTGCCTACGCCGAACACACCCTGCGCGCCAACAGCTCGGACCTGTCGGATATCAGCCTGCGCCAGCGCATCCTGCGCAACGTCGAAAGCCTGAGCCTTGAAACCACCCTGTTCGACCAGCCGCTGGCGATGCCGGTGGTCCTCAGCCCGGTGGGACTGACCGGCATGTTTGCCCGGCGCGGTGAAGTCCAGGCGGCAAAGGCGGCAGCGAACAAGGGCATTCCGTTTTGCCTGTCGACCGTTTCTGTGTGCCCGATTGAAGAAGTGGCGTCCCAGAGCCCGCAGTCCATCTGGTTTCAACTGTATGTTTTGAAAGACCGCGGCTTCATGAAAAACGCCCTGGAGCGGGCCCAGGCTGCCGGCGTGAAGAACCTCGTGTTCACCGTCGACATGCCCACCCCCGGCGCGCGTTATCGCGACGCCCATTCGGGGATGTCCGGCGCCTACGGGCCGCAACGCCAAATCCTGCAGGCCATGACCAAACCGGCCTGGGCCTTCGATGTTGGCCTGATGGGCCGCCCCCACGACCTGGGCAACATCTCCAAGTACTTGGGCAAGCCCACCCAGTTGAAGGACTACATCGGCTGGCTGGCCAACAACTTCGACCCTTCCATCAGCTGGAAAGACCTGGAGTGGATTCGCGAGTTCTGGAAAGGCCCGATGATCATCAAAGGCATCCTCGACCCGCAGGATGCCAAGGATGCGGTGAGCTTCGGAGCCGATGGCATCGTCGTCTCCAACCATGGCGGCCGGCAACTGGATGGCGTGCTGTCGACGGCCAAGGCGCTGGCACCTATCGCACAAGCCGTGGGCAGCGATCTGACGGTGTTGGTGGACTCCGGCGTACGCTCGGGGCTGGACGTGGTGCGCATGCTTGCCCTTGGGGCCAAAGGCGTGCTGCTGGGCCGTGCGCAGGCTTACGCGCTGGCCGCTGACGGGCAACGCGGGGTGGAGAACCTGCTGGATATCTTCGCCAAGGAAATGCGCGTGGCGATGACGCTGACCGGGGTGACGTCAATCGCGCAGATTGATGAATCGATCCTGGTGCGCAGCCACGGTTGATCAATAGGAGGCCTCAAAATATCTCTTTTGAGGCCTCCTACAGATATTTCTAAATGTTTCTTCATAAAGCCAAACCGTCATCAAACAGAAACATCCCGGGAATTAAATCGTCACGTCTTAGACAGGTGGACCCTTCCACTTACCCCCTTACTTTGAGGTGTCGTCGTGATGTTGCTGACCAAAAAGAGTCTGTCAGTGTTGTTCACTGCCCTGTGCCTGAGTGGTGTCGCTCACGCCACTGACGTCACAGGCGCAGGCTCCAGTTTCGTCTACCCGGTACTGTCCAAGTGGTCCCAGGAATACAGCAAAAGCGCCAGTGACCGGATCAACTACCAGTCCATCGGTTCCGGCGGCGGTATCGCCCAGATCAAGGCGGCAACCGTAGACTTCGGCGCCTCCGACGCGCCGTTGTCGGCGGATGAACTGAAGGCCGGCGGCCTGGGCCAATTCCCAAGCGTGATCGGCGGCATCGTGCCGGTGGTGAACGTTGAAGGCGTTGCGGCTGGCCAGTTGAAACTCGATGGCGATGTTTTGGCGAAAATCTTCCTGGGCGACATCAAGGCCTGGAACGACCCGGCGATTGCCGCACTCAACCCTGGCCTGAAGCTGCCGGGCGCGAACATCACCGTGGTTCACCGCTCGGACGGCTCGGGCACCTCGTACAACTTCACCAACTACCTCGCCAAAGTCAGTGACAGCTGGAAGACCAAGATCGGTTTCGGCACCACCGTGCCGTGGCCAGTCGGTGTGGGCGGCAAGGGCAATGAAGGTGTTTCGGCCTACGTGAAGCAGATCAAGAACTCCATCGGCTTTGTTGAATACGCCTACGCCCTGCAGAACAAAATGACTTACGCCCAGTTGAAGAACGCGTCGGGCAAGTTTGTCGAGCCCAACGCCAAGGCCTTCCAGGCGGCTGCGGATACCGCCGACTGGGCCGACGCCAAAGACTTCAACCTGATCATGACCAACGCCCCGGGCGAGAACGCGTGGCCGATCACGGCGACCACCTGGATCATCATGTACAAGCAGCCGAAAAACGCCGAGCAAAGCCAGGCCGCTTTCAACTTCTTCAAATGGTCGCTGGAAAAAGGTCAGCAGCAGGCTGCGGCATTGGACTACGTAGCGCTGCCTGATTCCCTCGTGACCCGGATCGAAGGTTACTGGAAGTCTGACTTCGCCCACTGATCCGCCCTCCCATAGTCCCCTTGCCCGAGCCACTACGTGTTTGAGCAAGGGGATGAGCACATCTGATATGAACGAAACTGTCCAACCCCTGGCCATGACGACTCACGCGAGCGATGTATCGGGTGACAGCCGTGCCGCCCGCGATCAACGCAACGACCTGTGGTTCAAACGCTCAATGTTCGGCGCCGCCATGCTCGTCTTGCTGTTGCTGGCCAGCATTGCCGCCTCGACATTGTGGGGCGGTGGCCTGGCCTTCAAGACCTTCGGTTTCGGCTTTATCACCAGCACCGAGTGGGATGCGGTCAACAACCACTTTGGCGCCCTGGTGCCGATTTACGGCACGCTGGTCACCTCCTTCCTCGCGTTGCTGATTGCGGTGCCCGTGAGTTTTGGCATCGCGATTTTCCTGACCGAAGTGGCGCCGCCCTGGCTGAGAATGCCGGTGGCCTCTGCCGTTGAATTGCTCGCGGGCATCCCCTCGATCATCTATGGCATGTGGGGATTGTTTGTTTTCGGGCCCTTTATGGCCGAACACTTGTCGCCCTGGATCAACGATTACCTGGGTGCACTGCCGTTTATTGGCTCGCTGTTCCAGGGGCCGCCGCTGGGCATCGGGATGCTGACCGCCGGCATCGTACTGGCGATCATGATTACGCCGTTCATTACCTCGGTAATGCATGAAGTTTTTCGCAGCGTGCCGACTCAGTTGAAAGAGTCGGCCTACGCATTGGGGAGTACGACGTGGGAAGTGGTGTGGGACATCGTCCTGCCCTACACCCGCTCGGCAGTGGTCGGCGGGGTGTTCCTCGGCCTCGGTCGCGCCCTGGGGGAAACCATGGCGGTCACGTTCGTACTGGGTAACGCCCAACAGTTCTCCGCCTCGTTGCTGATGCCCAGCAGCTCGATTGCTTCCGTCATCGCCAACGAATTCAGCGAGGCCTATACCGACCTGCACCGTTCGGCGCTGATTGCACTGGGCTTCCTGCTGTTCATCGTGACCTTTGTGGTGCTGGCACTGGCGCGGCTGATGCTGATGCGCCTGTCCCGCAAGGAGGGCCTATGAACAGCAACGAACGCCTGTACCGCAAGCGTGCCTTCAAGAACCGCGTGGCCATGCTGCTGAGCTGTGGCGCGACAGCCTTTGGCCTGCTTTGGCTCGCCTGGATCCTGCTGACCACCATCATCAACGGCTTTCAGGCGCTCAACCTGCGCCTGTTTACCGAGATGACACCGCCCCCCGGAACAGACGGCGGGCTGGCCAACGCCTTTTATGGCAGCGCGCTGATGTCGGGGATTGCCCTGCTGATCGGCACACCCATCGGGCTGATGGCGGGCATCTGGCTGGCGGAATTCGCACGCCACTCGCGCCTGGGGACTACGGTTCGTTTCATCAACGACATTCTGTTGTCCGCACCTTCCATCGTCCTGGGGTTGTTCATCTACACCGGCGTGATCCTGCCACTGAACCTGCTGACCAATCACCAGGTGGGCTTTTCCGCGATTGCCGGTGCGTTGGCATTGGCCCTGCTGGTGATTCCGGTGGTGGTGAGGACGACGGACGAAATGCTTCAGCTGCAACCTTCCACCATGCGCGAGGCCGCCCTGGCCCTGGGCGTACCGCAGTGGAAGCTGACGTTGCAGATTGTATTGAGAGCGGCGAAGGCCGGGGTGGTGACCGGCATCCTGCTGGCGCTGGCCCGGATTACCGGGGAAACCGCCCCGCTGCTGTTCACCGCCTTCGGCAACCAGTTCTGGAGCAGCAACCTGCTCAAGCCGATTGCCAGCGTGCCGGTGGTAATTTTCCAGTACGCCATGAGCCCCTTCGATGACTGGCACGCCCTGGCCTGGGCGGGCGCGCTGGTACTGACGATGTTCGTACTGGTGCTGAGCTTGCTGTCTCGCCTGATTCTTTTGCGCAATAGGTCCCACTGATGCAATCGACCCGCCTTGATCCTGAAAAAACCAAAATCCGTGTCCGTGGGTTGGAGTTTTTCTACAACAACCAACGCTCACTGAAATCCATCGACATCGATATTCCGGAAAAACGCATCACCGCGATCATCGGCCCCTCGGGCTGCGGAAAGTCGACCTTGCTGCGTGTGTTCAACCGCATCTACTCGATGTACCCGAAGCAGGAAGCGCGCGGTGAGGTGCTGCTGAACGGCGAAAACATCCTCGCCCCGGGCTACTCGATGAACCGCCTGCGCAGCCACGTCGGAATGGTCTTCCAAAAGCCCGTGCCTTTTCCGATGTCGATCTACGACAACATCGCTTATGCCGTACGCCACCATGAAAAACTGACACGCCGGGAAATGGATGACCGTGTCGAGCAGGCCCTGCGCGGTGGCGCCCTTTGGGACGAGGTGAAAGACAAACTCAAGCAAAGCGCCCAGAGCCTGTCAGGCGGGCAGCAACAGCGCCTGTGCATCGCACGCACCATTGCACTGCGACCGCAGGTATTGCTGCTGGATGAGCCGACCTCGGCGCTCGATCCGATTTCCACCGGGCGCATCGAGCAATTGATCACTGAGCTGAAAGAGCACTACACAGTGATCATCGTGACCCACAACATGCAGCAGGCCGCCCGCGTGTCGGACAGCACGGCGTTCATGTTCATGGGCGAACTGATTGAGCATGGCAAGACGGACCAGATCTTTACTACGCCGAAGATGAAGCAGACCGAGGACTATATAACCGGGCGCTTTGGCTAGATTTAACAAAAAGGCCGATCACTCTCTGCCCGAGAGTGATCGGCCTTTCGCTGGGCAAAAAAAAACCCGGAAATCCTCACTTGCGTGGGCCTTCCGGATTTTCTAAACCGCCAAAAATGGTGGGTCGTGTGGGATTCGAACCTACGACCAATTGGTTAAAAGCCAACTGCTCTACCAACTGAGCTAACGACCCGCTGTGTGGTGGCGCGTATAATACTGATTTCTAAGGATTATTCAACACCTTATTTGAAATAAATCAGAAATAACGCGTTGGGTCAGCAATTCCGGCCGCCTGGAAGCCTTCAGCACGCAGTCGGCAGCTGTCGCATTTCCCACAAGCGCGGCCGTCATTGTCCGCCTGATAGCAGGAAACAGTAAGCGAGTAATCAACGCCAAGTCCTACGCCAGTCTTCACGATATCGGCCTTGCTGCGGTTCTGCAGCGGCGCCAGGATACGAAAGCCCTGCCCCTCTACGCCGGCCCTGGTCGCCAGGTTGGCCATGCGTTCGAACGACTCGACGTACTCGGGACGGCAGTCCGGGTAACCGGCATAGTCCAGGGCATTGACGCCGATGAAGATGTCGCGGGCACTGAGCACTTCGGCCCAGCCGAGGGCCAGGGACAGGAACACGGTGTTGCGCGCCGGCACGTACGTCACCGGGATGCCTTCGCTGGGGCCTTGCGGTACATCAATGGAGCTGTCGGTCAACGCCGAGCCGCCAATGCCGTCGAGGTTCAGGCCAATCACCTTGTGCTCCACCACGCCCAGGTCACGGGCGACGCGGGCGGCGGCGTCGAGTTCGGCACGGTGGCGCTGGCCATAGTCGAAGCTCATGGTGTAGCAGCTGTAGCCTTCAGCACGGGCCATGGCGACCACGGTGGCGGAGTCGAGGCCGCCGGACAGCAGGATGACCGCACGCTTTTGATCAGTCATGTCAGCGCCCCGGCTCGTCGTTCCACAAGTACTTGTGCAGTTGCAGCTGCAGGCGCACCGGCAGATTGTCCGCGACGACCCAGTCGGCCAGGTGGCGGGCGTTCAGGTCATGGTGGCTTGGGGAAAACAGCACCTCGCCGGCGCGTCGGTCCAGGCCATACTGGATCAGCTTGGAGGTCGCCCAGTCGTAGTCTTCACGGGAACAGATGACGAACTTGACCTGATCGTTGGCCGTCAGCAGTTCAATGTTCTCGTAGCGGTTGCGGTGTGCTTCCTTGGAACCCGGGGTCTTCAGGTCGACGACCCGGCTGACGCGAGGGTCGACCGCAGCAATATCCAGGGCGCCGCTGGTTTCCAGGGACACCTCATAACCGGCATCACACAACTGCTTGAGCAAGGGAATGGCGTTAGGTTGCGCCAGTGGCTCGCCACCAGTGACGCAGACATAACGCGGCCGGTAACCGGCTACTTGCTCGAGAATGTCTTCAAGGGTACGCACGGTGCCGCCGCTGAAGGCGTAGGCGCTGTCGCAGTACTGGCAACGCAGCGGGCAACCGGTGAGGCGCACAAATACAGTGGGCAGCCCAGCAGTGCGCGTTTCACCCTGCAACGAGTAAAAAACTTCGGTGATACGTAATGTGTCTTGCATAGTCGCCACGGGCGTAACAGCTAAACAGGCTGTCCGCCTCCGTCAGGCACTTCAAGGAGTTCCGCCAACGCGTAAACCCCAAAAAGCGTGTTTCATAAAAGGGCGTGGATTCTAACGAAAAAACCCGCGCAGGGCGCGGGTTTCTTCTAAACGGGTTGCAACCGCTTACATGCGTTGCAGGTCCCGTTGGGCCAACTGCGCAGCGGAGGTACCCGGATACTGGGCCACCACCTGCTGCAGAATGCCTTTGACCTTGTCGGTATGACCCAGGCGGCGTTCTACGTCAGCGAGCTTGTACAGCGAATCCGGCACCTTGGCGTGCTTGGGGTACAGTTGGCTGACCTTGGCAAAGGCCTGACCTGCACCTTGCAGGTCGCCCTTGGCCAGGTTCACCTCACCCAACCAGTACTGGGCGTTGCCCGCGTACTGGCTGTTCGGGTATTTGCGCAGGAATGCGGTAAAAGCCTGGCTGGCTTTATCGAAATCCTTGGCTTTGATCAGGTCGAAAGCTGCGTCGTAATACAGCTTTTCCTTCGCCGGATCACCCGGTTCGCTGCTCGCGGCAGGGGCTTGGCTGGCAGCCGCGGCCCCTGCTGCTGCACCACCGGCGGCGGCACTGGGCGCGCCACCGGCAGAAGAATTATCAGGAGTGGCGGCAGGTGTAACGCCGGCTCCAATGCGTCGATCAAGATCCTGGTATCGCTCCAGGCCTTCTTGCTTCAGCTGGTTCACTTGATTCTGCAGAACTTCAATCGTGCCTTGTTGCTGCGACAATTGATCCTGCATGCGTTGCAGCTGATTGAACAGCTCGCCCTGTGCCGAAGGCGCGGCCGTAGCCGCGCCCCCGGCATAGGCGCCGTTCGTGCCATAACCCGCTGGCGGATAGCTGCTCCCGCTATTGTTATAGCCAGAGTTGCTATCTTCCACAGGAACCGCAGCCCACACCGCAAGCGGTGCCAGGCTGAGAGCCAATACAGTTAGAGCACGACGGCACGTTCGCATGACGAATTACTTACGCAGTTCGACGCGACGGTTTTGAGCCCAGGACTGCTCGTCGTGGCCAGTAGCAACTGGACGCTCTTTACCGTAGGAAACGAGTTCCAGTTGGCCTGGAGCAACACCTTGCAGTACCAGGTAGCGCTGAACGGCTTTCGCACGACGCTCGCCCAGTGCCATGTTGTACTCACGAGTACCACGTTCGTCGGTGTTACCTTCCAGAACAACGCGAGCGCCGTTAGCTTTCAGGTCCTTCGCGTGAACGTCCAGAGCGCGCATGGCTTCTGGCTTCAGGTCCGAACTGTCGTATTCGAAGTAGAAAGTGGTGATAGCGCGCAGAGCAGCTTCTTCGCTCAGGGAGCCGTCAACTGCACCAGTGTTAGCGCCGTAACCAGCGTTTGGATCAACAGCTGCGCCTTCACCGGCATTGTCGCCGCCTTTAGACGAGCAACCAACGGCTACGGACAGAGCCAGAGCCAGAGCAGCAAACTTACCAAACTTCAGCATTTCCATCGTGAAACTCCTAATGAACCCCAGTGTGTTAAGTACTTCTTTTTGTAGCGCCGCGTCAGTTCAGGTAAGGGGACCAGGACGGTTCTCTGACTTCGCCTTGTGCGGTAGGAAGCGGGAGCCTTACGCGTCCATTAATGGACACGAGCATCAAGACTCCCCGGCCCTGCTGGCGGGTGGCGTAGATTACCATGGTGCCGTTGGGCGCAACAGTGGCTGACTCATCAAGGTTGGTATCTGTAAGGATTTTTACGGTTCCGCGCTGCAAATCCTGGGCCGCAACCCGGAAATTAGTGAAACCATCCTGACGGTGAATCATCACCAACGTCTTTTCATCAGCTGAAAGCTTGGGTGCAGCGTTGTAGTTACCAATAAAGGTCACACGTTCGGCGCCGCCGCCGTTGACGCTGGTTTTGTAGACTTGCGGCTTGCCGCCACGGTCGGAGGTGAAGTAGATGGTCGAACCATCCTTACCCCAGAACGGTTCGGTGTTGATGCCAGGGCCGCTGGTAACACGGCTCAGTTGGCGCGAGGCCATGTTCATCACGTAGATGTCCGGGTTGCCGTCCTTGGACAGCACGAACGCCAGGCGCGAACCATCCGGCGACCAGGCTGGCGCACCGTTCAGGCCTTCAAAGTTGGTGATCTGCTCACGGCGACCGGTATCGATGTGCTGAACGAAGATCCGTGGACGCTTCTGTTCAAAGGACACGTAGGCGATACGCTTGCCATCCGGTGCAAAGCGAGGCGACAGGATCGGCTCACGGGATTGCAGCAGCGTCACTGCGCGAGCGCCGTCATAGTCGGAACGCTGCAAAGTGTAACGAGTGTTGTCTACCGAAAAACGCTCGGCCGTTACATACAGCAGGCGAGTCGAGAAGGCACCCTTGATCCCGGTCAGTTTTTCAAACGACTGGTCGGAGATGTAGTGCGCCATGTCCCGCAATTGATCCGTAGTACCCGATACGCTGCCGGTCAGCACTTGCTGCTCGGTCGCGACGTTGAACAACGCGTACTGGATCTGCAGGCGACCGCCGGCCGGCGTGATGCTGCCCACCATCAGGTACTGGGCGTTCAACGCTTTCCAGTCACGGAAGATGACTTCGCTGGCCTGGGTCGGCTGGCTGATCATGTTGCCTTTGTCGATTGGTGCGTAGTAACCGGAGTTACGCAGGTCATCACTGATGATCTGCGCCATGTCGTCCGGCAGCACGCTGCCGCCCTGCCAGCCAAACGGCACAACGGCGATCGGGGTGGCCCGATCGCTACCGCTGGTGACCAGGATGTTCTTTTCATCCGCCGCCGCTATCCCTGCCATGCAGCAAATAACGACAAGCATTCCTCGAAGAAGGTTTCTCACAAGGCTAGATCCTCAGGTGTGAATGTCATCTTGAATGAACGGTAGGGAGCGAAGTCGCTTGGTTTCATTCCCTGCATCTCGGTCAACCGGCCAATGTTCTTGACCGCTGCTACCGCCGAACTGTCGAACGAGCCGTCGCCACTGGACTTGGCCACGCTGACCGAAGTCACCGTACCGTCCGGCAACATGCCGATCTGCAGCACTACTGTCATGCCTTTGCGTGCCGAAGGAGGACGGGTCCACCCTTCTGCTGCCCGTGAGCGAATCAGGTCATCGAAACTGCCCGCGACTTCATCACCACGTTCATCGGCCAAGGCCTGCTGGCGCTGCGGCGTGTCGGAAAGCAAATCGGCCAAGGCCTGGGCCTTTTTGTCTTCGGTCGATTTACGTGCTGCTTCCTGGGCCTTTTTCTTGGAGGCATCGGCGGCAGCTTTCTTCTTCGCATCGTCGGCGACTTTCTTCTTCGCCTCGTCAGCTTCAGCTTTCTTCTTGGCGTCGTCCGCGGCTTTCTTCTTCGCGTCTTCGACAATCTTTTTCTTCGCGTCTTCAGCGGCCTTTTTCTTGGCCTCTTCTTCGGCAGCTTTCTTGGCTTCTTCTTCAGATTTCTTCTTGGCTATATCAGCCAATTGTTTCTCTTCGGCCTTTTTGGCTTCGGCAGCTTTATCGGCTTTCTTGGCTTCATCAGCCTTTTGCGCCTCTTCAGCTTTCTTCGCCTCGTCAGCCTTTTTCGATTCCTCGGCCTTTTGAGCCGCCTCTTCTTTCTTTTGTTCCGCAGCAGCCTTCACCGCTTCCTGCTCGACCTTCTTCTGTTCCATCTGCTCGACTTCAGTCTGGCGCGCAGCCGACTTCTGGGCCTCACCCGCAATCTTCTGATTGGTCTGGGTGGTGGCCTGGCTTTTCGATTTCAGCTGATACAGGGTCGCCTGCACGATCGGCTTGGCTGGCGGCAGGTCCGGGGTCATGGCAAAGCTGACGAACAGCATGCCAAACACCAGGACGTGCAGGGCAATTGCCCAGACGCTAGGCCAGAAGTAGCTTTCCGAGGCGGACGGCTCTCGCTGTTGGTGCATCAGGGCGCCTCGGTAATCAAGCCAACATTACCGACTCCGGCCTTCTGCAGCCCGCCCATGGCGCCCATGACGGAGCCGTAGTCGACGACTTTGTCGCCGCGAATGAACACCTGCGTGTGCTTGCCACCTTCGTTGCCGGCGCGAATGATCTTGGTCACGGCATCAGTCATCTGCGGCAAGGTCATGGCCTTGTCCTGCTGTTTCTGAGTGTCGACTTCGCTGCCAAGGTTCCAGTAATAGGTCTTGTCAGCCTTGATCGAAATGGTCAGGACCTGGGTGTTGTTGTCCTGCGGCAAGGCTTCGCTGGAAACCTTGGGCAGATCAACCTTCACGCCCTGATTGAGCATCGGCGCGGTCACCATGAAGATAACCAGCAGCACCAGCATCACGTCGATGTAAGGCACTACGTTCATCTCGGCGACCGGCTTGCGCTTTTTGCGAGCTCGAGCGATTAAAGCCATTGGGAATTACCTGCTTATTCTTCGCTGGTGTGCACTTTACGGTGCAGGATCGCCTGGAATTCATCGGCGAAGGTGTAGTAACGGCTGATCAAGGTTTCGCCGCGAGCAGCAAAACGGTTGTAGGCGATTACTGCGGGAATAGCTGCGAACAGGCCGATGGCGGTGGCGATCAGCGCTTCGGCGATACCCGGGGCCACGGTGGCCAGGGTCGCTTGCTGGGCCTGGGCCAGGCCGCGGAAGGAGTTCATGATGCCCCAAACGGTACCGAACAGGCCGATGTACGGGCTCACGGAGCCTACGGTGGCGAGGAACGGCAAGCTTTGCTCAAGCTTTTCTTCTTCGCGGGAAATCGCGACGCGCATGGCACGGGCCACGCCTTCCATGACCGCTTCCGGGTCAACGCCTGGCTGCTGGCGCAGACGGGAGAATTCCTTGAAGCCGGCGCGGAAAATTTGTTCTACGCCCGAATCCGGGTCCGGGTTGCTGCCGGCCTGGCGGTACAGTTTGGACAGGTCGATACCCGACCAGAAGCGCTCTTCGAAGCTCTCCAGGGCACGTCGACCGGCACGCAGCAGGTTGCTGCGCTGAAAAATCATGACCCAAGAGGTAACCGATGCGGCTACCAGGACCAGCATCACCAGTTGAACCACGACACTGGCATTGCTGACCAGGCTCCACATGGAGGAATGGTCGACGACGGTAGGTTCCACGCTAAATCTCCTGCTCTGAATGTTTACCCGCGCCGCTCACGCCGGCAAAGGCCGCGCGTAGAGTTTCGGGAATGGCCCGGGGTTTCAAACTATTGGTGCGAACACAGGCCACCAGGAACTGCCCCTCACAGAGCAGCGTTGCATCCGTAGCCCGCCTGACCTGCTGTTTAAAGCGCAGGCTGGCACGGTTCAATTCGGTTATTTCTGCGCTGACCAGCAGTTCGTCGTCCAGTCGCGCCGGCGCGTAGTAACGCGCCTCGCTGGAATGCACGACAAACAACAGGTCCTCCCCTGCCAGCTGGGATTGGGCAAAGCCCAGCTCCCGTAGCCGCTCGGTTCGAGCCCGCTCCATGAACTTTAGGTAATTGACGTAATAAACGATGCCGCCAGCATCGGTGTCCTCGTAATAAACGCGACAGCGATGTGCGAACGACTGATCCCCGTTTTGCGCGCGCATACTCTAGTGCTTACTCCTCAGGTTGCCAATCCGGCCAGGCAACTGTTTTTCATTCTGTGGCACATTTCTAACGAAAGAATGACGACGCCAGCCACTAGGACAGCACAAACGCCGAATAAATCGAATCGCCAAGCCTTTTTTAATCGTCTACTGCATCGAGGAATTCGTCTACTACGGGCATCTCGCCCAATCGTGACGGAATGTTTAACCCAAAGTGCAGATAGGCATGCCGGGTGACCACGCGCCCCCGCGGCGTACGCATGATGTAGCCCTGCTGGATCAGGTAAGGCTCCAGTACATCCTCAATCGTGTGCCGCTCTTCGCTGATGGCCGCAGCGAGGCTGTCCACCCCCACCGGGCCACCGTCGAACTTCTCGATCATGGTCAACAGCAGGCGCCGGTCCTGGTGGTCAAAGCCATGCTCGTCCACATCCAGCAGGTTCAGCGCCAGGTCTGCCACGGGCTTGGTGATATGGCCCTTGGCACGCACTTCGGCGAAGTCGCGCACACGGCGCAGCAAACGGTTGGCGATCCGCGGCGTGCCACGGGCGCGGCGGGCAATTTCAAACGCACCTTCCGGGTCCAGGGGCAAGCCGAGGATGTTCGCCGAACGACTGACGATGGTGGCCAGATCCGCCGTGCTATAGAACTCTAGACGTTGAACAATCCCGAAACGGTCTCGCAGCGGGTTCGTCAGCATCCCCGCACGGGTGGTGGCGCCCACCAGCGTAAACGGTGGCAGGTCGAGCTTGATCGAGCGGGCCGCCGGCCCCTCGCCAATCATGATGTCCAGCTGGAAATCTTCCATGGCCGGGTACAGCACTTCCTCGACGATGGGCGAAAGCCGGTGAATCTCGTCGATAAACAGTACGTCGTGGGGTTCCAGGTTGGTCAGCAGCGCCGCCAGGTCGCCCGGGCGCTCCAGCACAGGGCCGGAGGTGGACTTGATCGACACGCCCATTTCCTGGGCGATGATGTTGGCCAGGGTGGTCTTGCCCAGCCCCGGCGGGCCGAAGATCAACGTGTGATCCAGTGATTCGCTGCGCCCGCGCGCAGCCTGGATGAACAACTCCATCTGCTCGCGCACGGTGGGCTGGCCGATGTATTCGGCAAGGCTCAGGGGACGAATCGCCCGGTCCTGGATTTCTTCACGATCACGCGGGCCGGTGGCCGCGATCAGACGATCAGCTTCAATCACTTAAATCATTCCCTTCAGGGCGCGGCGGATCATGTCTTCGCTGCTCAGGTTCTTGTCCTTGATGGCCGACACGGCCTTGCTCGCCTCCTGCGGCTTGTAGCCCAGGGAAATCAGCGCGCTGACTGCATCGCTTTCGGCGCTGGCCACCGGTACACCCGGCGCGTCCGGCTGATTAGGCACCAGGGCGAACATGCTCGGTACGACTTCCCAGGCCTTGAAGCGGTCCTTGAGTTCTACCAGCAAACGCTCGGCGGTTTTCTTGCCGACGCCCGGGACCTTGGTCAACGCGGACGTATCCTGCGCCGACACACACCGTACCAATTCATCGACCTCCAGGCTCGACATCAGCGCCAGCGCCAGCTTCGGCCCCACGCCATTGAGGCGGATCAGTTCGCGGAAGAAATCCCGGTCACGCTTGCCAATGAAACCATAGAGCAATTGTGCGTCTTCGCGCACCACCAGGTGGGTGTGCAGGGTCAGCGGCTCACCGACCGACGGTAGGCGGTAGAGGGTGGTCATGGGCACTTCCAGCTCATAGCCCAGCCCGTTTACATCCAGAATCAGGTGCGGCGGCTGTTTCTCAGCCAGGGTGCCGCGCAAGCGTCCAATCACGTTCGAATCCTTAAGAGTCGGCTCAGATCAAGGCCTGACCGGTAATAACGCGGGCATGCCGGCCGACAGCACAGGCCGTTCACGCACCCCACGCAGAATGATTGCGCTGATGCTATCAGAGACGCAGCCGGCCGCCACGACTGCGTGCCGTACCCAAGCCGTGCGGCATCAGGCTGGAACGGGTATGGGCATGGCAAATGGCAATGGCCAGGGCGTCGGAGGCATCGATTTGCGGCTTGGCGGTGAGCTTGAGCATGTGCATGACCATCATCATCACTTGCTCCTTATTGGCCGCACCGGTACCGACCACGGCTTGCTTGACCTGCGTCGCGGTGTACTCGGCGATCTCCATGCCCTCCTCGGCACCGGCAACGATGGCCGCACCGCGTGCCTGGCCGAGCTTCAGGGCCGAGTCGGCGTTTTTTGCCATGAACACCTTTTCAATGCCCATGGTCACCGGGCCGTATGTCTGGATCACTTCACGTACGCCGCGATAAACGATCTGCAAGCGCTCGGCCAACTCGCCGGCGCCGGTACGGATACAGCCCGACGCCACGTACACGCAGCCTCGCGGGGTCTGTTGCACCACGCCAAAGCCGGTGATTCGCGAACCGGGGTCGATACCTAGGATTAGAGTCATAACGCCTGCGAGATGGGTTTAAAGCGGATGCGCGAGGCACATGGTTTGTGTAACAGCATAGAACCCTGTGGGAGCTGGCTTGCCTGCGATGCAGGCACCTCGGAGCATCAGTCACACCGAGTTGATGCCATCGCAGCCTCGCCGGGGCTCGACAGCTCCCACATTGGATCTTCAGTGCCCTTAAGTGAGCTGTTCGGCGACCGATTCCGGGATATCGGCGTTGGAATAAACGTTCTGCACGTCATCCAGGTCTTCAAGCATATCGAGCATCTTGAGCACCTTCTGCGCGCCGTCCAGGTCCAGTTCGGCACTGGTGGTCGGCAGCATCACGATTTCCGCATCGGTACCTCTGAAACCGGCCGCTTCCAGGGCGTTACGCACCGAATAGAAGCCCGCGAACGAGGTAAACACGTCGATGGAACCGTCTTCATTGGTCACCACGTCGTCGGCATCGGCCTCCATCGCCGCTTCGATCAGCGCATCTTCATCAACGCCCGGCGCGAAGGAAATCTGCCCCTTGCGCTCAAACAGGTAGGCCACCGAACCATCGGTGCCCAGGTTGCCGCCACATTTGCTGAACGCATGGCGCACGGCCGCCGCGGTACGGTTGCGGTTGTCGGTCATGCACTCGACCATCACCGCCACGCCACCCGGGCCGTAGCCTTCGTAGCTCAACTCGACCATGTCATCGGTATCGGCCGCACCGGCGCCACGGGCCACGGCGCGGTCGATGATGTCGCGGCTCATGTTGGCGCCGAGGGCCTTGTCCAGGGCCAGGCGCAGACGCGGGTTGGAGCCCGGGTCACCGCCACCCTGGCGGGCAGCGACCGTCAGCTCGCGAATCCACTTGGTGAAAATCTTGCCTTTCTTGGCATCCTGACGCTCTTTGCGGTGCTTGATGTTCGCCCACTTGGAATGGCCAGCCATAACACAACTCCGAAATTCTGTAGAAACCTGTCGATCCCGCCCCAGGCGGGACTTCCCTCTTAAACGTACAGCCCTTGTAACGCAAAGGCGCATCCGAAGATGCGCCCTTAGCTGACAATGTAAAACCTTATCGCGCTTTCACGCTGCGGCCTTACTCAGCCTTTGGTGTCTCGCGCAGACGGATATGCAGCTCGCGCAGTGCCTTGGCATCCACCACACCCGGTGCCTGCGTCATGACGTCGGCAGCACTTTGGGTTTTCGGGAAGGCAATCACTTCACGGATCGACTGGGCACCGGTCATCAGCATCACCAGACGGTCCAGGCCGAAGGCCAGGCCGCCATGGGGTGGCGCGCCGTATTTCAGGGCGTCAAGCAGGAAGCCGAACTTCTCTTGCTGTTCGTCTTCGTCGATACCCAGCAGGCGGAAGACCGATTGCTGCATCTCCTTGCGGTGGATACGGATCGAACCGCCACCCAGTTCGGTGCCGTTCAGCACCATGTCGTAGGCACGGGACAGAGCGCCAGCCGGGTTGGCTTCCAGCTCTTGCGGCGTGCACTTCGGCGCGGTGAACGGGTGGTGCAGCGCGCTGAAGCTGCCGTCGTCGTTCTCTTCGAACATCGGGAAGTCGACCACCCACATCGGCGCCCACTTGCAGGTCAGCAGGTTCAGGTCGTTGCCGACCTTGATCCGCAATGCACCCAGCGCTTCGCTGACGATCTTGGACTTGTCGGCACCGAAGAACACGATGTCGCCGTCGACCGCGCCAACACGATCCAGGATCACGTTGAGGTTGGCCTCAGGGATGTTCTTGACGATTGGCGACTGCAGGCCTTCAACACCCTTGGCGCGCTCGTTGACCTTGATGTACGCCAGGCCCTTGGCACCGTAGATGCCGACGAACTTGGTGTAATCGTCGATCTGCTTGCGCGGCATGCTCGCAGCGCCAGGCACACGCAGGGCGGCAATACGGCATTTCGGGTCGTTGGCCGGGCCGCTGAACACCTTGAAGTCGACGTCTTTGAGTTGGTCTTCAACGTCAACCAGTTCCAGCGGGTTACGCAGGTCTGGCTTGTCGGAACCGTAACGGCGCATGGCTTCTTCGAAGGTCATGTGCGGGAATTCGCCGAATTCCAGGTCCAGCACTTCCTTGAACAGGTTGCGGATCATTTGTTCGGTGATGCCCATGATCTCTTTTTCATCGAGGAAGCTGGTCTCGATGTCGATCTGGGTGAATTCCGGCTGGCGGTCGGCCCGCAGGTCTTCGTCACGGAAGCATTTGGCGATCTGGTAGTAACGGTCGAAGCCGGCAACCATCAGCAGCTGCTTGAACAGCTGTGGCGACTGCGGCAAGGCGAAGAAGGAACCGGCGTGGGTACGGCTCGGCACCAGGTAGTCGCGGGCGCCTTCCGGAGTAGCGCGGGTCAGGATCGGCGTCTCGACGTCGAGGAAGCCGTTCTCGTCCAGGAAGCGGCGGATGCTGGTGGTCATGCGCGAACGCAGACGCAGCTTCTCGGCCATTTCCGGGCGACGCAGGTCGAGGAAGCGATAACGCAGGCGGGTTTCTTCGCCAACGTCCGAGAACTCGTTCAGCGGGAACGGCGGGGTTTCCGACTCGTTCAGTACTTCAAGCTCGTAGCCCAGTACTTCGATCATGCCCGACGCCATGTTGGCGTTGGTGGCACCGGCCGGACGCAGGCGAACCTTGCCGGTGATCTTCACGACGTACTCGCTGCGCACGCGATCGGCGGCGGCGAAGCTCTCGGCGCGGTCCGGATCGAACACCACCTGGGCCAGACCATCACGATCACGGATATCGAGGAAGATCACCCCGCCGTGGTCGCGGCGACGGTGAACCCATCCGCAAAGGGTGATTTCCTGACCTTCCAGGGTCTCGTTCAGTTGGCCGCAATAGTGGCTGCGCATCATGATAGTGGTTTCGCTTCTCGTAATTCGAAATTCGGTGGAGGCCTGCCTCATCACCGTACAGCTAAGTCAGGTGACGGATAATGCAGGAGCCTGCGCGTAGAGTTCAACTCAGTCTGCTTTGTCGCCGCCGGCCAGATTCTTCTTCGAACCGGTCTTGAAGTCGGTCTCGTACCAGCCGTTGCCACTCAGGCGAAAGCCCGGCATGGACAACATCTTTTTAAGCTCCGGTGCCTGGCAGGCAGGGCAATCGACCAGCGGCGCGGCGCTGATCTTTTGAATGGCTTCCAACTGATGACCACAGGAAGCGCATTGATAGTCGTACATGGGCATGGAGATGTCTCGGCGATCAGATCATTACTGCGCCACGCCCTGCCCTGACTGTGTCCCGTGGGAAAGTCCCGGCATGCGCAGCAAAGCCCGGGATTATATCTGGTAAATCGAGGCTGTGCAGCCGTGGCGGCGTGCTGCTCTTTATATAGGTGGCTGCAGCAGGCTTGTGCCAGGCGCCCGACCCGGGGCAATCCCGGGGCTGGCAGCTGGCACAAGGATCACGCCTGGCCCAAAGGGACACTTGGCGCGGTGCCGCGTCCTTTCAATAAATGAACCACGCACACCACCCTGACCAGACCGCTGAAGTTCTTTACACCGCCATAACGCAAGTGCACTTCGCGGTCCACGTAAGACAGCAGCGCACTGACCGAACAGGTATTGATCCTGGCTATCTCCGTGAGGATATTCCAATAGACTTCTTCAAGTCGCAAACACGTCGAAAAACCATTAAGCCGAACGGATCGGGACAATGGCCTGGCCAGGTTCATATCAAACCCCTTGGCAAAGGGATCTACCTTTATCTTGTGCAACCCGCACGTTTCCATCACTCCATTACCTGCTCCGCGTGACATACACTTGACACTCCATTGCCTGACGGCCACCCATCAATCGTTCTTGTTGGCCGTTGGGCCTATAAAACATCAAGAAGACAAGTGCAGCCAGAAGACAGGGAGCTGATCGCCGTAGGACAAGCCAACGCGCGTATCAGGAAGCTCGCAGGGTGAAGGGAGTCGCCGGAAAGCAGGCATGCGAGGGGCGTCGGTTCAACGCCCACCCGCAACCGGTGTTACTTGTTTTCGAGCAGGGAGCGCAACATCCACGCGGTCTTTTCATGAACTTGCATACGCTGGGTCAGCAAGTCCGCAGTAGGCTCGTCGCTGACTTTATCCAACAACGGGAAGATGCCCCGGGCGGTGCGGGTAACCGCTTCCTGGCCCTCGACCAACTGCTTGATCATGTCTTCAGCGCTCGGCACGCCCTCTTCTTCCTTGATTGAAGAAAGTCGCGCGTACACCGAGTAAGCACCCGGCGCCGGAAAGCCCAGGGCGCGGATCCGCTCGGCAATTGAATCCACCGCCAGCGCCAGCTCGTTGTACTGCTCTTCAAACATCAAGTGCAGTGTGCGAAACATGGGGCCCGTGACGTTCCAATGGAAGTTGTGGGTCTTCAGGTAAAGTACATAGGTATCGGAAAGCAGCCGCGAAAGTCCATCAACGATTGATTTACGATCTTCTTCACTGATACCAATATCGATTGCCATGTTTTTCCCCTTCAATTGATAAAAAATTCATTGATCAGGTGCAGGACCACTCTAGCAAGAGTACCGGCCTTGCGCAGCCCGGCTGACCCTCACGACGTGCGGCAAATCGCCCCTTGCAGAGCGAATCTGCGCGACAGACGGGGCTTCGAGCCCTGCAAGAAAAATTACCCAACGCCTGCGAAAAAGCCTGCACCTGTCTAGGACAAGTGTTTGCCGCAGAAATGCCGTGCCCCTTGTAACAGCCTGAAATGCTTGATTTGAGTAGGCACAGGCTTTGCTGTTAAATAGGCAGCGTGTCGCCACCGTTATTTTTCGCGGTAGCGACATAGGCTGATACCCGTGCACGTGCCCAACGCCTCCCATTGTTCAGAAGCGAACCGTGCCAGTCAGCTCTTCCTCGTGATCCGTCTTAACGTGAGTTAATCAAAATGTTGAAAATCGTCCACCTGCTAACGGGCGCCGCAGCTTTGCTGCTGTCCTTTATCCCCAGCCTGCGATCAGAAACCCTGCCTTACCTGCAACAACCTGACGCTCTCTACCTGACCTTCTTTGGTCTTCTTAACCTGACACTGGCTCCAGTCATTCCTTACTGGAACAAAGGCCCGCGTCATCAACTGCAAAACCTGGTCAGCGCCCTGCTGGTCCTGTCTGTTGTCGTGCAAACCCTCACCCTGCTGGCGCCTATGCCTGAAGTCGGTGGCCACCCGGCCGTCCTGCTCAGCCTGGCAATAGCACTGGTCGCCATCGTTCTTCATCTGGCCATCAGTTTTTACCGTTCCTCCCCGGCCGCTGCGTCGCAAACCTACGACATGACCAACCGGGATACCGGCACGGTCAAGTGGTTCAACACCTCCAAGGGCTTCGGCTTTATTTCCCGGGATTCGGGCGACGATATCTTCGTCCACTTCCGGGCGATTCGCGGCGAAGGCCATCGCGTCCTGGTGGAAGGCCAGCGCGTGGAGTTCTCCGTGATGAACCGTGACAAGGGTTTGCAAGCTGAAGATGTGATCGCCGCGTTGCCGCGTCGCTGATTCCAGCCCCCCGAAAAAAGAAACCGCGATGCAGCCTGGCTGCATCGCGGTTTTTTTATGCCCGGGCATTCACCCCTGCATTAATAATGAGGCGGCGGCGCCTCTTCCTCGGACGACTCGAACTGGCCGCCCATTTCTTCCTGGCGCTTGAGTAGCGCCGTCATCTGCATCTGCAGGCGTTCGACCGCCCGTTGCTGGGTAACCAGGATGTCATTGAGGGTCTCGATGGTGTCGTCTTGAAAGGCCAGGCGACTCTCCAGGTCCATCACACGGTCTTGAAGATCCATGGCTCAAGCCTCCAGGAACGTAAAGTCAGCCGGCAGGATCTCGCGCAGACGTGCACGAATCACCGCCACTTGCTCGTCGCTGTAAGGCTTCGCCGGATGCTTGCCCCAGACCGGCGCCGGCCACGCGGCGTCATCGCGCCTGCGCACGATCACATGCACGTGCAGTTGGCTGACCACGTTGCCCAGGGCACCAATATTCATCTTGTCGGCGCCAAACCCTTCATTAAGCAACTGCGCCAGCGCCGTGCTTTCCTGCCACACCCGCTGCTGGTCAGCGACATCCAGTTGAAACACTTCGCTGATACCGTCTATGCGCGGCACCAGGATGAACCAGGGGTAATTTGAGTCATTGGACAGCAGCAGCCGGCACAGGGGGAAATCCCCGATGGGCAAGGTGTCTTGTTGAAGACGTGGATCTAAGGCGAACACAGCAGTCACTCCCGTTCGGCGGGTCAGGTTTCAGGCGCCCAGCATACCTGCGAATGCCCGGCGCTTCACGGCGAATGCACCGGGCCAAATACGCGCCCAAACAGGACGCCATGAAAAAAAGCGCACCATTTCGAGACAGGTCAATATTTCGGCTACGCTAAATGACCAACGCACCTTCTTTCAGTCAAAGCCAGGACGCGTGACAGGCTTCAAGCACCTGAGCCAGAGGGCTTTCCAGGCGCGAACAGCAGCCTGGAGCAAAAATGCAGCAAGGGCACCACTGCACCAAAATGACCCATTTGTGCCTCAAAGGGATCCGCCGACTACCCACAGAACGGGGTGAACCGGTAACGTTTTGCTCTGGTGCAGGTTTTATGCACCACCGAACAGGAGTACAGCAGGCGCGTCAAGGCCAAACCAAACGGCGTAAAAAGCCCGTGCTTATGCGGTTTTTACAGGGCATTGACAATTTTCACGAAAAAATCACATTCAGTTACTCGTTTGTGCACGCTTGTTGCATTCACCCCCATATGGTCGACAACAGCACCGGCGGGAAGCAGGTGTTTCGCGACAGAAAACAACAGCGGGTCAATGCTTTTCAGGGAAGTGTTAAAACTTTCAAGGGTGACTTTTCCACCCTGAACTCAAGGTTTTAAAACAGTATTGAAGTTGTCAGTTCGGTTACATTCGAACTGTAAATTTGCGACATGGACATAGCAATTTACGACAGGCTCGTAAAGAAGCTGAAAGGATAGATGGGCAAGTATCGCCAATATTGTCAGCGTGATATAAGTTTGCGCCGACACAAAAAAGAAAGAGCCGCCCAGACAAAAATATAGGTGGGACGGCAGTACTCTTCCTAAAACCAAAGGAGCAAATCACGATGCGCGTGATGAAGTGGAGCATGATCGCCCTGGCTGTTTCAGCAGGCACCTCGCAGTTCGCAATGGCGTCCTCTCAGGACGACTCCAAGGGCTTTGTTGAAGACAGTACCTTCAGCATCAACACTCGCCTCCTGAACTTTAGCCGCGACTTCCGTAACAACGACACCGGTAAAAGCCGCGTCGACGAAACCGGCCTGGGCTTCAACGGCCTGTACCAGTCGGGCTTCACCCAAGGCACCATCGGTGTGGGTGTCGACGTGATCGGTCTGTTGGGCGTCAAACTGGACAGCGGCAAGGGTCGTTCCGGCACCGGCCTGTTTCCAACAGGCTCCGACGGTCGCGCTCAAGATGATTACTCCAAAGGCGGCGGCGCAGTTAAGTTCCGTATCTCCGATACGGTCCTGAAAATCGGCGACCAGTACACCACCGCACCTGTATTCGCATCCGATGACAGCCGTCTGCTGCCTGAATTGCCACAAGGTATCTCGTTGACCAGCAACGAGATCAAGGGCCTGAAACTTGAAGGCGGTCACTTCACTTCGAGCGTGGCGCAAGCCCAGACCTACCGCGACAGCCTGGGCCTGACAAAAACTGACTTCATCGGTGGCGTCTACGCCCTGACTCCAGAAGTCAGCGCCAGCCTCTACTACGCGAAGACCGAAGACTACTGGAAGAAAACCTACGCCAACCTGAACTGGACCCATGCGCTGAGCAATGAACAGTCCCTGGCGGTCGACTTCAACATCTACAGCACCAAAAGCGATGGCGCTGGCCTGCAACGGGCTGAGAAGGACGGCACCACCAAACTGGATAACCGTGCCTACAGCTTGCAAGGTGCGTACACCATCCAGGCTCACACCTTTACCCTGGCCTACCAGAAGGTTAGCGGTGACGGTGACTACGGCTACGGCGTAGACGGCGGCGGCACGATCTTCCTTGCCAACTCCATCGCTCGTTCCGACTTCAACGCTGAAGACGAGAAGTCCTTCCAGGCTCGCTACGACCTGAACATGGCGACTTTCGGCGTTCCAGGCCTGAGCTTCATGACTCGCTACGTTAAAGGTACCGGCGCCAATACCGCCGACACTTCGAACGGTAAAGAGTGGGAACGTGACATCGAAGCCAAGTACGTGATCCAGAGCGGCCCGGCCAAAGACCTGAGCCTGCGCGTACGTCAAGCCACTTATCGCTCCAGCGATGGTGTGTACTACGGTTCGGCGTCGATCGACGAACTGCGTCTGATCGCGCAATACCCGCTGAACATCTTGTAATTGGCAGTTTGATTGCAGCGATGACTTAGGGCCTCGGCCCTAACTAAAAAGCCGCTCACTTGTTCGCAAGTGAGCGGCTTTTTTATTGCAACTTAATCTCAACACCTGGATAACTAGCAAGCTAACTATCTAGTTTAACACCACGCATCAAACCTGACACATCGGACAAGTTTGACACGCAAGTCATACCCTCACTTCGCAGCAGTTTCCTGCATCACGCGAATAACCCGCTGCGGGAACGGAATATCGATCCCTGCGCCTTTTAAACGGTCACGCGCCAGTTCATTGAACATGAACATCACGTCCCAGTAATCCGACGTTTTGGTCCAGACTCGCAGGGATACGGTGATTGAACTGTCGCCCAGGGTCGAAACCACGGCTGCCGGTGCAGGATCAGCCAGTACCCGTGGATCCTTGGCCAGTTCCAGCAATACTTCACGCGCTTTCTGCAGGTCGGCTTCATAGTCGACACCCACGTCAAACACCACCTTGCGGGTCGGCTGACGGTTGGTGTTGGTGATGAGGCCGTTGGACAGGCTGCCGTTTGGGATGATCACCGTCTTGTTGTCGCCGGTGCGCAACACGGTGTGAAAGATCTGGATGCTGTCGACGGTACCGGAAGTGCCCTGGGCTTCGATCCAGTCACCAATGCGGAACGGACGGAACAACAGAATCAGCACGCCGCCGGCGAAGTTCGCCAGGCTGCCTTGCAATGCCAGACCGATGGCCAGGGTGGCGGCACCGATCGCGGCAACGAACGAGGTGGTTGCCACGCCGATCATCGAGGCCACGTTGACCACCAGCATGACTTTGAGCGCAATGTTCGCAAGGCTGGTAATGAAGTGTTGCAGTGCCAGGTCAGCATTACGCAGTGCCAGCAAACGCCCCACTCGGTGGGTCAAGACGTTGATCAGCCACCAACCGATGGCCAGGGTGACCACCGCCAGCAAAAATCGGCTGCCATATTCCATGATCATCGGTAACCACGACTCCGAGGTCTTGATCAAGTGATCCACTTCAGCGTTCAAATCCATCTACGTTCTCCTGTTTACCGGATGTACGGCTTTATTTATGCCCACATAACAAATGAGCCCCGAAGGGCTCAATCGTTTCTGCAGGTTCTGGGCGTGGGACGTCAAAAACGCCCTCAGGTTCCCGACGGGGGGCACTCAGTCGCGGAAGTTATTGAACTGCAGCGGCATGTCGAAAGCCTTGGCGCGCAAGGCAGCAATGGCCTCTTGCAAATCGTCACGCTTCTTGCCGGTGATGCGCACCTGCTCGCCCTGGATCGCGGCCTGGACCTTGAGCTTGGCGTCCTTGACGTGAGCGACGATTTTCTTCGCCAGCTCCTTGTCGATGCCCTCTTTGAACACGACTTCCTGCTTCATCAGCTTGCCGGAGGCATACGCGTCCTTGATTTCAAGGCACTGTGCATCGATCTTGCGCTTGACCAGGGACAGCTTGAGGATCTCAATCATCGCTTCAAGCTGGAAATCGGCTTCTGCGGTCAGGTTGACGGTGAGGTCTTTTTCCTTGAACTCGAAGCTGCCCTTGCCCTTCAAGTCATAACGACGATCCAACTCCTTGACGGCGTTCTCGACGGCGTTGGTGAGTTCGTGCTTGTCCAGTTCGGATACCACGTCGAACGACGGCATGTAATTTCTCCAATAAAAAGGGGCGCGGCTCAGTAGAGATGGAGCACGCCCGGGCTAAAATGCCCGGGCATTATAGCGGTTCTTTCGCCTCGTTCACTGCGGGCAGCCTTACGGAGTAAAAACTGATGTCGACCACCTGGCATGTCCTCGGCGCCGGCAGTCTCGGCACGCTGTGGGCCACACGCCTGGCCCGTGCCGGGCTGCCCGTGCGGCTGATCCTGCGAGACCACGCGCGGCTGGCGAGCTATCAGGCGGCCAAGGGCCTGACCCTGGTTGAGCAAGGCGTGGCCCACACCTACCCGGTCGTCGGCGAAACGCCCGACAGTCCGGGGCCAATTCATCGCCTGCTGGTGGCGTGCAAAGCCTACGACGCCCAAGACGCCGTCGCACAGCTTCAACACCGGCTGGCACCCGACGCCGAGCTGATCCTGCTGCAAAATGGCCTGGGCAGCCAGGACGCGGTCGCCGCCCAACTGCCCCAAGCCCGCTGTATTTTTGCCTCCAGCACCGAAGGCGCGTTTCGTGAAAGCGACTGGCGGGTGGTGTTTGCCGGCCATGGCTATACCTGGCTGGGGGATGCGAGCCACCCTACCCCGCCGCTCTGGCTGGATGACCTGCAAGCCGCCGGCATTCCCCATGAGTGGAGCACCGACATCCTCACCCGCTTGTGGCGCAAACTGGCCCTGAACTGTGCGATCAACCCGCTGACCGTGCTGTACGAATGCCGCAATGGCGAGCTGCAAGCCCATCAGTGCGAAGTCGCCACCCTGTGCGCCGAACTCGCCGACCTGCTGGAATGCTGCGGACAACCCGCCGCCGCGCAGGATTTGCAAAGCGAAGTGGAACGCGTGATCCAGGCCACCGCGGCCAACTACTCGTCGATGTACCAGGACGTGATCAGTGCCCGGCGCACCGAAATCAGCTACTTGCTCGGCTACGCCTGCCAGGCGGCGGCTCGCCATCAACTGACCTTGCCGCACCTGCAACAACTCCAGGTGCGATTGGTACAGCGACTGTCTGCACGCGGATTGCCCAGCGACTGAGGCACGCGCTACCCTGCCTGCTTGTTCCTTTGCAGCGAAAACCTCGATGCCACTGCGCCAGCGTCTCGAAAATCTACCGGTTGGGCAGAAACTGCTGGCGGCCCTGCTGGTTTTGTTGACCACCGTGTTGCTGGTGGCCAACCTGACCTTTATCAGCGCCGCCTACTGGATCTCCCAGGAAAGCATGGCCCCCCAGGCCTTGCAGGCCATCGGTCGGCTGGTGTCCAACCCGTCGCTGGCGGCCGAGGCGCTGGACTCACCGCTCAAGGCGCAAACCCTGCTGGATGAACTGACCAGCTACTCGCCATTACGGGCCGCCGCCTTATATGACGGCGAAGGCACCCGCCTGGCCCAGTTGCAACACGCCAATCGCCTGCACCTGCCCGACAATTACCGCGAGATTGAAATCTGGCGCGCCACCGAGTTTCGCAGCAATCAAGTGATCACCATTCCCCGTGCCGGCCAACCGTCCGGGCATTTACTGCTGGTGGCCAGCAGCGAACTGCCGGTGGCCTTCTACACCGGGACGTTCACCGCCAGCCTGGGCATCCTGATTTTCAGTGTGCTGCTGTGGCTGGTGATCGCCCGGCAGATCAAGCGCCTGATTACCCGGCCGATCCATGAATTGGAAGAGTTGTCGCGCCAGGTCACCCGGGAAGAGAACTACGCCCTGCGCGCCGGTCGCGGCAACCACGACGAAATCGGCAGCCTCGCCGAAGCCTTCAACACCATGCTTTCGCGCATCGAAGCCCGCGAGCAGCAACTCAAGCGCGCGCGGGACGATTCCCAGGCCGCCTACGATCAAGCCCAGGGCCTGGCGGAAGAAACCCGCCATACCAACCGCAAGCTGGAGCTGGAAGTCCAGGTGCGCAGCAAGATCGAGAAAAAACTCACCGGGTTCCAGAATTACCTCAACAGCATCATCGACTCGATGCCCTCGGCGCTGATCGCCCTCGACGAACAGCTCTACGTCACCCAATGGAACCAGGAGGCCAGCGCACTTTCCGGCACCCGTCTGGATGAGGCGCTGAACCAGCCGATCTTCCTCGCCTTCCAGCCGCTCAAGCCCTTCCTGCCGCAGATCAAGGCCACGGTGGAGCAACACACTGTGGAGCGGATCGAGCGGGTAACCTGGGTCAAGGATGACGAGCCCAAGCACTACGCCCTGACGTTCTACCCGCTGATGGGCGGTGCCGGGCGCGGCGTGGTCATCCGGATCGACGACATCACCCAGCGCCTGTCCCTGGAAGAAATGATGGTGCAGTCGGAGAAGATGCTCTCGGTCGGCGGCCTGGCCGCCGGCATGGCCCACGAAATCAACAACCCGCTGGGGGCGATCCTGCATAACGTGCAGAACATCCGCCGCCGGCTGTCGCCGGAGCTGCCAAAAAACCTCGAGCATGCCGAACAGGTGGGCATCGAGCTGGAAACAGTGAACCGCTACCTGCAAAGCCGCGAAGTGCCGCAGTTGCTCGACGGCATCCAGCAAGCCGGCGCCCGGGCGGCGAAAATTGTCACCCACATGCTCAGCTTCAGCCGCCGCAGCAATCGCCAGATGGCGCCCTGCGATCTACCGGCGCTGATTGACCAGGCGGTGGAAATTGCCGGCAACGATTTCGACCTCACCGTCGGCTTCGACTTCAAGGGCCAGGCGATCATCCGCCAGTTCGACCCGCAATTGGGCCCGGTGCCCGGCACCGCCAACGAACTGGAACAGGTACTGCTCAACCTGCTGAAAAACGCCGCCCAGGCGATTCATCAGCGCGAAGATGACAGCGAGCCCGGGCGTATCATCCTGCGTACCCGGCTAAACCCGCCGTGGGCGGAAATCCAGGTGGAAGACAACGGCATCGGCATGAGCGAGAACGTGCGCAAGCGCACCTTCGAACCATTTTTCACCACCAAGGAGATCGGCCAGGGCACCGGGCTCGGGTTGTCGGTCTCGTATTTCATCATCACCAACAACCACAAGGGGCAGATGGAAGTCCATTCCACCCTCGGCCAGGGCACCTGCTTCACCTTGCGCCTGCCCCTGGCTGGCAGCCAATTGCCACCCAACGAACTCACTCAACTGGAGCGCTAACCATGGGCTTTCGCCTGTCGAAAATTTACACCCGTACCGGTGACAAGGGCGAAACCGGCCTGGGCGACGGCCGCCGCGTACCCAAGGACCATCCACGGGTGGAGGCGATTGGCGAAGTGGATGCGCTGAACAGCCAGCTGGGTCTGTTGTTGGCAGGCCTGGAGGAACAGAGCGGGCAACACCCGGCGCTGAAGGATGTGATCGAGGTGCTTACGCCCTGCCAGCATCGACTGTTTGACCTGGGCGGTGAGTTGGCCATGCCGGTGTACAAAGCGCTGAATGCCGCGGAAGTCGACCGTTTGGAAGCGGCGATTGATCGCTGGAATGAAGAGGTCGGGCCGCTGGAGAACTTCATTTTGCCGGGAGGTTCGGCGCTGATTGCCCAAGCCCATGTGTGCCGTAGCCTGGCCCGCAGCGCCGAGCGGCGGTGTCAGCACCTGAATGCGGTGGAACCGTTGGAAGGCGTAGGGTTGGCGTATATCAACCGGCTGTCGGACTTGCTGTTTGTGGCAGCACGAGTGATTGCCAAGCGTCAGGGTGTTGCGGAGATTTTGTGGCAGGCGGCCGCGAAGCCGCACTGACGCTTACTGACTGATTGAGACTTGTGGTGAGGGAGCTTGCTCCCTCGCCACAACAAGCGCCCCGGCCTGGTCCTTAAACCTCAGGCCAAAACGCCCTAATCCCTGCCACACCTTGAGCACCGACTTCCCACGCCTTTTCCAGCTCGGCAGGCCCAACCCCACCGAGCAGGAACACCGGTTTGCTGAAGCCGCTGATCAACTGCTGCGCCTGCTCCCAACCCAACAGCTGGGCATCCGGATGAGTCTGGGTCGGCTGCACCGGCGACAACGTCACGAAATCCACGCCCATCAATTCCGCCAACGCCAATTCCTCAGCATTGTGGCAAGACGCCGCCAACCAGCGGTCCTTGGGCAAAGGTCGCCCTTTGCTGGCGTACTTGCGCAGTTGCGCCGAGGTCATGTGCCAGCCGGCTGCGGGAAAATCCCCCAGCCATTCAAACGGCCCTTTCAGCATCAATTGCGCCTTGCCCGCACACAGGCCCACGGCGTCCACCGCCAGGTCGCGGTACTTGGGGTCGTAACCGTTGGGGGCACGCAACTGAACCAGCTTGATGCCGCCAGCGATGGCTTTTTGAATGCCGCGCAACAGCACGGGGGTTTCCAGCTCACCCGGGGTGATCAGGTAGTGCGCCGGCAAACGCGCCGCCGCAACGATCGGCGCATTGGCCGCCGGAAACTCGTAGTTCGGCAGGTCCCGCGGGGCGACCCATTCAAGCGGCTGCCCTTCGGCACCGTGGGGTTCGCCGGTGAAGGCCGAGACTTCCCAGACATCCAGCAACACCTGTTTGTCCGGGTAATCGTGCTGCACCTTGATCAACGGACGAGCCGTTGTGACCTGGATACCCAGCTCTTCCTGCAACTCACGGGACAGCGCGGCAGCGACCGACTCATCGGCCTCCACCTTGCCACCGGGAAACTCCCAGAGGCCACCCTGATGCTGGGTATCGGCGCGGCGCGCCAGCAGAATCCTGCCGTCGACACCCCGGATGACCGCTGCTGCTACATGAACTCGTTTCACCGCACTATTTCCTCTGAATCGGTTTGAAGACCAGCCTGGTGTCAGGTGCGGTATTCCGCGTTGATCTTCACGTACTCGTGGGACAGGTCAGTGGTCCAGATGGTTTCGCTGCACTCACCGCGACCCAATTCGATACGGATGGTGATTTCTTCCTGCTGCATCACCGCAGAACCCTGGGCTTCGGTGTACGTCTCGGCACGGGCGCCACGGCTGGCGATGCACACCTCGCCGAGGAACACGTCGATCTTGCTCACGTCCAGGTTCGGCACACCGGCACGGCCAACAGCGGCCAGGATACGGCCCCAGTTCGGGTCGGAGGCAAACAGCGCAGTCTTGATCAATGGCGAGTGAGCCACGGTGTAGCCCACATCCAGGCATTCCTGGTGATTGCCGCCGCCGTTGACTTCAACCGTCACAAACTTGGTGGCGCCTTCGCCGTCGCGCACGATGGCCTGGGCCACGTCCATGCACACTTCGAACACGGCCTGCTTCAACGCCGCGAAATACGCGCCGTTGGACGAGGTGATTTCCGGCAGGTCGGCCTTGCCGGTAGCGATCAACATGCAGCAGTCGTTGGTCGACGTATCACCGTCGATGGTGATGCGGTTGAACGACTTGTTGGCGCCGTCGAGCATCAGGTTTTGCAGCACGTCACGGGACACTTTGGCGTCGGTGGCGATGTAGCCAAGCATGGTCGCCATGTTCGGGCGAATCATGCCGGCGCCTTTGCTGATGCCGGTCACGGTGATGGTCACGCCTTCATGCACAAACTGGCGGCTCGCGCCTTTGGGCAGGGTGTCGGTGGTCATGATGCCGGTGGCCGCAGCCGCCCAGTTATCCACCGACAGGTCATCCAGTGCGGCTTGCAGCGCGCCTTCGATTTTCTCTACCGGCAGCGGCTCACCGATCACGCCGGTGGAATACGGCAGCACCTGGCTGGCATCAACGCCAGTCAGTTCGGCCAGCTTGGCGCAGGTGCGGGCAGCGGCGGCCAGGCCAGGCTCGCCGGTGCCGGCGTTGGCATTGCCGGTGTTGGTCAACAGATAACGCACCGGGCCTTCAACCCGCTGCTTGGCCAAAATCACCGGTGCCGCGCAAAACGCGTTCAGGGTGAACACACCCGCGACGGTCGAGCCTTCGGCACAACGCATCACCACCACATCCTTGCGCCCCGGGCGTTTGATGCCGGCCGAAGCAATACCGAGTTCAAAACCGGCAACCGGGTGCAACGTGGGCAAAGGACCAAGACCAACAGCCATGAATGCGCTCCTAAAAATAGTGGATGTGTGACCCGTCGCTATCGACGGTGACAAAATGGCAAAACGCCGCGACGGCTGATGCCGGTCGCGGCGCGGGGTGTTGCAGCGTCAGGCGAAAATCTTAGTTGATTTCGCCGTGGCAGTGTTTGAACTTCTTGCCCGAACCGCACCAGCACAGTTCGTTGCGGCCCAGCTTCTGCTCATTGCGCACCGGGGCCTGGGCCAGGGCCACATCGACCTCTTCACCCAACACTTCCGGAGCCTCAAGACCAGGCGCTTCGTCATGCTGGAACTGCATGCGCGCAGCCAGTGCCTCGGCTTCCTGACGCAGGCGAGCTTCTTCCTCGATCGGGTCTTCGCGACGCACCTGAACGTGGGACAGCACACGAATCGAATCGCGCTTGATCGAATCCAGCAGCTCGGAGAACAGCGTGAACGACTCGCGCTTGTACTCCTGCTTCGGGTTCTTCTGGGCGTAGCCACGCAGGTGGATGCCGTGACGCAGGTGATCCATGGTCGACAGGTGGTCTTTCCACAGGTCGTCCAGCACGCGCAGTACGATTTGCTTCTCGAAGGTGCGCAGTGCTTCGGCACTCGCCTGCTCTTCTTTTTCGTTGTAGGCGGCCAGCAGCTCGGTCATGAGCTTCTCGCGCAGGGTTTCTTCGTACAGGTGGTCGTCTTCGTCGAGCCATTGCTGGACCGGCAAGTCGACACCGAAGTCGCTCTTCAACGCCGCTTCCAGACCGGCAACATCCCACTGCTCAGGCAGCGACTGTGGCGGAATGTGTGCGCTGACCGTGGCGTTGAGCACGTCCTGGCGGAAATCGGCAATGGTCTCGCCGATGTTGGTGGCGGCCAACAAACTGTTACGCATGTGATAAATCACTTTACGCTGTTCGTTGTTGACGTCATCGAACTCGAGCAATTGCTTACGAATGTCGAAGTTGCGGCCTTCTACCTTGCGCTGGGCCTTCTCGATGGCGTTGGTCACCATGCGGTGCTCAATCGCTTCACCGGACTGCATGCCCAGGGCTTTCATGAAGTTCTTCACCCGGTCAGAGGCGAAGATGCGCATCAGGCTGTCTTCCAGGGACAGGTAGAAGCGGCTGGAACCGGCGTCACCCTGACGACCGGCACGACCACGCAGCTGGTTGTCGATACGGCGCGATTCGTGACGCTCGGAAGCGATCACCTGCAAGCCGCCGGACTCCAGCACTTGCTGGTGACGCTTCTGCCAGTCGGCCTTGATTTGCGCGATCTGCTCAGGCGTCGGGTCTTCCAGGGAAGCCACTTCCACTTCCCAGTTACCGCCCAACAGGATGTCGGTACCACGACCGGCCATGTTGGTGGCGATGGTCAGTGCGCCTGGGCGACCGGCCTGGGCGATGATTTCCGCTTCTTTTTCGTGGAACTTGGCGTTGAGAACCTTGTGCTCGATGCCTTCCTTGTTCAGCAAGCCCGACATGTGCTCGGAAGTTTCGATGGTGGCCGTACCCACCAGCACCGGACGGCCCTGGGCCATGCATTCCTTGATGTCGGCGACGATTGCAGCGTATTTCTCGTCGGCGGTCAGGAACACCAGGTCGTTGAAGTCTTTACGCGCCAGCGGTTTGTTCGGCGGGATAACCATCACCGACAGACCGTAGATCTGGTGGAACTCGAACGCTTCGGTGTCGGCTGTACCGGTCATGCCGGACAGTTTGTTGTACAGACGGAAGTAGTTCTGGAAGGTGGTCGAGGCCAGGGTCTGGCTTTCAGCCTGGATGTTCAGGACTTCCTTGGCTTCGATCGCCTGGTGCAGGCCTTCCGACAAACGGCGACCCGGCATGGTACGACCGGTGTGTTCGTCGACCAGTACGACCTGGCCGTCCTGCACGATGTATTCGACGTTGCGATGGAACAGCTTGTGTGCGCGCAGGCCGGCATACACGTGGGTCAACAGGCCCAGGTTGTGCGCCGAGTACAGGCTCTCGCCTTCAGCCAGCAGGCCGATCTGGGTCAGCATGTCTTCGACGAACTGGTGACCGGCTTCGTTGAGCTCGACCTGACGGGTCTTCTCGTCGATGGTGAAGTGACCTTCTTTGGTCACCACGCCTTCCACTTCCTCGATGTGTTGCTCGAGGCGCGGGATCAGCTTGTTGATCTCGGTGTACAGGCGCGAGCTGTCCTCGGCCTGACCGGAGATGATCAGCGGGGTACGGGCTTCGTCGATCAGGATGGAGTCGACTTCGTCGATCACGGCAAAATTGAGTTCGCGCTGGAATTTTTCTTCCATGCTGAACGCCATGTTGTCGCGCAGGTAGTCGAAACCGAATTCGTTGTTGGTGCCGTAGGTGATGTCGGCAGCGTAGGCGGCGCGCTTCTCTTCCGGCGGCTGGAACGGCGTGACAACGCCGACGGTCAGGCCGAGGAATTCATACAGCGGGCGCATCCAGTTGGCATCCCGGCGAGCCAGGTAGTCGTTCACCGTCACAACGTGCACGCCCTTGCCGGACAGTGCATTGAGGTAAACGCCCAGGGTTGCCACCAGGGTCTTGCCTTCACCGGTACGCATTTCGGCAATCATGCCTTCATGCAAGGTCATGCCGCCGATCAACTGAACGTCGAAGTGGCGCATGCCCATGACACGCTTGCCGGCTTCACGGGCGACCGCAAAGGCTTCGGGAAGCAGCTTGTCGAGGGTTTCACCTTTGGCTATGCGGGCCTTGAACTCTTCGGTCTTGGCGCGCAATTGCTCGTCCGAAAGGGCAACCATCTGCTCTTCGAAGGCATTGACCAGCTGCACCGTCTTGAGCATGCGTTTGACTTCGCGCTCATTCTTGCTTCCAAAAAGTTTCTTTAACAAAGGCGCAAACATATCGGCAGGTTCTTCCACACATAGGGATGGAGGGCGCCCCGTGAGTCGCCCGAGCAGCCCTCACGGCCGCATGCGAACGAGCATTCTACCCGGAAACGTGGGTGAGGAAAGTGGCGTTATTCCACGATGCTGGCACGGCGCTCTTGGAGGGCTTGTTTAAAATAAGGGCTTTTTGCTGAACTTCAACCCATTCGGGTAATAAGTTACTCGTTGATTTAATGGATAAACTGCCGGTAATGCAATGGCCGCGGCGTCGCAGACGCTTTCTGCTACCATGGCCTCTCTGTTACTTAAGGTGTCTAGTCATGGCATTTCGCCCTCTTACGGCCCGTGCTCCCGCCGTGTTGCTTCGCGAAGCCAAGCCTTTAAAAGCCATCTTTGGCCATGCGCAACGCCTTGGTCATTTGCAACGCCTGGTAGAAAGCCAACTGCAACCCGCCGCCCGCGAACACTGCCACGTGGCCTCGTGGCGTGAAGGCAATCTGCTGCTGATCGTCACCGACGGCCATTGGGCGACGCGCCTGCGTTATCAGCAAAAACGCTTGCAGCGCCAATTGATGGCCTTCGACGAATTCGCCAGCCTGACGCGTATCCAGTTCAAGGTGCAGCCGCCGACCGTGCAGCAAGGAGCGGCGGGGCATACCATGGACTTGTCGGAGATTGCGGCCGAAACCATTCAGGCCACGGCAGACGGGATTACCGATCCGAACTTGCGCGCTGCGCTGGAGCGCCTGGCCGCTCACGCCAAACCGAAGGCGTGAGGGCGAGCGACTCCCTTGCTTTATTTACGCTTGCTGCCACCCAACAACGAGCCCAGTAACCCTCGCACCAACTGCCGGCCCATCTGATTGGCTGCCTGCTGCATCGCGGACTTCAGCGCCTTGCCGGCCGTGGAGCCAAGGAACGCACCGGCCTTGTCGGTGAAGCTCGGTTCTTCAGCGGCGGGCGCCGCCTCCTCTTGCGGCCCCAAGTCCTTGCGCGCCATCAACACTTCGTACGCCGACTCGCGATCAATCGGTTTGTCATAACGCCCCAGCAACGGCGAGCTGGCAATCAATGCCGCCCGTTCGGCTTCGCTCAACGGCCCGATCCGCGATTGCGGCGGTGCCACGAGTACGCGTTGGACTACTTCAGGCGTCCCCTTTTCCTGCAAGGTTCCCACCAACGCCTCACCGGTACCCAGCTCGGTCAGCACCGCCAACGCATCAAACGCCGGATTCGGACGGAAACCATCGGCCACTGCCCGCAGGGACTTCTGCTCTTTGGTGGTAAACGCCCGCAACCCGTGCTGGATACGCAAGCCCAGTTGTGCCAGCACGGTGTCCGGCAGGTCACCCGGAGACTGGGTGACGAAATACACGCCGACACCTTTCGAACGAATCAACCGCACCACCTGTTCCAGGCGATCCTGCAGAGCCTTGGGGGTGTCGGCGAACAACAAATGCGCCTCATCGAAAAACAGCGCCAGCAGTGGCTTGTCGGCATCGCCGCGTTCCGGCAGTTGCTCGAACAATTCGGCCAACAGCCAGAGCAGGAAGGTCGCGTACACCTTCGGCGCGTCATGCACCAGGCGGCTGGCGTCCAGCAGATGAATGCGCCCGCGGCCGTCACTGGACGGTTGCAGGATATCTTCCAGTTGCAGGGCCGGCTCGCCGAACAACGCTTCGGCTCCCTGCTGCTCCAGCACCGCCAAACGCCGCAACAGGGCCTGGCTTGAGCCCGTGGTCATCAAGGCCGCATCTTCCCCCAACAACTCCGGGTGGTAGCGCAGATGATTCAGCAGGGCCTTCAGGTCCTTGAGGTCCAGCAACAACAGCCCCTCGCGGTCGGCCACCTTAAAGGTGGCGTAGAGGGCTGATTGCTGGCTGTCGGTAAGTTCCAGTAGGCTGCCGAGCAACAGCGGGCCCATTTCACTGATGGTGGTGCGCAATGGATGACCGGACTGGCCGTGAATATCCCACAACGTCACCGGATAAGCCTTGGGCGCGTAATTAAGGAAAGGCATGCCAGCAATCCGCTCGGCGACCTTGCCCTGAGGGTTGGCTGCGGCGCCCAGGCCACACAGGTCGCCCTTGATGTCGGCGGCGAATACCGCTACGCCAGCATCGCTGAAGGCTTCTGCCAGGCGCTGCAAGGTGACGGTCTTGCCCGTACCGGTGGCGCCCGCGATCAGGCCATGGCGGTTGGCCAGGCGCATCGACTGGGCGATCGGCTGGCCTTTGAGATCTGCACCAATAATGAGTTGCGAGGAGTCAGGCATTTTGTCACCCATGGTTAATCTTTAGCACTGCATGGTCGATACAGTTAACGCGAGAGACCCAAAAAGTCTTAGAAAAAATGGGCCGGATAATTCCTGCAGGAGCAGATGGAAATATCACACTTTTTTTGACGCAGCCATTTTGCACGCCCCAAAAGGACGTGCATCGGATATTAAGACCATAGCGGACCCCACAAGCCATGAATAAAAATCTGCGTTTCAGCCATAAAATCCTGCTTGCCGCCGCTCTTGTCGTCATTGCCGCTTTTGCGTTGTTTACGCTCTACAACGACTACTTGCAGCGTAATGCGATTCGCGACGATCTGAACAACTACCTGCATGAAATGGGCGATGTCACCGCCAGCAATATTCAGACCTGGCTCGCCGGGCGCATTGTGCTGATAGAAAGCGCCGCACAGAACATCGCCATCAACCCTGATTCAAGCACCGTCGCCAGCCTGCTGGAACAGAAAGCCCTGACCTCTTCATTCATGGCGACTTACCTGGGCGACAGCAAAGGCGGCTTCGTGATCCGCCCCGACACCAAGATGCCCGACGGCTTCGACCCGCGTGTGCGCCCCTGGTACACGGGGGCCCAGAGCAGCAACGGCTCGACCCTGACCGAACCCTATATTGATGCAGCCACCGGCCAGTTGATCATTTCCATCGCCACCCCCAGCAGCAAAGCGGGCCAGAGTGTCGGCGTAGTGGGTGGCGACCTGAGCCTGCAAACCCTGGTGGACAACATCGGCGCCCTGAACTTCGGCGGCATGGGTTATGCCTTCCTGGTCAGCGCCGACGGCAAAGTACTGGTACACCCCGACAAGAGCCTGGTGATGAAGACCCTGGCCGACGTCTATCCAAACACTACCCCCAAGATCAACAGCGACTTCAGCGAAGTCGAGGTTAACGGTAAGACCCGCATCGTCACCTTTACCCCGATCAAGGGCCTGCCATCGGTGAACTGGTACCTCGGCCTGTCGGTAGATAAAGACAAATCCTTCGCCATGCTCAGCGAATTCCGCACCTCGGCGATCATTGCCACGATTATCGCGGTGGTTATCATCATCGCCCTGCTGGGCATGCTGATCCGCATCCTGCTGCAGCCACTGCACGTCATGACCCGCGCCATGGAGGACATTGCCGACGGTGAAGGCGACCTGACTCGCCGCCTGACCATCCAGAACCATGACGAGTTCGGTGTGCTGGGCAGCGCGTTCAATCGCTTCGTGGAACGGATTCACACCTCGATTCGCGAAGTATCCTCGGCCACCGAGCAGGTCAATGAAGTGGCCCTGCGGGTGGTCAGCGCCTCCAACTCCTCCATGGTCAACTCCGACGAACAGGCCAATCGCACCAACAGCGTCGCCGCTGCTATCAACGAACTGGGGGCCGCCGCCCAGGAAATCGCCCGCAACGCCGCGCAAGCCTCCAGCCAGGCCAGCGATGCCCGGCACCTGGCAGAAGACGGTCAGCAGGTGGTGGAGCGCAATATCAAGGCGATGAACCAGCTGTCACAGATGATCAGCGCTTCCAGCACCAATATCGAAGCGCTTAACAGCAAGACGGTGAACATCGGGCAAATCCTGGAGGTGATCACCAGCATTTCCCAGCAAACCAACCTGCTGGCCCTCAACGCGGCGATTGAAGCCGCACGAGCCGGGGAAGCCGGGCGCGGGTTCGCGGTAGTGGCCGATGAAGTGCGCAACCTGGCACACCGCACCCAGGAGTCGGCGCAACAGGTGCAAAAGATGATCGAGGAGCTGCAGGTGGGCGCCCGGGATTCGGTCAGCACCATGAGCGAAAGCCAACGCCACAGCCAGGACAGCGTGGAAATCGCCAACCTCGCGGGGGAACGCCTGAACAGCGTGACCCTGCGCATCGGCGAAATTGACGGCATGAACCAGTCGGTCGCCACCGCCACCGAGGAACAGACCTCCGTCGTGGAGTCGATCAACATGGACATCACCGAGATCAACACCCTCAATCAGGAAGGCGTGGAAAACCTGCATTCAACGTTACGGGCCTGCTCCGACCTGGAACAGCAGGCGGCGCGCTTGAAACAATTGGTGGGCAGTTTCCGGATCTGATCCAGCAGGCTCAGTTGCTGCCTTGCGCAGCGGCTGACGCCTTTTCTTCCGGCGAATCAGATGTGTCCTGCAACTGTTCCCACAACTCGGCGGCGCCAGGAAACTCGGTGCCGTCCTCACTGCTCAGGTCATCCGGGTCATATCGACTCAAACAGCCCTCTCCCAGCGTCGCGGGGGCTTTGGACGTGGCTTTATCCAATGGATCGCTCATTCTCCACTCCTCACCTGTTGCCAAAGAAAAAGGGCCTGTAGCGATTTAACGCCCAGGCCCTTCATTCTTCAATCAAAACGCTTCAATCAGAACACGACGGTCTTGTTGCCGTGCACCAATACCCGGTCTTCCAGGTGATAGCGCAGGCCACGGGCCAGCACCATCTTCTCAACGTCACGGCCAAAACGCACCATGTCTTCGATGCTGTCGCTATGGCTGACGCGCACCACGTCCTGCTCGATGATCGGACCGGCGTCCAACTCTTCGGTGACGTAATGGCACGTTGCGCCGATCAGCTTCACACCCCGCAGGGATGCCTGGTGATACGGCTTGGCACCCACAAACGACGGCAGGAAGCTGTGGTGAATGTTGATCACCTTGCCAGCGTACTCACTGCACAGTTCGGGCGGCAGGATCTGCATGTAGCGCGCCAGTACCACGACGTCCGCGTCGTGCTGCTTGACCAGGCGCGAGACCTCGTTGAATGCCGGCTCCTTGTCCTGCGGGTTGACCGGGACGTGGTAATACGGGATGCCGTGCCACTCGACCATGCTGCGCAGGTCGTCATGATTGGAAATCACGCAGGAGATCTCGCAGTCCAGCTCGTCGCTGTGCCAGCGGTGCAGCAAGTCAGCCAGGCAGTGGGACTCACGGCTGGCCATCAGGACCACGCGTTTTTTCTGTTCCGTGTCAGTGATGCGCCAGGTCATGGAGAACTCTTCAGCGATCGGCGCAAATGCCTCGCGAAATGCCTCCAGGCCAAAGGGCAGCGTATCGGCACGGATTTCGTGACGCATGAAAAACCAGCCGCTGAGATTGTCCGAGTGATGGCTTGCTTCGGTGATCCAGCCGTTGTGGGAAGCCAGAAAGTTACTGACCTTGGCAACGATGCCAACCCGGTCCGGGCAAGCAATCACCAGCCGAAAAGTGCGCATTAGGGGGAAACTCCAGAACTTCGCAAAGGCCGCCATTCTAGCGATTGCGCAGAAAAACTGCAGTATTCCTCATCGCTTATTCTGATCGCGAGCGTCAGCCCTGCCCCTTAATAGCGTAAGGTTTTAGCCACTATATGTGTGCAAACGCGTGGACTCCGGCAGTAAGCCAAGACTTAACGAGAGTATCTTTAGGGCTTAACCCTTACTAATTAACTCAATTCCACGCTTTTGCCACAAACATCCAAAGTAAATTACATAAATGCGGCCTTAAATGTTTACTTGGACAAACCGTCTGACTATTATTGGGCCACTATCCCCTTTCACCCCAGCGCCCTACATAAGGTAGTCCCCATGTCCCTGATCAACGAATACCGCGCCACCGAAGAAGCTATCAAAGAGCTGCAAGCCCGTTTGAAGAACCTGTCCCAAGACGACAAACTGCAAACCGAGCTGGAATTCGAAGGCAAATTGCGCACCCTGATGGGTGAATACTCCAAATCCCTGCGTGACATCATCGCGCTGCTGGATCCAGAGTCGAAAGTTAAGGCTCCACGTGGCGCCGTAAAAACTACCGGCACCAAGCGTGCGCGCAAGGTTAAACAATACAAAAACCCGCATAACGGCGAAGTGATTGAAACCAAAGGTGGCAACCACAAGACTCTGAAAGAGTGGAAAGCCAAGTGGGGCGGCGACGTGGTTGAAGGCTGGGCTACCCTGCTGGGCTAAGCCTCGTCAGGACGCTGCGTGATTCGCAACGCAATAAAAAACGCCAGCTTGCTGGCGTTTTTTATTGCGCGTGTTTTACCCGGGAGCCGACTACAGGCTCATTCGAGTCGCTAAAGAGTCAACATATTCCTGCCACTCATCAAGCACCTGCCGCTGAAACGGTGTAGCACTAACAGCCAACTCAAGACGCGCCTGTTTAAAATCCTCAAGGGTGTTTGGAGCGCCCCATTGCGGGTCTGACAAACGTTGCTGACAGAAAACTCTCCAGCGTTGTTGCTCCTCACTATTCAAGGTTTCGGGGAAGTTACGGGCGCGATAGCGAAATAATAATTCAGGCAAACGTTCATCATCGAACGGCCATTGCTGGCGTGCTAGTTGCTCAGGCTCGGCGACTCTCACTTGTTCACATAAACGTCGATCCCGATCACCGATAAAACCATCGTATAGCTGCTGCTCCGGATCGGCGCTCGACGCAAAATCTTCCTCGGCATAAATCGCCGCTAATTTATCGCGCCATAGTTCTTGTGCGTCGCTTAGCCGCAGGGCACGGGCAGCGTACTCATCCATATCCAGTTGCAGACGCTCACGGTCTTGCGCCCGAAGCACACTTAACGGCGCAACCACCGGGCAGCGATTGATGTGCAGCAACTTGAGCGGCACCGGCAACTGACCTTCGGCAAGGTCGTCACGGCGGGTATACAGACGCTTGCGCAAGGTATCGGCGTCCTCGTCCAGCAACCCCTGGGGATCAAGCCCCAGGTCGCAGACGATCAACGCATTGCGATTGCGTGGATGCCAGGCCAACGGCAGCACCACGCCCAGGTAATGACGCTCGGCAGAAAAACGACCGGAAATGTGCACCATCGGCTGCAACAAGCGCACCTGGTCCATGACCTGCTGCTTGCTGCGCAATTTAAACAACCAGTCGTAAAGCTTGGGCTGCTTCTCGCGGACCAACCGGGCCAGGGCGATGGTGGCACGCACATCGGACAAGGCATCGTGGGCCTGCCCGTGATCGATGCCATTGGCGGCGGTCAATCGCTCAAGCTTGAGGGTGACGCGCCCGTCCTGTTCCGGCCAGACGATCCCGTCCGGGCGCAGCGCGTAGGCGGTGCGTACCACGTCGATCAGGTCCCAGCGGCTGTTACCGCCTTGCCATTCCCGGGCATAAGGATCAAAAAAGTTGCGGTACAAACTGTAGCGCGTCATCTCATCGTCAAAACGCAAGGTGTTATAGCCGGCCCCGCAGGTGCCGGGCGCCGCCAGTTCAGCGTGCACCCGGGTCATGAAGTCGGCTTCGGCCAGGCCCTTCTCCGCCAGCACGCCGGGGGTGATGCCGGTAATCGCGCACGCCGCCGGGTGCGGCAGGATATCGTCGCTGGGCTGGCAGTAGAGGTTGACGGGCGGCCCGACCTCGTTGAGCTCAAGGTCGGTGCGAATGCCGGCTACCTGCAGCGGGCGGTCGGTACGCGGGTTGATGCCGGTGGTTTCATAGTCGTACCAGAAAATGGTGGTCACGGGCTATTCCTGTGCTGAAGACCGCCAAAGTCTAGGCGCTTGAAGGTACCGGGGGCCAGCGCTGTGTTCACTGTACAAACATTCAGTAAATCGTTGAGTGGTTGCTTCCACCGTCGACACTGCTAGCATCCGTGTTTCCAACCCCGCCGCCGCCGCCGCCCAGGCGCCAGCGCTGCACTGCCAAGGACCGCGATGCCACCTGCGCCACTGGATACCCGCTACCAGATCGAGACCCCGGAGGGCGTCGACCTGCCCCTGCGCCCCGCCGGGCTGCTGGTACGCTCGCTGGCCTTTGCCTTCGACCTGGGGTTGCGCGGCCTGATTCTCGGCATCCTGTTCATCGCGCTGGCCTTTCTCGGCAACCTGGGCATTGGCCTGGGTTCGCTGCTGCTGTTCCTCGTCAGTTGGTGGTACATGGTGCTGTTCGAAGTGCTCAACCAGGGCTGCTCGCCCGGCAAGCAGATCATGGGCCTGCGGGTGGTACAGGACGATGGTACGCCCATCGGCTGGTCCGCCTCGCTGGTCCGCAACCTGCTGCGCTTTGTCGACATGCTGCCCTTCGGCTATTTCCTCGGCGCCATCAGTTGCCTGCAACACCCCCACTTCAAGCGCCTGGGCGACCTCGCAGCAGGGACCCTGGTGATCTACCGCGAACAAACGCTTTCCCGTCCGCAAGTACCGCAAGCCCCGGCACTGCGCCTGCCATTCGCCCTTGAACTGAGCGAGCAACGAGCCATTCTCAGCTTCGCCGAACGCCAGGGCGAACTGTCCGCCGAGCGGGTCAATGAACTGGCTGCGATCCTTGCCACGCCCCTGCAAGTCTCCCCTGCCCGCGCCGTAGCGGAACTCAATGGCGTGGCCCGCGGATTGTTGGGGCCAGCATGAAGCAGAGTCTCTTCGAAAGCCGCCACCAGCCACGATGGCAAGCCTTTGCCACACAGCTGACACAGCTCGAAAAAGGTCAAGCCAGGCACGCTGATTTCGCCGACTTCCCTCATCAATACCGGCAGCTGTGCCAGCACCTGGCCCTGGCACAGGAGCGCGGCTACAGCAGCTACCTGGTTGACCCGCTGCAGCAACTGGCCTTGCGTGGCCATCAACAGTTGTATCGACATCGCAGCCAACTGGGAGCAAACGTGCTGGGCTTCCTGCTGGCCGACTTCCCCAGGCTGGTTCGCGCGCAATGGCCATTTGTGCTGGCCGCCAGCCTGCTGTTCTTTGGCAGCCTGATCGGCATCGCCTTGCTGGTGTACCTGTTTCCGGACCTGATCTACAGCATCGTCAGCCCGCAACAAGTGGCCGAGATGCAGGGCATGTACGATCCCGATGCCAGCCGGTTGGGCCGGGCAGCCGAACGCGCCTCAAGCGAAGACTGGATGATGTTCGGCTACTACGTCATGCACAACATCGGTATCGCCTTCCAGACCTTTGCAGCCGGGCTGCTGTTCGGCCTGGGCAGCGTATTTTTCCTGTTCTTCAACGGCCTGATAATCGGTGCCGTTGCCGGGCACCTGACACAAATCGGCTATGGCCAGACCTTCTGGTCGTTTGTGATTGGCCATGGCGCCTTCGAACTCAGCGCCATTGCCCTGGCCGGCGCAGCAGGCCTGCAAATGGGCTGGGCATTGATTGCACCGGGGCAACTGACAAGAGGCGAATCCCTGCGACTGGCTGCGCGCAAAAGCGTGCAAATGATTTGTGGGGTGATGGTGTTCCTGCTGATCGCCGCGTTTATCGAAGCGTATTGGTCCTCCACCACTGCCGTGGCACCGTGGATCAAGTACCTGGTGGGCGCCGCGCTGTGGTTGCTGATGGCTGCCTACCTGCTGTTTGCCGGACGGAATCGCCATGCGCCTGAGTGACGCCAGCGTCGTGATCCGCCCGCGTACCTCGTGGGAAGCCATGGACCTCGGCATCCTGCTGGCCCGCGAACACCGACTGCTGCTGATGAGCAGTTGGGCCATCGTGACCTTGCCGGTCTTCGCCCTGTTCAGCGTGCTGCTGTGGAACCACCCCTCCACCGCGCTGTTGCTGTTCTGGTGGTTGAAACCCGCCTTCGACCGCCTGCCACTGTATATCCTGTCCAAGGCCCTGTTCGGCGAAACACCCAGCCTGAAGCAGGCTCTGCGCCAATGGCCGCGCCTGCTCAAGAGCCAAATGCTGGCCAGCCTGACCTGGCGGCGCTTCAGCCTGAGCCGTAGCTTCGAGATGCCGGTAGTCCAGCTCGAAGGCCTGCACGGCCAGGCGCGCCAACAACGTCTTGGAGTGCTGCAACAACGCAACGCGGGGGCCGCCCGCTGGTTGACCCTGATCGGGGTGCACCTGGAAATCGCCCTGTGGTTCGGGTTGATGGCCGCGTTCTATTTCTTCCTGCCGCAACAGGTCGAGCGGGACTGGGATTGGCAACAGCTGGTGCTCACTGCGGGACACGACTGGCGGTGGCTGGAACACCTGACCAATGCCTTCTATGTCCTGATCCTGGTGCTCTGGGAACCCATCTATGTCGCCTGTGGCTTCAGCCTGTACCTGAACCGCCGCACCGTACTGGAAGCCTGGGACCTGGAACTGGTGTTCCGCCGATTGCGCCAGCGCCTGAGTGGTGTGGCACCGGTCCTGCTGCTGATGATCGGGCTGATGCTGGTCCCGACGGCGCCACCGGTGTGGGCGGATGAGCCGGTTCCCCAAAAGCCCCTGAGTACGCAATCGGCCAATCAGTCGATCAAGGCGCTGCTGGAGCAGCCACCGTTCAAAAACCCGGAAACCGTCACCCGCTATCGCTTCGGCGAAGATAAAGCCACAGACAAAAACAAAGCGGCAGGTGACGCCAAGCTGCCGGCCTGGCTGGAAGCATTCCTGAAAAACCTCAACAGCGATTCGTTCAAGCACATCGCGAAAGGGCTTGAGGTACTGCTCTGGGGATTGCTTGTGGGTGGGCTGGCCCTGGTGATCTGGCGTTATCGCGACTGGCTGCATGCGTTTGTCAGCCGACGCAGACCGCACAAGCCCAAGGCTGCCAACCCAGCTCCCCCACAACTGTTCGGCCTCGAACTGGGGGCCGACACGCTGCCGGAAGACATCGCCGGCACCGCCGAACAGCTCTGGGCAACCCAGCCCCGGGAAGCCCTCGGTTTGCTTTACCGTGGCTTGCTCAGCCGCCTGCTGCACGACTTCAACCTGCCGCTGAAAAGCGCCGACACCGAAGGTCAGGTCCTGGAGCGTATCCGCCAACTGCAACAACCGCAGTTGCTGGCATTCAGTGATGAGCTGACCCGCTACTGGCAAAACCTTGCCTATGGCCACCGCCTGCCGCCCGCACTGGCGCAACAACAGCTGTGCAGCAACTGGCGAGCCCTGTTCGGCTCCGGAGCGGCGCAATGAACCGGCCATTGCTGTGGGTGGGGCTGCTTGTTGCATGTCTGTTGGCCGCAGGCGGCTTTTATGCCTGGCATAAGGCGATTCCCTACCAGGAGGTGGTCGATCGCGGCCCTTCGCCTGAAGCCCTCGCCAACCCCTACCTCGCGGCGGAACACTTTCTGCGCCAGCAAGGCCTGGTGGTGGAGCAGACCAACAGCCTGGAGCGGCTGGCCAGCCTTTCGCCCGAAGGCAACAGCCTGTTGTTGCTGGGCGAGCGCAGCAACATGAGCCCGCCGCAGGTGGATCAACTCCTGCAATGGACCCGGGCTGGCGGCCACCTTCTACTGGTAGCCGAAGCGTTGTGGGATGAGGACACCGGCAAAAGTGGTGACCTGCTGCTGGATCGCGTGCAGATACATCAATCCTTCAGTGAAGAATTCGACGCTCCAGCGCCCGCGCGTAAAAAGAAAGCGCCGGACCTGACCAAACTCTATGTGGATAACGAAACGGCGCCGGCCTATTTCAGCTTCGACACCGACTTCAACCTCACCGATCCCAGGCACCTGGCGCAATTCTCGGCCAACAGCGCCCGGTCGACGCACCTGATGCAGGTCAACCTCGGGCAAGGCCGCGTCACCGTGGTCACCGACAGCGACCTGTGGAAAAGCCCGGCCATTGGCAAACACGATAACGCCTGGCTGCTCTGGTACCTGAGCCAGGGCACTCAGGTTACGCTGCTGTTCAACACCGACGTCGAGGATCTGTTCAGCCTGTTGCTGCGCTACTTCCCCCAGGCCCTGGTGGCACTTGCCGCACTGATCGCCCTGGGGTTATGGCACGCCGGCATGCGCCAGGGCCCGATCCGGCCACCGGCACCCAAGGCACGCCGGCAACTGCAGGAACACTTGAAAGCCAGTGCCGACTTCCTGCTGCGACGCAGTGGGCAAAACAGCCTGTTACTTGCCTTGCAGCGCGACATCCAGCGCACAGCCCGGCGCCGTCATCCCGGGTTCGAACACCTCGACACCGCCGAACAATTGCAGGTCCTTGAACGCCTGACCCGCCAACCCGTCCTCATCATCAGCCAGGCCCTCGGCCCACTCCCGGCGAAACGGCTTTCCAGCGCCGACTTCAGCCGCCAGGTGGCCTGCCTGCAAACCCTCAGGAATGCCCTATGAGCGAATTTCCAGCCGCTGACCCTATTCAGCGCGCCAGCCAACTGGCCCAGGCCTTGCGCGTGGAATTGCGCAAGGCAGTCATCGGCCAGGACCCGGTAATCGATGACGTGCTCACTGCGTTGATCGCAGGCGGCCATGTCCTGCTTGAGGGGGTGCCCGGGCTGGGCAAGACCTTGCTGGTACGGGCCCTGGCTCGTTGCTTTGGTGGCGAGTTCGCGCGCATCCAGTTCACACCGGACCTGATGCCCAGCGACGTGACCGGCCATGCCGTGTACGACCTGCATACCGAACAGTTCAAGCTGCGCAAGGGGCCGCTGTTTACCAACCTGCTATTGGCCGACGAGATCAACCGCGCCCCGGCAAAAACCCAGGCGGCACTGCTGGAAGCCATGCAGGAACGCCAGGTGACCCTCGAAGGCGAGGCGCTGCCCATCGGCCAGCCGTTCATGGTGCTGGCCACCCAGAACCCCATCGAGCAGGAAGGCACTTACCCGTTGCCCGAAGCCGAGCTGGATCGTTTCATGCTCAAGGTGCGCATGGACTACCCCGAGGCGCAGCAGGAACTGGACATGGTGCGCGAAGTCACCCGCTCGTCCCGGGCCGACATGCTCGATGTCCAACCGCTGCGCACGGTGCTGCACGCTGAAGACGTGCTGCTGTTGCAACAGATTGCCAGCGAACTGCCGCTGGATGAGCAGGTACTCGACTACGCCGTACGCCTGGCCCGCACCACCCGCAGTTGGCCAGGCCTGACCATCGGCGCCGGCCCCCGGGCCTCCATCGCCCTGGTGCGTGGCGCTCGGGCCCGGGCCTTGCTGCGCGGTGGCGAGTTCGTGACCCCGGACGACATCAAGGGCTGCGCCCTGGCGGTGTTGCGCCACCGCGTGCGGATCGCGCCGGAGCTGGATATCGACGGGTTGGAAGTCGACCAGGTGCTCAGGCAACTGCTGGACCAAGTCCCGGCGCCACGGCAATGACACGCCCATGAGACCGGCCCGCCTGCTATTGATCTGGCTCAGTGTGCTGCTGGGCCTGGGCATCGTGCTCGGCGCGTTGGTGGCGCTGCAGTTCAAGGTACCCGGCACCCTGCACTCAGTAACCTGGGGCTTGCTGCTCGCCCTGTTGCTGCTGGCCTTGCTGGACGCCAGCCGCTTGCGCCGCCGGCCCTCCCCGCGCGTACGACGGCAGATGCCCGGCAGCCTCGCTTTGGGTCGCTGGGGAGATGTGCGGGTGACACTGGAACACGATTATCGACAGCCGCTGGTAGCCCGTGTATTCGATCATGTGCCTGACGGCTTGGCGGTGGAGAACCTGCCACAGTCCATCGAACTGCGACCCGGTGAGCAGAGTGAATTGGGTTATCGCCTGCGGCCACTGCGGCGCGGGCATTTCAGTTTTACCCGGTGTGAAATCCATCTTCCCAGCCCATTGGGGCTGTGGTCGGCACGGCGCTTGATAGATGTCAGCGATGCCACCCGCGTCTACCCGGACTTCGCGCGCCTGTACGGGGCTCAGTTGCTGGCGGTGGACAACTGGCTCAACCAGCTTGGCGTACGCCAGCGGCAACGACGCGGGCTGGGCCTGGAGTTTCATCAACTGCGCGAGTTTCGCGAGGGCGACAGCCTGCGCCAGATCGACTGGAAAGCCACCGCCCGGCAACGCACGCCGATCGCCCGGGAGTACCAGGATGAGCGCGACCAGCAAATCATGTTCATGCTCGATTGTGGCCGGCGCATGCGCAGCCAGGACGCCGAACTGTCGCACTTCGACCACGCCCTCAACGCCTGCCTGTTACTCAGTTATGTCGCCTTGCGCCAGGGGGATGCCGTAGGGCTTTGCACGTTTGCCAGCGACCAGCCGCGCTACCTCGCCCCGGTCAAGGGCAGTGGTCAGCTCAACCTGTTGCTGAATACCGTGTATGACCTCGACACTTCACGGCGTACGGCCGATTACCAGGCGGCCGCCAGCCAACTGCTGGCCCGGCAGAAACGCCGCTCGCTGGTGATCATCGTGACCAATCTGCGGGATGAGGATGATGAAGAGTTGCTGGCCGCCGTCAAACGCGTCAGCCGCCAGCACCGGGTGCTGGTCGCCAGCCTGCGGGAGGAGGTCCTTGACCAGTTGCGCCAGGCCCCCGTGCAAACCCTGCCCGAAGCCCTGGCCTATTGCGGCAACATCGACTATCTCAATACCCGGGACGAACTCCACGACCGCCTGACCGCCCACGGCCTGTCGGTCCTGGACGCGCTGCCTTCGGAATTGGGAGCCGCTTTGGTGACCCGCTACCTGGGCTGGAAAAAAGCCGGAGCGTTATAAGGACTGGCGCGCCGCCCAGAGAGCAGCGCGCCGACAGAACCTAGGCAGAAGCCTGCAAGGGATCAAAGCTGAAGTAATTCAACAGTGCGGTGATCACCTCGCCATATTCGGCAGGCGCCCGGGACACACTGAACCCGGAGTCGTAATGCTGAGGGTTGATATCCTCATGGCACCACAGGCAGGTAGCCGTGAGGTCTACCGCATGCACCTCGCCCTCGGGGCCGGGAATCTTCAAGCGCAGTTCGAATTCCACGTCGATCATCATGGGCAATTGGCTGATCAACATCAGCCCCTGCTCGGACACATTGCCCAGATAGCCAATGGGCTTGTCCGTCAGGCGATTGAACACTTGCAGGAAGCAGGGTAACTGATGCCGCTCGATCCGCCGGTGAGTAAACATGATGAGGTCGCCATCCAATGGCCATGAATTTGGCCGCTCCAGTGATTCGGAACGAGCCCGACAGGCCCGCTCTCCCCGGATATCGGTGCGACAACAGCCAGTGCCTTGTCACTTTACAGCCGCCAAATCCGGGCATTCCATCCGTTCGAATAGAAACCTATACAAACCGACATTTAAAGATTAGCCCAAGACTGGCAACGAGCCAGCTATAGCATGACAAATATCATCACAATGACGCCGGACGCGGCTGGGCAACGCTCGCGCCGGGGTAATGCCCCAGTTGTTGCAGGGTATCCAAACGGGCACGCGCGCGGAATGCGTACTCGCTCGCCGGGTACTGGCTGATGATGAACTGATAGGTTTGCGCCGCATCGACGAACAGTTTCTCGCGCTCCAGGCACTGCCCGCGCAGCATCGAGACCTCCGGTTGCACGTAGCGCCGGGAACGGCTTTCACGGTCGACCTGGGACAACTCAAGGGTGACCCGCTGGCAATCGCCTACGCCGTAAGCGCGGTACGCATTGTTCAAATGATGGTCCATCGACCAACGGGTGCAGCCGACAACACTGACGGCCAGGGCAGCAATGATCACGATTCGCATGGGGGGGTTCTCCTGTCTTGTGCAGTGTATCGACCCTTCATCGAAAATCTTCAAGGTTGTTCATCTGTTCATGCAGAGTGAAAACAAGCGAATCATCGATAAGTAGTGCAAACGAACAATGACTACAACCAAAGAGCATAGTAGCCTTCCCCAGCGCTTGAACTCAGGAGTCCGTGCATGTCCGTCCGTCGTACCAAAATCGTCGCCACCCTTGGCCCGGCCAGTAACTCGCCGGAAGTCCTCGAACAGCTGATTCTGGCTGGCCTGGACGTTGCCCGTCTGAACTTCTCCCACGGCACCCCGGACGAGCACAAGGCTCGCGCCAAGCTGGTGCGTGACCTGGCCGCCAAGCATGGCCGCTTCGTTGCACTGCTGGGTGACCTGCAAGGCCCGAAAATTCGTATCGCCAAATTCGCCAACAAGCGGATCGAGCTGAAGATCGGTGACAAGTTCACCTTCTCCACCAGCCACCCGCTGACCGAAGGCACCCAGGACGTAGTGGGTATCGACTACCCGGACCTGGTGAAAGACTGCGGCGTCGGCGACGAACTGCTGCTGGACGACGGTCGCGTGGTCATGCGCGTCGACACCGCGACGCCAACTGAACTGAACTGCACCGTGATCATCGGCGGCCCGCTGTCCGATCATAAAGGCATCAACCGTCGCGGCGGTGGCCTCACAGCTCCAGCCCTGACTGAAAAAGACAAGGCCGACATCAAGCTCGCCGCCGAAATGGAAGTGGATTACCTCGCGGTATCCTTCCCGCGCGACGCTGCCGACATGGAATACGCCCGTAAACTGCGCGACGAAGCCGGCGGTACCGCCTGGCTGGTGGCGAAGATCGAACGCGCCGAAGCCGTGGCCGATGACGAAACCCTCGACGGCCTGATCAAGGCTTCCGACGCCGTCATGGTTGCCCGTGGCGACCTGGGCGTGGAAATCGGCGACGCCGAGCTGATCGGCATCCAGAAGAAAATCATCCTGCACGCACGTCGCCACAACAAAGCGGTGATCGTAGCGACCCAGATGATGGAGTCGATGATCCAGAACCCGATGCCGACCCGTGCCGAAGTGTCCGACGTGGCCAACGCCGTGCTCGACTACACCGACGCCGTGATGCTCTCGGCTGAAAGTGCGGCTGGCCCGTACCCGCTGGAAGCCGTGCAGGCCATGGCGCGCATCTGTGTCGGCGCTGAAAAGCACCCGACCAGCAAGACCTCCAGCCACCGTATCGGCAAGGTCTTCGAAAGCTGCGACCAGAGCATCGCCCTGGCCGCCATGTACACCGCCAACCACTTCCCGGGCGTGAAAGCGATCATCGCCCTGACCGAAAGTGGCTACACGCCGTTGATCATGTCGCGCATCCGTTCTTCGGTGCCGATCTACGCGTTCTCCCCGCACCGCGAAACCCAGGCCCGCGCGGCCATGTTCCGTGGCGTCTATACCGTACCGTTCGACCCGGCTTCGTTGCCGCCTGAGCAAGTCAGCCAGGCCGCGATCGACGAGTTGCTCAAGCGCGGCGTTGTGGAGAAAGGCGACTGGGTCATCCTGACCAAGGGCGACAGCTACCACACCATCGGCGGCACCAACGGCATGAAGATCCTGCACGTTGGCGACCCAATGGTCTGAGTGACACGCTGAAAAACAAAAGCCCCGCCATGTGAATGGCGGGGCTTTTTGCATTTCAGATCGGGATATTCCATTGGCTATCAGGGCCTCATCGCAGGCAAGCCAGCTCCCACAGTTGACCGAGTTGACTTGCAGAAACGCGATTAACTGTGGGAGCTGGCTTGCCTGCGATGGTGCCCGTTCCCACAACACTTCTTCATCGCCTGGCGATAAACCCCGACAACGCGGCAATCGCCTCCGGCGACTTCAACCGCTGGGTAAACAACGCCCCCTCCTCTTCGATCACCTTGCGCAACTGTTCGCGATCGACGCTTTTCATCAGGTGCTTGCTGACTTGCACCGCGCCCGGCGCAAGGACTTCGAACCGGCCGGCGACTTCCCGCGCCTTGGCCAATGCCGCCTCACCACTTCCCAACGCTTCGGTCGCAATGCCCCAGATAGCCGCCTGCTCACCGCTGAATCCTTCACCCAACAGCAACAACTCCGCCGCCTTGGCATGCCCCAACAAGCGCGGCAGGATCAAACTTGAACCAAACTCCGGGCAGAGGCCCAGGTTGACGAACGGCATGCGCAACCGCGCATCCCGGCTGACGTACACCAGGTCACAATGCAGCAGCAGCGTTGTACCGATTCCCACCGCCACACCCGCCACTGCGGCAATCACCGGCTTGCGGCAATTGAGCAAACTGCGCATGAAGTGAAACACCGGGCTGTCGAGATCCGCCGGTGGTTGTTCAAGGAAGTCGCCAATATCATTACCGGCGGTGAAGCACTCACTGCTGCCCTGGATCAGTACCGCATTGACGCCGGTATCGGCATCGGCCTGCTCCAGCGCGTTGGCCAGTTGGCTGTACATGGCGCGGGTCAGGGCGTTTTTCTTGTCCGGGCGGTTGAGCTGCAGGATCAGCAACCCGCGTTCGCGTTGCTGCAGGATGGCATCGGTCATGGCAAATCTCGCGGCTGGAAAATTCAGCGCTCAACCACGGGGCAGGAACACATCGGCCAGCAGTTGATTGCGCGGCAGTCCGGCCAGGAACAGGCGCTTGGAGAAGGCCTCGACGCTGGCAGGGTGCCCGCAGAGTAAGGCCAGAGTTTGCCGGGAAACAAGCCGCAGTTGCGCCAAAGCCTCGGTTGCCTCAGCCGCTGTCCATCGCTCAACCGTCACGTTCGGGTGCACCGCAGCCAGTTGCGCCAAAGGCTCGGCCAGATAATGACCGTCTGCATCATGGGCCAGGTGAATGACCCGGATGGCGCCCTGGTGATCCTGACGCAGGGCCTCGCGCAACACGCCCCACAACGGCCCAAGGCCAGTGCCCGAAGCCAGCAGCCACAGCGGCCGGGATTGCCAGTCGGGGTCGTACTGCAACGCGCCGCCCCGCAGTTCGCCCAGGCGCAGGCCGTCACCGGCCTTGAATTGGCGGGCGGCGTCACTGAATTCACCCGGCAGCCGGCAATCGATATGAAACTCGAGGAACGGGTCTTCCTGGGGCAAGCTGGCCAGGGAATACGGCCGCGCAACGCTGCCCGCCCACAGCACCAGATGTTGCCCCGCCCGGTAGCGCAAGCCGCGTTCGGGTTGCAGCCGCAGGCGCAATACACTCGGGTTCAACCAATCAACGCTCAGCACCGTCGCCGGCAACCCGTCACGCAACGGGTCAAAGGTCTCGACCTGCACGTCAGCCGTGACCTGGCACTGGCAGGCCAGGCGCCAGCCGTCCTGGCGTTGTGCCGGGCTCAGGGCATCCGGCTGGTTGTCCTGGATATCACCCTGGCAACGCACCAGGCAGGCATGGCAGCTACCGGCACGGCAGCTGTAGGGCACGGCCACCCCCGCCTGGTTCAGGGCATCCAGCAGGTTGCTGCCGGTGGCTACCGACCAGTGGCGTTCGCCGACGTGAAGTTCAGGCATCAAGGGTCTCGGATCAAAAAGGCGTCTACAGGGAATCACGCCCGGTAGAGTTTGACCATAGTCGGGTGTATCGGCCACCGTGGCGGGTTATACTGCCGCGCCTTTTTAGCGTCGCGCCTGCACCACTTTGGCGTGCCTTGGAAAGGTGGCTTCAGCCGACCGATGCAACACTGACGCCACCTTTATTGAATGTTCCCTTATAGAGGAGCGCGACTCATGACCGTGATCAAGCAAGACGACCTGATTCAGAGCGTTGCCGACGCCCTGCAATTCATTTCCTACTACCATCCCGTTGACTTCATCCAGGCGATGCACGAAGCCTACCTGCGCGAAGAATCGCCAGCGGCCCGTGACTCCATGGCACAGATCCTGATCAACTCGCGCATGTGTGCCACCGGCCACCGCCCGATCTGCCAGGACACCGGGATTGTCACCGTATTCGTACGTGTAGGCATGGACGTGCGCTGGGATGGCGCCACCATGAGCCTGGACGACATGATCAACCAAGGCGTGCGCCAGGCTTACAACCTGCCGGAAAACGTCCTGCGGGCTTCGATCCTCGCCGACCCGGCCGGTGCGCGTAAAAACACCAAGGACAACACCCCTGCGGTGATCCACTACTCCATCGTCCCGGGTAACACCGTGGAAGTGGACGTGGCCGCCAAGGGCGGTGGTTCCGAGAACAAGTCGAAAATGGCCATGCTGAACCCGTCCGACTCGATCGTCGACTGGGTGCTCAAGACCGTTCCGACCATGGGCGCCGGCTGGTGCCCACCGGGCATGCTCGGCATCGGCATCGGCGGCACCGCCGAGAAAGCTGCGGTGATGGCCAAGGAAGTGTTGATGGAATCCATCGACATTCACGAGCTGAAGAAGCGCGGCCCGTCCAACCGTATCGAAGAGATGCGCCTGGAGCTGTTCGAGAAGGTCAACCAACTGGGCATCGGCGCCCAGGGCCTGGGTGGCCTGACCACCGTGCTCGACGTGAAGATCATGGACTACCCGACCCACGCTGCTTCGCTGCCGGTGTGCATGATCCCCAACTGCGCCGCCACCCGTCACGCGCACTTCGTGCTCGACGGTTCGGGCCCTGCGTCGCTGGAAGCGCCACCGCTGGACGCCTACCCGGAAATCGTCTGGGAAGCCGGCCCGTCGGCCCGTCGCGTCAACCTCGACACCCTGACCCCGGAAGACGTGCAGAGCTGGAAGCCGGGCGAAACCGTGTTGCTCAACGGCAAGATGCTCACCGGTCGCGACGCGGCGCACAAGCGCATGGTCGAGATGCTGAACAAGGGCGAAACCCTGCCGGTGGACCTCAAGGGTCGCTTCATCTACTACGTCGGCCCGGTTGATCCGGTGCGCGAAGAAGTGGTTGGGCCTGCCGGTCCGACCACCGCCACGCGGATGGACAAGTTCACCCGCCAGATCCTCGAGCAAACCGGCCTGTTGGGCATGATCGGCAAATCCGAGCGCGGCCCGACCGCCATCGAAGCGATCAAGGACCACAAGGCGGTTTACCTGATGGCCGTCGGCGGCGCGGCTTACCTGGTGGCCCAGGCCATCAAGAAATCCCGCGTGGTGGCATTCGCCGAACTGGGCATGGAAGCGATCTACGAGTTCGACGTGAAAGACATGCCGGTCACCGTTGCCGTTGATAGCAAGGGCGAGTCGGTACACATCACCGGTCCTGCCATCTGGCAGAAAAAGATCAGTGAAAGCCTGGCGGTAGAAGTGCAGTAAGCACGTCCCCTGCGGGATAAATGACCTTGTGGCGAGGGGGCTTGTCCCCCGTTGGGCTGCGCAGCGGCCCCGAAAAGAGCGGGAGTGCTGCGCACTCCAACGGGGGACAAGCCCCCTCGCCACAGGACAATCCCTCCCATCGCAACAAGCCATGCGCCTCATGCTATGGTGCTCGCCCCCAATTGCACTGTTCATCTTCGTATGATCGCGATTCCCCGCCCGTTGCGTTTGACCTTCTACTCCCTGCTGATCATTGCCGGTGCGATGCTGGCTGCCGCCCTGGCCACCCGCCACGCCGAACGCCTGGCCCTGGTGGACGACGCCGCCCGCGCCAATCAGCAGCTCATGCTTTATGGCAACTCCCTGCACACCCTGATCGAACGCTACCGCGCCCTGCCCGCCGTGCTGGCCCTCGACTCGGAAATGATCAGCGCCTTGAAAGGCCCGCTGGACGCCGCCACCCAGGATTTGCTCAACCGCAAACTGGAACGCATCAACGGTGCCGCCCAGTCTTCCACCCTGGAACTGATGGACCGCAACGGCCTGGCCGTGGCCGCCAGCAACTGGAACCTGCCCAGCAGTTACGTCGGGCACAACTATGCGTTTCGTCCCTACTTCAGCCAGACCCTGAGCCAGGGCACCGGGCGTTTTTATGCGGTGGGCGTGACCACCGGGATTCCCGGGTATTTCCTCTCCAGCGCGGTAGTGGGCGAGAACGAGCAGTTCCTCGGTGCCATGGTGGTCAAGCTGGAATTCCCGGAACTGGAGCGCGAGTGGGCACAGGGCAATGACCTGCTGCTGGTCAGCGATGCTCGAGGCATTGTGTTTATCGCCAACCAGCCGGGCTGGCGCTACCGCGCGTTGCGCCCGCTCTCAGACAGCGACCACGCCGAACTCAAGGCCACGCGCCAATACGACAAGAAACAGCTGCTGCCGCTGGACACCGAAGCCTTGCAACGCTTTGACGAAAACAGCCACCTGATGCGTGTCGACGGCCCCGACGGCAAGGCCAATTACATTTGGGAATCCCTGCCGCTGAAGGCCGAGGGCTGGACCTTGCACCTGCTGCGCAAGCCACAGGTTGCCTTTGAAGACCAACGCAACGCCGGCCTCGCCGCTGCCGGATCATGGCTGGCGCTGGTGTTCCTGGTGCTGTTCCTGACCCAGCGCTGGCGCCTGGCCCGCCTGCGTCAGCGCAGCCGCGAGGAACTTGAACAGTTGGTGGAAGAGCGCACCCGCGCCCTGCGTACGGCGCAGGATGGTTTGGTGCAATCCGCCAAGCTGGCAGCGCTGGGCCAGATGTCTGCCGCCCTCGCCCACGAAATCAACCAGCCGCTGACCGCCCAGCGCATGCAGTTGGCGACCCTGCGGCTGCTGCTGGACCACGGCCGGGTGGACGACGCCTACCAGGCCCTGACCCCGCTGGACGACATGCTCACCCGCATGGCCGCCCTCACCGGCCACCTCAAGACCTTCGCCCGCAAGAGCCCCAGCGGCCTGCGCGAACGCCTCGACCTGGCCACGGTGGTGGACCAGTCCCTGCATTTGCTCGACGCCCGCCTGCGGGACGAAGCCATCGGCACCGTGCTGGACCTGACCCGCCCGGCCTGGGTACGTGGCGACGCGATTCGCCTGGAACAGGTGCTGATCAACCTGCTGCGCAATGCCCTCGACGCCATGGCCGACAAGCCGCGCAAGCGCCTGGAAATCCGCCTGCACGCCGACCAGCAACTGTGGTGCTTGACCGTCAGCGACAGCGGTGGCGGAATTGCCGAAGAGCACCTCAACAGCGTGTTCGACCCGTTCTTCACCACCAAACCGGTGGGCGACGGGCTCGGCCTGGGGCTCGCCGTGTCGTACGCTATCGTCCACGAACTCGGCGGCCGCCTGAGCGCCGGCAACCAAGGTGACGGGGCGATCTTTACCCTGACCTTGCCCATCGCCCTGGAGACGCCAGACCTATGTTGAATGCGGTGATTGTGGTCGACGACGAAGCCAGTATCCGCACGGCCGTCGAGCAGTGGCTCAGCCTGTCGGGTTTTGACGTGCAGTTGTTCAGCCGGGCCGAGGAATGCCTGGCGCAATTGCCCAGGGATTTTCCCGGGGTGATCCTGAGCGACGTGCGCATGCCCGGCCTCAGCGGTCTGGAGTTGCTGGCCGAAGTGCAGCGGCGCGACGCCGACCTGCCGGTGATTCTGCTCACCGGCCACGGCGATGTGCCGATGGCCGTCGAGGCCATGCGCGATGGCGCCTACGACTTCCTCGAAAAACCCTTCAGTCCTGAAGCCCTGCTCAGCAGCCTGCGCCGGGCGCTCGACAAACGCGGGCTGGTGCTGGAGAACCGCCGCCTGCATCAACAGGCCGATCACCGGGCCCAACTGGAATCCAGCCTGCTGGGGGTGTCCCGGGGTTTGCAGAACCTGCGCCGGCAAGTGCTGGACCTGGCAGGTCTTCCGGTCAATGTGCTGATTCGCGGCGAAACCGGCAGCGGCAAGGAACTGGTCGCCCGTTGCCTGCATGATTTCGGCCCCCGTGCGAAGAAGCCGTTTGTGGCGCTGAACTGCGCAGCGATTCCCGAGCAGCTGTTTGAAGCCGAGCTGTTCGGCCATGAAAGTGGCGCGTTCACCGGCGCCCAGGGCAAGCGTATCGGCAAGCTGGAATACGCCGACGGCGGCACGCTGTTTCTCGATGAAATTGAAAGCATGCCCTTGGCCCAACAGGTGAAATTACTGCGGGTGTTGCAGGAGCAAAAACTGGAGCGGCTCGGCTCCAATCAAAGCATCAAGGTGGACTTGCGGATCATCGCCGCCACCAAGCCGGACCTGCTGGACGAAGCCCGCGCCGGGCGTTTTCGCGAGGATTTGGCCTATCGCCTGACCGTCGCGCAACTGCGCCTGCCGCCGCTGCGCGAGCGCCGGGAAGACATTCCGCTGCTGTTCGAGCACTTTGCACAAAGCGCCGCCGAACGCCTGGGCCGCAGCTTCGCCCCATTGAGCGGGCCTGCGCTGGGCCGCCTGCTCAGCCATGACTGGCCGGGTAACGTGCGGGAACTGGCCAACGTCGCTGAACGCCAGGTATTGGGGCTGGGTGAACCGGAGCCGGAAGGCATCGAAGCCGGGCAATCGTTGGCGGCGCAGCAGGAAGCGTTTGAAGCCCATTGCCTGAAAGCCGCATTGACCCGGCACAAAGGCGATATCAAGGCGGTGCTGGCCGAGCTGCAACTGCCCCGGCGCACCTTCAATGAAAAAATGCAGCGCCATGGCCTGGCGCGGGACACGTTCCTCTAAACCGGTTCTTGTATCGCCTGGTAGGGCGCCATCGCAGGCAAGCCAGCTCCCACCTTTTGATTTGTGAATACATTCAAAGGTGGGAGCTGGCTTGCCTGCGATGAGGCCCGCAGCCATAAGCGGATTTCCGCTCATCACCCTCCAATCATCAGCGACTTTCCGCTCAAAAAAATCTGCAAACCCTTCTAGACCGGGCCTTCACCTGTTTGGCACAGCTCCTGCTATAGCCCCGACCAGGCTGCGCTACCGCGCGCTCCACAAAAACAATTAGATGAAGGATCCTTAAATGGATAACTCCAACTCCCTGCCTCTGGGGTCGGCGGCTGCGCCGGCAAAAGAACGCACCACCTCCAGCCGTATCAGGTCGATCTTCAGCGGGTCGGTCGGCAACATGGTCGAGTGGTACGACTGGTACGTCTACGCGGCCTTCTCGCTGTACTTCGCCAAGACCTTTTTCCCGAAAGGCGACACCACCGCACAACTCTTGAACACCGCCGCGATCTTCGCCGTGGGCTTCCTGATGCGCCCGATCGGTGGCTGGCTGATGGGCCTGTACGCCGACAAGGTCGGGCGTAAAAAGGCCTTGATGGCGTCGGTATACCTGATGTGCTTCGGCTCATTGCTGATTGCCCTGAGCCCGGGCTATGAAGCCATCGGCATTGGCGCACCGATCCTGCTGGTGTTCGCGCGTTTGCTGCAAGGCCTGTCGGTCGGTGGCGAATACGGCACCTCCGCCACCTACCTCAGCGAGATGGCGACCAAGGAACGTCGTGGTTTCTACTCCAGCTTCCAGTACGTGACCCTGATCTCTGGCCAGCTCATCGCCCTGGCGGTATTGATCGTACTGCAACAATTGCTGACCACCGAGCAACTGTACGACTGGGGCTGGCGTATCCCGTTCGCCATCGGCGCGTTGTGTGCGGTAGTGGCGCTGTACCTGCGTCGCGGCATGGAAGAAACCGAGTCGTTCACCAAGAAAGAAAAGGCCAAGGAAAGCGCAATGCGCACCTTGATGCGCCACCCCAAGGAACTGATGACCGTGGTCGGCCTGACCATGGGCGGCACCCTGGCGTTCTACACCTACACCACCTACATGCAGAAATACCTGGTGAACACGGTCGGCATGAGCATCTCCGACTCAACCACCATTTCGGCGGCCACGCTGTTCCTGTTCATGTGCCTGCAACCCATCATCGGCGGGCTGTCGGACAAGGTTGGCCGCCGACCGATCCTGATCGCCTTCGGCGTCCTCGGCACGCTGTTCACCGTGCCTATCCTCACCACCCTGCACACCATCCAGACCTGGTGGGGCGCGTTCTTCCTGATCATGGCGGCGCTGATCATCGTCAGCGGCTACACCTCGATCAACGCGGTGGTAAAGGCTGAGCTGTTCCCGACCGAAATCCGTGCCCTGGGTGTTGGTCTGCCCTATGCGCTGACCGTGTCGATCTTCGGCGGCACCGCTGAATACATCGCGCTGTGGTTCAAGAGCATTGGCATGGAGACCGGCTACTACTGGTACGTCACCGCGTGTATCGCCGTGTCGCTGTTGGTGTACGTGACCATGAAGGACACCCGCAAGCATTCGCGGATCACCACGGACTAAGGGTTCGCCAGGTGTAAAAAAGGGGCCATGTCATTGACTGACATGGCCCCTTTTTCATTGGCTTCAGGACAGCTCGGCCACCGCCTGGCGCCCATACCGGCGCTGGGCATACGCCGCCCCGGCAATCATCACCACCAGCACCGCCACCAATACGGCCGACGAGCCGATGGTGCCAAAGTCCAACCCGCCCTTTTCATGGGGTTTGGTCAGGAAGTCACCCAGGGTTGCGCCGAACGGCCGCGTCAGCACAAACGCGACCCAGAACAGCAGCACCGACGAAATCCGCGTGAAGTATTTGAGCAACACCACCACCGCGATACTCGCGCCGATCAGCAAGGCCCCACCGGCAAACCCCAGCCCGGAATCATCCGCCAGGAAATCCCCCAGCGCCGTGCCCAGGGTGTTGGAAAACAGAATCGCCATCCAGTAGAACAGCTCGCCGCGAAAGGTCTGGACCTTGTTCACGTTCAACGAGTCGCCGCTGATACGCCACAGGGCAAAGATCGCCACCAGGATCGACACCAGAATCATCGAGCCCGTGGCATAACCCAGCCCCAGCGTGCGGTCCATGAAGTCGGACATGGTGGTGCCGGCAGTGCTGGTGGACAGGATCACGATCCAGTACAGCACCGGGTTATAGGTTTTCGACCAGAGTTGCGTCACCAGGGTGACCAGGAACACGCTGATCAGGATCATCGAGCTGATGGCGTAACCGACATTCAAGGTCATCGACAGCAAGTCCCCGGCGGTTTCGCCCAGGGTCGTGGCGCAGATTTTCATGACCCAGAACGCCAGGGTGATCTGAGGAAGTTTGTTCATTGTGCAGAAGGCTCCAAAGGCTCAGTCGTTCAAACGGTCGACTTATCGGGGGTGTCGACCTGGCGCGCAGACTGAACCGGGAGCTGTGAAAAATAGGTGGGGGCTGTATGAAAATTCCATATGGATGATAGAAATCCGCAGCATAGGATTGCACTATGATGCCCTCCCCGAACCGCGCAGCAGGAACCCCGGCCATGTCCGACGATATCCATTTCTACGAACCCGCCAACGGCCACGGCCTGCCCCATGACCCGTTCAATGCGATTGTCGGCCCGCGCCCGATTGGCTGGATCTCGTCCCACGACAGCCAGGGTCGCCTGAACCTGGCGCCCTACAGCTTCTTCAACGCCTTCAACTACATTCCGCCGATCATTGGGTTTTCCAGTGTCGGGCGCAAAGACAGCCTGAACAACATCGAACAGACCGGCGAATTCGTGTGGAACCTGGCCACCCGTCCGCTGGCCGAGCAGATGAACCAGAGTTGCGCGCCGGTATCACCCGAGGTCAACGAGTTTGAATTGGCCGGCTTGACGCCGGTGGCGTCGAAGGTGATCGCCGTGCCTCGCGTCGGAGAAAGCCCGGTGTCGTTCGAGTGCAAGGTGACGCAGATCATTCAGCTGCAGCGCGCCGACAAGGAACGGGTGCCCAGCTGGTTGGTGCTTGGCGAAGTGGTCGCGGTGCATATCGCCAAATGGCTGCTGAAAGACGGCGTGTACGACACCGCTGCCGCCGAGCCGATCCTGCGTGGCGGCGGCCCGGCGGATTATTTTCAGTTGGGGCCAGAGGCCTTGTTCAAGATGTACAGACCGAAAGCTTAGGAAACCGCTGCCCAGGTCAACTGGCCTTCCTCGTCGACATCGACCAGGCGCTCCAGTTGCCGGGCAGCCGCATCGTCGGCGTCATCAGCGGTCTTGAAGGTTTGTCCATCGAGGATCTTGTGAAAGCGCGGTGCGCCCATGCCATCCAGCGCCTTGACGGCGATGGCGGCGCTATAGCCACCCTCATCTTCACGCACCAAGGCGGAAACGGCTTCGTGGTGGGCAAACTCTTTACGTGCCATGTTGCAGGTCCTGGCCAATGGGAAAGGCGGCCATTCTAAAGCACTAACCCGCCAGTTGCAGGTACTCGCCATAGGCATTGACGGCCGACGCGTCGGTAAAGGTCTGGAAGTCCATGCTGCGAACCACCATGTCATTCAACAACTCGGTGAAGACCATCAGCGCTGGCGAGCTGAAGTAGGCACTCATCGCCTGCTCGCTGCTCCAGAAGCCCGACACCAACCACACATCCGGGTCAGCCTGGGAATGCTGCAACGAGAATTGCAGGCAACCCGGCGCCTGACGGCCCGGTTCAATCAAACTGCTCAAGCGTGCACCGAGTTCGGTGCTGTACCCGGTACGGGCACGGATAAAGGCCATATGGCTCGCGGGAATGGGGGTGGACATGTTCGACTCTCCCGTTGAGAAGTGATGCTCGGCAAGCACTGTGAGGGCGTGTTGCCACAGGATCAAAGATACTGGCGCAGGTGTGGATGCAGCTAGTCGATTCCTGCCGGCTTATTGCACAATCCTGCGAGATGCGTAGAGATAACAATCGGCCCGCGGGTTTTATTCCCGGCATGACTGCCGTATTTCAGGCGCATGACAGCCCCTGGCTTGCCTGATTCACGATTTATCGCAGGATCAGGCAAGGATTGTGCAGAATCGAAGTACCACTCTTTGCAAAGCCGCCTTTAAGCTGTGCCCATCGTCAAAGCACCAGAGGATGTCCCATGTCGTCGCCCGAACTTCGCTCCACGCCCCTCGACGCCGATATGGAAAAGCAGCGCGCAGAACTCGCCGGCATCGTGCGCCGGCATACCTGGGAGGATGGTTCCTACGGCACGGCGATCACGTCGCTGTACCTCAACCGCCACAACACCCCGCGCGACTTCATGCCGGTGCTGGTGGAGCCTGCGCTGTGCATCCTCGCCCAGGGCCGCAAGGAAGTGCGCCTGGCAGATGAAGTCTTCGCCTACGACCCGCTCAATTACCTGGTGTTCTCCGTATCGATGCCGGTGGCCGGGCGCATCCTCGACGCCACGCCGGAAGACCCCAACCTGTCGATTCGGGTCAACATCGACCCGGCGCAAATCACCGCGCTGATCGCCGAAGCCGGCCCAATGGGCGTGCCCACACGCCCGACCTCCCGCGGGATGTATGTCGACCGCCTGGACAACCAGTTGCTCGATGCCGTGCTGCGCCTGACGCGCTTGCTGGACACGCCGAAAGACATCGCGATGCTGGCGCCGTTGATCAATCGCGAAATTCTCTACCGCTTGTTGCGTGGCCCACAGGGTTATCGGCTGTATGAAATCGCCGTGGCCAATAGTCAGAGCCATCGGGTCAGCCAGGCGATCAGTTGGTTGAACGGCAACTACGAACAACCTCTTCGCATTGATGACCTGGCCAAGGAAGTGAACCTCAGCGTCTCGACCTTGCACCACCGCTTCAAGGCAATGACCGCCATGAGCCCGTTGCAGTATCAGAAGCAGTTGCGCTTGCAGGAAGCCCGGCGGTTGATGATCGCGGAAGGCCTGGAAGCCTCGGCGGCGGGTTATCGGGTGGGCTATGAAAGCGCCTCGCAATTCAGCCGCGAATACAGCCGGCTGTTTGGTGCGCCACCGTTGCGGGATCTGGCCAGGTTGCGCCAGAGCCTTTAACGCAGACCCTGCGGTGAGAAGTTTTTTGTGGCGAGGGGGCTTGTCCCCCGTTGGACTGCGCAGCAGTCCTGAAATCTGCAACAGTGATCTGCCTGAAAGACTGCGGTGATCGTGATGGGGCCGCTACGCAGCCCAACGGGGGACAAGCCCCCCTCGCCACAAAAGCAACTTCGCGCAACTAGTCGAGGCTGCGGGGCAACTGCAAGGTCACCCGCAATCCACCCTCACGCAGATTCTGCAAACTCACTTCTCCCCCGTGGCTGTGGGCAATGTTGCGGGCGATGCCCAGCCCCAACCCATACCCCTGCTGCTGCCCGGACAGGCGGAAGTGCGGTTCGAAGACTTGCTCCAGGCGCTGTTCCGGCACGCCCGGGCCTTCGTCGTCGACGTGAAGGATGAACTCCGCGCCATCGTCTTCAATGTGCAAATGGGCGTTCTGCCCGTACTTCAACGCGTTGTCGATCAGGTTGCCGATGCAGCGCTTGAGCGCCAGCGGCTTGCCCGGGTAAGTCGTCAGTGCCCGGCCATGCTGGGTCACGCGGCCATTGCCGTTGGGCGCCAGGTAAGGCTCCACCAGGCAGTCGAGCACGTGGTTGAGGTCTACCGGTTCGATGTTTTCGTGGATGTCGGTGTCTTTGACGCACTGCAGCGCGCCTTTGACCAGCAACTCCAGCTCGTCCAGGTCGCGACCGAATTTGGTTTGCAGGTTCTCGTCTTCCAGCAACTCCACCCGCAACCGCAGGCGCGTGATGGGGGTGCGCAGGTCGTGGGAAATCGCGCTGAACAACTGGCTGCGTTCGGTCAGGTAGCGGCTGATGCGTTCGCGCATGGCGTTGAAGGCGCGCCCCACTTCCACCACTTCGCTGCCACCACCTTCGGCCACCGGCTCCACGTCGGCACCCAGGGACATGTCCCGCGCGGCCCTTGCCAGGCGCTTGAGCGGCCGGCTTTGCCAGTGCACCAACAGGCCGATAAACAGCAGCAGGAAGCCGCTGGTGAGCACGATAAACCACACCTGCTGGTACGGCAGGCCTTGTTCCTCAAGGCTGGTGTAAGGCTCCGGCAGCAACGACGCGATGTACAGCCATTCGCCCTGGGCCAGTTGGATCTGGGTCACCAATACCGGCGGATTCACCGGCTCCAGGGTCAGTGCGTAATGCGCCCAGGAACGCGGCAGCTCATCGAGCTTCAAGCCGGCATTGAAAATACGCAGGTCTTCGGCGCTGACAAACTCCACCGAGACATGCACGTCGCTGCCCAGGGTCTGGCGCAACACTTCTTCAACGGCGCCGAGCACCGCCTGCTTGCGCGGGGTTTGCGGCAACACCGCCATGTCCAGCGGCTTGTCGTTGAGGGTGACGACAAAACGCGTACCGCCCATGCTGCGCAATTGGTCAAGCACCAAGGGCCGAAAAGCCACCGGCAAGGAACGGAAATAACTGACGCTGGCGGTCATCGAATGCGCCAGGCTACGGGCTGCCGTCACCAGGCCTTCGAGCTGGGTAGCGCGCAGTTGCGACACCCAGATCACGCTGGATAACGCCTGGGCAAACAGCACCGCCAACAGGGTCAGCAGTAACATCCGCCCCAGCAGCGAGCGCGGTACCGGGATCCGCCGGCGCAGCTCACGCAGGCGCTCAGTGGGCATTGCCGGCAACCACGCTGGCTGCCAATTGATAGCCACTGCCACGCACGGTGCGGATCAGCCGGGGTGGTTTTTCGGTGTCGCGCAGGCGTTGGCGCAATCGGCTGACGGCCATGTCGACAATTCGGTCAAGAGGCATCAGGTCACGGCCACGGGTGGCGTTGCCGATGGTGTCGCGGTCGAGAATTTGCTGAGGGTGGTCAAGGAACAGTTTCAACAGGGCAAAGTCGGCGCCGGAGAGAATCACTTCCTCGCCGTCTACGTGGAACAGCCGGTGGCTGACCATGTCCAGGCGCCACTCGCCAAACACCAGCACCTCGCCACCGCTGCGCTCCTGGCCAAACTGGGCGCGACGCAACAAGGCCTTGACCCGCGCCTGCAACTCACGGGGGCTGAAGGGTTTGCCGATGTAATCGTCGGCGCCCAGTTCCAGGCCGATCACGCGGTCGGCTTCGTCGGAACTGGCGGTAAGCATGATGATCGGCACCTGCGCCTGGCGCGGGTGCTGGCGGATCCAGCGGCAGAGGCTGAAGCCGTCTTCGTCCGGCAGCATCACGTCGAGGATCACCAGGTCGCACGGCGCTTCGTTCATCGCCTGGCGGAACCCCGCGCCATCCGGCACGCCACGCACCTGGAAACCGGCGCGGCTGAGGTAGGTTTGCAGCAACTCGCGGATTTCCTGGTCGTCGTCGACCAGGAGAATGGATTTACTGATTACGCTCACGGGGTCGTCCTTGTTGTTAGGGATGGGACGGGCTTAATAATTCGTTGTTCTGGAGGGCCTCATCGCAGGCAAGCCAGCTCCCACATGTGGAATGCATTTCCCTGTGGGAGCTGGCTTGCCTGCGATGGCGCCATCACTGCCTACGCAAATGCCTGCTCCAGCGCTACACCTGCCCCGGTCAAACCGGAATACGGTGCGGTCACCAGCCACACCGGAATGCCTTTGAAGTAGTCGCTCATGCAGCCTTTGTCGCCAAAACTCCTGGCAAAACCACTCTTGATAAAGAAATCGGCAAAGCGCGGGATCACGCCGCCCACGATGTACACCCCGCCACGACCACCGGTGGTTAGCACGTTGTTACCGGCGACGCGGCCCAGCCAGATACTGAACTGGTCCAGCACTTCCAGGGCAATCGGATCGCCCGCCAGGCCAGCGGCAGTGATGGCCTCGGGGGTTTCCAGTACCGCTTCATGGCCGTCCACCGCGCAGATCGCCCGGTACAACCTGGGCAAGCCACCACCACTCAAGGCGGTTTCCGCGCTGACATGGCCGATCTCAGTGTAGATGTGCTGCCACAGCTGGGCTTCCCGCGGGCTGCTCACCGGCAGGTCGACATGGCCGCCCTCACCCGGCAATGCGGCCCAACGGCCATGGCCGAGGTCGAGCAAGGTGCCCACGCCCAGGCCAGTGCCCGGGCCAATCACCACCGCGGGGCGCAACGGCTCCGGCGTGCCTTCGCACACCACACGGAATTCGTCGGGCTTCAGGCGCGTCATGCCCAGGGCCATGGCCGAAAAGTCATTCACCAGCAGCAACTCGTCCACCTGCAACGTCTTGCAGAAAGCAGTCTTGCTCAGGCGCCAGTGATTGTTGGTGAATTTAAATTCATCTCCACTCACCGGCCCGGCGACCGACAGGCACACCGCGCCAATCGAGCCGATGGCCAGGCCTTCTTCCTTGAGATAGACCTGGATCGCCTCTTCCGGGCTGGCATGATCCGCCGTCGCATGGACGCGGATCGAATGCAGTTCCTGATCACGCCACAACGCAAAACGGGCGTTGGTACCCCCAATATCACCGACCAGCGCAAGCTTCACTTAAGTGTCTCCAGGGCAGAGGTAAAGGCGCTGGCGCCCTGCTCTGCGGAGCTTGCGGCCAAACGCATAAACGCAAACAGCTCGCGACCGGCCCCCACGTTATTGCCCAGAAGGCCCGTGGCAGGCGCGCGCGCTGCAAATTCTTCGGCGTCCACCTTAAGCTCCAAGGTGCCTTTGACGCCATCCACGCGAATGATATCGCCATCGCGCACGCGTGCCAGTGGCCCGCCGCTCTGGGCTTCAGGGTTGACATGAATCGCGGCGGGAATCTTACCCGACGCGCCGGACATGCGCCCGTCTGTTACCAGGGCAACTTTGAAGCCACGGTCCTGCAGCACGCCGAGGAACGGCGTCATCTTGTGCAATTCCGGCATGCCGTTGGAACGTGGCCCCTGGAAACGCATGACGGCAACAAAGTCTTTTTCCAGCTGGCCGGCCTTGAACGCGTCGGCCAGGTCCTGTTGGTCCTGGAACACTACGGCCGGGGCTTCGACGATTTGGTGTTCGAGCGCCACGGCAGAGACCTTCATCACGCCACGGCCCAGGTTGCCTTCCATCACGCGCAGACCGCCTTCCGGGGAAAACGCCCGGGCCACGGGGCGCAGGATGGTTTCGTCGAGGCTTTCGATCGGGCCTTCACGCCATACCAGCTCGCCGTCCACCAGGAACGGTTCCTGGGTGTAGCGGCTCAGGCCGTGACCGGCCACAGTATTGACGTCGTTGTGGAGCAGGCCGGCTTCCAGCAGTTCGCGGATCAGGAACGACATGCCGCCCGCCGCCTGGAAGTGGTTGATGTCGGCCTTGCCGTTTGGATACACGTGGGACAGGGTCGGCACCACCTCGGAGAGGTCGGCCATGTCATCCCAGGTGAGGATGATGCCCGCCGACATGGCGATGGCCGGCATGTGCAGGGTGTGGTTGGTGGACCCGCCGGTGGCGTTGAGGGCGATGATGGAGTTGACGATGGATTTTTCGTCGACGATCTCGCCGATCGGCGTGAAGCTGCCGTTGGCCTTGGTCAGACGGGTGACCTGGTGCGCGGCTTCGCGGGTCAGGGCGTCACGCAGCGGCGTGTACGGGTTGACGAACGAAGCGCCCGGCAAGTGCAGGCCCATCACTTCCATCAACAACTGGTTGGTGTTGGCGGTGCCGTAGAAGGTGCAAGTGCCCGGGCTGTGGTAGGACTTCATCTCCGATTCCAGCAGCTCTTCGCGAGTGGCCTTGCCTTCGGCGTAGCGCTGGCGCACGTCGGCTTTCTGTTTGTTGGAGATACCCGACGGCATCGGGCCGCCCGGCACGAAGATCATCGGCAGGTGGCCGTAGCGCAAGGCGCCCATCATCAGGCCGGGGACGATCTTGTCGCAGATGCCCAGCATCAGCGCGGCGTCGAACATGTTGTGGGACAGCGCTACCGCCGTCGACATCGCAATCACTTCACGGCTCAGCAGGCTGAGCTCCATGCCCGGCTCGCCCTGGGTCACGCCGTCGCACATGGCAGGGGTGCCGCCGGCGAACTGGCCAACAGAGCCGACTTCACGCAGGGCTTTTTTGATTTGCTCGGGGAAATGTTCGTACGGCTGGTGGGCCGACAGCATGTCGTTATATGACGAAACAATTGCCACGTTGGCGGCATTCATCATGCGCAGGCTGTTTTTGTCTTCGGTGCCGCACCCGGCCACACCGTGGGCAAAGTTGGCGCATTGCAGCTTGCCGCGCATCGGGCCGTCGCTGGCAGCGCCGCGAATGAGCGCAAGGTATGCCTCACGGGTTGCACGGCTGCGGGCGATAAGCCGTTCGGTGACCTCAAGTACGCGGGGATGCATGTATAGAACTCCAGGCTAACGGATGTGGCGACCTGAGTGTCTATGCTGGTCAAAAGCCCGCCGCGAAGAGGTTGGCAGGGTGTTGCTTGACCAATCGGACCAGTTGATTCAGGTCACTCGTTGTAGATTGAACAAAATATTGCCACTAAAAAGGCTTGTTTTCTATTTTTATGCGAATAATCTTGTAATTCTTACAACAAATCGACGACAGGCACCTTCCAATGACTCTACGTATCGCTATCAATGGTTTTGGCCGTATTGGCCGTAATGTCCTGCGCGCACTTTATACCCAAGGCTACCGTCAGGATTTGCAGATCGTCGCCATCAACGATCTTGGCGACAGTTCGATCAATGCTCACCTGCTTAAATACGACACCGTCCACGGTACTTTCGACGCAGAGGTCGCCCACGATCAGGAAAGCCTGACCGTCAACGGTGACCGGATTGCCGTGAGTGCCATTCGCAACCCGGCCGACCTGCCGTGGGCTGCACACAAGGTGGACGTGGTCTTCGAATGCACCGGTCTGTTCACCGACCGTGACAAGGCCGCCGCCCATATTACCGCCGGCGCGCGCAAGGTGATCATCTCGGCCCCGGCCAAGGGCGCCGATGCCACCGTGGTGTACGGCGTGAACCATGACATTTTGCGTCAATCCCACCAGATCATCTCCAACGCTTCCTGCACCACCAACTGCCTGGCGCCGGTGGCCCAGGTGCTGCACCGCGAGCTGGGCATCGAAAGCGGCTTGATGACCACTATCCACGCCTACACCAACGACCAGAACCTGACCGACGTCTACCACACCGACCCGTACCGCGCGCGTTCGGCCACCCAGAACATGATCCCGAGCAAGACCGGTGCCGCCGAGGCCGTGGGCCTGGTACTTCCGGAACTCGCAGGCAAGCTGACCGGCATGGCCGTACGTGTGCCGGTGATCAACGTGTCGCTGGTAGACCTCACCGTGCAACTGAAAAAAGAAGCCAGCGCCGAGCAAGTCAACGCGCTGCTGAAAGAAGCCAGCCAGCACTCGAAAATCCTCGGCTACAACACCCTGCCGCTGGTTTCCAGTGACTTTAACCATAACCCGCTTTCGTCGATCTTCGACGCCAACCACACCAAAGTCAGCGGCAAACTGCTGAAAGTGCTGGCCTGGTACGACAACGAGTGGGGCTTCTCGAACCGCATGCTGGATAACTGCCTGGCGCTCTGCAACGCGGAGTAACGGCATGGTCGGCATCGGCTTCATGAACAAGACCATGGCGGCGCGCAAGCGTATCGCCCTGGTTGCCCATGACCATTGCAAGGTGTTTCTCCTGGACTGGGCCGAGCGGCAACAAGACCGCCTGGCCCGCCACGACCTCGTGGCGACCGGCACCACCGGGCACCTGTTGAGTGCCCGCCTGGGCTTGCCCATCGACACCATGATCAGCGGCCCGCTGGGCGGTGATCAGCAACTCGGCGCGCAAATCGCCGAGCAGCGGGTGGACATGCTGGTGTTCTTCTGGGACCCCTTCGAACCACAGCCTCACGACCCGGATATCAAGGCGCTGCTGCGGGTGGCCGCGGTGTGGAACATCCCGGTGGCCTGCAATGAATGCAGCGCCGACTACCTGCTCAGCAGCCCGATGATGGAACAGGCCCATGAGCACCGGATTCCGGACTACCAGGCGTATCTGCGGGACCGCGTATAACCCCGTAACACCTTAAGTGGCCACAAGGCTGCGATCGACTGCGAAGCAGCCGTAAACCAGGCGAACAGGTACTTCAGACATATCGGCAGCGTCTGGAATACGCCGGCTTCGCAGTCGATCGCAGCCTTGGGCCAACGCAAGGCTCTCAAAGTGCCACTTGCCATTTGCGTTGATGATAAGCATTATCATTCGCTGCAAATCGGTCTGGTATCACTGTGAGCCAATCTCGCTTCAATCAAGTCTTCCTCACCCAGCGCGTGATTCTGCTGCGCACCTTGCAGCGGATGGTGAATAACCACAGCACCGCCGAGGACCTGCTGCAGGAAACCTACCTGCGCGTCACCCGGGCCTTGAGCGAACGGCCGATCGACCACCTCGAACCCTTCGTGTACCAGACGGCACGCAACCTGGCGCTGGACCACCTGCGCGCCCGCAGGATTCAGGCCCGTACCCTGCAGGAAGATGTCCCGCTGGACGTCCTGCAAAGCGTCGCCTCCCCGGTCAGCACCCCCGAAGATGCGACACAGGCCGAGCAATTGCTCGAACACCTGAGCGTCAGCCTCGGCCAGTTGAGCGCCCGCCAACAGCAAATCTTTATCCTCAGCCGCCTGCACGGTTGCAGCTATCAGGAGATCGCCGACAAGCTCGATGTGTCCCTGAGCACCGTGCAAAAGGAACTGAAATTGATCATGGCCATCTGCATAGGTGTGGCCGAAAGACTGGATCGCCCTTAAGCTTTGTCGGCACAGTCTGTAGGACTATTGATTAAAACGTGGCGAAGACCCGAGGAACACCGTGACGGATCCGAATAAACTGCACCCCCATGAGCTGGCTCATGAGGTGTTGCAAGACACGGCTATGGACCAAGCCCTCGACTGGCTGATCGCCTTGCAGTGCCCGCAACCCGGGCAGCAGGCCGAATTTGAAGCCTGGCTCGCCAGTGACCCGCTGCACGCCGAAGCCTTCATCAAGGCCCAGGCCGCCTGGGGCGGCGCGCCCGTGCACAGCGCGGCCGTTGCCCTGAATGCGCCGCGCAAGCCCAGCGCCTGGCGCCGTATCAAACCCCACTGGAAGCCCCTGGCCACCGCCGCCGTGTTGCTGCTGGGCCTGTTCAGCTTCAGCAACCTGCCGATGCGCCTGCAGGCCGACCACCTCACCGTAGTCGGCGAGCGCCAGCGCCTGCAGCTGGACGATGGCTCGAAAGTGTTGCTTAACACCAATTCTGCATTCTCCAGCAGCATCAAGGACCACCAGCGCATCGCGCGCCTGTATCAGGGCGAGGCGTTTTTTGAAGTGCTGCCCAGCCGTGGCCTGCCCCTGGAAATCGACGCCGGCCCGGTGCGCGCCAGCGTGCGCGACACCGCCTTCGCCGTGCGCTACCTGAACGGTGAAGCCCAGGTTCAGGTGCAGCGTGGCGATGTGGACCTGAGCAACACCTTTGACGACGCACGGGTACGCCTGAGCGCCGGCGAAAGTATCCGCATCGGACCAAAGGGCTTCGGCCAACCGGCCAAACTGGACACCACCAAGGACCTGGCCTGGGTCGATGGCCGGCTGATTTTCGAAAACTGCCCGATGAGTGAAGTGCTGGCCGAGTTGCGCCGCTACTACCCCGGCTGGATCGTCAACAACAACGACAAGCTCGCCAGCGTCGCGGTCACCGGCAATTACCGCCTCGACCAACCGCTGGACGTCGTGCGTTCGCTGGCCCACATCACCTCGGCCAAGCTTTCGGAATACCCGGCGCTGGTGATCCTGAACTAAATGAGAATTATTTTTACTCGATAGCCCGCGACGGTACGTCTCGTTATAGCCAATGCAACTGATTCCTATTTGATTCAGTGTCGCACCTATAAGATTCGTACCTTCCGGAGCGCTCTCGATGTCCTCTCGTTTCAACCGCCGGTCCTCTTCGCCCGTTCGCCGCCAGGGCCTGTCCCTGCTGACGGCCGCCATTTTGTTGGCCGGTGCGCCCGTCATGGTCGCCAGCGCCGCAGAGCCTGCCACCCGCAGCCAGGGCAATTACAGTTTCAGCATCGAACAGCAATCCCTGGTCTCGGCACTGAACGCCTTTACCGCCGTGACCGGCTGGCAAATCGGCCTGCCCGCCGAACTGGGCCAGGGTGTGTCGTCCCCTGGCGTGCGCGGCTCATTGCCGGCGGATAAAGCCCTGGACCGGCTGTTGGTGGGGACCAACCTGGGCTATCGCAAACTGAGCAATAACAACATCGTCCTGGAAAAGCGTGCCGCTGCCGGCGCCATCACCCTGCAACAAATGACCATCAGCGCCACCCGCCAGGAACAGGCCGTGGACAGCGTGCCCAGTACCGTGACGGTGCATGACCGCGAAGAACTGGACCGCCAGAACGTCAACACCATCCGTGAACTGGTGCGCTACGAGCCGGGTGTTTCGGTCGGTGGTGCCGGTACCCGCTCCAGCAATGCCGGCTACAACATTCGCGGGATCGACGGCGACCGCATCCTGACCCAGGTGGACGGTGTCGAGGTGCCGGACAACTTCTTCAACGGCCCCTACGCCAAGACCCGCCGCAACTACGTCGACCCGGAAATCGTCAAGCGCGTGGAGATCCTGCGCGGCCCGGCCTCGGCCTTGTACGGCAGCAGCGCCATCGGTGGCGCGGTGAGCTACTTCACCCTCGACCCGGACGACATCATCAAGCCCGGCCAGGATGTCGGCGCCCGCCTCAAGACCGGCTACAGCTCCGCCGACGAGAGCTGGCTGACCTCCGGCACCGTCGCCGGTCGCGTACAGGACTTCGACGGCTTGCTGCACCTGAGCCAGCGCAACGGCCACGAGATGGAGTCCTACGACGGCAACAACGCCACCGGCCTGGCCCGTACCGGCGCCAACCCGGAAGATGCGCGCACCACCAACGTGCTGGCCAAACTGGGCTGGAACTACGGTGAAGAAAACCGCCTGGGCCTGACCTACGAGAAGTTCAAGGATGACCGCGACACCAACCTGAAAAACGCGGTGGGCGGCCCGTTCGTCGGTGGCCAGGGCTTTAACTTCTATCGTGGCCGTACGGGCAACGACACCATTACCCGTGAGCGTTTCGGCATCGAGAACAAGTTCGCCCTCGACTCGCCGATTGCCGATCACATCAAGACCAGCCTCAACTACCAGATTGCCAAGACCGACCAGACCACCGCAGAAATCTACCAGCCATCGCGCAAGGTATTGCGCACACGCGACACACTGTACGAAGAGAAACAGTGGGTTTTCGACGCACAACTGGACAAGGCCTTCAGCATCGGCGAAACCGACCATGTCGTGACCTATGGCACCACCCTCAAGCAGCAGAAAGTCACCGGCTCCCGTGAAGGCTCCGCGACTTGCCTGGCGGTCGGCGCAGGTTGCACCGCCATCGGCGCCCCGAGCCCGTCGGCCTCCGACAGCGTGAAAAAGGCCAGCGACTTCCCCGACCCGACCATCAACTCCTATGCATTGTTTGCCCAGGACCAGATCGCCTGGGACAAGTGGACCTTCCTGCCCAGCGTGCGTTATGACTACATCCAGCTCAAACCCAAGCTGACTCAGGAATTCCTCAACACCGTTGACCCGACACGCATCTACGACCATAGCGATTCGGAAAAGAACTGGCACCGTGTAACGCCCAAGTTCGGCATCACTTACGCGTTGACCGAGCAATACACCTGGTTCGGCCAATACGCCGAAGGTTACCGCACGCCGTCGGCCAAAGCCTTGTATGGCCGCTTTGAAAACCTGCAACAGGGCTACACCGTGGAACCCAACCCGGACCTCAAGCCGGAAAGCAGCCGCGGTGTTGAAACCGGGATTCGCGGCAACTTCGACTCGGGCTCGTTTGACGTGGCGGTGTACTACAACAAGTACCGTGATTTCATCGATGAAGACGCCTCCGTCGCCGGCGGCACCGTCCAGCAGTTCGAAGCCAACAACATCAAGCACGCCACCATCAAGGGCGTGGAGGCCAAGGGCCGCTTGAACCTCGACGCGTTTGGCGCACCGCAGGGCCTGTATACCCAAGGCTCGATTGCCTACACCTACGGGCGCAATGACGACAACGGCGAACCGCTGAACAGCGTCAACCCGCTCAAGGGCGTGTTCGGCCTGGGTTACGACCAGCAAAACTACGGCGCCCTGGTCAGCTGGACCCTGGTCAAGAAACAGGACCGCGTAGACAGCACCACCTTCTTCGCACCCGACGGCAACAGCGCCAACGGCCCGTTCAAGACCCCGGGCTTCGGCATCGTCGACCTGACCGGCTTCTACAAGGTCACCCACGACGTGACCATCAACGGTGGCCTGTACAACCTGACCGACAAGAAATACTGGAACTGGGATGACGTGCGCAGCTACGACAGCGTGGGCGAAGCCGGCGTGACCGGCCCGGCCAACCTGGACCGCCTTACCCAGCCGGGCCGCAACTTTGCGATCAACCTGATCTGGGACATCTGACCCATGGAGCCGCACCCCGGCGGAATTTAATCTCCGCCGGGGTGCGGATTTTTTACTGTGACGCGTCTTCTGGTTCGTCTAGTTCATAACAGCCTGGCAACCAGACGCTTCCCCTCTCAAGGACATCTTCATGACCGCTTCTTCTACTGCTGAACGCCCAAGCCTGCGCTCCCAACGCCTGAACCAGATCACCAACGAGCCGCACACCAAGCTCGACGCTCTGGTGAAGGCCCACGCCCCGTTTGAAACTCAAGCCAACTTCGCCCGCTTCGTGGTCGCGCAGTACCTGTTCCAGTCGGAACTGGTGGCGCTGTACAACGACGCCGAACTGATCAAGATCGTCCCTGACCTGGCCGAACGCTGCCGTGCCGAAGCGGCCAAACTGGACCTGGGCGACCTGGACACCGAAGTACCCGCCCCGGTGGCCGGCGCCGTGAACAACCCGAGCAAGGCCGAAGCGCTGGGCTGGCTGTTCGTGTCCGAAGGCTCCAAGCTGGGCGCCGCGTTCCTGATCAAGCGTGCCGTGGGCCTTGGCTTGAGCGAAACCTTCGGTGCCCGTCACCTGGGCGAACCGGCAGGCGGTCGCGCTGAAGGCTGGAAAAGCTTCACCCGCACCCTCGACGCACTGGAATTCAGCGCCGAGGAAGAAGCCGAAGTGGAAAAAGGCGCAGTTGATGCGTTCGTGCGCTTCACCGTGCTGCTGGAACAGGCGTACGCTACCAGCCCTGAACTGGCCTGATTTTTCTGTAGAAACCCAATCAATGTGGGAGCTGGCTTGCCTGCGATGGCATCAACGGGGTGTACCTGATGCACCGAGTTGTCTGCATTTGCAGGCAAGCCAGCTCCCACAGTTGATCGGGTGCCAGTCTCTATAATCTGCAACCCACTCCACCCTGCAAGCCCCACTAAAATGACCGGCAAAACCCAATCCTCGTCCAAAATCGCCCGCGTCCTGTTCGGCCTGCTGGCCTACGTCAGCCTGGGCATCGGCTTGATTGCGATTGTGGTACCGGGCTTGCCCACCACCGAGTTCATCCTGCTGGCCGCCTGGGCCGCCACCAAAAGCTCCCCGCGCCTGAGTGCCTGGCTGGAAAACCATCGGCTGTTCGGGCCAATCCTGTTCAATTGGCGCAACGGCAAAATCATCGCCCGCCGCGCCAAGGTCAGCGCCACCATCAGCATGTTGCTGTGCGCCGGCCTGATGCTGGTGATGCTCGAACACGGCTGGCCGATCTACCTGGCCATCGCCGGAATGAGCATGGGCAACCTGTGGATCTGGTCACGGCCGGAACGCCTTCCGCAACCCGCCTGACACCCGCCTACCGCTCATCGGCTCCCGCTCATGAACCGCCGGCCCAAGCCGATGTTCCGGGCATAGCGCCGAATGGACTCGCGTGAGCTTGCATACTAATAAGTCCATTCGCGGGTACACCTATGTTCGACACCCTCTCCATTCGCTTGAAAATCGTGCTGTTGTCCGGTCTCTGCCTGCTGGGGGTGATCGCGCTGGTGGTCGGCGTGAACCTCTACCAGACCAACCAGAACGACCAACTGATCAGCGACTCAAGCTCGCGAATGCTCACCGACAGCGTGCAGAACCTGTTGCAGGCCAAGGCCGCCGAACAAGCCGTACAACTGCAAAAGACCTTCGGCGAAAGCCTGTTGGTGGTCACCGCCCTCGCCGACCAGATCAAGGACCTGCGCACCCTGGCCGGCAAGCGCTCGCTGGACGCTGGGGCCTTGCGTGAAGAACTCAACCACAGCCTGAAAACCGCCTTCGACCGCAACAGCAAGGTGCTCGGCATCTGGCTGTCGTTCGAGCCCAACGCGCTCGATGGCAAAGACAGCGAATTCGTCAACGATGCCGCCCGTGTGTCCAACGAAAAAGGCCGCTTTTCCAGCTACTGGAGCCGCGCCGGGGGTGAGGGCCTGAACACGGTGATGGTCGAAGAGGACCTGACCAAGACCACCCTCAACCTCAGCGGCACGCCCTACAACATCTGGTACACCTGCCCGCGAGACACCAAAAACACCTGCCTGCTGGACCCGTATGAAGACACGGTGGCCGGCAAACCGGTGTTGATGACCACCATTTCCCTGCCGCTGCTGGTCGACGGAAAAGTGATTGGCGTGGTGGGTGTCGACCTTGCCCTCAACACCCTGCAAGCCGCGACCGATGCGGCGCAAAAAGAGCTGTTCGACGGTGCCGGGCACCTGGAGATTCTCTCCAGCACGGGCCTGATCGCCGGCTACAGCGGCGAACCTGCCAAAGTCGGCAAGAACCTGATCGACACCCTCGGGGCCGAAGGCAAGGAGATTGTGCAACTGTTGGCCAACGATACTCGCAAGATCCGCGAGGAAGACGGCACGATCCGCGCGGTGTACCCGGTCAAGCCGATTGCCGACGCAAAATCCTGGGGCATCGTCATCAAACTGCCCAAGGAAGTGCTGCTGGCTGATGCCCACAAACTCCAGGCCGTACTCGACAAGGCCCAGGCCAGTGGCACCGTCAAGGCGTTGCTGGTGGGCGCAGCCGCCGGCTTGCTGGGCCTGCTGCTGATCTGGCTGACGGCCACCGGCGTGACCCGGCCGATCAACAGCGTGGCCGCCATGCTCAAGGAAATCGCCAGCGGCGACGGTGACCTCACACAACGCCTGGCCTACGGAAAAAAGGATGAGCTCGGGGAACTGGTGAACTGGTTCAACCGCTTCCTCGACAAGCTGCAGCCGACCATCGCGCAGATCAAGCAAAGCATCACCGAAGCCCGTGGCACCGCTGATCAGTCTTCGGAAATCGCGCGCCAGACCAGTGAAGGCATGCAGGTGCAGTTCCGTGAGATCGACCAGGTGGCCACGGCCTCGAATGAAATGAGCGCCACCGCCCACGACGTGGCCAACAGCGCATCAAACGCCGCCAGCGCTGCCCGGGGCGCCGACCAGTCAGCCCGTGAAGGCATGCAGATTATTGAACGCAGCACCCGCGACATCACCACCCTGGCCGAAGAAGTCAGCAAGGCCGTGACCGAAGTCGAAGCCCTGGCGGTGAACAGCGAACAGATCGGCTCGGTACTGGAAGTGATCCGCAGCATTGCCGAACAGACCAACCTGCTGGCCCTGAACGCTGCGATTGAAGCGGCGCGGGCCGGGGAAAGCGGGCGCGGTTTTGCGGTGGTGGCCGACGAGGTGCGCAACCTGGCCAAGCGTACCCAGGATTCGGTGGAGGAGATTCGCCTGGTGATCGAACGCATCCAGACCGGCACCCGCGGGGTGGTGGCGACCATGCATTCGAGCCAGAACCAGGCCCAGAACAATGCCGGGCAGATTCATCAGGCCGTGCAAGCGCTGGGCAAGATCAGCGACGCGGTGACGGTAATCAGCGACATGAACCTGCAAATCGCCAGCGCCGCCGAGCAGCAGAGTGCTGTGGCCGAAGAGGTCAACCGCAACGTCTCGGCGATCCGCACCGTGACCGAAACCCTGACCGGCCAGGCCACCGAATCGGCCTCCATCAGCAGCCAACTCAATGCCCTGGCCAGCCAACAGATGAAGCTGATAGATCAGTTTCGGGTTTAAGCCCCGGTCCAGGCGGCCACGAACGGCGCCAGGTCTTCCTTCGGCGCCGTACGCGGCGGGTTTTGTGGGGTGCCCAGGTAGAGGAAGCCAATCACTTCCTCATCCCCGGTCAAACCCAAACCTTTGGCGACGTGGGCCGAGTACGACAACTCGCCGGTGCGCCACACCGCGCCGATCCCCTGGGCGTACGCCGCCAGCAGAATCCCGTGGGCCGCGCAGGCCGCTGCCAGGCGCTGCTCGGACTTGGGCACCTTGAAGTGTTCTTGCAGGCGGGCAATCACCACCACCACCAACGGCGCACGCAGCGGGCCATTTTGTGCCTTGTCGATAAACGCCTGGGGCGCGTCGGCGTCTTGCAGACGGGCGGCTTCGGCCAGCAGCGTGCCCATGCGCTCACGTGCCGCACCTTCCACTGTCAGGAAGCGCCAAGGCCGCAGTTGGCCGTGGTCGGGGGCGCGCATGGCGGCGGCGAACAGCAGGTCGCGCTGCTCCTGGGTCGGTGCCGGGTCCAGCAGTCGCGGCACGGAAACACGGTTGAGCAAAGCGTCGAGAGCCTGCATTGGCCACCTCCAGAGAAAAATGTGCAGCCATTCTAGCGGGAATGAATCGGATACCACCAAACGATAATTGCTCTTATTCAATCCGCCCTGCCCTGTTAGACTTTGCGGCCTTATTTTCAGCCTACGTTCAGGAAGACTGATGTCCCGTTCGCCCCTTCGCCTGTCTGCACTGTTGATGGCCCTGAGCCTGAGTGCCTGCGATGACGCCCCGCGATTCACGAAAGCGGAGCCGGGCGAAGCACGTGCCGGTGGCGCGGCAACGGTGAGGAAGACCGACCAGAACGCTTTCTCGCTGCCTTCGGCCAACCTGTCGCCCACCCGGCGCCTGGACTTCAGCGTGGGCAACAGTTTCTTCCGCAGCCCCTGGGTGATTGCACCGTCCACCACCACCGCCCGCGACGGGTTGGGGCCGCTGTTCAATACCAATGCCTGCCAGAACTGCCATATCAAGGACGGCCGAGGTCATCCGCCGCTGCCCGATGCGCCCAACGCGGTGTCGATGCTGGTGCGCCTGTCGATTCCCGATGCGCCGCCCTATGCCAAGGTCATCGAGCAACTGGGCGTAGTCCCCGAGCCGGTCTACGGTGGGCAATTGCAAGACATGGCCGTACCCGGCGTCGCGCCGGAAGGCAAGGTGCGGGTCGACTACACACCGGTCAATGTCCGCTTCAGGGACGGCACCGTGGTCGAACTGCGCAAGCCGGCGCTGCAAATCACCCAGTTGGGTTACGGCCCGATGCACCCCGACACGCGGTTCTCGGCCCGGGTTGCACCGCCGATGATCGGCCTGGGGCTGCTGGAAGCGATTGCAGACGCCGACATCCTGCGCAACACCGACCCGAAAACCGCCGACAAGGAAGCTCTCGTCGGACGGGCGAATTGGGTCTGGGACGATGCGCAACACAAGACTGTCCTCGGTCGATTTGGCTGGAAAGCCGGGCAGCCGAACCTCAATCAACAAAATGTTCACGCGTTCTCTGGTGATATGGGCCTCACCACGTCCCTGAGACCGTTCGATGACTGCACCGATGCACAAGTGGCCTGCAAACAGGCGCCCAACGGCAATGGCCCGGATGGCGAGCCTGAGGTCAGCGACAACATCCTGCGCCTGGTGCTGTTCTACACCCGCAACCTGGCCGTGCCCGCCCGCCGCGACGTCAACGCACCGCAAGTGCTGGCCGGGAAAAACCTGTTCTACCAGGCCGGTTGCCAGGGCTGCCACACCCCGCAATTCACCACGGCGCCCACCGCAGCCGAACCTGAATTGGCCAACCAGGTGATTCGCCCCTACAGCGATTTGCTGTTGCACGACATGGGCGACGGGCTGGCCGATAACCGCAGCGAATTCAAGGCCGGTGGCCGCGACTGGCGCACGCCGCCGTTGTGGGGCATCGGCCTGACGCAAGCCGTGAGTGGCCACACCCAGTTCTTGCATGACGGCCGCGCCCGCAACCTGATGGAAGCCGTGCTGTGGCACGGCGGAGAAGCCCAGGCGGCGCAGCAGCATGTGTTGTCGTTCAATGCCGAACAGCGCGCCGCGTTGCTGGCATTTCTGAATTCTTTATAAGCTTTGTCCTAATTACAGAAGGGAGCTCGACATGTTCCGTCCCAAGTTGTTGTTCACCAGCCTGGCCGCCCTCGCCCTCGGTGCGTGCTCGCCCCAGGACCCGCAAGCGGTGACCTCGGCGGCCATCGCCAAGCAAGTGATCCTGCCGACCTACAGCCGCTGGGTTGAAGCCGACCGCCAACTGGCCGTCAGCGCCCTGGCCTACTGCCAGGGCAAGGAAAGCCTGGAGACCGCCCGCGCCGACTTCCTGCACGCGCAAAAAGCCTGGGCCGAGTTGCAGCCGTTGCTGATCGGCCCGCTGGCCGAGGGCAACCGTTCGTGGCAGGTGCAGTTCTGGCCGGACAAGAAAAACCTGGTGGGCCGTCAGGTCGAACAACTGGTGAGCGCCCAACCGCAGATCGACGCCGCCGCATTGGCCAAATCCAGCGTCGTGGTGCAGGGCCTGTCGGCCTACGAATACATCCTCTACGACGCCAAGACTGACCTGGCGGACGAGACGCAAAAAGCCCGTTACTGCCCGCTGCTGGTGGCCATTGGCGAGCGCCAGAAACTGCTGGCCGAAGAAATCCTCTCGAGCTGGAACAGCACCGACGGCATGCTGGCGCAGATGACCAAGTTTCCTAACCAGCGCTACGCCGATTCCCACGAAGCCATCGCCGACCTGCTGCGGGTCCAAGTGACCGCGCTGGACACCCTGAAGAAAAAACTCGGCACGCCAATGGGCCGCCAGACCAAGGGCATCCCGCAGCCGTTCCAGGCTGATGCGTGGCGCAGCCAGTCGTCCCTGCAAAGCCTGGAGGCCAGCCTGGCTGCCGCCCAGACCGTCTGGGTCGGCGTCGACAACAAAGGCCTGCGCGGCCTGTTGCCGGCCGATCAAAAGCCGTTGGCTGACAAGATCGACGCCGCGTATGCCGCGTCCCTGAAACTGTTCGCCAGCAACCAGCGTTCGCTGAACGAACTGCTGGCCGACGATGCCGGGCGCCAGCAACTCAACGATATCTACGACAGCCTCAACGTGGTCCACCGCCTGCACGAAGGCGAACTGGCCAAGGCGCTGGGCATCCAACTGGGCTTTAACGCCAACGACGGTGACTGATGATGCTCAGGCGACAGGCTTTGGCGATCGGCAGCGTGCTGCTCAGTGCAATCACCCTGGGTGGCTGGACGCTGTTCAAGCAGAAGGGCAAAAGCCCGCTGCTGCTCTCGGCGCGGGATGACAGTGACGGCAAGCACTACGCCGTCGGCTTCCACCTGGACGGCAAGCAGGTGTTTGCCACCCAGGTCGGCCAGCGTTGCCACGACATCATCAACCACCCGACACTGCCGATTGCGCTGTTTGTCGCCCGTCGGCCGGGCACCGAGAGCTACCTGATCGACTTGCGGGACGGGGCGCTGCTGCAAACCATCACCTCCAAGGCCAATCGCCACTTCTATGGGCACGCGGTGGTTCACAAGGACGGCGAGTGGCTGTATGCCACGGAGAACGACACCTCCGACCCGGGTCGCGGCTTGCTGGGCGTGTATCGGTTTGAGGGTGAGCGGTTGGTGCACACCGGCGAGATTTCTACCCATGGGATCGGGCCGCATCAGGTGTCGTGGATGCCAGACGGCGAGACGCTGGTGGTGGCTAACGGCGGGATTCGTACCGAGGCCGAGAGCCGGGTCGAGATGAACCTGAATGCCATGGAGCCGAGCCTGGTCCTGATGCAGCGCGACGGGACACTGTTGAGCAAGGAGACCCTGGGCCAGCAGATGAACAGCGTGCGGCATATGGGGATTGCCAGCGACGGTACGATCCTCGCCGGGCAGCAGTTTATGGGGGCGTCTCATGAGCGCTCGGAGTTGCTGGCGATCAAACGGCCGGGGCAGGCGTTTGTGGCGTTTCCGGTGGCGGATGAGCAGTTGCAGGCCATGGGGCATTACACGGCCAGTGTGGCGGTGCACAGTGAGTTGCGACTGGTGGCGCTGACGGCGCCCCGGGGGAACCGGTTCTTTATCTGGAACATGGACAGCGCTGAGTTGCTGCTGGACGGGCCGTTGCCGGACTGTGCCGGGGTGGGCGCGGTGGCGGACGGGTTTGTGGTGACTTCCGGTCAGGGGCGTTGCCGGTTTTATGATTGTCGGCAGGTGCCGTTGGTGGGTAAGCCGCTGGAGTTGCCGGCGGGGCTTTGGGATAACCATCTGCATCTGGTTTGATCGGGGGTATATCCGTTGCTGCGGTCAGGGCTGATATGGGTTCCGCTCTTACAGCGGGTCACTTTTGGAAAAGAGCCCCAAAAGTAACCAAAAGGGCTCTTGCCCCACCACTCGGCACCTCGCCTAGGCTCGGTGTGCCCTCACTCCGGCTTTGGACCGTGGGCCGCCGCGATGGGCCATCCTTGGCCCAGCGCGGCTAACCCGGCGTCCTGCCGGGTTACCCACGCTCCAAAGCCTGCGTTCGGCCAGCGTGGTTTAACGGGGCGCCTAAGATCAAGATCAAAAGCAGATCAACAGCACAGCGGCCTACAGGCCGGCTTGAGTGGTGTGAAGCAAAGGCAAGATCAAAATCTACAGCGGGCACGGTCCAACTGTAGGAGCTGGCTTGCCTGCGATGGCATCAACTGGGTGTACCTGAGAGACCGAGTTGTCTGCATCGCAGGCAAGCCAGCTCCCACAGAAAAGCAGAGCTGCATCCGTTTCAGATTTGGTTTTCGCTTTGGCTTTTGCTCTGGCTTTTGATCTGGCTTCTACCACTCAAGCCGGCCTGTAGGCCGCTGTGCTCTTGCTTTTGATCTTGATCTGGCTCTGACTGCCCCAATAAGCCCGAGGCCGAACGTAGGGATTGAGGAGCGGGTAAACCGGCAGGACGCCGGTTTAGCCGCGACGGGGCAGGGACGCCCCGTCGCGGCGGCCCGCGGAGCAATGCCGGAGTGAGGGAACACCGAGCCTAAGCGAGGTGCCGACAGGCGGGGCAGAGCCCTTTGCTTACTTTGGGGCTTTTCCAAAGTGAGCCGCTGTAAGAGCGGAACCCATAGCGGCCGTTACCGAAGAAACGGATATACACCCAACCCCCAAAAACCCAAGCCCAAATAAAAGGCCTCGAACCAGCGAGGCCTTTTATTTGGGCTTCAATCTCTTCAACTTTGTGGCCTCATCCCTTGGGACATCCCGAACATGAATAACAACAACTCATGATCAGGCTTGGCCGTGACACCGACCTTGGCGATCCGCGGCATCGGGCACTGCTGCCCGACACCCTGCACCGCACTGAGGACTTGTGTCCGGGGCTGCTCCCAGGCAGCCAGGGCCAGGGCAGCTATGCCCAACGCCCCCAACAGAAACAAACCTCGTGCAATTTCTAGCTTCATTACGTTAAACCTTTGATAGCGCTGCCAAACGCCGTCTCGTAAAAGTAGCTGAGTTTTTTCCAGTCCGTAGAATTCCACGACGAATGGCGACGCAACTGCAACATGTCGTGCCGAGCCGCCCGAAACGCGGTCAACCGCTGGCGGCACTTCTCGAAGTCCAGCAGCGCCACTTCTACCTTGGCCGCATCACCCTCGCCCGTCACCCGCACAAAGATATGCTTGATATACAGGCAACCATGCTGCCAACGGCCCTTGTGCATCCGCGCCAGGGTACCGGCCAGTTCCTTGAGCAGGCGCTCATGCACCAACTCGCCATACTGCTCGCGACCACCGGCGGCGTACCAGTTTTCGATCTCGTCGAAACCGTCCAGCGACGCCGTCACCAACAACGCTTTCCATTGGTGCTCAGGGTCGCGGCGGGCTTCGCAGAACACCAGTTCCGGCACGCGTACATCCAGCAAACGCAGGCCCTTGAGGGCATCGCGCTCACGTAAAACAGTGGGGCGTCCAAAAGGATGGAGCCAACTGCGGTAGATATGGCCGGTCTGGCGCTTGCTGTAGAGCAAACGACCATTGGTGCCCACAACCCGTTGCACACCACTTTCACCGCCACGACGACGATTGGGTTCCTCGACCCACTCGCCCTGCTGGCGCCAGAAATAATCAAATCGCTCTTCGGGAGCTACTTCACTACCTGCTAAACACTCGACAGCCATCCTGTTACCTCTTGCGCAATACATACACTCGCCACATGGCGTAGAGCGGTATGAAGTCCAGAGATTCCTGAACACGGAAACCGGCCTGTTCAAACTCTGCCTCAACAGTAGCAGCCGGTAACACGAACCGATTTTGGTAACCTTCCTGCTCACCTTTCTTGCGACGCCGCACTTCGGCACGCTTGCGTTTCCACGCCTTGAAGTTGCCGTCCACCCACAACGAGATAATCACGCTGTCGCGGGTAACACGCTGAAATTCGCGCAGTATTGCCAGCCTGTGCTCGGGGTCACCAATGTGGTGCATCAAGCGCATGCAGAAAATGCTGTCGACTGCGTTGTCGGGCAAATCAATATCAAAGGCAGACGTCTGCAAGGGGCGTACCCGTTTCACCACATCCGCCGGTTGAGCGACGGTGGCGATCTTCAACATCGACGCTGAATTGTCGGCGCCAATGATCACGCGGTTGGGCTTTTCTGCCAGTAATGGCCAGAAACGCCCGGCCCCACACGGCAAGTCCAGCACCAGGCCAGGCTCACCGGCCATGGCCAGCGCACCACGCGCCAATTGCTCGTCGCGTTTGTGGGACAACCGGCGAGCCAGATTGTCCTGATGTTTGAGCAAATAATTCTGCGCGTGCTGATCGTCGTACTTTTCGGAAAATTCGAGCTTGATCGGAGTAGGCATCAACGGGTCTCCAGTTACTGATGCCTACAACCTTAAGCAGAATCCTGTGATCAACAGGTCAACACATTGTGAAAAACTTGTCCTGTCGAATCGTATACATTACAAAACTTTGCAGATACAAGTCGTGGCATGGTGCCATCTTCGGCGAAAATCGAGGAGTCTGCCGCAGGGTAGCGGCAGGGCAGGCATCAGGGTTTGACCTGACTCAACTCGACGTGAAAACGGCAACCGTTGGGCTCCATGGTACTGAGGCTGACGCTCCAGCCCTGGTTCTCGCAGATGCGCTGGACCAGCGACAAACCCAGGCCCAGGCCTTCACCGCGCTTTTCACTGCCGCGCACAAACGGCTCGAACATCGCTTCGCGCTTGTCCTCGGGAATTCCCACGCCGGAGTCTTCCACCACAAAGCCACTCGGCTCCAGGGTGAGGCGGATAAAGCCTTGCTCGGTGTAATGCAGTGCATTGCGCAGCAGGTTGCCCATCACCGCGTGCAGGAAGGTCGCGTTGTAGCGGGTGTCCAACGGTGCCCCGGGCTGATAAATCAGTTCAAGGCCTTTGCGCTCGATCGGCTCACGCCAGATCCCCAGCAGGTCGTCGGCCACCTGCGCCAGGTTGGCCTGGGGCGACATGCCCGCCTCTTCGCGCTGGGCACGGGCCAGCATCAGGAAGGTCTGAACCAGCTCGCGCATTTCCTCACTGGCCCGCGCAATGCGCTCAACCTGCTTGCGGCCGCGCTGATCAATCGCCGGGTTCTCCAGCAACAGTTCGCAGGAACTGGCGAGCACCATCAGCGGGGTGCGCAACTCGTGGCTGACGTCGCTGGTAAACAGCTGCTCCCGAGACAACGCCTGGCGCAAGCGGCCCAGGGTCGCGTCGAAGGCCACCGCCAACTCACCGACCTCATCCGCGGCATAGTCCGGGGCCAGGGGCGGCGCCAGCCCGAGTAACTGGTCACGATGGCGCACCTGGCGAGCCAGGCGCACCACCGGCGCCATGACCTTGCGCGCCAGTACCCAACCGAGGAACACCGCCAGCGCCAGGCTAAGCACAAACCCCACCAGCACCACGGCAAACAGCACGCGCTCGCGCTCTTCGAAATCGCTCTGGTCTTGCAGCAGGACATAGCGGCGACCGTCGACGATTTCGACCATCGCGTGGTAGGAAAGCTGCTCGCGGAATACCTCGTGAAAACCGGCGTCCAGGTGGCGCAAGTCTTTGGGCAGCTCGAAATCGCCAGGGCCGCCGCTGAAGTAGAACAGCTGGTCCGGCTCGGGACGGTGGCTCCAGTCCTCGACGCTGTCCATCAGCAGCAGGCGTTGCAAGTCACCGCCAAGGCCTGCCGAAATGAGTTTTTCTTCCACCAGGTGCACTGTGGCGACGATGCCCATGGCGAAGGCCCCCGCCACCAATGCGCTCATCAAGGCGAAGGCAATGATGATCCGCTGGGCAAGGCTTTGCTTAAACTCCATCACGACCCTCGGCCAGGCGATAACCCACACCGTGCACCGTTTGCAGCAACGGTTTGGCGAAGGGTTTATCAATCACCTGACGCAGTTGATGGACATGGCTGCGCAAGCTGTCGCTGTCAGGGCAGTCATCGCCCCACAGGGCTTCTTCGAGAATTTCGCGGCGCAACACGTGAGGGCTTTTTTGCATCAGCACCGCCAGCAGCTTCAGGCCGACCGGGTTGAGCTTGAGCAGGCGCCCTTCGCGGGTGACTTCCAGGGTGTCGAGGTCGTAACTCAGGTCACCGACTTGCAAGGCACGGCGACCGCCGCCCTGGGCACGGCGCAGCACCGCTTCGATGCGTGCGGCCAATTCCGACAGCGCAAACGGCTTGAGCAGGTAGTCATCGGCGCCAGACTTGAAGCCCTGCAGCCGGTCATCCAGTTGGTCACGGGCGGTGAGCATGATCACCGGCGTGTCGCGGCGTGCGTCTTCACGCAGGCGTTTGCACAGGGTGTAGCCATCAATGCCGGGCAGCATGATGTCGAGCACGATCAGGTCGTAATGTTCGGTTGCAGCCAGGTGCAAGCCCGACAAACCGTCCTGCGCACAGTCTACGGTGTAGCCCTTCAGCCCCAGGTAATCGGCCAGGTTGGCCAGAATATCGCGGTTGTCTTCAACCAATAAAATTCGCATGGGCAGTGTCTCCGTACGCGGTAACGGCCGTGTTGGCTCGCGCAGCTTAAGGCCAAGTATGGCTCACGGCTAGGGCTGAAGGCCGCGTCAATTACTGTTTTCAACCGATTGCAGGACTTAACGAGTTTTTCACTATAGGTTCACAACCTGACTACAGTGTCAGCGCGAAGATCGCGCCCATCGAAAATAAGGAACATTGACATGGGTTTTCCAAAAACGGCGCCAATGCGCTATTTGCTGTTGGTGACCGGTGCCTGGCTGGTTGTTTTTCTACTGACCCGCCTCCTGCTGCTGGTGACCCACCTGGACGAAGTAAGCGGTAACCTGCTGCCGGTATTTGGCGTAGGCCTGCTCTACGACCTCGGCTTCCTCGCCTATGCTGCGCTGCCTTTGGGCCTGTACCTGCTGCTGTGCCCGCCGGGGTTGTGGCGTCGCCGGGGCCATCGCTGGTTCCTGCAAGCCGTACTCACCGTCAGCCTGTTCGCCATGCTCTTCACCAGCGTCGCCGAGTGGCTGTTCTGGGACGAGTTCGGCGTGCGCTTCAACTTTATTGCCGTGGATTACCTGGTTTACTCCAAAGAGGTGCTGAACAACCTGCTGGAGTCCTATCCGATCGGCAAGCTGCTGAGCCTGCTGGCGGTGATGGCCATCGTCTTGAGCGTGGCCTTGCGTAAACCGTTCAACGCGGCGATGAATGCGCCGTTGCCGGCGATGCGCAAGCGCCTGCTCAACGCACTCGGTTTGTTGGTGGTGGCCGGCCTGAGCCTGCAATTGATCAACCAGGACAGCCCGCGCAGCCAGGGCGGTAACGCCTACAACAATGAACTGGCGAGCAACGGCCCGTATCAGTTCTTCGCCGCCTTCCGTAATAACGAGCTGGACTATAACCAGTTCTACAAGAGCCTCCCGGCGGATGTGGTCGCCAAGCAGTTGCGCGCCGAACTCAGCGAGCCGAACGCACGGTTTATCGGCACTGATCCGCTGGATATCCGCCGCGCCATTACCAACCCGGGCACGCTGCGCAAACCCAATATCGTGTTGGTGACCATCGAAAGCTTCAGCGCCAAGTACATGGGCAGCAACGGCGACCCGAATAACCTCACGCCCAACCTCGACGCGCTGCGCAAGCAAAGCCTGTACTTCAATAACTTCTACGCCACCGGTACCCGCACCGACCGAGGCCTGGAAGCCATCACCCTGGCCATTCCGCCAACGCCGGGACGCTCCATCGTCAAGCGCATCGGCCGGGAGAGCGGCTTCGGGAGCCTGGGCCAGCAGCTCAACGCCATCGGCTATGACAGCGTGTTTGTCTACGGCGGCCGTGGCTACTTCGATAACATGAACGCGTTTTTCAGCGGCAACGGTTACCGCGTGGTCGACCAGAGCAGCGTGCCCGAAGCGGAAATCAGCTTCAAAAACGCCTGGGGCATGGCCGACGAAGACCTCTATAAACAGACGCTGAAACTGGCGGACGAAGACTATGCCAAGCAGCAACCATTCCTGCTGCAACTGATGACCACCTCCAACCACCGCCCGTACACCTATCCGGCAGGCCGCGTTGATATCAAATCCGGCGACGGGCGCAATGGCGCGGTGAAGTACACCGACTACGCCATCGGCCAGTTCCTGGAGACGGCGCGCCAGAAGCCCTGGTTCGACAACACCATCTTTATCTTCGTCGCCGACCACACGGCAGGCAGCGCGGGCAAGGAAGACCTGCCCATGGTCAATTATCAGATCCCGCTGTTCATCTACGCGCCCAAGCTGATTGATGCCGCCGAGAACGCGAAGCTGGCCAGCCAGATCGACCTCGCGCCGACGCTGCTGGGCTTGTTGAACCTGAGCTATGAGTCGACGTTTTTTGGCCGCAACCTGCTGCAAGACAACCCGCTGCCGCCACGGGTAGTGGTCGGCAATTACCAGTACCTGGGTTTGTTCGACGGTAATGACCTCGCGATCCTCAGCCCACGCCAGGGCCTGCGCCGCCATGACCAGGCGCTGGGTGACAGCCATGAGTCCCGTGTTGGCAGCGATGACCCGTTGATCCAGCGGGCCATTACCTACTACCAGGGCGCCAGTTACGGCTACAAACAACAGTTGCTGAGCTGGAGGGCGCCCAAGGACGAGGTCCCCCAGGTGAGCGCACGCTAACCGAAAAGCCCCGGCCAGGTCTGCCCGGGGCTTTTTTTAGAATCTGAGTTCACCATGCACGCAATCGCTGTTCGCCCGGTTTCCAAACCCCTCAACTTTTGGCTCGGTCTCGGCGTGCCAGCCGTTTTGGCGGTGGTCATGCTGTTGCTGGAGCTGACATCGCTGGACATGGACGTGGCCAAACTGTTCTACAACGCTGCCGAAGGCGGCTTTGTGGGCCGGCACAGTTTTTTTCTCGAAGACATTCTTCACGATCGCGCCAAACAGATGGTGATCGTGTTTTCCGTACTGGCGATCGCCGGGTTTGCAGGAGCCTTTATTGTTGAACGGCTTAAGCCCTATCGTCGGGAGCTGGGCTGCCTGGTGCTGTCCCTGGCTCTGGCCACCTCGTTTGTCTCACCCTTGAAGACGGTAACCGCGGTGCAATGCCCGTGGAGCGTCAAGGAGTTTGGCGGCCAGGAGACTTACAGCGAACTGCTTAGCCCCAGGCCGCCTACCGACAAGCCGGGCCGTTGCTGGCCGGGTGGGCATGCGGCGACCGGGTTTGCCTTGTTTGCGTTGTTTTTTGCCCTGCGGGATCGCCGGCCACGAATGGCGCGCTGGGCTTTTATATTTGCGCTGGGGCTGGGCACGGTGCTTTCGGTGAGCCGCACCATGCAAGGCGCGCACTTTCTTTCCCATAACGTGTGGACGGCGATTTTCAGCTGGCTGATTTGCTTGGGAGCGTATTACTTTTTGCTGTACCGCCCCGCCGCAACCGCTTGATGAACACCCCTTGCCTCGCCGGGGGCAAGGGCGCAACACTCTGCGCACTTTTTTGGCAATGATCCCGCTGAGCCATGTCCGATACCCTGCTGCTGATCGAAGACGACTTGCCCCTGGCGGCGCTCACCGCCGAGTTCCTGCGCGCCGAGGGGTTTACCGTGGCGGTAGAACACCGTGGCGACCGCGCCGCCCAACGCATCCGCGATGAGCAGCCGGCCTTATTGATCCTCGACGTGATGCTGCCGGGCATCGACGGTTTTACCCTGTGCCGACAGATTCGCGACCATTACCCCGGGCTGATCCTGATGATGACCGCCCTGGACGAGAACGCTGAACAATTGGTGGGGTTTGCCGCCGGGGCCGACGACTACGTGGTCAAGCCGATCGACCCGCTGTTGTTGTTGGCGAGAATCCGCTCGCTGCTGCGCCGCCATCCCCAGGCACCCCGCAGCTACTATCAGTGGGGCACGTTTCGGCTGGACCTGAACAACCACTTCGCCTGGCTTGGCGAGGCGCCCTTGCAGTTTTCGGTGGCCGAATTCGAGTTGCTCGCCATCTTCGCCCGCCATTGCGGCGTATTGCTCACCCGGGAAAAACTGCTCCAGCGCCTGCGTGGCCTGGAGTACGACGGCCTGAATCGTTCAATTGACATGCGGGTGTCACGCTTGCGCAAAAAACTGATGAGCCTTGAGTGCCCCGTGACCATCCAGACCATCACGGCGCAGGGTTACCTGTTCGTCGAAATCCCGCCGGGGGCCCAGCATGCTGTCTAAAGTGCGCCCGTGGATGGCCATCGCCGCCGGCACCAGCTGGGCGGCCCTCACCTTCTATCTGTTGTGGCTGTGCACGAACGCAGCAGTGTTTGTCGGCGACTACAGTTTTCTGCGCTTGATGGCCGGCCCGGGTTATCTGGTGGCCGAACAACTCAAGGCCTTGCCCGCCGAACAGCGGGAGGCGCATATCGAGGCGCTGCAAGCCCGCTTTCAGTACCCGGTCAGCCTGGTGAAAAAAGATGATATTGAGCTGCCGCCGGAAGCCCTGGTCATGCTCGACCACCATCAGCCCGCGCAGAACAGTGATGAGGACGTCACCTACTTCCCGCTGGACGACGACACGGTGATTCAATTCGGCCCCATGTGGGGAACCGCCGAAGTGAAAGACCTGCTGCAATATCCGGTGTATTGGGTGACCGCCTGTGTCGCCGGCCTGCCGGTGGTGCTGTTTCTCTGGATCGCGTTGCGTGCCCGGCGCAAGTACACCCACGACCTCAACACCCTCAACGCCAGCATTGCTACCCTCGCCCGCACGCCGAACACGCTGCTGCCGGCGATGAGCCAGGAATGGGCACCGTTGCAGCAGACCTTGCGCCAGCATGCCCAGGACATCACGTCGATGGGCGAGCGGCACCGGGAGGTCTCGCAGGCGGTGTCCCACGAACTGCGCACGCCCCTGGCGCGGATGCGGTTTGCCCTGGCGCTGCTGAGCAAAAGTGCCGACCCCGACACCCGCACCCGCCTGCAGGAGCGCCTGCAAACCGACATCGAGGAGTTGGAGTCGCTGGTTCGCGCCAGCCTCGCCTTTGCCCGGCTGGCCGATGCGCCCAGTGACCTGCAGCATGAGCCGATCAATATCCATGACTGGCTACAACAGGAGTTCGCCCTGCTGGACGGGCACCATCGCTTGCTGACCCTGGACACCGACCCGGCCGACCTGGAGCTGATCGGTGATCGCGCCCTGCTGCATTTGATCGTGCGTAACCTGCTGAGCAACGCCATCACCTACGCCCGCGAACGGGTGAATGTCAGCGCTTCATCTCAGGGCCAACAGCTGGTGCTGCATGTGGACGATGACGGCCCCGGCGTGCTGCCGGAAAACCGCGAAAAGATCTTCGAGCCCTTCGTGCGCCTGGCCATGGGCGGCGACGAGCCCAGTGGGTTTGGCCTGGGCCTGGCGCTGGCCAAACGCGCCAGCCATTGGCACCGTGGGGAACTGTCGATCACCCGCAGCCCGTTGGGCGGTGCACGCCTGACCCTGACCCTGGCGCTGCGCCCGGGTTAGGCTGTTACAGCCTGTGACAGTGGAACCTCCCCGCTGCCGCTAACCTCGCGACCTGATTCAGGATCGCACGCGCCATCCTGAGTCCATGCCCTTTGGATCAGGTTGGAGAGTCATTTCATGCGTCACCTTAAACGGCATCTGCCTACGCTGGTGTTGTCACTGTGCATGGCCGCCGGTTCATGGTCAGGCAGCCTCGCGGCCCAGAGTGTCCACGCGCCCTATTACCCCGGCACCATCCTGCCCAATCGCCAGTCCCAGGCGATCATGGATCAGCAACTGGTCACGTTCTACAAGGACTGGAAGGCGGTGTATCTGTCGAGCGAATGCGGCAGCGGCCGGTTTTTCGTCAAGGTCAACGCCGACCACAAACCGGTGGGCGGTGGCACTGCGCCCGGCACGATCACGGTGTCTGAGGCCCATGGTTACGGCATGCTGCTCACGGTGATGATGGCGGACTACGATGACGACGCGCAAAAGACCTTCGACGCCATGGTGCGCTACTTCCAGGATCACCCGGCAGCGTCCGATCCCGGCTTGATGGCCTGGAACCAGATCGAGGGATGCGGCGACTCCACCGACGCCTTTCGCGGCGACGTCAGCGCCACCGACGGCGACCTGGACATCGCCTACGCCCTGCTGCTGGCCGACCAGAAATGGGGCAGCCAGGGCACGATTGACTATCGCAGCGAGGCCAACACGGTCATGGCGGCGATCATGAAACACGAGGTGCACCCCAGGACCCACCATTTGATGCTCGGCGACTGGGCCGGTACCGACGGCGATGCAGAGCTGGAGTACACGACTCGCAGCTCGGACTTCATGCAGTCGCACCTCTACAGCTTTTTCGCCATGACCGGGGATAAACGCTGGCAGGCGGTTCGCGACAAGACCTATTCGATCATCAGCACCTTTACCCAGCGCTACAGTGCCAAAAGTGCTTTGGTGCCGGACTTTATCAGCCACCTGGACACCTCGCTCACCCCGGCGCGGCCCGAGCTGGTGGAAGGCAAATACGACGGAGCCTACGCGTGGAATGCCGCCCGTTACCCGTGGCGCATCGGCCTGGATTACCTGATGTACGGTGACCCTCGCGCGCTGTACACCTTGACCACATTCAACCGCTGGGCACGCGCCACCACTCACGATGAGCCGGGTCACTTCAACAGTGGTTACCGGATCGACGGCAGTACCATTGATGAAGCGCAGAATGAGCCGGCCTTTGTGGCGGCACTCGGGGTCAGCGCAATGATCAGCCCCGACAATCAGCTGTGGCTCAATAACATCTGGGACAACCTGCAACACCAGTCCATCCGGGACCATGACTACTACGGCAACACCCTCAAACTGCTGGGCATGGTCGTCATGTCCGGCCATTGGGAGCGGCCCCAACCGGCGCCCCTCAAAAAAACCGCAAACGTGCCTGTCCCTCCGTCATCCGGCACTGCGGCACCGGGACCCGTGGCATCTTTGCCGCCCGCCTCGCACCTGATGCTGGCCCGTGGTTTCATGTTCAAGAAACTCCTCGGGCGTCGCGGCGTCAGTTGACCTGCGCGCATAAAAAAACCCCGCCTGCATCGCTGCAGGCGGGGTTTTTCAGTATCGGGGTAAGGCTGGCTTACATCATGCCGCCCATGCCACCCATACCGCCCATGTCTGGCATACCGCCGCCAGCTGGAGCATCTTCTTTGATCTCGGCGATCATTGCTTCAGTGGTGATCATCAGGCTGGCAATCGACGAAGCCGCTTGCAGAGCCGAACGAGTCACTTTAGCCGGGTCCAGGATGCCCATTTCGATCATGTCGCCGTATTCGCCGGTAGCAGCGTTGTAACCGAAGTTACCCGAACCCTGCTTGACCTTGTCGACGACTACGCTTGGCTCGTCGCCGGAGTTGGCAACGATCTGGCGCAGAGGTGCTTCAACCGCACGACGCAGCAGAGCGATACCAACGTCCTGGTCAGCGTTGTCGCCTTTCAGTTCGGAGATAGCCTGCAGAGCGCGAACCAGTGCCACGCCGCCGCCAGGTACCACGCCTTCTTCAACGGCTGCACGGGTAGCGTGCAGGGCGTCTTCAACGCGGGCTTTCTTCTCTTTCATTTCAACTTCGGAACCCGCGCCAACCTTGATCACTGCAACGCCGCCGGACAGCTTGGCCAGACGCTCTTGCAGTTTTTCACGGTCGTAGTCGGAAGTGGTATCAGCCACTTGAGCGCGGATCTGGGTAACACGTGCCTGGATGTCAGCTTCAACACCAGCACCGTCGATCACGGTGGTGTTTTCCTTGGTCACGGTGACGCGCTTGGCATTACCCAGGTGTTCCAGGGTAGCGCTTTCCAGGCTCAGGCCGATCTCTTCGGAGATAACGGTACCGCCAGTCAGAACAGCGATGTCCTGCAGCATGGCCTTGCGACGATCGCCGAAACCAGGTGCTTTAACAGCAACCACTTTCACGATACCGCGCATGTTGTTCACAACCAGGGTCGCCAGGGCTTCGCCTTCAACGTCTTCGGAAACGATCAGCAGTGGGCGGCCGGCTTTGGCAACAGCTTCCAGAACTGGCAGCAGTTCACGGATGTTGGAGATCTTTTTGTCAACCAGCAGGATCAGCGGGCCGTCGAGCTCGGCGGTCATGGTGTCTGGCTTGTTGACGAAGTACGGGGACAGGTAGCCACGGTCGAACTGCATGCCTTCAACAACCGACAGTTCGTTTTCCAGGCCCGAGCCTTCTTCAACGGTGATCACGCCTTCTTTACCGACTTTTTCCATGGCTTCGGCAATGATGTCGCCGATGGAGCTGTCGGAGTTGGCCGAGATGGTGCCGACCTGAGCGATTGCCTTGGTGTCAGCGCATGGCTTGGACAGGGACTTCAGCTCTTTGACAATGGCGATGGTCGCCTTGTCGATGCCGCGTTTCAGGTCCATCGGGTTCATGCCGGCAGCGACGGCTTTCAGGCCTTCGTTGACGATCGACTGAGCCAGAACGGTGGCGGTGGTGGTGCCGTCGCCTGCGTCATCGTTGGCACGGGAGGCAACGTCTTTGACCAGCTGCGCGCCCATGTTTTCGAAGCGATCTTTCAGCTCGATTTCTTTGGCGACGGAAACGCCGTCCTTGGTGATGGTCGGAGCGCCGAAGCTCTTCTCGATGATCACGTTACGGCCTTTAGGGCCCAGGGTCGCTTTTACTGCGTCAGCCAGGACGTTGACACCGGCGAGCATTTTCTTACGGGCGGAATCGCCGAATTTAACTTCTTTAGCAGCCATGATCGATATTCCTTAAATACTTTGTAGTAACGGGAAGATGAGCGGGGAAGTCAGCCTTCCAGAACAGCGAGAATCTCGTTCTCAGCCATTACCAGCAGGTCTTCGCCGTCGATTTTCACAGTGTTGCTGCCGGAGTAAGGGCCGAAAACAACCTTGTCACCCACTTTCACAGCCAGCGCACGTACTTCACCGTTTTCCAGGGTTTTGCCTGGGCCAGCAGCGAGAATCACACCGTGGTTGGCTTTTTCAGCAGCCGAACCTGGCAGAACGATACCGCCAGCGGTTTTCTTTTCTTCTTCACTGCGACGGATGACGACGCGGTCATGCAGAGGACGAAGCTTGCTCATTGTCGATCTCTCCTAATTGTGTTTTTCATCGGCCGGTGTCAATTCCGGCTAGTTAAATTCCGGCGGTGCCGGTCGCGGTTCGCGGTGCGAAACGCGGAAGTCTGTCTGGTGTCGCCACCAGAAACCTTGCGGTGACCGTTACATAAGGGCGCATAAGCTTATTACAAGGGTGCAGAGATGAAAATTTTTGTGTCGGGGGCGTCTTTAAAAGCCACACGGCACCCGAAGGTGCCGTGCCAGTGAGGGGATTACTTGGGGTCGCGGTGTTCGAACTCGCCTTCGATCACGTCACCTTCACGCCCCAGGGGCTGGCGCGGAGCCGGGCCGCCGCGGGGTTGCAGGTCGTCGGCAAAGGCGCGCTGGCGGATCGCCGCCTCTTCGGCACGCTGGCGCATCTTGCCCGCCAGCAGCTTGCGAGTGAACGGCAGCAGCATCACCAGGCCGACCACATCGCTGATGAAACCCGGGAGGATCAGCAGGCCACCGGCCAACGCCATCATCAGGCCTTCCAGCATGGTCTGGGCCGGCAGTTCGCCGCGATTAAGGCTTTCACGGGCACGCAGCGCCGTGGCCAGGCCGGCGACGCGCAGCACCAGAACGCCGAGCATCGAGCCGAGAATGATCAGCAGCAGCGCCGGGAAAAACCCGATTGCCCCGCTGACTTGTACGAATACGAACAGCTCCAGCACCGGAAACAACAAAAAGAGCAACAAAAAAGGGCGCATCAAATGGTTCCTCAACGCAAGAATGCCTTGCTACTTCACCTTAGATGACGTCGCCGTTTCGTGAATTCAAGCTTCAGCGGCTGCTTTTTTCGGCCAGACCTCGGCGTGAGCCAGGAAAACCAAGGCTTCGCGTACTTGTGTCGGCGTGTTGCAAGGCTCTGCAAAGGGCAGCCAATAGAGGGCCTGGCCAATGCGCAGGTGCATGCCTTCGCTGTCGATACCGGCCAGTTGCGCAGGCTCGGAAGTCGGTAGCCCAGCCAGCTCGACGTAGTGAGCGATGGCCTTGGTGTGGTCGCTGTTCATGTGCTCGATCATGCTCAGCTCGGCCTTGGCGGCGAACGGGTTGGCCAGGGTCAAGTTGTCGACCCAGTGGATCGCACCAAACCCGCCGATGTAACGGTGGCGTACCGGCTTGAGCACCCAGAAGTCAAAATCATGGGCCTTGTGGTAGTTCGCCGAATCCGGGAAGTAGCGGTAATAACGCTCGGCGGCGGCTTCAATCGCAGCACTGTCTTCGAGCTTTTCGGCTTCGGCCAGGTAGGTCAGGCGCCCTACGGCTTGCACATCGTCCGCCTCACGCTCACCCACCAACAGGGAGCACTTGGGGTCTTTCTGCAGGTTATGGGTGTGCTGGGCGATCCGGCTGATCAGGATCAGCGGCCGGCCCTCGGCGTCCAGGCAGTACGGCACCACTGAGCCAAACGGGAAACCGGGCATGGCCTTGGACAAGGTGGAGAGTGCCCCACGGTATTCCTTGAGCAGTAGTTCTCGGGCATTCTTGGCAACGTGCGCGCTCAACTTATGACTCCTTTGATAAATTTCGTCAAAAAACAAACTTGGATAGCCGCTTAATTCTGCCCACAGGACTTGCGAATGCATCTCAACGACAAAGTAATCATTATCACCGGCGGTTGCCAGGGTTTGGGCCGTTCCATGGCCGAGTATTTTGCCGCCAAAGGTGCACACCTGGCGTTGGTGGACCTCAATCAGGAAAAACTCGACCAGGCCGTGGCAGCCTGCCAGGCGCATGGCGTGAAAGCCCGGGCCTATCTGTGCAACGTGGCGGATGAAGAGCAGGTCACCCACACCGTGGCGCAGATCGCCGACGACTTTGGTGCGATCAACGGCTTGATCAACAACGCGGGGATTTTGCGTGACGGCCTGCTGCTCAAGGTCAAGGACGGCGAGATGATCAAAATGAGCCTGGCCCAGTGGCAGGCGGTGATCGACGTCAACCTCACCGGGGTGTTCCTGTGCACCCGCGAAGTGGCGGCAAAAATGGTGGAGCTGAAGAATCAGGGCACCATCATCAACATTTCGTCGATCTCCCGCGCCGGTAACGTCGGCCAGACCAACTACTCCGCCGCCAAGGCCGGTGTAGCAGCCGCCACTGTGACCTGGGCCAAGGAGCTGGCGCGTTACGGTATCCGCGTGGCGGGCATTGCACCGGGGTTTATCGAGACGGAGATGACCCTGGGCATGAAGCCCGAGGCCCTGGAGAAGATGACCTCGGGCATTCCCCTCAAGCGCATGGGGCGGCCCGAGGAGATTGCCCATTCGGCGGCGTATATCTTTGAGAACGACTACTACACCGGGCGGATCCTGGAAATGGACGGCGGGTTGCGCCTTTAATCAGGCAGCGCTTTACCAGGCCACGCCGAACCCGGCGGTGTAGCGGGTCTTGCTCAACGCACTCTCCGAGTCGCCACTAATAATGTCGCGCTCTGCCTTGAGGTTGAGGGAGGCCCACTCGGTGACTTTGTAGCGCAGGCCCATTTCCGCATCCAGGGAATAGTCGGACGGCCCTGCCAACGGTTTGCCCAGCTCGCCATTGGTGAAGAATTCGACGGTCTTGCCCACCAGGTAGCGGTTGTAGTTCCACTTCATGGCCAGCGAGTAGAAGTTGTCCTTGCCGCCGTCCTGATATTCGTAATCCGTGCGGTTGACCAGCGAACCAAGGGAGAACGCCCCCAACTCATCGTCCCAGAATTGATAGCCCGGGCCGGTACCCACGGTGCGCTGGCGGGACAGGTCTTCGACCTTGTCACGCTTGTAGGTCAAGCGACCCTGCCAGAACCAGTGTTCGGTGATGAAGCGGTCCAGGTCGTATTCCAGCGCCCAGTTGTCGGTGGTGGTCACGTCGTCCTGAAATTCGCGGTTGTATTCGCCCTGGGCGGTATGGCGCCACTGGCCATGGCGGGCAGTGGTCTTGAAGTCGATGTCGTAGTCGTTGGTGTCTTTTTCCGCACGCTTGTAGTCCAGCGCCATGTCGACATTGCCCTTCCACACCAGGTCTTCGATCACCGGCTTGGGCTTGATGATCTGCTGGATGCTGGCCAGCTCGACGGTCTTCGGCGCCTCGCCGTTGGCCAGGACGACTTTGCCGTCATCGGCCGCCTGCAGGGACTTGGCCTTCTCACCGGTGTAGGCATCCTGTTTGACCAGCAACTCCTGGTCACTTTCCAGGGTCTTGACCTGCTTCCAGTCCACCGGGATGGCACCGGCATAGTCGGTCTGGATCAGTAGCTTGCCACCGTCGAAAACCTTGATCTTGCCGGTCAGTCGGTCACCGTTCTTCAACCAGACGGTATCGGCGAGCAGCGGCGTGGAGGCGCTGAAAACAGCGAGGCACAGCAGGGTTCTGGACAACATAAGCGGATTTGAGGCTCGAGTTTGGCGAAAAAACGGGCATTATCGGGGCGGATAACTTCTTAGCAAGGACTGACTCGGGTATTTGTATCGAGTTCCGTGCCCGGCGGTACATTTGCAGACATTTCCTACGAATAGACGGATATTTTCATCGGACATGCCCACCGTGAACGAAACGACCGACGCCCCGCAAAGCCCGGCCGAAATGCGCCGCACCGTGCTGTACCTGACCCTCGCCCAAGTGCCCGAAGGCTGCGTGATCAGCTACGGGGAGCTGGCGCACCTCGCCGGTTTGGGTCGCGCCGCGCGCTGGGTGGGCCGCACCCTGAGCCAGTTGCCAGAAGACACCAAACTGCCCTGGCATCGCGTGTTGGGTGCCGGCGGTCGGATAAGTCTGCCGGTGGGCAGTGCCTCGGGGGACGAGCAACGCGCGCGTTTGCGCGGTGAAGGTGTCAGCATCCTGAACAATCGTGTTGATATTCAGCGTCATGGCTGGCGCCCGGTAGAGCACAGCGGTTAGAGTGCGCGCTTTATTTGCGTAATTCTGAGGCAGACTCCAGCCCATGCCCCGTAAAACCTGGCGCGCCGCGCTCGCCGCCTATGCCAGCCCCTCGACGTTAGTGCTGTTGCTGCTCGGCTTTGCTGCCGGCTTGCCTTACATGTTGGTGTTCTCGACGCTCTCGGTGTGGTTGCGTGAGGCCGGTGTGGCCCGCGAAACCATCGGTTATGCGAGCCTGATCGGCCTGGCCTATGCCTTCAAGTGGGTCTGGTCGCCCTTGCTCGACCAATGGCGCCTGCCGCTGCTCGGCAAGCTCGGACGTCGTCGTTCCTGGCTGGTACTGTCCCAGACGCTGGTGATCCTCGGATTGATCGGCATGGGGTTCTGCGATCCGCAAAAGCACCTGTCCTGGCTGATCGCCATCGCCGTTATCGTTGCCTTCGCTTCCGCCACGCAAGATATCGCCGTAGACGCCTACCGCCTGGAAATCGCCAGCGACAGCCAGCAGGCCGCGCTGGCCGCCAGCTATATGTCCGGGTATCGCGTGGCCGCCCTGCTGGCCACCGCCGGCGCACTGTTTTTCGCTGAAGGTTTCGGCTCCACCGGGTTCAACTACAAGCACTCGGCGTGGGCCGGCACGTATGTACTGTTCGGTGTGCTGATGGTGCCAGCGCTGCTGACCACCCTGTTCATGCGCGAACCCAATGTGCCACTTCGCACCCAGTTGCAGGCCGGTCGCTACAGTTTTGCGCACCAACTGGTCTCGGTGTTCGTGTTGATCGTGCTGCTGGTGTCGGTGCCGGCGATGTTCACCCAGCTGTACAACACAGACTTCGCCAGCGTGCTGTTCCACGGCGTCAGCCTGCTGGACTTGCTGCTGGAAGACCGCGCGTTCCTGCGGGCCATCCTCTATATCATCCTGACCACCCTGTGCCTGTCGACCATGGGCCGCCGGGGCCTGGCGCCGGTGCTCACGCCGGTCAACGACTTTATCCTGCGCTACCGCTGGCAGGCCTTCCTGCTGCTGGGGCTGATTGCCACCTATCGCATGTCGGACACGGTGATGGGCGTCATGGCCAACGTGTTCTATATCGACCAGGGTTTTACCAAGGACCAGATCGCCGGCGTCAGCAAGGTGTTCGGCCTGATCATGACCCTGCTGGGTGCCGGCATGGGCGGACTGCTGATCGTGCGCTTCGGCATCCTGCCGATCCTGTTTATCGGCGGTATAGCATCGGCCGGTACCAACCTGCTGTTCGTGATGCTCGCCGACATGGGCCCGGACCTGCAGATGCTGATTTTCACCATCTCCCTGGATAACTTCAGTTCGGGCATGGCGACCTCGGCGTTTGTTGCGTACTTGTCGAGCCTGACCAACCTGAAGTTCTCCGCCACCCAATACGCCCTGCTCAGCTCGATCATGTTGCTGCTGCCACGCTTGATCGGAGGGTATTCGGGGGTGATGGTCGAGAAGTTCGGTTATCACAACTTCTTCCTGATCACCTGCCTGCTGGGTGTGCCGACGCTGATCCTGATTGCCTTGCACTGGTTCCAGGAAAGCCGGCGGATTCGCTTGAACCCCACCAAAGAAGACTGAAAGTACGCGGTCAATGTGGGAGCTGGCTTGCCTGCGATGGCATCACCGCGGTGTAACTGACACCCCGTGCCGCCTGCATCGCAGGCAAGCCAGCTCCCACAGATGCCTGTACTCCGGCAGCGACCGCCCGTACAATCAAAAGTCATTTCAAGTCCAAGCAACCGACAACGGCCTACCATGCGCACCAGTCAATATTTGCTCGCCACACAGAAAGAAACGCCTTCCGACGCGGTCGTGATCAGCCACCAGCTGATGCTGCGCGCCGGCATGATCCGCAAACTGGCCTCGGGCCTGTACACCTGGCTGCCCATGGGCTTGAAGGTGATGCGCAAGGTCGAAGCCATCGTTCGTGAAGAAATGAACGCCGCCGGCTCTCTGGAAGTGTTGATGCCGAGCACCCAACCGGCTGAGCTGTGGCAGGAATCCGGGCGCTGGGAAGAGTACGGCCCTGAATTGCTGCGCTTCAAGGATCGTCATGGCCGCGATTTCTGCGCCGGCCCGACCCACGAAGAAGTGATCACCGACCTGATGCGCAACGAGTTGAGCAGCTACAAACAGCTGCCCCTCAACCTGTATCAGATCCAGACCAAGTTCCGTGACGAAATCCGCCCACGCTTCGGTTTGATGCGCGGCCGTGAATTCATCATGAAGGACGCCTATTCGTTCCACGCTGACCAGGCGTCCCTGCAGGTCACCTACGACCGCATGCACACCGCCTACTGCAACGTGTTCACCCGCCTGGGCCTGAAGTTCCGCCCGGTTGAAGCGGACAACGGCTCCATCGGCGGCGCCGGCTCCCACGAGTTCCACGTACTGGCCGAATCCGGCGAAGACGATATCGTGTTCAGCAACGGTTCCGACTACGCGGCGAACATCGAGAAAGCCGAAGCCGTGCCACGGGAAACCTCCCGTCCGGCACCAAGCGAAGAGCTGCGCCTGGTGGATACGCCTGAGACCAAGACCATCGCGGCCCTGGTGGAGAAATTCAATCTGCCGATTGAAAAGACCATCAAGACCCTGATCGTGCACGCCGAGGAAGAAGGCAAGCTGATCGCCCTGGTGATCCGTGGCGACCACGAGCTCAACGAAATCAAGGCCGCCCAGCAGCCAGGCGTTGCCAGCCCGCTGGTGATGGCCACCGACTCCGAACTGCGCGACGCCATTGGCGCCGGCGCTGGTTCCCTGGGCCCGCTGAACCTGCCGCTGCCGATCATCATCGACCGTTCCGTGGAGCTGATGAGCGACTTCGGCATCGGTGCCAACATCGATGACAAGCACTACTTCGGCGTGAACTGGGAACGTGACCTGCCGGTTCCGACCGTGGCCGACCTGCGCAACGTGGTTGCAGGCGACCCGAGCCCGGACGGCAAGGGCACCCTGGAAATCAAGCGCGGCATCGAAGTCGGGCACATCTTCCAGCTGGGCAACAAGTACAGCAAGGCGATGAAGTGCGAAGTGCTGGGCGAGAACGGCAAGCCGATCACCCTGGAAATGGGCTGCTACGGCATTGGTGTTTCCCGCGTGGTTGCGGCTGCCATCGAGCAGAACAACGACGAGAAAGGGATCATCTGGAGTGACGCCCTGGCGCCGTTCCAGGTCGCCCTGGTACCGCTGCGCTACGAAACCGAGCAAGTGCGCGAAGCCACCGACAAGCTGTATGCCGAACTGACGGCTGCCGGTTTTGAAGTGTTGCTGGATGACCGGGACAAGAAGACCAGCCCGGGCATCAAGTTCGCCGACATGGAACTGATTGGCATCCCGCACCGGATCGTGGTCAGTGACCGCGGCCTGGCCGATGGCAATCTGGAATACAAGAGCCGGACCGAAGCCGAAGCCCAACCGTTGCCGGTGGCTGACGTGCTGTCTTTCCTTCAGGCGCGTATTCGTCGCTGAAACCCAGATCAAGAGTCGTCATGTTCAAGCGAAACACCATAGCCCTGGGGGGCGCCACGTTATGTGGCGCCCTGCTGGTCAGCGGCTGCGCCAACCAGATGTCGCAACGCAGCGAGCACGAGGAACGCATCGAGCGCAAATTGCTCGATCACAGTCTGCAGATCGATGTAGGCGAGCCCAAAGTGCTGGAGCTGCCGCAACGCCGGGTTCGCATTCATGAGCAAAAGACCTTTGAGGTCACCGAATTCGAAGTCACCCGTCGTTACGACCGTTACACGCCCTACCAGCCCTGGCGCAAACTCTATGAGATGCCCCTTGGCGCGGTCGCGCTGGTGGCGGGCGTCGGCGCCAACGTGGCGAATATCTTTGCCCTGGGCAACCTGCCTGCCAGCATGACCCGCGATTGGCTCAGCTACGGCGTGGACGGGGTCAACCCGTTCATGAACGTGCAGTCCAACGGCCGGGCGCAACAGAACCTGGCGGGTATCGATGAAGTCCAGCGCGACAAGCGCGTGGAGTACTCGAGCCTGCCCTGGAGCGAGCGCCCGGTGCAGGTGACCGCCGGCAAGCAAACCCATGAGCTGACCACCGACCGCAATGGCGTACTGCGCCTGAACCTGTTGGACAGCCCGTTTGCCGAGCAGGACCTGAACCGCATCAGCACCCTGAAGATCAGCGTTGAAGATGCCCAGGACGACGTGCACTCGGACTCATCCCTGGCTATCAGCAGCACCCTGCGGGGCAAATTGCTCGAAGCTCACGGGTTGATCTACGACGACCTGGAAGACGACGAGGTCAGCGAGTGGGTGCACCGGGTCAAGCGCCTGTCGGAGCTGGGCCTGGAAGAGGAAGCCAGCGAGCTGGAACAAAGCCTCATTGAGCTGACCCGCAATGATCCTGAGCTACAGCAGGAATTCCTGCAGGCCTTGACCAAGGACGCGGGGCGTCTGGTGGCGGATCCTGAGGCACGCTGAAGCCTTTAAATGTGGAAGCGGGCTTGCTCGCTCCCACATTTGGTTTTCGGTTTCTACCAGGGGAATTGGAGCTGCTCGTTGCCGCTGCTCAAATCCAGCAATCGCACGCCGATCCCCAGCAATCGTACCGGCTTGCCGCCACGATTGAACGCCTGGGTCAGCAACTGCCGGTAACTCTCCAGGTCCCTCCCTGCCCCGGCCTGCTCCAGGGTTGTCTGGGTAAAGTCGTGAAATTTCACTTTGACGAACGGCTTGCCCGCCCGGTAGCTGCTGTCGATGCGCGCCATGCGCCCGGCCAGGGTTTCCATCAGTTCAGGCAATTTTTCCAGGCAACTGGGCAGATCCGGTAGATCCACATCGTAGGTATTTTCCACGCTGATGGACTGCCGGCGGCTGTCGTTCTGCACCACACGGTCATCAATCCCACGGGCCAGGCTCCAAAGACGCTCGCCGAAGCTGCCAAATTCACGCACCAGCGCCAGCTTGTTCCACTCCCGCAGCTGCAGACAATCCTCAATCCCCAGACGCGCCAGTTTGTCGGCGGTGACCTTGCCCACGCCGTGGAGCTTTTTCACCGGGAGTGCCGAGACAAAGTCTTCGACCTGATCCGGGGTGATCACAAACAATCCGTTGGGCTTTTTCCAGTCGCTGGCGATCTTGGCGAGGAACTTGTTCGGCGCCACGCCCGCAGAAACGGTGATGTGCAACTGGTTGGAGACCCGCCGACGAATGTCCTGGGCAATGCGCGTGGCGCTGCCGCCGAAATGCGGGCTGTCGGAGACGTCCAGGTAGGCTTCGTCCAGGGACAACGGCTCGATCAGGTCGGTGTAGTCGCGAAAGATCGTCTGGATTTCCTTCGACGCTTCTTTATAGGCGTCCATGCGCGGCTTGACGATGGTCAAGTCCGGGCACAGCTTCAAGGCGTGCCGGGACGACATGGCCGAGCGCACCCCGTAGGCCCGGGCTTCATAGTTGCAGGTGGCGATCACTCCGCGACGGTCTGCCGAGCCGCCCACCGCCAGAGGCTTTTGCGCCAGGGTCGGGTCGTCGCGCATCTCGATGGCGGCGTAGAAGCAATCACAGTCGACGTGGATGATTTTGCGCTGCGTCATATATAAGGCAGTGGTTTCGGGCAGAAAACGAACAGGTGGGCAGTATCTCACTCACACCTGTATATAGCACCAGTAGTTTGAATCTTCCGCCTAAGCGGTAGGAAAATTCGCAGATGAATTCATTTTCTCAATCGAAAACCACCCCCCAATAGAGCTGAAAGCCTCGGCCAGACTGGCCCCGCGGCCTATCAAGGGGTCGCCTTGGAGAGCTAACCGATTGAACCACAAGCGCTTTTCTTTGAATCAGCGGTTGACACACCCGCGTTCCTCTGTAGAATGCCGACACACAGACGCGGGATGGAGCAGTCTGGTAGCTCGTCGGGCTCATAACCCGAAGGTCGTCGGTTCAAATCCGGCTCCCGCAACCAAACATCAAAAAAGGCTACTCGAAAGAGTGGCCTTTTTTGTGCCTGTCTGTTTTAGCGCCCTTTTCGATTGTCTGACAAAAAACCTTTCCCAATCGCGCACTTACCGCTCGTGCGTGACAATTTGACGCTTATTCGCACTTATTTGACCCATCAGCCGATTAACGGTTGACACCCTGCCGTTGCTCTGTAGAATGCCGCCACACAGACGCGGGATGGAGCAGTCTGGTAGCTCGTCGGGCTCATAACCCGAAGGTCGTCGGTTCAAATCCGGCTCCCGCAACCAAACATCAAAAAAGGCTGCTCGAAAGAGTGGCCTTTTTTGTATCTGACGAAAAAGTCCTTTTGAAACAATGGCATGGCATCTTTCATGAAACCGTACACGGTTTGTAGAGTCCATCTCATTGCAAGCTATGCTAAGTCTTCAAGCACTGTCCTTCTACGACCAATGGGCGCTGTCGCTGCACTTCGCGATACGCGTTAATATTTGTAATTATTTTGTCCATAGGGATTGGTAACTTGGCTGGATACCTCCATCCTGTCGCGCACAATCCACGAGGTGATTGATGCGCGCCAACTCGTCTGAACCACAAGACACTGTCACAGCGACACAACCGATCACTCCCACCCGTTTGCGCTGGCTGGATCTGTTGAGCAAATACCGCCAACCCATCGGGCTGGCCGTCACCTTGTTGCTGTTCGCAATCGCCCTTATCGCCTGTCGCCACCTGCTGCTTGAGCTGGACTTGTACGCGCTCCACGACTCGATCCTGGAAGTGCCGAAACCTGCACTGCTGGGCGCATTCGGTGCCGCTGTCGCCGGCTTTATCATTTTGTTGGGCTATGAATTTTCCGGCGCCCGCTATGCCGGCGTGAAACTGCCGGCCAAGACCCTGGCCTACGGCGGCTTTACCGCCTTCGCCATAGGCAATGCGATTGGCCTGTCGATGCTCTCGGGCGGTTCGGTTCGCTACCGTTTATATGCACGGTATGGCATCGGCGCCTCCGAAGTGGCGCGCATGACCGTGTTTGCCAGCCTGGCACTGGGTTGTGCCCTGCCGCCACTGGCTGCGCTGGCCACCTTGAGCAACCTGCCCGCCGCGTCCAACGCGCTGCATTTACCGGCCAGCCTGCTAGGCAGTATCGCCGGCGCGGTGCTGTTGCTGACAGCAGCGCTGTGTATCGGCATCTACCGCCGTCGCCTGCCGGAACAACCGTACCCCGACAACCTGCTGGTCAAGGCCGGGCGCCGCACCCTGCGCCTGCCGGGCCGTCGCCTGACCTTCCTGCAACTGATCATCACCGCCCTCGACGTCGCCGCCGCCGCCACCGTGCTGTATATGCTGCTGCCGGAAGCGCCGCCCTTTGGCCCGTTCCTGCTGGTGTACCTGCTGGCCCTGGCCGCCGGCGTGCTCAGCCATGTACCGGGCGGCGTCGGGGTGTTCGAAGCGATCCTGCTGGCGGCCTTTGCCGACAAGCTCGGCGCCGCACCACTGGCTGCCGCATTGCTGCTGTACCGGATGATCTACGTGGTGCTGCCGCTGTTGATCGCCTGTGTGTTCCTGCTGGTCAACGAAGCCCAGCGCCTGTTCCAGACGCAACAAAGCCTGCGGGCGGCCTCCGGCCTCGCGGCACCGATCCTGGCCGTACTGGTTTTTTTGTCCGGCGTGGTCCTGCTGTTTTCCGGCGCAACCCCGGAAATCGACTCACGCCTGGAAAACATCGGCTTCCTGATTCCTCATCGCCTGATTGACGCTTCGCACTTTGGTGCCAGCCTGATCGGCGTGCTCTGCCTGTTGCTCGCACAAGGCCTGCGTCGCCGGTTGTCCGCCGCGTGGATGCTGACCATGGTGCTGCTGCTGACCGGCGCCCTGCTCTCGCTGCTCAAGGGTTTCGACTGGGAAGAAGCCAGCCTGATGACCATGACGGCGGTGCTGCTGGCGATCTTTCGGCGCTCGTTCTATCGCGCCAGCCGCCTGACCGAACTACCGTTCTCGCCGCTGTACCTGGTGGCCAGCGTGTGCGTGCTCGGCGCGTCGATCTGGCTGCTGCTGTTTGCCTATCAGGATGTGCCTTACAGCCATCAGCTGTGGTGGCAGTTCACCCTCGACGCCAACGCCCCGCGTGGCCTGCGCTCGCTGCTGGGCGCTGCCGTGGTGCTGGTGGTGGTCTCGCTGACCTGGCTGCTGCGCACGGCGCGCCCGATCATCCACCTGCCGACACCGGATGAACTGGAGCGCGCCACCAAGATCCTGATGAACTCGGCGCAACCCGATGGCGGCCTGGCACTGACCGGCGACAAAGCCCTGCTGTTTCACCCCAACGACGAGGCGTTCCTGATGTACGCCCGTCGCGGTCGCAGCCTGGTGGCCTTGTATGACCCGATCGGCCCGACCCTGCAACGGGCCGAGATGATCTGGCAGTTCCGTGACCTGTGTGATATTCACCATGCCCGCCCGGTGTTCTACCAGGTGCGCGCAGAGAACCTGCCGTACTACATGGACATCGGCCTGACCGCGATCAAGCTGGGTGAAGAAGCCCGGGTCGACCTGAAACGCTTTGACCTGGAAGCCAAGGGCAAAGAGATGAAGGACCTGCGCTACACCTGGAACCGCGGGACCCGCGATGGCCTGTCCCTGGAGATCCACGAACCCGGCCAGGCCCCGATGGAGGAGCTGAAAGTCATCTCCGACGCGTGGCTGACAGGCAAGAACGTGCGGGAAAAAGGCTTTTCCCTGGGACGATTCAGCGACGACTACCTCAAGCACTTTCGCATTGCGATCATTCGCTTCGAAGGGCGCCCGGTAGCGTTTGCGAACCTGCTTGAGACCTACAGCCATGACCTGGCCAGTCTCGACCTGATGCGTGCGCACCCGGACGCGCCGAAGTTGACCATGGAATTCATGATGGTCGGCCTGATTCAACATTATAAGAACCATGGCTACGCCCGCTTCAGCCTCGGCATGGTGCCGTTGTCGGGCCTGCAACCACGACGTGGCGCCCCGCTGACCCAACGCCTGGGCTCGATGGTGTTCCGCCGTGGCGAGCAACTGTATAACTTCCAAGGCTTGCGCCGCTTCAAAGACAAGTTCCAGCCTGACTGGGAACCCCGTTATATGGCCGTGCCCGCAGGACTTGATCCGCTGGTGGCACTGGCCGACACCGCCGCCCTGATTGCGGGCGGCTTGACTGGATTGGTGAAACGCTGATGATTCGACGCTCCTGGCGGTATGTATTGGCATTTTTGGTGGTACTGGCACTGATTCTCGGTGGCGGTTACTGGTACTGGAACCGCCCTGCACCGCAACCGACTCTGGAACAACTGCCACAGGCCGATGGCACCGTCCTGACCCGCGTAACCCCGGGCACCGCGCCCAAGGCCCGCGTGGCCGTGGCCGTGCTGGCCGACGAAACCCTGACCGACAGCCAACTGATTGCCCTGAGCCAGGGCGGCGCGGCGCAGATCGTCCAGGTGATCCTGCCCAAGGAAGACTGCAAGCTGCAGGAACAAGCCCTGCAGACCGCCCTCGGCCAGCTTAAAGGCCCGGCGACGCTGGTCAGCGGCATCGGCCCTGGCGCAGCCCTGGCCTGGCGCTGGCTGGCAGCTCAGAACGACGACAAGGCCAACGCCATCTCCGTCGGCTTCGCCCTGGCACAACCGGGCTGCAACGACCCGCTGCCGAAAACCTCGGCCCATGGCAGTTGGCTGGTGGCCTGGAACGATAACCCTGACGATGATGCTGCCAGTTTCGTACGCGACACACCGCGCGCCACCACCAGCATCAGCGACTACGACGTTCACTACCCGCAAGTGCTGAACAACGAGCTGCGCAAGCAACTGGTGGGTTCGGACAACGGCGGCCTGGCGATCCCGGTGGTCGAAGTGCCTGCCGGTCAGGCCAAGGACACCGTCACCCTGTTCCTCTCCGGAGACGGCGGCTGGCGTGACCTGGACCGTGACGTGGCCGGAGAGATGGCCAAGATCGGCTACCCGGTGGTCGGCATCGACACCCTGCGCTACTACTGGCAGCACAAGACCCCGGAACAAAGCGCCAAGGACCTCACCGAGCTGATGCAGCACTACCGGCAGAAGTGGGGCACCAAGCGCTTCGTGCTGACCGGCTACTCGTTCGGCGCCGACGTGCTGCCGGCCATCTACAACCGCCTGCCGGAAAGCGAGCAGCAGCGTGTAGACGCAATTATCCTGCTGGCCTTCGCCCGCACCGGCAGCTTCGAGATCGAAGTGGAAGGCTGGTTGGGCAACGCCGGCAAAGAAGCCGCCACCGGCCCGGAAATGGCCAAGCTGCCAGCGGCCAAAGTGGTGTGCATCTACGGTGCCGAAGAAGTCGATGAAAGCGGCTGTACCGACAAGACCGCCGTCGGCGAAGCGGTGAAGCTGCCTGGCGGCCATCACTTCGACGAGAATTACCCGGCGCTGGCCCAGCGCCTGGTGGACATCATCAATAAGCGCCAAGGCACCCCCAAGGCCGAATAAGCGCCCACAAAAAAGCCCCCGCTGCCGCAAGGCACCGGGGGCTTTTTGTTGGGCTTACATTTCTACCTGGGTACCCAGCTCGATCACCCGGTTAACCGGCAGCTTGAAGAAGCGCAGGTTGCCGTTGGCGTTCTTGAGCATGAAGGCGAACAACCCTTCGCGCCAGCGCGCCATGCCCTTGATGCGGGAAGCGATCACAGTCTCGCGGCTGAGGAAGTACGTGGTGCGCATCGGGCTGAAGTCCAGGTCATCCAGATGGCACAGCTTCAGGGCCTCGGGCACGTCTGGCTCGTCGGTAAAGCCGAAATGCAGGATCACCCGGAAGAAGCCTTCGCCGTAGGCATCCACCTCAAAGCGACGTGCGACCGGCACTCGCGGAATGTCTTCGTAGACCACCGTCAACAGCACCACTTGCTCGTGCAGTACCTGGTTATGCAACAGGTTGTGCAACAGCGCGTGGGGCACGGCATCGGGCCGCGCAGTGAGGAACACCGCCGTGCCCTGGACCCGGTGGGGCGGCTGCACACGGATACTGCTGATAAAGATCGGCAACGGCAGCCCCCCCTCATCCAGGCGGTCCACCAGCAGTTGCTTGCCACGCTTCCACGTGGTCATCAGCACGAACAGCACAATCCCCGCGAGTACCGGAAAGGCACCACCCTGGACGATCTTCGGCACGTTGGCAGCAAAGTACAGCCCGTCCACCAACAGGCAGCAGACCAATACCGGGACCGCCAGTATGGGTGGCCATTTCCACAGCAGCAGCATTACCGCCGACACCAGGATGGTGGTCATGAGCATCGTACCGGTCACCGCCACGCCGTAGGCCGAGGCCAGTGCATTGGAGGACTCAAAGCCCAGCACCAGCAGGATCACGCCAACCATCAGCGACCAGTTCACCGCGCCGATGTAGATCTGGCCTTGTTCGGCGCTGGAGGTGTGCTGGATGTGCATGCGCGGGATATAACCGAGCTGGATCGCCTGGCGAGTCAGGGAGAACGCGCCGGAGATGACCGCCTGGGACGCGATCACCGTAGCCAGCGTGGACAACACCACCAGCGGGATCAGCGCCCAACTCGGCGCCAGCAGGTAGAACGGGTTGCGCGCGGCCTCAGGATCGCCGAGCAGCAAGGCGCCCTGGCCGAAATAATTGAGCACCAGCGCCGGCAACACCAGCATGAACCAGGCGCGAGCGATGGGTTTGCGACCGAAGTGGCCCATGTCGGCGTACAGCGCTTCGGCACCGGTCAGCGCCAGCACCACCGCACCGAGGATCGCCACGCCAATACCCGGGTGGGCCTCGAAAAAACGCACGCCCCACATCGGGTTCATGGCGTTGAGCACTTCCGGATGCTGGGTGATGCCATAGGCGCCGAGGCCGCCCAGCACCAGGAACCAGGTCACCATTACCGGCCCGAACAACTTGCCGATGCGGTCGGTACCGTGTTTCTGGATCAGGAACAGGGCCACCAGCACAATCAGGGCGATCGGCACGACCCATTTTTCCAGGCCATCGAAGGCCAACTCCAGACCCTCAACCGCCGATAACACGGAAATCGCCGGGGTGATCATGCTGTCGCCGTAGAACAGCGCCGCGCCACACAGGCCACAAACCACCAGGAAACTGCGCAGCCGCTTACGCTCGCCCGCCGCCCGTCGCGCCAACGCGGTCAAGGCCATGATGCCGCCTTCTCCCTGGTTATCGGCACGCAACACGAACAGCATGTATTTGATCGAGACCACCCAGATCAGCGACCAGAAGATCAGCGCCAGGATCCCCAGCACACCGTCATGGTTGACCTGAACCCCATAACCGCCGGTAAACACCTCTTTAAGGGTGTAGAGCGGGCTGGTGCCGATATCGCCATAAACCACCCCCACCGCCGCCACCAGCATGCCGATCGGCTTTGCGTTGGACTGCTCGGCACCTGCTGCCTGACTACTTGCCTGACCCATCAACCACTCCTGCCCTTTGACCTGCGGTCTTTTATAAACAGCGCGCCTGCTGCGGGCGCCTATGCTGTCCACAGCATGCGCTGTTTTACTTCTCGTTACAGACGATTTATTGACCGAGGAAATTCACTCAGGTGCAACGGCGCGAAGCATAGCGCAGCACTCGTCGTATTTCCCTGCATAAAGCTGGTCAAGAGCGATTCCCGTCGCTAGAATTGCGCACTTTTTGATCAGAGGCGCGCTAAGCGCCCGTCCGCCGCCTTTCGTGCACGACTGGCGGCGTCATTCAATACCGAGGTTAGACATGTCCACCACCATCGCAAAAGCCAACCCCAAGGTAGGCTTTGTATCCCTGGGCTGCCCAAAGGCTCTGGTCGACTCCGAACGCATCCTTACGCAGCTGCGCATGGAAGGTTATGACGTCGTGTCCACCTACCAGGACGCGGACGTGGTGGTGGTCAACACCTGCGGCTTCATTGACTCCGCCAAGGCAGAGTCCCTGGAAGTGATCGGCGAGGCCATCAAGGAAAACGGCAAGGTGATCGTCACCGGCTGCATGGGCGTGGAAGAAGGCAACATCCGCAACGTGCACCCGAGCGTGCTGGCCGTGACCGGCCCGCAGCAGTACGAGCAGGTGGTCAACGCCGTTCACGATGTGGTGCCGCCGCGCCAGGACCACAACCCGCTGATCGACCTGGTGCCACCACAAGGCATCAAACTGACCCCGCGCCACTACGCCTACCTGAAGATTTCCGAAGGCTGCAACCACAGCTGCAGCTTCTGCATCATCCCGTCGATGCGCGGCAAGCTGGTGAGCCGCCCGGTGGGCGACGTCCTGGACGAGGCCCAGCGCCTGGTCAAATCCGGCGTCAAAGAGCTGCTGGTGATCTCCCAGGACACCAGCGCCTACGGCGTGGATGTCAAATACCGCACCGGCTTCTGGAACGGCGCGCCGGTGAAAACCCGCATGACCGAACTCTGCGAAGCCCTGAGCAGCCTCGGCGTCTGGGTGCGCCTGCACTACGTTTATCCGTACCCGCACGTTGATGAGTTGATCCCGCTGATGGCCGCCGGCAAGATCCTGCCGTACCTGGACATCCCGTTCCAGCACGCCAGCCCGAAAATCCTCAAGGCCATGAAACGCCCGGCCTTCGAAGACAAGACCCTGGCGCGCATCAAGAACTGGCGCGAGATCTGCCCGGAACTGATCATCCGCTCCACTTTCATCGTCGGCTTCCCGGGCGAGACCGAAGAAGACTTCCAGTACCTGCTGGACTGGCTGACCGAGGCCCAGCTGGACCGCGTTGGCTGCTTCCAGTACTCGCCGGTTGAAGGCGCGCCGGCCAACCTGCTGGACGCTGCGATCGTTCCGGACGACGTCAAGCAAGACCGTTGGGAGCGTTTCATGGCGCACCAACAGGCCATCAGCTCGGCACGCCTGCAACTGCGCATTGGCCGGGAAATCGAAGTACTGATCGACGAAGTCGACGAGCAAGGCGCGGTAGGCCGCTGCTTCTTCGACGCACCGGAAATCGACGGTAACGTGTTCATCGACGATGCCAGCGGTCTGAAGCCAGGCGACAAGGTCTGGTGCACGGTGACCGACGCCGACGAGTACGACCTGTGGGCTGAAAAACGCGCATAAGGTGTAAAGAATTGAAAAAGCCCTGCTTCTGGACAAGATGCAGGGCTTTTTTAGGTCTATCGTTTTGCCCATCAGCGCCAATCATCGGCAAGGGGCAGCGGGCATGCGTCAGCATTCGGTTATCCATACACCCAAATCCAGCGACTATCAGGAACTGACCCTTATTTGGGAGGCATCGGTGCGGGCCACCCATGATTTCCTGCCGGACAGTTACATCGAGTTGCTGAAAAACCTGGTGCTGACCCGCTACCTCGACGCGGTGATGCTGATCTGCACCAAGGACTCACGCCAGCGCATCACCGGGTTTGCCGGAGTGGCGGCGGGCAAGGTCGAGATGCTGTTTATCGACCCCGCGCACCGTGGCCAGGGCCTGGGACGGCAATTGTTGCGCTATGCCATCGAGTGCATGAACGCCGACCAGTTGGACGTCAATGAGCAGAACCCGCAGGCCCTGGGCTTCTACTTCAAGCAGGGCTTCGAGGTGATCGGACGCACCGAGCATGACGGCATGGGGCAGCCCTATCCGTTGCTGCACATGCGTTTGCGCCAGGCCCAGCAACAGGCGCGCCGCGGCTAAATGAAATGGAGCCGGGATTAACCGGCGCCACACAGGTACAATAGCCGCCCCCTTTTGTTTCGGCCCTTGTCATGACTGAACCCCTACGCCTCTCCAAACGCCTCATCGAACTGGTCGGTTGCTCCCGTCGGGAGGCTGAGCTGTTCATCGAAGGCGGCTGGGTCACGGTGGATGGCGAAGTGATCGACGAGCCGCAGTTCAAGGTCACCACCCAGAAGGTCGAACTTGACCCTGAGGCCAAGGCCACCGCGCCGGAGCCAGTGACCATCCTGTTCCACGCCCCTGCGGGTGTGGACGCCGAGACGGCCATGGCGTCGATCAACGCCGAGACACTGTCGGAAGAACACCGCTTCAGCAAGCGCCCGCTCAAAGGCCACTTCCTGCGCCTGACCGCCAGCAGCGACCTGCAAGCCAAGGCCAGCGGCCTGTTGGTGTTCACCCAGGACTGGAAGATCCTGCGCAAGCTGACGGCTGACGCGAACAAGATCGAACAGGAATACGTGGTGGAGGTGTCCGGCGACATGGTCGCCCACGGCCTGAACCGCCTGAACCATGGCCTGACCTACAAAGGCAAGGAATTGCCCGCGGTGAAAGCCAGCTGGCAGAACGAGAACCGCCTGCGCTTTGCGCTGAAAAACCCGCAACCGGGTGTGATTGCCTTGTTCTGCGAAGCCGTTGGCCTGAAAGTCGTCGCCATTCGACGCATCCGCATCGGCGGAGTCTCCATCGGCAAAGTGCCGGTAGGCCAATGGCGCTATCTGTCCGGCAAAGAGAAGTTCTGACACCTCTTTGTCGCCGAATCGTAAGGCACCGCCTGCCTGGGCAGTGCTCACAGTTGAATGACCAGGATTGCCCACATGATTCACAACGACGTACTGCGCAGCGTGCGCTACATGCTCGACATCAGCGACAACAAGATGGTCGAGATCACCAAGCTCGGCGGCATGGAAGTCACCAAGGACGACCTGCTGACCTACCTCAAGAAAGACGAGGAAGAAGGCTTCGTGTTCTGCCCGGATGAAGTCATGGCGCACTTCCTCGACGGCCTGGTGATCTTCAAGCGCGGCAAGGACGAAAGCCGCCCGCCGCAGCCGATCGAACTGCCAGTGACCAACAACATCGTCCTGAAGAAACTACGCGTCGCCTTCGAACTGAAGGAAGACGACATGCACGCGATCCTCAAGGCCTCCGAGTTTCCGGTGTCCAAGCCAGAGCTGAGCGCGCTGTTCCGCAAGTTCGGCCACACCAACTACCGCACCTGCGGCGACCAGTTGCTGCGCAACTTCCTCAAGGGCCTGACCCTGCGCGTTCGCGCCTAAGCCCGTGACCTACAGCGTCTCGCCCATCGGCTTTGTCCGCTCCTGTTTCAAGGAGAAGTTCGCCATCCCGCGCCAGCCTCAACTGGCGCCTGCCGCTCGGGGCGTGGTGGAGTTGGTGGCGCCGTTCGATCAGGGTGAGGCTGTGCAGGGCCTGGAGCAGGTCAGCCATGTGTGGCTGCTGTTCCTGTTCCACCAGGCGCTGGAAGACAAGCCACGGCTGAAAGTGCGTCCGCCTCGTCTGGGCGGCAACACGTCCATGGGCGTGTTTGCCACTCGCGCGACGCACCGGCCCAATGGCATTGGCCAGTCGGTGGTCAAGCTGGACAAGGTGGAAGACGGCCGCCTGTGGATATCCGGCATCGACCTGCTGGACGGCACGCCGATTCTCGACATCAAGCCGTATGTACCGTACGCAGACATCGTTGACACCGCGACCAACAGCATCGCCAGCGCCGCGCCAGCGCTGATTCCTGTGCAGTGGCTGAAGACGGCACTGCAACAGGCAGAAGGCCACGCTCAGCGCCTTGGCGAGCCATTGGTGGCGCTGATCGAGCAGTGCCTGGCCCAGGATCCACGGCCGGCGTACCAGACGCCGGGGCCGGAGCGGGAATACGGGGCACAGTTCTGGGATGTGGATGTGCGCTGGCACTATCCCGAGGCCGGGATGATTTGTGTGCTGGAAGTGATTGCCGCCAAGTAAATCCCGGAAACGAAAAAGCCCGCGCTGCCTGTGAAGGCAACGCGGGCTTTTTAGTCGCACCAAAGTCATGTGGCGAGGGAGCTTGCTCCCTCGCCACAAAAGCAAATCGGTTCCCTTATTTCTCGACGAACGCACGCTCAATCAGGTAGTCACCCGGCTCACGCATACGCGGGGAAACCTTCAGGCCGAAGCTGTTCAACACTTCGCTGGTTTCATCCAGCATGCTTGGGCTGCCGCACAGCATGGCGCGGTCGTCTTCAGGATTGATAGGCGGCAGGCCGATGTCGCTGAACAGCTTGCCGCTGCGCATCAGGTCGGTCAGGCGGCCTTCGTTTTCGAACGGCTCGCGGGTCACGGTCGGGTAGTAGATCAGCTTGTCACGCAGGGCCTCGCCGAAGAACTCGTTCTGCGGCAGGTGCTCGGTGATGAATTCGCGGTAAGCGACTTCGTTGACGTAACGCACGCCGTGGCACAGGATCACTTTTTCGAAACGCTCGTAGGTTTCCGGGTCCTGGATCACGCTCATGAAGGGCGCGAGGCCAGTACCGGTGCTGAGCAGGTACAGGTGCTTGCCCGGCTTCAAATCGTCAAGCACCAGGGTGCCCGTCGGTTTTTTGCTGATGATGATCTCGTCGCCTTCCTTCAGGTGCTGCAATTGGGAAGTCAGCGGGCCATCAGGCACCTTGATGCTGAAGAACTCCAGATGCTCTTCCCAGTTCGGGCTGGCAATGGAGTAAGCGCGCATGAGCGGGCGGCCATTGGGCTGTTGCAGGCCGATCATCACGAACTGACCGTTCTCGAAGCGCAAGCCCGGATCGCGGGTGCACTTGAAGCTGAACAGAGTGTCGTTCCAGTGATGAACACTGAGGACACGCTCGTGGTTCATGTTGCTCATGTACGGGGGACTCCTGGAAATGGGTCTGCGCCAACTGTTGGATGCGCAATTGCACAGCATTCTAATGGCGGCGACAATATCTGTTAACTGGATTATTAAGATAAGGGTTATCGGTTATATAGATATGCGATTTACTCTACGTCAACTGCAAGTCTTCGTCGCCGTCGCCCAGCAGGAAAGCGTCTCGCGCGCTGCTGGCCTTCTGGCCTTATCTCAATCCGCCGCCAGCACCTCGATCACCGAGCTGGAGCGCCAATCCAGCTGCCAATTATTCGACCGTGCGGGCAAACGCCTGAGCTTGAACGCCCTCGGTCACCAGCTATTGCCCCAGGCGGTGGCGCTGCTGGACCAGGCCAAGGAGATCGAGGACCTGCTCAACGGCAAGTCGGGCTTCGGCTCCCTGGCGGTCGGCGCCACATTGACCATCGGTAATTACCTGGCCACGCTGCTGATCGGCAGCTTTATGCAGCAGCACCCCGAGAGCCAGGTGAAGCTGCATGTGCAGAACACTGCGCATATCGTGCATCAGGTGGCGCACTACGAAATTGATCTGGGTCTAATCGAAGGCGACTGCAGCCACCCGGACATCGAGGTGCAAACCTGGGTGGAAGATGAACTGGTGGTGTTCTGCGCGCCCCAGCATCACCTGGCCAAACGCGGCCAGGCGACCATGGAAGAGCTGACCCATGAGGCGTGGATCCTGCGGGAACAAGGCTCCGGCACGCGCCTGACCTTTGACCAGGCCATGCGTCATCATCGCAGCGCGCTGAATATCCGCCTGGAGCTGGAACACACCGAGGCGATCAAGCGGGCCGTGGAGTCAGGTTTGGGGATTGGCTGTATTTCACGGCTGGCGCTGCGCGATGCCTTCCGGCGCGGCAGCCTGGTACCAGTGGAAACCCCGGACCTGGACCTGGCCCGGCAGTTCTACTTCATCTGGCACAAGCAGAAGTACCAGACCTCGGCGATGCGCGAGTTTCTTGAACTGTGCCGCGCCTTTACCGCCGGGGTGCAGCGCAGCGACGAGATTGTGTTGCCCACCATCGCCTAGATCAGGATGACGGCCCACACCAGGGTAATCATGGTCAGCGCGACGAACTGAGCGGCGCTGCCCATGTCCTTGGCGTTTTTGGACAAGGGGTGCAGGTCCAGGGAAATCCGGTCGATTGCCGCCTCGACTGCCGAGTTGAGCAACTCGACGATCAACGCCAGCAGGCACACGGCAATCAGCAACGCCCGCTCCACCCGGCTGACGTTCAGGAAGAAACTCAGCGGGATCAGGATAACGTTGAGCAACACCAACTGACGAAACGCCGCCTCGCCGGTGAAAGCCGCGCGCAGGCCATCCAGGGAATATCCCCCCGCGTTGAAGATACGTTTGATACCGGTTTGACCTTTGAAAGGCGACATAGAGTAGGCAACTGAGCAAAAAGGTGTGGGGAAACTAGAGCAAGCAAAGTCAAAAAAACGTGAATGAACAGCGTCTTAGTGCTGCGAAATTGACTCAAGTTGTTGCAAGAGCAGCGCCGCCTGGGTTCGCGTACGTACGCCCAGCTTGCGGAAAATCGCCGTGACGTGAGCCTTGATGGTCGCTTCCGACACACTCAACTCATAGGCAATCTGCTTGTTCAGCAGGCCTTCACAGACCATGGTCAGCACGCGGAACTGCTGGGGCGTCAAGCTGGCAAGGCCATCGCGGGCGGCCTTGGCTTCGTCCGAAACGTTGATCTCTTCAAAGGCTTGCGGCGGCCAGGAGACGTCGCCGTCCAGCACCGTGCGCACGGCTTTCTGGATGTCTTCCATGGAACTGGACTTGGGAATGAAACCGCTGGCGCCGAACTCCTTGGAGCGCACCACCACCGAGGCCTCCTCCTGGGCCGAGACCATCACCACCGGAATCTGCGGGTATTGACCGCGCAGCAGCACCAGCCCGGAAAAACCATAGGCGCCGGGCATGTTCAGGTCCAGCAGGACCAGGTCCCAATCGGATTTTTCGGTGAGGCGGGTTTCCAGCTCGGCAATGCTGGCGACTTCGACGAGGCGTACATCCGGCCCCAGGCCCAGCGTGACCGCCTGGTGCAGCGCGCTGCGAAACAGCGGGTGGTCATCGGCAATCAGGATTTCGTATGTGGCCATTTATTAAATGATCCTGTTTTTTAGGGGGGCACTGATGGGTTCAGTGCTCGCCAACGCGCAAGGTGGCTGCCAGGCCAGCAGTCACCAAAGGGCGCGCTCAACGTCAAAAAACGACGTATCCAATCTGTGACAGCGCCCCAATCGGCGCCAAGCATGCCCAGCGTAGCCTGGGTGGTCAAGCGCTACGCCCGTGGCTATTTTAGCGGGCTGCGCGTTTACGCGGCCATCATGCAAAGGTCGGCTGGCCATGACCCCTATAGATAAGGTGCAAGACGAGTATGGACGATGTCGGCCGGGTCCAGCGCCAGCTGAAACTTGGCGGCCAGGTAGTGGGTGCTGAACACGTCCAGATAAGCGTCCAGCACTTCGCTGGCGGCCAGGTCTTCGGCCAGTTCCAGGCACAGGGCGGCCACTTCGGCGGTGCAGAAGTGATCATCACGCTTGGACCGGCGCAGTTTGTAGCGCGACAGTTGCTCGGGCGCCAGGCTCAGCACCGGCAAGTGCTCCAGATACGGGCTCTTGCGGAACATTTTGCGCGCTTCGCTCCAGGTGCCGTCCAACAGGATGAACAGCGGGCGCTTGCCCTCCGCCAGCTCGACCTGATTGACCACTCGCTCCGGCGCCACGAATTCGCCGGGGAACACGATGTAAGGCTGCCATTGCGGGTCGGCGAGCAAGGTCAGCAACTCGGGCTCGACTTCGGTTCGCGACCAGGGGAACGCGGTGGTTTCGTTGATCACATCGGCAATCAGCCAGCCGGTGTTGCTGGGTTTCATGGGTTCTACGTCATGCATCAACAGGCACATGGCGGACTTCGCCTCGACCTTGGGCCGCCAGGCGCACAGGCAGTACTCGGGAATCACCCGGCAGCCGGGGCAGCGCTCGGCACGCGAGCCCCGCGCAACAAACGGCTTTACGGCGCGAGCCAGGCGCTGGGTGCGCAAACGGGAAACGGCATGGCTCATCGGGTGCGCCGCCGGAAAGTGGAAATCGACACGGATAGAACTCGGGAAGGCAAAAGTTGCCGCAGTTTACCAGAGGCGCCCGCGCCCACCTGCACTTCCCGGTAATACGCTGGCCGTAGTGGCAAGCGGTCACCTATAATCCCGCGCCACTGAACGCACAGCGCAGTGGCTGGTCTATGCACCAGTAACCGAATCAGGAGAGTTTCATGCTGCGTCTTATGCCACGTGTTCTAGTTCCGTCCGTCGCCCTGGCGCTGATCTTGCCCTTGGGCGCTCAAGCGGCCTCGCTGCTGGAGGCTCAACTGAACAAGAAGCTGCAAAGCGTCGCAGAGGAAAGCAACAAGGACCTGCCACGGGAAATTGACGACAAGACCCTGGAAGTGGCCTACACCGTTGAAGGCTTGCAGCTGATCGATCATCTCAGCGTACTGCCGGACCGCGCCGAACAAATGCGCGCCAATCCCAAGGCGGTGTACTTCCAGCTGGGACAAAGCGTGTGCCTGAACAAGGGTTATCGCGAGCTGATGGCCAAGGGCGCGATCATGCGCTACGACATTACCGAGAACAAAACCAACCGCCCGGTGGCGTCGGTGAAGTTCCAGGAAGCTGACTGCCCCGCACCGGCTGCCGCAAAGAAGAAAAAGTAAGCGATGCCCCCTTTCGCGCGCCGCTGACCAGCGGCGCGCAAAATGCCCCTCTGAACCCTCCGCCCTTGCCCGCTCGCGGCAGCGTCTAAACTCCCTCACAAGTGATCAATAAGCGGTTGCCAGCCAAGACTTTATAGGCTCATGATCAATTCATCCCGAAAGCCTGAAACAGCGGGTTTTCACACCGTTTTGTAACATTTTCAGGGCAAAAGAGGGTTGCCCTCCTGTGCGTGCAGTGCAAAGGTTTTTAAACATAAGGAACATACAGAACCGGTTTCGCCCACCTCGTTAAACAGAGGCAGCGACACATGCAGTGTCGTGGTCCCGACGAATTTCTCGCCGGCACCCAGGGTTCTGTGAAGAAGGAGAAGTTGAATGCCTTACGAACCGAATGAACTCCTGATCCGTCAATTTGAAGAAAACGGCACCGACCTCACGCAGCAGGTCGACGCGCAACTCCACCTGATTGCGCCCAACAGCCCAAATATCCCCCTTTATCGCGACATGATCTTCACCGTGTTGCGCATGGCCCAGGACGACCGCAGCCGCTGGAACGCCAAGATCACCCTCCAGGCGATCCGCGAACTGGACCACGCGTTCCGCGTACTCGAACAGTTCAAGGGACGCCGCAAAGTCACCGTGTTCGGCTCGGCGCGTACGCCGGTGGAGAGCCCGCTGTACGCATTGGCCCGGGAAGTGGGCGCGGTTCTGGCCCGCTCGGACCTCATGGTGATTACCGGCGGCGGCGGCGGCATCATGGCCGCTGCCCACGAAGGCGCCGGCCTGCAACATAGCCTGGGGTTCAATATCACCCTGCCGTTTGAACAGCATGCCAACCCGACCATCGATGGCACCGAGAACCTGCTGTCCTTCCACTTCTTCTTTACCCGCAAGCTGTTCTTCGTCAAGGAAGCCGACGCCCTGATCTTGTGTCCGGGCGGCTTTGGCACCCTGGATGAAGCGTTGGAAGTACTCACTCTGATCCAGACCGGCAAAAGCCCGCTGGTTCCGGTGGTACTGCTGGACGCACCGGGTGGCAGCTTCTGGCAGGGGGCCCTGGACTTTATCCGCAGCCAGCTTGAAGCCAATCGCTACATCCTGCCCACCGACCTCAAGCTGGTGCGCCTGGTGTACAGCGCTGAAGAGGCGGTGGAAGAGATCAACCAGTTCTACGCCAACTTCCACTCCACGCGCTGGCTGAAGCGCCAGTTTGTGATTCGCATGCATCATCCGTTGAGCGACCGTGCACTGGCTCACCTGCAAGAGGCGTTTGCCAGCCTGCGCCTGAGTGGCGACTTCCAACAAGTCGCGTACACCGGCGAGGAGCATGACGAGCCAAGCTTCAGCCACCTGACGCGGCTGGTGTTCAACTTCAACGGACGCGATCAGGGACGGCTGCGGGAGTTGGTGGACTACATCAACTTGCCGGAGAACTGGGCCCAGGCTCAGGGGAAAACGCAGCAGCGGGTGACGGAGACGGCGTGATCTGCCCCTGAAACGCAAAAAGGCCCGCTATTTTCATAGCGGGCCTTTTGGGTTGTGTCAGGTAGAACGATGCGCAGGTTGGGGCCGCTGCGCAGCCCAGCGGGAGCAAGCTCCCTCGCCACACCAAGCTCCGCAAGAATCAGAGCAACCATTTACCAGGCGCAGCCTTCAGTCATCCATGTCCCGACCGCTCAACAAGCGGCTGATCATCTCCATCGAGAATCCACGGTAACTCAGGAAGCGACCTTGCTTCGCCCGCTCCCGCGCATCAATGGGCAGATGACCGGCAAACTTGCGGCGCCAGGTATCTTCCAATTGCGCCTGCCAACTGATGCCGCACTCACGCAAGGCGAGTTCAATATCAGCACGTTGCAGGCCACGCTGGCTCAGCTCTTCACGTATGCGTGCAGGGCCATAGCCGGATCGGGCTCGGTAGGAAACAAAACTTTCGAGGTAACGGGATTCCGACAGCAGCCCTTCTTCCGTCAAACGGTCAAGGGCTGTGTCGATCATCTCGGGATCTGCCCCGCGCTGCCGCAGTTTGCGCGTCAGCTCGACACGACCGTGCTCGCGCCGTGCGAGCAGGTCCATTGCAGTGCGCCTTACGGCGACGAGTGTATCCAGGACAACGGTCATCGTTTGCTTCAGATGTCAGTGTCGACTTCTTCGACTTCTTCAACCGGCTCACGATTGGCGGCAGCTTTCACGTCCGGTGCAGCGGTCAGCAGCTTGTCACGAATCTGCTTCTCGAGCGTGGCCGCGATGTCCGGGTTGTCTGCCAGGAACTTGGCCGAGTTGGCCTTGCCCTGACCGATCTTGCTGCCGTTGTAGGCATACCAGGCACCGGACTTCTCAACGAAACCGTGCAGCACGCCCAGGTCGATCATCTCGCCGTTCAGGTAGATACCCTTGCCGTAGAGGATCTGGAACTCGGCCTGACGGAACGGCGGAGCCACCTTGTTCTTCACGACTTTAACGCGGGTTTCGCTACCAACAACCTCGTCACCTTCCTTCACCGCGCCGGTACGACGGATGTCCAGACGGACCGAAGCGTAGAACTTCAGCGCGTTACCACCGGTAGTGGTTTCCGGGCTGCCGAACATCACGCCGATCTTCATCCGGATCTGGTTGATGAAGATCACCAGGCAGTTGGCATTCTTGATGTTACCGGTGATTTTACGCAGGGCCTGGGACATCAGACGGGCTTGCAGGCCCACGTGCATGTCACCCATTTCGCCTTCGATTTCAGCCTTCGGCACCAGGGCTGCCACGGAGTCGACCACGATCACGTCGATGGCGTTGGAGCGCACCAGCATGTCGGTGATTTCCAGCGCTTGCTCACCGGTGTCCGGTTGCGAAACCAGCAGGTCGTCAACGTTGACGCCCAGCTTGCCGGCGTATTCAGGATCCAGGGCGTGCTCGGCATCGACGAACGCACAGGTGGCGCCCATTTTTTGTGCCTGGGCAATCACCGACAGGGTCAGGGTGGTTTTACCGGAAGATTCAGGGCCGTAGATTTCAACGATACGGCCTTTTGGCAGGCCGCCAATGCCGAGCGCGATGTCCAGACCCAGAGAGCCAGTGGAAATAGCCGGGATCGCCTGACGGTCGTGATCGCCCATACGCATTACGGCACCCTTGCCGAATTGACGTTCGATCTGACCCAGGGCCGCAGCCAAGGCTTTCTTCTTGTTGTCGTCCATTAAAGTCCTCACGTAATCAATAAGGCCTGGCGGCCAACACCTGTATAAGTAGACAGTATTGTTCCACAAAGATCCGTGATCGCCTACCCCTGATTTTCTATTTCTGCTGCAGCTCGTCGCAACAAGCCCTCTAGCGCGGCCTTTACCGTTTGTCGGCGGACCTCGTCGCGGTTGCCGGGGAAGTGTTCGAGCTCGGCGGTAACCTCATCGCCAACCCCAAAGGCCAGCCATACGGTGCCCACCGGCTTGTCCGGCGAACCACCATCGGGGCCGGCCACGCCGCTGACCGCCACGGCAAAACGCGCCAGGCTTTTCTCCTGGGCGCCGCGGACCATGGCTTCCACCACTTCGCGGCTGACGGCACCGACTTTCGGGAACAAGGCTTCCGGCACATTCAACTGCCGGGTCTTCTGGCGATTGGAATACGTGACGTAACCGGCCTCGAACCAGGCCGAACTGCCGGGAATCCGCGTGATCGCCTCGGCGATACCGCCGCCGGTACAGGACTCGGCCGTGGTGACGTGGGCGTTCAGAACCTGCAAGCGTCGGCCAAGTTCAGCGGCGAGTTGAGTAATTTCCTTCACGGTCGTCTCCTGGAGTGCGCGGGCGTTTGCCTACCCTACAGGAGCCCATGGGCCATGCAAGTTACAAGAGACTAACGCGCGACGGCCCGGACATACGCCTGGCAGGCGCGCAAGGCGATCAGTGCGTTATCGCCGTCGTCGGTGATGGCGATAATTCGTTGAGCATGCGCCGGGTCAAGTCGGGCTCGCGGGGCTGCATGAACCACGCCGCCGGGGGCGGCGGTGGCTGGCATTGTGCAGCCGTTGGCGGGGTCGCTGGCGTCGAGAAGGACTGACAACCGCACATCAGCAGTGGCCAGGCGATCCCGCAGGTGAGCCTGGTCACGTTGTGCATCGGAAAGCTCCCGGGCGTGTTGTTGGTCGCTGGCACTGAGTTGTTGCTCGAGTGCCAGCCGTTTGTCCTGTTCGGCCTGTTGTTGCTGGCTTTGCGCTTCCGCGTGCATAGCCTCGAGTCGCTCCAGTTGCGTGCCGTACCGCCAAGCCTGTACCTGCCATGCAACTGCCGCCGAAACCGCCAACGACAGCAAAAAGCCAAGCAGCCGGTACGACGTCAAGAAGCCCATAGCACCGCCTTTGCCCGCGCCCACAACTGCAGACGGTTTTCCAGACCATTAAGTCCGCCATTGATGCGCCGGGTGATGGTGGTGAACTGGTCGTTGTCGGCCAGCTCGTTCAAGCCATTGCTCTGCCAAAACCACGCGGCGGATTCGCACGCCCATTGCGGCTGCTCCAACAACTCCGGTTGCTGCAACAGAAGCTCATCACCGAACAGCGCCTGGCTGCACGCCAGGTAGTTGCGCCGTCCGGTAATCTGGATCAGGCCACGGCCGCGATACTTCTGGCCGTCGCCATCGGCTTCGGGGGAGTTGCCGAGGCGGGCTGCCAGGGTGCCGGTGTCGTATTTGCTCAGGTATTGATCGCTGCCCAGTTCACGTACGTAACGCAGTTCGCCGGACTCATGGCCGATTTGGGCGAGGAAGGCGGCGATGCGTTTAGGCGTGGTGATTTGGTGAAGCGCGGTGGCCGTATTTAGAGAAGCTAAAAAAATGCCCGCTCTAAGGCGGGCTCCTGGCATTACCTGGATAAGCTGAGGAAGTGTTATTACCATCGTTCTTTACTCTCGCTGCCCGCGACGCTTACTTAGCAACTGCGTCCAACCAAGGCAATGCAACAGGTCGCTTGGCAATCGACGGGAAGCTCTCAACCTGGGGCCAATCACGCAGTGCTTGAGTGTATGTGAGCAACTCTTTGAACTGCTCGGTGGAGAGCGTGGTTTTCAATTCCATGTCCAACTGATCACGATGGCGATCACGGACCCAACTGATGCGCTGAATTTCCGAATCACGCCACATGCGCTCATTTGCCTGGACCTCAGAGTCAGACATGACGGGGTCGATATGTTCCTGGCACTGCTCCCCCGAATCGATCAGCAAACGCACCGCGCGATAAACTTCCGGTGTTTCTGCTTCAGTCACATGGTAGGGATAGCCGTCCAAGGTGACTAAGTAACTACCGTCTTTTTTAAGATAGATGTCCTCTATGTTGTACTGCTCGGGACGTTGTTCGTTATCCATTACTGAATCCTCCATGCAAAACCGACGCTATTTCCGTTACCCACTGCGGTGCCTCCAGCGGCCACTCCGCTGGTGCCCCCAAGTGCCTGACCATTGCTGTTGTAATTGGCACAGAAATAGGCCCACGTTCCGCCGGCCGGGAGCGCACTGCCCAACGAAATCCATTGCCCAGCTACTGGTTTTAAAAAGCTGGAAGCTGACAGCGCATCGGTAATCCCGTAACCCGCCAGCGTAGTAGCCACGTTCGCTTTACGCGCAGGGTCAAAATTCCCGGAAGTCCAAGCTGTCTGTGATCCCCACATGAGTTCGCCTGCAGAGTTCATAGCCAAAGACCTGGCAATCAGCCCCGCCCAGTGGAACAGGATTCGCGGTGCATAGTCGAAACCGGTCTGGGTGTTAGTGACTTCCTGCGCCTCACGAATTTCCAACGCACCACCGGCACCATTGCCAAGCTCCCCCAAGACTTGCGCGGACAAACTAGGTCGTTGACGGCTGGTGCCCCCAACCACTAATGCATCAGTAATTCCATATCCTGCCAGTGATGTTGCTTTATCTGCTTTGGCAGCCGGATTGAAGTTCCCGTCATGCCACAACATGCGCCATGCGCCGCTGCCATCTTCAGCAAGCCTGCGCATACCAAACCACTCCCCCGTAACGCCGGAAAGAAGGTCAAAGCCATACTTTCGATCGGGATACTTTAAGTGCAGCCCAGCGCCATAGCTCACAGCTGCAGGTTTATCAGTAGTAGCCTCAGTTACGCTTATAAACTGAGAGACAGGAAGATCCGACACTGCACCTTTAACAATAGGAGCAGCCGCAAGAAGGCCTCCCGCCCCCGCAGGCATACCATCGGTAATCCCATACCCCGCCAACGTCGCCGGCTTGTTTTTCAACTTCAACCAATCACTCAACACACTCAACGCTTGCGCCAGCTGATCGGTCTTCGTCTCATCCGGCGCAATCCCCGCCGCCGCCAGCACATTCAAAATTTCCTGCGTAACCCCATTCCCCCACGCCGCCGGAATCAAACTCCCCGGCGTCCCGGTCACCGGGTTTTCATCCACAAACTTGCCATTCACCAGCCCAACGCTGGGCACACTCTTTGGATAATCCACGCTTCTATCCTCTAGTCATAATTGATGTGCACCTGCGTATGAGCAGGTGCGCTGCGATGAATCAGGCACTCCAGGGCATTCCCCGGGTTGACGCCAAACCGCTCTCCCCAATAACTCGCACCGAACCGCCGGCCCAGGTGCTGGCGGCCGCCGGTGTTGAGGGTCCACATGAAGTGCGCCTGCCAGGTGCCGAAATGCGCGGCACCAAACCGCGAGCGGCCCATGCGCGGGGCGCGATGTTCAGTGACACTGGCGTCCGGATAGCCCTGGCTGCGGGCGATTTCGATGTAGTACGCGGCGCGCTGGCTGCCCACCGCCAACAGGCGTCTACGCACCGCCAGGCGACGGTCGTCGTACAGCGGGCTCAAGCCCAGGCAAGGGTCGGGCAGTTGCATCACCCTTTCCCACTCGGGCACCAGTTCGCTGACCGTCACCGGGTCCATCTCGTTTTGCAGGTCGCAGGCCCGGGCGTCGATGCGCGTGAGTTCTTCGGCGATGCCTTTGAGCACCGTCTCCAACTGCGGCACCGTCTCCAGATCCCAGGCCGGACCGCTGGGCAACAAGGCGATCAGTTGTTCTTGATACTGGCCAGCGGTCCTTACTCCAGCCATGTGATACCTCCGAACACCAGCAACTGATTCGTCGCTGCCGTAACGTCCGCCAGCGGGCTTGTCAGGTTGTGATCGGTCTCACCGGTCGCAGTGCTGATGGCTTCGGCGATATGGGTCAGCAGCAAGGTCTCACCCAGCCCCGCCTCGCGGTTGTGCAAGTCCCGCAGTTGAGCCTCAACCGCCGCCCGCACGCCGCTGGTGTCGGGTGTCAGCCGCAGCTGATAAGCCACCGGCTTCATCACGGGCGCCAACACATACACATCAGCCGTCACCGGCCGCAGTGGTTCGATATGGGCTTGCACCTGCGCCAACTGCGCTGCATTCGGGATCGGCTGCGGATCGTCATCACGCATCACGAACACCCCCACCGTCCCCGGCCCGAGGTAATTGCCGCGACACCACGCGCGGGTAATCCCGGGCACTTCGAGTGACCAGGTCTCGTAATCCTGCGCCGAACCGCCCTGGGGAATAACCCGGTAGGAACGAATCACCCGCGCCCGCAGCGACTCCAGGGTTTCCCGCCCCACGCCGCCGGTCAGCCCCGGCGCCAGCACGGTAAAGGTCGAGCCGATACCTTGCAGCGGCTGCACCGCAACCAGGCTCAGCCCGGCGTCGGCATTACCCAGCGCGCCGGCGTCCATCGCCTGTACCGTGGTGGTGTTGAGGCCCGCGTGGGTTGTACCGGCAGCAGTGACTTTGAAGCTGCGGCCATCACTGGCTTGCAGCAGCGTGTCCACATCCAGCACCGCGCCCGCCGCCGCGGTAAAACTCACGCTGCCAGTGGCCGCCACCGCGGCCTTGCGCGCCTGGTTCAAGCGCAACGCGGCAATGCGCTCCAGGGTGGATTCATCCGCGGTATCCGGCAGGATCTGCTCAGCGATCCAATCGAGATAACCGTACAGGCCGAACGCCGCACCACTCAGGGTACGCGCCAGAACCTGGGCATCGGACTGGCGCAGCGAATCGCTGGCCAGGTCGCTTTGGGTGCGTTTGATCAGCACCGGCAGCGAAGGGGTTTCAAACGGCATAGATCACCTGCCAACTGTTATCAGGGTTGATGTCCAGGCGCTCGCCGTCGGCCAGGGTCAGCTGCGTGCGCAGGTTGAGGCGCTGGGCGTCGAGGCGTTCACTGAGGACTTCGATGGCGCTGCAATGCCCATCGTCGATCAGCCATTGCAGGGCTTCGCGGGCATAGAATTCGGCGTCCAGTTGCGTCTGGCGGGTCAGCTTGACCCGGCGCAGCAGCCACAGCCTTGAGCCGATACGGTCGTCGGCCACGCTGGGAAAACTGTCGCCCCACCAGCCGAAGCGCTCGTCATCGTCAACGGCATCGTCCGGCGCGGCACGGCGCCAGGTGAACAGGCTGATCAGCACCGAACGGGTCAGGGCATTTTTCAGGTTGTCGGAGACAAACATCACTGGCCTCCCGCCGGCGCGCCGGTCTGGCCATTGCCGGGCTGCACGCCCACATGCACGTGCCGGATCTGGCTGATACCGCCGGCAATCTGGTCGCCCTGGGAGATGATCTTGCCGCTCTGGGTCAGGGTCGGCGTATCGATGTTCACGGCGCTGCTGGCGCGGATGTTCAGGGTGCCGGTTTCAATATCGATCACCCGCCCGCGCTTGAAGTGAACCTTGTCGCCTTCGTCGGTGTAGATCGCCACTTCACCCGGTGCCAGGGACTGCAACCGATAGCGACGATCAGCCACCACCAACACGATGGCATGGGAACGGTCGCCACCCAGGAACGTGGCGATGCCTTCTGCACCGGCCAGCGGGTTGCTGGTAAAGCCGTAGGGTTCGAAGTGCTCCATGTCGTCGTTCACTTCGCCTGCGGTCAGGCGCATTTGCAGCGATTGCAGCTTGGTGGCCGAGTGGGCGAGCACGACAGTGCCGCGCGCCAGCAGGCGAGTCAGTAGGCTCATGGAAATTCCTTGGAGGTTAAGCAGAGGGCAACAGATTGGCATCAAAGGTGGACGGGGGCGCCACCTGCAGGGTGGTGATCGAACCTTGCTCGGAAAGCGAATAAGTAATCCTGGAGATCAGCAGGTCCTGGTCGAAACCCAGCACCGGATCGATCACTCGCACCAACAGGTTGTGGCGCCACAGATCGCCGTTGGACTGCCGCCAGCCTTGCACGGTGTAGGTGGTGGTCAGGGCCTTCCCAGTGCGAGTAGCACGCTCCCAGTCGGCGCGTTGCTGAGCCAGCTCAGGCGTCAACTGCGTCGGTTCGCTGATCACCGTGACGCGTTTTCGCGTGGCTTTTTCATCCCGGGAAATGCCTGAAACCTCACTCACCGCCGTCGCGCTTTTCTGATCATCGCCCTTGTGCTGGCCGATGACCCGGTACTCGGAAAACACCGAGCCAAAGTCCCTCGGAGCATTCGCCGAAAGGATGTTCTTGCCCAGTTCCAGGCTGTCATTGGCACGCCCGGCACTGCCGGGCAACGCCAACACCAGGCGTCCGTCCGCGTCGTCGGTGGAGAACACCCGATACAACGTCAGCAAGCGGTCGATGGATTGAAATACCGTCTCGCCGGGCACGATGCTGTGGGTATGCAAACGCGTGGTCTCGGCAATCTCGCTGAGCACCTCGACGCCATAGGTCGCCGTCAGTGCACGCACGATGCTCAGCACACTTTGCCCGCGCCACTGACCGGGCTGGTTGATCGCGGCGCAGTCCACCAGGTCCTGGGTCAGCGAACCGCCCTCGATACTCAGGCTGATCTGTTTGCCGTCATAGCTGACCGGCACCTTGAACACAAAGCCGGTGAGCACCAGGTCGCAACCGATCCGTACCTGGCAGCGGGCACCCGGTTTGATTGGCACCGCCAGGGTTTGCCCGGGCCATTGCCAGGTGATGTTGAGGGTGAAGGTGCGAAACTGGCGTTCCAGGTCGGCGCTGATTTCGACGCTTTTCCAGCCGCCATAGTCCAGGCCGTCAACCGTCAGCGTGACGGCATTGTCCAACTCGTTCATGGATTACTCCCTGACCACTTGCAGATCGGCAGGCGGCAGGAAGCCCGGATGGGCCACCCGATTGCGTTGCACCACCTCGCCCACTCGCGTCGCATCACCAAAGCGCTGATACGCCAACAGCAAAGCCGGCATGCTGCGCATTGGCGTCAGGTTGACCAGCCGAACGCCGGACGAGGCCACTGCCGTCAGGTGAGTGAACATCTGTTGGCGCAGGTCGTTCAGCGCCACGTAGTGACCGGCGTCGGCCTTGAGTGCGGACTGCCACATGGCCTCGTTCAGAAGGTCACGCAGCACCAGCACATCGTCAGCCACCGGCACTTCACGACGCTGCACCGGCTGCGCCGCCTGTTGCGCCAGGGACGGCGTGGTGCTGAGGGTCACCGGTTTGGTCGCCACCGGTACGTCCGCCAGCCAATGGGCAATCTTCACCCACAACGCATCCTGTACGAGGTTGGCAGTAGCCTGCACTGCCGCGACGCTGTCCTTGCCGGTGGTCAGCTTCGGCACATCGATGTTGCGCGCCGCTTCCACCTGCTGCGAGAGGTTGGCCAACATGCCGCGGTAGCCCGTGCGGGCAAACGCCTTCAGCTCCTTCACATCGCCGAGCAGGCCCTTGAACTCGGCGCTCAACTCCTTGGGCACTTCCTTGATGGCTTTGACCAAGGCATTCAGGTCACCATACAACTGAATCAGTGGGGCAAACTGCTGCTCAATCACCTGGTAAACCTCTGCCAGGCCATTGCGCAACGCCTGGATGCCCACCCGCGCCTGCTTCACCAGCGCGACGGCCTGCTCAAAACGCAGTACTGCCGACCCCAGCAAACTGTCGGCCGACACCAGCAATAGCTGGCGGGTATTGACCGCTGCCGTGGGAAACTTCAAAGGCTCGTCGGGATAAAACTTCAGGGCAAACGTCACCAACCCGCCATCCTGACGGGTCTGGGTCATTTCGCATTCGCCGACCTTGACCTGCAACCTTCCCAGCCAAGGGTGCACCAGCTCGCCGGCGCCCTCCTCCAGGGCCTTGAGCAACTTGTCGCGTTGCTCCAGGCAATCCTCGCCCACCACAAACGCCGTCAGCTCATGCACCCTGGATTGCTGGCCGAGCCCTTCAAAGAACGGCAGGTCGCGCTGAGGGTATTCGTGCAACTGGCCCTTCTTGCCGACCGGGACTTTCGCCTGGTCGACCCAAAACCCGACGCCACGAAACGACGCCGGCAACAAACGATCACGCCAGCTCATTGGAGCCTCCAAGGGACAGGGAACGGTAGCCGACACGCGGGGTGACGCTCAGGCCGGGCTGGTTGGTTGTGGGTTGGTCGACCCGCAGGCCAGCCGGGGCATTGTCGAAGCTCACCCGCAAGTCGCCATTAAGCTGCGTGCGGTTGTTGGCGGCGGATTGTTGCAGCAGCGAACTGGAGCTGGACGCCAGCGGCGAGATCAACTCAGGCCCCTTGCGAAACCAGGATGGATTGCGCGCGCTTTCGGCATTGCGTGCCTGCTGCTCGGTGGTCAACTCCACCACACTGCCGGTAGCCCGGTTGATCGCTTCACCCAGCCCGCCATCAAACAGCTTGCGAATCGGCGCAGTGATCACCGCAAGCTTCTCCGACAACTCGGTGAACCAACTCAGTACCGGTGCCCACAGGGCTTCGAGCTGTTCCATCGGATGCCAGTCGTCGAACAGGCCACTCAACACCACAAAGGCATCCTGGGCCTGCAACTTGATATCGCTCCAGATCGAGGCGAATGCACCGGTGACGGCGCCCCAGACGGCAGTAATCTTGTCCAGGGGTGACCAGTCGAAATAACTGCTGACGACGGTAAAGGCCGCCAGCGCGGTGAGCTTGAAGTCACTCCAGATCGCCGCAAACACCTCGCTGATCACGCCCCAGTTGGCAATGATTTGCCCCAAGGGTGACCAACTGAACAGGCTCTTCATGAACTCGACCACCGGCACGCTGAGCGCCTTGAGCAAGTCCCAAAGCGCGGCAAAAAAACCGCTCAACGGCGTCCAGTTGTCGACGACCAACCCGATCGGCGACCAGGAAAACAGCGTCTTGAAAAAGCCGATCACCGGCTGCGCTGCCACCTTCAGCGACGTCCACAGCCCCGCAAAAAAACCGCTGATCGGCCCCCACAGCCGCATCAGTTGTTCCAGCGGACGAAACGCAAAGACCGTCTGAAAAAACTCGCCCAGGGTTCCCATCGCCGACATCACGCGCTCGCCAAGCCCGACAAAAAACGCCGATATCGGCTTCCAGTTGGCGACGATCAATCCCGCGGCCACCGCAATGCCGACCGCAACCAGCACAATCGGATTGGCGCTGAGCACCAGTTGCATCAAGCCGAGTGCCTGAGACACGCCGGTGACGGCCGCCTGTATCGCGGTAAACGCCACCGCGCCGGCAGCCAGGCCCTGCACCAGTTGCGGATTTTCAGTGAGCACTTGGGCCACCGACGCCAGCAACGGCTCCAGCCCGACCACCACCGCTGTGACCGCCGGCAACAGCGCAGTACCAAAAGCCACCGAGACCTTGTCCAGCGACGCGTTGAAATCCTTCATCCCCTGCGCCGCCGCTTCGGTAACGCCCTGCCCCACGGCGGCACTCACCCCGCCGACCTCAGCCTTGAACGCCAATGCCGATTTGATACCGCTGACAAACGGCGCCGCCAGCCCGCCGCCTTTCACCAAACCAGCGATATCCAGCTTGCCGAGGCCGGTCTGTTCCAGGTTCTGCCGGAAGCGCCCGACGGTGGCTTGCAACGCCGCAAGCTTGGGCGACAGCTGGTCGATGCCGGTCAGGCGCACGGCGGTACTTTCTACTTTCTGAGCTTCTGCCATCACTGCACCTGCTGCATCGCATTGATCCGTTGCGCATGCTCCAGGGATTCCCGGAGCGTATCCAAAGGCCTGGCCAGCATCTGTTCGGGGTCAACCTTCCAGAACCAGGCCAGGTCATAGGCCACCGCAATCAGCTCGGCGACGGAGCCTGCGCCGCACTCATGAAAAAACCGGCGACGGCCCAGCTCAGCGCGTTGAAGTCCACCAGGTCGAGCTGGTTGACCGACGACGGCGGAATACCCGCGCACACCGCGATGTACTTGGCGGCCACGTCGAGGTCCAGACTCACGTCTTCGCCCTTGTCGATCTTGTACGGCAGCGCCTTGATCGCCCGCACTTCCTGCACCGTCGGGCGGCGCAGGGTGAGTTCGGCCAGCGGCTCGCCGTGGGCCTCGATGGCCACTTGCAGCTTCACCGTATCGCTCATTGCCAGGTCCCCTTGATGCCTTCGAATTTCAGCTCGATCACGGCGTCGTCGCCCTTGGCCACCGGTTCTTCCACCAGGTAGGCACCGGCCAGCACGTAGACTTTGCCGTTGTTGAATTCGCAGGTAACGGTCATGTCGGTGCCCGCGATCAGCTGCTTGAGCGGAAAGTCCGGCGTGTGCAGTGCGGTGACTTTGAAGGACGGGGTGATGTCGGTTTCCTTATAGAAACCCGGCACCACAGTTTCCCGTTTGACGGCCATCAACGGTGCTTCGCAGCCGCCGTTGATGGTCAGTTGAGCGCCGTCCACTTTGACGTAGCAGGTGCCCGCAATCAGTTGACCCATGATGTTTCTCCCAAAAATAAGCCCGCACGCGGCGGGCTGGAATCAGTTGCGAAAAGCGCGGGGGTTACACCGCCGCGTCGTACTGCAAACGGAACTGGTTGAGCAGCGCAAACACCCGCAGCCCATTGACGTAATCGGGCGGGAACAGCACGTTGACCCGGCTTGGGTCCTGGCTGTCACGCTCGACAATCAGGTGCTCGGCGAACAGTTCGGCGTTCTCCACATGGCCTTCCAGTTCCAGCTTGGCGTACTGGGCGATCAGCTCACCGCGAATAGTGCTCGGGGTCACGATCGGCTGGCCGGCGCCAAAGCGCGTGCCGTCAGCCGCGAGTTTGTGGCGCCCGTACTTACTGGTGATCACGCTTTGCAGGCGGCGCACGATAAAGGCCGACTGGTGCAGGGTTTCGCTGTCCAGGTAGGAGTTGTCCGCCTGGCCGAAGGCGTTCTTCTGGTAGGTGGTGATCGCCCGCTGAATGCGCACGTAGCCGCCTTCGTAGTAAGCCGTGGCGATGCCGTAGTTGAGCAGCGATTGGCGCTCGGTCAGGGTGAAGCGCTCACTGGCGTCGGCCGGGTCGAGGCCAGGCAGGCTGCCGCTTTGGGTCGGACGGCTGGCGTCGGCGGAGATAAACACCGCAGTGCGCGCGGCCAATGCCGCTGCCTGAACCCAGAACGGTTGCGGCACACCCGGCTCCATGGCCTGGATGGTCACGTGCTGGTCGTTACGCCCTTGCCCGGCGGCCACCAGAGTACCGATGGTGCCGCGCTTGGCCGTGTAGACGTGGCCGAACAGTTGCTTGGCCCAGGACCAGCGACCGCTGTTGTCATCCATCACCGATTGCCAGGCGTTGAGGCTGGTGGTGTCGGCCCAGGGCATGCAGATGAATTCAAACGGCTCGTCGCCCAGTGCCGCCAGCGCTGCGAGTTGGTCCGGTACACCGGCGCCCGCCGCCATTTTGCCGAGGACGGCGGTCAGGCCGTCGGGAATTTGCTCGCCGTTGCTCTGGCCCAAACGGTTGAGCTGCAGGCTGATGTCGTTACCACTCTCACCGGTCCATTTGGCGGTCAGGGTGACGGTGCCTTCGGCGGCTACCGCACTGACCGGCAGGTCGGCGCTGGCGTTGATTTTCAGCGCCAGGGCGGTGGCGGCAACGGCCGCCGTGGCGCCATTGATCACGGTCGCTTGAACCCGGGTGCCGCCGACGTACAGGCTGAGAACACCACCCTGGGTGGCGGCACCGCTCAGCTTGAGATCGGCCTTGGCCGCACTGCCTTCGGTGCTGTGCAGCGGCAGGCACCAGATCTCGCCCACCGGGTCACTCTTGCGGAACGTCTCGTACATCGACGCCAGCATCGAACCCTGGCCGCCGATACGCTTGGCCATCGCCGCGCTCGACACCAGCACCAGGCTGCCGATTTCCGGGCTGGTGACGTTGTCGTTGACCTGAGCCACGATCAGCCGGCGCAAGGCCGAAGACGCGCTATTGGCCGCCGAATTGTCCATCTCGGCGTAGAACAGCGGCACACGAATGTCCGCCGGAATATGACTGAATCCAATCGCCATTATTTGGCTCCCTGTGGTTTTGCCGCCTTGACGGCTTTGGTGGTGATGTCGCCATCGGCCAGACGTCGACGCCACCAGGCGTTGTCCGGGACTTCGCGACCTTCGGCCGGCAACAGATCGCCCGCCTCCGGGTCAGGTACGGCACGGCCGGAAACCGGCAGTACGGTGATGCGTTTGCTCATGGTTTTACCTCGGCAGAAAAGGTCATTTCCAGGCGCCCGTCGGGGCCTGGGCGTTGCAGATTGGGGTCGGCCGGGTCGATGGCATCGACCCGCACCGTCACCCCGGTGAAGGACGGCAGAGCGTCCAGCTCAAGCTCGGGCCAGGTTTCGGCTGGCTGCGTGCTGAGGTTGCGTCCCAGTTGGAACTCGGCGAAAAAACGCAGCCGGTAGAGCCCGCGGGTTTTCGTCAACAGCTGCCAGTCGCCGCCTTCGTACTGGATGGGTTCGTAGAAACGCTCGGGCCTGAAGCCCACCAGGGCACGCCAGACTTCGGCGCGCAGGGCGTGGAGTTGGTCCATCGCCATGGCTTGTTGGCCGTCTGCCAGATCGAGTACCAGCACCACGCCGAAATGCTCGCGCAGGGTTTGCCGGCTGGTGTTTTGCGAACTGTTCAAGGTGGCCTCGTCAGTGATCGGCGTGACGACCGCAGCGGGTGCACCTGGCAGGGTTTGCAGGGCATCGAGATCAAGGCCGGCATGGATCTGTTGGTTGAAGCCTTGGCAGTGATCCCGCAGGTGAGTCAGTAACGGGGTGATCTTCATGGGTTCACCGGGCAATAAAAAACCCGCTCGGGGCGGGTTTGGTTGAGGGGGGCGCGGCTAGACAGACAACCCGCCAGCAACAATCGAACTTCGATACCCCGTCGCCGGATCGCCAACGTGGGTCACCTTGGTAATCGACCAGCGCCCCTGCATATACGAAGGCCAGGTTTCATCCAGCAGCAATAACCCTTCGGCGGACAGCAGCGGATTGCCGGGGCAATCGATCAGCAACTGCAAATTTTCACGCCCGACGCGGCGCAGCTCGCCTTCGGCCACGGCGCGCGCTTCCACTTCGTTCTGGCAGCGCTGGCGCAGCGTCTTAAACGGGGCATTCCCGACCCGGACCACGCGCTGTTTGCCCGCCGCCGCATCCCACCAGGTGACGCGGCTACCCTCGTATTTCGCCCGGGATTTCTCATCGAGCCTGGCGGTGATAAAGGACTGATCACCGGGGCGGTTGTCCTGCGTCACCGAGAGTTTTACGTCAGGCAGCTGTTGACCGGAGAGCGTCTTGACCTGGCCACTTTCGGCCAGCACATACAGCTCATTGATCGGCTTGCTGACGGCGCAGTAGCGCTTGGCGAGGCGAGTGATAAAGGCCATGTCGCTTTCGTTGGACTGGTCGATATGGGAAATCACAATCCCTTCCAAAGACGGCGCAACACGCGGTGAATAGCCGTGACGGCCCACCAGTTGGCGAAACAACGCCCCCAGGGTCGTCGGCCCATAACTGGCAGACCGACGCTGGCGGTAGCCTGTTTTGTCGACCACGCTGAAGGGCGCCGCCGTGGCGACGATCATCAGGCGCATGGGGAACAGCACCGGGGTTCGCTGGGTGACGACGAACTCGCCTTTTTCCACCAGCCCCGATTCCTGGTACCCGACTCGCAAGCCGATTTTTCCACTGAGACTCGGCAGGCCTTCAAGGCCCTCGATATTGAGGGTCAGTTCAAGTCGGTCGGACTCAATGCCCCCGGCGTCGGTGTGGCTCCAGTGCATCAGGCGTTGATTGAGTAGCGCCGCGTTGGCGCCATAAAACTCCACGATCGGGGTAAATCCCTGGGCCATGCGGCCTCCTTAATCCCAAGCTGAAACGGGACGCACGGCCGTTGGCCGCGACTCCAGTTCCGGCACGCTTACCCACACACCGGCGGGCAACACCGGGCCGTACTCTGCGAGGCTGGGGTTCTGGCGCCAAAGGGTTTCTTCAGCTGCGTCATCGCATCGTCCAAGCTCGCGATAGAGCAGCAGGTTGACCGAGTCACCGGCAATACTTCGGGCTCTACGCATTGATGAACTCCTCCATCTCAAGGGTCCAGGTCATAACCATGGCGGTGCCGTCATCGATCACGTTGCCCTGGGTTTCCACGACGGTATTGATCCGCCACAGGCCCCAGTTGCGCCCGATACCATCGACCAAGGGCAACGGCACCCGCGCATTTTGCAGCGCGCGCAGTTCGTCGAGGCGCTGCATGCCGACGGCGTACATGGCCGTGCCGCTGAACGTGAGCTTTTCCAGTTTTTGACCGTTTTGTCGCGACTGGGGCTTGCTGGCCATAATCGTCAGGTCACCCCAGCCACCGTCGCTGTTACGCACCAGCGAGGAATAAGTAAAGCCCCGGGACAGACCAAAGATGAAATCGCCGAGTACCATTTGTTGTCGCATCAATCACCTCCTGGGTCGGCCAGTGCTGCGTTGCGCCGGATACCCAGCGTGTCGGTGACCATCGGCATGCATTGGAATTGCAGGGCCTGAATCACCTGGTTGACGACTTGTTGAGCGTCGGCGGGGTTGACGCCGGTGATCTGGATACTCGGTGCAATCGTGACCTGGACATTGTCGGTGCGGGCACTGTTGAGTTCCTTGCTCACCGCATTCGGCGCTGGCAGACGATCACTTGGCCCGAACAATTTGTCGCCGAGCCAAGTGCCCGCCTCACTGCCCAGCAAACCACCGATTGCCCCGCCGACAGCAGTACCGACACCGGGAAAAATCAGAGTCCCGATCGCGGCTCCGGCGGAGGCTCCTGCCCAGGCACCGCCCGCGGTGCTGAGGCCGGAAGCAACAGCTTTTGCGTCGCCATTGCGTACGCCCTGAACCACATCCATCGCGGTGTCGACGTACTTCAACGGGCCGAGGCGGCGGGTGCCTGCCGATTCCAGCTTGGCAAACGCTCCCGACAAACTCGCGGCCAGGCCTTTGCCTGCACCGCGCGCCATACGCCGGTTTGCCGGCGGCGCCGCGTAGGAGGCAAACGAATTGCCAGGCAGACTGGTCGACGCCTGAGCCGCCTGTTTGGCCGAGAACGGAGCAAGCGGCTGGCCCATTGCATTGAGCTGGGGCGTGGCATTTGCCAAGGGAGGAAGGCGTTGTGGCTTGATATCCGCCAACTTGCCATCGACGGCTGCCGTCGGTCCACGTGGGACCGTTTGTCCTGGTTTGGGAAGCTTGACGCGTCGCTTCTTCATATTCCCCAGGGTGCGAGCTTTGTCTTTCTTCCGGACCGTCTCTCCAACGCTTTCGGGTAGCTGTGCAGCCGCCGTTTCAAGTAGGCCGGCGGCGCCAGGGCAACATTGCTTGTCGCCGCCCTTGTCCTTGTCTTTATCGAGCCCCCCGTCCTTGAACAGTTTCCCGACTCCCGGAATCTTGCCAAGCGTCACATCGACCACATTGCCGGCCACTCGGGTCTTGACCGTATCCCACAGGCTCGAACCCAAATCCTTCCCGAGTTCTGCCCCTGCCTTGAGGCCCTTGTCCACCCAGGAATCAGAGGCCGTTGCCGGGTCCTTCTGCTCGCTCTTCGGCGCGCCAACGGCGGCATCAGCCGTCTTGCTCGCCAGCGAATCCCCGTTAATGAACAACGTGCTGTTGAGGGTTTCCAGGGTCTCGCGCAGCCGTACCTGCTCCAGGGCCAAGCCGTTGATTTCCAGGCTGGCGCTGGCCAGTGCCAGGCTAAGGTCCGTCAGCGCGGCGGGCACCGCATCAAGGGAAGAAGACCCGGTCAAATCCTCGGCCGCCGGTGACAGGTCCCCCGAAAGCCCCCGGTCATACGTCTGCCCGGCAAACGCCAGCGCATAGTTAATGTGCATCCCGCTCTACTCCTGTTTGACGCCAAGGCGAGTGATCGCGATGTCGTAGCGGCGTAATGCTTTTCCGACTTCCCAGTCCAGGATTTCCGCTTCGTTTACCGAGTAAACCAGCGGCACGACGTCGAGGATTACTTCGATGTCGCGCTCCGAAAGAAGGCCGCCGGTTGATTTAAAAAATCGTCGATGCGCTCCTGCAGTTCGGTCCAGTCGGGCACGGTGAGGTCCGCCAGGTCGGGGATCATCAGGCCGGAGCAATGGGCGGTGATGAACTCGGCGCGCTCTTTGGCCGTGGTGAGTTTTTTCATCACTTTGGTGGCGCGCAGGGCAGGCATTTCCAGAGTTACGGTCGTCAAGGTTCGGCCGGCGGCGTTGAGCGGCAGCAGCAGTTTTACCTGTTCGGTGATGCTGGAGTCGCCTGGCTCGCGGGCTTCGTCCAGGAAGAACGAGGCCGGGCGGGTCGACATGTCATGCACGTATTGGGCGATGGTCACGTAGTCCGGACGCTTGAGCTGGTCGAGCTCTTTTTCCGACAGGCCGGTGGCGAGTTTCGCCAGTTCGAAAAACTGGTCGTCCTCATCGTCACCGGCCCGGGCCAACGCGTCTTTTTGCGCGGCGTAGTACAGCGGTTTGAGTTGGACCTGCTCGATTGTCGCGCCGGTGTCGGCGGTGATCGGGGACAGCAGGATGTGCAGCGGAGGCATCCAGGCCATGAGTCAATTCCTTGGTCAAACGTTGTTAAAAAGCACCGCACCTCTCGGGGCGAACGCGATCACTGTGGGAGCCGGGCTTGCCCGCGATGGCATCGCCTCGGTGCAACTGATACACCGAGTCGCCTGCATCGCAAGCAAGCCAGCTCCTACAGAAATCGCAAGGCCCTTACGGCATCAGCACCGCGCGGCGGGCATCGCCGAGGATGTCGACGCCGTTGAGCACGAACTTCTGGGTGCGTACGTCGATGTCGATTACCGGGATGCCGTTTTCCAGGCGGTTGTAGGTGCGGCAGGAGAACTCCAGGGTGATGGTGGGTTTATCGCCCATCTTCACCGGTGCCTCGGTCAGAGTCTTCAGCTTGCCGCCGATGGTGTGGTAGGTGAAGTAAGTCTTGCCGTCCTGGTCCTGACCGGCTTCGCGCACGTTGAGCAAAATGTCGTCGCCCAGGCGCACGCCCAGGGCAAGCATGACTTCCGGACCCGCGCCTTGCAGCTCCAGTGTGGCGTTGAGCACTTTGGCGCTCTTGGCCATTTCCTCGGCGATGAAGCGCCCGCCGGTCATGGGCTCCATATCGAAGTCAATCTTCGGCGGGGTGAAGGAATTGACGGTAGCCGACAGCGGCAAGCCTTGGAGGGTGGCCGCAATGGCCTGTCTTACACGGTTGGTAAACATTAGAGAACGTCCTCCAGGAACTGCTCGATGATTTCATCGCGGGCGTTGAGTTGATAAATCATGTGTTCGTTCGGCGCGTAGCGGCCGTAGTCGATGACGATGAACCAGGTGCCGTTCTTGTACTTCTCGACACTATTCAATTCCGGGTGCAGGTACACGCTGCCGCCGGGGATGGTTTCGTCGGCCACCAGGGTTTGCAGCCAGTCGTTGATGCGTTTCACCTCCTGGTCCATGAACGACTTGGTCAGGTTCTTGGCCATGGCTTTCTGACCGGCCTTGACCAGCTTGCGGCTGATCGCATCTTCCAGGCCCACGTAGCTGATGAACTTGCCGGTAATGGAACGGTTACCCAGCAGCGAGAAACCGCCGAGGATGGTGCGGGCGTAGTAGCTCACGCCGTAGCGGTTAAGCAGGTCGCCTTCGGTGGAGGTGTCGAGGATGTTGTACTCGACGACGCGGGAAACGTCCTCGGCGAACGTCACCTGATTGCCCGGGCTTTCCCACTGCTTGACCTTGGCCAGTGCCGCGATGGCCAGGGACGACGGCGCCAGGAACACGTTTTTCTTCGCGGCCTTGGAATACACCGACGGCATGTTGTGCACCAGCAGGCAACGGTCGAAACCGAGGTCGGCACCGCCCAGTTCGCCGCTGTAGGTCACCTGGTCGGCGACGGTTGCGTCCTTGCCATCCAGCACCACACGGGCCTTGATGCGCTTGCCGAAGGAGGCGAATTCGCCGGCCACGGCCTTGGTGCCGGTGAAGCCTGGAGCACCGATGATGGTCAGGTCTTCGGGGACGCTGGCCAGGGCCGCGAGGCCCAGTTTGCGGCCGGTAACCGGCTCTTCACCGCCGATTACGTTATTGAGGGTATCGGCCGGGGTGGTGCCCTCGTCGACGATCACCACGTAGACCGGCACCTTGACCACTTTGAGGATCTGGTACACGGCATGGAACAGCGTGCCGGTTTCAGCGCCAGTCGGGTCCAGCAGCGCCTGGGTGGTGAAGCTGTTGATGCGGAACGGGGCGTTTTTCGGGATCGACGCATGGGCGTTGGGCGCGGTGCCCACCAGGCCGATCACGTTATCACCAAGGCCACCCATGGCCTCGGGGGATTCGGTGGCATTCACAGTGATGCCGTTGTGCTCGAAGTTCAAAACCTCAGCCATGGTTAGTCAGCCTTCTTCGGGGTGGAGTTGAGGACGCTGGTGAGTTCCAGGCGGCCAGCGGTGCGCAGGGCAGATGCTTCGACGTCCAGCAGGTCGAGTTCCTCGCCTGCGGTGGACCAATGGCCGGCGCCGGTGGGGAACGGGATGAGGACGGTGTAGGTTTGGCGGTTGGCCATAGGTGGATCTCCGGGCATAAAAAAACCGCTGCGCGGTTTTCTTGGGCTTTCAGGAAGTGACAGGGCAAAACGCCTTGTCAGTGAGGGGCGTTATTAGAGTTGCTCAGATAGCCAGGGCGGCGACTCGGGCCTGTGCTCGACTGCAGGGAAATACTGCGACTCAGGCCAGTCGCGCAGGTCTTGCCGGTAGCCCTGCAACTGCTTGTACTGCGCGGCAGTGAGGGTTGTAGGGCGTTCGGCCTCAAGCTCGTCACGATGGCGTGCGATCAGCGGATCAGTTAGCAACAGTATTTTGTCGCGGAAGGCTCGCTCGCTGGATTTCAACTCTTCCAGAGTCGGCCCAGGTGCTGCAACGATCATAGGTCGGCCACCTTCGCCGCCCGTAAAGGTCGACTTGCCTGTTGAGACCGCCCGAAATATCGCGTCGTGTTCGTCCTGGCTGACCTCAACAAGTTCAGCCGTAGGTGGAAGCAAGCATGCCGGATTAGGGACAGCAATCATCGGCTGTACTGCCTCCAAGTCCGGCGAATCGATCATTGGTGCTACGGCATCAAAGTCGGGAATCGATATTGTTTCAGGCACCGATTTATCACCCCCAACCCACGCCGGATTCGGCACCTGAATATCCGGGGGGGTCCAATTAGGATCAGGCACCTTCACACTTGGCCGTTTCCATTCAGGGTCTACTACTTGAATGGTTCGGGTTCCGTGGAACTCCTCATTGAAAAACGTGTTTTGCTTTGAGCTATAGAATAGTTTCACTTACTAAAACCCCCTACCTTCAACAACTATCACCATTCCAGTTTGAACCACAGCAGCCCACTCTTCCAAGCGAACAACGCAGCCTGTAACAGTCCCCCCAGAATATGAATGGGTCACCGAACTTACGGTGCCACTGCCAGGAAATTTAATGTTAATTTTTGCGTTTAGGAACTGGGTCGGAAACTGAAAAGGCCATGCAATATTAATTATCTGCGAATTCGGCATATCCCCTTGAGCGTATTCAACCCACTGAATAATCTCGCCGGTATCCGCGTTTTTGCTCCAGCCGTTTGCGGCTAGTAATGCTGTGCTTTTTGGCCGACTGACTTGCAGCCGTACTACTGTGCCATCCGAGTGAGACATATAAGGGACATCTTTATCCCCGGACGAAAATCCGGCCGCGGGGCAATAGTTGCCGCTGATCTTTGAAGATGGAGTGAAGATTCCATCGTGCCAAACCTTTTTCCATCCACTCGGCACCGTGCCCCCAAGGTTTCGAAATAAAAGGGTACCCACCGCCTCATTAACACTGACGGCTATGTCTGCCCCAAAATCAGGGTTCGCAAAAGTCATATGCAAACCAACAGTGTTCGGGTAATTAGTCGGACCGTCCGTGGTGTGACCGCTGGCCCCAGAAAATAGTTGACTTGCCGGAAGTCCACCAATAGACCCCATTATCGCTGGCGCGCCTGCAAGCCACCCGCCTGCCCCAACAGAAAGCTTTCCTGCGGGATCAAAATTGGCAGAGTTCCAAACAAGGCTGCCGAACACATAGGCCGACTTTGTTGGAAGATTTAAACGAAGTGGCGTTGAAAACACCCCGTCTGATACGGCTTCGATTCGCATGTTCTTATCATATAAATCAAAGTACGCCTCGGAAGTTGGAGTCTTAAAACCTAGCTCCGGGGTGTCTTCGGTGCCGCTCTGAAAAATCAGCTGACCCGACATGGTGGAACCAGCTTTTGCCACCACACCGCTAATCGCTTCCGCGAGCTCGGTCTTTGTTGCGCCATCAGTGATGCCATTTCCCTCAAGCGTTGTCGGGTTAGTACCAGCAATAACGCGACCAAGCTTGTCTACCGTCAAGCTTCGATAGGTACCAGCGACTACCCCCGTGCGACCGGCGACCACCTCAAAGGCGAGCGCGGTGGTGCCCAACACTATCGGCGCATCCGTAACGAGCTGCCAAGCGCTATCACCGTAGGCTTTGCCCTCTTCGACACTGACGAACATGCCGGGCGTCACCTCGAGGCTGTTATCCGCATCTGTCGCACGCACCCAAGCGCCGACAGCTACAACATATAGTCCGTTATCCTTGCCAGCCGTTTGCTTAGCGACCAAGACACGGTCGCCAACAACAACCGCAACGCCATCAACTTGCTGCGGGCCACTCAACACGATATTTGCCGTGGTAACCACACGAACCGACCGCTTGCTATCGAGCTTGGCCAGCTCGTCAGCGACATAGCTGGCCACCCAAGCCCGCGTGGCCTTGACGATATTGTCGTCGATAAGCAACGTTACTTCTGAAGCGTTGCTTGTCTCGAAAATCGACCGAATATAGAACTCTTTTCCAGAGCCCGATGTCGCAAGCACTGGCTTAAACGACTCAGGATATTTGACGATCGCGTACAAAATACCGGTGTCGGTCCAGATCCCGGCCTCGCGCACGTACCAGCCGCCCACCTCGGGAGGAATCGTTACCTCAGCCAGCAACCAGCTAGGGTTTTTGTCATCCTGGAACAATGCGTTCAAGGGGCCGCGCCACACTTCGCGCTTGAGTGCAGTAGCCGTTGCGGCGGGGTTGTAGGCAGCGCCATTCCCGTCGCCGATCGAGATCTGCGCAAGTTTGATCGGCACGCCAGCAGCCTTGCAGGCTGTTTCGTAGGCGATCCCCGCATTGGTAAGCAGGGTGTAGTAGTCAGCCATTTAGGACTCCTGTGGATAAAGGGTGGTGGTTTCGACGGTGTAGAGGCCGGCGGCCATGAAGGCCCTGCCAGACGCCTCGAGCCCCGCAAGCACCAGCGGGTAAATCGTGGTCAGCTCGCCGCACACGGTGGCGGCGCCGATGCTGTGGCCACCGAACGCGCTCAAGCCCACGGAGATCGAGAGTATGTCGCGCTCGCTTTTGGCATCGGACAGGCGACGGTCGAGACGGGCGTCAATTTCTTCGCTGTAGGGCAGCTCGGTGTAAGCCCGCACGGAGAAGCTGTAGGGCTCGCCGGGCGGCGTCTGTTCGTACCAGGCGCGAACCTCCGGTGCCAATTGCAAACCCTTGGCCGCATTTTCCAGCGCTTGGCGAGTGCCCGCTTGCCGGGCAGTGGGCCAGGCGAGTTTGACCGTCAAGCGCTTTTCAGCTTCGGGGGCAGTGGCGCTCCATTCGTTGACCGCCCGATCCGCCGCCAGGTAGGGCAAAAACGCCACTGGCGTTCGAGCCGGATCCATCAGTTCAGGGAACGGCGGAGTAACCCGGTCGAGCAACTGCCCGAAACCCAAATCCAGCGCCTTCTCCAACGGAGAACTGTTGGCAGGCAGCAAACTGCCTTTTGGCTCGTTCATAGCGTGCGCACCTCCACCTCGACACCCGTGCAATACGGCGCCTGAAACGCCGTGGTGACGATCGGCTCCAGCGGCTCAAGGATTTGAAGTTGCGCAGCGCCCGCCGAGTGGATGGCGTAGTCGATCCAGCTCGGATCCACCCGCCCTTCCAGGCGATGACAAGACTCGGCGTAGGTTTGCAGCAGTTGTTGCGCGGCCACTTGGGTCAGCCCGGAATCCGGGCCGGCGTTGATCTTCGCCACCACGCGGATTTTGTAGCGCAGGATCTGAGCCGCCTGCACCGTAACGAGATCCGTTTCCGGCCGCACATCAGGCCGGGCGAAATGCCGGCGCACACCGTCGAGCAGATCAGCAGGTGGCGTGCCATCCCCGTCTCGGGCCAAGACCGTCACCATCACTTCACCCGGCGCGGTGCGACGCCCGTTGCCATCCTTGACCCGAGCCGCGTAGCCGTCCGGGTCAAAGGTATAAGTAACCGTCACCACACCGGGCGTAGCACTTTGCACTTTCACCGATGGACGCTCACCTAGGGTGAAAACCTCCCGGCGATACTGCATGCGCGAGCCCGCCGCCGGAGCGTGAGGCGCGAGGTAATAACGCAGTCGGGCGTCATCGTCGCTTTCCAGCGTCGGCGGCACCGGCGGGAAAGCCGCCGGGTCACCTGGGTCGAGCACTTGACGCTCCAGGCCCATGTCGGCAAGGCGTGCGTCGAGGTTGCTGCCGGTGGCCCACCACGCCAGCATCTGCTTGATGCGGGCGTTGTATTTGCGTTCGTGGGTTTGCAGGCGAACGCAAAAAGCTTCGAGCGCCAGCGTCAGCAACTCGCTCTCGTTCTCCAGGCTGACCTTGAGCTTGGCCGCATTTTCCGGCGCTCGGCCAGCGACGTAATCAACCACAAACGCCTTGAACTCCGCCAACAGCGGTTCGAACTCGTCGACGGCAATGATCGCCGGCTCGGCCAACTGGTTCTGGCCGGGTATCAGCATGCTCATGTCACCACCTCGAAGGTTTGTTTGCGGTTTTTCCAGGTGCCGGCAAAGCGCAGCAACAGTCCGGCGCCCTGACGGTTGGCGACGATGACTTGCGGCTCGAAGTCGGCAATGCCGTTCTGTGGGTTGTAGAACGCCTGGGCGGCATGGCTTTGGGCGAGAATCAGCAGGTCGTCGCCGAGGTTTTGCCCGAGCAGTTGCGGGATCATTGAGCCGTACAGCGGGCGCTTCTGGCGCGTGCCCAACGGCGTGGTCAGCGCTCGGGTGGCGCGCTGTACGAATTGCAGCCAGTCATCGACGGCCGCCCCGGTGTTCCGATCGATTCCAATCATGGGATGTCCTTATCAGGGGCTGATGACCCGGCCCTGGTGGTCCACCACCGGGCCGCTGAAGTGCGCGCCGCCGGCATCCAGCAACAAGCTGGTGCCGCCGACTTGCAGCGTGATGCTCTCGGCGCTCATCGTCAGGCTGGCGGCGCCGACCTTGACGTCGACCTGCTCGCGGGAACCGATGAACGTGGTGGGACCATTGGCCCAGTTGAAGGTGTGGCTGGCGTCGTCGTAGTCGCTTTGGGTGCCGTCCTGATGGCGCCGCCGGGTCAGCGTCGGAACGCTGGAAACCGGCGGAAAACGATCACTGTTCAAGCCGAACAAAGCCACCGATTGCGCCCCGCCCTCGCCGCCGCCGTAGTTGAGCAACACGCATTGCTCGCCCACCGAAGGGATGCGGGTTTCGGTCTGCGCACCGGCGCTGGGGTTGAAAAACCGGATCGCCGGCGTGAGCAAGTCGCCGTGGCTGACCTTGCAAGTGTTGCTGGCGGCATCGACCTCCTGGCACACACCGATGCGGCAGAAACTTTCGGCGCGTCTATACAGGTCTTCGAGCTGGGCTTCCATTTCAGCCAGGCGCTCGATGATTGGCCCCAGTTGCATGCGTAACAGCGCGTCAAACATGGGTTACTCCGCCAGTGGTTTGTATTGGTCGGGGTCGTCGATGTTCGAGACTTCCCAGGTGCAGGCGAACAGCGGTTTGCCTGTGGGGTCGTTGAGCAACGGCGGCCCGATATAGAGGGTTTGGGTGAAGGTGACGGTCCAGGTGTCGTAGTCCGTTTCGGCGGGAGTGCGTAGTGAGGGCGCGGCGACGATGTTGGTCGGCAGGTCGCACTGCGCCTGCGGCAGGTTCCAGCGGTTGTCCAGCACCAGGTCCATCAGTCGACTGGCCAGGTCACAGGCATCAAAGGGCAATGCACCCGGAGCGACCATGGCCTTGAGCGAAATCCCCAGGGCATGGGCCTTGCGCCCTTCACGGGAGCGGATGCCCGGGCCATTGCCTTCAACCGTGATCAATACGCCGGTGTTATCCCCGGCGCCCTGAAAATCCTGGTGATTGCCGACCTTCAGGTCCGGAAAGGCAATATGCAGCGCCTCGCTGATGGCTTGAGGGAGTTGGGAAGGTTTTTCGATGAGGGTCATTTAAGTAGCGTCCTTGCAACGGTTACTGCGGGTCCTGACGGGTGCCTTCGTTGACGCCAATCCGCTTGGCTGCCCACCGTTCATAAAGGCCGATGGCCACGTCTGCACCGGCCATGGCGGTCAGGCAACCAATGGCGCCGGCCGTCCAGATCGACATGCCTGCGGCGTAGCACAGCATCAGGGCTGATACCCCGCACACCATGCAGGCCCCGGAACGCAGGACCAGGCGCCGCAACAGCGACCAACCACGGGCGCCTTCCTTGTCGGCGCGCCACATTTCTCCGGATACACCGCCGATCAGGGCCAATACGATCACCAGCCAGATAGGCATTTCCGCTAACGCTTGCTGCTCGTTTGTCATGTCACGCCTCCTGGCTGAGCATTACCGGCGCAGTGCCGGGTTTTGGGTAATTCCATTTATAGGTAGGCATTCCAAAAAGCCCGGTTGCCCGGGCTTTTCAGTAATGATTTCCTCGGTCTTTCGGCGCTACTGGCGCGGTACGGACCTTTCCTCAATGTTTTTCCGACCACGATCCCTGTCTGCCGGATAACTGCTTCTGGTGCTTTACGCTGCACACCCGGGCCAGTTGCCAACCCTCTGAACCGTTAAGGCCGGTTCATCGCTGCCTGTTCTTGAAGCGGTTTGAAACTAAAGAGCGTCGGCATCCTTGCCGGTGTTGCCTGGCATCCCTGCCATCGCTTCGATGGCGTCCTTGCCGGTGTTGCGTAACGTCCTTGTCTTCCCTGGCAGCATCCTTGCCGCCTCCACCAGACCTTCTTGGCTGGCTTGAGATGGAGAATATGCATGTATGCATATACAGTCAATGCACAAATGCATTTATTTTTGCGATAGATATGCACACATGCATTCATAGCCTTACAGGCATGGGGTTTGGTGGTTTTGCACAGGCGAAAAAAAGCCCGCTCATGGGCGGGCTTATTCCTACGCGGAGGGGTTAGCGGGCGTACATGCCCCACCAGAAGACGTGACCGAGGATGCTGATCTGTTCATCCTGGATGTCCTGGAAGCTGTAGTCCTCGTCCGGGTGTTCATCACGGTTGAAGCTGCGCAGGCGAATCCCGGAAGGCAGGCGGTAGAGCTGTTTCACCCGCAGTTGCCCGTTGTGGTTGATGGCATACAGGTCGCCATCGACGATGTCGCCGATCCCGCACTTGCCGGCGTTGACGCCCACCGTCGCGCCATCACGCAGTACCGGCAACATGCTGTTGCCACGCACCGTCACGCACTTGGCCTGGTCGAACTGCACACCGTTGTGCCGCAGGCTGCGCTTGCCGAAACGCAGGCTGGCCTTCTCACTTTCCTCGATGACGAATCTTCCTGATCCAGCAGCCAATTCAACCTCGCGCAGAAAGGGGATCGACACCTCGTCATCATTAACGGGGGTGTCGTCGTCCCACAGGCTTATGTCCTTGAGTTCCGAATGCATCGGGTCGCGCTCTTCCGACCGCGCCGGCACCAGCGCCGCGCGCCCGCGCAGTTGGTCGGTGCTGACCTGGAAGTAATCGGCGATGCGCGAGATGTGCTTGTCCGACGGGTCAACGATCTTGCCGCTGAGGATCCGGGACAGCGTGGATTGAGGCACGCCGGTACGCCGGTGAAGCTCCGTGGGGGAGATCCGGTCGCGGTCCAGCAGCTCTCTTAAGACGATAGAAACGTTGCGTTTTTGCATAACGCGGATAGTGCAGGCAGTTTTGATGCTTGGCAAATGCTAATTTGCATATTTATGCATCGAGTGGCGAATTTGACCTGACCGTTTGTGAACTGCGAAGCCCCGACCTCGCGTGTTAACCTTGCGCCCATTGCAAAAAATGCTGGGCCAAGCGCCCCCTTTGCCCCATCACTTTCAACGAATTTGCTAACTATCCAATGAGTAAAAACACCTCCGATCTGTCCTCCCACACCCCGATGATGCAGCAGTACTGGCGCCTGAAAAACCAGCACCCTGATCAGTTGATGTTCTATCGCATGGGCGACTTCTACGAGATCTTCTATGAAGATGCGAAGAAGGCCGCCAAGTTGCTGGACATCACCCTGACCGCGCGCGGGCAGTCGGCCGGGCAGGCGATTCCGATGTGCGGGATTCCTTATCATTCGCTGGAAGGCTATCTGGTCAAGCTGGTGAAGCTGGGCGAGTCGGTGGTGATCTGTGAGCAGATCGGCGACCCGGCTACCAGCAAGGGCCCGGTGGAGCGTCAGGTGGTGCGCATCATTACCCCGGGCACGGTAAGTGATGAGGCGCTGCTGGATGAGCGTCGCGATAACCTGATCGCTGCGGTATTGGGGGACGAGCGGCTGTTCGGCCTGGCGGTGCTGGATATCACCAGTGGCAACTTCACGGTGCTGGAGATCAAGGGCTGGGAAAACCTGCTGGCGGAGCTGGAGCGCGTCAACCCGGTGGAACTGATGATTCCGGATGACTGGCCAAAGGACCTGCCGGCGGAACGTCGTCGTGGGACCAAGCGCCGCGCGCCGTGGGATTTCGAGCGTGATTCAGCGCTGAAAAGCCTGTGCCAGCAATTCTCCGTGCAAGACCTCAAGGGATTTGGTTGCGAAACCCTGACCCTGGCCATCGGCGCCGCCGGTTGCCTGCTCAGCTACGCCAAGGAAACCCAGCGCACCGCCCTGCCGCACTTGCGCAGCCTGCGTCATGAACGCCTGGACGACACCGTGGTGCTGGACGGCGCGAGCCGTCGCAACCTGGAGTTGGACACCAACCTGGCCGGCGGGCGCGACAACACCCTGCAATCGGTGGTCGACCGTTGCCAGACCGCCATGGGCAGCCGCTTGTTGACTCGCTGGTTGAACCGCCCGCTGCGGGATTTGACGGTGCTGCAAGCCCGTCAAACCTCCATTACTTGCCTGCTGGACCGCTATCGCTTTGAAAAGCTGCAACCGCAGCTCAAGGAAATCGGCGATATCGAGCGGATCCTCGCGCGGATCGGCCTGCGTAACGCACGGCCCCGTGACCTGGCGCGCCTGCGGGACGCGCTGGGCGCCCTGCCCCAACTGCAAGCGGCGATGACCGAGCTGGAAGCGCCACACCTGCAACAGCTGGCCGTCACCACCAGTACCTACCCGGATCTGGCGGCGCTGCTGGAAAAAGCCATCATCGACAACCCGCCCGCGATCATCCGTGACGGTGGCGTGCTGAAGACCGGTTACGACACCGAGCTGGACGAACTGCAATCCCTGAGCGAGAACGCCGGGCAGTTCCTGATCGACCTGGAAGCCCGTGAAAAAGCCCGTACGGGCCTGGCCAACCTGAAAGTCGGCTACAACCGCGTGCACGGCTACTTTATCGAGTTGCCGAGCAAGCAGGCCGAGCAGGCGCCGATCGACTACCAGCGCCGCCAGACCCTCAAGGGCGCCGAGCGCTTTATCACCCCGGAACTGAAAGAGTTCGAAGACAAGGCGCTGTCAGCGAAAAGCCGCGCCCTGGCTCGGGAGAAGATGCTCTATGAAGCGTTGCTGGAAAGCTTGATCGACAAGCTGGCGCCGTTGCAGGACACCGCCGCCGCCCTGGCCGAACTGGATGTGCTGAGCAACCTGGCCGAGCGTGCCCTGAACCTTGACCTGAACTGCCCGCGGTTTGTCAGCGAGCCGTGCATGCGTATCGTGCAAGGTCGCCACCCGGTGGTAGAGCAGGTACTGACCACGCCGTTCGTCGCCAACGATCTGTCGCTGGACGACGATACCCGCATGCTGGTGATCACCGGTCCGAACATGGGCGGTAAATCCACCTACATGCGCCAGACCGCATTGATCGTGCTGCTGGCCCACATCGGCAGCTTCGTGCCGGCAGCCAGTTGCGAATTGTCCCTGGTGGACCGCATCTTCACCCGGATCGGTTCCAGCGATGACCTGGCCGGTGGCCGTTCGACCTTTATGGTGGAAATGAGCGAAACCGCCAACATCCTGCACAACGCCACCGAACGCAGCCTGGTGCTGATGGACGAAGTGGGCCGCGGCACCAGCACCTTCGACGGGCTTTCCTTGGCCTGGGCCGCAGCCGAGCGGTTGGCGCACCTGCGAGCGTATACGCTGTTTGCGACCCACTACTTCGAGCTGACCGTGCTGCCGGAAAACGAGCCATTGGTGGCCAACGTGCACCTCAATGCCACCGAGCACAACGAGCGCATCGTGTTCCTGCACCACGTGCTGCCCGGCCCGGCGAGCCAGAGTTACGGCTTGGCCGTGGCACAACTGGCCGGTGTGCCGGCGGACGTGATCACCCGTGCCCGCGAGCACCTGAGCCGCCTGGAAGAAACCGCCCTGCCCCACGAGCTTCCCGTGGCCAGCCCGGCCAAAGCCAGCAACAAACCGAGCACGCCGCACCAGAGCGACATGTTCGCCAGCCTGCCTCACCCGGTACTCGATGAGTTGGCTAAACTTGACTTGGACGACTTGACGCCGCGAAAAGCGCTCGAAATGTTATATGCACTTAAGACTCGGATATAACGCAGACGCTTGCAAGCTGGTAGACTCTCGCGCGGTTTGGGATGCTGCGGGCTTTTAGCCTGGCCTGCAGACTATCGCTCCCGAACCTCGCGAGCCCTGCCACAAAGGGTTTCGCTGCCGCCGCCTGAGGAGAGAATTAGAAATGACCTTCGTCGTCACCGACAACTGCATCAAGTGCAAGTACACCGACTGCGTAGAAGTGTGTCCGGTGGACTGCTTCTACGAAGGCCCGAACTTCCTGGTCATCCACCCGGACGAGTGCATTGACTGCGCCCTGTGTGAGCCAGAATGCCCGGCCGTCGCGATTTTCTCCGAGGACGAAGTCCCGGCAGAGATGCAGGAATTTATTCAGTTGAACGTTGAGCTGGCGGAAATTTGGCCAAACATCACTGAGCGCAAAGACCCGATGCCGGACGCGGCAGAGTGGGATGGCAAAAAAGGCAAGATTGCAGACCTCGAGCGCTGATAGCGTCGATGCCCTCCAATAGGCCCCTTGCGGGCCTTTTTGCATTTCTGCGGGGCGGGTTTCACTTTTCTACAGGCAAAAAAAAGGGGCGGTATGACCCGCCCACATTTTTTCCCTAGTCCCTGTGTTCCTTTTCATCGTCCTGATGAATCGCATCCTGCGAGGTTCCCTGAATCATCGTTCCGTGATGACTGTGTCAATCCGTGGACACAGGGCTGATCTTAGAGAGTTCCCGGGGAAGTTCAACGGGATCCAAATCGCTGGACTACAGGTTTCGATGTTCAGACACGAATAAATAATTGTTATATTTCAATTAGATAGAAATATAGGCAGCCGATTCGAGACGTCCGTACCGGCGAAAAAACCCAAACGCTTACGAAAAAGTAAGTGAATGCTTACACCAGCAATTACGTAAACGGGTAACAAGTGACCCTTGAGTTTTCGCCAGACAAGAAAAAGCCCCGACACAGTCGAGGCTTTTTTCCCATCCGGTGGATCAGTCGTCGCTGACAGTGATGGTCGGCATCGCCTGGGCCCCGGCTTCCTGCAGGACAATCCGCGCCCCGACGTGACGAGCCAGTTCCTGGTAGACCATGGCAATCTGGCCATCGGGCTCGGCTACGACCGTTGGCTTGCCGCCGTCAGCCTGCTCACGAATCCCCATGGACAGGGGCAGCGACGCCAGCAGTTCAACTCCGTATTGGGTCGCCAGCTTTTCGCCGCCGCCTTCACCGAACAGATGCTCGGCGTGGCCGCAGTTGGAGCAGATGTGCACCGCCATGTTTTCCACGACGCCCAGTACCGGGATGTTGACCTTGCGGAACATCTCCACGCCCTTGCGGGCATCCAGCAGCGCCAGGTCCTGCGGCGTGGTAACGATCACCGCGCCGGCCACCGGGACTTTCTGCGCCAGGGTCAGCTGGATATCACCAGTACCCGGCGGCATGTCGATCACCAGGTAGTCCAGGTTGCCCCAGTCGGTCTGGGTGACCAGTTGCAGCAACGCGCCGGAAACCATCGGGCCACGCCAGACCATCGGCGTGTTGTCGTCGGTCAGGAAGGCCATGGACATGACTTCCACGCCATGGGATTCGATCGGCACAAACCATTTCTGGTCCTTGATCTTCGGCCGGGTGCCTTCGGCGATGCCGAACATCACGCCTTGGCTCGGGCCATAAATGTCGGCGTCGAGAATGCCGACGCGCGCGCCTTCGCGGGCCAGGGCCAGGGCCAGGTTGGCCGCGGTGGTGGATTTGCCCACGCCACCCTTGCCGGAGGCCACGGCCACCACGTTCTTGACGTTGGCCAGGCCCGGGATTTGCGCCTGGGCCTTGTGCGGGGCGATCACGCACTGGATGTCGACCTTGGCCGAACTGACGCCGTCCAGGCCTTCAATGGCCATTTGCAGCATCTGCGCCCAGCCGCTCTTGAACAGCGCGGCGGCATAGCCCAGCTCAAGCTGGACCGAAACCTTGTCACCCTGCACGTCGATGGCCCGTACGCACCCGGCGCTGACCGGGTCCTGGTTCAGGTAGGGGTCGGTGTATTGGCGAAGAACGGCTTCCACCGCTGCGCGATTGACGGCGCTCATGGGCTACTCCCGAAAAAAGACTGACTAAAACAGGCGGCTATCCTAACCGTTCCAGCGCTTCAACGGCACGCTTTCGGCCGCCGGGAAAATCCTGAAACAGCCGCACGGGGTGAAATAAATTTCCCGGCGCTTTATAGTGGCCGACCTCCGTTTCATCAAGTAGCCGAGCCCCATGTCCGAGCCACGCAAGATCCTCGTCACCAGCGCCCTGCCCTATGCCAATGGTTCCATCCACCTTGGCCATATGCTTGAGTACATCCAGACCGATATGTGGGTGCGCTTCCAGAAGCATCGCGGCAACCAATGCATTTATGTCTGCGCGGACGACGCCCACGGTTCGGCCATCATGTTGCGCGCCGAGAAGGAAGGCATCACCCCGGAACAACTGATCGCCAACGTCCAGGCTGAACACAGCGCCGACTTTGCCGAGTTCCTGGTGGATTTCGACAACTTCCACTCGACCCACTCCGACGAAAACCGCGAGCTGTCGAGCCAGATCTACCTGCGGTTGAAAGACGCCGGGCACATTGCCACGCGTTCGATCACCCAATATTTCGACCCGGAAAAGAAAATGTTCCTGGCCGACCGCTTCATCAAGGGCACCTGCCCGAAATGCGGCACTGAAGACCAGTACGGCGACAACTGCGAAAAATGCGGCGCCACTTACGCGCCTACCGACCTGAAGGATCCGAAGTCGGCCATCTCGGGCGCCACCCCGGTGCTCAAGGATTCCCAGCACTTCTTCTTCAAGCTCCCGGATTTCCAGCAGATGCTGCAAACCTGGACCCGCAGCGGCACCCTGCAGGATGCCGTGGCCAACAAGATCGCCGAATGGCTGGATGCCGGCCTGCAACAGTGGGACATCTCCCGCGATGCGCCGTATTTCGGTTTCGAGATCCCCGGCGAACCTGGCAAGTACTTCTATGTATGGCTGGACGCGCCAATCGGCTACATGGCCAGCTTCAAGAACCTGTGCGACCGCACGCCGGAGCTGGACTTCGACGCGTTCTGGGCCAAGGATTCCACCGCCGAGCTGTATCACTTCATCGGCAAGGACATCGTCAACTTCCACGCGCTGTTCTGGCCGGCAATGCTCGAAGGTTCGGGCTACCGCAAGCCGACCGGCATCGCGGTTCACGGCTACCTGACCGTCAACGGCCAGAAAATGTCCAAGTCCCGTGGCACCTTTATCAAGGCGCGCACCTACCTGGACCACCTGTCGCCGGAATACCTGCGCTACTACTACGCGTCCAAGCTGGGCCGTGGCGTCGACGACCTCGACCTGAACCTGGAAGACTTCGTACAGAAGGTCAACTCGGACCTGGTGGGCAAGGTCGTCAACATCGCCAGCCGTTGCGCCGGGTTTATCCACAAGGGCAACGCCGGTGTGCTGGTGGCTGAAAATGCCGCACCCGAGCTGACCGATGCGTTCCTGGCCGCTGCGCCAAGCATCGCCGACGCCTATGAAGCCCGCGACTTTGCCCGCGCCATGCGCGAGATCATGGGCCTGGCCGACCGTGCCAACGCCTGGATCGCCGACAAGGCACCGTGGTCGCTGAACAAACAGGAAGGCAAGCAGGCTGAAGTCCAGGCGATCTGCGCCACGGGCGTCAACCTGTTCCGCCAACTGGTGATCTTCCTCAAGCCGGTACTGCCACTGCTGGCGGCCGACGCCGAGGCGTTCCTCAACGTGCCGCCGCTGACCTGGAACGACCACGCGACCTTGCTCAGCAACCATCAACTGAACGAGTTCAAGCCGCTGATGACCCGTATCGACCCGGTAAAAGTCCAGGCCATGACCGACGCTTCGAAAGAAGACCTCGAAGCCAGCAAGACCGACACTGGCGACGCGGCCCCGGCAGGCAATGGCGAGCTGGCGAAAGATCCATTGTCGCCGGAAATCGACTTTGACGCGTTCGCTGCGGTAGACCTGCGGGTTGCGCTGATCATCAAGGCCGAAGCCGTGGAAGGCGCCGACAAGTTGCTGCGCCTGACCCTGGACATCGGTGACGAGCAACGCAACGTGTTCTCCGGGATCAAGAGCGCCTATCCGGACCCGTCCAAGCTCGACGGGCGCCTGACCATGATGATCGCCAACCTCAAGCCACGGAAAATGAAGTTCGGCATCTCCGAAGGCATGGTGATGGCGGCGGGCCCTGGCGGTGAAGAGATTTACCTGTTGAGCCCGGACAGCGGCGCCAAGCCGGGTCAGCGCATCAAGTAAAACTGCGAACCGCCCCATGGTCTCGGCCATGGGGCGGTTTCAGCTAGTACCCCCTCCTCGCTTGCCGGATAATCGGATTCTGTTGGCTTAACCCGGCACGACCATGACCGATATGCTTCTCACCCTTGTCAGCACAGCCCTGATCAGCAACCTCGTGTTGCAGATGCCGCTGGCTGTCGACCCGGTGTTGGCATCCACAGCCGACTCACGCCAGCGCGTACATGCGCTGGGCATTGCTACCACGGTGCTGATGCTGCTGAGTGGCATCCTGGGGTATCTGCTTGACCACTATCTTCTGCAGCCGCTGGCGCTGACATCCCTGCGGCTGTTTGTGTTTTTGCCGGTGACGGTGTTGTTGATCCAACCGCTGTTGAGCGTCCTGGCCCGCCGGTTACCCACGCTGCCGTTCGATGGCCTATGGCTGTTATTGCTGGGGAATGCCGGCGTGTTGGGCGTGGTGCTGCTGGGTACGCAAGCGGATAAAGGGCTGACACACATGGCCGCTCTGAGCCTGGGCGCAGGGCTGGGTTTCTGGCTGGTGCTGAGCCTGTTCAGTGACCTGCGCCAACGTATTGCCGACAACGACATACCGCTGCCCTTTCGGGGTCTGCCGGTGGCGTTGATCAGCGCCGGGCTGATGGCCGTGGCTTTTCTGGGTTTCAACGCAATGATCAAACCATGAGCCTGATTCAACGTATCGACGCGCTGCTGCCGCAGACCCAATGTGGCAAGTGCGGGCACCCTGGCTGCAAGCCCTACGCCGAAGGCATTGCCCAGGGCGAGGCGATCAACAAGTGCCCACCCGGCGGGCAGGAAACCATCGCCGGCCTGGCGCAGTTGCTGAAGCTCCCGGTGCTGGAGCTGGACACTTCCCGGGGCGAAGCGCCCGCGCAGATCGCGTTTATCCGTGAAGCAGAGTGTATCGGCTGTACCAAATGCATCCAGGCCTGCCCGGTGGACGCCATCGTCGGGGCGGCCAAATTGATGCATACCGTGATTATCGACGAGTGCACCGGTTGTGACCTGTGTGTCGCGCCCTGCCCGGTGGATTGCATCGAGATGCGCCCGTTGACCTCGGTGCTGCCGATGGTCGGCGGGCTGGCCTCCAACGATGCCGAGCGCCAGGCCCGCGACCTCAAGCGTGACCGGGCCCGACGGCGGTTTGAACAGCGCAACGCGCGGCTGCAACGTGAGGAAGAACAGAAGTTCGCCGAGCGTTTGGCCCGCACCCAGCGCGCGGCGCCCGTGGCTGCGGCCGCGGTCACGGTTAACCCGGTCCAGGCGGCCATTGAGCGGGTTCGCGCGCAAAAAGCCGCCGCGAGGGACGCCGCCCTGAAGAAGGCCAAGATCAACCTGGCCATGAGCCGCGCCCAGTTGCACAAGTCCCTGAAAGCGTTCGGGCATCCGCCGACCTTTGAGCAGCAGTCGCAGTTGATCATCCTGCAACAGCACTTCGAAACCGCAGAGCAGGCGCTTGCGGCGCTGGTGGGCGCCGATGCCAGTGCTTGAAGCCGTTGATCGTCAGCAGCACGCGATGAAGCGTGTGCTGCTGGCGACGGTGCCGGGTTTGCTGGCGATGTTCTGGCTGTATGGCTGGGGCGTGTTGATCAATCTATTGCTGGCTTGTGGTTGTGCGCGGGTCGTGGAGGCTGGCGTTCAGCGGCTGCGCGGGCGTTCGGTCAGCGATCTCGGCGGCCTGGTCACGGCCACGCTGCTGGCCCTGGCGCTGCCACCTTATTGTCCGTGGTGGTTATGCGTGGGGGCCGTCGCCGGTGCGTTATTGCTGGGCAAGCACCTGTATGGCGGCAACCAGAATCCGTTCAACCCGGCCATGGTCGGCTATGCACTGATGCTGGTGGCCTTTCCCCAACCCATGACCCATTGGCCCGTCTCCCACGGCATGGACCTGCTGGCCGGCCTGCAACAGGTGTTCGGTGTGCAAGGTGATGCGCCGGATGCCTGGGCCCAGGCGACCGCCCTGGATGCCCTGCGGATCAATAAGAGCCTGACCATGGATGAGCTGTTTGCCAGCCACTCCGCTTTCGGGCACGTCGCCGGCAAGGGCAGTGAATGGGTGAACCTGGCCTTTCTGGCGGGCGGGCTGTGGCTGTTGCAACAACGGGTATTCAGCTGGCATGCGCCGGTGGGTATGCTCGGTAGCGTGTTCGTTATCAGCCTGTTGTGCTGGAACGGTTCGGGCTCGGATTCCCACGGTTCGCCGCTGTTCCATCTGCTGACCGGCGCCACCATGCTCGGGGCGTTTTTTATCGTGACCGAACCGGTGTCCGGCGCGAAAAGCCCGCGGGCGCGCCTGATGTTTGGCGTCGGCGTGGGCTTGCTGGTTTACCTGATTCGTACGTGGGGCGGTTACCCCGACGGCGTGGCGTTCGCCGTGCTGCTGATGAACCTGGCGGTGCCGGCGTTTGAGCGCCTGGCAACACCCAGACAGCCTGAGGTGAGTTCATGAACACCACACGGGGCCTGATGACGGTGTTACTGATCGCTGCGGCGGGGATCGCACTGACGTTGGGCGTGCAGCAGTTGACTGCCAGCCGTGCCAGCGAAGCCCAACACAACCTCCAGCGCCAGGCCTTGCTGGATATCCTCCCCGTCGGCACTTACGACAATCAGCCCCTGCAACACCCGCTCGCGATACATCCACAGGCACTGGCAAACAGCCAATTGCTGGGCGGCTACCTCGCCAGCATGAACGGGCAACCCAGCGCAGTGCTGCTGCGCTCGCAAACCAATGGCTATGGCGGCCCCATAGAATTGCTGATCGCCATCTCCCACAACGGCAAGCTGTTGGCGGTAAAAACCTTGAGTCAGTCGGAAACCCCAAGCCTCGGTGGGCATATCGCAGAACCTGGCAATCCGTGGCTGGCGGCATTCAAGGGACTGTCCCGAGACGACTCCAATGATTCCGCCTGGGCGCTGAAGAAAGACCACGGCCAATTCGATCAGATGGCTGGCGCGACCATCACGTCGCGGGCGGTGATCAATGGGGTTCACGATGCGTTGCGTTACTTTGATGAGCACCGCCAACGGGTGTTGGAGCCGTCAACCCATGACTAAAGCCCTGGCCCGCTCGCTGATGCTGGCGCCATTGATTGGCGTGACCGACACGTTGCCCAAGGCGTTGGGCTTCTGGGTGCTCTCGGTGCTGATCGTGACGCTGTATGGCCTGGGCATGCACACCCTGCGCAACCGCCTCGGCGAGCGTATGCAACTGATGGCCAGCCTGCTGATCGCCGCGACACTGGTCAGTTGCGTACAACTGCTCTTGCAAGCGTTCGCGTTGCCCTTATATCAACAGCTGGGTATTTACCTGGCACTGATCAGTGTTCAATGCGTGTTACTGGAGTTTTCGGGCTTTTTCGAAGCAGGCCAGGGCAAGGCACGCGTGCAACTGTTCGGCCTGTTTGGCGTACTGCTGGTCACCCTCGGCATACTGCGTGGGCTGATCGGTAGCGGCTCTGTCACCGCGTTGGCCCCCGTCGGGTTTATCCTGCTCGGGTTGTTGCTGGCCGGGCGACAAGCCTGGGCCCATTTTTCAAAATCACACTGACTGTCTGCAAGGAACCGCTCGCCCCATGAACGCCGCAAAACGCCTGGAAATTTTCCGCCGGCTTCACGAAGACAATCCGGAACCGAAGACCGAACTGGCCTATTCCTCGCCGTTCGAGTTGCTGATCGCAGTGATTCTCTCGGCCCAGTCCACAGACGTCGGCGTCAACAAGGCCACCGCCAAGCTGTATCCCGTGGCCAACACCCCGGAGGCGATCTATGCGCTTGGGGTGGAGGGGCTGTCCGAGTACATCAAGACCATCGGCCTGTACAACAGCAAGGCGAAGAATGTCATCGAGACATGCCGGCTGCTGGTGGAGCTGCATGGCAGCGAAGTGCCGCAGACACGGGAAGCCCTGGAAGCACTCCCGGGCGTAGGACGCAAAACCGCCAATGTGGTGCTCAATACGGCATTTCGCCAATTGACCATGGCCGTGGACACGCACATTTTCCGGGTCAGCAACCGTACCGGCATCGCCCGCGGAAAGAATGTGGTGGAGGTGGAAAAACAACTGATGAAGTTTGTTCCCAAGCCGTATCTGCTGGATTCACACCATTGGTTGATCCTTCACGGGCGCTACGTCTGCCAGGCCCGCAAGCCGCGCTGTGGCAGTTGCCGCATCGAAGACCTGTGCGAATACAAGGAAAAGACTTCCGACGATTGAGCCTTCATTGCTTTTATCGATGAGTCGATTGAAAAAATCTTTTTTACCAGGCCCGGGATTATCGTTATAAGGAGCGCCAACGGCAGTCTTAGCCTGGAGTTAACGTTATGAGCACTGGCAAAGAACAACTGGATGTAGAAGACGACGTTGTTGGCGCTGAATCCGACGATGATGCAGCAGAAGCACCGGTAGAGGTGGCCAAGACCAATTTGAGCAAACGCCGCACCATCGACAACCTTCTGGAAGAGCGGCGCTTGCAAAAACAGTTGGCCGATTACGACTTCGACCTCTAATCGTACCAACGACAAGCAGAAGCCTCCCTTGCGGAGGCTTTTTTCCGACTGTTGTCCCGTCCTGAATAAGGTTTACACCTTCTGACCGATCTTCAGGAGGATTCAATGGATACGGGAAAAAGGCGGAGCCAGCGCGATTACACGCTAGCTTTTAAATTGTCAGTCGTAGATCAAGTCGAAAAAGGCGAGTTGAGTTATAAAGAGGCTCAACGGCGCTTTGGCATTCAAGGCCGGTCCACGGTACTGGTTTGGTTACGCAAGCATGGCCGACAGAACTGGAGCCAAGGCGCCTCAATCCGAGCGCCGCGGAGCAGGCCGATGACCGACCCCAACCTCCCGCTGACACCCGAACAGCGGATCAAAGAGCTTGAAGAACAGTTGGCGCTGAGCAATCAGAAGGCCCAGTTCTTTGAAGCTGTCGTGAACGTCTTGAAAAATGATTACGGTGTGTCCATCGTAAAAAGCGACCCGGCAAGTCCTCTCGCAAGGGCAAATCCAAGACCTGAGCATTAGCAGGGCTTGCCTGTTTATGGGCATTTCGCGCCAAGCGTATTACAAGCGCAACCGAGCCTTTGACGCGAGAGTTTGCCAAGACCAGCAAGTCGTGGAATTCGTTCTGGAAAAGCGTCGCCGCCAGCCGAGGCTTGGGACGCGCAAACTGCACCATCTGATGGTAATTGAAGCCACAGCGGCGCTACGTGTCGGTCGAGACCGCCTGTTTTCCATCTTGCGAGAGGCGCGAGAGCTGGTCCCTCGCAAACGTGCTTATCATAAAACCACGCATAGCCATCATCGCTTCCGCCGTCACCCCAACCTACTCAAAGCTGGCCCGGAACAAGTTGTAGCCAGCAGACCTGAGCAGGTTTGGGTCGCAGACATTACCTATCTCCCAACGCGGGAAAGTGTCGCTTACGTTAGCCTGATAACAGACGCGTACTCACGCAAAATCGTGGGTCATCATGTGCACGGCAGCCTGCATACGGAGTCGGTGGTCAAGGCGCTGCAGAAGGCTGTTAGTCAGCGAAAATCCAATCAACCGCTCATTCATCATTCAGATCGCGGAGCCCAGTACTGCTCCGATTTATACCAACGGATGCATACCCGGCATGGAATCAGATGCTCAATGACTGACGGTTATGATTGCTATCAGAACGCGATGGCGGAGCGGATAAATGGGATTTTGAAGACTGAGTTTTTGCTGCATCGTCCTAAAGACCTGGCGGATGCAGTGAAAATGGTGGATGAGTCGGTGCAAATCTACAACCGGGAGCGGCCGCACTTATCCCTGAAATACAAAACGCCCGATGCGGTGCATCGGGCGTTTTGAGACTGAAACAGGTGTAAACCTATTTCAGGACTAGACATGTATGTAATGTGTGGCCGACCTACACCAACCCGTTACGCTGGGCCAGTTCGATCAAGTCCACCAGGGAGCGTGCGTTGAGCTTGAGCAGCAAGCGCGTCTTGTAGGTACTCACGGTTTTGTTGCTCAGGAACATGCCATCGGCGATCTCCTTGTTGGTCTTGCCGCGCGCCAGTTGCTGCAACACCATCATCTCCCGGCCGGAAAGGCGCTCGACCATGTCGGCTTCGCTGGCGTTGCCCATTGTGGAGCGCACCGAATTCAGCGCCTGGTTGGGGAAGTAGCTGTAACCGCACAGCACCGCCTTGACCGCACTCAACAGCTCGGTGAGGTCCTGCTGCTTGCACACGTAGCCCGCAGCCCCCGCCTGCATGCATCGCATGGAAAAATGCCCGGGCGCCTGGGACGTCAGCACCAGCACCTTGAACGGATGGGCCTGTTTGGTAGAGGACAGCCGACATATAACTTCCAGGCCATCGAGTTTGGGAATTCCAATATCCAGTATGACAATGTCCGGCATATGCTCCCGTGCAAGTTGCAAGGCATCGACACCGTTATCGGTCTCGGCAACGACCTCATAACTATGGCGTTCCATTAGCATACGCACAGCAAGACGAATGACGGGATGATCATCCACGATCAGCACTTTATTCATGGGCAAGTCCAATTTCGCTGTTCGAATTATTAAGAGTAAGCACAATAGCCTAGTCGTTTCACGCTGGGCATAGTGCTCCCCCCCAAGCAACAGCAAGCAGAGACCCAACCCACAGAGACATCGGATTTAACCTACAAAAAAACGCCAACCCGGAGGTATCCAGTTTTGTTGAGGCCTTCAGAACTTTCCGAGCACAATAATATTTTGAGTGAAAATTCCCAGGATTACCGGGGACAGCGTAAACGTGCCGTACACAAGTTTCAGCAAATACCCCTTGTGCCTCCTCGAAAAACCTGTGATTCGGGGGTGAAACCGGTTTTTTTAAAGTTCCATTCGTCATAATTAGTTACGCTCCATAAATCCTACAGCCATGTCAGCATCCGACATATTCGCAGTACATTTCTGAGTGAAATTTCTGTAGTACATAGTTCCTGCACACAAGAAAAAAAAGCCACTTTCAACAATGCATCACTTATCGAGCGAAACTAATAAACATTGCCCCCGTAAAAACATAAACATTCCACTCCGCATCCTTCAGGACTGGATTTTTTGAGCCGAACGATAAACATCACATCATCCATAATGATTTCTTGCGTATTTTCGGCCAAAAAAAATGGCCCCTTAAAGGGGCCATTTTTCATTGCAACTTAAAACACTCAGAACAACTTGCGACCCTTGTTGGCCGCAATGCGCATGCGCAACGCGTTCAGCTTGATGAAGCCTGCCGCGTCCGCCTGGTTGTAGGCGCCGCCATCTTCTTCGAAGGTGGCGATATTGGCATCGAACAGCGATTCGTCGGACTTGCGGCCGGTCACGATCACGTTGCCCTTGTACAGCTTCAGGCGCACGACACCGTTCACGTGGACCTGGGAAGCATCGATCATCTGTTGCAACATCAGACGCTCAGGGCTCCACCAGTAGCCGGTGTAGATCAGGCTGGCGTACTTGGGCATCAGCTCGTCTTTGAGGTGAGCCACTTCACGGTCCAGGGTGATGGACTCGATGGCGCGGTGAGCGCGCAGCATGATGGTGCCGCCCGGGGTTTCGTAGCAACCACGGGACTTCATGCCCACGTAACGGTTCTCGACGATGTCGAGGCGGCCGATACCGTGTTCGCCACCGATGCGGTTCAGGGTCGCCAGTACGGTGGCCGGGGTCATTTCGACGCCGTCCAGCGCGACGATGTCGCCGTTGCGGTAGGTCAGTTCCAGGTACTGGGCCTTGTCAGGAGCGTTCTCCGGGGAGACGGTCCATTTCCACATGTCTTCTTCGTGCTCGGTCCAGGTGTCTTCCAGCACGCCGCCTTCATAGGAGATGTGCAGCAAGTTGGCGTCCATCGAGTACGGGGACTTCTTCTTGCCATGACGCTCGATCGGGATGGCGTGCTTTTCAGCGTAGTCCATCAGCTTTTCACGGGACAGCAGGTCCCATTCGCGCCACGGAGCAATCACTTTTACGCCTGGCTTCAAGGCGTAGGCACCCAGTTCGAAACGCACCTGGTCGTTACCCTTGCCGGTGGCGCCATGGGAAATGGCGTCGGCGCCGGTTTCGTTGGCGATTTCGATCAGGCGCTTGGCGATCAGCGGACGTGCGATGGAGGTACCCAGCAGGTACTCGCCTTCGTAGACGGTGTTGGCGCGAAACATCGGGAAAACGAAATCGCGGACGAACTCTTCGCGCAGGTCGTCAATGTAGATCTCTTTCACGCCCATGGCTTGCGCCTTGGCACGTGCAGGTTCGACCTCTTCGCCCTGACCCAGGTCAGCGGTGAAGGTCACCACTTCACAGTTATAAGTATCCTGCAGCCACTTGAGGATCACCGAAGTGTCCAGGCCGCCGGAATACGCGAGAACGACCTTGTTTACGTCGGCCATGCCATCACTCCACGGGGTTGTACGGAAAGGCGTCGATTCTACCGACCAAAACCGTGAAATTACAGAGGCGCGACAGCAAATGAAGATAAAGCGACAGATTATGTCGAGCGGGCGACGAAACGCCGGACCTTATGAGGTGGCGGCGGCGTTGCCCGGCGCTTTGGCCTGTGGAGCCGGTTTCTCGGGGGCTGCCACCCGTTCGAGTTGAATATTCACCCGGCGGTTTTTCGCCCGGTTGGCCGGGTTGGTGTTCGGCGCCAATGGGTAGCTTTCGCCGTGAAAGCGCAGGGTAATCTGCGATTCCTCAATGCCATTGGCCTTGAAGTAGTCCATCACCGCCAGGGCACGACGCCGGGAAACATCACGGTTGGTCAGGCGATTTCCGCTGTTGTCGGAGTGACCGTTCAACTCGATGTGATTGACCGTAGGGTCGGCTTTCAGGAATTCGAGAATCACCGACAGTTTTTTCTTGGCCGCCGCGTCCAGTTCAATGCCTCCACCCGGGAAGCCCACCTCGGTCTGTTTGACCTGCTCGAAATTCATCGGCAGCAGCTTGGTGGTGCACATTTGGTAGTCGTTGTAGGCCTTGCTGAATTTCGCCGGTAACAGGCGGATTTCGGAGTAACCACCCTCACGGCTATAGTGACGCACCGTCGGGCTGCGACCTTCAAGCAGGCCGGTAAACAAGCGTCCCGCCTGGGCCTGGGAACTATTAAACAGCACATCGCCACTACCGATCCGCACTGCACCCAGGTTGATATCACCACGTCCCGGTTGCCACGGCGCAGCCGCTGCCAGCAGGGTTGCGGAACCGCCGCCCATCGAACCGTTAAAGGCTTTCAGACGAAACGTCGCCTGCTCGCCGGCCCGGCGTACGAACTCGCCCGTACCGAAATCGGTGATCGGCTGGCTCAATCGGCACTCGAATTTATCGCCCTCCACTTTCCACTCAATATTCTCCAGACGTGTCTGGAACGTGAGGGCCATCGCGGGCAGGCTGGCGAACACACTGAGCAGGGCTAGATAATGCTGGCGCACGGGAGGCTCCACTGGTTTCTACAACACATCAAGGCGTCATACATCGTTAAGGCATACCCAGGGATATCGGTCGCATCCTGCAAAACTTGATAGCGAGTGCCTGCAAGAGTCTTTTCCGGTAGCATTCCCACCAGATTGACCCGCCTGGAATCCCCAATGTCCGACCGCCTGACCCTGCTGCGTCCCGACGACTGGCATATTCATCTTCGCGATGGTGCTGCGTTGCCCCAAACCGTGGCCGATGTAGCGCGCACGTTTGGCCGCGCCATCATCATGCCTAACCTGGTACCTCCGGTGCGTAACGCCGCGGAAGCCGATGCCTATCGCCAGCGCATTCTTGCTGCACGACCGGCCGGCAGCCGCTTTGAACCGTTGATGGTGCTGTACCTGACCGACCGCACCCAGCCCGAAGAAATTCGCCATGCCAAGGCCAGCGGTTTCGTGCACGCCGCCAAGCTGTACCCGGCCGGTGCGACCACCAACTCCGATTCCGGCGTAACCAGTATCGACAAGATTCTGCCGGCCATCGAAGCCATGGCGGAAGTCGGCATGCCGTTGCTGATCCACGGTGAAGTCACCCGTGGCGATGTCGATGTATTCGATCGTGAAAAGATCTTCATCGACGAGCACATGCGCCGCGTGGTGGAGTTGTTCCCGACCCTCAAGGTCGTGTTCGAGCACATCACCACCGCCGATGCCGTGCAGTTCGTCACCGAGGCTTCGGCTAACGTCGGCGCGACCATCACCGCGCATCACCTGTTGTACAACCGCAACCACATGCTGGTGGGCGGGATTCGGCCGCACTTCTATTGCCTGCCGATTCTCAAGCGCAACACGCACCAGGTGGCGCTGCTGGATGCCGCCACCAGTGGCAGCGAGAAATTTTTCCTCGGTACCGACTCCGCGCCCCACGCCCAACACGCCAAAGAAGCAGCGTGCGGTTGTGCCGGTTGCTACACCGCCTATGCGGCGATCGAGTTGTATGCCGAAGCGTTCGAACAACGCAACGCGCTGGACAAGCTTGAAGCGTTCGCCAGCCTCAACGGCCCGCGTTTCTATGGCCTGCCGGCGAATACCGACCGCATTACCCTGGTCCGTGAAGACTGGACCGCCCCCACCAGCCTGCCGTTTGGCGAGCTGACCGTTATCCCGCTGCGCGCCGGTGAAACACTGCGCTGGCGCCTGCTGGAGGAACACCCGTGAGTGAAGACCATTACGACGACGACCAGGAACACGGCGGCGGTGGTGGCGGTTCCCGTCACCCGATGGCCGAGCGGTTCCGTGGCTACCTCCCGGTCGTTATCGACGTAGAAACCGGCGGCTTCAATTGCGCCACTGACGCATTGCTGGAAATCGCCGCCACGACCATCGGCATGGATGAACAGGGTTTCGTGTTCCCGGAACACACCCATTTCTTCCGCGTCGAGCCGTTCGAAGGCGCCAACATCGAAGCCGCAGCTTTGGAGTTCACCGGGATCAAGCTCGATCACCCACTGCGCATGGCCGTCAGTGAAGAAGCGGCGCTGACCGACATCTTCCGTGGCGTGCGCAAGGCGTTGAAGGCCAACGGCTGCAAACGCGCAATCCTGGTGGGCCACAACAGCAGCTTCGACTTGGGCTTCCTCAACGCGGCTGTGGCGCGCCTGGACATGAAACGTAACCCGTTTCACCCGTTCTCCAGCTTCGACACCGCGACCCTCGCTGGCTTGGCCTATGGCCAGACCGTGCTGGCCAAAGCCTGCCAGGCCGCCGGTATCGACTTCGACGGTCGTGAAGCCCACTCGGCCCGCTACGACACCGAGAAGACGGCCGAGCTGTTCTGCGGCATCGTCAACCGCTGGAAACAGATGGGCGGCTGGGAAGACTTCAACGACTGAAGCCAAACCCCGCGCATAAAAAAACCGGCCTTCTCAGGCCGGTTTTTTTGTCCCGCGAATCCGACTTACAGCTTGCCGGCGTTCTCGGTCAGGTAAGCCGCAACGCCTTCTGGCGAAGCGTTCATGCCTTTGTCGCCTTTTTTCCAGTTGGCAGGGCAAACTTCGCCGTGCTCTTCGTGGAATTGCAGAGCGTCGACCAGACGGATCAGCTCTTCCATGTTACGGCCCAGCGGCAGGTCGTTGATGATCTGCGAGCGGACAACGCCCTTGTCGTCGATCAGGAATGCGCCACGGAAAGCCACGCCGCCTTCGGACTCAACGTCGTAAGCCTTGGCGATGTCGTGCTTCATGTCGGCAGCCATGGTGTATTTGACTTTGCCGATACCGCCATCATTGATGGCAGTGTTGCGCCAGGCGTTGTGGGTGAAATGGGAGTCGATGGAAACGGCTACCACTTCAACGTTGCGCGCCTTGAAATCGTCCATGCGGTGATCCAGAGCGATCAGCTCCGAAGGGCAGACGAAGGTGAAGTCCAGCGGGTAGAAGAACACCAGGCCGTATTTGCCTTTGATGGCTTCAGACAGTTTGAAGCTGTCTACGATTTCGCCATTGCCGAGGACGGCGGGTACGTCGAAATCCGGGGCTTGTTTGCCGACGAGTACGCTCATTGGGTATCTCCTGATGGTGGTGACTGAAGTAAAAGGATCCGCCCCAGTGTGCCGCAGCTAAACGACAGGCCTGTGACGCGATCACGCTTCGTGAAGACCGACCATCATACCGGAAAAAAGCCGTTCGTCAGTGAGCCCGCTTGCAAACAGCAAGCCTTGTGAAACTACTTTGACAATCATTCTCGTTAACATTAAGATCCGTCGCACTTAAGCCTTAAACCGCGATGGTTCTCCCTTATGTATGTCTGCCTCTGCACTGGCGTCACCGACGGACAAATCCGCGAAGCGATCTATGAAGGTTGCTGCAGCTACAAGGAAGTACGTGAAACCACCGGCGTGGCCAGCCAATGCGGCAAATGTGCCTGCCTCGCCAAGCAAGTGGTACGGGAAACCCTGACGCAGCTGCAAACTGCCCAGGCTGCGATCCCCTACTCAGCAGAATTTACACACGCATAATTGGCGTGTTTTAAAGAACCGGACTTAGTGTCCGGTTTTTTTATGCCCGAAATTCAAACAGTTAGCGCCAAGACGCGGAACACAAACATTCTTATTCCGATTAATTTTCATTTATTATTCAATAACTTAGGTTTGACAGTAGTCAATACGCCGCTCAAACTCCGCCTTATATACAGCTAATACAGGGCAGGACCCCAATCATGAAAGGCGACATTACAGTCATCCAGCAACTCAACAAAATCCTTGCCAATGAACTGGTCGCGATCAATCAGTACTTCCTGCATGCACGCATGTATGACGATTGGGGCCTGGAAAAGCTGGGCAAGCGTGAATACAAAGAATCCATCAAGGCCATGAAGGACGCTGACGCGCTGATCAAGCGCATCCTGTTTCTGGAAGGCCTGCCGAACGTGCAGGACCTGGGCAAGCTGAACATCGGCGAGCACACCCAGGAAATGATCAACTGCGACCTGAACTTCGAGCGCAAGAGCCACACCGACCTCAAGGCCGCCATCGCTCATTGCGAAACCAAGGGCGACTTCGGCAGCCGCGAGTTGCTGGAAGATATCCTTGAAGACCAGGAAGAACACATCGACTGGCTGGAAACCCAAATCGGCCTGATCGACAAAGTGACTATCGAGAATTACCTGCAATCGCAGATGGGTGAATAACCCTTAGTTCCCGGCCACTAAAAAGCCCCGCTCTCTTTCGAGAAGCGGGGCTTTTTATTGCCGCAGCCTGGAAAAAATCAGGCTTCGGTCTTCGCCGCAGCCTTGGCTGCTGCGTCTTTGATCAGTGCCTGCAACGAACCATCAGCGGCCATTTCGGTGATGATGTCGCTACCGCCGACCAACTCACCGGCCACCCACAGCTGCGGGAAGGTTGGCCAGTTGGCGTACTTCGGCAGGTTGGCACGGATTTCCGGGTTCTGCAGGATATCCACGTAGGCGAATTTCTCGCCACATTGCATGATTGCCTGGGAAGCCTTTGCGGAGAAGCCACACTGAGGCGCGTTAGGTGCGCCTTTCATGTAAAGCAGAATAGTGTTGTTGGCAATCTGCTCTTTGATCGTTTCGATGATATCCATGGAACACCTCGGCTGGAACTTTCCGACTCATGGGTCGGCACGGTGGCGCATTGTAACGCAAACCCCAGCGTGACGCTCGGACTCCCCGACAGACAATCCTTACGCCGCCGCCACCTGCACCGGCACGCCATTCAACGCCGCGTTACCCGACAGCTCATCCAATTGCCGCTCGTCCGTCAGATCGTTTGCGCTCGCCCCCGGCTGCCCGCTGGCGATGGTCATCTGCACGCCCGGACGGCCGTGGCCCCAACCGTGAGGCAGGCTGACCACGCCGGGCATCATGTCCCGGCTGGCCAACACCTCCACTTCGATCATGCCGATGCGCGAACTCACGCGCACTCGCTGCCCATCAATAAGCTGACGGTGGGCCAGGTCGTCGGGGTGCATCAGCAACTGGTGACGGGGCTTGCCCTTCACCAGTCGGTGGTAGTTATGCATCCAGGAGTTGTTGCTGCGCACATGGCGACGGCCAATCAGCAGCAACTCATTCACCTCGGGCACCGGCTGTGCGGCAAAACGCGCAAGGTCGGCGAGGATCACCGGCGGCGCCGCCTGCAGATGGCCATTGGCGGTTTTCATGCGGCCCGCCAGGTTCGGCTTCAGCGGCCCGAGGTCCAGGCCGTGAGGATGATCCGCCAGCGCGGCAATGGACAACGTATCGCCATAAGGCCCGGCCCGCAGCCCGAAGTCGATCATCTGCGCGGGCGGCATGGTGGGCTTGAGTGCATGACCGGTTTTCGCGGCAAACGCCTGGGCCAGGCCGACGAAGATTTCCCAGTCATGCAACGCACCCTCGGGTTTTGGCAGGATGGCGCGGTTGAAGCGGGTGACATTGCGCACTGCGAACATGTTGAACGTGGTGTCGTAGTGATCGTTTTCCAGGGCCGAGGTGGACGGCAGGATCAGGTCGGCATAGCGCGTGGTTTCATTGATGTACAGGTCGACACTGACCATGAACTCCAGCCCATCCAGCGCCTGCTCCAGTTGCCGGCCGTTGGGCGTGGACAGCACCGGGTTCCCCGCCACCGTCACCAGGGCGCGGATCTGTCCTTCACCCTCGGTGAGCATTTCTTCAGCCAATGCCGACACAGGCAACTCGCCACCGTACTCTGGCCGCCCGGAAACCCGGCTCTGCCAGCGATTGAAATGCCCGCCGGAGGTGGAGGCGACCAGGTCGACTGCCGGCGTAGTGCACACGGCGCCGCCCACGCGGTCCAGGTTGCCGGTGACCAGGTTGATCAACTGCACCAGCCAATGGCACAGCGTGCCGAAGGCCTGGGTCGACACACCCATGCGGCCATAACACACCGCCTTGTCAGCCGCAGCGAAGTCCCGCGCCAACTGGCGGATCTGCTCGGCAGGCACCGCGCATTGGCGGCTCATGGCCTCGGCGGTGAACCCGGCCACGGCCTGGCGCACTTCATCCAGGCCGTCGACCGGTAGGTGACTGTCACGGGTCAAGTTCTCGGCGAACAGCGTATTGAGCAAGCCGAACAACAGCGCCGCATCGCCACCCGGGCGCACAAACAGATGCTGGTCGGCCATCGCTGCCGTCTCGCTGCGGCGCGGATCAATCACCACCACTTTGCCGCCCCGGGCCTGGATCGCCTTCAGGCGTTTCTCCACGTCCGGTACGGTCATGATGCTGCCGTTGGACGCCAGCGGGTTGCCGCCGAGGATCAGCATGAAATCGGTATGGTCGATGTCCGGGATCGGCAGCAACAGGCCGTGGCCGTACATCAGGTGACTGGTGAGGTGATGGGGCAACTGGTCCACGGAGGTGGCGGAAAACCGATTGCGGGTCTTGAGCTGGCCGAGGAAGTAATTGCTGTGGGTCATCAGGCCATAGTTGTGCACGCTCGGATTGCCCTGGTACACCGCCACCGCATTTTGCCCATGGCGTGCCTGGATGCCCGCGAGGCGCTCGGCTACGAGCGCAAAGGCGTCGTCCCACGGGATCGGCTGCCATTCACTGCCCACCCGCAACATGGGCTGGTGCAGGCGATCCGGGTCGTTCTGGATGTCCTGCAGGGCCACGGCCTTGGGGCAGATATGACCACGACTGAACGTGTCCAGGGGGTCGCCCTTGATCGAGGTGATCGCCAGGCTCCCGTCTTCGCCCTGGGTGGTTTCCAGTGTCAGGCCGCAGATGGCTTCGCACAGATGGCAGGCACGGTGGTGGAGAGTCTTGGTCATGGCCAGTCTCTTTATTGTGGGCTGAACGCTTCGGACAAAAACTATGGCCCGCCCCAGGCAGCAGCGCCAGCAACGTTCGTCGTGTGAATCCAGCGGCATCAGGCCAGGGCATGAAGAAACATCAGGAAATGTTTCAACGCCCTCCGGCAGCCCGCTGAAACCGACGTACCCTGGCCTGCGCCCGCCCTCGCGCATTGCAATATGAAGTAACGCCAGTGTACAAATGACCCGCTGCTGTCAGGAAACAGGCTTCAAAAGCGCCCTCCCCGCGTCCTTGAACTCCCCTAAAAACTGTAGCCCTATTGGTAAGACGCGACATTTAATTATAAGATCGCGCCTTCCCCTATTTCGTCGCCCCGTGCGGCTTTCGCCGCAGGTCTCGCCCGTTTTCAAAATAAACAAGGCTTTGAGTATCTGCGGTCTGTTGCAAAAAGGTAGTTAATGATGAGCGCAAGGCACTTTCTCTCCCTGATGGATTGCACGCCCGAAGAGCTGGTCAGCGTGCTCCGTCGAGGCATTGAGCTTAAAGACCTGCGTAACCGCGGCGTACTGTTCGAGCCTTTGAAAAACCGCGTGCTCGGGATGATTTTCGAGAAGTCGTCGACCCGCACCCGTGTGTCCTTCGAAGCCGGCATGATCCAGCTCGGCGGCCAGGCTATCTTCCTGTCGCCTCGCGATACCCAACTGGGTCGCGGCGAGCCGATCAGCGACTGCGCGATTGTGATGTCGAGCATGCTGGATGCGGTGATGATCCGTACCTTCGCCCACAGCACCCTGACCGAATTTGCCGCCAACTCCCGCGTGCCTGTGATCAACGGCCTGTCCGATGACCTGCACCCGTGCCAGTTGCTGGCCGACATGCAAACCTTCCTCGAACAGCGCGGCTCGATCCAGGGCAAGACCGTGGCCTGGATCGGCGACGGCAACAACATGTGCAACAGCTATATAGAAGCGGCGATCCAGTTCGACTTCCAATTGCGCGTCGCCTGCCCTGACGGCTACGAGCCGGATGCGCGCTTCCTGGCCCAGGCCGGCGACCGCGTGACCATCGTCCGCGACCCGCGTGAGGCGGTCATCGGCGCGCACCTGGTGAGCACCGACGTGTGGACGTCCATGGGCCAGGAGGAAGAAACCGCCAAGCGCCTCAAGCTGTTCGCCCCGTTCCAGGTGACCCGCGCCCTGCTCGACCTGGCCGCGCCGGACGTGCTGTTCATGCACTGCCTGCCCGCCCACCGCGGCGAAGAAATCAGCCTCGACCTGCTGGATGATCAGCGCTCGGTGGCCTGGGCCCAGGCAGAAAACCGCCTGCACGCACAAAAGGCCTTGCTCGAATTCCTGGTGGCGCCGGCGTACCGCCCTGCATGAGCCAGCCATTACTGCTGAACCTACGCAATCTGGCATGCGGTTATCAGGATCAACGGGTGGTGCAGAACCTCAACCTGCACCTCAACGCTGGCGACATCGGTTGCCTGCTGGGCTCCTCGGGCTGCGGCAAGACCACCACCCTGCGAGCCATTGCCGGGTTTGAGCCGGTGCACGAAGGCGAGATCAGCCTGGCGGGCGAAGTCATTTCCAGCGCCGGTTTCACACTGGCCCCGGAGAAACGTCGCATCGGCATGGTGTTCCAGGACTACGCGCTGTTTCCACACCTCAGCGTGGCCGACAACATCGCCTTCGGCATTCGCAAACACCCGCAAAAAGAGCGTGTGGTCGCCGAACTGCTGGAACTGGTGAACCTGAAGAACCTCGGCAAACGCTTCCCCCACGAGCTCTCCGGCGGCCAGCAACAGCGCGTCGCCCTGGCCCGCGCGTTGGCGCCGGAACCGCAACTGCTGCTGTTGGACGAACCCTTCTCCAACCTCGACGGCGAACTGCGGCGCAAGCTCAGCCATGAAGTGCGCGACATCCTCAAGGCGCGGGGCACCAGTGCGATTCTGGTGACCCATGACCAGGAAGAAGCCTTCGCGGTGAGTGATCATGTCGGCGTGTTCAAGGAAGGCCGCCTGGAGCAGTGGGACACGCCCTACAACCTCTACCACGAACCGCTGACGCCCTTTGTCGCCAGCTTTATTGGCCAGGGTTACTTTATTCGCGGGCAATTGAACACGCCGGAATCGGTCACCACGGAGCTGGGCGAATTGCGCGGCAACCGTGCGTACACCTGGCCTACTGGCGGCGCCGTGGATGTATTGCTGCGCCCGGACGACATCGTTTATGCGCCGGACAGTGCCTTGAAAGCGCGGATTGTCGGCAAGACGTTCCTCGGTGCGTCGACCCTGTATCGCTTGCAGTTGCCGACAGGCGCACAGCTGGAGTCGATCTTTCCCAGCCACGCCGATCACTCGGTCGGTGCCGATGTAGGCATTCGCGTGGCAGCCGAGCACCTGGTGTTGTTCCAGGCCTCGGGCAGCACCGCAGCACAAATCCCTCAGGTTGAGGCAGGCGTTCGCCGCTACAGCACCGCCTCCTGACGTCAACGCATCACGCCCGGCCAATTTCCGCGAACTTGGCCTGGGTGTGTTCGGCCAGCACCGCTGCTGCCAACTCCACTTCAAGCCCCCTTCTCCCCGCACTGATAAAAATCGTCGGAAACGACTGCGCCGTCACATCGACAAAGGTGCGCAAGCGCTTCTTCTGCCCCAATGGGCTGATACCACCGAGCAAATAACCGGTCGCCCGTTGCGCCGCCGCAGGGTCCGCCATCTCAACCTTTTTCACCCCGGCCGCCTGCGCCAACGCTTTTAAATCCAAACTTCCGACGACCGGCACAACAGCCACCAGCAGCTCAGCCTTTTCACTGCTGGCCAGCAGGGTCTTGAACACCTGCGCAGGATCAAGCCCCAATTTTTCCGCGGCCTCCAGACCATAGGAGGCTGCCTTGGGGTCATGTTCGTAACTGTGGATTCGATGTTCGGCGCGAACTTTTTTCAACAGGTCCAATGCGGGCGTCATGCGTGCTCCAGGCTTGGCAAAAAGGTGAAAAAACAGACGGCCAATTCTAGGCCAACACGCGGCAAAAGGCTCTAGTCCGAAGCCCTCTGCCACGCCCCCGCGCGGTCCCCGTCAGCGTCTCCCGTCGCCCACGGCACGATCATTCACCACACCAATAATTACAAAATGACTGATCGTTCACTTTCGACCTTTGACAGCCGTCATTCTTGTCTATATTTTTTCGTTTACGAATACTGTAGGAATAGACCTACGGATTCACAGCAGTAAGCCGTGAACAGGATGGGGATCCTCGCCACGGTGAAAATCGCCGATTGCCCGTTGAGGCAAAACGCCAGACAACAACAAAAACAGAGGTTTTCCATGACAACTGCTCTTCAACAGCCTTCACTTTCAAGTCAATGCATGGCCGAATTCCTCGGCACTGCGTTACTGATCTTCTTCGGTACCGGATGTGTTGCTGCGCTCAAGGTCGCGGGTGCCAGCTTTGGGTTGTGGGAAATCAGTATCATCTGGGGGATCGGCGTCAGCATGGCGATCTACCTGAGCGCCGGTATTTCCGGAGCTCACCTCAATCCGGCCGTCAGTATCGCCCTGTGCATTTTTGCCGATTTCGACAAGCGCAAACTGCCCTTCTACATCATCGCCCAAGTCGCCGGCGCCTTCTGCTCGGCCGCGTTGGTTTACACGCTCTACAGCAACCTGTTTTTCGATTACGAACAAACCCACCACATGATTCGCGGCACCCAGGCCAGCCTGGAACTGGCGTCGGTGTTCTCCACCTATCCCCACCCATTGCTGGGCACGGCCCAGGCGTTCCTGGTGGAAATGGTCATCACCGCGATCCTGATGGGCGTGATCATGGCCCTGACCGACGACAACAACGGCCTGCCCCGTGGCCCGTTGGCGCCACTGCTGATTGGTTTGCTGATCGCCGTGATCGGCAGCGCCATGGGCCCGCTGACCGGCTTTGCGATGAACCCCGCGCGTGACTTCGGTCCCAAGCTGATGACCTTTTTCGCCGGTTGGGGTGAAATGGCCTTCACCGGCGGGCGCGACATTCCTTATTTCCTGATTCCGATCTTTGCACCGATTGTCGGTGCCTGCCTCGGTGCAGCAGCGTATCGCGGGCTGATTGCCCGTCACCTGCCAAGCGCCGCACCTGCTACAACGGATGCAACCGAAGCGGCTGCCACCGGCAAAACCCGTACTTCCTGATGCGATAGCCTGGGCCGTACTGCCCTTTTGCGGCCCAGGCTGTTTACTGACTTCCCTATTCTCCGTCCAAGGCAATCGACATGACCGACATTCAGAATAAGAACTACATCATTGCCCTCGATCAGGGCACCACCAGTTCCCGGGCGATCATCTTCGATCGTGACGCCAACGTGGTCTGCACCGCCCAGCGTGAATTCACCCAGCATTACCCGCAAGCCGGCTGGGTCGAACATGACCCGATGGAAATTTTCGCCACCCAGAGCGCGGTGATGGTCGAGGCCCTGGCACAAGCCGGCCTGCACCATGACCAGGTCGCGGCCATCGGCATCACCAACCAGCGTGAAACCACCGTGGTCTGGGACAAAATCACCGGCCGCCCGATCTACAACGCGATCGTCTGGCAATGCCGCCGCAGCACCGAGATCTGCCAGCAGCTCAAGCGCGACGGCCACGAGCAATACATCAATGACACCACCGGCCTGGTCACCGACCCGTACTTCTCCGGCACCAAGCTCAAGTGGATCCTCGACAACGTCGAAGGCAGCCGCGAACGTGCGCGTAACGGCGAGCTGCTGTTCGGCACCATCGACAGCTGGCTGATCTGGAAATTTACCGGCGGCAAAACCCACGTCACCGACTACACCAACGCCTCGCGCACCATGCTCTTCAACATCCACACCCTGGAGTGGGATGCGAAGATGCTGGAGATTCTCGACGTGCCGCGCGAAATGCTGCCGGAAGTGAAGTCCTCCTCGGAAATCTACGGCCGCACCAAAAGCGGCATCGCCATCGGCGGTATCGCCGGTGACCAGCAGGCGGCGCTGTTCGGCCAAATGTGCGTGGAGCCGGGCCAGGCGAAAAACACCTACGGCACCGGCTGCTTCCTGCTGATGAACACCGGCGACAAGGCCGTGAAATCCAAGCACGGCATGCTCACCACCATCGCTTGCGGCCCCCGAGGCGAAGTGGCCTACGCCCTGGAAGGCGCCGTGTTCAACGGCGGTTCCACCGTGCAGTGGCTGCGTGACGAGCTGAAGATCATCGCCGACGCCACCGACACCGAATACTTCGCCGGCAAGGTCAAGGACAGCAACGGCGTGTACCTGGTCCCCGCCTTCACCGGCCTGGGTGCTCCTTACTGGGACCCGTATGCCCGTGGCGCGCTGTTCGGCCTGACCCGTGGCGTACGCGTGGACCACATCATTCGTGCTGCCCTGGAGTCGATTGCCTACCAGACCCGCGACGTACTCGACGCCATGCAGCAGGATTCCGGCGAACGCCTCAAATCCCTGCGGGTAGACGGTGGCGCGGTCGCCAACAACTTCCTGATGCAATTCCAGGCCGACATCCTCGGCACCCAGGTTGAACGCCCGCAAATGCGCGAAACCACCGCATTGGGCGCCGCCTACCTGGCCGGCCTGGCGTGCGGCTTCTGGGGCAGCCTGGACGAACTGCGCGGCAAGGCGGTGATCGAGCGTCAATTCGAACCGCAACTGGAAGAAGCGGCGAAGGAAAAACTCTACGCCGGCTGGCAAAAAGCGGTCAGCCGCACCCGCGACTGGGAACCCCACGAAGGCGCTGAATAAGCCAAGCGCCGGACCCACATAGGGTTGCAACTGGCAGGGAGCAGATTCCTGCGTCATCATGGGCCACTTTTTACGGCAGCCCAAAGGACGCACCATGAATCTGCCTCCCCGCCAGCAACAAATCCTCGAACTGGTCCGCGAACGCGGCTATGTGAGTATCGAGGAAATGGCGCAGCTCTTTGTTGTCACCCCGCAAACCATCCGCCGCGATATCAATCAACTGGCGGAAGCCAATCTGTTGCGCCGCTACCACGGCGGCGCAGCCTATGACTCCAGCGTTGAAAACACCGCGTACGCCATGCGTGCCGACCAGATGCGCGACGAGAAACAGCGCATCGGCGAAGCGATTGCCGCGCAAATCCCCGATCACGCCTCGCTGTTTATCAACATCGGTACCACCACCGAATCGATCGCTCGTGCACTGCTTAACCACAGCCACCTGAAAATCATCACCAATAACCTCAACGTCGCCATGATGCTGAGTGCCAAAGACGACTTCGACGTACTCCTGACCGGCGGCAACGTGCGCCGTGACGGCGGCGTGGTGGGCCAGGCCAGCGTCGACTTTATCAACCAGTTCAAGGTCGATTTCGCCCTGGTAGGCATCAGCGGTATTGATGAAGACGGCAGCCTTTTGGACTTCGATTACCAGGAAGTTCGGGTTTCCCAGGCGATCATTGCCAATGCGCGCAAGGTGATCCTGGCCGCGGACTCCAGCAAATTCGGGCGCAACGCCATGATTCGCTTGGGACCGATCAGTTTGATTGATTGTTTAGTCACCGATCAGCAGCCGGTTCCGGCGCTGGTGCAACTGTTGAATCAGCACAAGATTCGTCTGGAAGTGGTGTAAGCCCAAACAGGGGGTGTCCTGCCCCCTGATGTTCACAAATTTTCCTTTATTCGCCCTTCGATCAGTATTTTCAATCGAAGCGGACTGGCTGTGCCCGCGTTTATGAGCTACCATTTTCGCAAATGAACATTTATGTTCGAATTCCAATACGAAAAAGATTGCGAGGCCAGCCGATGAACTCTTCTACCTTGCCTGCCCCACCGCTTGCTGAAGTCTATGACGTCGCCGTTATCGGTGGCGGGATCAATGGCGTCGGCATCGCAGCAGACGCAGCCGGGCGCGGTTTGTCGGTATTCCTTTGCGAAAAGGACGACCTGGCCAGCCACACTTCCTCCGCCAGCAGCAAGCTGATCCACGGCGGCCTGCGCTACCTGGAGCATTACGAATTCCGCCTGGTGCGCGAAGCCCTGGCTGAACGTGAAGTGCTGTTGGCCAAGGCCCCGCACATCGTCAAGCAAATGCGCTTTGTATTGCCACACCGCCCGCACCTGCGCCCGGCGTGGATGATTCGCGCCGGCTTGTTCCTCTATGACCACCTGGGCAAGCGCGAAAAACTCGAAGGCTCCAAGAGCCTCAAGTTCGGCCCCGACAGCCCGCTGAAAAGCGAAATCACCAAAGGCTTCGAATACTCCGACTGCTGGGTCGACGACGCCCGCCTTGTAGTACTCAACGCCATGGCCGCGCGGGAAAAGGGTGCACATATCCACACCCAGACCCGTTGCGTCAGCGCACATCGCAGTAAAGGCCTGTGGGAAATGAACATGGAGCGCGCCGATGGCAGCCTGTTCTCGATCCGTGCCCGCGCGCTGGTAAACGCCGCCGGCCCATGGGTGGCCAAGTTCATCAAGGATGACTTGAAGCTGGACTCGCCCTACGGCATCCGCCTGATCCAAGGCAGCCACCTGATCGTGCCGAAGCTGTATGAAGGCGCCCACGCGCACATCCTGCAGAACGAAGACCAACGCATCGTCTTCACCATTCCGTACCTGAATCACCTGACCATCATCGGCACCACCGACCGCGAATACACCGGTGACCCGGCGAAAGTGGCGATTACCGAAGGTGAAACCGACTACATGCTCAACGTGGTCAACGCGCACTTCAAGAAGCAGTTGAGCCGCGATGACATCGTGCACACCTATTCCGGCGTGCGCCCACTGTGCAACGACGAGTCCGACAACCCGTCGGCCGTGACCCGCGACTACACCCTGGCGCTGTCGGGCACCTCGGGCGAGGCGCCATTGCTGTCGGTGTTCGGCGGCAAGCTGACCACGTACCGCAAGCTGGCCGAATCAGCGATGGCACAACTGGCGCCGTATTTCACCCAGATGCGCCCAAGCTGGACTGCCACGGCCACCCTGCCCGGTGGCGAAAACATGAGCACGCCAGAAGCCCTGGCCGATGCAATCCGCAGCAAATACGACTGGGTGCCGAGCGAGATTGCCCGTCGCTGGTCCACCACTTATGGCAGCCGCACCTGGCGCCTGCTGGAAGGCGTGCAATCGCTGGCCGACATGGGCGACCACCTCGGTGGCGGCCTGTACACCCGCGAAGTCGATTACCTGTGCGCCGAAGAATGGGCCACGCAGCCCCAGGACATCCTGTGGCGCCGCAGCAAGCTGGGCTTGTTCACCACGCCGGAAGAACAGGAAAACGTGCAGCGTTACCTGTCCAAGGTTGAGCACAATCGCGGCAAGATCGAAGCCGCCTGATCAGCCCGCCGTAAAAAAGCCCCTGCACCGAAAGGTCCAGGGGCTTTTTCATGCCTGCAGATGGCGCTGATAGCGCAGGCCCATTTCACGAATCCCGGCGAGGGCAGAGCCCACCAACACCGGATACGCCGCCTGCAGAAAGCCCGGCGTAGCTGTTGTGAGCGCCCGCTCCAGCCATAGGCAGGCCTGCGCCTCGTCTCCGTCTTCGGCCAGCTCCGAGGCATGGTTGTATTGCCCACGGAAATCCCCGGCCTCGGCCGAGCGCCGGTACCACTGCCTCGCCAGTTGAACATCCTTGGGCACCACAACGCCCTCGTGGTGAAACCTTCCCAACAGGTTCATCGACTTGGCGTGCCCCTTGCCCGCAGCCCGAACGAACAACTCATAGGCCGCAACAAGGTCTCGCTCCACGCCCCGACCGCGTGTCAGCAATTGCCCGTAGTTGTACATGCCCCAATCCAGTCCCAGGTCGGCAGCCTTGCGGTAATGCAACGCGCTGTCCTCCAGGTCGATTGTGCAGCCCCAGCCATTCTCCAGGCAGCGCCCGATCATGTTGATCGCCATGGGGTGGCGCTGCCGTGCAGCGATGCGAAACCAGCTCAGCGCCAGCGCCTCATCCTTCTGCACGCCGCGACCGTCAAGCAGCAGTTGGGCCAGGGTCGCCTGTGCGTCGGCATCACCCAGTTGAGCGGCATGCATCACCCACCGCACATAGGCACGCGGGTTATCACCGATATCAGACGGCTCGCTGCCTGGCTGCGCACTTTGCATGACTGCCCCGTGTGGCGATCAAGGACCGCAAAAGTTTCATGAATTATTTGGTTACAAAGTATTACATTTGAGATCGCTTATCAATTACGATCGCATCTCACTAACACCAACAAGAGACTACTCAATGGCTACCGGGATCAGTTCTGCCCCCCTTTCATCGCGGCATATGCTCGCGTCGGCAGTGGGCTTGGCAGTGGCTGCGCAGGGAGGATTCAGTTACGCGGCGGAGCCCGCACCAGAGGACAACACAGGCGTCATTCAGCTCGGCGCGACCAGCATCGAAGGCCAGGCCCCGAGCCAGAGCGTCTACAACCCTGTGGCTCCGTCTTCCCCCAAGTACACCGAGGCGCTGCGCGACACACCGCAGACCATTACGGTGGTACCCAAGGAAGTCATTCATGACCAGAACCTGCTGACCCTGCGCGACGTGCTCAGCACCGTGCCCGGCATCACCTTCGGTGCCGGCGAAGGTGGCAGCGGGTATGGCGACAGCATCAACCTGCGCGGGTTTTCCGCCAGCGGCGACATCTACGTGGACGGCGTGCGCGACAGCGCGCAGTACAGCCGCACCGACCCGTTCAACCTGGAACAGGTCGAAGTCGTCAGCGGCGCCAGTTCGGTGTATTCCGGTTCCGGTGCGGTCGGCGGCACCATCAACCTGGTGAGCAAGCAGCCAGAATTACGCGACAAAACCACCATCAGTGCCGGCATCGGCACCGATAACTACAAGCGCACCACCCTGGACACCAACCAGACGCTCAACGACACCACCGCGTTCCGCCTGAACCTGATGGCCCATGGTAACGATGTGCCAGGCCGCGATTATGAAGATTACTCACGCTGGGGCATTGCACCCTCCATCGCATTTGGCCTGGGCACACCGACGCGCGTGACCGTCAGCTACGAGCATCAGAAAGACGACAACACACCGCAATACGGCATCCCCATCTACAACGGCAAACCCATGCCGGGCGTGGGCTGGAGCGATTTCTACGGCTACCACAACATCAATGACCAGCAGATCACCTCGGATTCGTTCAGCCTGAAGCTCGAACACGACTTCAACGACGCCGTGTCGGTGCGCAACTTCACCCGTGTCGAGCGGGTTCGCCAGGACCTGCGCGCCTCCGGCCCCGAAGGTGCACAGGCCGGCTGCCTGGCCAGCGGCACCCAGATCACGGGCGCGCCTTGCGCCGCGGGCCTGCAACCGGGCTATTTCCAGCCAAGCGGCGGCTCACTGGGTAACGAGCGCAACACCCAGAACAAGATGTTCACCAACCAGACCGACGTCACCAGCCACTTCAGCACCGGGTTTATCGACCACACGCTGGTGACCGGGATTGCCATCAGCCGCGAGGAATACGAGGCGGATACCGGAAAGTGGCTGACCAACGCCAACGGCAGCACGATAGTCCCGCCACCGGTCAGCTACAGCGATCCGAATTCCGAATGGACCGGCCCGGTCAATTTCACCCGGGCGGCCCACGTCGATGGCGCGCTGAACAACCGCGCCGCTTATGCCTTCGACACGCTCAAGCTCAGCCCGCAATGGGAAATCAACGGCGGCTTGCGTTACGAGCACAACGCGGGCAGTTCGGTGACCAATGCTTACTCCAGCACCGGTGTGGAGACGCCCGGCACCCGCTATGGCCAAGCGGATGACCTGACGTCCTACCGCCTGGCGCTGGTCTACAAACCGGCGGAAAACGGCAGCGTCTATATCGCCTACGGCAACAGCAAGACGCCGTCACAAGCCAGCGTCAATGGCGGGTGCTACACCCCGGCCAAAAGCTCAAGCATCGCCACCAACAACTGCAACGTCGCCCCGGAAACCGCCGTCAGCTATGAGATCGGCACCAAGTGGGACTTCTTCGACAATGCCTTGTCGGTCACCGGCGCGATCTTCCGCAATGACCGCACCAACTACAAAGTCGCCGATAACGACCCCACCAACCTGAGCGGCACTCAATCCCTCGACGGCAAAGCGCGTGCAGATGGCGTCGCACTGGGCCTGAGCGGCGCGATAACCGACCGCTGGAAGGTGTTCGCCAACTACACCTACCTGGACACCCGCGTACTGCGCAGTGCCAGCGACTACACCCTGGCGACCACCGGTTTCGACGCGCAGAAAGGCGAGCCGCTGCCGTTCACGCCCAAGCATGCGGCCAGTCTCTGGACGGTGTACGACCTGCCCTACGACTTCCAGGTGGGCTACGGCATCACCGCGCAGAGCAAGCAGTACCTGGTCAGCGCCGCTGGCGCACCGACTGCGCCTGGCTACGCGGTGCAACGTGCGATGCTCGGCTACAAGGTCAACAAACAGTTGAACCTGCAGTTGAACATCAACAACCTGTTCGACAAGGAGTACCTGACCCGCATCCGTAACAACGGCTGGGCGGTGCCTGGCGATGGCCGTGCAGCGGTGGTGTCGGCCGACTACACGTTCTGACAGCGCCCCACCACAAAAGCCCCGGGCCCACACTCCCGGGGCTTTTTCATGGGCGATACCGGCGTGTTCCGCCATTCGGTTTTCCGAACGCCATACCCCCACCTATTCGGTTTGCCGGACCTCACCCGCCTACAAAACTCGTCACATAAACTTAATCGCCATATAAATCATGCAGTTAACCTTTTATTCCTGGTCTGGCACGACTCATGCTCTACACTCGTAGGCGATTGCCTGAGGCGCCTCAGGAGCCGTCTCAGGCTTTCGCAGTACTGTTTATATAAAAACGTGGCCGTCCAACCGGTCTCATAAAAAAAACAAATGTCGAGGAAGTATTGATGCGTATCGTTCCCCATATTTTGGGCGCAGCTATCGCTGCTGCTCTGATCAGCACTCCAGTTTTCGCCGCCGAGCTCACCGGCACGCTGAAGAAAATCAACGACTCCGGCACCATCACTCTCGCTCACCGCGACAGCTCCATTCCGTTTTCCTACATCGCGGATGGTTCGGGCAAACCCGTGGGCTACTCCCACGACATTCAGCTGGCTATCGTTGAAGCCCTGAAAAAAGACCTGAACAAACCCGACCTGAAGACCAAGTACAACCTGGTCACCTCGCAAACCCGTATCCCGTTGATCCAGAACGGCACCGCAGACATCGAGTGCGGCTCCACCACCAACAACGCCGAACGCGCCCAGCAAGTCGACTTCACCGTCAACATCTTCGAAATCGGCACCCGCCTCCTGGTCAAGAAAGACAAGGATGGCAAGCCGTCCTACAGCGATTTCGCTGACCTGAAAGGCAAGAACGTCGTGACCACCGCAGGCACCACGTCCGAGCGCATCATCAAGGCGATGAACGCTGACAAGCAGATGGGCATGAACGTCATCTCCGCCAAGGACCACGGCGAATCCTTCCAGATGCTGGAAAGCGGCCGCGCCGTTGCCTTCATGATGGACGACGCCCTGCTGGCCGGTGAAGAAGCCAAGGCCAAGAAGCCGGATGACTGGGTAATCACCGGTACTCCACAGTCCTTCGAAGCCTACGCCTGCATGGTTCGTAAAGACGACCCGGCCTTCAAGAAAGCCGTGGATGACGCGATCGTCGGCCTGTACAAATCCGGCGAGATCAACAAGATCTACAGCAAGTGGTTTGAAAGCCCGATTCCACCTAAAGGCCTGAACCTGAACTTCCCGATGAGCGACAAGGTGAAGGACCTGATCGCCACTCCGAGCGACAAGCCAGCGCCTGACGTAAAAATCTGATACCTGACTAAGCTTATGTCCTGAGGGAGCCAACGTTCCCTCAGGCGTCTGTTACTACCTGCTGGCTTTTATTTTGGAACACTCGACCTGGCGGTTTTCGAGCCGATCGCGTGTGCCTGGCGTTCACCGTCGGGCGGGAAAGGATCTTCCCCAAGCGGGTGCTTGTACATCGATCGATCTCGAGGGGAGACCCTAATGAATTACAACTGGGACTGGGGCGTGTTCTTCAAGTCCACCGGCGTGGGCAGCGAGACTTATCTCGACTGGTACATCGCCGGCTTGGGCTGGACCATTGCCATCGCCGTCGTGGCATGGATTATCGCCTTGCTGCTGGGGTCCATTCTGGGCGTCATGCGCACCGTGCCAAACCGCATCGTATCGGGCATCGCGACCTGCTACGTGGAACTGTTTCGCAACGTACCGCTGCTGGTTCAGCTGTTCATCTGGTATTTCCTGATACCCGACCTGCTGCCGCAGAACCTGCAAGACTGGTACAAACAAGACCTCAACCCGACCACCTCGGCCTACCTGAGCGTTGTCGTGTGCCTGGGCCTGTTCACCGCCGCCCGTGTGTGCGAACAAGTGCGCACCGGCATCCAGGCGTTGCCACGTGGCCAGGAGTCCGCCGCACGCGCCATGGGCTTCAAGCTGCCGCAGATCTACTGGAACGTGCTGCTGCCCCAGGCCTACCGGATCATCATTCCGCCGCTTACCTCGGAATTCCTCAACGTCTTCAAGAACTCCTCCGTGGCGTCCCTGATCGGCTTGATGGAATTGCTGGCGCAAACCAAACAGACCGCCGAGTTCTCGGCCAACCTGTTTGAGGCCTTCACCCTGGCCACGCTGATCTACTTCACCCTGAACATGAGCCTGATGCTGCTGATGCGCGTGGTCGAGAAGAAAGTCGCCGTGCCCGGCCTGATCTCCGTGGGGGGTAAATAATGGACTTCGATTTCAGCGGCATCATCCCCGCCATCCCGGGCCTGTGGAACGGCATGGTCATGACCTTGCAGTTGATGGTCATGGGCGTGGTCGGCGGCATCGTCCTGGGTACGATCCTCGCGCTGATGCGCCTGTCGTCCAGCAAACTGCTGTCACGCCTGGCCGGCGCCTACGTGAACTACTTCCGCTCGATCCCGCTGCTGTTGGTGATCACCTGGTTCTACCTGGCGGTGCCGTTCGTGCTGCGCTGGATCACCGGCGAAGACACCCCGATCGGTGCGTTCACCTCCTGCGTCGTGGCCTTCATGATGTTCGAGGCCGCGTACTTCTGTGAAATCGTGCGGGCCGGCGTGCAGTCGATCCCCAAGGGCCAGATGGCCGCCGCGCAAGCGATGGGCATGACCTACGGCCAGACCATGCGCCTGATCATCCTGCCCCAGGCGTTCCGCAAGATGACCCCGTTGCTGCTGCAACAGTCGATCATCCTGTTCCAGGACACCTCGCTGGTCTACACCGTGGGCCTGGTGGACTTCCTCAACTCCGCCCGCTCCAACGGCGACATCATTGGCCGCTCCAATGAGTTCCTGATCTTCGCCGGTGTCGTCTACTTCATCATCAGCTTTTCCGCCTCGCTGCTGGTCAAGCGTCTGCAAAAAAGGTTTGCCGTATGATCTCTATCAAGAATATCAACAAGTGGTATGGCGACTTCCAGGTGCTGACCGACTGCAGCACCGAGGTTAAAAAAGGCGAAGTGATCGTGGTGTGCGGGCCGTCCGGCTCGGGCAAGTCCACCCTGATCAAGTGCGTCAACGCCCTGGAGCCGTTCCAGAAAGGCGACGTGGTCGTCGATGGCACCTCCATCGCCGACCCGAAGACCAACCTGCCGAAACTGCGCTCGCGCGTTGGCATGGTGTTCCAGCACTTCGAGCTCTTTCCGCACCTGACCATCACCGAAAACCTGACCATCGCGCAGATCAAGGTGTTGGGCCGCAGCAAGGAAGAAGCCACCAAGAAGGGCCTGCAACTGCTGGAGCGCGTCGGTCTGTCGGCCCACGCCCACAAGCACCCGGGCCAGCTTTCCGGCGGCCAGCAACAGCGTGTGGCGATTGCCCGTGCGCTGGCCATGGACCCGATCGTCATGCTGTTCGACGAACCGACCTCGGCCCTCGACCCGGAAATGGTCAACGAAGTGCTCGACGTGATGGTGCAACTGGCCCACGAAGGCATGACCATGATGTGCGTGACCCACGAAATGGGTTTCGCCCGCAAGGTAGCCGACCGGGTGATCTTCATGGACGCCGGCAAGATCATCGAAGACTGCCCGAAAGAGGAGTTCTTCGGCGACATCAGCGCCCGCTCCGAGCGTGCGCAGCACTTCCTTGAGAAAATCCTGCAGCACTAAAAGCACCACTGCTCCCCAGTGAAAACCGGGTTTGTGTGGGAGCAGGCTTGTGTGGGAGCTGGCTTGCCTGCGATTGCATCACCTCGGTGTAACTGACACATCGAGGCGCCTGCATCGCGGGCAAGCCCGGCTCCCACACAAGCCTGCTCCCACACGGGACCGCGCAAGCTGGCAGCTCTGGTTGACCCAAGGCATCTGTGATGAAATGCGACCCCAACCTCTTTCGCGCCGCGCCGCCATCACTTGCCGTGAAGCCTCGTCTGATTCGCCAATTGTTCCTGCCGCCGCTGATCATCGCCCTGATGATCGGACTGGGTTACGTCGGCTTCTGGATCAGCGAGTTCTATGGGATCCGCACCCTCACCGACACCGGCGAACGCCAGCTGGAATTGCACGCCCGCACCGTCGAGAGCGAACTCAGCAAATACACCTACCTGCCCAGTCTCCTGGAGCTGGAATCCAGCGTCTCCAGGCTGTTGGCCGACCCGAATCAGGAAACCCGCAAAACCGTCAACGACTACCTCGAAGGCCTGAACCGGCGCAGTCGCAGCCGGGCGATTTACGTGATGGATACCACCGGCCGTGTGCTGGCCACCAGTAACTGGCGCGACGCCGACAGTTACCAGGGTGAAGACCTGTCCTTCCGTGCCTATTTCCAGAATGCCGTGCGCGGCCAGCCCGGCCGGTTCTACGGCATCGGCAGCACCAACGGCGAACCCGGCTATTACCTGGCCCATGGCCTGGAAGAACACGGCAAGATCATCGGCGTGGCCGTGGTCAAGGTGCGCCTCGAAGCGCTGGAAGAGCGCTGGCAGCGGGCGCGCCTGGAGGCCTTCGTCAGTGACGAGAACGGCATCATCATTCTCTCCAGCGACCCGGCCCGTCGCCTCAAGTCCGTGCGCCCCCTGAGCGATGACACCAAGGACCGCCTCGCCCACAGCCTTCAATACTACTGGGCGACGCTCAACGAGCTGGAACCCCTGGCCCGCGAGCGCCTCAACGAAGGCACCGAGAAGCTGACCTTCCCGGCCAACAGCGAAGTGGTGGCAGACGAGCATGAGGTGAGCTACCTGGCCCAGACCCGCCCGCTGAATGACACCCCCTGGAACTTCACCCTGCTGACTCCGCTGAATGACCTGCGCCGGGCCGCCATCAACCAGGGCATCCTGGTGGCCGTGGCCTTCGCCCTGGTGGCGTTCCTGCTGATCGCCTGGAACGAGCGGCGCAAGGTGATCGCCACCCGCCTCGCCGCCCGGGAAGCCTTGCAGGAAGCCAACAACCAGCTGGAACGACGGATTGCCGAACGCACCACCGACCTGCGGGCCAGCAACGAACGGCTCAAGAGCCAGATTCGCGAACGGCGCCAGGCCGAGGAAACCTTGCGCCGGGCCCAGGACGAACTGGTACAGGCTGGCAAACTCGCCGCCATCGGCCAGATGTCCACCAGCATCGCCCACGAATTGAACCAGCCGCTGGCCGCGTTGCGTACCCTGTCAGGCAACACCGTGCGCTTCCTGGAGCGTGGCGCCCTGGACACCGCCAGTGCCAACCTCAAGACCATCAACGAACTGATCGACCGCATGGGCCGCATCACCGCCAGCCTGCGCTCCTTTGCCCGGCGCGGCGATGACCAGGGTGAAGCCAGCCTGGGCAAGGCGGTGGACGCCACGTTCCAGATCCTCGGCAGCCGCCTGGAGACCCTGCCACTGACGGTGCACCGCCACTTCAGCAGTGCGCAGTTGCAGATCGACCAGACGCGCCTGGAGCAGATCCTGGTCAACCTGATCGGCAACGCCCTGGACGCGATGCAGGCGCAACCGGCCCCCGAGCTGTGGCTGGAAGGCGATACCGTCGACGGCAAATACCGCCTGCAGGTGCGCGACAACGGCCACGGCATTGATCCCGAGGCCCGCAAGCATTTGTTCGAACCGTTCTTTACCACCAAACCCGGCGAACAAGGCCTGGGCCTGGGCCTGACACTCTCGGCCAGCCTCGCGGCCGCCACCGGCGGCAACCTCGCTGTCGAACACCCGGCCAGCGGTGGTACTGCCTTTGTCCTGAGCTTGCCGCTGGTGAACCCTCAACAAGTCGAGTCGAAATGAACGCAGAAAAAACCACCGACCTGACCGTCCTGATCGTCGAAGACGACCCCCATGTATTGCTCGGCTGCCAGCAAGCCCTGGCCCTGGAAGACATTCCCAGCGTGGGCGTGGCCAGCGCCGAAGAGGCTCTGACCCGGGTCGGTGAAAACTTCGCCGGCATCGTCATCAGCGATATCCGCCTGCCGGGCATCGACGGCCTGGAGCTGCTGACCCGGCTCAAGGCCCTGGATAAAAGCCTGCCGGTAGTGCTGATCACCGGCCACGGCGACATCTCCATGGCCGTGGGCGCGATGCGCAACGGCGCCTATGACTTCATGGAGAAACCCTTCTCCCCCGAGCGCCTGGTGGACGTCGCCCGCCGCGCCCTGGAACAACGCGGCCTGGCCCGGGAAGTCTGGTCGCTGCGCCGGCAACTGGCCGAGCGCGATTCCCTGGAAGGCCGGATCATCGGCCGCTCCCCCGCCATGCAAAACCTGCGGGAACTGATCGCCAACGTCGCCGACACCTCGGCCAACGTATTGATCGAAGGCGAGACCGGCACCGGCAAGGAACTGGTCGCCCGCTGCCTGCACGATTTCAGCCGCCGGCATTCCCACCAGTTCGTCGCCTTGAACTGCGGCGGCCTGCCGGAAAACCTGTTCGAAAGCGAAATCTTCGGCCACGAGGCCAACGCGTTTACCGGCGCCGGCAAACGCCGCATCGGCAAGATCGAACACGCCCACGAAGGCACGCTGTTCCTCGACGAAGTGGAAAGCATGCCGATGAACCTGCAGATCAAGCTGCTGCGGGTGTTGCAGGAACGCACCCTGGAACGCCTGGGCTCGAACCAGAGCGTGGCGGTGGATTGCCGGGTGATCGCCGCCACCAAGTCCGACCTCGACGACCTGAGCCGCGCCAACCAGTTTCGCAGCGACCTGTACTACCGCCTCAACGTGGTGACCCTGGAATTGCCGCCACTGCGGGAACGTCGCGAAGATATCCTGCAGTTGTTCGAACACTTCCTGCAGCAGTCGTCCCTGCGTTTTGACCGTACCGCGCCGGACCTCGACAACCAGACCCTGTCCAACCTCATGAGCCACGACTGGCCGGGCAACGTGCGTGAACTGCGCAACGTCGCCGAGCGCTTTGCCCTGGGCTTGCCAGCGTTCAAAAAGAGCGGCACCAGCAGTGGCAACCACGGCCTGGCGTTCACCGAAGCGGTGGAAGCCTTCGAGCGCAACCTGCTCAACGATGCCTTGCAACGCAGCGGCGGCAACCTGACCCAGGCCAGCCAGGAACTGGGGATGGCCAAGACCACGCTGTTCGACAAGGTCAAGAAATACGGGCTGAGCCACTAGGAGCGCATTGTGGATTTATTGCTGAAGGCCGCATTGGGCGCAGGGGTTGTGCTGATCCTGGCGGCGTTGGCCAAGACCAGGAACTATTACATCGCCGGCTTGGTGCCGCTGTTTCCGACGTTCGCGCTGATCGCGCATTACATCGTCGGCAAGGGCCGTTCGGTGGAGGATTTGAAGACCACCATCGTGTTCGGGATGTGGTCGATCATTCCGTACTTTGTGTACCTGGCCACGTTGTACGTGATGGTCGACCGGATGCGGCTGGAGGCTTCGCTGGCGGTGGCGGCCGTGGCGTGGTTGATGGCGGCTACGGTGTTGGTGAGTGTGTGGGTTCGCGTACACGCCTGACATACGCTTATTGAAAATGTGGAGCCGGGTGGGTGTGTTTATCCGTTATTCAGGTAACGGCGGATATGGGTTCCGCTCTTACAGCGGGTCACTTTTGAAAGGAGCCCAAAAGTAACCAAAAGGCTCTTGCCCCACCACTCGGCACCTCGCCTAGGCTCGGTGTGCCCTTGTAAGATTGTTTTCACCTGCTTCAGACCGTAGTGCCCTCTGATTTCGAGATCGTGAGTGAGCATGGGTCGGAGCAGGTTCCTTCCTAAACTAGTCCGAACGGTTGCCTGGGCGCAAAGCCCGATTCTGCAAGGTTGGACGTGAGGAAAACGCTATGGACCATAACTCTGCGTTCGTCGGAATTGATGTTTCCAAAAACAAGCTCGACTCATTCGTCAGCACTACTGGCCAAGTCGAACAGTTTTCCAATACTCAAGAAGATATCCAGCGTTTAGCTAAACATCTCAAGGCTCAGGAGCCGGTTTTGGTGGTGCTGGAAGCGACTGGTGGATATGAGCGGCTTGCCGCTGCCGAGCTTTGTGCTGCTGGATTACCCGTTGTTGTTGTCAATCCCCGTCAGGTTCGTGATTTCGCCAAGGCGACCGGTAGGTTGGCGAAAACCGACGCTCTGGATGCCCAGGTAATTGCGGAGTTTGCCCAGGCGGTCAAACCCGAGATTCGGGAGATGCCAGATGAACACGCTCGTGAACTGGCGGATCTACTGACTCGACGCCGTCAGCTCATCGATATGATCGTGGCGGAAGAGTCTCGACTGAAACAGGCGGTATTCAAGGCACTTCGACGGGACATCAAGGCACATATCGTCTGGCTTCAAAAGCGCCTTAAAAGCACAGACGATGACTTGCACGAAGCGATCAAAGCTTCGCCGGCTTGGAAGGCCAATTATGATTTGCTGCGCGAGGTATCGGGCGTTGGCAATGTGCTCGCACTTTCGCTGCTGGCAATGGTTCCGGAGCTGGGCAAGGTTAATCGCAAACAAGTGGCTGCATTGGTTGGTGTGGCCCCTTTTAACTGCGATAGCGGCCTCTACAAAGGACGTAGACGGATATGGGGTGGTCGAGCTGAGGTGCGAAGTGTCCTTTACATGGCTGTCTTGTCCTCGAAGAGCCATAACCCGGTGATCGAGAGGTTTTACAACCATCTACTTGCTGCAGGGAAGACGAAGAAGGTAGCGCTGGTGGCATGCATGAGAAAGTTGCTGACGATCCTGAATGCGATGGTGCGCGATCAAAAGCATTTCGCTGAAATGGCTTGAATTTCGACACGGTTGCTCACTCCGGTACTACTCCGCGGGCCGCCGCGACGGGGCGTCCCTGCCCCGTCGCGGCTAAACCGGCGTCCTGCCGGTTTACCCGCTCCGTACTACCTGCGTTCGGCCAGCGTGGTTTAACGGGGCGCCTAAGATCAAGATCAAAAGCAGATCAACAGCACAGCGGCCTACAGGCCGGCTTGAGTGGTGTGAAGCAAAGGCAAGATCAAAATCTAAAGCCAGAGCGGGCACGGTCAAAAATGTGGGAGCTGGCTTGTCGGGTCGCCGCATCGCTGCGATGGCATCGCCTCGGTGTACCTGAAAAACCGAGGTGTCTGCATCGCAGGCAAGCCAGCTCCCACAGAAAAGCAGAGCTGCATCCGTTTCAGATTTGGTTTTCGCTTTGGCTTTCGCTTTTGATCTGGCTTCTACCACTCAAGCCGGCCTGTAGGCCGCTGTGCTCTTGCTTTTGATCTTGATCTGACTGCCCCAATAAGCCCGAGGCCGAACGCAGGGATTGAGGAGCGGGTAAACCGGCAGGACGCCGGTTTAGCCGCGACGGGGCAGGGACGCCCCGTCGCGGCGGCCCGCGGAGCAATGCCGGAGTGAGGGAACACCGAGCCTAGGCGAGGTGCCGACAGGCGGGGCAGAGCCCTTTGGTTACTTTGGGGCTTTTCCAAAGTGACCCGCTGTAAGAGCGGAACCATAAGCGGCCGTTACCTAAATAACGGATATGTACTCCCCCCAGCAACTACTCAGCGCCGCCTAGCGAACAATCTTGTCCACCTGAATCCCCAGCTTCTTCAACCGATACCAAAAGCTGCGCTCGGAAATCCCGATCTTCTGCGCCGCCGCAGCCTGCACCCCGTTGCTCTCCTGCAACGCGGCCATGATGTACGCCTTCTCCACCTCGGCCAGCGCCGCGTCCAGATCCTGCGGCACACCCGGCCCGTTGCTGAGTATCGCGCCCACGCCGTCTTCAGCCGGTTTGGAAGCAAACAGATACGCCGGCAAATCAATGTCCTCGATCACCGGCGTCGCCGCGACGATGGTCGCCCGCTCCACGCAGTTTTGCAGCTCGCGAATATTGCCCGGCCAGGAATACGCCGCCATCGCCTGCAACGCCTCGGGGCTGAAACCGGTGATGCGTTTACCGGCGGTGGCGCTCAAGGTCTGGGCAAAGTGCCGGGCCAGCGGCGCGATGTCTTCCACCCGCTCACGCAGGGCCGGCAGCGGAATCGGGAATACATTCAGGCGGTAGTACAGGTCTTCACGAAATTCTTTGTTGGCCACCGCATCCAGCAAATTCTTGTTGGTAGCCGCGATCACCCGCACATCTACCTTGCGCTCGCGCGGGTCACCCACCGGTTCAATCACCCGCTCCTGCAAGGCCCGCAGGATTTTCGCCTGCAACGCCAACGGCATATCGCCCACTTCATCGAGAAACAACGTGCCTTTGTCGGCCTGCATGAAGCGCCCGACCCGGTCCGCCACGGCGCCGGTGAAGGCACCCTTGCGGTGGCCGAACATCTCGCTTTCCAGCAAGCCTTCGGGAATCGCCGCGCAGTTGACCGCCACAAACGGCTTGTCGGCGCGGTTGCCGTGTTTGTGGATGGCTCGGGCGACCATCTCTTTGCCGGTGCCGCTTTCGCCCGTCAGCAGCACCGTGGCGTTGCTGTCGCGCACCGAATCCACGGCATGCAGCACTCGGCGAAAGGCCGGGCTATCCCCCACCAGGCTGTCGAACTGGGCGTGTTCATCCAGCTCGGCACGCATGCGCGCGTTGTCGCGCATGATGTCGCGAAACTGCAGGGCCTTGGCCACGGTGATGTCCAGCTCGTCGATGTCGAACGGCTTGGCAATGTAGTCGTAGGCCCCGTTGCGCATCGACTGCACCGCGTTTTTCACGGTGCTGTAGGCGGTCATCACGATCACCGGCAATTGCGGGTAGCGCACCTTGATTTCCGCCAGCAGCGCCGGACCGTCCATGCCGGGCATGCGCCAGTCGCTGATCACCAGGTCGATGTCTTCCTGCTCCAGCACCTTGAGCGCGTGCAGGCCGTTGCCGGCGGTAAATACCTGGATCCCGCTCTGGCTCAAGGCCGACGAGAGCAAGTCACAGAGCTTGGGTTCGTCGTCGACTACCAATACGTTATGCGTCATCACCATCCTCATCATCGCCGTCGTCGTCACCCTGGGCCGGAATGTACAGGCTGAAGGTGGCGCCGGCATCTTTCTCGCTGACACATTCAATGCTGCCGTCATGACTTTCCATGATCGAGAAGACTTTGGCCAGACCCAAGCCCGTGCCCGAGGCCTTGGTGGTGACGAATGGCGTGAAGATCCGCTCGATCATGTCCGGCGGAATACCCTCACCCGTATCGGCGATGCTGATCACTGTGTTGCCGCCCACGCTGTGGATGCCCAAGGTCAGGCGACCGCCGCCGGGCATCGCGTCGATGGCGTTGAGAATCAGGTTCAGGCAGGCCTGCTTGAGCTGCTTGGCATCGGCATAAATCGTCGCGCCGGGGGCCTGGTCATCGATTTGCGCGTCGATGTTATGAGTCGACAGCTCAGGCCCGCAGAAGCCGAGGATTTCCTCCACCACCGGCCGTGCCGCTTGCACTGTGCGCAACGGCGCGCTGGGTTTGGCGAAGTCGAGGAATTCGGTGATCAGGTCGTTGATCCGGCTGACCTCGCTGATCACGTATTCGAGGTGACGCTTGTCGGTTTCCGGCAAATCGACGCGGCGGTGCAGTAACTGGGTCGCGGTCTTGATAATGCCCAGCGGGTTGCGAATTTCGTGGGCCAGGCCCATGGCGACCTCGCCCAGCGCATGCAGGCGGTCGCGGCGGCGCAGTTGCGCTTCCAGGTGATGCAACTCGCCGAGGCGCTCGGTCATGTGGTTGAAGGTGCTGCTCAGTTGCGCCAGTTCGTCGCCGCCGCTGACCGCCACACGATGCTGATAGTTACCCGAAATCACCGCGCTGACGCCTTCGGACAAATCCCGCAGCGGGCGGGTCAGGCGTTGGGACACCAACATCCCGGCCGCCAGGGACAAGGCCGAGCTGAGCAGGAAGATCAGCACGAACAGGTTGCTCTGGTTCACCAGGCCCACCAGGCTGGTATGCCGCAGCAGGCCACTGAAAATCACCCCTTGCAGCTCGCCGGCATCGTTGAAGATCGGCCAGTACAAACCGCTGTAGTTATTGGTGAACTGTTCGCTGGGCTGCTTGGTGCTGCGCAGCGCGGCTTCGATATTCGAAGGAATCCGGTTGGGGTGATCGACAAAGCGCTGGGTGGAGAAAATTTCCGAGAAACCGGTGGGGTTGGCCAGGTACAAGCGCAGGTCCAGCGAGTGCACATCAGCCACGCTGGTCAGGAAACTGCTGTCCAGGTACGTGGCCACCAGCAGCTGATAGTCAACGCCGTCCTCGCTGGTCTCGAAGGTCGACACCACCACGCCGGTGGTCACGCCAGCCACCTCGACCGTCTGCAACACCGCATTACTGGCCAGGTTGATTTGCTTGACGATGTCATCGGCGGCCGTGCTGAAGACAATCTTGTGGTCACTGCTGCGGATCAGCGCGACCACATCGATGTCGGTGGCGGCGGCAATGTCGGCGGTCAGTTTGTCGTGCTTCTCGGCCTGGCGCGACGACGGCGGCTTGGTGTAGCGCAGGAACAGCTGGGCGACCCGGGCGTTGTCGTGGAGGATGTCGCCGATCTCGTCCTTGACGATCTTGGTCGACTCTTGCAGCCAGATCCGCACGTTGCTGTCGAAAATCTGCGACAGCGTTGTGGCGGCCAGCTCCGCCGCGATCATCGTCGGGATCACGGTCACCAGCCAGAACGCCAGCACCAGCTTGCGCTGGACGCTCCAACGCGAAATGGCAAAGGGGCGGGCTTTTTGGCGGGTCTTGTTGATCATCAGGTTTCGCTTATCGCAGCAGCCATGGCAGGGTCGGATCGATCCGGTCGGAGAAACACTTTTGCAACGAACAGCGCACGGTTGACCAGCCAGTTGCGGTGGCGGAAAAACATACTGTTGCCCTGGAACTCGCAGCCCAGCAGCAACTTGCTGGCATAGCCGGCCTGACCGCACTCATACAACGCAATGTCATGGCGAATACAGTAGTCGATATTGGTTAACCAACTGCGCACCGCCAGGCTGTATTCGCGGCTGTAGTCACTGTCTTCGCCGAAAAACTTGTCAATCAGGCGATCCTGGTTCAGCAGGATCAGGTTGAACGCCACCAGTTCCTCGTCCACCCAATAAAGCACACAGACCGCACGTTCTTGCAGCTGTTCAAGGATACCGGTGAAATAGCCCGCCGGCAGTCGCTCGAACTGCAGGTCGGAACGTTCCAGGGTGGCCTCGTACAGCGCCATGATGCGCGGCAGTACGTCGTCGATATTACGTCGCCACTCAATGCGAGGGCCAGGCGCACGCAGTTTGCGGCGCAAGTCCTTGCGGGTGGCTTTGTCCAGGGAACCCAGGTAGGCGTCCACTGAACCAAAAGGAATCGGCAATAATGCCGTGGGCAGGCTGGGCATGCTCTGGAAACCCGCGCCAAGGCAGCTGTTTGACCAGCCTTCATCCTTGGTCGGTGCGTCCTTGACCGCCACCAGTCCGACGCCAAACGCATCGGCATCCCGGCGTGCGGCGGCGAGTAACTGAGCAAGCAACGCCTCGCGCCCGGATTCGGGAACATGACTGGCGACACCCGCATTGCACTGTTCCGCCACCGGCGAGCCGATGGCATACAGGCCCAGCTTCAAAACACCCGGCCACAGTCGCTCCAGGCGCTCGGTAAAGCGCTTGCCTACGCCCGACACCGTGGTGTCGAGGCGATAACGCGTAATGAACGCCGGCGCGACCGCCACCAGCGTTGCCTCGTCAAACACCGCGAGATACCGCCACTGAAAATCATCAATGGCGGCATTTTCCACGGCCACATAATAGTCCCAATCCTCCAGGGCATCGGGAAAACAGTCGTTCCAGGCACTGCGTTCGATGGCCCGAATGGTCGAAAAGGCTTGGGCGGTGATCACGTCAAATCCTTAGGGTTCAAGCCAGCTGTCGATAATCTTCAGGTGCCTCTGTGGCGTGTGCGTGTTGCCCGACAAACTCGGCGCTCAACTCGATCACCCGGCGGTATTGCAGGTCGACGGTGATCATGTGGTAGCAGTTGTCCAGCAGGATCTTGGTCACGGGGCCGCCGAGGTGGCGCTCCACGTAATCGGCGTTCCAGCGGCTGGTGATGTCATCCTCGATGGAATGCAGGACCAGGGCCGGGGTCTTGATCGATGGCATGAGTTTCTTCACCACGGCATTCATCCAGTGCAGTTCGCGCACCGTGACGCCTTCCATGGTCAACAGCCCCGCCTCGCTGCTCTCCCCTTCCTTCATCTGCCGCTCGACGATGGCCCGCAGGCGCTCGTTCTTGATGCCGTAGGGCGGCTTCTCAGTGAAGCGGAACAGGCGCACACCGAAGGGAATACGGATCAGCAACGGCGTGATGAACGCCATCTTGCTGATGCTCCAGCCGTCGTACTTCAAGGTAGTGGAGTACATCAACAAGCCAGCGACCTGGCCGGGGAACTGCGACGCCACATACATCGACATCACCGCGCCCATCGACAAACCGCCGACAAACACCTGCTCGTGGCGTTGTTTCACCGCGACGAACGTCTTGCGCACGCCTTCGTACCAATCCTGCCAGCCAGTGGCTTGCAGGTCGCTGTTGTCCCCGCAGTGCCCGGCCAGGGTCGGCACGTACACCGTGCAGTTACCGACCTTGGCCAAACCCTGGGCCACCCGACGGAGTTCCGTCGGGGTGCCCGTCAGGCCGTGGATCAACAGGATCCCGACCGGACCGCTACCGAGAACGAAGCCGGCATCACCTTCACCGAGGTCGATCTCGTGGCTGATCACCGTTTGGTCGCTCGCACAAGCAGTTGCTCGAGCAGCTTCAGGCCCAGGTCGATTTCCGGGTAGCTGATTTCCAGGGACGGTGCCAGGGTGATCACGTTTTTGTAGTAGCCGCCCACGTCGAGGATCAGGCCGAGTTTCTGACCGTCAACCACCATGTCGCCCTTCATGCCTTCCTCGACCATGTAGTCCAGGGTGGCCTTGTCCGGCGTGAAGCCGTCCGGGGCGCAGATTTCGCAGCGCAGTGCCAGGCCCAGGCCGTCGACGTCGCCGATGATCGGGAAGCGTTTTTGCAGCTCTTGCAGGCCGGCCAGGAAGTATTTGCCCTTGGCCATGACCATCGCGCCGTAGTCGACTTCGCTGGTCATCTTGAACATTTCCAGACCTACCGCGGTACCCAACGGGTTGGACGCGAAGGTGGAGTGAGTAGAGCCTGGCGGGAAGATTTTCGGGTTGATCAACTCTTCCTTGGCCCAGATGCCACCCAGCGGGTTCAGGCCGTTGGTCAGCGCCTTGCCGAAGACGATCACGTCAGGTTTGACGTCGAAGTGTTCGATCGACCACAGCTTGCCGGTACGCCAGAAGCCCATCTGGATTTCGTCGACGACCATCAGGATGCCGTGCTGGTCGAGGACCTGTTTGAGCTCGCTGTAGAAGTTCATCGGCGGGATCACGTAGCCGCCGGTGCCCTGGATCGGCTCGACGTAGAAGGCCGCGTATTCGCTCTGGCCGACTTTCGGGTCCCACACACCGTTGTATTCAGTTTCGAACAGGCGGGCGAACTGCTGCACGCAGTGGCTGCCGTATTCTTCCTTGGTCATGCCTTTCGGGCCGCGGAAGTGGTACGGGAACGGGATGAAGTTGGCACGCTCGCCGAAGTGGCCGTAGCGGCGACGGTAGCGGTAGCTCGAGGTGATCGACGAAGCACCGAGGGTACGGCCGTGGTAGCCGCCTTCGAACGCGAACATCAGGCTCTTGCCGTTGGTGGCGTTACGTACCACTTTCAGGGAGTCTTCGATGGACTGCGAACCGCCCACGTTGAAGTGCACGCGACCGTCGAGGCCGAATTTTTTCTTGGCGTCGACTGCGATCATTTCCGACAGCTCGATCTTGCCTTTGTGCAGGTACTGGCTGGCGATTTGCGGGAGGGTGTCGATCTGCTGTTTCAGCGCGTTGTTCAGGCGCGGGTTGGCGTAACCGAAGTTAACGGCCGAGTACCACATTTGCAGGTCGAGGTAAGCCTGGTCTTCGGTGTCCCACACGTAGGAGCCTTCGCAACGGCTGAAAATACGTGGAGGGTCGATGTAGTGAACGGTGTCGCCGTAGGAGCAGTACTTGGCTTCTTTATCCAGAAGAACCTGGTCTTCTGCGGTGGCAATACGGATATCAGACATGGTGGAAGAGTTCCTGATTGTCGGAAGAGGTGCTGAAGGAGGTGGCGTTGGCGGCGATGCCCTGAGGCAGCTTGGCCAGCAATGCCGGCAGTTCGGCGAAGGTGTCGAACCGCACGTAGGGGATGTTGTTGGTTTCGCAGTAGTCGGCCAGGCTGGCCTTGGCGAAGACGAAGTCGGCGGTGGAGGCCACGCACATGTCGGACTTGCCGTCGCCGATCACCAGCACGCGCTTGTTGCGCGGGGTGGACTTGCACTTGCAGTTGCCGGAAGCCGCGCGGCAGGCGTCGCTGGAATACGGGAAGTCGATGCGCCAGCTGTTCTGGTCGACCTGGCGCAGACGGTTGGCGAGGATCGGCAACAAGGTCACGTAGTTGCGCGACAGAATCCGCGCGATGCCTTGTTCGATGCCATCGCTGACCACTTCAATGGAAGCGCCGAGGCCCATGACATGGTCGACGAAATCCGGGAAGTCCGGGTCGATCTCGACGCTGTCGAAGTAGGCCAGCAACTCGGCGGGAGTCGCCTTGATCAGCGCCAGTTGACGGCTCAGGCATTCGCGCGAACCGATGTGCCCATCCAGCCATTCCTGTTCGATGGTTTCCCACTCGGGACCGGCGAAGCGTTGGAGGACGTTGTCGATGACGTCGGTGGGGGTGATGGTCCCGTCGAAGTCACACACGATATGCCAGTGAATCATCTGCATTTACCTATGAAGTAGGAACGCGCTGTTGCGCTTGCAGGGGATAGAGCACGGAGTGTGCCAAGTGCCAGAAACCCCTGTTTTCAAGGGGTTTGGCGGGTATCGGCGTGTGGTTGTGTCGGAACTGGCTACAATTTTTGTAGCTTGCTACAACCTAGATGAGTGCTTGCCTAAGGCAGGGTGTTTGCGCGTTCATGCGCGCATGTTCACAAAAGGAAATGGCTCCATGTTCAGGGTTACTTTTGCTGTATTCGCCGGTTTGCTGGGGCTGTGGGGTGTTTCCGGCGCTGCGCTGGCGGACGGGATCACCGGCGAGGTCGGCGCGGGCGTCAGCTATCAGCCCCATGATCCGACGGGCAGCCGCTACGAAACGCGGCCCATTCCTTACTTCGATCTGGATTGGGGGAGTGTCAGCCTGGGTACCGACGACGGGCTGACCTGGAGTGCCCTGAATACCCAAGGCTTTACGGCCGGGCCTTATATCAATTACCTGCCGGGGCGGACTGCCAACGGGTCGTTGCGGGGCTTGCGGGATGTTTCGGATATGGCTGAGGTCGGGGGCTTTATTCAGTACGCGCCGGCTGAGTTCTGGCGGGTGTATGCGCAAGTGGGCCAGGCCGTGGGCGGTGCGCGGGATCAAAGTGGCGTGGTGGGCAAGCTTGGGGGTGAGCTGGGTTATCCGCTGGGGAGCGGCATCATCGGCAGCACCGGCTTGATGGCGCACTTTGCCGATGCGCGTCAGGCGCAGACGTTTTTCGGGGTGGATGCGAACGAGGCGGCGGCTTCGGGGTTTCGGCCTTATAACGCCAGTGCCGGGTTTCAGAACCTGACGTTGACGCAAAGTTTTGAGTTTCCCCTGGATGCGAAGTGGTCGCTGCTGACCAGTGCCAGCTGGATTCACCTTGTGGGTTCGGCGGCCAATAGCAGCATCGTCAAGGAAACCGGGGATGTGAATCAGGGGCAGGTGCAGACTGCGATCAGCTATAAGTTTGATTGAGCTGGGGGTATATCCGTTATTTAGGTGATGGCTGATATGGGTTCCGCTCTTACAGCGGGTCACTTTTGAAAGGAGCCCAAAAGTAACCAAAAGGCTCTTGCCCCACCACTCGGCACCTCGCTCAGGCTCGGTGTGCCCTCACTCCGGCATTACTACGCGGGCCGCCGCGACGGGGCGTCCCTGCCCCGTCGCGGCTAAACCGGCGTCCTGCCGGTTTACCCGCTCCGTACTACCTGCGTTCGGCCAGCGTGGTTTAACGGGGCGCCTAAGATCAAGATCAAAAGCAGATCAACAGCACAGCGGCCTACAGGCCGGCTTGAGTGGTGTGAAGCAAAGGCAAAATCAAAATCAAAAGCCAGAGCGGGCACAGTCAAATGTGGGAGCTGGCTTGCCTGCGATAGCATCGCCTCGGTGTACCTGAGAGACCGAGTTGTCTGCATCGCAGGCAAGCCAGCTCCCACAGAAAAACACAGCTGCAGCAGTTTCAGATTTGGCTTTCGCTTTGGCTTTTGATCTGGCCTCTACCACTCAAGCCGGCCTGTAGGCCGCTGTGCTCTTGCTTTTGATCTTGATCTGGCTCTGACTGCCCCAATAAGCCCAAGGCCGAACGCAGGGATTGAGGAGCGGGTAAACCGGCAGGACGCCGGTTTAGCCGCGACGGGGCAGGGACGCCCCGTCGCGGCGGCCCGCGGAGCAATGCCGGAGTGAGGGAACACCGAGCCTTAGCGAGGTGCCGACAGGCGGGGCAGAGCCCTTTGCTTACTTTGGGGCTTTTCCAAAGTGAGTCGCTGTAAGAGCGAAACCATAAGCCGCCGTTACCGCAGAAATGGATATGTACACCGATCAGCCTTCGGAAGCCTCACTGATAATCTGCCGAATCGCCCCGACAAACGCCTCAGCCGGCTGCCCACCACTCACCGCATATTGATCATTAAACACAATGGTCGGCACCGAACTCACCCCACGTGACACCCACAACTGCTCCTGCTCCCGCACCTCGGCCGCATACTCATCCGAAGCCAGAATCTCCTCTGCCCGCACACGATCCAGCCCAACCCCTTCGGCAATCGCCGCCAACGTCCCATGATCAGACGGATTCTGCTGGTCAGTGAAATACGCCTTGAACAACGCTTCCTTCAGGTTGTACTGCAACCCCTCAAGCCCCGCCCAATGCAACAGGCGGTGCGCATCAAAGGTGTTGTAGATCCGGCTCTGCCCGTCAGTGCGAAACGCAAACCCCAACTCCGCCCCCATGTCGCGAATCCGCGCGCGGTTAGCCTGGGATTGCTCAGCCGTAGAGCCATATTTCTCAGTGATGTGTTCAGTAATGTTCTGGCCTTCAGGAACCATGTTCGGGTTCAGCTCAAAGGGCTGGAAATGAATCTCGGCCTGCACCTCCGGCCCCAACTGGTCCAGAGCCTCGGTCAACCCGCGCAGGCCGATGATGCACCAGGGGCAGGACACGTCGCTGACGAAATCGATTTTCAGGGGAGTACTCATGACTAGGCAACCTCGCTGGCTATAAACGCCGGAAAGGTTCCACGATACACCCCGTTACGCCCTTACAAAACCTTGGCGGGCGTCACCGGGTCGATCTGCGCCCAATGCGCCGCATCCTCGCGATGGGCTTGCAGGTACGGCAATACCGCCGCCAGCAACGGCGCCTTGAACGCCTCCTGGAAACGATGGGCCAGGCCCGGAATCAGCCGCAGTTGGCTGCCCTGGATATGCGCCGCCAGGTGCACGCCGTGCATCACCGGCAACAGCGGGTCGGCGGTGCCGTGCACCACCAGCGTCGGCACCCGCAGCTGGTTCAGCAACGGTACCCGGCTGGGCTCGGCGAGGATCGCCATGATCTGGCGCTTTACACCGTCGGGGTTGAACGCCCGGTCGTAAGACTGCGCCGCCTGTTGCAGCAGCACCTTGCGGTCATCCTTCACATAAGGGCTGCCCAACGCGGCCAGCAGGTCGGCCTGTTGTTCCAGGGCCACTTCGCGATTGGGTGCGCTGCGCCGCGACAACAGTTGCACCAGGGCCGCGCTCGGGGCGGGCAGGCCTTCGGCGCCGGAGCTGGTCATGATCAACGTCAGGCTTTCCACCCGCTGCGGCGCCATGGCCGCCAGGTGCTGGGCGATCATCCCGCCCATGCTTGCGCCCAGTACGTGGAATTGCTGGATGTGCAAGCCGTCCATCAACCCCAGCGCGTCGTCGGCCATGTCCGTCAAAGTGTAGGGCGCCGCCACCGGCAGGCCGAGCTTGTAGCGCAGCACTTCGAAGGTCAGGTTGGCGCTGGCGGGCGCCTGGCGCCAGGTGGACAGGCCGACATCGCGGTTGTCATAACGAATCACCCGAAAACCCTGCTCGCACAGGGCAACCACCACTTCGTCCGGCCAGTGGATCAACTGCCCGCCCAGGCCCATCACCAGCAGCAAGGCAGGGTCGGACGCACGCCCGATACTCTGGTAAGCGATGCTTACCTGAGCCAGGTCGACCGTTTGGGTCGGGACATTGACATCACATCGAGACGCCGCAAAAGACGGCAGGCCGAACACTAAAGCGGCCAGTAAAAACAACACGCGCATGAAAAACACCGAAACGCAGAACCCCAGTAGAGCGCGAGTCTGATGAAGTTTGTTCAAGCGCGCTGCCACAGTTCCATGACAGTTTGATGAAGAGTGCCCAGCGGTCATTTGCGTATCTATTTATCACCCCACGCCCTGGCCGCACCTCTTAAATAGGGGTACTCACCGGCAAGCCCGGTCTCACCAGAGCATGAACCCATCAACATGAGCGAACTGACCATCCCCCCCCTCCCCACTTCACAGGGCGACTTTAGCTCCCCCACGCTCTTGACCCAGGCACTACGCCTGGACCAGAGCCTGCACCTTCTGGCTAACGCGCGCTGGCGTGAAAGTCGCCAGGGCCTGCATGAGCTGATTGCCCAAGCGCCCGGCGTGCGCGACTCCATCAGTGGGGTGCTTAAAGAACAATTGCAGATGGGACCCGGGCCCGTCGGCCTGGGCATTTTCAAGACAGAGCAGGACGATGAGTCCTTCATCAGCCTGACGGACGCCTGGGCGTTTATCTGCCAGTTTCCGGACATCTCCCCCAGCCTTGACACCCAGTGCACCACCGTCGGCCTGGCCGGGCACCGGCTGGCCAACCTGACACCGATACAGTTGCTGGGATACCTCAAGACGCTGAACCTGGAACAACTGCTCAAGAACCGCTGGAACGCCTACTGGGCCGCGCGAGCGCCAGGTACGCCGCTGTCGCGAACCGACCGTGTGGTGCAGTTGTATCGCCAACATATCGAAGCCTGCGGCCAGGCCGCCTACGCCCTCGGGCACCTCAGCACCGAACAGCTCCAGCCCCTGCAAACACGGCTGAACCCAGGCCCATTCCTGCCTGGTGAAACCCACCAGTTGGCCCTGAACCTGCCCGACCAGAGCAAAGTCAAACTGCCGGGCGCCTGGGTCATCAGCGCCAGCGGGCCACCGCCGCTCACCCAAACCCTGTACCTGCCCAGCCGCCAGCCAAGCCTGATGGTATTCAGCGAGCGTCGCGAGATGGAGCAATGGTTGACGGCCCCGGCCCAACAATTGATCCCATCGGATGTGCCGGCGACCTCGGTCACCTTCGACTACACCCTGCGCAGCGATGCCCTGGATTCGGGGGCCCACGACGTGTTGGAGCATTTGCTGACAGCACAACTGGAAAGCCTGCGTAACCGCCACCGCAACGGCAGCAACCTGGCCCGCTATGCCCGCAACGCCCTCGACGACGCCGATCGACTGGACCGTCAGCGCCACGAAAACCCGCTGTTCGCCTTGCCTCCCACGCTCGCCATGTCGGGGCCAGATGACGACGACCTGCCCACACCGTTCGGTAACCTCAACGCCGACATCACCCTGAGCGAGCGCTGGGCCTCAATCAAACAGCAACGCCTGGACCTCGAACGCTATCTGGGTGGCGACGCACAATACGCCACCCAACTGGCCCAACTGAAATTGTTGATGCAGGCGCAGGACGCTGCCGAGCAGGCCGGCAATGACGCTGCCAGCGCCCTGCTGGGGCGGCGCACGGCCCTTGAACGCCTGGAGCTGCGGCATAAACCCAACGCCCACTACGACGCGTTGTATCAAGCGCAACTCGCCGCCGTACGCGCCGAAGCGGCGATCCAGCATGCGCTCAAGCAAATCAGCGACGACGAACATCGCCTGCTCCTGGCCCTGCTGGACCATCCCGCCGCCGCAGAGCGCCGGCCCGAAGTGACCGCAGCGCGCCTGATCCTGGTCAGCAGTGACCCCAGCGAAACGACACATGAGCTGGAAGGCCTGCTGGTGATCACCCGGACCGGCGCCCTCACCGCCTCCACGCCCCAAAGCCTGTTGTTGTACTGGCCCGGCAACGGCGGCGGCTTGCAGCGTTTCGAATCCCGCCAGGCCCTGGACCAGTCACTGTTCAAGCTGCCGGGCGACGCCAGCACCACCCTGCAATGGGCCGAGTTAAGTGGCGATCCGTTTGAACACTCGCTCCAACAACGCTTGTACGCCAGTGAGCAACAGGCCGCCGAAACGATCATGCGTTACCCCGTGCCGGCCCTTGCCCATCAACGCGATGAAGCCCTGGGTAAACCTCACGAACAGACCTTGTCCACCCTGCTGATTCCCACCCATCAGGCCCGCGGGCTGGCCTATACGCAGCTGCTGGAACAACAGCGCAGTGCCAGCCTGGCCGGCGCGTTGCCCGGCGAACTGAGCCAACTATCGGCTGACGCCCGCCACACCTTCAAGAGGCTGATCAAGGCCCAGATCAACGCCCTGCACCACGCCCAGCAACTGCTCGAACGCGACCTGGAACCCTTCCAGGACTTCGGCCGGCGCCGCCTGAACCAGCGCCTGCGTGAGGACTTCAAGCTTGAACACGACGCTCACGTGCAACTGAACCTGCCTGACTCGGTGAGCTGGGAGCGCCAGCTCCTGGACCAACATGCGGGCCCCGGCACGCCGTTCAAAAATGTGCTGGTGCCCAGCGCGCGTCGCAGCAACTGGTCGCTGTTGCAACTGGCGCAACAGAACATCGACACCAACGTCGAGCAGCGCCTGGGTTTCAGACAAGTGACCGTCACCAGTCAGAGTCCGATCGAAGCCGATCGGCTGAAAAACGGCCTGACCCTGGATTACCTCAAGAAACTGGTCACCGAACTGGATCTGGCCGGCGCCTACGAACACCTGATCACTCGCACCTTCCTCGGTGACCCGGACACGCCGCTGTTTACCCGCCAGCATCAGCGCGAGTGCCTGAGCGAACCACTGCGCCTGATGCTCATCCTGCAGGGCAAGTTCGCCCGCGCGCAGGGCCGGCTCGACGACACCGACCTGCTGCTCCTGAACAATGCCGTTGAAGCGCGCCAGCCATTCGTGTTGCTGCCGGCACAGTTGAGCGCTGGCGGCGCCGACACCGACCACAGCCCGAGCGGCCTGTTCGGCATCACCTTCATCCAGGACCCGGTGTCGGGCCGGACCCTGCTCTACCTGCCCGACACTCCGGACGGCCAGCCGCTGCGCCGTTACGCCAGCCTGGAACTGGCTCGCAAGGCGGTGTACGACCGCAGCCTGGCCAGCGGCATGGGTGACTACCTGGCAGGGCGTGCCATCAAGGGCGATGCCGCCGCCCACTTGTCGCGGATCGCCCAGGCGCAGCAGAAAAATTTCGACGCCATGGTCGAGGTCGGCGCGCGGTGGCCAGCGACCACCTCATTGCCCGAGCACTTGCTCAACAGCCATATGGGCCGGGTCATCGAGGCTCATCGCGCGACCTCACGCTCCAATGCCGCCTTGCTGCTGGAACAGAACGCGCTGCGCAGCGGCATGATCTTCAACTACCTGAAAATCGCGCTGGGCCTGGTGCCTTTCGTGGGCACGGCCATTGCGCTGTATGACGCCTGGAACAGCGCCAACCTGGCGGTGGCGGCGTTCTTGCGCGGCGACATCGGGCATGGCCTGGCAGAGGTCGAAGCGGTGCTGTTGTCGCTGATCGATTGCGCCATGGATATCCTGCCGGGCTCTGCGGGGCTGCTGCCCACCAACGCTCGCGCCGCTACCCGTCAACGGCAACTGCGTCACCTGCGCGCCCATCCCGCCAGCCTGCACCTGCCTTCCGCCACCCAGGCACGCCGCGCCTTGCAGCGTTTCGACGGCTATGAGTATGAAGGCGTGGTGTCCCTTGCCGGGCTGCAGCCCCACAGCCACGGCCCGTACCGCAACATTTACCGGCATGGCGACGGTGACTTCATCGTGCGGCGCGGACGTATCTACAAGGTGGAACGGCTGGGCGATGCGTTGGACTGGCGCCTGAGCCCCACGCGCCAGAAGAGCTACAAACAGCCGATCGCCCTCGACGAAAGTGGCGAATGGGACACGCATTACGGGGTCTACGGCACCGCGTTCAATGGCGGCCTCGCCGGCGGCGGCGGTGTGCTGGGGCACGTGGCGGATGTACTCGAACCGATGTGGCCCCTGGCAATTCGTGAGCGGTTGCCACGCTGGCTGGTCGACCGCACGTACTATCGCCAGCGAGCGTTGGCGTCCAGCGTCGAGCGCACTAACGATGCCGCCCTCAGGCAAAAGGACCGCATCAAAAGCCTGACGGGTCACTTCGAAAGTGGTGACATGGGCGTGATTCCCAACCTGGAAAAAGAACTGGCCGACAGCATCGAGCTGAACTCACGCCTGTATCAGGACATCGAGGGCCTGACCCTTGGGGCTCACGGGAACAAAGGCCGACTGGGAGGCAAAGCCAAGAGCGACGCCGCCTGCTCAGTCGTGTGGAACTCGCAATGGCAGGCCAAGATCAAGGGCCGACAGCTGGTGATCAACGACGAAGCCATTGACCTGGCGGTCGCCCGCCTGGACGCCACGCCCTACGAACAGCTGTCAGCCCGTGCCACGTTGCGCGAGCAAATCAGAGCCCGGGAAATTGCCATTCTGGACCTGCTTCGCCAGTTGGACAGCACCATAGAGACCATGAACAGCTGGATCAAACGCGTCACCATCCCACAACAGCGCCAAGGCCTTACCAGCGCTTCCGAGGTGATCAACCGGCACCTGTCGGCCAGGCACCGAGAGCAGATGAAGGTCGAAACGCTGCTGGAGCTGGTCGATCATCGCAAAGGCATTGGAGACGCGTCCTGGCACTACCTTCAAGGGCCCCTGAACAATTCAAAAAGCGCGGTGCACCGGGCACTGTACCTGCAAGCCAACATGCTTGAAGTCAGCGCCACGCAAAGCCAGCGCAATACCCTGCTCAACTACTGCGTGGACGTCTACGCGCAAATGCGCGGCAATTTAAACCGGTGGACCGCCAGCTACCGCCAACACTTCGACGCCGCCTACGTGCAGGCGCTGATCGATGAACTCAACAAAATGAGCGAGCGCGCCCGCAAAGCCCTCACCGAGCCCACCTCCCGGGCGCCGGCGGGCAGTACCCGCAGGATCTTCGAAACCGACGACCAGACCTTGCTGATTGGGGTGGAACACGTTGACCCGGTCACCAAGGCAAGGCGTTATACCCTCACTGGCGCAGAAGGCCGGACTGAGATCTGGGAGCAAGGCGCCAACGGCCGATTCCACCTGACCAACCCGGCGCCCGTTGCACCACCGGTTCGGGCTGCAACCAACGCGCTTGCACTGATCGACGAAGCCCGCGCACGACTTAATGCCGTGCAGGCATACCAGCGTAAAGTCGAGGAGTACGCCCGCCAGAATATGCTGCCGGTGGATCTGGAAGAGATGCTCGCCAGGGAAGCCGAAGAACTGCTGGAGCGCGCCCGGACCATCGGCACATTGGTGCCACGGGATCCGATCCTTGCCCAATTGCGTACACAGGCCGCGAGCCTGACCACCCAGGGTCGCAACCTGCGTGTACGCCAGACCCTGGCCAGCCAGACACCCACCGAGGGCTATCTGGATTACCTGCGCGAGCAACAGTTGGTGGAGATTCGCAAGGGTGAGCCGGCACGCAACCTCAATGCAGGTCAGAAAGGCCGGCCGGACTATCTGCAGGAGTACGTGGTGTGGGACGTGAGCAAAACCCCGCAGCTGCTGCTGTGGTACGCGCACTTCCACTACGACAAGGCCGGGGCGCGCTTCGATGAGTTCATCAAGGCCCACTTGAAGATCCCCGAGCAGCGCAACCTGGGCCTGCAATGGCAACGCGCCCAGGCGGAAGCCGGGGCCAGCGTCGACCCGATCTGGCGCGGTAATATCGGCCGGCCGCTGGCGAACCGGCACTTTGCCGAGCTGTAATACGGACGGAAACACCGCGCTGGCCAGGCATCGCCAGCGCGGTGTGCACACAGGGCCTGTCGACAGCCAGGGCAACATGAGACAAACTCACCCTATTCGAATTTGTCACAAGTTATATTCATGGAGAGCCCGTGCTCGAAATCCGTCATCTCAAGACCCTGCACGCCCTGCGCGAAGCCGACAGCCTGGTGGAAGCCGCTGAACGCCTGCACCTGACCCAATCCGCGCTTTCCCACCAGTTCAAGGAGCTTGAGGAACGCCTGGGCATGCCGTTGTTTGTGCGCAAGACCAAGCCGTTGCGCTTCACCAGCGCCGGGCTGCGCCTGCTGCAACTGGCGGATGCCACCCTGCCCCTGCTGCGCGGCGCCGAGCGTGACATCGCGCGCCTGGCGGGCGGCACCGCCGGGCGCTTGCACATGGCCATCGAATGCCACAGTTGCTTCCAGTGGCTGATGCCGACCATCGACCAGTTCCGCGATGCGTGGCCCGAAGTCGAACTGGACCTGGCCTCCGGCTTTGCCTTCGCGCCGCTGCCGGCCCTGGCCCGGGGCGACCTGGACCTGGTGGTGACCTCCGACCCGCTGGAACTGCCGGGCATCACCTATGTGCCGTTGTTCACCTACGAGGCCATGCTCGCGGTGGCCAACCAGCACCCGCTGGCGAACAAGCCGTACATCGTGCCCGAAGACTTGATCAGCGAAACCCTGATCACCTACCCGGTGGAGCGCGACCGCCTGGACATCTTCACCCGCTTCCTGGAACCGGCCGATGTGGAACCGGCCCAGGTGCGCACCTCGGAACTGACGGTGATGATGATGCAGTTGGTGGCCAGCGGTCGCGGCGTGTGCGGCATGCCCCATTGGGCGCTGCATGAATACAGCTCCCGGGGGTATGTGAAAGCCAAGCGGCTGGGGGAGAAAGGCCTGTTTGCCACGCTGTATGCCGGGATTCGCGCCGACATGCTCGACGCGCCGTACATGCGCGACTTTTTGCTGACGGCCAAGGACACTTCGTTTTCGACCCTGGATGGAGTCAGCGCCGTACGCTGATGAACAGCGGGTAACTGTGGCGAGGGAGCTTGCTCCCTCGCCACAGTTTCACGCACCCGTTAGAGACGCGCGGTAGAACGGCAGGATCAGGTCCCGGGTCAGGGGCGCAAGGTGCAAATCGCCGTCGCCGGCCGGGTCGATCCAGCGCACCTCTTCAATCTCGGCGGCCGGGGTCACCGGCACGTCGATGTGCACCTGGAACAACTCGGCCTGCACCACAAAACCCGGCTCATTCGCCGCCGGGGCCGAGAACTGGCCCAGGTACACCGCCGTCGCCGGATCAATCCGCAGGCCCAGTTCTTCGTGCAGCTCGCGGGCCAGGGCCTCGGCAGGTTGCTCGCCGGCGTCGATCTTGCCGCCCGGCTGCATAAAGGCCTGGGTACCGCGCTTGCGCACCAGCAGGGTCTGGCCGTCGCTGCCGATCAGCAGGGCGGCGGCGATGCGAATGGTGGAGGTCATGGGTGGGTCGCCTTCAATACAAAGGCGCAAGGATCCCATGAACCGGCCTCAACCCGAAAGCAGCGCCTCATCCGGCTCTTTGATAAACACGCTGTACTTCGCCCCCTCCATGGCCTCGAACGCAATCAGCTTGTCCACCAGCGGCAGGTTCAGCACCTTGCCGGCGTTGAGCAGCAGCATGCCGTTGTCGGCGTTGAGGTTACGCGCCAGTACCATGCCTTCGGCCAGCTCGCGGGTGGTCAGGACTTTCACGGTCGGGTCGCCCAGGGTCACGTCGCTGAGGAACGCGGCGCAGGCCTGGATAAAGTCTTCCACCATGTCCGGGTCGTAAAGACGCCCGGCGTATTTGCGGATGTAGAGCAGCGCTTCGTCGCTGTTCATTTGCCGCTCCAGGATCAGGCCGCGTTGCAGTTCGATAAAGTCCACCGCCAGCTTCAACAGGCGCGAGCCAAACGGAATCGCGTCACCCTTGAGGTGGTCGGGAAAGCCACTGCCGTCCCAGCGCTCCTGGTGATGGCGAATCAGGCGCGCGGCATCTTTCATCGGCTCCAGGGTCATCAGCAACGATTCACTCTGGGCCGGGTACGCGCGGTAGCGTTCACGGTCGGTGCTGTGCAGCAGGTCGGAGGGCGACACCATCATGCTGTCGCTCCAACTCAGCTTGCCGATGTTATAGAGCGCGGCGGCCATGGTCAGGTCGCGCGCGCTGGCTTCGTCCATGGGCTGGAACTTGCAGTACACGCGGATCAGTTCGATCAATTGGCGGTTGGTCTGTTTTTCCTTGGGCAGCCGCAGGTTGGCCAGCAGCGAAAACACCTCGGTACCGGTCACGTAGCTGCGCTTGAGCTCATCGTAGGCCAGGTCGAGCATGTCGGCGGTCTGCTGCAGCTCGGAGGTGCGCGCCACGACGCGTTTTTCGAGGGTCGCATTGAGGGCTTTCAGCTGGTCGTTCTGCTCGCGGGTCAACTGTTCAAGGCGCAGCCGCTCACGCTCGGAATGCTGGTGCTCCAGGGACTGGCGCAAGGTCAGGAGCATTTCCTCGTCGTTCCAGGGTTTGCTGATGTAGCGGTGGATCTGCCCTTCGTTGATCGCCTTGATCATCATGCTCATGTCGGCGTAGCCGGTCAGCAGGATGCGCGTGGTGGCCGGGTACAGCCGGTGGGTCTCGGCCAGCAGCATTGCACCGTCCATGGCCGGCATGCGTGCGTCGGTCATGATCAGGTCGATGGGCCGGGCCGCCATCATTTCCAGGGCCTGGGCGCCACTGCCGGCCAGCAGCACATCATAGGGTTGGCCACGCAGCAGGCGACGCAGGCTGTTGAGGATCGACTCTTCGTCATCGACCAGCAGAATCGTGGGAGTGTAGGGGGCAGTCGTAGCAAGTTGCTCGTCCATGGCGACACCTCCTCTCAATGACACAAAATTGCACCATTGCGCCCCGGTCATCATCAATCGCTGTACTTGCAGGGGCATTGAGCGCTAGATGAAGACGGGGGTAACTGGCGTTGATTTGACGCCAACTGGCCGACTTATTCAAGGGAGCCAACTATGCTTGTGGCATGAAGCCCATGACCGCCCCTGTTTACCGATGCACTCAAGGTAAGGAAGCCACATGCGCCAGAATATGCAGTTGAGCGCCTCCCGGAACCGCTCGTGAACCCGCGCTCCACACGGGCCAACCGGCGAATCCTGATCGTCGACGACACCACGTCGATCCACGAAGACTTCCGCAAGATCCTCGAGGCCGACGCCAACGGCGGCCAGTCCCTGGACAGCATCGAAGAGACCCTGTTCGGCACCGCCCCGGCGGTGCGCCAGACGTTCCTGCTGGACTCGGCCTACCAGGGCCAGGAAGCGCTGGCCCTGGTGACCAAGGCCCTGGCCGCCAACACGCCCTACGCCCTGGTGTTTATCGACATGCGCATGCCCCCGGGCTGGGACGGCCTGGAGACCATCGAACAGCTGTGGGCCGTCGACCCGCACCTGCAAATCGCCCTGTGCACGGCCTACTCCGACTACTCCTTCGAAGCCATCGAGGCGCGGCTCAAATACGACGACCAACTGCTGATCCTGAAAAAACCCTTCGACAACCTCGAAATCCGCCAGATGGCCAGCGCCCTGACCTGGAAATGGCAGCTGGCACAAGATGCCGCGCTCAAGCTGATGGGCCTGGAGCGTACGGTGGAGGAGCGGGTGCAGGAACTGCTCAAGGTCTCGCACCTGCTGCAATACGACGCCCTCACCGAGCTGCCCAACAGCACCTTGCTGGGAGACCGGCTGACCCAGGCCATCGCGGTCTGCAGGCGCCACGACACCCAGTTGGCGGTTATGTTTATCGGTCTGGACCGCTTCAAGCGCATCAACAACGCCCTGGGCCACCCGGTGGGCGATGAAGTGCTCAAGCAAGTCAGCCAAAGCCTGGTGGCGACCGTGCGCGAATCAGACTCGGTGTTTCGCTACGGCTCCGACGAGTTCGTGCTGATCCTCAACGACGTTCATCATCCCCAGCAAACCCAGCACATTGCCGAAAAAGTCCTCAAGGCCGTCAGCCACATTCGCTACGTGGCCGGCCACGACCTGAGCGTCACCGCCAGCCTGGGCATCAGCATTTACCCCAACGACAGTTTCAGCGCCGTGGAGTTGATCAAGAAAGCCGAAACCGCCATGCACGCCGCCAAGGATCATGGCCCCAATGATTTCAGCTTTTTCATTGATGACATGAATCGCCGCGCCCAGGAACAACAAAGCCTGGAGACCGCGATTCGGCTGGCCCTGCAACGCAATGAGTTTGTCTTGCACTACCAGCCGAAACTGGATTTGAACAGCGGGCGGATCGTCGGCGCGGAAGCCTTGATTCGCTGGCACCAGCCCGACCATGGCTGGGTCTACCCGTCGGCCTTTATTCCGGTGGCCGAAGACAGCGGCCTGATCGTGCCCCTGAGCCAATGGGTACTGGGCCAGGCCTGCGAGCAAGCCCAAGCCTGGCAGGCCTGCGGCCTGACCCCGCTGTGCATTTCGGTGAACATCTCGGCCATCGATTTTCGCCAGCGCGATTTTGTCGCCAACCTGGCGGCCATCCTCGAACGCACCCACCTTGCGCCGGGCTTGCTGGAGCTTGAGATTACCGAAAGCGTGCTGATGCAAAACGTCGAAGACACCCTGACCACGCTGCGGGCGATCAAGACCATGGGCGTGCGCCTGGCGGTGGATGATTTCGGCACCGGCTATTCCAGCCTCAGCTACCTGCGGCGGTTTCCGATTGATGTGCTGAAAATCGACCAGTCGTTCATTCGCGGCTTGAGTAAAAACACCCAGGACGCGCAATTGATCAGCGCGATCATCAGCCTGGGTAAAAGCCTGGACCTGAACATCATTGCCGAAGGCGTGGAGACGGTGGAGCAGCTGGATTTCCTCAAGGCCCACCACTGCGAAGAGGGCCAGGGTTTCCTGTTCAGCAAGGCCGTGCCCGCCGAAGAGTTCGCCCAACTGATGCAAGCCGGGCGACGTACCCTGATGCCCAGCCAATAACCTTCTGCCCCAAGGAGTCATCGCTTGAGCGACGCCACGCCACGCTACGTTCTCCGGTCTTCCCGGGCGCCCGGGCTCGCCATCACGCTTTGGCTGGCAACCTGCCTGCCGGTGATGGCCGCGCCGCTGGATGAACCCCTCAAACCGCTGCCGCCGGTGCCGTCTCTGGACGTGGCAACAGTGGAGCTGGGGCGTCAGTTGTTCAATGAAACACGGCTGTCGGTCAATAACACCAAGTCCTGCGCCAGCTGCCATGACTTGCAAACCGGCGGCGTCGACAACCGGCCCTTCTCCCTGGGTTTCGACGGCAAGCCGGTGGCGCTGAACACCCCGACCGTGTTCAACGCCAGCCTGAACTTCAAGCAGTTCTGGAATGCCCGGGTCGACACCCTGGAGGCACAGGTCGAGCAGGTGGTCACCAGCCCGATGGAAATGGGCAACGACTGGCAAACGGTGGTGACGACCTTGTCGGCACTGCCCCACTACCAGGCCACGTTCCAGCAGATCTACCCCGACGGCATCACACCCGCCAATGTGCAAAATGCCCTGGCGACCTATGAGCGCACCTTGCTTACCCCGCATTCGCGCTTCGACCAATACCTGGAAGGCAACACCGACATCCTCACCCTTAAAGAAAAATACGGCTACCAGCGCTTCAAGGAATACGGCTGCATCGCCTGTCATCAGGGTGCCAATATCGGCGGCAACATGTACCAGAAGTTCGGCGTGATGGGCGACTACTTCAAGGCCCGTGGCAACCCCACCGAGGCCGACCTGGGACGCTACCTGCTGACCAAGGACGAGGAAGACCGCAACGTGTTCAAAGTGCCCAGCCTGCGCAATGTGGCGGTCACCGCACCGTACTTTCACGACGCCTCGGCCAAGACCCTCGAAGAAGCCGTCGACGTGATGTTCAAGTACCAACTGGGTCGCGTTCCCTCGGCTGAAGACACGACCCTGATCGTGCTGTTCCTGAAAACCCTGACCGGCGAATGGGCAGGCAAGCCACTATGAAACTCTCACGCCGCGCCACCCAGCTCATGCTCAGCACCATGACCCTGATACTCGCCTCGACCCTGGTTTTCCTGTACCTCAAGTCATCGAGTGACCAGACCACCACCTACACCGAGTCCCGCGACCTGATCCGCGAAATCAAGCAACTGAACTCACAATGGGACAGTGAAGTGCTCAAGGCCAGGATTGCCCTGACCCACAACTACGACCCTCTGGTGGCGCCCCTCAGCGAAATGAACCGCCTGTGGGCCAGCCTGGAGCGTCGCGAATCGCAACACCGTCACGAAGACCCGGCCCGCTGGCAGGCCGGCCAGGACGCCTATCGCGAGGCGATCCAGGAAAAGGCCCGGTTGGTGGACCAGTTCAAGTCCCACAACGCAGTGTTGCGCAATTCCCTGGCCTTCCTGCCCACCGCCGAGGACGATATCCAGGCGCAGTTCCTGGCGCTCACCGACACCGACAAACTGCTCCAGCAAAGCATCGCCACCGACACCTACGACGTACTCCTCAGTAGCCTCGAATTCGCCCAGGTGACCAGCGACGACAAGGCCGCCGACATCCTGGTGGGCCTGAACAAACTGGCGATCAACAAACTGAGCCTGCCCGAGTCGTTCCAGGTGCCGGTGGAGATTCTCAGCAATCACATTTCACTGATCCTGCGGGAACAGCCCGTGGTCAACGGCCTGCTTGAACGCATCGCCGCCGTGCCGCTGGCCGAACGCCTGGACGACCTGACCAACCAGCTCAACCAGGACCAGTCGGCGGCCGACCTGCTCGACCAGAAATACCACCGCTACCTGCTGGTGTTTTCCACCTTGCTGGTGGCGCTGCTGCTGTATCTGGCGATTCGCCTGTTGCGCAGTTTTGCCGAGATCAACCGGGTCAACCGGGCCCTGCATGTGGTTAACGAAAGCCTTGAGCAGCGCGTTGAAGAGCGCACCCGGGAACTCAAGGATGCCCAGGGCGAACTCATGGACAGCGCGCGCCAGGCCGGCATGGCGGAGATCGCGACCAACGTGCTGCACAACGTCGGCAACGTGCTCAACAGCGTGAACATCTCTGCCGAGCTGGTGGCGCGCAAGCTGCGCACCAGCAAGGCGCTGGGGCTGGGCAAGGCCATGCAGTTGATCAACGAGCACCGCCATGACCTCGGCACCTTTCTCACGGAGGATGAAAAAGGCAAGCTGCTGCCCGGCTACCTGAACCAGTTGGTCGAGGCCATCGCCACTGAACAGCAGGGCCTCACCGAGGAGCTGGCGCAACTGAGCAAAAGCGTCGACCACATCAAGGACATTGTGTCCACCCAACAGTCCTACGCCGGCGCGTCCACGCTGCTGGAGCCGGTGCATATCAGTGCGTTGATGGAAGATGCCCTGCGCATGAACTCCGGGGCCCTGAGCCGCCACCATGTGACGGTGGTCAAGGACTACCACGACGTGCCCGAGATCATGGCCGACAAGCATCGGTTGCTGCTGATCCTGGTCAACCTGATCAGCAACGCCAAGTATGCGATGTCCAACCTCACCGACCGCACCCGGCAAATGACCCTGACGGTGCTGCCGCTGGACGACGGCACCTTGCAGATCAGCGTCAAGGACGAGGGCGAAGGCATACCGGCAGAAAACATGACCAGAATCTTCACCCACGGTTTCACCACCCGCAAGGAAGGCCACGGCTTCGGCCTGCACAGTTGCGCCCTGGCCGCCCTGGAAATGAAGGGCCGCCTGACCGCCCACAGCGACGGCCCGGGCAAAGGCGCGGTGTTCACCTTGCACATCCCCCTTGACCCCGCACGGACATGAGCATGAACCAACCACCGAACCGGCGAATCCTGCTGATCGATGACACCCCGTCGATTCACCAGGACTTCCGCAAGATCCTGACGCCGCCCATGGAGTCGAACCTGGAACTGGACGAGATGGAAACCGCCTTGTTCGGCGACAGCGTCAAACCCCAGGCCCAGGCGTTCACGCTGGATTCAGCCTACGGTGGCCAGGAAGGCTTGCAGCTGCTGTGCCAGGCCATGCAACAAGATCGCCCCTATGCCCTGGCCTTTGTGGACATGCGCATGCCCCAGGGCTGGGACGGCGCGCAAACCATCGAAGCGCTGTGGAAAGTCGACCCGCACCTGCAAGTGGTGGTGTGCACCGCCTACTCCGATTATTCCTGGGAAGAACTGCTGTTTCGCCTGCACGCCCATGACCGCCTGCTGATCCTGAAAAAGCCCTTCGACAACATCGAAGTCCAACAGATGGCCAACACCCTCGCGGCCAAATGGGACATGGCCCGGCGCGCGTCCCTGCAAACCAGTCACCTTGAGCATCTGGTGGAGCAACGCACCCAGGCGTTGACCCTGACCAGCCAGGCGCTGCAACTGGAGATCGATGAGCGCAAGCAACTGGAAAGCCAATTGGTGCAATCGGAAAAACTCGCGTCCCTGGGCCAGCTCGCAGCGGGCGTGGCCCATGAAATCAACAACCCGGTGGGGTTTATCTCCTCCAATCTGAGCACCCTGGACGGCTACTTCAAACAGTTGCAGCAGATGCTCGACGCCTATCGGCAGGCCGAAGAAGCCCTCGCGCCCGGCGTATGCCTGACGCACTTGCAAAGCCTGCGCAAGGCCATGGACCTGGAGTTTCTCAAGGAAGACATCCCGGTTCTGATCCACGAATCCAAGGACGGCATTGGCCGCGTGGCCCAGATCGTCAAGGACCTGAAGGATTTCTCGCGGGTCGACAACGACGAGCAATGGCAGTGGGCAAACCTGCAACAGGGGATCGACTCGACCCTGAACATCGTCGCCAGCGAACTCAAGTACAAGGCCGACGTGGTCAAGCATTTCCAGGTGCTGCCGGACATTGAATGCCTGGCCTCGCAGCTCAACCAGGTGGTGATGAACCTGGTGATCAACGCCGCCCAGGCCATGGGCCCGGAACGCGGCACCATCACCCTCAGCAACGGCGTGGAGGGCGACAAGGTCTGGCTGGAAGTGGCGGACACCGGCTGCGGGATCGCGCCGGAGAGTGTGCAGAAAATCTTTGACCCTTTCTTCACCACCAAGCCGGTGGGCGAAGGTACAGGCCTGGGGCTGTCACTGTCGTACGGGATCGTGAAGAAGCATCACGGGACGATTTCGGTGAACAGCGAAGTGGGCAAGGGCACGACGTTTCGGGTGGTATTGCCGATTCGCCAGACGGCAGATCCCCTGTAAAGGCACGCCTCTACAGGGGACAGGCTCAGGCTTCGGCGTTCTTCGGGGCCGAACCAAACGACGCAAAACGCTTGTTGAAGCCAGCGATGCGGCCTTCGGACTGGGTCTTGCGCTGCTGGCCGGTATACACCGGGTGCGAGGCGCTGGACACGTCGAGGAGCACGTAAGGGTAGGTGTTGCCGTCGCTGTGTTTTTGCGTACGGTCGGTTTCCACGGTGGAACCGATCAGGAAGAACACATCGGCGGCGGTGTCGTGGAACAACACGGTGCGGTAGTCGGGGTGGATACCAGGTTTCATAAGGCCTCCGGGGCGTCTGGGCGATCAATTAGTGTTATACAGTAACACAAATGATGCGCCCAAACGAGAACCGATTGCAATAAGAATAGACCTCAAGCTTCTATGCGGCTTCCTGGAAGTCCATCTCCGGTGGTTGCTGCGAAAAGCCCCGCGTCAGGAAACCCAGGTACACCAGGCCAATCGCCAACCAGCTCAGGCCCAGGTAAATCGCCAGGTGATCGAGGCTGACCATCAACCACACATCCGCCAGCAGGCCGATGGTCGGGAACACCAGGAACAGCACCAGCTCCCGCAGCCCACGCTGTTTGGCGCCGATCCAGTAGTGGAAGATCACCGACAGGTTCACCAGGCTGAAGGCCAGGAAGGCGCCGAAGTTGATGAACGAGGTGGAGGTGGTAACGTCCAGCTTCAGCGCCAGCAAGGCCACCACGGCGCACAGCAGTATGCTGTTCACCGGCGTACCGAAGCGCGCATGCAACGTGCCGAAGAACGACTTGGGCAACACCCCGTCGCGCCCCATCGCAAACAGCAACCGCGAACCGCTGGCCTGGGCCGACAGCCCCGAGGCGAACTGGCCGACGATCAGGCCGATCAGGAAGATCGACACGAACAGGTCGCCGCCAATGTTGCGGGCAATCTCATAGGCGGCCGAGTCCACGTCGGTAAATTCGAATGACGGGTGGGCGATCTGCACGAAGTACGACACGCCGACGAAGATCAACCCGCCGATCAGGGTGATCAACATGATCGCCCGGGGAATGGTGCGGCGTGGGTCACGGGTTTCCTCGGTCAGGGTGCTGACCGCGTCGAAGCCCAGGAACGAATAGCAGGCGATCGCCGCGCCGCTCATGATCAGCGGCATTTGCATCTGGCCGTTGAAGAACGGGGTGATGGTCCACAGCGGCTTGCTGGCGTCACCGCCGATGTAGTGGATGCACAGCGCGACGAAGGCAATCAGCACCAGGAACTGCACCAGCATCAGCAAGGCGTTGATGCCGTTGGCGAGTTTCAGGCCGATGATATTGATCACGCTGGTGACCCCGATAAACGCCAGGACCCAGACCCATTGCGGTACGGCCGGGAAGGCTGAATGCAGGTAGGCCGCGCCGATCAGCCAGATGGCCATGGGCAGGAACAGGTAGTCGAGCAACACAGCCCAACCGGCGATAAACCCGAGCTTGGGGCTGATGGCCTTGCGCACGTAGCTGTAGGCCGACCCGGCCACCGGGAACGCCGAGGCCATGCGGCCGTAGCTCATGGCGGTGAAGAACATCGCCACCAGGGCAGCCAGGTAAGCGGCCGGGACCATGCCGGCGGTGGATTGCGCCAGGATGCCGAAGGTACCCAGGACAATGATCGGTGTCATATAGGCGATGCCAAACAGCACCACCGACCCTAACGACAGGGTGCGTTGCAAACGAGCCATGAGCGATTCTCCGCGCAATTATTAGAGTTATGGCAGAACTGAAGTCGGTGTTGCGAATGTCTTTATTTTTTATGTAAGGCCCAGCCTTTGTGGTGAGCGGGCTTGCCCCGCGCGAGGCAAGCTCGCTCACCACAGGAATTCCATTTGCCAGTGAGATCAGGCTTTGGGGATCAACAACTCCCGCGTACCGTCCTCGCGCTCAATCACCTCCCCCGGCAATTTCAAGCGCTGGTCATCCAGGTAGCGATAGTCCTGTCGCGCCGCCGCCAGTTGTCCAAGGTCCAGATCGACCCTGAACTGGCCTTCTTCACGCCCAGCTTCAAACAACAAGGTGCCGAACGGGTCCACCAGGGCACTGCCACCGGCGAACATCAGGCCGTCGTCACCCGCTTCCACCCGGTTGACCATCAGCGCAAACGCCTGGTTTTCCTGGGCGCGGGCCATGATCGCGGTGCGGTGAGTCGGGCCGTAGGGGTCCATGTTGCCGTTGGTGACGATCAACACTTCAGCGCCCACCTGCGCCAGGGCGCGGGCGGTTTCCGGGAATTCGATGTCGTAGCAGATCAACAGGCCCACGCGCACGCCGTTCCACACGCAGGTGGCGTAGCGATCACCCGGGGTGAACACGCCGCGGTCCGAGGCCCACAGGTGGGTCTTGCGATAACGCAGGGCGATGCCTTCGGGGGTGATCATCAAAGTGGTGTTATAGAATTGGCCCGCGTCGTTCTCGGCCATGCCGATGACCACGGCGATGTTGCGCGCTCGCGCAGCCTGGATAATGGCCTGCACGGTCGGTCCGTCCACCGGTTCGGCGACGTCCGCCACGGTGCTGGCGGTCGGGAAGCCCATCAGGTGGGTTTCCGGGAACACGACCAGTTGGGTATCGGCCGCACACGCGGCAATCGCCGCCAAAGCGCGCTCAAGGTTGTAAGCTGTGCCGTTATCGCGGCCTGCCAGTTGGGCAAATTCGACCTTCATGGTGTGTCCTGTTGTTTTAACTGTGGCGCAGTATGCGCAGGCCGCAATCACTCGGGAAATCACGCAGCCGGGTTAACCCTATGGGGGTAGATGCATGACATTGTCGCTGGAAGACATCGCCTGGCACCGTTCGGTGGGGCAAATGATAGACGCCCTGGACCAGCCCAATTTCTGGACGCAACTGGTCCGGTTACTGGACCAGTACGTGCCGTTCGACAGTTGGGTAGTGCTGCTGTTCAGCAGCGAGCACAAGCCGTTGGTGTTCGCCGAATGCCCCGGCCAGGACGGCGAGCCGGACCATCTGTTCCAGGACTACCTCAACGGCTTGTACCTGCTCGACCCCTTCTACATCGCCAGCCGCGAACACTCGCGCACCGGGCTGTTTCGCCTGGCCGAAGTGGCGCCGGAGCAATTCGAGCTGACCGAGTACTACCAGCGCTACTTCCGGCTGAACGTGGTGGCCGATGAAATCCAGTTCAATTGCCAGCAACCGGACGGGCGAACCTTATGCCTGTCCCTGGGTTGCAAACAGCGTTTTGACCCACAGCAGATAGCCCTGCTGTCGCTGATCCAACCCTGGGTATTGAGCCTGCTGCGCCAGCGCCTGCCCCATGAACTCAACCAGGTGAGCGCCCCGCAGGCACCGATTCAGAACGACGACTGGGGCGCACAGTTAACCGCACGCGAGCTGGATGTGGGGCGCTTGATGCTCAGTGGCTGTTCCAGCAAGGAAATTGCACGCAAGCTGGAAATCTCGGTGGAAACCGTGAAGGTCCACAAAAAGCACATGTACAGCAAGCTGGGAATCAAATCCCAGTCGGAGCTGTTCTCGATTTTCCTGCAGGCTCAGACGAGCTGAATCGGCCCCAGGAACTCAACCAGTCGAGGAGTTTGATGACGACTTCCTTGACGAACGCCGGTGTGGCTTCGTTGTTGGCGACGGCCTCGGCATAGCCTTTGAAGATTGACATCAGGCTCCCCTGGGCGGCGCCACGGATCGACGTTTCCAGGCCGTCGTTGAGGGTTTTCTCCAGCCCGGTTTTTGCACCGGCCATCATGCCGGCGGCGCTGCCATCCGACTTTTCTACACCCAGGGCCATGTTGCTGAGGCCGGGGAACATCCATGTTTTGTTGCCGACGGCACCAGCGATATTCTGCGTCATGTTCTTCGGAGCGTCCTCAGGTCTCACCTCGGCGCCCGAGGGCGGCGCATCGGCCTCCTGACGTTCGGCGCCCTTCTGGCTCAGCAGAAACCTGACGACAGGGTTGTCATACACCGCCTCTGCATGACGCTCACGCCGCTCCTGCGTCGGGTCATCCGCTTGGGGCGTTACTTCGTGCTGCGGCGTCAGATCGTTCGCGCTCGCTCGATCGTTTTTTGAAATCGCCGATTGTTGAGGCAGAGACGGTGACAAATAGCGATCAGGGGCAATTGAGGCACTGACAGTCATAACAATTCACTCATGGCAGAAGTTGACATACGGGATTCGCGTCCTGCGTCCATAGTGGCAATCGCCCGGAGAAGAGTTCCCACAAACAGGCAGCGCCGTGGCCAATAAACGCGCACCAGAGCGGTCAATCCTTGTCCGGGCTTTGAGGACAGGCGCAGAATGGCGGATCGACCTGTAGAGTTGAACCTGAGGAAAAACCGTATGAGCCTGTCGTTACTAAGCCGTTACGCGTTCTTTGCCGTCTGCGTCATTTTCACCCTCGCCAGCATGCCGTTTATCGAACACGAATGGCTGTGGCCGATCGCCGTGGTCACCGGCATTCTCAGCCTGATCGGCATTTTCGACCTGATGCAAAGCCCCCACGCGGTGCGCCGCAACTACCCGATCCTGGGCAATATCCGTTACCTGGTGGAAGGCATCCGCCCGGAAATCCGCCAATACCTGCTGGAATCCGACAGCGACGCCCTGCCCTTCTCCCGGGCCCAGCGCTCGCTGGTCTACTCCCGTGCCAAGAATGAAAGCGCCGACAAACCGTTCGGCACGCTGATCGATGTGTACCAGTCGGGCTTCGAGTTTATCGGCCACTCCATGCGCCCCGCGCCGTTGAGCGACCCCAGCGCCTTTCGCGTGATCGTCGGCGGCCCGCAGTGCAAGCAGCCGTACTCGGCCTCGGTGTTCAACATCTCGGCCATGAGCTTCGGCTCGTTGAGCGCCAACGCGATTCGCGCCCTCAACCAGGGGGCCAAGCTCGGCAATTTTGCCCACGACACCGGCGAAGGCAGCATCAGCCCCTATCACCGGGAAAACGGCGGCGACCTGACCTGGGAACTGGGCAGCGGCTACTTCGGCTGCCGCACCAGCGACGGCCGTTTCGACCCGGAACGCTTCGCCGTGCAGGCGCAGAACCCGCAGGTGCGGATGATCGAAATCAAGATGAGCCAGGGCGCCAAACCGGGCCACGGCGGGATCCTGCCCAAGCACAAAGTCACCCAGGAAATCGCTGATACCCGCGGCATCATGATGGGCGAAGACTGCATCTCGCCGTCGCGGCACAGTGCGTTTTCCACCCCGATCGAGATGATGCAGTTCATCGCCCAGTTGCGTGAGCTGTCGGGCGGCAAGCCAGTGGGCTTCAAGTTCTGCCTGGGCCACCCGTGGGAATTCATGGGCATCGCCAAGGCCATGCTCGAAACCGGCATCCTCCCGGACTTTATCGTGGTGGACGGCAAGGAAGGCGGCACCGGCGCCGCGCCCGTGGAGTTCACCGACCACATCGGCGTGCCACTGCGCGAAGGCCTGCTGTTTGTGCACAACACCCTGGTGGGCCTGAACCTGCGGGACAAGATCAAGCTGGGCGCCAGCGGCAAGATCGTCAGCGCGTTCGACATCGCCAGCGTCCTGGCCATCGGCGCCGACTGGGCCAACTCGGCGCGGGGTTTCATGTTTGCCATCGGCTGCATCCAGTCGCAAAGCTGCCACACCAACAAATGCCCCACCGGCGTGGCCACCCAGGACCCGCTGCGCCAACGCGCCCTGGTGGTGCCGGACAAGGCCCAGCGGGTGTTCAACTTCCACCGCAACACCCTGAAGGCCCTGGCCGAAATGCTCGCCGCCGCCGGCCTCGATCATCCGTCGCAACTGTCGGCCAAGCACCTGGTGCGGCGCATGTCGGCCACCGAGATCAAGCTGTTCTCGCAGCTGCATGTGTTCCTCAAGCCTGGGGAACTGCTGACCGGCGAAGTGAACGGCGAGTTTTATTCGCGCATGTGGCAGATGGCACGGGCGGACAGTTTTGAGCCGAATGAAATCGCGGCGGCTTAACTTTTTAACGGAACGATACGATGCTGAAAGTGATTGCCGAAGACTTCATCAAACCCGAACACCTCGACACCGCGCGCCCGTGGTACGCCGAACTGGTGGAGAAAACCCGCCAGGAACCGCTGTGCATCGCCTACGATCTGTTCGTCGACCAGAAAGACCCCGGGCACTTTATCTTTGTCGAGCAATGGCCCGACCAGGCCGCGCTGGATACGCACTGCCAGACGGAACACTTCACCCGCCTGGTGCCGCAGATCAACGAGTACCAGGCCCAACCGTGCCGGGTGTTGTTGATGGACGCCTTCTGAAAAGATAACCCTTTCCTGCTGAACCGGACCACCGAACGGCATCGTTGAAACAAGGAGCTTCACCATGCCGTTACTGGACTTCACCGCCCTCGCCGCACAACTGCCGGACACCTGGAAATCCACCCGCCTGGGCCAGGTCGGCCCGGCGCGGATCAAGGTGCTGCGCATGGATGCGCAGGCCTACGCAGAAGAAACCCACGACTACAACGAAGGCCTCCTGGTGATCGACGGCCATTTGCGCCTGTCGATCGGCGAGCAGGCCGTCGACGTCGGCGCCGGCCAGATGTACCTGGTGGAAGCCGGCATCGCCCACGCCGTACTTGCCGGCAGCCACGGCACGCTGGTGATCATCGATGTTTAAACGCCGCGATGAGACATTCAGTAAAAACTGAGCTTTGCAATTGCTTACAAATACCGCCAACCTGCGCCCGCCCGACGTACGGCACGACTAAAGCCGTCGCCTGCTTGTCATTACTAAACCCCTTGTTCAAGAGCCCGCTGCCATGCTGAACGGACGCGACCCGCGCATCGATTTTTTTCGGGGCCTGGCGTTGATCTTCATTTTCTGGGATCACGTACCCCACAACCCTCTCGGCCAGATCACCCTGCGCAACGTTGGCTTCAGTGATGCAGCGGAAGTCTTTGTGTTCCTGGCCGGTTATGCGGCGGTGCTGGCCTACGGCAAGATCCTGCAGCGCGACGGCTATTTGATCGCCTGCGTGAAGATTTGGCGACGCACCTGGGTGCTGTATGTGGTGCATATCTTTCTGCTGGCGATGCTGATGGGCATCGTGTTCTTCGCCAACAGCCATGTGGAAACCCGCGACCTGGTCGAAGAGATGGGCCTGACGCATTTCGTCACCCACCCCCAGCAAGCGTTGGTGGATGAGCTGCTGTTGCGCTTCAAGCCCAACCTGATGGACCCGCTGCCGCTGTATATCGTGCTGCTGGGTTGCCTGCCGCTGGTGCTGCCGTTGCTGCTGCGCAAGACCTGGGCGGTGGTGGCGGTTTCGCTGGCGGTGTACCTGTTGGCACCGCACCTGGGCTGGAACCTGGCGGCGATCGCCGACGGTGTGTGGTACTTCAACCCGGTGACCTGGCAGTTGCTGTTTGTGCTGGGCGGTGCGGCGGCGATTCATGCACAGCAGCCACGCCCGGCAGAAACCCGCAGGCTGCTGCGTCAGCCGTTGTTCGTGGCTGCGGCGGTGTACGCAGTGGTGGCGGGGGTGCTCACGATCTCTTGGCGCTGGCCGGAGATCCACGACGCGCTGATGCCGTCGGTGCTCAGCGACCTGCTGTACCCCATCAGCAAGACCGACCTGTCGCCCGTGCGTTTGCTGCACTTCCTGGCGCTGGCCTATGTCACCGCCAAGCTGCTGCCCGGCCATGGCTGGACGCAAAACTGGCTGGCACAGCAAACCTGCCGCATGGGGCGTTACTCCCTCGAAGTGTTCTGCCTGGGGGTGCTGCTGGCGCCATTGGCGGACATGGTCAATGCGATCACCGGCGATGCCTTCGCCATGCAAATCTTCACCGCGATGGTGGGCGCCGGGCTGATGGCGCTGCTGGGGGCCTGGCTGGACTTGAACAAGCGGCTCACGCAACCGACACGCGTCGCTACCGCCTGAAAAACAAAAAGCCCCGAAAGGGGCTTTTTGTTGAGCACCGAAAAATCAGCTCGCGGTGCGCGCCGCAGCCTGGGTCGGCTGCAACTTGAACACATAGAACAACACCGTCAGCAGCACCAGGAACGCCGGGCCGACATACAGCGCCACGCGGGTATCCGGGAAGTACGCCATCAGGCCCACCACCAGCAGCAGGAACGCCAGCGCCAGGTAAGAACTGACCGGGTACAGCCACATGCGGTACTTGAGGGCTTTTTGCTCGGCCGGGCTCAGGCTCTTCCGGAACTTGAGCTGGGCCAGCAGGATCATCAGCCAGGTCCAGATCGCGCCGAAGGTGGCGATGGAGGTCACCCACACAAAGACTTTTTCCGGGACCATGTAGTTGAGCAGCACGCCCAGCAACAACACGAAGATCGACAGCAGCAGCGCCTTGCGGGGTACACCGTTGCTCGACGTGGTGCCGAACGTGGCCGGGGCCTGGCCGTTCTGCGCCAGGCTGTAGAGCATGCGCCCGGTGCTGAAGATACCGCCGTTGCATGACGACAACGCCGCAGTGATCACCACGAAGTTAATGATGCCGGCGGCGGTCTTGATGCCAAGACGCTCGAAGGTCATCACGAACGGGCTGCCCTGGGTGCCGATTTCGTTCCACGGGTAGATCGACAGGATCACGAACAACGCACCGACGTAGAACAGCAGGATGCGCCAGAACACCGAGCCGATAGCACTCGGGATGGTCTTCTGCGGGTTCTTCGCTTCACCGGCGGTCAGGCCGATCATCTCGACGCCCAGGTAGGCGAACATCACCATTTGCAGGGACATCAACACGCCCGTTACGCCGTTGGGCAGGAAGCCGCCGTGGGCCCACAGGTTGGAAATCCCCAGCGCCACGCCGTCGTTGCCGAAACCGAACGCGATGATGCCGACGCCGCCGATCACCATGGCAATGATGGTGACGATCTTGATCAGCGCGAACCAGAACTCGAACTCACCGAACGCCTTGACCGCGATCAGGTTGATGGTGCCCATGCTGACCAGTGCACCAAGGGCCCAGATCCAGCGGGGCACATCGGGGAACCACACGCCCATGTACACGGCGACGGCGGTGATTTCCGCGACGCAGGTCACCAGCCACAGGAACCAGTAGTTCCAGCCGGTGAGAAAGCCCGCCAGCGGGCCGAGATAGTCTTGTGCATAACGGCTGAACGAACCGGCGACCGGGTTGTGCACGGCCATCTCGCCGAGGGCGCGCATGATCACCAGGATCGCCAGGCCGCCGATGATGTAGGACAGCATGATTGCCGGGCCGGCCATTTCAATGGCCTTGGCCGAGCCCAGGAACAGACCGACACCGATACAGGCGCCGAGGGCCATCAAGCGAATATGCCGTTCGCCGAGTTCGCGTTTCAGCGGACCGCCCTGAGCGGTCTCGCCATGGGGCAGGTGATTGCCAGCTGGCATAGGGATACAACCTCGTCTTGTTATTGGATATGAGCCACCGAGTCCGGGGCGTCGCGGCGGGTGGCCGGGGCGTCCTGATAGCGGGCCTGCCTTTTGGGCAAGACCGTCTGGCCGGGCCAGATCAGCGGGGGTGCAGTATAAAAAGCTAAACCCAGGGGTTTTCACTCTATAAACGACAAGATTCAGCGGGAAATCGCGGTAAAGGCCCCTTTGGCGGAGGAGCATTACCTGTTCCGCGTAGGAATCATCGCCAACAAACGGCGGCGAGTATTGCACGGTAATGGTGCAGCGTCATGCCCCTACCTTTGGCGGATTTACCGGTGGGGGGAGGCTCTAGGGCGACAGTTGTGGGTCATACGCATGACCTGTGGAGAGAGGTTTCTCCTGTGGCGAGGGGGCTTGTCCCCCGTTGGGCTGCGAAGCAGCCCCAGTAAAGACACCGCATTTCTTCAGGCAGATCCTCATGGCAGGTTTTGGGGCTGCTTCGCAACCCGACGGGGGACAAGCCCCCTCGCCACAGACAAGCCCCCTTGCCACAAAAAGGTACCTACGCGAAACACGCTGACACTGAACTGCAAGGGAGCACTCCACAGCAACTGCTAGCGTCAATTGACTACTTCCCCCAAGGAGCAACGGAATGCTTCACCAGCCCAACTCTCATCTATTACGCCGTGGTCGATATTCAGAATCAGGCCGCCCTTACCTGATCACCGCCGTAGTTCACAATCGACAGCCCCTGTTCAACGACTTCCACTTGGGAAGACTACTGGTAGCAGAATTCAGGAAGACCCATGAATTGGGCATGGTTGACTCTCTGGCATGGGTTGTCATGCCAGATCACTTTCATTGGTTGTTTGAGCTGCAGGATACAAAGTTGTCGCACGCCGTGGGACGGACCAAATCCCGGAGCACCCTCACCATTAATCGCGCACGCGGAAGCAAAGAGCGATTCTGGCAACTCGGCTACCATGACCGAGCAGTGCGTACCGATGAAGACCTTCGCAAAATCGCCCGCTATATCATCGCCAACCCGTTGCGTGCGGGTCTGGTCGAGAACATTGGTGACTACCCGCTGTGGGATGCTGCCTGGCTCTGATTTTTCCTGTGGCAAGGGGGCTTGTCCCCTCACCACAAAAAGCCCCTTCCCCACAGAACGAACGATTTCGTCTCAGGAAGCGAATATTCACAAATCCCCCCCACTCGCCCACCACCGTCTAAGCTTCAACCAAGTCCGATCAATCTACGTAAATGGATCAATCGACTATGGGCGCTTTATGGCAAAACGCTTCGACCAAGGCTGCGGTATCCACCGATAGCCCGGATGAACAGCCATTGCCACAAAGCCCCCCTCCCCGCCGGCGATTGTGGTGGCGGCTGGTCTGGCTGGTGCTGCTGATTGCGCTGATCGCCCTGGGCTTTGCCGCCCTGAGGGAAATGCACACCTCACGGCTGCAGGCCAAAACCTTCACCGACCTCGCGTCAACCCTCACCTACCAAATGCATGCAGGCCCAAGCGATGCGCGGGTTTATCCCGGGGCCGGGCCGTTCGACAAGCGCCTGGGCTACAGTGCCCTGGGCGAATTCCTGCCGCGCCTGATCAAGCGGGACTACCTGATCCAGGCACAAGCACGCTTCTCCCCCGACCTGATGGTCTACGCCCAGCGCGGCCTGTTTGTGCCCTACCCGGAAAAGATCCAGGCCGGCCTGACCATCACCGATTGCCGCGCCGCGCCGTTGTATCAGTTCACCTATCCACAGCAGTTCTACCCACGCTTCGCGGCGATTCCGCCGGTGGTGGTCAACAGCCTGCTGTTTATCGAAGACCGCGACCTGCTGGACCCGAAAAATCCCCAACTCAACCCCGCCGTGGACTGGCCGCGCTTTGCCAAGGCCGCCTGGTCACAGGTGGCGAAGCTCTTGCACCTGCCCGGCCAGACGGCAGGCGGCAGTACCCTGGCCACTCAACTGGAGAAATACCGCCACTCGCCCGACGGCCTGACCCTGTCCGGCGGCGAGAAAATCCGCCAGATGATTTCCGCCAGCGTGCGGGCTTACCAGGACGGCCCGCAAACCCTCGCCGCCCGCCAAGACATCGTGCGCGACTACCTCAACAGCGTGCCCCTGTCGGCGGTACCCGGCCACGGTGAAGTGCACGGCATGGCCGAAGGTCTGCGCGTGTGGTACGGCGCCGACTTCAACCAGACCAATGCATTGCTCAACAGCACCGACCCCAAACAGCTGCCACAAAAAGGCCTGGCCCTGCGCGAGGTGTTGTCGCTGATGATCGCCCAGCGCCGCCCGTCTCATTATTTGTCCAAGGGCCACAAGGAACTGGCCGACCTCACTGACAGCCACATCCGCCTGCTTGCGCAAAACAACGTGATCGACCCGGCGCTGGCCAAGGCTGCCCTCGCCAGTAAAATCACCTACCGCGACTGGCAACAGCAGCCAACGATCCAGCCGATCGAAAGCAACAAGGGCATCACCGTCGCCCGTACGCGCCTGGCCGCGCTGCTCAACCAGCCGCTGTACGACCTCGACCGCCTCGATCTCGCCGCCACCAGCACCTTGCAAGCCGACCTGCAACGCCAGGCCAGCGCTTACCTCAAGCACCTCGCCGACCCGGCCTTCGCCGCGCAGATCGGCCTGATCGGCCCCACCTTGCTGACATCCGCCAGCACCGCCCAGGTGCGCTACAGCTTCAACCTCTACGAGATGACACCCGACGGCGCACGGGTGCGGGTGCAGACCGATAGCACCGACCAGCCCTTCGACATCAACGAGGGCAGCAAGCTGGAACTGGGCTCCACCGCCAAGCTGCGGGTGATGACCACCTACCTGCAAATCGTCAGTGAACTGCACGACAAATACGGCGCGATGCCGGCTGCCGAGCTGCGCAAAGTCCCAGTGGACGACCAGGACCGCATCACCCGCTGGGCCCTCGACTACCTGACCCAGAACAGCGACCGCAGCCTGCCGGCCATGCTCGACGCGGCCCTCAATCGCCAATACTCGGCCAACACCAGCGAAGGTTTTTTCACCGGTGGCGGCCTGCACCACTTCCACAACTTTCGCAGCCAGGACAACGGCCGTAACCCGACGTTGATCGAAGCGTTGCGCGAGTCCATCAACCTGCCGTTCATTCGCCTGATGCGCGACCTGGTGCGCTACAGCACCTACCAGGGCCCGAACAACAGCGCCGAATTGCTCAAGGACGACAACGACCCGCGCCGCCAGGAATACCTGGCCCAGTTTGCCGACCGCGAAGGCACCACGTTCCTGCTGAAGTTCTGGAAAAAGTACCGCAACAAGAACACCCAGGCCCGCCTCGACACCTTCCTCGACAGCATGCACCCCACCGCCATACGCCTGGCCGCCGTGCACCGCTACCTGCTGCCCAACGCCAGCCAGTCGAGCTTCAACAGCTTTATCCGCTCACACCTGAGCAGCGTGAAAAGCACCGAAAAACTCACCGACGAGCGCCTCGACAAGCTCTACCAGAACTACGGCCCGGGCGCCTACGACCTGCCCGACCAAGGCTATATCGCCAAGGTCCACCCACTGGATTTGTGGCTGATGGGCTACCTGCTGAACAACCCCGACGCCACCTTCACCCAGGCCACCGCCGCCAGTGAACACGAGCGCCAGGAGGTTTACAGCTGGCTGTTCAAAAGCCGCCACAAGAGCGCCCGCGACAGCCGCATCCGCACCATGCTGGAGATCGAAGCCTTCCTCGATATTCATCAGCGCTGGCAAAAAGTCGGCTACCCGTTCGACCACCTGGTGCCGTCGCTGGCCACCGCCATCGGCAGTTCCGGCGACCGCCCGGCCGCCCTCGCGGAACTGGTGGGGATCATCCTCAACGACGGCGTGCGCCAACCCACGCTGCGCATCGACAGCCTGCGCTTTGCCGCCGACACGCCTTATGAAACCCGCCTGATCAACGACCCCAATCGGGGCAAGCGGGTCATGCCATCGGAGGTCGCCACCGCCCTGCGCGGAGCCTTGTCGCAAGTGGTGGACGCCGGTACCGCACGCCGCGTGTCCGGCAGTTTCAACCTGGCCGACGGCACACCGCTGGCCATGGGCGGCAAGACCGGCACCGGCGACAACCGGATCGAAGCCATCGGTGCCGGCGGGCGGATCCTCAGCTCCAAGGCGATCAACCGCACCGCAACGTTTGTGTTCTATATCGGCGACCACCATTTCGGCGCGCTGACCGCGTTTGTACCCGGCGCCTCGGCCCAGGGTTTCAAGTTCACCTCGGCGTTGCCGGTGCAGGTGCTCAAGGGCATGGCGCCGATTCTCACGCCCTATTTGCAGCCGGGAAACAACACCCTGTGCCAGGTACTTCCCACTAACGCCGCGCGCTGAAAAGCAGGGGCTAGACATGCGCTTTATAGGCGCATTTTTCCGCTGGTTCCGTGCGGTTTTCCAGCCAGTATTCGAACTTATCCAAAGCCCCCGCCCTGAATAGACTGAATGGCAATTCTTGTTTTATTCAGGTTCTCCCCATGCCCGACCCTCTTTCCCAAACGCCCGCCGATGACTTCAAAGGTGCGCATTACCAACACTTCAAAAACGCGCTGCCCCTGTGGATAAAAAGCGCCTCACCTGAACGTGTGCGATCACTCAAAAACACCCCGCGCCAGACCGCCCGGCCTTATCCACAGGCCTTGAATCATCCGCAGCTCAAGGCTGCAATCGCCGCCCAATGGCACAGCCAGAACCGCCTGGACCAGACCTTTCGCGACCTCAATGACGTCCAGGCCTTTGCCGAACCCTTGCTCAAAAATGCGCTGGCCTACTACGGCGACATCGACGTCCGGGCCACCTTCATCCGCCTGTATGCCAAGGCCGACCTGGCCTGGTGGGCACGGGACATCACCGAAGGCGTGACCAGCCGCACGGTGTCTTTACTGGAGGCGGCCCTGCACAACTTCGCCGCCTCCGACCGCTTTGTGGACCATGCCTTTTTGTCTGCCGAAGACCCGCGCGGGCAACGCGACATCCTCACCCTGCGCCACCGCAGCACCGGCGCCGTGCTGACCGCCGAGCAATTCAAGGACATCTGCCGCGCACTGGACATCGGCGCCCGCTACCAGGTGCGCCTCAAGGAAACGCTGGGGTTCAACGACCGCAGCGTGGCACGCACCCTGCGCCTCGACGTGATTGCCAGCCAGAAAAACGCCCTCGCCGTCGCCGCCCACCTGGCCCTGGCCAAGCGCGATATTGCACCGGACGCACACAGCGCATTGCTCAGCCTGATTGCCGGCCAGCAACCCCGACTTGATGGTCGCCTGCTCAAGCCCTACACCCTGCGCCTGATGAACACCGCTCTGACGGGAATCGTGGTGTTCTGCCCCTCCCCCGACTCGCCGATCCCCCTTGGCCGGCTGCTGGCCTATGTGCCCGAAGACCCCGAGCACCCGCTCAAGGAATACCCGTCACCTGCCGCGCTCATGCAGGCACTCACCCGCCAGTTGCGTGACACCCAGCGCTACCAGGCGTTTTTCAGCCAGTTCGTGGCACAGGCGGAACGGGGCTATTTCTTTGCCAACCTGAATAGCCGTCTCAGCCGGGTGCGCTGGCACCAGAAGGCAGCCACCGACCCCGAGCCGACCTGGAAAGACACCCCGGTGGACACGCCCAACCTGCAATTTCGCCTGCAGGACATTGCCGAGGATTATCAGAACCGCTCCAGCCTCAGCACCGAAAATGACCTGTGGAACTACCAGTACCGGCTCAAGCTGAACAAGGTGCTCAATGATGCCCAGGAGATCGCCGTGTCCACCGCCCTCGCCGACCGGCACGCGCGCTGGGCGTGGTGGGACAATCTGGAAAAAATCCTTTCGGACATCCTCAATGTGGCGTTGCTGGTGGTGACACCCTTTGTGCCGGTGCTGGGGCAATTGATGCTGGCCTACACGGCTTATCAGCTCGCCGATGACGTGTTTGAAGGCATAGTCGACTGGTCCGAGGGCCAGGGGCTTGAAGCCACGGATCATCTGCTCGGAGTACTAAGCAGTCTTGAGCAATTTGCCTTGTTTGCCGCCGGCAGTGCCTTGGGCTCGTTCGCACGCGTGAAGCTCTCGGCGTTTGTCGAAGGGCTTAAACCGGTGGAAATGCCCGACGGCGCCCTGCGCTTGTGGAACCCGGACCTCGCGCCCTATGCGCTGAAAAACCTGGAGCTGCCCATCGATGCAAAACCCGACACCCGCGGGTTACATCAACACCAGGGCAAACAGATTCTGGCGCTGGACAACGACCATTACGAAGTGCACACGGTCGCCGAAGAAGGCATCCATCGCATCCCCCATCCGCAGCGCCCGGGCGCCTACGCGCCGAAGGTATTTTTTAATGAGCAGGGCGCCTTCGCCCACGAGGCGGAGCAGCCCCGCAGTTGGGACAGCACCACCCTGATGCGTCGCCTCGGGCACCGCACCCAGGCCTTCAGCGATCTCGAACTGCAGCAGGTACGGCGCATCAGCGCCACCGACGAAGACGTGTTGCGCGGCGTGTACGTGTACAACCGGCCCACACCGCCGTTGCTGGAGGCGACGTTCAAGCGCTACGAAGCCTGGCATGTCGCAAAAGAAGCGAGCGAGACCCTGCGCGCCGGCTCGCCGCTGCCCGCAGACCCGTCATCGGCGTGGTTCGAACAGACCGTCACCGAGCTCCCTGGCTGGCCGGAAAACACCGCGTTGCAGGTGTTCACCCGTGCCGACCTGACCGGGGATTCACGCACCTACACCAAGCCCGATGCGCTTCCAACCGCAACCCTGAAAGTCAGCCTCGGGGACGTGATGGCCGGAAAATTGCCGGAGAAGGTGCTGGGTTTTCTCGACGACAGTGCCGTGCGCACCTTGCTCGGCCGGGACGTGCCCGATACTGAACGGGTGCAGGTGCTGCGGGATCAGTTGGCCGACTATGTGGCCACGCAAACCGGCGACATCGGGCAATACATCCACCAGATCAAGGACCAGTCCAGCGACCCGTTCGTGCGTCTGCTGCGTCAACCATTGCCCGATCTCGACTCAACCCTTGCCCAATCCGTCGTCCAGACCGCCAACCGCACCGAGCGCCAAGCCATGGAAGAAAATCACCTGCCACTGCGGCTGCTCAACCAGGCCCAGGAACTGGGTTTCGTCGCCGACGCCAACCAGGCCTACGCAGGCTTTTACACACCCTGGCCCATCACGCCGGGCACCGAACGCATGGCCCTCAACACCCTGAAACTGCACAGCGATGCCTTCGCCGACCTGCACCTGGAGATCCGCGAGCAGACCCCGGACGGCCCGTTGCGCTGCGAGGCGGGCCCGGCGAACGCATCGCAACGGCGGATTCTGGTGCGCAAAAATCACCAGGGCTATGAAGTGTTCGATCAGGCCCAACAGCGATTGAGCGGGCTCGATGACCTGTATGAATCGCTGCTGCACGCCGTCCCCGTTCCGGGCCAAAAACCCGGCCAGGGTGCCGAGCTGAAACGCTGGTTGATGGAGAAACTCCACACCCTCGCCGAGCGCCGCCGGGTGCTGGCGCGACCACCAGAACGCAGCACGGTGGACAAACAGACCAGCCAGTTGCTCAGGGGCCCCGGCGCCAGCCGGCACCCGCGTGCGCCTCAGCACACCGAAGCGACCCACAGCCGGGAAGTCCTGCAACTGTTGTTTCCTTCAATGGGCGAACAACGACTCAACCGATTTATCGACAACATCGGCCCCGCGCAGATGCGCACCGTCCTCAATCAACTGACGGCCGAGAACCACAGGCTGCGCAGAGTGCTGGAAACGTGGAAGCGCGCCCCCAGCCGCCACCCCAAGGACAGCCGGGATTACCGCGCAGAAAAAGCCGCGAGGCATTTTGTCGCCGATGCCCTGTACCGCTGCTGGGAAGACCGCATGGCCGAACACACCGATGCCTGGGGCCATGTGCAGCAGGGTGCCGAACTGGACCTGCGAGGCATCGTCTTGCCCGACAGATTGCCCGACCTGCACAGCGGTTTCGAGCACGTGACCCGCCTGGTGATTACCCACAACACCTTCTCCGAGGACCACGCGCCGTTTCTCCAGGCCTTCCCGGCCCTGCGCTCGCTGGACCTGAGCCATAACCAGCTGGATGAACTCCCCGCGGCCATCGGCGACATGCGCTTTCTGAAACACCTCGACCTCAGCGACAACCTCATTGAACTGGATGCCGACGACGAGCCGCGCCTGGCCAACCTGCGACGCATGGAACACCTGATACTGGATAACAACCCCCTGCGCCGCGCACCGGACATCTCAAAAATGCCCAACCTGCGCCGCCTGCTATTGAGCCGAACCCAGATTACCTCGTGGCCCACCGGGATCTTTGTACACCCCGCGAGCCGAGACTTTTTGCTGGACCTGCGAGGCAATCGGATTGAGTGGGTGCCCAACTTCCCGCCGGACACCCCGCACGCCGGACTGGTCGCCCGCACACGCCTCGACCGTAGCGCCTTGTCGAACGAACAACGCCTGCGCTTTGAAAGTTACCGCCTCGCCGCCGGGCTGGACCCCAATCGCACCTACGACCCCAAGGGCGACAGCGGTTATTGGCTGGAAGCGATGGACCCGCAACTGCACGACTATCGCAAGCTGTTGTGGGACACGCTGGAGCAAGAGCATGGCTCCCAGGGGTTGTTTGAAGTGCTCAAGTCCCTGGAGTTGCAAAACCATGCCCAGACCGAGCTGGACCAGCAACGCATTGAAACCAATCGCACCGAACTCACCCAACGAGTATGGCAACTGATCCTCGCCGCCAGCGTCGACACCCCGCTGCGGGAAACGCTGTTCAAGCTGTCGAGTTTCCCCGGCCTGTGTGCCGATGGGGGCGCGCAGATTTTCAACAACCTGGGCATCGAAGTCCTCGCCACCGAGGCCCAACGCTACTCGCTGTCGGACGGCGAACGGGCGAACAGGCTGGTCACCCTGGCCAAGGGGCGCGCGCACCTGAGACAACTGGAAAAAATCATCCAGGAAGACATCGCCCACCGCCTCAAGCCCGTCGACAAAGGCGGCCTGGGCCAACGCCTGCGCTCGGAGATGCTCGATGGGGAACCCGGTGAAGTGGACGAAGTGGAGGTGTACCTGGCGTATCAGACATCTCTGGCAGACAAGCTGGACCTGCCGTGGCTGTCGGACCACATGCTGTACCGGCTGACGGCCAATGTGACTCAAGCGCAGATTGACCAGGCGCACACCACCGTGCTGGAACTGAGTGAAGGCGACGGCCTGGTGAACCAGATGCTGCTCGAACCCTACTGGGAACAGTACCTGCGCGACAGCCACGACCGCGAGTATCGCGACAACGAGCAGCGCTACACCGAGAAGTTTTTCAAGCTGGATGAGTTGCAGGAAGCGCAGGCGCAATGGGCAGGCTCACAGGACCTGGGCCCGGAGCAGAAGGACGCGCTGAAGCAATCGCTCAAGCACCTTGCCGATGAACTGGAGGTGCCCGAAAGCGTAGTGCTCTCGGGCAACGCCCTGTCGGATGAGCTGTACGGCAGGTTGCTCAATGACTTGGGCTACAACGAAAAAGAATGGATGCGCCGCCTGACCCGCGAGGCCATGACCAGGGCCACCGGCATGACCAATCGGCAGACAGTGCTCTCCACCCGACTCTAAACATCACCGTTATCTGGCGAGCAGGCCTGGCTGCTCGCCACAGGTACGGTGCCAGGCCGTGAGCCTTGTCAGGGCACGCCCATTATCAGTACACCGCTCCCGTTTATGGGCCCGGCGGCAGGCAGGGATCCCGATCGCGAGACCAGCGCAAACGTCACATCGTCGCCCCCGGAGTTGTTGGTGATCTGGCTTAGGAACGAGCCGTTTACCCTCACCGCACTCCCCCCACGAACAAGCGCCGTCCCCACATCCGGATTGCTCATCGTCAGCAGGTTTGAATTGAACGACGACGGCGTGCCTTGGTAGGTAATGGTGATCGGGCTGGTAACACTCCCCGGGCCGGGGCACGAGTAGTTCAGCCTGCGGTCGCTGCGCACGGACGTTGTCAGCGGGTCGGTGCCGATTGCCCTCTGGTGTACGTTGCCGAAGTCGATCACGATCGGGTTGTTATTGTTGATCGTGCAGGTTGAGGGGGAGACGGTGAAGTTGTTGGCGGCGGTGTAAGTGACGGTGAGTTGCGACGAACCGCTGCCTGTATTGTTTGTCTGGACTACACGTAGCGTTCCAAGATTGTCCCCTACTCGAATATCAATCGGCGTCACCGGATTGTTGCGCGTCAAAATGTAGGGGGTGATATCGATCGGGTAAATCACCCTGTTGTCAGGCATGGTGTTGGTTCGAATGCCAATAGGAACAGGGGTGTTTCGGAAGACTCCGTTTACTCGTAAGCCGGTGCCTTCCCGAGCGAATTTTGGCCCTGGCGTCCAGGGGGCACCGTTTCCGGTTGTCCAGTAGTCCTCCCCCGCGGAGGGCGTCTGAGGGCCGATGGTATATCGGCATTCAAGCCTCGCCCCTTCGAGTGAGATTCGGTCCGGGCCGGTCTGCAGCAAGACCGTAACAGGAACCTGCAGGTTTATATTCTGGCCGGCACCTACCGTTACGAACGCTCCGCCATTCACACGGCAATCAACGGCCTGCACGGTCGTCGTAACGCCAATCAGGGAGAGGAGCACAATGGCTCCATAAAGTCGTTTCATGTTGTTCTCTCGTTGCTCCGCCTGCGAACTGATGTTCACGACTACGGATAATCCAGCGTAAAAATAGAGCTCACCCTGTAGGCACCATGCCCAATGGTCTGATCCCTGATGGCGTTCGGCTCACCCTGCACATAGGCTTTGAGCTCAATGACGTTGTTGCCATTGGTCAACCGCTGTTCGTCGCTGGCGGTATTCACGGGCAGTAGCTTATTGCTCAGCGTTTCTATACCGAGCCCGATACCTGAGGCGCCGCTTCCACCATCCAGCGCAAACAACCCGGGTAATTCACGGTTCTCCACACCGCCGAACGTGATGCTGACCGACTCGCTGATGGTGGTGTCACAGTCGTCCAGGTGCAGCCTGAAACCTTTGCCCACCGTGCGCGTGTTGATATAGAGGTGCTTGCTGGCAACGTCCCAGAGCTCCAGCGTGATGGCCTCGTCTCCCGGCCGGATCGTGCAAGCCTGCTCGACCAGGTTGCCCTTGAACCTCAGGTTATCCACCGCATGCCCAGTGGAGGTCAGGCCGAAGGTCAGCAGTATTGCCAACCCGGCACATGACCAGCCCTTATGAACCCTTTCATGTCGCATAGACTCGACTCCTACTGGTATTCGGCCAACAACGTGGCCACCGCTGTAAACCGGGCGGGGGCCAGAACAGAACCCGGCTGCTTGACGGGTACCACTTCCAATGTCGGCGGTGACGACAAGGTGATGTCCAGCGGCGTATTGAGTCGAAACGGCAGGTTGTTTTGAAACAGCCGAATACCCAGCTCGGGCACGCTGGTCTGCACCGCTGAGTTGTCAAACGTCGTGGCGGTGCCGTTGATGCTCAACCTCAGCAACCACGGCAGCGTGGAGGGGCCGCATCGGATGGTGTAGCCGACCGTCCTGCGGTATTTCACGCCGTCGACACGCTTTGTGCCGACATCGCCAAAGTCCACTTCAATCGTGCTTCCAGAATCAATCGTGCAGGGCGGGGGTTCGTTCAGCGTTCCAGTGAACGTCACGTTGGCCGACGCACCACTGCAAAGGCCGATGGAACACAAGGCGAGCAACGCTCGCTGCGACCAAAAAGTCATTGATCGTTCCTCATTATTGGTACTCGATCACGAGGGTGGCGGTGGCATCAAAGGCCCCGCCCGTCAGCGTGCTGCCCGCCCGTTTGACCGGCACTGCCTGTACGACGGGAAAGTTGGGATGGGTAAATCTCACCGCCGTATTCAGCGGCCAGTCAGCACCGTTGACGAACAGCTTTACCCCAAGGTCCGCCTTGCGGGTCAAGAGCACGTTGCTATCAAACGCTGCGCCAACGCCCTTGAGCTCCAGGGTCATTGCATTGCTGTAGACAGGGGGCGTGCAACTGACGGTATACGGCACATCCCGGCGATACGTGACGCCATCAATGCGCGTCGTATGCAGGTCATTGCCGAACGGCACATTGAGCGTGCTGCCGCCGTTAATCACACACGGCGGCGGCGCGATGATGACCGCGCGGATGGTCAGGTTGGTTGCCGCCTGCCCACTCTGGCTGACCGCCCACAACAGGCACCCACCGATAAACATGGCTCGCGAGCCGGTTAACTTAGCCATCGCTCTGCCCTTACTCATAGTTGAGCCTGAAATCCACCACGGCCCGAAATGCCCCGCTGGTCAATGGCGCGGAGGTGCGCGTGGGCTGCACATTCCAGGTTTGAGTGCTGTCGCCCAGAGGCAAAAACAGCGGCTCGCCCCTTGAGCCCAGCTGTACATCCCGGCCCTCGACATCGGTCAAACGCAGGCCCATCCCGGTGATGCCCTGCACCTTGACCAGCCGTGGGTCATCGGCATCGGCAGGCGCGTTAAACGCCACCGACAGCACGGGTTGGTGGGCACTCCATGTCAGGTTCCCCGTACGCTCACTGGCGATCTTGCCGGCGGTGCGCTGGCAATCCTTGAAACGCAGCTGAAACGTCTTGGCGGTCGCCTGATCCCCAGGCCGTTGCAACTGGCCGGCAGAGATGGCGCCCAGGTCGATCGTTTGATGGACGGACGTCATCTCCAGGCTGCAAGGCATTTCATGCATGGCCCCGCGGATATTCAGCCGGCCCACCATGCCCTCGATATCTTCTTCATCCAGGGCGTGGGCACTCGCCATCAAGGCCAGTAACAGACAGCCCAAGACCTTCACGTTGTCTAACTTCATGACTTTCTCCGGCAGCAGGCACTACTGACTAGGCTGCGAGGCTTGCACGTTCACGTTGCACGTTTCGCCACTGCAGGTGAACGCCAGCAGCGGGCGTCCGCCGTAATCATTCACGTAGGCCAGATAGGGGGTTGTGCCGAGTGCCTTGGCCGTTGGCCCCATAGTTTGCGAACCTCTCGGCGGGACCATCACCGGCTCGAAACCTTCCACGGTGTTGCCGTCCTTGCTGCTGCGTGCGTCCACCAGAGTCACGTAGTAAGGCGTGGGGTTGTTCACCTGATACAGGTCGCCTTGGCGGGTAAGGGTCAGCTTCTCCTGCCAGGGGGTGGACAGGTCTTGCTGGCTGGGCGCAATCGCTTTGGGCCGGTAAAACAACTTGATCCGGGTTTGCAGGGCAATTTGCAGGGTGTTGGCCTTGTCGCTGCGGGGCGGAATTTCCCTCAGGTTGAAGTAGAAGACGGTCTCCCGATCCTGGGGCAGCGACTTGACCGCCGGCAACGCCTGAACTTTCACCTGGCTTTGTTTGCCGGGCTCCAATCGTTGAACCGGCGGCAGCACGATCAAGGGCGAGGTTATTTTTTTGCCCGCTTCATCCTCGATCCAGCCCTGGGCCAGATACGGCAATTGGGTGTTGTTATTGGTGATGTTCACGCTGGTGGCATCCTTGCCGCCATCAAAAATCACTCGGGTACGGTCCAGGGCAACCGCGGCGTTGGCGCCCTGGCTCAAGGCCAGGGCCAACAGCGCGAAGGCCTGGCAGGTGAGGCGTATGTTCAGCATCATGAGGGTGTGTTCTCCATATCGTTACGCTCGCCGGTCAGCGCTGCTGGCTCGGGCAAGGATTGATCCACGGCTACCATTTGGCAGCGCAGTTGCAGGGCATCGGTCAGGCCATCAGCCGGTAAAATCACAGGCAGTTCGATGAGGCATCGTTCAGCGCCGCCCCAACTGACGATCATCTTCTCGCCGGCCTGAATGCCGCTCAGGTAGACATCCCCGCCGTCATTCACCACCCCGGTGTCCTGCTGTTTCATGTTCTGCACCGTCGCGCCAAAGGGCGGTGCACTGCCATCCGGCAGACGAAGAACAGCCATGGCTTTCGTACCGCTAATCACCTCCAGCGACCGGTAACCAATCGCCCCTTCGGTGAGGGTCAGTTGGGTCACGGATTGAGTGGCTTCGACGTTGTTCGGCAAGCGCTCCAGATCGACGCTGGCCGCCGTACGCTGATAGCTGCTGATATCGGAAATGACCGCCTTGCCGAAGGCGTTACTGCGGGTCGGCGTGCCATAACCCCGTATCGGCACGTCGGGCACACCACCGGTGTCGACCATCAACCGAGTTCCGCCGGCACTGGTTGTACGGTGGAGCGCCGCGCCGTAAGGCGTGAGCGTGCCGCCACCGCGAACAGACGCACTGAGGGTTCGGTTATTGCCTTGTTGGGTACTCGCGCTCAGGTCGATGTCGGCCTGGTCCCCGATATGACTCAGGTAACCGTTGGCGGAGTTATCGCTGGCACCCAACTGGTAGCTGTTGCGCTCGTCGATGCGGTCGCTGAAGCGCGTTGAAAAGCCGTTATCACCCCCGGTTCTACTGGCATCCATCGAGAGTGTGCCGCTGCGCCCGAACGGCAAACTGACTGTCAGCGACATCCCGTTATCCTTATGGTGGTACTCCCGGGTGCGGTAGACGTTCAGCGACATGTTCAGGTTTTTGACGGTGCCAAAATTGAAGTAGCGTGACGCCGACAGGTTCCAGCGCTGGGTCTGCGGCCGGTTCCAGTACGTTTGTTTGTTGTAGCTGGCGTAGACGGTGGCGCCCAGGTCACGGAACTGCTTGTTCACCGTGACTGTATAAAGGGCCTTGTTGCCGCCAATCGGCCTCCAGTGTTCAACAAGCTCACCGTTCTGGTCATACACGCCCCGCCCGCCGAGTTCGCCGTTCATCCCGTAATGCTTGGCATCCAGGTATTGGCTCATGCTCAGGAAGTTCTTTTCGGAGAACCGGTAACCCGCGAAGGTGACCTGGCTGTCGTACTGTTCGAAGTGCTTGGAATATTGAAGCCGGTAGGATTTACCCGTGAGCGTCTCGTTCCAAAGGTGTGCGCGGGACTCTGTCACGTCCACCGAGATGGCCCCGAACGCCAGCAGATCACGCCCCACCCCGGCCGACAGCGCACGGTAGTTGTTATCCAATATCGCACCGCCCAACAGCGACCAGCCGTTGCTGATGCCCCAGGAGAACTCGCCGGTACCAAAGAAGGCACCGTCGTCGTGGTATTGAAGGTTGGACGGCTGCCCGGCAGACAGCTTGTAACGCACCTGCCCGGGACGTGTCAGGTAGGGAACACCGGCCGTATCGAGCTGGAATTTCTGTACCGAACCGTCCTGCTCTTCCACCCGCACATCCAGCCTGCCGGACACGGCGTCATTCAGGTCCTGGATACGAAACGGTCCTGCCGCCACCAGCGTTTCATACAGCACACGGCCCTGCTGGCTGATGATGACTTTGGCATTGGTCTTGGCGACGCCAACCACTTCCGGCGCGTAACCGCGCAAGTTGGGTGGCAGCTGGCTTTCATCCGACTTGAGCCCGGCCCCGGTAAAACGAAAGCTGTCGAACAGGTCCGAATACAGGTAGTCCTCGCCCACCACCAGGCGCGCTTTCATCTCAGGAAGGGCGCGATACGCGTAGTAACGGCTCCATTCCAGTTTTTGCCGCCGGGCCGACGATTCCCGGTCTTTCTCGACACGCCCCTGCCAATCCGCCCTCAGGCGCCAGGCCCCCGCATTGGCCCCGACGGTTCCGTTACCCGTGAGGTCATTGCGGGTACCGTCGTGCCGGCGGTAACTCGACTGCGCCGTCATGTTGTAGTCGACCAGCAGCCCCGGCACCCCTTCATCCCAACGTGAAGGCGGGTCCCAGTTGATGGCGCTGTATTCCAGATAGGCCTGAGGCAGGCTGATGCTCAGCGTGGAGGTGGCCAGGTCGGCGCTCACCTCCATACCGGGCAAGCCTTCAGGGTCCAGGCACTGGCCGTCTTTCCACCAGCGCAGTTTGGCCACGCCGGACTGTTTCAGGCCCAACTGTTCTACAAGTTCCGGGGATAAACAGGCCTGACTTCCCTTGGGATCATTATCAGGAGGATAGAACGCCACTGAGTATTCAGTCATTGGCTGGGTATTTAACTGCACCACCATCGCGTAGTTGCCGGGCAAGATAAACCCGCTGCGTGCAAATCGAGACAAGTCAATATTGGTGCGGTCACTCAGATCAAGCACGTCGGTATTAAATTCAATATCCCCGGCTCCCATTGCAGTTCCTGCCAGTGATATCAACCCGCCAAAGAAGCCCGGGCGAAGCTTATGTATGACTTTCAACGCATTCCACATGCAAGCAACCCATCACTCTTCAAAAGTATTCCAACTTGAACCGCACGGCGGCCGTGTGATCCCCCGCCAAGAGCGGCACTCCGTTGCCCACCAAGTGCACCGTGTAGTTGAGCGTCATGTCGCCATCAATCACCGGATGCAGCGCCATCGGCACTCCCGGAACACTCTCTTCACCCGCCGCATCCTGGATATGGAAGGCGACCCCCTGTGAGCCACCAAAAGCAGCAAAGGAGCGCCCGCCCCGGTCGGAAGGGCCGTCGAATGTCACGCGCAGGTGTTCCCAATCCGGCAGCGTTACGCCGGGGCGCGAGGGGTCGGGACGAGTCACCGAGCAGTTCACCAGACGCAACTGGAAGGGATGTTTCTGCCCCTGTCCGTCTCGTAGAAGCCGGCCGATGGGTTCGGAATCCATCTCGATGGTTTGATCGACAGTGGCCGCTTCCAGCCCGCAGGCTGAATCGATGATCACGCCTCCCAGCGTGACGACCCCATCGCCTTGCGCATCCGCCTGCGCGAACACCCAAGGGCTGATGAACATCGTCAATGAGGAGGCGATAGCGAGACTTATGAATGTTTTCACCTGAACCTCCCGCCAGCTTCCCCCCGCCACCTGAAGTGGCGGGGGAAAAACTTACTGATAAGCCAAGGTGAAATTGGTGACCGCGCTGAACTCACCAGGAACGATTGCGCCGGTGGCCTGGCCTTGTACGTAGGCACCGAATTCCAGCGTGTTGTTACCGGTGGAAATGACCTGCGGGGTCGTAGGGGTACCCAGCACGACAGGTCGGCCGCCATGGGTCATCATGACGCCGATGCCACCCGCGCCACCGACAGTGCCGATGGCGCCAGGCACAGCGCCCGATGGCGCGCCAGTAAAGGTAGTGGTGACGGTGTTATCGGTGAGGCTGGACAGGTCGCAGCCTTCCAGTTCGATACGCACAGGGCGGGACTGAGACCGGCCACCGGTTTCCAGCTGATGCTTTGCGATCGCGCCAAGGTGAACCGACTGATCTACGGATTCAGGCTTGATAGAGCAAGCACCCGAGTGCACAGACCCCAAAAACGTAACCGTTCCATCCGCAGCATTGGCTACAGAGATCGAACCTGCCAGCAGGCCGAGAGTTAACAGCGCAGTTTTCACTTTAGAATTCATTTGCAGACGCCCACATAATATTAAATATCACAACGGTATCCTGTCGCAGTTGCACGCAGGACTTGTTAAGCGTTTAACGCTTTCCAGAAAGGGATTTGAAGTATTGGTTTTTCCAACTACTTGCATTGCATTTCTGTCATTCGTTCGACGCCGGGCAATTATCCATGGCGATTTTTAATAAAAAAGCCGTCCGATTCGCTGAGTTGCGTAGCTTTGTCACACCAAGACACATAGGAAAATTATGGCACTTTGCCAAAACTAAAAAATTGTCTGTAAGAACTAGACTACATGCAATTTAATGAGAATTATTTGTAAGCGGGAAGTCTGTAAGAATAGGATTACACCTTATAAAAAACAATAGTCATTACTTATAAAAACCAACTAACGGGTTGGCGAACAGGCCGACTGAACCGGCCTCGGGAGGGAGGCGAGCAAACGCTTAGGTGGGATGACCGTTCGTCTGGTCAGGTTGCTCGCTCACAAAGATATATCTTAAGTTGTATCTAAACCAAGAGAGAGAGCACCTGGATATGAGAGACCATCATTCCCACCGCGAGGGCCGCGACGGCTTCGAGAAACGCCCAGGCCGCGAACGCGGCGGCCGCGGCCCGCGGGTATTCGCCCCCGGCGACCTGAAACTGCTGCTGTTGGCGCTGATCGCCGAACAGCCATGCCACGGCTACGACCTGATCCGCCAGATCGAAGGCCTGTTCGATGGCGCCTACAGCCCCAGCCCCGGCGTGATCTACCCGACCCTGACCTTCCTTGAAGAAAGCGAAATGATCAGCGGCGACGCCGAAGGCGGAAAAAAACGCTACACAATCACCGACGCCGGACGTCTTTCCTTAAGTGAGCAAGCAATTGCCCTGGAAGGCGTGCGCATGCGCATTGACGTGAGCAAGCGCTCCCTGCGTGGCCATGACCGCCCGCCGGAAATTCACGAGGCGGTGCACAACCTGCGCCATGCCTTGCAGCTTCACCACGGACGCTGGAGCCCGGAAGAAATCGTCCGGGTTGCCGCCCTGCTCAACACCACGGCCCAGGCCATCGTCGACGGTCCGGCTGTTCAACCTGTACCGGAGCAAGCCCAATGACTGAACCGAATAAACTCGAAATCCACCGCGTCATGCACGAGATCAAACGCCGCCGCCTGGAAGTACTGAAGGTGGTGGATATCACCCCGCGCATGCGCCGTATCACCGTTGGCGGGCCGCAACTGGCCGGGTTTGTGAGCCTGGGTGCCGACGACCATATCAAGCTGCTGTTCCCGCAGAACGCCGCCGAGCAAGCGGCGCTGGACGACCCGAACTTCAGCCTCCAGGGCGACGGCCCTGCACCCGCCATGCGGGACTACACGCCACGGCGTTTTGACCTGGAGATTGGCGAACTGGAGATCGACTTCGTGCTGCACGGCGATGGCCCTGCGTCCACCTGGGCCGAACAGGCCAAGGTCGGCCAGCACCTGCATATCGGTGGGCCACGGGGCTCGCTGATCGTGCCGGATATCTTCGACAGCTACTTGCTGATCGGCGATGAAACCGCGATTCCGGCCATTGCCCGGCGCGCCGAGGAATTACCGGCAGGGCGTAAGGTATTGGCGGTCATCGAGATCGAAAATACGGCGGAACAGCAGCCGCTGCACAGCGCTGCCGAGGTTGAAGTGATCTGGGTGGTACGCGGCCAGGACGACCTGCTTGAAACCGTGCAGAACCTCACGTTGCCGGGCGGTTCGCTGTACAGCTTTGTCGCCACCGAGGCCAAACTGTCGCGCCAGGTACGGCGGGTGTTGCTGGATCAGCACAAGGTGAATGAGGCGTCCCTCAAGGCCGTGGGCTACTGGCGCGCCGACGCCAGCGAGGAATAGAACTCAGCGGTGGCGGCTGGCAAGCCTGTCCAGCCCCACCACTGCCAGCGCCACCAGCACGAACCCCGCCAGAATCCCCCCGGCATTGATAAACACCTGTGGATAACCCAGCTTGTCCACGTCAATGAACGGGTACTGATACAGCCCCCACACATACCCGCGCAACAGCGCATACGCGAAGTACACCACCGGGTAGATCACCCACAGCCCGATGTGTTTGAGCCGCAGGCTGCCCTTGGGTACGCAGCACCACCAATACACCACAAACACCAACGGCATCACGTCGTGCAGCAACTCGTCCGCCATAAACTGCAGGCCTGCAGGCGCCCACATATGCCGCAGCAACAGGCTGTAGGCGAGGCTGACCACCACAATGCTCACGGCGATGCCGCTGCTGACCACCGGCCCGAGGAAAAACCGGCTCGCTGCCGTTGGCCGTTGCACCCAGGCATGGGTCAACACCACCGCCACCAGGGTGTTGGTGAGCACGGTGAAGAAGCTGAAAAAATTCACCAGGCCCGGCAACAGGCTCGCGCCATCAACCCAGCGAAAATAGAAAATGATGTACTGCTGCAGCGCCAGGCCAGCCCAACCGCCGAGGGCTGCCAGGCCGATAAGGTGACGTTTCACCTCAATCCTCGACCGGCCGCTTGGTGCGCATCAACTTCACGTACAGACCCTCGACCTTCTCACGTGCCCACGGCGTCTTGCGCAGGAACGACAGGCTCGACTTGATGCTCGGGTCACTGGAGAAACAGCGGATGTTGATGCGCTCGGCCAGGCCTTCCCATTGGTAATGCGCCACCAGTGCGGTGAGGACCTGTTCCAGGGTGACGCCGTGCAGTGGGTCTTTGTTTGTCGCGGTCATGCCGGGCCTTTTGCAAAAAAGAAGAAAACCAAGCCGCGCACCTTAGCGGACGGGCCGGGCCGGTGGAAGCACCGCTTTAACTGTAGACGCATTCGATCGTTCCCACGCTCTGCGTGGGAATGCCGAATTGGACGCTCTGCGTCCTGCGGCCGACGCGATTTTTTGCCCTGCGCAATGGTGACGCAGAGCGTCACGGGATGCATTCCCACGCAGAGCGTGGGAACGATCAGAGTGGGAATGATCGAGCAGGGTTTGGGAGAAGTTCCCCTTGGCAGGGAAAAAAGTGATGTTATATTGTAACGATAACTATCAAGGGGTATCGAATCCCTTACCGTTTTCAGCCTTCTCTTTTTGCCGTTTGCCAAGGAACGACCGATGTCCCTCTCTTCTCTCTGGCGCCTCACCCCGCTGGCCGCCGCCCTGTTGATCACCTCCCAGGCCAACGCCCTGGAGTTGCAACCCCAAGTCATCACCGGCAACCCGCTGGGCAGCGAAACCCTCGCCTCGCCCACCACCGTGCTGGAAGGCGATGACCTGACCCTGCAACAAAAAGGCAGCCTGGGTGAAACCCTGAACAAGCAACCCGGCGTGTCGTCCTCGTACTTCGGCCCGGGTGCCAGCCGGCCGATCATTCGTGGCCAGGACGGCGACCGCATTCGCATCCTGCGCAACGGCGTCGGCGCGCTGGACGCTTCGTCGCTGTCCTATGACCACGCGGTGCCGCTGGACCCGGTCAACGTCGACCGCATCGAAATCGTGCGCGGCCCGGCCGCCCTGCTGTATGGCGGCAGCGCCATTGGTGGCGTGGTGAACACCTTCGACAACCGCATCCCCACCGAGGCCATTGAGGGCATTCACGGTGCCGGTGAATTGCGCTACGGCGGCGCCGACACCACCCGCAGCAGCGCCGGCAAACTGGAGGCCGGCAACGGCAGCTTCGCCTTGCACCTGGATGCCAACGCGCGGGAATTCAACGACCTGAAAATCCCCGGTTTTGCCCGCAGCCGCCATGCGCCGGAAAGCGAAGACGGTGAAGGCAAGAACGGTCGCCTGGGCAACAGCAACGGGCGTCAGGACGGCGGCTCGGTCGGCGGTTCCTACACGTGGGACGACGGTTACGCCGGGCTGTCCTACAGCAACTACGACAGCAACTACGGCTCCCCGGCCGAGCAGGATGTGCGCATCCGCATGAAGCAGGATCACTACGCCTTCGCGTCCGAGATCCGTAACCTGCAAGGGCCGTTCACCTCGGTCAAACTCGACGCCGGTTATACCGACTACAAGCACATGGAAATCGAAGGCGGCGAAACCGGCACCACCTTCAAGAACAAGGGCTACGAAGCCCGCGTGGAAGCCCGGCACTTGCCGATCGGGCCGTTCAACGGCGTGGTGGGCGCGCAAGTCAGCCGCAATGAATTCTCGGCCCTGGGTGAAGAAGCCTTCGTGCCGCAGACCGACACCAATGCCGGCGCGCTGTTTATCCTCGAAGAAATGCAGGCCACCGACCGCCTCAAGCTAAGCCTCGGCGGGCGCCTGGAACACACCAACGTCGACCCGGACGGCAAGGGCAACGCGCGCTTCGCCAATGCCAACAAATCCGCCGACTTCACCGCCGGCAGCCTGTCGTCCGGCGCGGTGTATACCCTGACGCCAATCTGGTCGCTGGCTGCCACCCTCGGCTACACCGAACGCGCCCCGACCTTCTACGAGCTGTATGCCAACGGCGCCCACGTCGCCACCGGCACCTATGAACTGGGCGACGCCAACCTGTCGAAGGAAAAAGCCGTGTCCAGCGACCTGGCACTGCGCTTTGACAACGGCACCCACAAAGGCAGCTTCGGAGTGTTCTACAGCCACTTCTCCAACTACATCGGCCTGCTGGGCAGCGGTCGTACCCTGAATGACGAAGGCGAGGAAGACGCCGGCGGCATCCCTGAGTACAAATACTCCGGCGTGCGTGCGCGTTTCGCAGGGTTTGAAGCCCAGGACCACATCAAGCTGGGAGAAGGTGCCTACGGCAAGTTCGCGCTGGAGCTGTCGGGCGACTACACCCGTGCGACCAACCTGGACACGGGTGAAGCGTTGCCCCGGATTGCGCCGTTGCGTTTGAACAGCGGTTTGTTGTGGGAACTGGATCGTTGGCAGGCGCGGATCGACGTTGAACACGCAGCAGGTCAAGGCCGGGTACCGGATAACGAAAGCGGCACCGACGGCTACACCACCCTGGGCGCCAGCGCCGGCTACCGTTTCAATGTGGGCGGCAGCCAGTGGCTGGCGTTTGTGAACGGCGAGAACCTGACGAACCAGACCGTGCGCTATGCCAGTTCGATCCTGCGGGATATTGCTCCGGCACCGGGCCGGAGTGTGCAGGTCGGTCTGCGTACCACCTTTTAAAAGCTGATTGAAACCTCTGTGGCGAGGGAGCTTGCTCCCGCTGGAGTGCGTAGCGCTCCCACTATTTTGGGGCCGCTGCGCAGCCCAGCGGGAGCAAGCTCCCTCGCCACAATAAGCACCTTTGCTACAGTCCCGATGTTAACGCTTAACTAGTACCGCGCATCCACCGGCTTACCGCCCTTAGGCCAATCCTTCACCTTGTCCGGGAAATCCGGGCGAGGTTGTTGGGAGAAGTACGCCGCCACATCCACCGCCTCCTGATCCGACAGCCCACCCTGCCCCAACGGGAATTTCTCGTGGAACCCGATCGGCATGTTGCGCTTGACGAACGCCGCCGCCGTGTACAGCCGCGCCATCCCCGCCCCGATATTGAACGACTGCTCGCCCCACAACGGCGGGTACACCGGTTCGCCATCCGCCCGCGTCAAACCCTGGCCGTTGTCGCCATGGCACACCGCGCACTGCCTGGCGTACACCTGCTTGCCATTCTCCATGTCCGGCTTGATCGCAGGGTCGACCTTGCCGACCCCGCGCCCCGTCACTTTGTCTTGCGGTTTAGTGTTGTTTTTCATCCAGTCGAAGTACGCCACCATCGCCTGCATCTCCGCCGATTCCGGTGGCAACGGCGTGCCATTCATCGAGCGCCGGAAGCAGCCGTTGATCCGCTCTTGCAGGCTTACCACCTTGCCCGCACGCGGCGCATAGCCGGGGAAAAACGCCGAGACGCCCACAAACGGCGAACCGTCGGCCACGGTGCCTGCGTTGAGATGGCAACTGGTGCAGTTCAGCGCGTTGCCAACGTTATCGGGCAGCAGTTCCTTGGTTTGCAGGTGCAAGCGCATGCCGCGTACCACTTGATCGGCATTCGGCGCCGCCAGCAATTCAGCCAGGCGCGGGGTTTCGAACGCGGAAGAATCGGTGGTGACCGGGTTGAGCTGCCCGCGCATTTTCTTCACCTGGGCAGCCGTAATGGGCGTGCCTTCGTTGCCCCAACTGCTGCGCACAAAGCTGAGGATTTCAGCGATTTCCTGGTCCGCCAGCCGGGCAAACCCAGGCATGGTGTAGACCCGTGGATGGGTTGCCGTTTCAGCGGTTTCCCAGCCGGTAAGCGTGATATGCAGCAGTGACGTCGGGTTGTTCGAAGCAACGCCCGGGTTGCCCGCCAGCCTCGGGAACAAGCCCTTTACCCCGCCGCCGTCGCTGCGGTGGCAGTCACTGCAAAACTGCATGTAGCCCAGGCCGCCACGGCTGGTATACAGGTCCTTGGGCGGCGCGGCGGGCTCGTGGGCCACGGCGGGCATCGGCAGGTCGTCCTTGCCCGGCGGCAGGGATTTCAAATAGGTCGCGATGGCCGTCAAGTCGGCGTCGGTGAAGTGCTGGGTGCTGTGATGAATCACATCCGCCATGTTGCCCGAGACCGTGGCAAAGCGGTTCTGCCCGGTCTTGAGCAATTGCACGGTGTCGTCCACGGTCCACAGGTTGCGCAGGCTCAAGGCGCGCCAATGCTCCACAGTCTCCCCGGCCAGGTAATGCTGGCCGCTGCGCCCGGCATCGCTCATGGCCTTTTCCTGGAACGCGATGCCGCGCGGTGTGTGGCAGGAACCGCAATGCCCCAGGCCCTGGACCAGATACGCGCCACGGTTCAACACCTCATCCCTGGCCGGGTCCGGCGCAAACGGCTGCTTGTCCAGGAACGCAAAATTCCACAACGCCAGGCCCCAGCGCTGGTTGAACGGGAAACCCATCTCGGCCTCCAGGTTCGGTTTGTTCACCGCCTCCACGCCCTGCATCAGGTAGGCGAACAGGGCGCGCATGTCACCTTCGCTCATCTTTGCGTAGGACGGATACGGCATCGCCGGGTACAGGTTCTGCCCCGCCGGCGTCACGCCTTCACGCATCACCCGGTCGAACTGCTCGAAGCTGTACTGGCCGATGCCGGTGTCGCGATCGGGGGTGATGTTGCTCGAATAAATCGTGCCCATCGGCGTGCTCAGTTCCAGCCCGCCGGCCATTGGCGCGCCCTGTTTGGCGGTATGGCAGGCGATGCAGTCGCCCAGTTGGGCAACGTATTTGCCCTGTTCGATCAGCGTGGGGTCGGCTTCGTTGGCGTGCAGGGGAAGAGACAGACACAGCATCACCCCCACAAGGCCCAGACGTGACAGGGGAAAAATCATCGCACTATTCCTTTAATAACCCGGGCCTGGGGTGGTCCCCTCGACGCAGGTCTGCAATCGTTTTTATTGGGTCATCAGGCGGATAACCGGGGCATGATCAGCCCCAGCTTCGTTGTAGCGGATTTTTTGTGCGCGGCCCTTGATGTGGGTCAGGGCCAGGAGGGATCACACACCTGTGGGAGCCGGGCTTGCCCGCGATGCAGACGACTCGGTACATCAGTAACACCGAGGTGATGCCATCGCAGGCAAGCCAGCTCCCACAGTTGATCTGCGGTGTTTCAGAGGATCAGGCGTTTTTCAGGTAGCGGGCGGCGTCGAGTTCGATCATCACCGGCTGGCGGGTGCCGGCCAGCGCCTGCAACAGTGTGTGCAAGGCCTGTGGGGTATCCACCGCGTGATGGGCGATATGGAAGCTGCGGGCCATGGCGGCAAAGTCCGGGGTCATGATGTCGACCCCCAGCGGCGGTATTTCCCGCGCTTCCATGTAGTCGCGAATCTCGCCGTAGCACTGGTTGTTCCACAGCACCATGATCACGCCCACATCGGCCTCGCGGGCGGCGATCAGTTCGGCGCAGGAGAACTGCATGCCGCCGTCGCCCACCAGCGCCACCACCGGGCGTTCGGGCCTGGCCAGTTTCGCGCCGATGGCCGCCGGCAAGCCGTAGCCGAGGGTGCCGTAGCCGGTGCCGGCGTTGAACCAGCTGTTGGCGGCCGGCGCCTGGTAACCCACCGCGCCCTGGTACACCGGCTGGGTTGAATCGCCGACGATCAACGGGTCCACCAGGCTGTCGCGCAGCAGGTCGAGCAAGCCTTGCAGGCCCTGTTGCTTGGCAGTCCAGCTGTCGCGCTCGATCCGGTTGACCCGTTGCACGCCATCCTGCGCCCAACTGCCGGACGAGGCTTGCGGGGCGACCTGTTCCAGCAGCGCCTGCAAGCCTTCGCGGGCATCGCCCACCAGGCCGACATGGGCCCGTTGCACGCCCATGACTTGCATCGGGTCGATGTCCAGGCGAATCAGCGGCGCCTTGAATTTCAGCGGGCCGAGGCCGAAGAAATCGTAGTCGGTTTCTCCCAGTTCGGTGCCCACCGCGAGGATCACATCGGCCTCGTCAAACAGCGAGCGGCCATGACGGGATGACTGCACGCCGTCCAGCAACAGCGGGTGATTCATCGGCAGCAAGCCACGGGCATTGGTGGTCAGCGCCACCGGCGCCTGGAGATGCTCGGCGAGTTGCTGCAACACTTGGGCGCAGTCCCGGGCACCGCCACCGGCGAGGATCAACGGGCGGCGTGCTTCGTTGAGCAACCGCAGAGCGGCGGCCAGCGAGGCCGGTGCCGGAGCCGGCGCGCCGGGCAAGCTGCGGGGCATCAGGTTGAGGTCGACAGCGGGCATGTCCAGCACGTCCAGCGGGATTTCCAGGTGCACCGGGCGCGGGCGTGCACATTTGAAAACCGCAAAGGCCCGGGCGAGGATTTCCGGGAGTTGCGCCGGTGATTGCAGGGTGTGGCTGAAGGCGCACACGCCGGCGACCATCGCGCGCTGGTCCGGCAGTTCGTGCAGGTGGCCGTGGCCCAGGCGCAGGTGTTCGCGGCGGTTGGTGGTGGAAATCACCAGCATCGGGATCGAGTCGGCGTAGGCCTGGCCCATGGCCGTGAGGATGTTGGTCATGCCCGGGCCGGTGATGATGAAACACACGCCGGGCTTGCCACTGGCCCGGGCGTAACCGTCAGCCATGAAGCCGGCGCCCTGCTCGTGGCGCGGGCTGATATGGCGCAGGCGGCTGCCGTGCAGGCCACGGTAGAGTTCAACGGTGTGCACGCCGGGGATGCCGAAGACGGTGTCTACGCCATACCCTTCCAGCAGGCGCACCAGTGACTGGGCACAGGTGGTCATTGCTCACTCCTTTTTTATTGTTCTGTGTCGATGTGCGGGACCATAGGGCGCGCAAGGAGGCGCAACAATCGAAAAATTTCACCACCACTGCCGAAAAAAATTCACAGGTCACGCCCTCAACTGAGTAAACCGCTGCCCAACTGCAACTTCACCCACTCCCCAAACGCCTGCACCACCGGGCGCTCGACCTTCTGGTGATCGGCCACCAGGTAATACCCGCGATTGGACTCGATCTCGGTCTCGAACGGCCGCACCAGCCAGCCCTTGGCCAATGCCTCGCCGCTGATCAGGTTGTCGCCCATGGCAATCCCCTGGCTGGCAATGCACGCCGACTGCACAAAATGCGCATCGGCAAACACGATGCCGCGCTGCACATCCACATTCGGCGCCCCGGCGGCAGCCAGCCACACGCGCCAGTCGGAGTAGTCGATCATGTGCAGCAACGGCGCGCCCACCAGGTTTTCCGGGGTCTTGAGCCCGCCCATGGTGTTGACCAGGCGCGGGCTGCACACCGGGAAATAACGCAACGACACGATCTTCTGCACATGCTGGTTCGGCCAGTCGCCCATGCCGTAGGCCACGAACAGGTCGGCGTTCTGGTCGCTGGTGTCGTCTGGCGTACGAGGGGAAATCAGGTGCAATTCCACCTGTGGGTACAGCGCCTGGAAATCCGCGATGTGGGTGCACAACCAATACGTCGCAAACCCCGCCGGGCTGCTGATGCACAGGCGCCCGCTGACCTGCTGGCCGTCAAAGCGCTGCCCGGCTTCGAGGATATTCGCCAGCAGCAGGTGGATGTCCCGGGCATAGCGCTCGCCCTGCCAGGTGATGCGAATGCTGCGCCCGGTGCGCTCGGTCAGGGCAAACCCCAACGTCTGCTCCAGGCTCTTGATCTGGTGGCTGATGGCGCTGGGGGTCAGGTTCAGCTCGGTGGCAGCGTCCGACACGCTGCCCAGCCGAGCCACCGCGTCCAGCGCCCGCAAGGCGGTCATGGAGGGGTAGCGCATAGGTCTTCACCGGCGGGTATTTTTGCGCACCATAGCCGTTATCCACCGCCAGACATAGCCACAGCACCGGGAAGTTTTCAGCAGGACAGTTGAATTAAATTTCAAGGTCGGGCGAAAAATCCTCGATTGACCTCAAAGGGCCAGTAGCTATTCTCGACCTCCATCACGGCGCACCCGTGAGGCCGCTTACCTTACAAAAACAAGAGGGATAACCCTTGCACGCGCAGCCCAATTCCGTCACCCCGGTGGTCGCCATCGACGCTCTGCACAAGAGCTACGCCGCACACCACGTTCTCAAAGGCATCTCCCTGCGCGCCAACGAAGGCGAAGTGGTGTCGCTGATCGGTTCCAGCGGCTCGGGCAAAAGCACCCTGCTGCGCTGCATCAACCTGCTGGAGATCCCGTGCAGCGGCAGCCTGCGCATCAACGGCGAAGAAGTGCGGCTGAAAAAAGACCGCGCCGGCAACCCGCGAATCGCTGACCCCGACCAGGTGGCGCGGCTGCGCACCCAACTGTCGATGGTGTTCCAGAGTTTCAACCTGTGGCCCCACCGCACCGTGCTGGAAAACGTCATCGAAGCGCCGGTGTACGTGCTCGGCGAAGACCGCAAGGACGCCATCGCCCACGGCGAACAGCTGCTGGAAAAAGTCGGCCTGGCGGACAAGCGCGATGCCTTCCCCGCCTTCCTCTCCGGCGGCCAGCAACAGCGCGTGGCCATCGCCCGCGCCCTGGCCATGCGCCCCCGGGTGCTGCTGATGGATGAACCCACCTCGGCCCTCGACCCGGAGCTGGTGGGCGAAGTGCTCAAGGTCATCCAGGGCATCGCCGAAGAAGGCCGCACCATGATCCTCGTCACCCACGAAATGGCCTTCGCCCGCGACGTGTCGAGCAAGGTGATGTTCCTGCACCAGGGCTTGGTAGAAGAAGAAGGCACGCCACAAAAAGTCTTCCAGAATCCTGATAGCGAGCGCTGCCGCCAGTTCGTCATGGCCCAGGACAATCGCGTTTGATCGCTCCAACACTGCCCCCCAAAAACAACTCAAACAGGGTAATCCCATGCAAAAGCTGATCAAGACTCTCACCGCCGGCTGCCTGTTCGCGCTCGCCGCCCACAGCGCCGTGGCCGCCGAAAAAATCGTCTTCGGTATCGCCCTGGAACCTTACCCGCCGTTCTCCGAGAAAGCCGGCAATGGCGCCTGGAGCGGTTTCGAGCCGGAACTGATCAAGGCCTTGTGCGAGCGCCTGCAAGCCCAGTGCCCGCTCAAGGAAGTGTCCTGGGACGGGCTGATCCCGGCGCTGACCTCCAAGCAGATCGACGTGATCCTCAACTCCATGAGCATCACCGAAGAGCGTGAAAAGGTCGTCGACTTCACCGCGCCGTACTACCAGACGCCGGCCATGTGGGTGGCCGATGCCAGCCTGGACCTGACCACTACCCCCGAAGGCCTCAAAGGCAAAGTCATCGGCGTACAAGGCTCGACCTCCAACGCCACCTACCTCAAGGCCTACTACGCCAAGGGCTCGACCCTGCGCTACTACACCACCCAGGACGACATGACCGCCGACCTGCAAAGCGGGCGCATCGACGTGATGCTGGCCGACGCGCTGACCATCGAGCCGCTGCTCAAATCCTCCGGCGGCAGCGGCCTGGCCGACAAGGGCCTGGCGCCGAAAGACCCGCTGTTCGGTTCGGGCATCGGTGCGGCGGTACGCAAGGGTGACGACGCCCTCAAGCAGCAACTCAACAGCGCGCTGGCAGCGATGAAGGCCGACGGCACTTACGACAAGATTCGCAGCCGCTACTTCAGCGTCGACATCTCTGCGCAGTAACACCCGGCGGAAAAACTCATGATTTCTTTGTCCGAACTCTCCCAGCTGTTCGTCGCCGACGGCTGGCTTCACGCCCTGCTCCAGGGCGCGGTGGTGACCCTGCAGATCTCCGCCGGAGCCTTTGTGCTGGGCCTGGCCATCGGCTTGCTGGTGGCCATGATCAAACTCAAGGGCCCGCGCTGGCTGGTGCGCCTGGCCAACGCCTACACCACGCTGTACCGCGCGGTGCCGGAGTTGCTGCTGATTCTGCTGCTGTACTACGCGGGCACCGACCTGCTGAACATCACCATGGCCGCCATGGGCCGCGACAGCGTCACGGTCAACGGGTTTGCCGCGGCCGTGCTGGTGCTGGGGATCGTGCAAGGTGCGTATTCGGCCGAGATTATTCGCGGCGCGATCCAGGCGATTCCGGCGGGGCAGATTGAAGCGGCACGCGCCTTCGGGATCGAACGCTGGTTGCTGCTGCGCCGGGTGCTGCTGCCGAGCATGTTGCCGTTTGCCATGGCCGGCCTGTCGAACCTGTGGCTGGTGCTGGTCAAGGACAGCGCACTGATCAGCATCGTCGGCTACAGCGAATTGCTCTCCGTGGGCAAGCAGGCGGCGGGCTCCACCAAGCATTACCTGGTGTTCTACCTGGCGGTGGCGGCGGTGTATTTCGTCATCACGCTGATTTCCAACGGCGCGTTCCGGGTGTTCGAGCGCCGGATCAACCGCTGGATGCCACAGCACTGAGGAGCACGGCGGATGGACTTTTCCTGGATCAACAGTTTTGCCGGCGAGCTGCTGCACGGCCTCGGCATCACCCTGAAGTTGCTGGTGCTGTCGGGCATCTTCGGCTTTGCACTCGCGGTGCTGGTGGCATTGGGGCGCTTGTCGTCCAACCCGCTGATCAGCGGCCCGTTGCGCGCCTACACCGCCGTGTTTCGCGGCACACCGCTGCTGGTGCAGATCTACATCCTGTACTACGGCGTGGGCAGTGTGTTCGCCAGCTACCCGCTGATTCGCGGCAGTTTTCTCTGGCCATACCTGCGCGAAGGCTTCTGGTACGTGGCCCTGGCGCTGATTTTGTGTGTGGGCGCCTACGTCGGCGAAGTGCTGCGCGGCGCCTTGCGGGCCGTGCCCAAGGGTGAGCTGGAAGCCGCGCGGGCCTATGGCATGAAGCGAATGATGGTGCTGCGCCGGGTCTGGTTGCCCCGTGCCCTGGAGCTGGTCAAGCCCACCCTGGTCGGCGAGACGGTGCTGCTGCTCAAGGCCACCGCGCTGGCCTCCACCGTGGCCGTCACCGACTTGCTGGGGGCCGCCAACCTGGTGCGGGCACAGACCCTGCGCGTGTATGAGCCGCTGCTGGCGGTGGCGCTGATCTACATTGTGTTGGCGTTCGTGATCGAACACGGCTTCTCGCGCTGGGGCAAAGTCCCGCAGCGCCAGGCTTGAATCAATTTTGCTTTAAGGAGAACAAGGATGCGTTATTCCCCGTTTGTCGAACGCATTAGCGGCGAGTCCGTCAGCGCCTGGGATATTCACTACGCGGCCGTCGAGGCCCGGGGCCGTGGCGAGGACGTGATCGTGCTCAGCGTGGGCGACCCGGACTTCGCCACCGACAGCGCGATTTGCGAAGCCGCCGTCGACGCCCTGCGCGCCGGCGACACCCACTACACCCACGTGCTCGGCCGCCCGGCCCTGCGCGAAGCGATCGCCATCAAGCAAAGCCGGCTGCAAGGCGTTGCGGTGCACGCCGACAATGTGGCGCTGGTGGCCGGCGCGCAGAACGGTTTGTTTGCCGCCTCGCTGTGCCTGTTCAGCCATGGCGATGAAGTGCTGGTGCCGGAGCCGATGTACCTGACCTACGAGGCCTGCATCCACGCCTCCGGGGCGCGCATTGCGACCATTGAGCAACCGGCGGCCAACGGCTTTCGCCTGACCCGCGCCGCGCTGGAAGCGGCGATCACCGACAAGACCCGGGGCATCGCCCTGGCCACGCCCTGCAACCCGACCGGCAACGTCTACAGCCGTGAAGAGCTGGAAATGGTCGCCGAGGTGGCGCGCCAATACGACCTGTGGGTGATCTCCGATGAAGTCTACGGGCAGATCACCTACGACCATGAACACCTGAGCATCGCCTCGTTGCCGGGCATGGCCGAGCGCACCGTGGTGCTCAACAGCCTGTCGAAAACCCACGCCATGACCGGCTGGCGCGTGGGCTGGGTGGTGGGGCCCACACCCTTGATCGGGCATCTGGATAACCTGCTGCTGTGCATGCTCTACGGCCTGCCGGGGTTTATCCAGGAAGCCGCGATCAAGGCGCTGGACGTGGATGATGCGGTGGTCAGCGATGCACGGGCGGTGTATCGCCGGCGGCGTGACCTGGTGGTGCAAGGCTTGAGCGCGATCACCGACCTGGACTGCCGCGTGCCCCAGGCCGGGATGTTCATGCTGGTGGACGTGCGCCGCACTGGGCTGACCAGCATGGACTTCGCCTGGCAATTGTTCCGCGCCACCGGCGTTTCGGTGCTCGACGCCCAGGCCTTTGGCGCCAGCGCCGAGGGTTTTGTGCGGATCTCCTTCACCGTCGCCGATGACACCCTCAAGGACGCCTGCCAGCGCATTGCCGGGTTTGTTCAGGGCCTGCGGGCCAATCGCTGATCCACTGACGAAACCCAATCACTGTGGGAGCTGGCTTGCCTGCGATGCACGCACCTCGGTTTCTCAGTAACACCGAGGTGATCCTATCGCGGGCAAGCCCGGCTCCCACACAAGCCAGGTCCCACAGTTGATCGTCGCCGCTTTGAATATCGAGGTTTACCCCGTGACTGCTTCCGACCAATTCAATTCCACCCACTCCGCTGTCAGCCCTCACGCCGACCTGGTGCTGCACAACGCTCGCCTCTACACCCTCGACCCGGCCCAGCCGTGGGCCGAGGCCGTGGCAATTCGCGACGGGCGCCTGATCGCCGTGGGCACCTTCGCAGACGTGCAAAGCCTGATCGGCCCGCACACCCGCCAGCATGACCTGCAAGGCGCGTTCTGCATGCCGGGCCTGCACGACATGCACACCCACCCCGACCTGGCACTGGCCCCGCGCTACAGCGATGACCTGGACGTGGGCCTCGAAGACCCGACCCCGGAGCAACTGGCAGCGGCGATCCACGCCTACGCCGACAGCCACCCGGGCAACGGCTGGATCTACGGCCAATACTGGGTGCGCTACACCTTCCGCGAAGCGGGGCTGACGCCCGGCCGCGACTGGCTCGACAGCATCATGCCGGACCGCCCGGTGGCCCTGCTCGACCGGATGTGGGGCACCATGATGGTCAACTCCAAAGCCCTGGAACTGGCCGGCATCGACCGCCACACTGCCGACCCGCGCAACGGCTACATGGAGCGCGACGAACTCAACGGCGAGCCCACCGGCCTGCTGATCGACGGCGCCTACGCGCTGATCCACGCTGCCATGCCGCCAACCCCGGTGGACGTGCTGCGCCGCGCCTATCGCGATGGCGTGCATTTCCAAAGCTCCCGTGGGGTAACGGCGACCAAGTACGTGCACGTCTGCGAGCGGCGCCTGGACGCCCTCAAGGAACTGGACGACGCCGGCGAACTGACCCTGCGCGTGGAAGCCGCCATCAGTTGGCAGGATGATATTTTCCCGGTGCGCCGGCGCTGGGAATTGCTCGGCGGCGAGCGGCACTACTACCGCAGCGCCCGGCTGAATGCGAACGCGGTGAAGTTCCACTTCGACGGCACCGTGGAGCCAAAATCCTCGTACCTGATGACTCCCTGGGAAGCCAATTCCACGTGGCGCGGCAAGCTCAACCTGACCCCGGAACACATCACCGACATGGTGGTGGACATGGACCGTCGCGGCCTGCGGGTGATCGCCCACTGCACCGGCGACGGCGCCTCCGACGTGTTCCTGGATGCGGTGGCCGAAGCCCGGCGGGTCAATGGTGACAGCGGGATTCGTCACCAGTGTGCCCACAGCACCTTGCTGCACCCGGGCAACCTCAAGCGCTTCAAGGCCCTGAACGTGATCGCTGAATTTTCCCCGGCCGCCTGGTACCCGACACCCTTCGCCAGCGGCGCGCGCAGCGGTTATGGCCAGGAGCGCCTCAAGCGCATCTACGACTTCAAAGGCGTACTGGCCGAAGGCGGCCTGGCGGTGATGGGCACCGACTGGCCGGTGGCGTCGATCGACCCGTGGCTGGCCCTGGAAACCATGGTCACCCGCCAGAACCCGTGGAACCAGGAACCGGAATGCTTCGGTGAGCCGATCACCCTCGAACAGGCGCTGCAAGTGGCGACCCTCAACGGCGCCCACGCCATGGGCCTGGAACACGCCACCGGCAGCCTGCAAGTGGGCAAGTCGGCCGACCTGATCGTGCTCGACCGCGATCTGTTCGCCGAGCCTGCACGCAACTACATCCACCAGACCCAGGTGCAACTGACGTTTGTCGAAGGCCGCCCGGTGTACGACCGCCTCGGCATCTTCGCCGACACCTCGCTGCAAGCGGTGTGGCAAGGCCTGCCGCCGGTGATCGAATGAACGCCGCGAGCATCGCGGTGACGGTGGTCGCCGGGTTCCTCGGCGCCGGCAAGACCACCCTGCTCAACCGCATGGCCCAGCAGCCGCAGTACGGGCGCATGGCGGTGATCGTGAATGATTTTGGCGAGCTGAACATCGATGCCGCGATCATCGCCGAAGTCACCGACGCGGTGGTCAGCCTGCAGAACGGCTGCATCTGCTGCACCGTGCAGGAAGACCTGCTGGCGCAGCTGGTAAGCCTGACGCAGATGCGCCCGCGCCTGGACCGGATCGTCATCGAGTGCAGCGGCGTGTCCGACCCGCAACGCATTGTGCAGACCCTGGGTTATCCACAGCTCAAGGCGCAGTTGCACCTGGACACGGTGATCACCCTGGTGGACGCCAGCGGTTACCGCGCGCTGGAAGGCGAGTTCGCACGGCTGTCCCGGGCCCAGGTGGCCTGCGCCGACCTGGTGTTGCTGAACAAGGCCGACCTGGTCAGCGCCGCCGAACTGGAAACCCTGCGTGCCGAGATCGGTGGGCGGGCACGGGTGCTGAGCACGGTGCAGGCGATGGTGCCGGACGCCCTGCTGCTGGGTGAGCGCGGCGAGCGCAACGGCCTGAGCCCGGTGCTGCCGCGCCATGACCAGCTGTTTGAAAGCTGGGTGTGGCAGGGCAACCAGCCGCTGCCCGCCAAAGCCTTGCGCGACTGGCTGGGGCAACTGCCCAAGGACCTGTTCCGGCTCAAGGGCCTGGTGCATTTGCAAGGCAACGACCAACCGTTCTGGCTGCAACACGTGGGCAGTCGCAGCCAGTTCACCCTGGCCAACGGGCAAACGCCGGAGCTGGCGGTGCAACTGGTGTTTATCGCCCGGCGCGGCAGTGGCTTGCGTGAGGGGCTGGAGGCTCAGCTGAGTGCCCTGCAAGGCTTGTGATGCCTGTGGACAACAGGCATAAAGACGCTCCCTTCCCGGTTCGTTTCAAAGGAGCAGCATGTCCCAAGGATTGACCTATCGCCAGGCCCACCTGGATGACCTGCACACCCTGTGCGTGCTCGGCCAGCCGTTGAACCGCCTGCACCACCAGGAACGGCCCGATATCTACCGTGCCGCCACCGAGCAGGTGGAGCGCGACCAGTCCCATTGGCGGCCCTGCCTCACCAGCCGGGTCCAGGCGGTGTTTCTGGCGGAGTTGCAGGGTGCGGGCGTCGGGTTTATCACCGTGCAAATCATCGAGACGGCCAGCCCGTTGCTGCAGCCGCTGCGCGTCGCCCGGATCGGCTCGGTCTGCGTGCTGGAGGCCCAGCGCGGCCAGGGCATTGGCCGTGAGCTGATGGCACTCGCCGAGCGCTGGGCGGTCCGCCAGGGCGCCGGTGATTTGCGCCTGACCGTCTGGGCCTTCAACGAACCGGCCCAACGCCTGTACGAAGAGTTGGGCTATGAAAAGCGCGCCTTCGAAATGGGCAAGCGCCTCGGTTAAATCGATGGACAAGCCCCTCGTGGCCCGGCGACTATCGACGCCCTCCTTCATCAGGCACGGACGCTGACTATGCTCGACATTCTCCAGGGCACGCCTCTTTGGGTGTACGCCGTTTATCTGTGGATCTGCTGGTACGGGATCAAGGCCACCCGCGGCAGCCGCGAAACCCGCCGGTCGCTGGTTATCCTGCCGGTGGTGCTGGTGATCTGGTCGCTGATGTCCATTGAACACTCGGCACTCTCGATCGGCTGCTGGCTGGGCGGTGCGGCCGTCGGCAGCCTGTTGGCGATGGCGCTGTTCACCGCCCGGGGTGCAAGCCTCGATGGCAGCACGCTGGTGGTGCCCGGCACCTGGAAAATCCTGCTGATCTCCCAATTGTTCTTCGGCGTGAAGTATTACCTCGGCTATCAACAGGCCGTGCATCCGTTGCTGTCGAGCACCGCGCCAATGCTGGCCCTGGCGGGCGGGGCTGCGGGGTTCACGGTGGGCCTGTTTTGCGGGCGGGCGATCAAGCTGCGGCGGGCGTTGGCGTCATTCAGCCGCGATGAGGGCATTGTGCTGCCTTGACCTGATCCCCCTCCCCGCTGAAAATGCGCGACGCTTTTCCCGTCTCCCCGTTTACTGAAGTAGTGAAATTTCAATGTCTGATTCCCGTACCGAAGAATCCGTAGTCGCCTTGCAGTCCAAAGCTGAATACGAAAACGCCATCAATCTTTCACAGCACGTGCCGGCGGCCAAGACCATCAGCGAGATGGTGCTGGACGCGTTCCACACCTCCAAGGAAAGCGACCAGATTCGCGAACTGCGCGTGGCCATCCGCCAGGCGCACGATGCTTTCGATGACGACAAGGCCTACGACCTGATGGGCGAGCTCAAGCAGCTCAAGGACGCCGAAGCCGCCGACAACGCCGCCCTCGAAGACCTGAACAGCAAATTCTCCATCAGCCGCATCCTGTCCAGCTTCAAGGACGACCCGGAGTTTCAGGAGCTGGTCTACGGTTTGGCCCTCAAGGTGCTGAACCAGACCCACCAGGCCATCAGCAACCCGAGCGCCGGTAAAGGCAAGGCTTCCCGCCCGAAGAAGGAAGCGGAAGTGTTCGCCATCAGCAAGGACGGCATCAGCGTCACCCTGCCGATGCGTTCGCCACGCTCCAAGCCGAATGTCGACCGCGAGGCGTTTGAGTTCCTCGGCTTTACCTTTGTCGGTGAAGGTGACGAGGCGGAACTGGAAGTTGAAACCTTTGTGGATAACTCGGGCGCCGAGCAGCCACTGACACGTAAAAGCATCATCACGGCGCTGCAGCAGCAGACCGCGTTTGAGGGCTACAGCATCGCCCAGCAGTAACCCGATCTCTCTGGGGGAGCTGGCTTGCCTGCGATAGCATCACCTCGTTGCAGCTGACACACCGAGGTGCCTGCATCGCGGGCAAGCCCAGCTCCCACATTGGGTCTGCGTCGCAGCGAATTCAGCGTACGACCTGAGCCGCAAACACCTCGCGAAACCGCCGCATCTCGTCAGCATTCCCCACCGTGACCCGCACCCACTGCGGCCAGTTTTTCCACACGCGCCCGATCTTCACGCCCTGCTCGCCCAACTGCTCGATGACCTGTTCGGCCGGACGGCGCACGTCAATCATGAAGCAGTTGCTGTGAGACGCCGTGCAGGTGAATCCCCGGCTTTTTAGCCACGCCACCGTTTCATCCCGCAACCGTGTATTCAGCGCCTTGCGCGCAGGCACCAGTTGCGTATCCGCGAGGCTGGCGCGGCCGGCGAGCAAGCTGGCGGCAGCCGGCACGTTATCCCCGCCATACACCGCCAACTGTTCCAGCAACGCCGGATGACCGATGGCCAGCCCCAGGCGCGCGCCGGCCAGGCCGTAGATTTTCGAGAACGTACGCAGCACCAGCAAGTCGTCATGGTCCCTGACCCACGCCACGCAACTGGGCGCATCGCTGAAGTCGATGTAGGCCTCGTCCACCAGCAAAATGCTGCCTTTGGGCTTGTTCGCCAGGGCCTGTTCGATGGCCTTGGCGGGTGTGAGGGTGCCGGTGGGGTTGTTCGGGTTGCAGAGGTAGATCAGGCCGGGCTGCCGGTCAATGGCGAGCATGGCGGGAAGGTCATGGGCGTGATCGGCGGTGAGGTCTACTTCGTGCACCTTGGCCTTGCGCGATTCGGCAGCCTCGCGCGGTACTTCGTAGGAAGGCGTGGCCATCACCAGGCTGCGGGTTTCGCTGGTAAACGCCAGCACCGCGTAACGCAACGCGGCCATGGAGCCGGCGAACACCGCCACCTGCTCCTCCAGAATGCCCTGCTGTTTGGCAAACTGTTCGACCAGCGCGTACATGTCCGGGTAAGGATAGCGCCCCGAGGCGGCAATGCCGCGCTGCATCGCCTGCCGCGCAGCCGGCGAGGGGCCGTAGGGGCTTTCGTTGTAGTTGAGCAGCGCCTCGGGCGCCGCCACAGCCGGACTCGCTTCAGCCCACTCCAGGCGCCCCAGCAAGGGCAAGGCCGCGCCCAGTGCGATCAGGGAACGACGACTCACGTTGACCATGAAGACCTCTCCTTGTCGGCTCGCAGCGTCAGGTGCGGGATTCGCCCCCGTTCCTGCCATTGGGTATGACGAGGAAAGCACCCGCTGATTTACCCGGCCAACAAAAAGCCCCGCGCTTCAGACCGAAGGCGGGGCTTTTGCGTTTCTACCTACTTGGAATGAAAACGCCGGTTCAATGCGATCCGCTTGGCCTCCACTTCCCGCAGGTGTTTGCGGTGACGGCGCCACAGCACCAGCACGATGATCAGTACCAACACCACAAAACCACCGCCCCACAACAGATACGGCATGGCAGTGATCAACAAGGGCACATCCCCACCGCGACGCAGGCTGGTGACTTCTTCGGAACTGACGCTCAGCGCCGGGTTGCCGAAGGTGTGCAGGCTGTAGTTGGCAATGGCGGCGATTTGCGCGTCGTTCAGGTCGCCGCCCAGGGCCGGCATGCTCACGGCACCATCGGCCCCTTTACGGTCGATGCCCGCGATGATCGCCATCACCAGGTTGTTGGCCTGGTTGCCGTTGAGCGCGGTGTTGAGGCTCAGGGACGGGTAAAACTTGTCGGCACTGCCCTGGCCATCGCGGCCATGGCAACTGGAACAGGCCGAGTTGTAGAGGCGTGCGCCATTCAGGCCGGTGGCATCGGCCAGTGAGGCCTGGTCGCCCTGGCCGGTTTCCAGGGTGCTCATGTCCACGGGTGTGACCTTGCGCACGACGCGCTCGGTCTGCCCGGGGTCGCGGATCGGCGGCACGCTGTGCAGGTAGGCGGCCATGGCGTGCAGGTCGCTGTCGCTGAGGTAGCGGAAGCTGTTTTCCACGGCTTCGGCCATGCCGCCTGCCGCCTGGGCCTTGTCGGCGAGGTGACCGTTTTTCAGGAAGTTGACCAGGTCGTCGTCGCTCCAGTCCCCCAGGCCACTGACCTTGTCGGAGGTGATGTTGGGCGCGACCCATCCCCCCAGTTTCGCACCGGCCAGGTACTGGCTGTTGTCCTCGGCCATCAACGCATTACGCGGGGTGTGGCAGGCGCCGCAGTGGGCCAGGTTGTCCACCAGGTACTGGCCACGGCTGACCTGTTCGGTGGCGCCGGGCTTGGGTACAAAGCCCTGGCTGTCGAGGAACACCAGGTTCCAGCCGAACATCAGTTGGCGGATGTTGAACGGGAACGCCAGGTGGGTTTCCGGCACCGGTTGGTCCACGGCTTTGACGCCCTGTTGCAGGTACACGTACAAGGCGTGGATGTCGTCATCGCTCATGCCCTGGTACGAGGTGTAAGGCATTGCCGGGTACAAGTGCTGGCCCTTGGCGTTGATGCCTTTGCGCAAGGCGTCCGCCAGTTGCTGCTCGGTGTAGTCGCCGATGCCGTAGGCCTTAGACGGGGTGATGTTGCTGGAGATGATCTTGCCCATGGGCGAGTCGATCACATACCCGCCGGCCAGCGGCGCGCCGCCGTTTTCAGCCGTGCGGTGGCAGGCTTCGCAGTCGCCGGCACGGGCCACATAGGCGCCTTTCTGGATCAGCGCGGCGGTGTCTTCAGCGGCAAACGCCGGCAACGCGGTGAGCAGCAAGGCCAGCAACGGAAATTTAAGCAATCCCATGACCTAGACCTCCCGCGCAATGATGTCGGCCATACGGATACTCAGCGCCACGCCCGCCAGGGTCGGGTTGATGGTGCCGGACGCCGGGATCACCCCGGTGGTGGCGAGGAACAGGTTGGCGTGGTCGTGGGTGCGGCACTCGTGGTTGACCACCGAGTCCTTGGGGTTGGCGCCCATGATCACGGTGCCCATCAGGTGGTCGCGGTTCTGGTAGCCGGTGTTGTCTTCCACCACCGTGCCGCCCATCAGTTGCACGAAGTGCGCATAATCTTCGGTGACGCCGGCCTTGGCCGCCTTCACGTAATCGCCCACCTCGTAGTTGACCACCAGCATCGGGATGCCCAGGGCGTCCTTGCGGGTGCGGCTTGGGCGCACGGTGTTGGTCTGCAACGGCAGGGTTTCATACACGGTGGACACGTCGACCCAGCGCGCCGCGTCGTGGCGGATGCGCTCGTCCAGCTCCTTGCCGTACACGCCCTGGGCGATCAGCCGTTTGGCCACGGCAATGTTCGGCACGTTGTTGGAGATCGAGTGTTTGACCGAAGCACGCTCCTTGCGGAACTCACCGTCGCGACGATTGAAAATCCCGCCCTGTTGCACCGCCCCGCGCCCCGGCCACAACGGCTCGTCGGCGATAAATTGCAGGCCCTGGCCGGTGTGGTCCATCAGGTTGCGACCGACCTGGTCGGAGGAGTTGGCGACCTCGGAAATCAGCAACAGCTTGGGGGTTTCCAGGCCATGGGCGGCGACGATGAAGTACTTGGCCGTGAGCCGCACATCGGCGCCGGTGGAGCTGCGGTAATGGATCGCGACGATCTTGTCGTCGGCGCCTTTTTCCAGCTTGTAAGCGGTGGCGTCGGTGATCAGCTTGGCGCCGGCCTGTTCAGCGTGGCGGGCATGCACGTCGCCGCTGTACATCGCCCCGATGGGGCAGACCGGCATGCAGTTGTTGTTGCCGCTGCACGCCGGGCGCCCGTCGTAGGGTTCGGTGGCGCGGCCGTTGGGCTCATGGATAAAGTGATACCCCGCCGGGGCCATGCGTTCGCGCAGGCGCTGGAACAGGTAGGTGTCGCCTTCCGGCGCCATCGGATAGGGGCTTGAGCGCGGCGGGAACGCGCCGCCGCCCTGCCCGCTCTGGTCCTGGGTGTCACTGCCGCACACGCCCAGGGCAATTTCTGCGCGCACGTAATAGGGTTCCAGCTCGCTGTATTCCAGCGGCCAGTCGCGACCTACGCCGTACAGGGTCTTGAGCTTCATATCGTTGGGCAAGTAACGCCAGCACGCCGCCGCCCAGTGCCAGGTGGTGCCGCCCACCAGTTTCAACATGCCGGGGCGGAACTCGAAAGAACCGGTGTTCTCAATGTATTGCTCATCATAAGAATGATGGGCCCACGGCTCATTCGGATACGGCGAGTTGTAATTGCCTTTGTTCGACGAATTACGGAAGTTCTCGACTATCTTCCAGCGGGGAATATGTTCACCCGCTTCCAGAATAATCACCGACTTGCCGTGTTTGGCCAATTCAAATGCTGCGTTACTGCCTAATGCGCCGGAGCCAACCACAATGACATCGGCGTCAAAATCCTGATTCATAAAAGTGCCTTGTCTTAGTCGTTGGCCAGCGTGGCCGGAGGATTAACCCAGTAATTGGTTTTTCCCCGGGAGTACGTCGGGATCACCGTGGCGTCTGCGGTTGGCGCGTAGGCCAGGGCGCCGGTGAAGGTCACCAGCCGCGTGCCGTCGGTGGCGCGCAGGGACACCGGGGTGCCGGTGTAACCCAGGTACCAGGCCGAAACGATTTTCTGCGTCGTGTCCTTGACCACCGGGTCGCGGTAGAACGGGCTGCCGGACAACTGGCTGACGCTGCGCAGGTGATGCTGGCCGACCTTGCTCCACAAGGCTTTGATCTTCTCGGGGAATGCAGGGTCGTTCTGGGTGCACTGGGCCAGGATGCGCAAGGACAAGGCGGCATCCAGGCTCGGGCGTTCGAGGAGGAACATCGACAATTGGCGGAAGGATTCAATGTCATCGCTGGCGGCGCTGCTGACGTCCTGCGCCAGCGCGGCACCGGCCCACAGCGGGGCAAACAGGCCGGCGCCGGTCAAGGCTGCGCCTGAATAAAGAAGTTTTCTTCGGGTTATCACGGGGTATCTCCTCATGAGTCGAACAACAATCGGCGCAGAGGCCAAGTTCGACTTCACTGCAAAAGGCTGAGTACTTCGTTCACGGAGGTTGAACGGACTTTAAGAGCCCTTTTTATAACTGCCAGGAGAACGTCAAGCTGTCGTGCAGCTTGTTAATTATGGATATAAGCAATAGCGCGACCGTCTATAACAGCCGCTTAAACACCGTACAGCAATTTATCCCGTAATAACATGAAACATCCCCCGGGGTAATGACTCAGTCGGGCAGGTAATCCGTGAGGGGGTACTTCGCGCATAAGGTTCGGGCCTGTAAACGCAGGGATTCCTGCGCGACGGGATCGAGGGTGTATTTGTGCTCGTTGAGGGGCGTGACGGCGTCGAGTACCCGGCCAACCAGCTCGACTACCTGGCGGCATCCATGGGCATCCACGTGGCGTTGCGCCAGGGAGCCGCTACCGATACACAACCCGTTGGCAACAAATGACGGTCGCGTCTCACCCGGGGCGCGATGTTTGTCCACGATGATGCCGCATTGCTCCAGCGCCGCCTGGGCGACAGAGCCGGTGATGCCGCCACGCAGGCGGATCAGGATCGAGTGGTTCTCACTGCGCCCGCCCACCACCTCGTAGTCACAGGCCTGAAACGCGTTGGCCAGTTCATCGGCGGTGGTGCGAATCCGCGCCATCCAGGCGTCGAATTCCGCCGACATGGCGTAGCCGAACGCCGCCGCTTTCGCCGCGATCATGTTGAAGGCCGGCGCGCCCTGCATCCGCGGGAACACGGCCTGGTCGAGAAGACGACTGAAGGTGGTCTTGAGGCCGGGCACCTTGGTTTCCGCGTCGCGCCCGGAAAGGATCAGGCCGCCGCGCGGGCCGCCCAGTTGCCTGTGAGTGCACAGCGTGGTGACGTGGGCCGCGTCGACCGGGCTCGGATGGCGTCCGGTGGCGACCAGGCCGGCGACGGTCGAAATATCCGCCAGCAGGATCGACCCGGCTTCGTCGGCAATCGCGCGGAACCGTTCAAAATCGATGAGGTGCGAGTAGGCCGTCGCACCGCAGATGATCACGCGCGGGCGATGGGCCAGCGCCTGTGTGCGCACCTGTTCGTAGTCGATCACGCCCTTGGAGGTGGTGCCATATCTGAGCGCCTTGTAGTACGCGCCAGTGAACGCCACCGGGCTGCCATGGCTCAGGGGCCCGCCATGATCGGTGGCCATGCCGAGCACCGTGTCGCCGGGCTCGAGCAAGGCCGCCAGCACCTGGTAGTTGGCCGTCGATGCGGAGTGAGGTTGCACGCCGGCGTATTGCGCGCCGAACAGCTCACGCGCCCGGCGGACCGCCAGGGCTTCGACCCGGTCGGCGTTCTCGCAGCCGGCGTGATGACGCCAGCCAAGGGCACCCTCGGCGGTCACGTTGACCAGCACCGAGGCGGACGCCGCCAGGATGTGCGGCTTCACGGCGCAGGACGAAGCGGCCAGTGACAGGGTTTGGTGCTGGCGCGTGACTTCTGCATCCAGCAGCCCCGCCAGCTCTGCGTCTTCTGCCCGAAGATCCGTCCGCCCTCGTTGCAACAGGCCGGCGTGGTGGGTAAGTGGTTGCATGTTGACTGTCATAGTCATGTGTTCCTTCCCTGAAAATCCCGAGCACCTTTCCGTTGGGCGCAGGGCAATTAAGCAGAAAAATGAACATTTTCCAAATTAAATGATTCTTTTTGCCGGGGTACGGGGGGACAAGGCGCGGTTTTCCCTGGCTGGATGCTGGCCAATCGCCAAAAAACTGATCACGGTCTTTATTCTTGTAGCGGGCGCATGCAACACTTCGCGCCGCGGCGAAGCCCGCAACCCGGCCAGAATGGACGCTCGGTGTAAAACATAAGGAAGTGGTGGGCATTTGATTCATAGAAAAGAACGCACCGAGTATTTGAAGAGCAATATCAAATACCTGATCAAAAGCCGCGGAGAGACGCAGCTGTCGTTGTGCAACGCGGCCGGCCTGACCAGAACCACGATCTACAACATTCTGGAAGGCAAGGTCGTCAACGTACAGCAGTCCACCGTCCGCAAGATCTCGGATTTCTTTGGCGTCTCCTATGAAGAAATCGAGACCCTCGACTTTGAAGAAAAAGAAATCATCGACAGCAGTATTTCCCCCCAGGGAAATATGAACCCGGCTGCCGTGCCGATCATCAAGCAAAGCCTGGTCATGGCGAGCATGCACAAGCGCATTGGCGAACTCGCCACGCTGTACCCGCTGACCTACTACTTCGGCACCTCCTACAACTTGATCGCTGTTCTGCTGGAACATGAAATTGCCGGCGTCAACGAGCCGGGGGATTTGTTGATCGTGCAGAAGGGCTCGTCGAGCGACGATAAGGAAAAGTTGGTGTACGACTGCGTCAGCAAAACACTATTCATCACGGATGAAGCGTGTGTGAGCTCGGATCGTATCTGTGTGGTGGGAGATATCATCGAGGAGCGCTTCAATGACCACGTATGAACACGACGTCGAGAACAGCAAATACAAGTTGCTGGGGTTCGAGAATGACAAGAGCCTGGCGGTGATCATGGTGATCGCCACGGGCAAGGTCATTCGAGTAAAGCTGAGCGAAGTGCTGAACAGCGAAATCATGGACAATTTAAATAAAATGGAAGTCAAGAACATGTACAAGAAGTTCTATTCCCAGGGCGGGGCGCTCACCGCGTACGAGCTCAATGACCGCAATGAGAACTCATGGATGATCTATATCATCCTGAACTTGCTGCTCTTTACGTTCTATATCTTTACCAGCATCGCCGCGACCAAACCGATTTACCTGGAGTCGCTGGGCATTATCGTCACACCCGGCACGTTTCTGTACCCGCTGACATTCCTGATCGTGGACTTGCTCAACGAGCAGTTCGGCCTCCGGCTGGCGCGAAGGGCCATCCTGTTTGCGTTTGCCAGCAACGCGATGATCATCATCCTGCTCTACGGCTCGACCTTCCTCCCCGGCTTGCCCGGCTGGAAGCTCGACGGGCCTTACAACGACGTGATCATCCAGGTGTCGTCGGTGTTGATCGCCTCTTCGGTCTCGTTCCTGGTGTCGGAGAACATAAACTCGTACCTGCTGTGCAAGATCAAAGAGCTGACCAACTCCAGGTATTTATTCCTGCGGATTTTCCTGAGTACGTTTTTCGCGGTGATTATCGACAGCTTCCTGTTCTGCTTCATCGCGTTCTACGGCGCCATGCAGACCAGCGACATCCTGAACATGATCTATGTGCAGATCGCGATCAAAGTCTGCTTTGCCTTCTTCAACATCCTGCCGGCCTATGGCGCCCGCTCGTTGTTCAAGCGCTACATCACAGGCGATAACCAGGCTGCGCAGCAAGCCAACTGATCGGTGAACGTTCCCGTGCTCAGCACGGGAACGCTCGGCATCAAGCCAATTTGCTTTTCAGGCTCTGCAGGACGGCTGCCTTGTTTTCCAGGTAGTCGTTCAGGCCACGTGCGCGAAGGTTGCACGCATCGCAGTTGCCACACCCCGTGCCGATGATGCCGTTGTAGCAGGTCAGGGTCTGGTTGCGGATCAGGTCCAGCTGGTGGTGATAGTCCGCCAGGGCCCAGGTCTCGGCCTTGTTCAGCCACATCAGCGGCGTCTCCAGACGCACGTCGTATTCCATGCCCAGTTGCAGCGCTTTATTCAGCGCCTTGACGAACTCGTCCCGGCAATCCGGGTAACCCGAGAAGTCGGTTTCACACACGCCGGTGATCACGGTTTCTGCCTTGACCTGATAGGCGTAAATCGCCGCCAGGGTCAAAAACAGAATGTTCCGGCCCGGCACGAAGGTGCTTGGCAGGCTCTCGCCGGAGCTGTTCACCGTGGGCACCGGAATGTTGTCGCGGGTCAGGCTGCTGATGGCCAGCTCGTTCAGCAGGGACACGTCCATCACCTTGTGAACGGTGGCGCCCAGCTGCCTGGCGAGTTTCTGCGCGACTTCGATTTCTGCCACATGCCGCTGGCCATAGTCGAAGGTAATGCAGTGCACCTCGTCATACAGCGGCAGTGCCTGGATCAGGCAGGTCGTCGAGTCCTGCCCACCACTGAAGACGATAACGGCTTTTTTACTCATCACGCTGCTTCCTGCATTTGTAAGATTTGGCATAGTTTAAAGGCCCCTCAATAAAAAACCCCGCGCTTCTTTCGAAGGCGGGGTTTTTTACTGCTTGATCACTCAGTGGGCGTACGTCAGCAGCAACTCTTTCGGCACCTGGAAATCCAGGGACATCATCACGCTCAAGGCGGTGATGGTGAAGATCGAGAAGACGAACAGCTTGCGTGCCCAGACGGTGTCATCCACCGCCTTGTAGCCGGTCCAGGCCATGTACAACCAGTACATGCCCATGGCGGCGGCGACGGCGAGGTAGCTCATGCCGGCGTAGCCACTGAAGGTCAACATCAAGGTCGCCACGAGGAAGGCCAGGATGTAGAGCAGGATGTGTTTCTTGGCGACCCGGATGCCACGCTTGACCGGCAGGACCGGAATCGAAGCAGCCAGGTAGTCGTTGAAGCGGAAGATCGCAATGGCATAAGAGTGCGGCATCTGCCACAGGCTGAACATCACCAGTAGCACCAGCGCGGCCATGTCGAAGCTATTGGTCACAGCCACATAACCAATCACCGGCGGCATCGCCCCCGACAGACTGCCCACCAGCGTGCCGTGAACCGACTTGCGCTTGAGGTACAGGCTGTAGAAGCCGACGTAGATGACAAAACCGATCACGGCAAACAGCGCCGCCAGCGGGTTGGCCACCTTGTACAACAACACCACGCCTGCGATACCCAAAACGGTCGCGAAGATCAGTGCCAGCTTCAGGGAGATAAGGCCCTGCACCAGCACACGATTCTTGGTGCGCTCCATCTTGATGTCGATATCGCGGTCGATGCAGTTGTTGAATACACAACCGGAAGCTACCACCAAGGACGTGCCGATCATCGCAGCCAGGAATATGGCCAGATCGACATGCCCCTTGGAGGCCAGGAAGAAACCGCCTGCCACAGAAAGCACGTTACCGAAAATGATCCCCGGTTTGGTGATTTGGATAAAGTGCTTAAGCGACATCGGGTCTTACCTCACTTCGCCATCATGAACGTATGGATGCTGAACATGATCCATACCGACAGGCCAACCAGCAGGAGGATCACCAAGCCTGCGAACACGAACGCAATCACGTTATCGCGTTGAGCCTTCGAGCGGTCCAGGTGCAGGAAGTACACCAGGTGAACCAGCACCTGAATCACCGCGAACGCCAGGACGATCATCAAGGTGATCGACTTCGGCAAGGTTGGGTACATCACCAGGCCGAACGGGATCAGCGTCAGGATGACCGACAGGATGAAGCCGATGGCGTACGACTTGACGCTGCCGTGGCTGTCATCGTGGCTGTCATGGGAATGTGCATTAGCCATTACAGAGTCCCCATCAGGTAGACAACGGTGAAGACGCAGATCCAGACCACGTCCAGGAAGTGCCAGAACAGGCTCAGGCAGCTCAGGCGAGTCTTGTTGGTGTTGGTCAGGCCATGTTTGTTGACCTGATACATCATGGTCGCCATCCAGATCAGACCGGCAGTCACGTGCAGACCGTGGGTGCCTACCAGCGTGAAGAACGCCGACAGGAAGCCGCTACGGTGCGGGCCGTAACCTTCGGAGATCAGCAGGTGGAACTCGTTGACCTCCATGCCGATGAAGCCCAGGCCGAACAGGAAGGTCAGTGCCAACCAGCTCAGGACGCCTTTCTTGCTGCCCTTGTAGAAGGCCAGCATGGCGAAGCCGTAGGTGATCGAACTGAACAACAGCAAGGCGGTTTCGCCGAGCACGTAAGGCAGTTCGAAGATGTCGTGGCCCGACGGGCCACCCGCTACGTTGTTTACCAGTACCGCGTACACCGCGAAGATCGACGCAAACAAGATGCAGTCGGTCATCAGGTAGAGCCAGAAACCGAAGACGGTCATTGGCCCCGAGTCGTGGTGATGGTCATCGTGCCCATGGTCATCGACATGGGCGTGTCCAGCATTGGTCACTAAGTTCGACATGGTTTAAGCCTGTTCCAACGAGGTTTCAACACGGTTGGCCGGGATCTTCTTCTCGGCAACCAGGCGAGCGTGTTGCTCGGCTTCGATGCGTTCGATCACGTCGACCGGCACCATGTAGCCTTGGTCATCACGGGCAGCGTGAACGATGAAGTAGCCGATGGTGCCCACCAGGCTCACGATGGCCAGCCACCAGATGTGCCAGATCATCGCGAAACCGAACACGGTCAACAGTGCGCCCATCACCACGCCAGTGGCGGTGTTGTTAGGCATGTGGATCGGTTCGTAACGCGCAGGCTTCTGGTACGCAGTACCGTCTTCCTTGGCTTCGGTGAACGGATCGATGCTGTCAGCCTTAGGCAGTACGGCAAAGTTGTAGAACGGCGGTGGCGACGAGGTCGACCATTCCAGGGTGTGTGCATTCCATGGGTCGCCGGATTCGCACAGGTTCTGCTTGCGATCACGCACGCTGACATACAGCTGGATCAGCTGGCAGGCGATACCGACAGCAATCATCAGTGCACCGACCATGGCGACGTACAGGTACGGCACCCACTCAGGGTTGGTAGTGGCGTTCAGACGACGGGTCATGCCCATGAAGCCCAACGCGTAGAGCGGCATGAACGCGACGAAGAAGCCCGAGATCCAGAACCAGAATGCAGCCTTGCCCCAGCCTTCGTGCAGCTTGAAGCCGAACGCTTTCGGGAAGTAGAAGCTGAAGCCTGCGATGTAGCCGAATACCGCGCCGCCGATGATCACGTTGTGGAAGTGAGCAATTACAAACAGGCTGTTGTGCAGTACGAAGTCAGCACCCGGGATGGCCAGCAGTACGCCGGTCATGCCGCCGATCGCGAAGGTCACCATGAAGCCCAGGGTCCACAGAACCTGGCTGGTGATACGCAGACGACCGTGATAGATGGTGAATAGCCAGTTAAATAGCTTCACCCCCGTCGGGATGGAAATCAGCATCGTCGCCAGTCCGAAGAACGCGTTGACGCTGGCCCCCGAACCCATGGTGAAGAAGTGGTGCAGCCAAACCATGAAGCCCAGTACCGAGATCGCGCCCGAGGCGTAGATCATCGAGTGGTGACCGAACAGGCGCTTGCCCGAGAAGGTCGAGATCACTTCAGAGAAGATACCGAACGCTGGCAGGATCAGGATGTACACCTCAGGGTGACCCCATGCCCAGAACAGGTTCACGTACATCATTGGATTGCCACCAAGTTCGTTGGTGAAAATGTGGAAATCCAGGTAACGGTCAAGCGACAGCAACGCCATGGTTGCAGCCAGAATCGGGAACGATGCAACGATCAGTACGTTGGCCCAGGTGCAGGTCCAGGTGAAGATCGGCATGTCCATCAGCTTCATGCCAGGGGCGCGCATTTTCAGGACGGTGGCCAGGAAGTTGACCCCCGTCAGTGTCGTCCCGAGTCCTGATAACTGTAGCGCCCAGATGTAGTAATCCACACCCACGCCCGGACTGTAAGCCAGGCCCGACAACGGCGGATACGCAACCCAACCGGTCTTGGCGAATTCGCCGACGCCCAGGGACAGGTTGATCAGCACCACGCCGGACACCAGCAGCCAGAAGCTCAAGGAGTTCAGGAACGGGAACGCAACGTCACGCGCACCGATCTGCAGCGGCAAGGCAAGGTTCATCAGGCCGGTGAAGAAAGGCATCGCCATGAAGATGATCATGATCACACCGTGGGCGGTGAAGATCTGGTCATAGTGTTCAGGAGGCAGGTAGCCAGGCGAACCCTCGGTGGCCATGGCCAACTGGGTACGCATCATGATGGCGTCGGCAAAACCACGCAGCAGCATGACCATGGCAACGATGACGTACATGACGCCGATTTTCTTGTGGTCGACCGAAGTCAGCCACTCGGTCCACAGGTAGGTCCACTTCTTGAAGTACGTGATACCTGCAAACAGTGCCAGACCACCCAGCGCGATCATGGCGATGGTCACCATCACGATCGGCTCGTGGAACGGGACCGCATCCCAACTTAATTTACCAAACATCGTTTACTCCTCTGCCCCAGCAGTTGAATGCGAGCCCGTGTCAGAACCTTCAACCGCGGCCACTTCTTTCTTCTCGTGCTCGATCGGCTTGCCTGGCTTCATACCTTCGTACTTGTCGACGATTTTCTGAAACAGGTCCGGCTCGTACGTGGAGTACAGGGCGACTGGGTTGTTCTGGCTTGGTTTGGCAAGGGCGTCGTATTCAGCTTGATCAAGCTGTTTAGGTGCGGCCTTGACTTCGGCTACCCAGGCGTTGAAATCTTCCTGGCTCGTCGAGATCGCTTTGAATTTCATGCCGGTGAAGCCAGCACCGCTGTAGTTGGCGGAGATGCCTTCCATTTCAGCTTTTTCGTTCGCGATCAGGTGCAGACGGGTCTGCATGCCTGCCATCGCGTAGATCTGGCCACCCAGTGCAGGGATGAAGAACGAGTTCATCACGGCGTCGGAGGTGATCCGGAAGTTAAGCGGGGTGTTCTCCGGGAACCGGATCTGGTTCACAGTGGCGATACCCAGGTCCGGGTAGATGAACAGCCACTTCCAGTCCAGCGCGACCACTTCGATGTTGATCGGCTTGACGTCGGAGTCCAGCGGACGGTACGGGTCCAGCTCGTGGGTCGACTTATAGGTGATGTAACCCAGGGCGATGATGATGAGGATCGGAACCAGCCACACCGCGATTTCAATCTTGGTGGAGTGCGACCACTTCGGCGCGTAGGTGGCGCTGGTGTTCGACGCGCGGTATTTCCAGGCGAAGGCGAACGTCATGATGATCACGGGCACTACAACCAACAGCATCAGCAGAGTGGCGGTGATAATCAGGTTTCGTTGATCCAGACCGACCTGACCTTTGGGGTCGAGCAAGGTCCACTTGCAGCCTCCCAGCATTAACAGCATGCCGAGCAGCGGCAAAAAGCCTAGTAATCGGGGGTACCTGTTTTTACTCATCTCACGACCTCTAAAGCAGCTTGCGCAATGCAGTTGGGTTTTGATCGCCAACACTTCACCCTGCCAAGGGTTGGCATTTCTCTTCGATTGAATAAGGGCCTGCCCGTCGCACCTTGCGCGAATCGACACGTCCCGGGCTAGCGGTGAGTTCTTATTCGAATTCGTTGGTCAAAGGCCTTGTTACAGACCAATTCCATTTGGTGCGGATAGTTGAAAGGCTGCCGGCACCTGGGGTCGCATGAAACGTTACATCCGCTTCTCGACCGCCCTAGTTTGCTCAGGGGTGAGCAGCACCGGACATTCAGTGCGGGCGATTGTAGTTAGCTAGCGATGTATAAACCATGTCTTATCCAGAAATAATTTTTATCGTTTCCAGCAATAATCCTTCACCATTATTGCAAAGGTCCGCGATCGTATCGCGTTTGATTCTCGACAAAAACCACAAAAAATGCCGTGTTATTGGGCAGTTTGCCACATCCCCTACAGGCTGTAAGGGCATCGAAAACGGATCCAAGTGCCCTGAAAACAAGGCATTCGGACATCCGCCAATGTCGCCGACCTCACGCCATTCGCGGCGTCGGCCAGACGACGAACTGACAGCCATAAAACGCCGCTTCATGCAAATTTATGCCGCGTTTACGGGCATCAGAAACGTCCTGCGACAGCGTCCGTGTGACAACATGTCGCATGCTGCGCGCACCCAAACTTGCCCCGCGTCACGGTCCCTTCACAAAATGCCTACAAACAAAAACGCCCCGGCCTTCTTTATAGGAAGGCCGGGGCGTTGACGGGCTACCGCTTAGGCTTTGCCCTGGCGATTACGGTAGATGCCCAGCGGCACCAGGATCACCGTGAGCACAAAGGCCACCAGCGCCCACTGGGCCAGAGACAGGCCGAGGACCGGCGGGTACGGCGTCTCGCAGAAACCGTCGACCTGGAACCCCAAGGGGAACACCGAGGCCAGCGGCAAGCCATCGACAATCGGTTGCAGCACATCGATGCCGCAGCTGACCTTCGGAAAGAACTGGATGTACACGTGATAGCCGGCAGCGGCGACGCCACCGAGGGCGCTGAGGGTCACCAGCGCTTCAAACACCGTGACACTGCGGGTGGTGCGCATGGCGGCACCGATGAAGGCGAAGAGCGCGATCAGCAGCAAGGCATAACGTTGCAGGATGCACAGCGGGCATGGCGCCTCGCCCAACACCACCTGCATGTACAGCGCCCCGCCGATCAGCGCCAGGCAGATGATGCCCAGCAGTACCAGAAAGCGTCGCTCCCTGCCCAAACGCAATTCGTCGATCATCCCCGTTTCCCTTTAGCCAATTGTGGTTGTGCCAATGGCCGCAAGTTTACACGCGGACGGTGAAAGTTGAGCAGTTGGCGTGAGGAGGTTTAAACAGGGAGGGTTAACAGCGGATTAATCGGGGAAATGTTGTGAATGTACTGACGCCATCGCGGGCAAGCCCGGCTCCCACATTTGACTGAGTTGCCCAAGCAAACACTGTCCCATGTGGAGCCGGGCTTGCCCGCGATGGGGCCGACCCGGTGTATCGATTAAATCCTATTCCAGCGCCGACGCCGGCCCAAAGAACTCATACCGGCTCTGCTGCTCCGGCACGCCCAGGGCCTTCAGGTGACGCTTGATCGCCGCCATGAAGCCTTTTGGCCCCAGGAAGTACGCATCCACGTCGCGCTCCTGCGGCAACCACGCCGCCAGTTGCTCCTGGCTGAGCATGCCGACCTTGTCCGCCGCCGGGCTCACGCCATCATCTTCGGCGTAGCAATAGAAGCGCTTGAGTTGCGGATGCTGCGCAGCCAGGCCGTCCACCCAGTCGCGGAACGCATGCACGCCGCCGTTACGCGCGCAGTGGATAAAGTGAATCGGACGCTCAGTGGCCAGGGCCGCTTCAAGCATCGGCAGGGTTGGCGTGATACCCACGCCGCCGCTGATCAGCACCAAGGGCTTGTCGCTGGCCGCCAGGGTGAACTCACCCGATGGCGGGAACAGGTCGATGGTCGCGCCCACCGGGAATTGGTCATGCAGGTAGTTGGACACCCGGCCACCGGCTTCGCGCTTGACGCTGATGCGGTACTGGCCCGAGTCGCCACGCGCCGACAGGGAATAGTTGCGGCGCACTTCCTCGCCATCCAATACCAGCCTCATGCCGATGTACTGACCAGGCTCGGCGGCCAGGATCGGGCCGTTATCCACGGGCGCAAAGTAAAACGAGATGATTTCCGCGCTCTCCTCCACCCGCTTGACCAGGGTGAACGCGCGCGCACCGCGCCAGCCGCCCGGCGCCTCTTCCTTCTCTTTATAGATAGCCGCTTCGGCACCGATCAGGATGTCGGCCAACTGGCCATAGGCGGCGCCCCAGGCGCTCATCACTTCCGGGGTGGCGATCTCGCTGCCCAATACTTCGGAAATCGCCCGCAACAGGCAGGTACCCACAATCGGGTAATGCTCCGGCAGGATTTGCAGGGCCACGTGCTTGTTGATGATCTTCGCCACCAGGTCGCCCAACTGGTCCAGTTGGTCGATGTGCCGGGCGTACATCAGCACGCCATTGGCCAGGGCCCGGGGCTGATCGCCGCTGGCCTGGTGGGCCTGGTTGAACAGTGGGCGAACTTCCGGGTACTCGGACAGCATCATGCGGTAGAAATGGGTGATCAGGGCTTCGCCGCCGCTTTCCAGCAGGGGCACGGTGGATTTGACGATGGCACGGTCTTGGGCACTAAGCATGGCAGACTCCTGAGTCTTCTTACTGAATACCCTTTACTACTCAGTATTCGTGCCAACAAATAAACACTTATAAATCAACATCTTGAAAATAATATAGTCAATATGACTTCCTACACTTTATAGTCACTATGACTACAAGGAGTCATTATGACTGCGCAACCGCTGCTCACCACCCTGCTGCCCCTGGTCGCCGACCTCTCCCGCGAGCTGCCCGAAGGCGAGCGTTACCGGCGCCTGCTCCAGGCCATGCGCGCCCTGCTGCCCTGTGACGCCGCCGCCCTGCTGCGCCTCGACGGCGAATGGCTGGTACCGCTGGCGGTGGACGGCTTGAGCACCGACACCCTGGGCCGGCGCTTCAAAGTCAGCGAGCACCCGCGCTTTGGCGTGCTGCTCAGCAGCCCCGGCCCGACCCGTTTTGACAGCGACAGCGAACTGCCCGACCCCTACGACGGTCTGGTGGACGGCCTGCACGGCCATCTTGAAGTCCACGACTGCATGGGCTGCCCGCTGTTTGTCGATGACCAGCCTTGGGGCCTGCTGACCCTCGACGCCCTCGACACCGAGCGTTTCGAGCGGGTGGAACTGGACGCCCTGCAAGCCTTCGCCAGCCTCGCGGCGGCGACGGTGAATGTCGCCGAGCGCATCGAACGCCTGGCCCTGCGGGCCGAAGACGAACACCAGCGGGCCGAAATCTACCGCCAGGCCAGCGGCCAGCAGCACAAGGAAATGATCGGCCAGAGCAAGACCCACAAACGCCTGGTGGAAGAAATCAACCTGGTGGGCGGCAGCGACCTGACGGTACTGATCACCGGCGAGACCGGCGTGGGCAAGGAGTTGGTGGCCCAGGCGATCCACGCCGCCTCCTCCCGGGCCGAGAAACCGCTGATCAGCCTCAACTGCGCCGCGCTGCCGGAAACCCTGGTGGAAAGCGAGTTGTTCGGCCATGTGCGCGGGGCATTTACCGGCGCGCTGAATGAACGCCGGGGCAAGTTCGAACTGGCGAATGGCGGCACGCTGTTCCTGGATGAAGTGGGCGAACTGTCCCTCACCGTGCAGGCCAAGCTGTTGCGGGTGCTGCAAAGCGGCCAGTTGCAGCGCCTGGGGTCCGACAAGGAACATCAGGTGGATGTGCGCCTGATCGCCGCCACCAACCGGGATTTGGCCGAAGAAGTACGAAACGGTCGCTATCGTGCGGACTTCTACCACCGTTTGAGCGTCTATCCGCTGCAAGTGCCCGCGCTGCGGGAGCGTGGCCGCGACGTGCTGTTGCTGGCGGGTTTTTTCCTTGAGCAGAACCGCTCACGCATGGGCCTGGGCAGCCTGCGCCTGACCAGCGATGCCCAGGCGGCACTGTTGGCTTACGCCTGGCCGGGGAATGTGCGCGAGTTGGAGCACTTGATCGGCCGCAGTGCATTGAAAGCGTTGGGCAACTGCCGGGAACGGCCGAAGATTCTCAGCCTGGACGCGACAGACCTGGACTTGCCGAACGTCACTGCGCCGCAGGCCGAAGAGCAGCCGGTCGACGTGCCGGACGTCAGCGGTGACCTGCGCCTGGCCACCGAGAACTACCAGCGCCAGGTCATCAATGCCTGCCTGGAACGCCACCAGCACAACTGGGCCAGCGCCGCCCGCGAGCTGGGCCTGGACCGGGCCAACCTGGGGCGGATGGCCAAGCGGTTGGGCATGAAATAACGAACGCTGGTTCTCAGGCAAAAGGGATCAACTGTGGGAGCTGTCGAGCTTTAGCGAGGCTGCGATGGCATCACCGCAGCGCACCTGCAAGACCGCAGCGCCTGCATCGCAGCCTCGCCCGGGCTCGACAGCTCCCACACTAAACCTGCTTCGCCTTGTAGATTGGATTGATTGGCGCGCCAGCCTTGGGCTTGCGAAACACCAACACATTGCCCGCCATCACCAGCACCAGGCCGGCCAACGCCGGTGCGGTCCACTGATAGCCCTCGGCAAATGCCGAAACGTTCAACGCCACCACCGGGAACAGCACGGTGCAATACGCCGCCCGCTCCGGGCCCATGCGCCCGACCAGCGTCAGGTAGGCGGTAAACCCGATCACCGAACCCGGTATCACCAGGTACAGCAACGAACCGATGTAGCGACTGTTCCATTCCATATCGAACGGAATGCCCTGCACTGCGCAGTACATCGCCAGCATCGACGCGCCATAGGCCATGCCCCAGGCATTGGTGGTCAGCGGCTTGAGGCCGGCCTTCTGTTGCAGGCTCGACAGCAGGTTGCCCGCCGAGAAACACATCGTGCCGAGCAACGCCAGACCCAGGCCGAGCAGGGTTTGCGGGCTGGCGGTGTGGCCCACCAGTTCCGGCCAGAACAACAGCCCCAGGCCGAGCAAGCCAAGGCCGCCGCCCATCAACACATTGCGCGCGACTTTCTGGCCGAAAAACACCCGGGCGTTCAGCGCGTTCCACAAGGTGGCCGTGGAGAACACCACCGCCACCAGGCCGCTGGGGATCCATTGGCTGGCAGTGAGGAAGCACATGAAGTTGACGCAAAACAGGCACAAACCCTGAGCCAGGCAGATCAAGTGCCCGCGCCGGTTCATCACCTGCAGCTTGCGGCTGAGCAGCAACATCACGAACAGCACCAGCGCCGCCAGGCCAAAGCGATAGACGATGGACACCGGAATCGCCACCACGCCCAGCTGCCATTTGAGGGCAATCCAGGTGGTGCCCCAGATCAGCACGGTGAGTAAATACAGGAATAGGTTCATGGCGGGCTCCTTGGGGTTGAGCCACAGTTTCGCCCCGGACGGCACCCAGCCTCTTGCAGATTCTTGCGCTTTTGTCGGCTGCCGGGATCACAGCCGCCGTCGCTGGGAGTAGGATGCAAGCCGTCAGAGAGTACGAATATGCCGCCACTGGAAACCCTGCAAGTCTTTCAATCCCTCAACCGCTCGCCCAACGCTCGCCTTGAGCTGTGCGCCGAGCTCGGTGACGGCTTGTCTGCAGCCTTGTGGAGCAACCATCACGACGCCCAGGATTACGAAGCGCCTGACCACCACACCCTGTCCTGCTACATCGGTGGCGGCACCGGCACCTTTCGCCGCGACCAGCCCGGCACCAAGGGCGGCCCGGACAAGCTGTGCATCCTGCCGGCCGATCATCAGTCGGCCTGGGTGATCAACGGCGAAATCCGCCTGGCCCACGTGTATTTCAGCCCGGAGCAATTCGCCCTGGGCTGCGTGACACTGCTGGACCGTGAGCCGCGCGAGTTGCTGTTGCGTGAGAGCACGTTCCTCGACGATGCCCAGCAAGCCCGGCGTTTTCACCAACTGATCAGCCTGAACTGGAAAGAACCCGGCGAACGCTTGCTCACCAGCAGCCTGGCCCATGAAATGCTCAGCCATACCTTGCTCAGCCAGGTGGGAATGCGTGAGGGCCTGCGCTTGAAGGGCGGGCTCGCCGCCCACCAGCGCCGGCAATTGGTGGAGTACATCGACCAGCAACTGGCCGAGCCGGTCAGCCTGGGGCAGTTGGCGGGGTTGTGTGCGTTGTCGGAGTACCACTTTGCGCGGATGTTCCGCGAGAGCTTTGGCCTGCCGCCCCACCAGTACCTGCTGGCGCGGCGACTGGCCCGCGCCCGGGAGCTGTTGCGGGGCGGGTCGTTGCCCCTGGGCGAGATCGCCCTGGCCTGCGGGTTTTCCAGTGCCAGCCACTTTACCAACCGGTTCCGCCAGGCGATGGGCGCGACGCCCGGGGAGTACCGGCAGGCGTTTATGCCTTGAAATGCAATCTGCCTAATGGCTCAGGTCCAATGTGGGAGCGGGCTTGCTGTGGTGAGCGGGCTTGCCCCGCGCTGGGCTGCGAAGCAGCCCCATCAATCTGTGGTGAACCCGACGGGGGACAAGCCCCCTCACCACAGCAAGCCCGCTCCCACAGTTGATCTTCAGCGTTCGTTAGTCCGTGCTGTTGGCCAATACCGTGGCCAGGCGGTTCTCCAATGCCTTGACCCGCGCCCCTTCGACCACGTAATTGTTGGTCACCACCGCGAACACCAACTTACGCCCATTGGCATCGGTGACATAACCGGTCAACGACGACACACCACTCATGGAGCCGGTCTTGCCGTGCAGGTTGTTCTCGGCGGCAGTGCCCCGCAGGCGATAGCGCAGGCTGCCACCCGCCAGGCGCTCCGGATTGCCGGCAATCGGCAACGCGTTGTACCAAGCGTTGAACCAAGGCTGTTTGCTGGCGGCCAGCAGCAGGTCCGTCAGGTTTTGCGACGACACCAGATTGCGTCGCGACAGCCCTGAACCGTCCACCTGGCTCAAGGTTGACGCATCAATCCCCTGACGCTTGAGGAACCCTGCCACCGCCGCCACACCCGCCTGGGCCGTCCCGGCATTGGCCGTCTTGCGGCCCATGGTCTTGAGCAACGCTTCAGACATGTTGTTGTTGGACAGCTTGAGCAGTGGCGTGATCAATGCCTGCAACGGCGCCGACTCGTGCATCGCCAGCACCGTCGCCGTGGTCGGCGTGACACCGCCGATAACACGACGCCCCAGCACGCTAATCCCTTGCTCCGCCAACGCCTGCCCGAACAGGTTCGCCACCAGTTGCGTCGGCTCCCACACACTGACCAGTTGCGGGCTCTGTTTGCCAGGCGCCAGCGCGCCACTGAGGCGCAACAGGTTGGTGCCGTGCTGGCGGTTGATCCCGTAGCTATTGCCCGCCCCACTGACCGCACGGTTGCTGATCTGCACGTAATCGGTGGCCGGGAAGAGATCCACCGTCACCGGGCGCCCCGCCGCCACCGGCGCCCTGGCCGTGACCAATAGGGAGCCCGCATCAAAATCCGTATTAGGCGACACCGTCAGCGCCGAGATCTGCGCGCCGTAGTAGGTGCTTTCGTCGTCCTGGGACCAGTCGACGCCCAGGCGCTCGGCGTCGAAAAAGCTGTCATCGAACACCAGGTCGCCTTGCACCTGCTTGATGCCCTGCTGCGCCAGGCTGGCGGCCAACGCCTGATAATCCGCCCACTGGACCGTCGGGTCGCCCTGGCCGCGCAGGTACAGATTGCCGTTAAGCACCGCGCCCTGGCGCAGGCCATCGCCCAACAGTTGGGTGGAAAACCGATACTGCGGCCCCAGCACATCCATCGCCGCCGAGGTGGTCAGCAGCTTGAGGCTGGAGGCCGGAGTCAGCCGCGTGCGCGGGTTGTGTTGGTAGAGCGTGCTGCCACTGCGGGCATCACGCACCATCAACGACACGCTGGCACCGTGCAGGGCCGGGTCGGCCAGCAACTGGTCGAGGCTGGCGCTGGTGGAAGTGTTCGGCGCCGAGGCGCAACCGCCCAGCAACAAGCTCAGGCCCAGCAGCAGCCCGCTGGCGTGTGTCCATCGTCCCAACTGCATCGGTCTTGTGTTCCCGCAAAGTCATTAAAGGCGGCAACGCTAGCAGCTCGACAACTTTATGGCGAGGTAACCCGCTACATCGCCATAAGGTGTCACCGAATTTAGAAGGTCAGCGTGCTGGAAACCGACACCTGCCGCGCATCGCCAATGGACACGAACTGGGTGTTCACGGCAGAGGTGTAATAGGTGCGGTCAAACAGGTTCTTCACGTTGAGCTGGAACTTGACCTTCTGTCCATCGACCTTGGTGTCATACGTGGCAAACGCATCGGCCACGGTATAACCCGGCAGGTCGAAACTGTTGGCCGCATCGCCCGAGCGTTCGCCCACATAACGTGCACCGGCGCCCACCCGCAGTTGGTCACCCCCGAGGATGCTGCCGAAGTCATACACCGCCGACAGCGAGCCGGTGTTTTTCGCGACGTTTTGCAGGCGGTTGCCCTTCAGCTCCGGGTCTTCGGTGACGACCGCGTCGGTGTAGGCATAGCTGCCGATCACGCTCCACTTGTCCGTCAGCTGACCGCTGGCGTCCAGTTCCAGGCCACGGGAGCGCACCTTGCCGGCGACGCTGTAGACCGAGGTCAGGCCATCGCCCACCTGGACCAGCACGTTACGTTTTTCGATGTTGAACAACGCTGCGCTCGCGGTGATGCGACCCGGCATGTCGAGCTTGGTCCCCAGCTCCCAGGACTTCGACTGTTCCGGCTCGAGGCTGCCGTCCAGGATCGTTTTGTTGGCGAGCGGCGCGATGGTGGAGTTGGGTTTGAACGACTCGGTGTAGCTGCCGTAGAACGACAGCTCGTCGGTGTAGCGGTACACCAGGCCAACGCGGGGGACCCATTTCTGGCCATTGCCGTCGGTGTTGGCGGTGAACGGGACGCCCTTGCCGGCGTATTGGTCGTACATCTGATAGCGCGCGCCGCCCACCAGGATCCATTGATCGGTGAGGTGGATCGCGTCCTGCATAAACAGCGAGTCGCTGCGCAGCAGGTCGGTCTGGTTGCTGTCCGGCGCGCTGACGGTGGTGCCCGCCACTTCATTGCCGTAGACCGGATCGTTGTAATTGAACGTGCCACGGGGCGCCTGGCGGATCAGGTCGGCCCGGTAGATCTTGCGGTACTCGTCATCCAGGCCGAAGGTCAGGTCGTGCTGCATGCCGGCGACGTTCACCTTGCCTTCAAGGCTGGCGGTGGCGAAGCGGTCCGTGGTCAGCGCGCCCTGGGTGCCGTCCATGCTACGGGTCAGGGTGCCGTTGGTGTTGACCTTGACCACACGCACCTGACTGGCGTCGTAGGTCTCGCGGTTCCAGCTGTAGCCGAAGTGGGCTTTCCAGTCGTCGTTCAGGTCGTGGTCGGCTTCGAAGCGGTACAGGTCGGAGCGGCCTTCCATGTTGTTGAAGGGCTCATCGAGACGGCGAGTCGACGGGATATTCAGCGGGTGGTTGGTCTTGGGGTCGATGGCGGTGCCCCGGTCGAACGGCGAGAGAAACTCCCGATGCTCATAGGCAAATAACAGCTTGGTGCTGTCGCCATACCAGGCCAGCGACGGGGCAATCAGGCTTTCGCGGTGAGTGCCGTAGTTGCGCCAGTAGTCTTCGTCTTCATGGTCGACGATCAGGCGGTAAGCCAACCCGCTGTCACCGATGGGGCCAGTGGTGTCGAGGTTGCCGCCGCTGCCGTTCTTGCCGTCACCAAAGGTCGAACCGCGCACGGTCAGGGAGGTGGATTGGACCAATTCCGGTTTCTTGCTGACGATATTCACCACGCCGCCCGGGTCCTGAATGCCGTATAGCAACGACGACGGGCCCTTGAGCACTTCGACGCGCTCGGCGGTGGAGTTCAGCGCGCGGCCCTGCACCAGGGGCATGCCGTCCTGCATGATCGAGCCGTTACGGTTATCACCAAAACCGCGCAACATCACCGCATCCTGAGTGCTGCCCAAGGTGTTGGCCTGGGTGATGCCGCTGATGTTGGTCAGGGCGTCGTCGAGGTTGCGCGGCTGTTGATCGCGCATCACCTGGGCCGGCACCACGTTGACGGTTTGTGGGGTTTCCAGCAGCAGACCGTGGGAACGCATCACCGAACTGGTAGGCGGCGGCTGATAGCTGGTGGTATCCGAGGCCAGGGCGGCGCCGTTGATGGTCGTAGCGCCGAGGTTCAGCGCGCCGTCGGTCGGCAGCGGCTCCAGGGCCAGGGTGCGGGCGTCGATCTGGCGGAAGGTGAAGCCGGAATTGCCCAGCAGGCGTTGCATGGCCTGGGTCGCGCTCATCTGCCCGGTGATGGCCGGGGCCTTGATCGCGTAGGGCGCTTCGTCGGTGTAGACCACGCTGATGCCGGTCACCCGAGTGAAATCACTCAAGGCCTGGGGCAGCGGCTTGGCGGCCAGGGCAAAGTTGAACAGCGTGCTCTGTTGCTGCGCCTCAGCCGCCTGCGCCACGCCAAGGGGCAGCAGCGCCAGCCCCGAAACCGCCAATATCGAGGCTCCCAGCCACTGTTTAACCGAACCCGCCGACGTTGCCCTGGACTTCATGCTTGAGAACCCGTGTGTAAAAAGCGCTGTTAATGCGAATTAATCGCAGTTTCAAGCACTACACGGATGGCCGACAGGTTTACCTCACACCGATTTGAAAATAATTTCAGTCATACCGGTTGGATCCGAAATCCGAAGCGTGGAAAGTGCACATGCACGGTGCCGCCACGTTCGTCGGTGCGCCGCACAATCAGCTGTTCACGGCCGGTGAACAGCAACTCGCCGGCCACTGGATCGACGCCATAATCGGTAGCACTGATGGTCACCTGCTGGCCGGGCTTGAAGCCGTTCGGGTCTTCGAAGATTTCTTCCGGCAAGTTGGCTGGCGTGGCATTACGCGCGACGTCCAGGGCTTGTTCGGCGGTCATCTGGCTAGAGGTGCCATGGCCGAAACACAGCACCCGGGCCAACCAGGCGGCCACGGCGGGATAGGTTTCCACCAGCGGCGACGTCACCGGCGAGCCCATGAGGAACCACAACGGATGCGCCAGGGCAAAGTCGGCAATCGACGGCTCGCCGAACAGGAAGTCGCCCTGCTGATGCTGTAACTGTTGATTGATACGGCCAATGATCACCGGCCATTGGTGTGTGGCCTGGTCCAGTTGCACACGGGTGGCGGTGCCACCGCTGAACAACTTGCTGCGGTCGGCCACCAGTACCTGGATCATTTCCGGCGGTACCTTGGCGAACTTCACCGCCAGGGACTCCGGCTGGAACACCAGGCTCACCGCATGGGAGAACACCGTCGAATCGGCCCAGGCGGCGAAGCCCTGGCTGACCAGTTCGAGGCCTTGGGGAAACAGCGCCGGCGCGGCCTTTTCCTGCTCCAGGCGGCGGGCGATCAGCGCGGTGTCGCAGTAGATATCGGCGCCGACCTGCAGCACCGGGGTCTTGCGATAACCGCCAGTGAGGGCGGTCAAGTCAGGCTTGGGCATCACCGGTGAGATATGCACCGAGCGCCAGGACAGGCCTTTGAAGCCCAGCAACAGGCGGGCTTTTTCAGCAAACGGGGATTGCGGGTAGTGGTGGAGGATCAACTCAGACATGCCAGGCTCCGCTCAATGTGTGAGCGTCCAGCTTAGCCTGCAAACCCGGCAAAGGCGCGCATGGGAACCTATCAGTCAAATTGATGGACCGATCGCCGCCAGGCACTCCTTGGCGCTTTTCTTCAATTTCTTGATCAGCCGTTCCTGACGCAACGCCTCGGCCTTGCTGGCACAGGCTTCGGTGTACACCAGCGCCACGGCGGGGCTTGAGAGAAAAAACCGTGCACCCTTGCCGCTCTGGTGAGTGGCAAAGCGGCGCACCGGGTCATTGCTGATGCCGCAATAGAGCGAGCCGTTGGCGGCACGCACCAGGTACACAAACCACGGCTTGGCTTCAGAGGGAGTGGTCACGGATCAATTCGGCAAACCAAAGGAACGCCAATCTTATCAACGACTGGCCTGGAACGCCTTCAAGCCTTTCAGCGCCTGGGCCCGCACGGCGTTTTTCACCAGCGGCGTCCAGCCCAGCAACAGGCCTTTGGTGCCCAATGCCTGGCGCGACCAACGCCACAGGTCGAAGTGGTCGTGATGCTCGCAGATCTTGCCATCACGAAACACAAAACGCGCCCGGATGTCGTTGACCACGGTGTTGCCCGTCGCACTGAACAGGTAAGTCGCCACCCAGTGCGCGCTGCCGGTGATTTCGTCACTGCGCACGCTGTCGAGGGTCAGGGAAAAGTCCTTGGCGCGGGTGGTGAGCATGCGCCACATGTCGCCCGCATCCCGGCCACGCAGCTCGCCGAACGCCGGGTCGCTGAACACCACGTCGTCGGTGTAGCAAGCGCTCATGGCCTCGGCATCCAGGCGCTGGAAGGCACTGTAGAACTCGGTGATCAAAGCGTTATGGGCGTCGCTCATGGGCAGGTTCCGCAAAAGGGGTTGGATGGCCGGTACGATAATCCCCAACGCCCGGGAACACTACTGGCATCAACGCCAGGAATACCCCGTCCCACTCATTCAGGGAACCATTCCGCTGCTGCGAGCATAGGCGAACAAATCCACATCGGTGGAGATACACAGGCGGTTCATGGCGGTGCTTTTCTGTTTGCTGATGGTGGAAATGCTGCGGTTGACCCGTGCGGCAATCTGGCTGACGGTCATGCCGCTGGCCAGCATGCGCACCACTTCCCGCTCCTTGCCGGACAGTTGCGGCGGCTGCAACTGGTCGCCGGTCCCGGCCTCGACCAACTGCACCCGCAGGCATTCGCTGACAAACGTCTTGCCCTCGCTCACCGCCTTGATCGCCGAAGGCAACTCTTTGGCTGAGGCGTTCTTCGCGACGATGGCCCTGGCGCCCTGGGCGAACGAGGCACGCAAGGTGGCGATATTGGCAAACATCGTCACCAGGATCACCGGCAACCCGGGGTACTGGCGTTGCAACAACCCCAGCAGAACATAGCCATCCGCCTGCTGATTTCCGGGCATGGCAAAGTCCGTTACCAGGATATCGCAGGGGGTGGAAGCCAGCACGCTGAGCAACTCATCAGGACCGTTGGCCTCACCCACCACCTTGCACCTGCCGTCCGCTTCGATCACTACCTTTTGTCCAATACGAACAATGGGATGATCGTCAGCAATAATTACGCGAAGCATAGAAACCCACGAATGATGGCAAATTGATTGGCGCAAAATACCCCCGTCCGCAGCGGGCAACAACCGCCTGTTCGAGACTGGTTTTCACTTGGGTCCCGTGTTTTTAAGTGATCGACTTTTAGCTTACAAAACAAAAGGAAAACACCTACAAAACATACCTACCCACAACCTGAGTAAATCCTACAAAACCCTTTGCCGATGTCATAAATCTGCCAAATACCGCAGATAAACGATCAGTTCTTTTTCAAACCGTTGCAGGTCACGCCGGTTGACCAGAACCCCGTGACCACGCACGCGGTCGATCAGGTGCCCCGCGCGAGTGTCCAGGCCCGTGCCGCCCAGGAACGCCAGGCTGCCCGCCAGTCGGTGCAGGCATTCGAGCGTGCCTTGCCGGTCTTGCTTGCGGAAGGCGCACACCAGGCTCGCATAATCCGAATCAGCCTCCCGCAGCAGGCTGCCCAACATCAGGTCCACCACCTGCCCGTCTCCAAACATCTCGATCAGCCCGGCACGGGTTGGCCAGTTTTTTTGTGGGGCCTCGCTGAACGGGTGGCGTACCTCCCCCGGCCGCTGCGGCAACCAGCGTTCCAGCACTTCACGCAACCGCTCCTGGGACAGCGGCTTGAGCAGCCAGTCATCCATGCCGGCCTCAAGGCAGCGCCGAGCATCGTCCGGCCCCAGCTTTCCGGTGAGAGCGATCACGGGGATACGCTCGCGGCCATCGGCACGCTCACGATGGCGTATCTCACGGGTCATGCTGTAGCCGTCCATCACCGGCATCCGGCAATCGCTGATCACCAGATCAAAACGCCTGTGGGCCATGGTGCTTAACGCGGCTTGCCCATTCTCGACCAGTACATGGGCCAGTTCGAACTTCTGCAAAAACCAGCCCATCAAGGCGCGGTAGGTCTGATGGTCGTCGACGACCAGGACACTCAGGAGCCGCCAGTGAGCAGGAGGGCTACGCCATGTCGGCATTTGCCGGTTCGGGCCGTCGCCTGCAAAAACGCTTGGCATCATGGCCACCTCGGTATCAACGCAGAGGGCCAGCGTCTTTGTTTGCCACGGGCCTATCTTCAAGAGAGGGGCACTCCCGGCAGCGGTCAACAACCACTCACACGACACCCATTTAAAAAACAACCTATCCAAATGAGCGTGTTCGTGGCGATACAAGAACTACGAAAAGACAGGTTTTCCTACACCCACAATCGCCTATTCCGACTTGATCCAGAGCACGTAGAGGGACACGGCGGATTCTCGTAATTGTTGTATTTCCCCTCCCCGACCCGACCGCTAAATTGCGCCCCACCCCGATTGGGGCAACGGTCACGCTTGACCCTCGCCGCCAGCCCGCAAGGTGAAGAAGACCTCACCGGCCAACGGCGGTCCCTCACAAAGGTTTAACCACATGAAGCAACTTGTTCCGGCAGTCCTCGCCTCGGTACTGACATCGTCGGTCTGGGCTGCCAGCACTACCGATCTGAACGTCCGGGGCAGGATCACCCCCAGCTCCTGCAACCCCACGCTTTCTGGTGGAGGATCGGTTGATCTGGGCAAGATTTCGGCGTCCGAGTTGAAGCCCGATCTGCACACCGCGTTGCCGACACGCTCGATGAGCTTGAGCGTGCGCTGTGAAGGCTCGACGTTCTTTGCCATGAACATGATTGATAACCGCTCGGGCACCTCCTTCGTCGAAAGCCTGCACGGCCTGGGCATGACCAGTACCAACCAGAAGGTAGGGGGTGTGGCGTTCGGGCTTTCCAACGCGGTGGCCGACAGCGCGCCGGTACGCCCGATTTTCTCAACCAATGGCGGGGCCACCTGGGTCCCGGCGTCTTATGTAGGGCACGCCGCCCTCACCTCCGTTGCGGCCATAGGCGGTGCGGACACGCCCATTGCCCTGCAAACCCTGGATGCCGACCTGGGCGTCTATACCAATATTGCACCGGCCGACGGCTTGACCCTGATCGATCAGGAGTCCATCGACGGCCACGTCACGCTGCAATTGAAGTACCTCTGATCCACCCCTCCCCACCTCCCCCTTTAGACAAAGGAAATTTTTACCGTGAACACGCTACTCAAAACCGTTGCCAGCACCCTGTTGATCGCCTGCGCTCCTGCCACATTTGCGGCGTCCACTGTGGACTTGACGGTGACCGGCCTGATTACCCCCAACTCCTGCACGCCGACGTTGTCCGGTGGCGGCCAGGTCGATTACGGCAAGATCTCGGCGAAAGATCTCAAGACCAACAATCCCACGCACCTCGGTTCACAAACCCTGCAGATGACCGTGAACTGCGATGCGCCAATTCAGTTCGCCTTGAACGCCATTGACAATCGTCCGGGCACTGCGGCGTTCAGCAATCGATACGGCCTGGGTCTGATCAACGGCAGTCAGCCGTTTGGGGGGTACAACTTGATGCTGCGTAGCCCCGTGGCCGATACCGTAGCGGTTCAACCGATTGCCTCTTACGACAAAGGCACCACCTGGGGCGCTGAATACATCTGGGAGCCGGGGCTTTACATGTCAGTCGGCGCAATGAGCGATGACACTCAGCCGCTCCCAGTGCAAAACCTCACGGTGGACCTGCAGGTGGAAACCAGCATCGCCCGCACCGACGGTCTGGACCTGAGCAATGAAGTACTGATCGACGGTTCCGCAACACTGGAAGTGAAGTACCTGTAACCCCTGGCCCGACACTGAAAAGGAGTTCGTTTCACCATGAACAAGATGCTCAGCATCATCGCGCCGGTCCTGTTACTGGGCGCCCTTGATGCTCACGCGGCCTCGGCCGTGGATCTGGCAGTCAAGGGACTGGTTACACCGAGTTCCTGCACGCCAACGCTCACCAGCGGCGGTGTGGTCGACTACGGCAAGATGTCCGCCAAGGACCTGCGGCCCGACCGCGCTACCTCCCTGGCCAACGTCAACCTGCAACTGGCAATTGCGTGCGAGGGCAGCACGTTGCTGGCCTTGCAGGGCAACGATAACCGTGAAGGCTCTGACCACCGGGGCGACGCGATGTATTACGGTTTGGGGTTGATCAATGGCAGTGAAAAACTCGGGGCCTTTGAGCTGAGGTTTTCCTCACCCGTCGCCGACGGCATAGCGGTGCATACCATCGCTTCGCCGAACAACGGCGGCTCATGGTGGGCCGAACCCAATCTTGTTCGGGGTGACATTCTCAGTGTTGCCTATATAGGTTCTCTGGTACCGATTCCCGTGCGCAGCCTGACGGCGAATGTGCGGGTCGGTGCGGAGATCGCGCCCACCCGCCAACTGACACTGGATAACGAAGTGCCGCTGGATGGTTCGGCGACGATCACCGTCAAATACCTTTAACGTTCTCGCGACCCGCACCTCAGGCCTTGCGCCTGGGGCCGGGTCATGAATGACCTGACGAGACACGTCATGACCCCGTTATTATCAAAACCCGATATGCGACACGTTCTGAGCCTCGGCCTGTTCAGCCTGCTATGGAGCTGTGCGGCCCTGGCCGACGGCATGGTGCCGGAAACGTCCGTGGTGATCGTCCATGAGGCAGAAGGCGAAGCCTCCGTTTCGGTGACCAACACCGACTCGCAGGTAGCCTTGCTGCACGTCACCCTGGAAAACGTGCCCGAAGACACCGAGAGCCTGCTGGTGGTCACCCCGCCGCTGGCCAGGGTGAACCCCTCTGCATCCCAACTGGTGCGCTTCATTTTGCAGAACCGGCAACCCCTGACCACTCAACGACTCAAGCGCGCGATCTTCGAAGGCATGCCCCAGGACCGGGCGCCCGCCGAGGCCGGGCATGCACGGGTTGGCGTGACCGTGCGCCAGAACCTGCCGGTGATCATTCACCCCAAGGGCCTGGCGCAAAATCGCACGCCCTGGACCGGCTTGAGCTGGTCGCTGAACAACAACGAACTCAGTGTCCTCAACGACACCCCGTATGTCGTGCGCCTGGCCCAGGAGCTGCAACTGCTGCCCGGCAAGCAGCGGGCGATGCTGCCACGCACCTACATTTTGCCCGGCGAACACCTGACGATGGGTGTCGCTGCGCAGGCCGCGAGCAGCGTGCGCCTGCAACCGGCCACGGTATACGGCTTTGCGGTCGCCGCCTATGACGCGCCGATTGCCCCTCCACTCAAGAGATCCGACGCACCATAAAAATGAAGTGACCGCGCCATGACGGTCACCACCCAACAGGCCGGGAGCCGCACGCAGCGAGGCTGCGCGCCCCCAACAATCCGAGTGTCCTTCGTGAAAACAGTATTGAAGTACCGTGACGGCGAAGCCGTGCGCGACGGTTCGCAACGCACCCTGGCGCGTACGCTCTTAAGCAGGGCCGCGCTCCCGCTGATCAACCTGCTCTGGCTTGCCCCGGCCTGGGCCGACAGCCAGGGCCAGTTCGACGCAAAGACCTTGCACCAGCGCGGCATCGATCCGGCGCTGGCCAAATTGCTGCTGGAAACACCCCGCTTCACCGCTGGCGTGCACGCCGTCAGCCTCGCTGTGAACGGCCAGCGACAAGGACGGATCAACGCACAGTTCGATGAGCACGGCAGCCTGTGTTTTGATCGCCCGCTGCTCGACGCGGCCAACCTGATCGTCCCCGACGACAACCCGCGCTGCCATGATTTCATCAAGGCCTATCCGCAGACCGTGGTTGAACAAGACCCCGCCACCCTCAGCGTGGCGCTGGTGGTGCCGACCGACGCCTTGCGCCCGCGCCAGCAAGACATTTCCGGCTACCAGACCGGCGGCGTCGCCGCCCTGCTCAACTACGACATGAGTGGCGTCTACAACCGCTTCAATGACGACAGCAGCCGTTTCGGTTCCGCCAACACCGAGGTCGGCTTCAATGCCGGCGACTGGATCGTGCGCAGCCGGCAGGTACAGACCTGGCAGGATGACCGCTCAAGCAGCACGCACCTGGAAGCCTATGCGCAACGCACCTTTGCCCGTCATCAGGCGGTGCTCCAGACCGGCCAGATCAACCTCTACAACCCGGTGCTGCCGGGTGCGCAGATCACCGGCGCGCAGGTGTTCACTGAACAGGCGCTGCAGGATCAGCACCAGGGCGCAACCATTGACGGCATCGCCAACAGCCCCGCCCAGGTGGAAATCCGCCAGAACGGTGCACTGATCCACTCCACCGTAGTGCCCGCCGGCCCGTTTTCCCTGACCGATGTGAGGCGCCTCAATAACCGTTCGGATGTGGAAGTCACGGTCAAGGAAACCTCGGGTGGCGAACGGCGTTATACCGTGCCGGCGGCCCTGCTCGGGATTGGCCTGCCTGCACCCGGCTATTCAATCGGGGCCGGGCGCGTACGCAACGTCGGCGACGCCGATGGCAGCGATCCCTGGGTCGTCAGCGCCGGCTGGAGTGGTGCGCTGCACCCGCGGCTGAGCCTGGGGGCCGGCACGTTACTGGCCAGTGATTATCGCTCCGCCGGGTTGAACCTCGGCTGGCTGCCGTGGGCCGATGGCCAGATCCAACTCTCCACTCAGGCCACCGACGCACGGCTGGACGAAGCCGAACGCGGGCTGCAAACCGACCTGTCCTGGACCCAGCGGCTGGGCGAGCAATGGTCGTTCACGGCAGCCAACTCCTACCGCACACCCGGGTATCGTGAACTGGAAGAAACGGTCTACCAGAACGAGCGGGAAACCCGCCGCAACACCCGCCACCGTTACCGTGACCAACAAAGCCTGGCGCTGTCCTGGACCCATCCTTGGCTGGGCGCATTCAGCGGCGGCGCTTCTCGCTCCAGCACATTTGACGGTGATGACAGCAGCCGCCTCTTCGCTTCCTGGGGCACCAACGTCAGGGGCGTGTCGATTTCCGCCAGCGGCGAACGCCAGATGGGCGGCCAGAATTATCAGGACAACGCGTTGTACTTCACGGTCAGCGTTCCATTGGGTGAGAACCGTCGCGGCCGTTCCTGGCTGCGCAACTCGGGGGGCGAGCACCGCATCGGCGTGGGCCTGAACGAGCAGGTCAATGACCAGTTCAGCTACCGGGTTGCCGCCGAGCACGACAGCCGTGACCAGGAAGTGGAAAGCTCGCTGGGGGTTTCGTACTTGCCGCGCTACAGCCAGTTCGACTTCAACTACACCCGCTCCAACGCGGATCAATCCAGCTACCAGGGCGGTGCCCGCGGTGGCGTGGTGGTGCATGACGGCGGCGTCACCCTGTCGCCTTACCCGGTACGCGAGACCTTCGCCGTGCTGTCGGTCGGCGACATGCCCGGCATCAAGGTCAACACCCCCAGCGGGCCGGTCTGGACCGACTGGCAAGGCCAGGCCGTGGTGCCGCAAGTGACGGCCTATGGCAGCAGCGCGGTGGAGGTGCAAACCCGCTCACTGCCTCGCAACGCCGATATCAGCAACGGACTGGCGATGGTTTCTGCCGGACGCGGGGCGGTGGACAAACTCGACTTCGGCGTGACGATGACGCGCCGCGTGTTGCTCACCGTCATTACGGATCAGGGCCAACCGCTGCCTCGCGGCGCATCGGTGACCGACGATCAGGGGGCGTTCGTGACGCTGGTGCAGGACAACAGCCAAGTGTTTTTGCCCAACGTGCTCGATCAACCTTCGCTGTGGGTAAACGCCCCCGGCATGAACCGCTGCCGGTTGCGCTTCGAACTCGCGGAAAAGGCTGACCCGCAGGTGTATTTCGAAACCGCCCCCGCCCGCTGCCAGATGCCTTGAGGACTGTGCCATGAACCTTGATAAGACCCTGCAACGACTGGCGACCTTACTGCTGCTCGGCATGGCTTCCAACGCCCAGGCGCTGGACGAGTGCCAACTGAACCTCAGTGAATCGCTGCTGGATTTCGGCCAACTGAGCCGCACCGCCCGCCACGACCCGGCGGGCCAACAGCTGGTCGGCGAACGCCGCTTGAGCCTGACGCTCAACTGCCCGCAGCCCACCGACTTGAGCCTGTTCTACCGTGGCCTGGCGGCCAGCGCCGAGCGGCTGCGGTTTACCGAGCGCGGCAACTATCAGATACAGCTCAGCGACGCCGTCGTCGACGGCCAGGCCGTGGAGCTGGGACTGTTGAGCGCCCCGGGGCAATCACCCACAGACACCAGCGCGGTACTCAACTGGCGGCCTGGCTATGGCATCGCGCCGGTGCGGGCCGGCGCGGTGGTGCCGGGCAACAGCCTGGCGCTGCAATTGACCGTCCGCGCCTGGGCCGATGCGGGCGCCACCCTGGTCCAGGACGCAACCCCATGGGAAGCCAGCGGCCTGATCGATGCGGTCAACACCGGCCGTGCGCGTGAGCTGGGCCTGCGTGCACGCGTTGTACCCGCCGCCTGCGTCCCGAGCTTGTCCAACGGTGGCGTGGTGAGTTACGGCACGCTGTCGGCCAAGGCGCTCAACGTTGAAAGGGAAACCGTGCTGGCGACCAAAAACCTGCTGTTTTCCGTCGCCTGCGATGCCGCCACCCCGTTCGCCGTGCGTATGCAGGACAACCGCAACGGCTCGGCCACCGGCGGCACCGATGAAACCTCCTATGGCCTCGACCTGGACGGCGCAGGCAACAAGATCGGGCGCTTCTACGTGCAGGTAGACCCCGCGAATTTCAGCGCCGACACCCTGGCCTCGCTGTACCGCACCGACTCCACCACCGCCGGTCGCGCCTGGAGCACCTCCAGCTCCCAGACGATTCCCCTCGGCGCCAACAGCTACCTGGGGTTCACCGACCGTGCCGGCGACAACGGCGGCCCGGTATCCATCCAGAACCTCTCCGGCAGCCTGCAAATCAGAGCGATCCTGGCCCCCAGCCAAACCATGGACCTGCGCAACGATGTGCACCTGAACGGCTCGGGCACCATCGAAATCATTTACCTGTAACGTCTATCGAGGACCCACCCATGAACCTTTACGGCATTGCACTCTCCACCGCACTCTTGCTGATCCCACCCATGGCACACGCCGCTTCCACCGTCGAGTTGACGGTAAAGGGCCGCATTACCCCGCTGGCCTGCACCCCGACGCTGTCCGGTGGGGGCGTGGTTGACCTGGGAAAAATTTCCCATCAGGACCTGAACATCGAGACAGGCACACGCCTGCCCCTGCGCCAATTGAGCCTGGGCATCAGTTGCAACGGTCCGACCCGTTTCGCCCTGCTCATGACGGACAACCGCGACGGCTCGGCGAACGTCAACAGCGAGATCTTCTACGGATTGGGCCTGGATAACAGCGGCAACAAGGTGGGCCTGTTCTCGGTGAGTTTCGACCCGACACTCACCGTGGTCGACAGCGTGGCGCAAATCTATGGCACCGAATCCACCACGGGCGGCGTCGCCTGGCGCCCGGCCAACCTGCGGCCTATCGACATCGGTTCACAGAGCTACCTGGCCTTTACCGACACCGAAGGCAGCACCGCCGGGCCGTCAGCGATTCAGAACCTGAATACCTTGCTGAAGGTCGAGGTGGTGCTCGCGGCCCTGAAAAACCTGGACCTGAGCACCGACGTACGCATCGATGGCTCGGGCAGCCTTCAAATCGTGTACCTGTAGCCCCGAGCGCTAGACCTTTTCGCTGGTCACCTGAACGTACCGCGAACGTCCCGCGCCCAGTCCGGCGACGATCGCACCCAGGCCGATCACCGCGAAAATCCAGCCCACGGCGGCCCAGCCGCCGGTCCAGTCATGCACCAGGCCCACCGCGAACGGCCCCATGGACGCCAGGGTATAACCGATGCCCTGGGCCATGCTCGACAGGTTGGCGGCGACGTGGGCATCGCGCGAACGCAGCACGATCAAGGTCAGTGCCAGGCTGAACGTACCGCCCTGGCCCAGGCCCAGCAGAATCGCCCAGCCCCACAAACCGTCCAGCGGCGCATACAGGCAACCGAACAGGCCACCCAGCGTCAGCACCATCACCACCACGATAGCCAGGCGCTGATCCTTGCCCCGCGTAGCCAGCCACGGCGCGGCCAGGGAGCTGGCCAGTTGCACGATCACCGACCCCGAGAGCACCAGGCCGGCCTGGGTGGCGGTCAAGCCACGCCCGATCAGGATGGAAGGCAACCAGCCAAACACGATGTAGGCCAGGGACGATTGCAGGCCCATGTACAGGGTCACCTGCCAGGCCAGCGGGTCACGCAACAGGCCCTTCACCCGATAAGCCACAGAGTGCGCGCCGTGCTTCTGGCCGATTTGCGGCAGCCAGAACAGTGCAGCGATCAACGCCGGCAGGATCCAGAACCCCAGGCCGATGGTCCAGCTGTCACCAAAGTAGTGACTCAGCGGCACTGTGGACCCCGCCGCCAGCGCCGCGCCCAGGCACAGGGCCATGGTGTACACGCCAGTCATGGTGCCCGCCTGTTTGGCGAAGTCGCGCTTGACGATGCCGGGCAGCAACACACCGATGATGCCAATGCTCGCACCGGCCAGCAGGCTGCCGGCGAACAGTCCGACCTCACCGAATGAACTGCGCAGGATGATGCCGCCCGCCAGGGTCAGCAGGATCCCCAGCACCACGCGCTCGGCGCCAAAACGCCGGGCCAGGATCGGTGCCAGCGGCGCAAACAGGCCCAGGCACAACACCGGCAAGGTGGTCAGCAGTCCGGCCTTGGCCGCCGACAAACCGAGGCTGTTCGATACCTCAGCAAGCAGCGGCGACATGCTCGACAGCGCCGGGCGCAGGTTCAGCGCCACCAGGATCAGGCCCAGCAGCAACAACCACGGGCGACTCACCACCGGCGGGCTGTGCTGGACCTCATCGTCGTCGGCTTCGGCATCGATCAGCAGTTCTTCAAGGGCGTTTTCTGAACGGGGCATGAGGTTCTCGGGTTCAAGGTTCATTGATCAACTGCCGGGACAGGGCCTTGGCGCGCTCCGGGTCCTGTTGCTCCACGGCATCGAGCAAGGCGCCGTGCAAATCGAACACCGCTTGCCGGCGGGGTTTGATGTTCAGGGTCTGGCGCAGTTGCGCACCGACGATGCTGGAGAAGTACTGGTACAGCTCGCTCAAGGCCGGGTTGTGGGCGGCGTCCACCAGGCGTTTGTGGAACACCAGGTCGCAGGTGATGTAGTGCTCCAGGTCGCCGTGGTAATGCTCGCCGCTGGCTTTCAGCGCCTCGCGCAAGGCGATCAGGTCTTCATCCGTACGCCTTGACGCCGCCAGGCCGATGGCCTCGACTTCGAGAATCTGCCGTGTCTCCTGGGCCTGGGCCAGGGTGCAGTGGGACAGGGCTTTCATTGCCCCCAGCGGGTCGGTCATGGAGCGCAAGTAGCTGCCGTCGCCCTGGCGGATCTCGATCAACCCGGAGAACGCCAACACCCGCATGGCTTCGCGCACGGTGTTGCGGCTGATGCCCAGTTCGGCAGACAACTCGGGCTCGGTGGGCAGGCGCTCGCCGATCGCCCACACGCCTTGGGTGATGCGCTGGCGCAACTGGTCCAGGGCCAGGTCGACGAGGGAGCGTTTGATGAGAGGGGCGATGTCTGTCATGGGATCTGAGCTTTCGTCCAATCATAGGATGAATTTTCCCACAGCCTATTAGGAGTTGCCTACAAAGGCAACGCACTAGGGTTGGTTGGGTAACAAATGGAGCGGGATTTCCGATTGATAAAATTACCCTTAGAGGGTAATTTCGGCCTCAGGTGTCTTATGGAAAAGTACACACCTCATTACGATTTGGCGGCGATAAAAGCGAATGTCAGGCGGCTTGGGAAGAAAGCATTTACCAATACCGCAGAAAGGACCGGCCAGGAGATGGGCCTGACTATTGAAGAGATGCAGGAAGTCATTTTCGAGCTGCAAACCAAGATGTTGTACAAATCGATGACCACCCATGAAGACCATCGAGTGTGGCAGGACGTGTACCACACGAACTCAAAAGATCTGGAGATTTATATAAAGGTGACGTACCGCCCTGCCGGCGGCCCACCCGTAATCTCCTTTAAGGAGAAAAACCCATGAAAACCCAGCAATGTTTCAGCTGCGGCGCGCGTGAGGGCATGACACATTTCGAAGGGCGCGGCGAAACCATGAGCATCAAGGGCATGGAGCGCCGTGTCGATAATCTTTCTGGTTGGGAGTGCCAGAAGTGCGGAGAAATCGAATGGGATCCCGAAAGCTCGGAGCGCCACGGGCAAGCTGGCGATGAACTGGTTATCGCGGCCCGGCAAATGATCGGCGCCGAGATGAAGCGTATCCGTCGCAAACTACACCTTACGCAAAAAGAAACCGTGCAACTGCTGTCCGGTGGTGGCCACAACGCATTTTCGCGTTACGAGCGCGGCGAGATTCTTCCGCCAAAGGCATTGATGCTGCTGATGCGCCTCCTGGATCGTTACCCGCATTTGCTCGCTGACGCAAAGGCTCTGGCCGAAGGTGCCGACCTGCGAGGAGCGTTTAAATACACCGAGCACAAAGAACATGAAAATCTTACGATGGCCTGACCCGCAAAAAACCCGGCACAAGGCCGGGTTTATTTTTAAGCGTTACTCCCGCATCAATGCAAAATCTGGCTCAAGAACAACTTGGTCCGATCATTCTGCGGGTTGTCGAAGAAGTCATTCGGCGCCGCCTGTTCAACGATCTCGCCCTTGTCCATGAAGATCACGCGGTTGGCCACGGTGCGCGCAAAGCCCATTTCGTGGGTCACGCAGAGCATGGTCATGCCGTCTTCCGCCAGGCCGATCATGGTGTCCAGCACCTCTTTCACCATCTCCGGATCGAGCGCCGAGGTCGGCTCATCGAACAGCATGATTTTCGGCTTCATGCACAGCGCACGGGCAATCGCCACGCGCTGTTGCTGGCCGCCGGACAGTTGCCCCGGAAACTTGTGGGCCTGTTCCGGAATACGCACGCGCTCAAGGTAATGCATGGCAATTTCTTCGGCCTTGCGCTTGGGCATCTTGCGCACCCACATCGGCGCCAGCGTGCAGTTCTGCAGGATGGTCAGGTGCGGGAACAGGTTGAAGTGCTGGAACACCATGCCGACTTCGCGGCGGATCGCTTCGATCTGCTTGAGGTCGTTGGTCAGTTCCACGCCATCGACCACGATGCGGCCCTGCTGGTGCTCTTCCAGACGGTTGAGGCAGCGGATGGTGGTGGACTTGCCGGAACCCGACGGGCCGCACAGCACGATACGCTCGCCCTGCTTGACGTTCAGGTTGATGTCTTTCAACACGTGGAACTGGCCATACCACTTGTTGACGCCCTGCATCTGAATAATGCCTTCAGGGCTCACAGGCTGTTTGATCGCTTCACTCATCACAAAACTCCTAACGCTTGTGGCCTGTGTCCAGCTTGTGTTCCAAATGAATGGAATAGCGGGACATACCAAAACAGAAAATCCAGAACACCAGGGCGGCGAACACGTAGCCTTCAGTGGCCATGCCCAACCATTTCGGGTCGGCGGCGGCTTGCTTGACGCTGTTGAGCAGGTCGAACAGGCCGATGATGATCACCAGGCTGGTGTCCTTGAACAACGCGATAAACGTGTTGACGATGCCCGGGATCACCATCTTCAGCGCCTGGGGCAAAATCACCAGGCCCATGCTGCGCCAGTAACCCAGGCCCATCGCGGCGGCCGCTTCGTACTGCCCCTTGGGAATCGCCTGCAAACCGCCGCGCACCACTTCGGCCACGTAGGCCGACTGGAACAGGATCACGCCGATCAACGCCCGCAGCAGCTTGTCGATGCCCATGCCTTCCGGCAGGAACAGCGGCAACATCACCGACGACATGAACAACACCGTGATCAACGGCACACCGCGCCAGAACTCGATGAAGGTCACGCAGACCACACGAATCGCCGGCATGTTCGACCGCCGCCCCAGCGCCAGCACAATGCCCAATGGCAAGGCGCCGGCGATGCCGACGGTGGCGATCACCAGGGTCAGCATCAGGCCGCCCCACTGGCTGGTGGCAACGTTGGTCATGCCGAAGATCCCGCCGTGCAGCAGGAAGTAGGCAACGATCGGGTACACCACCAAAAAGCTCAGGCCGTAGACCGCCTTGCGGGTAAAGCGCGAGATGAACAACGGCGCCACGCCGACAATGGCCAGCCACACGGTCAGGTCCACGCGCCAGCGCAGGTCGCCGGGGTAGTAGCCGTACATGAACTGCCCGAAGCGCTGTTGGATAAACACCCAGCAGGCGCCTTCCTTGGTGCAATCGGCGCGCGTAGTCCCGACCCAGTTGGCGTCGAGGATGGCCCAGTGCAGGATCGGTGGCACGACCAGGTAGATCAGGTAAAACGCCAACAGCGTCAGCAGGGTGTTGAGCCAGCTGGAAAACAGGTTGGCGCGCATCCATGCCATCGGCCCGAACACTTTGTTCGGCGGCGGCATATCAGGTTTGAATGTATGCGTACTCATGCAGGCTTCCTCACCGCTCGATCAGCGCAATGCGCTTGTTGTACCAGTTCATCAGCAGGGAAATGCTGATGCTGATCGCCAGGTACACGCTCATGGTGATGGCAATAACCTCGATGGCCTGGCCGGTCTGGTTGAGCACCGTGCCGGCAAACAGCGAAACCATTTCCGGGTAACCGATACCGGCAGCCAGTGACGAGTTTTTCGCCAGGTTCAGGTATTGGCTGGTCAGCGGCGGGATGATCACGCGCAAGGCTTGCGGGATGATCACTTTGCGCAGGGTCGGACCGTTGCGCAGGCCCAGGGAGCGCGCCGCTTCGGTCTGGCCGTGGCTGACAGACTTGATGCCTGAACGCACGATCTCGGCAATAAACGCTGCCGTGTACACGGTAAGCGCGAGGGTCAATGCCAGCAGTTCAGGGATCAATACCCAGCCGCCGACAAAGTTGAACCCCTGCAACTTGGGCATTTCCCAGTGCAGCGGTGCACCGAAGATCAGTGAACACAGCGCAGGAATCACCACCAGCAGTGCCAGGCCGGCCCAGAACTTGTGGAAGGGAACACCGGTGGCTTCAAAGCGTTTGTTGGCCCAGCGGGCCATCAGCACAACAGCGATAATCGCCACCACCACGCTGATCACAAACGGCCAGAAACCGTCCGCCATCAAGGCGGCGGGCATGTTCAGGCCACGGCTGCTGACAAAGAACGTGTCGCCGAAGTTGTGGCTGTTGCGCGGCCCCGGCATCGTCAGGAAGACCGCGAAGTACCAGAACAGGATTTGCAGCAGTGGCGGAATGTTGCGGAACACTTCCACGTACACGGTCGCCAGCTTGTTGATCATCCAGTTGGGCGACAAGCGCGCCACGCCGATGATGAACCCGAGGATGGTCGCCAGGACCACGCCGATCACAGTCACCAGCAACGTGTTGAGCAGACCGATCACAAAGACCCGGGCATAGCTGTCCGATTCGGTGTAGTCGATCAGGTGCTGAGCGATGCCGAAGCCGGCACTGCGCTCAAGAAAGTCGAAACCCGAGGTAATGCCCCGGTGTTGAAGGTTGGTTTGCGTGTTGTTGAACAGGTACCAGCCCAACGAGACCACCGCCACAATCGTGATGATCTGGAATAGCCACGCACGCACTTTTGGATCACTGAAGCTGAGCTTCTGTTTTGGTGCGCCGATTTGATTTTGCATTAAGTGCCCCAGGAATAATGGAACAGAACATCACCCGGCGGTTGGCCCACCGGGTGACAGAACCATCAGCGATCAGCGCACAGGTGGTGCGTATTGAATGCCACCGTTGGTCCACAGTGCGTTCAGGCCACGATCGATTTCCAGAGGCGTGCTTTTGCCGAGGTTTTTCTCGAACACTTCGCCGTAGTTACCGACTTGCTTGACGATCTGTACGACCCAGTCTTTCTTCACTTTCAGGTCTTTGCCGTATTCGCCGTCAGCACCCAGCAGACGGGCAACGTCCGGGTTCTTGGTGGACTTGGCTTCAGCTTCGACGTTCTTCGAGGTGATACCGGCTTCTTCAGCGTTGAGCATGGCGTAGCCAACCCAGCGCACGATGGCCAGCCACTCGTCGTCGCCGTTACGCACGACAGGGCCCAGTGGTTCTTTGGAAATGGTTTCCGGCAGTACCACGTAGTCCTTCGGCGAGGCCAGCTTGCTGCGCTGTGCGTAGAGCTGGGACTTGTCGGAGGTCAGTACGTCGCAACGACCGGATTCCAGCGACTTGGCGCTTTCATCGGAGGTGTCGAACGTGATCGGGGTGTACTTCAGGTTGTTGGCACGGAAGTAGTCGGAAACGTTCAGTTCAGTGGTGGTACCGGCCTGGATGCAGATGGTTGCACCGTCCAGTTCCTTGGCGCTTTTCACACCCAGCTTGTTGTTAACCAGGAAGCCAACACCGTCGTAGTAGGTGATGAAGCCCGGGAATTTCAGGCCCATGCCGGCATCGCGGGAGCTGGTCATGGTGGTGTTGCGCGACAGGATGTCGACTTCGCCAGACTGAAGCGCGGTGAAACGCTCCTTGGCATTCAACTGGCTGAATTTGACCTTGGTTGCGTCACCGAATACGGCAGCCGCAACAGCACGGCACACGTCAGCGTCGATCCCGAGGATCTTGCCGCTGGCATCCGGCACCGAGAAGCCCGGCAGACCGTCGCTCACGCCACACTGCACAAAGCCTTTCTTCTGCACGGCGTCCAGGGTAGCGCCAGCCTGGGCGAAACCACTGACACCCAGTACGGCAGCCGCGGTCACGATGGCCAGGGTGGATTTCAATACCTTCATTCAAACCTCCAGTTTTGCTCTTGTTGTGTCGGAGCTCGAACCCCACCGCACCCTTATGAGGCGACATCGACCCGTGTTGGCTTTTTTTGGGGTCAAACAGCATGAGGTTTTTGCTTTAAGTCCAGTTGCTATCCCACAGGCGTCAGTCACTGATAGTGTTACCGCCTGGGGTGAGCCTTGACATCGGGTTTCTCATAGCAAGCCCCGTACCAGACTGGTGGCTGAGTCGTTTCAGCCCATGGTCAAGAGCAAAAGATTCAACCTTGCGACATTCTCTTAACAGATCAACCCGTCGCGCACCGTTCCGACGCACTCAATCGGAGCGCACGCACATTTATGGAGCAGACATGACCGAACCCTTGATTCTTCAGCCCGCCAAGCCCGCAGACGCCTGCGTAATCTGGTTGCATGGCCTGGGTGCCGATCGCTACGACTTCCTGCCGGTGGCTGAAGCCCTGCAGGAAAAACTCCTGACTACACGCTTTGTTCTGCCCCAGGCGCCGACACGCCCGGTAACCATTAATGGCGGCTATGAGATGCCCAGTTGGTACGACATCAAGGCCATGAGCCCGGCGCGCTCCATCAGCCTTGAAGAGCTGGAAGAGTCGGCCAGAATGGTCACCGACCTGATCAAGGAACAAAAAAGCAGCGGAATAGACGCCTCGCGGATTTTCCTTGCCGGGTTTTCCCAGGGTGGCGCCGTGGTATTCCACACCGCATTCCTTAAATGGCAGGGCGCATTGGGTGGCGTGATTGCCCTTTCCACCTATGCTCCGACCTTCGGCGACGAGCTTGAATTGTCGGCCAGCCAGCAACGAATTCCGGCGCTGTGCCTGCATGGCCAGTACGACGATGTGGTCCAGAACGCCATGGGACGCAGCGCCTATGAGCATTTGAAGTCCCGCGGTGTCACCGTGGCATGGCAGGAATACCCAATGGGCCACGAAGTGTTACCCCAGGAGATACACGATATCGGTACCTGGTTGGCCGCCCGCCTCGGCTGAAAACCACACATTGTGTAGCCGTATGACCAACGCACTACGCCGCGCCCGATTCTTGCATTACACTGGCCGGCGTACATTCCTTAACCAATTGATGAGATGACCGTGCTCAAAGCACTCAAGAAGATGTTCGGTAAAAGCGAGGCTGAGCAGCTCGCGCCAGGTTCCAGTGCCCCCGCCCACGCCCAAGGCAACCGCAATGACGGTCAGCAGCCTGGCCGGACCGCACCTGTAGCCTCGCCAAAAAAAGAGCCGGTGACCACACCCGCCACGGTTAACGTCGCTGAAGAACCACCCGCCGAGAAGCCACGTCAGGAGCCACGCCAGGAAAAACCGCGCCGCGAACGCGCGCCAAAACCTGTGGTTATCCCCTGGAAACTGGAAGACTTCGTTGTCGAACCCCAGGAAGGCAAAACCCGCTTTCATGACTTCAAGCTCGCCCCGGAACTGATGCACGCCATCCAGGACCTGGGTTTCCCGTACTGCACGCCGATCCAGGCGCAAGTGCTGGGCTTCACCCTCGCCGGCAAAGACGCCATCGGTCGCGCCCAGACCGGTACCGGCAAGACCGCTGCCTTCCTGATCTCGATCATCACCCAGTTGCTGCAGACCCCGCCGCCCAAAGAGCGCTACATGGGTGAGCCGCGCGCACTGATCATCGCCCCGACCCGGGAGTTGGTGGTCCAGATCGCCAAGGACGCCGCCGACCTGACCAAATACACCGGCCTCAACGTGATGACGTTTGTCGGTGGCATGGACTTCGACAAGCAACTCAAGCACCTGGAAGCGCGTCACTGCGACATCCTGGTCGCCACGCCGGGCCGCTTGCTGGACTTCAACCAGCGCGGCGACGTGCACCTGGACATGGTCGAAGTGATGGTGCTGGACGAAGCCGACCGCATGCTCGACATGGGCTTCATCCCGCAGGTGCGTCAGATCATTCGCCAGACCCCGCCGAAAAACGAGCGCCAGACCCTGCTGTTCTCCGCGACCTTCACCGAAGACGTGATGAACCTCGCCAAGCAGTGGACCACCGACCCGTCCATCGTCGAGATCGAGGCCCTGAACGTTGCCAGCGAGAACGTCGAACAGCACATCTATGCAGTGGCCGGTGCCGACAAGTACAAGCTGCTCTACAACCTGGTCAACGACAACGGTTGGGAGCGGGTGATGGTGTTTGCCAACCGCAAGGACGAAGTGCGGCGTATCGAAGAGCGCCTGGTGCGTGACGGCGTCAACGCCGCGCAACTGTCTGGCGACGTGCCGCAGCACAAGCGCATCAAGACCCTGGAAGGTTTCCGCGAAGGCAAGATTCGTGTGCTGGTGGCCACCGACGTGGCCGGGCGCGGGATCCACATCGACGGCATCAGCCACGTGATCAACTTCACCCTGCCGGAAGTGCCGGACGACTACGTGCACCGGATTGGCCGTACCGGCCGTGCGGGCGCTGCGGGCGTATCCATCAGCTTTGCCGGTGAAGACGACTCGTATCAGTTGCCGTCGATCGAAACTTTGCTGGGCCGCAAGATCAGCTGCGAAACACCGCCGACGCATTTGTTGCGCCCGGTGGAGCGTAAACGCCCTTAAGCGGGAATGCGCTAAAAATGTGGGAGCTGGCTTGTGTGGGAGCTGGCTTGCCTGCGATAGCATCACCCCGGTGTAACTGACACACCGAGGTGCCTGCATCGCGGGCAAGCCCGGCTCCTACACAAGCCCGCTCCCACATTTGGTTTCAGCGTCTTCAAATTCAAGGAGGAACACATGAACCAGGCCGACTACATCATCATCGGCGGTGGCATCGCTGGCGCATCCGCCGGTTACTGGCTGTCACAACATGCCCGCGTCATCGTGCTGGAGCGCGAGTCGATGCCGGGTTACCACTCCACCGGCCGCTCCGCCGCCCTGTACATCGCCGCCTACGGCACGCCCCAGGTTCGTGCACTGACCCTCGGCAGCCGCGCCTTCTTCGATCACCCGCCCACCGGTTTTGCCGAGCACCCGCTGCTCACCCCGCGAGGCGAATTGCTGGTGGACTTGACTGGCGACCCGGACGAATTGCAGCGCCAGTACCTGAGCGCCAAGGCCCTGGTGCCGGAAACGCGGCTGCTCGACGTCGATGAATCGATGGCCATGATGCCAATCCTGCGTCGGGAAAAGGTCCATGGCGGGATCTACGATCCTACCGTCTGCGACATCGACACCGACGCGCTGTACCAAGGCTATCTACGTGGCATTCGACGCAACGGCGGTGAAATCCACACCGACAACGACGTGCAAAAACTGACCCGCGACGCCCAGGGCGTGTGGCAAGTTCGCACTGCGCAACAGCACTTCAGCGCCCCGGTCATCATTAACGCCGCAGGTGCCTGGGCCGACCACATCGGTGAGTTGGCCGGTGCACAAAAAATCGGCCTGCAACCCAAGCGTCGCAGTGCATTCGTGTTCGCCGCGCCCGCCGAATTGAACATTCATGCATGGCCGGAGCTGGCGGCCCTCGACGGTTCGTTCTATATGAAACCCGATGCGGGCATGTTCCTCGGCTCACCGGCCAATGCCAACCCGGTAGAGCCCCACGATGTGCAGCCGGAAGAGCTGGACATTGCCACGGGGATCTATCACATCGAGGAAGCCACCACCCTGACCATCCGCCGCCCCGCACGGACGTGGGCCGGGTTGCGCAGTTTTGTCAGCGATGGGGATCTGGTCTGCGGCTTCGATCCACAGGTGGAGGGTTTGTTCTGGATTGCGGCCCAGGGCGGCTATGGGATTCAGACCTCACCGGCCATGGGCCAGGCCAGTGCCGCGCTGGTGCGCGGGAAACCGTTGCCGGATGCATTGGCGGCGTTCGGGTTGACCGAAGCTATGCTGTCGCCTCACCGGCTGCAAGCCTCGACCTAACCCCTGTGGCGAGGGAGCTTGCTCCCGCTGGAGTGCGCAGCGCTCCCAAGATTTTGGGGCCGCTACGCAGCCCAGCGGGAGCAAGCTCCCTCGCCACACGTCTTGTTATTTCCAGCGATCAGCGGCAGCGTGATCGCTGTCGCGCCCTTCCACCCAGCGCGGGCCCTCGCTGGTGTTTTCCTTCTTCCAGAACGGCGCCCGTGTCTTCAGGTAGTCCATCACAAACGCGCAGGCATCAAACGCGGCCTGGCGATGGGCACTGGCCGCCGCCACGAACACGATCGGCTCACCCGGCTCTAGGGCGCCGATGCGGTGCAGCACTTCCAGCTTGAGCAGCGGCCAGCGTTGCTCGGCCTCCACGGCGATTTTGCCGAGGGCTTTTTCCGTCATGCCCGGGTAGTGCTCAAGAAACATCCCCGCCACCTCCCGGCCATCGTTGAAATCACGTACATAGCCGACAAAACTCACCACCGCGCCCACGCCCACATTGGCCGCGTGCATAGCGTTAACTTCGGCACCCGGATCAAACGGCTCGGCCTGCACCCGAATCGCCATGGTCAGCCTCCGGTCACGGGCGGGAAAAACGCCACTTCGTCGCCATCAACCAGCGGCTCGTCCAGCGAGCACAGTTCTTCGTTGCGGGCGCACATCAAGCCGGTTTCGTTGAGCACTTCAAAGCCGGGGTCCGCCGCCAATGCCTGGCGCACGGCATCGATCGTGGCGAACTCGCCTTCAACTTCCAGCGAGTCCAGGTCCACGGCTTCGCGGTAGCGCGCAAAAAACAGTACGGTGATGCTCATGCCTGGTCCGCCTTGAAATGCCCGCTCTTGCCGCCGAGTTTCTCCAGCAGCCGAATATTTTCGATGGTCATGCCACGGTCCACGGCCTTGCACATGTCGTAGATCGTCAGGGCCGCCACGCTCGCCGCCGTCAACGCTTCCATCTCGACGCCGGTCTGGCCACTGAGTTTGCAGCGGGCGACGATGTGCACCGCGTCCAGGCCATCGGCGCTGAGTTCAACCTTGACCCCGGTGAGCATCAGCGGGTGGCACAGAGGGATCAGGTCACTGGTTTTTTTCGCGGCCTGGATCCCGGCAATGCGGGCCACGGCAAACACGTCGCCCTTGGGGTGGGCGCCGTCGACAATCATTTTCAGGGTTTCGGGCAACATGCGCACCCGCGCTTCGGCCACAGCCTCACGGAACGTCACGGCTTTTTCAGTGACGTCGACCATGTGGGCGCGACCTTGGGAATCGAGATGAGTCAGCACAGGGATACTCCTGATCAGGAGCCCCGATTGTAAACCTGCGGGTCAATTTTGCGCACAGCTGAATTTGTAGGAGCCGGCTTGCCGGCGATGGGGCCCTTGAGGACGCCATCGCCGGCAAGCCGGCTCTACAGTGGTCAGTGGTTACAGGTGAGATTCGGCGTATTCGGCCAGAATCGAACGAGGGACACCTTGCAAGGCGATGTGCACGCCGTTCGGGAAGTCCTTGAAGCGTTCCGTCAGGTAAGTCAGCCCGGAGCTGGTCGCGGACAGGTAAGGGGTGTCGATCTGTGCCAGGTTACCCAGGCACACCACTTTGGAACCGGCGCCGGCACGGGTGATGATGGTTTTCATCTGGTGCGGCGTGAGGTTCTGGCATTCATCGATCAAAATCAGGCTTTGCTGGAAGCTGCGACCCCGTATGTAGTTGAGGGATTTGAACTGCAACGGCACTTTGCTGAGGATGTAGTCGACGCTGCCATGGGTGTTTTCGTCATCCATGTGCAAGGCTTCGAGGTTGTCGGTGATCGCCCCCAGCCACGGCTCCATTTTTTCCGCTTCGGTGCCGGGCAGGAAACCGATTTCCTGGTCCAGGCCCTGCACACTGCGGGTGGCGATGATGCGGCGATAGCGCTTGGTCACCATGGTCTGTTCGATGGCGGCCGCCAGGGCGAGGATGGTTTTCCCCGAGCCTGCCGCGCCGGTCAGGTTGACCAGGTGGATGTCCGGATCCAGCAAGGCATACAGCGCCAGGCTCTGGTAGATATCACGCGGTTTCAGGCCCCAGGCTTCCTGGTGCAACAGGGGTTCCTGATGCAAGTCGAGGATCAGCAGCTTGTCGACCTGGATCTCTTTGATCCAGCCCACAAACCCCTGTTCGTCGATGATGAACTCGTTGATGTGCACGGCCGGCAGGTTGTCGATCAGCTGTACCTGGTGCCAGGTGCGGCCATGGTCCTGACGGGTTTCGACCTTGCTGACGCGATCCCAGAACGAGCCGGTCATGGTGTGATAACCACGAGACAGCATCGACACGTCGTCAACCAGCTGGTCAGTACTGTAGTCCTCGGCAGCGATCCCACACGCTCGTGCCTTGAGGCGCATATTGATGTCTTTGGTCACCAGCACCAGGCGCAGGTCCTTGTCACGTGCGTGCAGGTCGATCAATTGGTTGATGATTTTGTTGTCGTTCAGATTCTCCGGCAGCAGGCTGTTGGGCTCGCTGCGCTTGCTCATGAGAATCGACAGCAAGCCCTTGGGCCCGCTTTTGCCACGCTGGATCGGTACGCCCACCTCGACGTCATCGGGGGAGGCTTCGCCGAGGGTCTTGTCGATCAGGCGGATGGCCTGGCGGCATTCGGCGGCAACGCTGTGGTGCCCGCTTTTGAGTTTGTCGAGCTCCTCAAGCACGATCATCGGGATGGCGACGTGGTGTTCTTCGAAGTTAAGCAGTGCGTTTGGATCGTGAATCAGTACGTTGGTATCAAGCACATAAAGGATTGGCTGGTCGGAAGAAGGGTTACGTCCATGATCATCCATACTCGGTCACCTTTGTGGGAGCCAGTCGACGCAATACCGCGACAGTGCTGCGCCTCGATTCGACCGTCGAACGCACTTGAGGGGCGTCAAGTGCGGTGCACACAAGAGGTGTCTTGGAAGACGCCACCTGTGTTGCAGGTTTCGGCTGTCTGTCTTCGTAATACCGCAAAACACATGACAGGAAAAAGCACTTTGACGCTTTTTTGAAGTTTATTTTTCAGGATGACGAATAGCACTAGGCGAGCCGGCATTGCACCGTTAAAGTCGGAAGTCCGCCTGTATCGAAATATCTCCCAAATCCCCCCCGAAAAAACCTCAGCCCCAACAGGGCCGGGCTCTTCGTGCTTTTCAGCGAAACGCTTCCCGGCAATCCTGCCAGCCGAGTCCACTTTCTGCCGTGGCGTGCAAAAGCCAGGGCAATGCGATGCGCGCCTTGTCCTGGGTGTCGTGGAACACGATCATCCCGCGCCGCCACAGCAGCATCAGCGTCAGCACGCGATTGGCCGACTCATCGGCCTTGAGCTTGCCGGCTTCGTCTTCTGAATCGATGTCCCACAGCGCCACCTGCAGCCCCTGGGACTGGAAGAAACCCTGGCTGTCGGAGCGTCGCTGGCCGTAGGGCGGGCGGAACAGCGGCACGTAGTTTTCCGGCATCAGGCTCTGGGCCAGGGAGGCGCTACGGGTGATGGAGGACTGCCAGTCGACCCAGTGGCTATGGGAACGGTACTGCCAGCCCTGGATGCCGACGCACTGGCCCTGGTACAGCGCCTGCACGTCGGTGGCCGAGCTTTTTTCAACGCGGGTTTGCAGACTGTTGCCGAGCACGAAGAAGAGGCCGTGCATTTTCTGTTTGCGCAGGTAGTCGGCCAGCCAGTCGGTGTTGCCGCTGACGGGGGAAGGGCCACTGTCGAAGGTCAGCAGGAACATCCGGTCGTTGAGTTCGTCGCCGTTGCGTTCGTGGTCGCCGAAGCGCGCGATTTCGCTGCTGATCTGCGGGAACAGGGCGGCCTTGCGTAACTGTTCATCCAGGTAGCGCTCGTGGAATACGCCGCTGGGGCCGGCCCAGCCTATATAGAAGGAACTGTCGCTGACCTGGAACTTGGCGGCTTGTTCGCGCAGGTCGTCCATGTTTTCCACGAGGTAGCAGAAGGAGGCGTCCTGTTCGCAGCTTTGTTGGGCGAAGGTGTAGTTTTCCAACAGCCGTTGCCACAGTTGGCGGCGCAGGTCGTCGATGGAGGCCTGGTTGATGATCTTCAGGCCCAGGCGCTGTTTCAGGGCGGGCTCGTCGAGGGCTTCGCTGGCCAGCAGGGTGTGGGCGAACATCAGGATTTCGGCGCGGGAGGCGACATCGAACAGGGCCGGGCTGCTGAGGCGTTCGGGCCAGGTGCCGCGGTCCAGGGTCGCGACATCCACGGGGGCGGCTTGGGCGCCCAGGCAGATGAGCCAGGCTGACAGAAAAAGCGCAATTCGCACGAAGGGTCTCCCTTTCCAGAGTCGTCGGGCACTATAGCCGATCGCGTGGGGGGGCTATTGGGTTGGTGTGTATATCCGTTATTTGGGTGATGGCTGATATCGGTTCCGCTCTTACAGCGGGTCACTTTTGGAAAAGAGCCCGGAATGCCGGCCCAGCCAAAAGTAACCAAAAGGGCTCTTGCCCCACCACTCGGCACCTCGCTCAGGCTCGGTGTGCCCTCACTCCGGCTTTGGAGCGTGGGCCGCCGCGATGGGCCATCCTTGGCCCAGCGCGGCTAACCCGGCGTCCTGCCGGGTTACCCACGCTCCAAAGCCTGCGTTCGGCCAGCGTGGTTTAACGGGGCGCCTAAGATCAAGATCAAAAGCAGATCAACAGCACAGCGGCCTACAGGCCGGCTTGAGTGGTGTGAAGCAAAGGCAACATCAAAATCTAAAGCCAGAGCGGGCACGGTCAAATGTGGGAGCTGGCTTGCCTGCGATGGCATCGCCTCGGTGTACCTGAGAGACCGAGTTGTCTGCATCGCAGGCAAGCCAGCTCCCACAGAAAAGCAGAGCTGCATCAGTTTCAGATTTGGTTTTCGCTTTGGCTTTTGATCTGGCTTCTACCACTCAAGCCGGCCTGTAGGCCGCTGTGCTTTTGCTTTTGATCTGGCTCTGACTGCCCCAATAAGCCCGAGGCCGAACGCAGGGATTGAGGAGCGGGTAAACCGGCAGGACGCCGGTTTAGCCGCGACGGGGCAGGGACGCCCCGTCGCGGCGGCCCGCGGAGCAATCCCGGAGTGAGGGAACACCGAGCCTTAGCGAGGTGCCGACAGGCGGGGCAGAGCCCTTTGGTTACTTTGGGGCTTTTCCAAAGTGACCCGCTGTAAGAGCGGAACCAATAGCGGCCGTTACCGCAGCAACGGATATGTCCACAGCACAAACCCACTCCTCTATCACCATCATAGGTGGAGTCAAACCTCCCTACCCCCTAGAATCCCCCCACGATTAAAGGAGACGACTTCATGCTGACGGTGATTTCCCCCGCCAAAACCCTCGATTTCGAGTCAAAGCCGGTCACCCCGCGCTTCACCCAGCCGCAATACCTCGACCACTCCCAGGAGCTGATCGAACAACTGCGCGAACTGAGCCCGGCGCAGATCAGCGAATTGATGCACGTCTCCGACAAGATCGGCGGCCTCAACGCCGCACGCTTCGGTAGCTGGACCCCAGCTTTCACCCAAGCCAACGCCAAGCAGGCCCTGCTGGCCTTCAAGGGCGACGTCTACACCGGCCTCAACGCCGAAACCTTCACAGACGCCGACTTCACTTACGCCCAGGACCACCTGCGCATGCTCTCCGGCCTGTACGGCCTGCTGCGCCCACTGGACCTGATGATGCCGTACCGCCTGGAGATGGGCACCAAGTTGCCCAACGCCCGTGGCAAGGACCTGTACGCCTTCTGGGGCACCCGCATCAGCGAGTGGCTCAACGAAGCGCTGGCCGAACAAGGCGATGACGTGCTGCTCAACCTGGCGTCCAACGAGTACTTCTCGGCAGTCAAGCGCACGGCGCTGAACGCGCGGATCATCAACACCGAGTTCAAGGACCTGAAAAACGGCCAGTACAAGATCATCAGCTTCTACGCCAAGAAGGCCCGGGGCATGATGAGCCGCTTTGTGATTGAAGAACGCATCAACGACCCGGCCAAACTCAAGGAGTTTGACGTGCAGGGTTATCGCTTCAATGTGGAGCAGTCGAAACCGGATAACCTGGTGTTCCTGCGGGATCACGCACCGGAATAACTCAGTTTTTCTGACACCCCAAACCCGTGGCGAGGGAGCTTGCTCCCGCTGGGCTGCGCAGCGGCCCCAAAAAAGCCAGGGCCGCTTCGCGCCCCAGCGGGAGCAGGCTCCCTCGCCACAACAATTCCCTCGAATAAACCCCTCTCCAGCCCCTATAGTCGTCATTTATTTGGCGTCAAAAATATTTCTTCAGAATTCCTAACATTTATTTCACTCGACATTCGTCAATTTTTTTCGTAGTGGCACCACTTTTTTCAAAGAGTAGTGGCACAAAACTATTTAGCCCTCGCAACTCCCCGCAACTACTGGCCCAAATAGCAAGTGCTATCACAATAGTACTAGTGCCATCTTTCCTAATATTTCAAGAAATTTCCGGAAACAGGATGAGCGGCCCGGAACTATGTCCCAAAGCACCGCTCATACCACCGGTAACGATTATCTCTGCAAATGTAAGAGATGACTTACGCGGCGACCAAATGAAGTAGCAAAGTTGTCATCTAACTTTGACTCAATGGTCAAACCATCAACTGACTAGTTGAAGGCGGACGAAAAGGTTTCACTACTTTCTCCGAAAAGGCCAAGGCTGAGCTCACCTGTATCGGTCAGTGAGACAACCCAAGCCGTTGATATATAAGGGCTTAAAGCCCCTGTCAACGCCTTGAGGCACTGGCGCCAAGCCCTTCCCCAGGAAGGCTGGCTGCATTTCAGGGCAAGCCCCAACAATAAGGCCAAGTTGCGCACAACTTGAGTGCATTAGTTAGTCACTCGACTTTTAGTATGCCTGCACTGGATATATCGACGTTTATTCGTCGCACTTTCCAGTGCCTGAGTGACGCTTCAAAACATGAACTCCGGCCATCTAATGGCACGATTAACAATGAGGTAAATGCGATGCGCATCAGCATATTTGGTCTAGGTTACGTCGGCGCAGTATGTGCCGGTTGCCTGTCTGCACGGGGCCATGAGGTCGTCGGCGTAGACATCTCCAAGGAAAAGATCGACCTGATTAACGCGGGCAAATCGCCCATCGTTGAACCGGGTCTGGGCGAGCTGTTGAGCCAGGGTATTCAAACCGGCCGACTGCGCGGCACCACCAATTTCGCCGAAGCAATCCGTGATACCGACCTGTCGATGATTTGCGTCGGTACGCCGAGCAAGAAGAACGGCGACCTGGAACTCAACTACATCGAATCGGTGTGCCGCGAGATCGGTTTTGTCCTGCGTGACAAGACCACCCGCCACACCATCGTGGTCCGCAGCACCGTGCTGCCAGGCACCGTGGCGAATGTGGTCATCCCGATTCTCGAAGATTGCTCCGGCAAGAAAGCCGGTGTCGACTTCGGCGTCGCGGTGAACCCTGAGTTCCTGCGTGAAAGCACCGCCATCGCCGACTACGACCTGCCGCCGATGACCGTCATCGGTGAGTTCGACAAAGCCTCCGGCGATGTCCTGCAGTCGCTGTACGAAGAACTCGACGCCCCGATCATCCGCAAGGACATCGCCGTCGCCGAGATGATCAAGTACACCTGCAACGTCTGGCATGCGACCAAAGTGACCTTCGCCAACGAGATCGGCAACATCGCCAAGGCGGTGGGTGTCGACGGCCGCGAAGTGATGGAAGTGGTCTGCCAGGACAAGACCCTCAACCTGTCCCAGTACTACATGCGCCCGGGCTTCGCGTTCGGCGGCTCCTGCCTGCCGAAAGACGTGCGCGCCCTGACGTACCGCGCCGGCTCCCTCGACGTGGATGCGCCGCTGCTCAACTCGCTGATGCGCAGCAACGAGTCCCAGGTGCAAAACGCCTTTGACATCGTCTCCAGCCACGACAAACGCAAAGTCGCCCTGCTGGGCCTGAGCTTCAAGGCCGGCACCGATGACCTGCGCGAAAGCCCGCTGGTGGAACTGGCCGAAATGCTGATCGGCAAGGGTTTCGACCTGAGCATCTACGACAGCAACGTCGAATATGCCCGCGTGCACGGCGCGAACAAGGAATACATCGAGGGCAAGATCCCGCACGTGTCGTCCCTGCTCAACTCGGACTTCGACGAAGTGATCAACAACTCCGACGTGATCATCCTGGGCAACCGCGATGAGAAGTTCCGTGCCCTGGCGCATAACGCTCCCCACGGCAAGCAAGTGGTCGACCTGGTGGGCTTCATGTCCAAGGCCACCAGCGTGAGCGGTCGTACCGAAGGCATTTGCTGGTAACAGCAACGGCAAGTTTCAAGCGGCAAGCGTCCTGATCCCCGGCGCTTGCCGCTTGAAGCCTCCTTCACCTGCGGAATGACGCCTATGTCCAAGTTAAAACACGTACTCCTCCAATCCGCCGGCTGGCTGTTTTTCCTGAGCCTGCTGATGGGACTCGCCCTGCTGTTGCCGGCGAGTACGTTCGACTCCGAGTCGAAGAATTTTATTTTCCTGATTGGCGCCGTCGGTATCTGGCGCTACTCGATGGGTGCTACGCATTTCTTTCGCGGCATGCTGTTCCTGTACGTGGTCTACCCGCACCTGCGGCGCAAAGTGCGCAAGCTGGGCAAGGCAGCAGACCCGTCCCACGTATTCCTGATGGTGACAAGCTTTCGGATCGACGCGCTGACCACGGCCCAGGTCTACAGCTCGGTGATCCGCGAAGCCATCGAATGTGGCTTCCCTACCACCGTGGTCTGCTCGCTGGTGGAAATGTCCGATGAGCTGCTGGTCAAGAGCCTGTGGGCCAGGATGAACCCGCCCGACCACGTCAAGCTGGACTTCGTGCGTATCGCCGGTACCGGCAAGCGTGACGGCCTGGCCTTCGGTTTTCGCGCCATCTCCCGCCACCTGCCGGACGATCGCGCCGTGGTTGCCGTGATCGATGGCGACACCGTGCTCGCCGAGGGCGTCGTGCGCAAGACCGTGCCGTGGTTCCAGCTGTTCGGCAATGTCGGTGGCCTGACCACCAACGAGTTCTGCGAAGTGCGCGGCGGCTACATCATGAGCGAGTGGCACAAGCTGCGCTTCGCCCAACGCCACATCAACATGTGCTCCATGGCTTTGTCCAAACGCGTGCTGACCATGACCGGCCGCATGTCGGTGTTCCGCGCCAACGTGGTCACCGACCCGGGCTTTATCGCCGACGTGGAAAGCGACTCGCTGCAACACTGGCGCCTGGGCCGCTTCAAGTTTTTGACCGGTGACGACAAGTCCAGCTGGTTCAGTCTGATGCGCCTGGGCTACGACACTTTCTACGTGCCGGACGCTGCGATCCACACCGTGGAGCACCCGCCGGAAAAGAGCTTTATCAAGGCCAGCCGCAAGCTGATGTTCCGATGGTACGGCAACAACCTGCGCCAGAACTCCCGTGCCCTCGGCCTGGGTATGCGCCGGCTTGGCCTGTTCACCAGCATCGTGCTGTTTGACCAGCGCGTGTCGATGTGGACCTCCCTGCTGGGGCTGACCGTGGCGATCATCGCCACGTTCAAATACGGCGGCGCGTTCATCCTCGCCTACCTGCTGTGGATCGGCATCACCCGCCTCATCCTGACCCTGCTGCTGTCGTGCTCCGGTCACCGGATCGGCCCGGCTTACCCGGTGATTCTCTATTACAACCAGATCATGGGCGCGCTGGTGAAGATCTACGTGTTCTTCCGCCTTGATCAACAGTCCTGGACACGCCAGGACACCAAACTGACCCGCGATTTGGCCAGCTTTCAACGTTGGTTCAACACCTGGTCGTCTCGGACCATGACCTTCTCCGCCGGCAGCATTTTCGTCGCCGTGTTGCTGATGATGGTTTGACCCTGCCAAGCCTGAATTAACTAGGAACTACACACCATGAATAGCCAAGTAAACGCCAACGTTGTCCACGAATCCGAAGCCCAGCGCCAACACGCCCGGGTAAAAATCCCGGCCAAGCTACGCTTCTTCAACGCCGACCGCACCCAGACCGAAGCACGGGTCATCGACCTGTCGGCCGGCGGTCTGGCGTTCACTGCCACCCAACCATTGACCGTGGGCCAGGTGCACAAGGGTCGCTTGCAGTTCGTGATCGATAACCTCGGCCTGGCGATGGACGTCGAGCTGCAGATTCGCTCCTACGACCGCCAGACCGGCCGCACCGGTTGCCAGTTCCAGAACCTCGACGCACAAGACATCTCGACCCTGCGCCACCTGATCACCTCGCACTTGTCCGGCGACATCGTGACCATGGGCGACGTGCTGGCAACCCTGCAACGCGACAACTTCACCAAGGCGCGCAAGGTCAAGGACAGCGGCAGCAACATGAGCGTCGGCGGCCGCCTGCGGGCCGTGACCTTCAGCCTCGGGATCTTCGTGGTGGGCCTGGTCGCCTTCGGCTTCGTGGTCAAGTCGGTGTACGGCATGTACTTCGTCAGCCACGCCACCTCCGGCCTGGTGAGCGTGCCCGGTATGAACGTCACCATGCCGCGCGATGGCACCGTGCAGAGCCTGATCAAAGGGGACGCAGTGGCGGCCAAGGGCGCGCCACTGGCGACCTTCAGCACCAGCATGCTCGACGTACTCAAAGGCCATCTGGACGAAGACCAGTTGCAACCGGCCAAGGTGGAAGAGCTGTTCGGCAAGCAAATGACCGGCACCCTCACCTCCCCGTGCGACTGCGTCGTGGCCCAGCAATTGGTCGCCGACGGTCAGTACGCCAGCAAGGGCGACGTGATCTTCCAACTGGTGCCACGCGGCAGCCAGGCCAACGTGGATGCACGCTTCTCCTATCGCCAGTTTGCCGACGTTCGCCCGGGCACCCGTGTGAACTTCCAGGTGGCGGATGAAGAGCAGGTTCGCACCGGCACCATCGTCAGCAGCACCAGCCTCAACAGCACCGAAATGTCCTCCGACATCCGTGTGCAGATCAAACCCGATGCCCCGCTGGACAGCACCTACGCCGGTCGCCCGGTTGAAGTGACCAGCGACCGTGGCCCGTCCCTGAACTGGCTGATCGATAAAGCCATGGCTGCAGGTCTTTAACCATGAGCGCCCTTCGATCCCTGCCGGTTCCATTGGCGCTGGCCATCGCCCTCGCCGGGTGCGCCGGCCTGCCCGACCAACGCCTGGCCAACGAAGCCCTCAAGCGTGGCGACACGGTCACCGCGCAGCAGAACTACCAGCAGCTGGCAGACCTGGGCTACAGCGAGGCCCAGGTGGGCCTGGCGGACATCCAGGTCGGCACCCGCGACCCCGAGCAAATCAAGCAGGCCGAAGCCACGTATCGCGCGGCCGCCGACACCTCGCCCCGTGCCCAGGCACGCCTGGGCCGCCTGCTGGTGGCCAAGCCTGGCGCGACCGAAGCCGAGCACCATGAAGCCGAAGGCCTGTTGAAAAAAGCCTTTGCCAATGGCGAAGGCAACACCCTGATCCCGCTGGCGATGCTGTACCTGCAATACCCGCACAGTTTCCCGAACATCAACGCCCAGCAGCAAATCAGCAAATGGCGCGCTTCGGGTTACCCGGAAGCAGGTCTCGCCCAAGTGCTGCTGTACCGCACCCAGGACACCTACGACCAGCATCTGGACGAAGTGGAAAGCATCTGCAAGGCCGCGCTGAACACCACGGATATCTGCTACGTCGAGCTGGCCACGGTCTACCAGAAAAAAGCCGAGCCGGAAAAACAGGCCGAGCTGCTGAAACAGATGGAAGCCGGCTACAGCCGTGGCGCCGTGACCGCCCAACGGGTCGACAGTGTTGCCCGTGTGTTGGGCGATGCGACCCTGGGCAAGACCGACGAAAAAACCGCCCAGGCCCTGCTGGAAAAAATCGCCCCGGGCTACCCGGCATCCTGGGTCAGCCTGGCGCAACTGCTCTACGACTTCCCGGAACTGGGCGACGTCGACCAGATGATGAAGTACCTCGACAACGGCCGCGCCGCCGACCAGCCCCGCGCCGAACTGTTGCTGGGCAAGCTCTACTACGAAGGCAAGTGGGTCCCGGCTGACGCCAAGGCTGCCGAAGAACACTTCCAGAAAGCCGTCGGCCGCGAAGTGGCTGCCGATTACTACCTCGGCCAGATCTATCGCCGTGGCTACCTGGGCAAGGTCTATTCGCAAAAGGCCCTCGACCATCTGCTGACCGCCGCGCGCAACGGCCAGAACAGCGCCGACTTCGCGATCGCCCAATTGTTTTCCCAAGGCAAGGGCACCAAGCCCGACCCGCTTAACGCCTATGTCTTCAGCCAATTGGCCAAGGCCCAGGACACGCCGGAAGCCAACGACCTGGCCACCCAGCTCGAAGCCCCGCTGACCCCGGAACAACGCGCCGAAGGCCAACGCCTGGTGCAACAGGAACTGGCCGCGCGCGGCACCCTGGCCCAAAGCACGCTGCAATTGCACGCCCTGCAAGAAGAAGACGGCGAGGAATCCCTATGAAGCTCAATCCATTCGTCAAGGCCGGCATCGGCCTGACCTTCGCCCTGCTGTGGTCGTGCCCGACCCTGGCCGCGCTGACCGAAGCCAAGAACTTCGGCCTGGAAGTGAAAGTCACCGGCCAGTCCGAAGATGACCGCGACCTGGGCACCCAGAAAGGCGGCGACGTCAACGGCATCGGCCTCGACCTGCGCCCGTGGATCTACGGCGAAAGCGGCAACTGGAGCGCCTACGCCATGGGCCAGGCCGTGACGTCCAGCGACATCATCGAGACCGACACCCTGCAACAGTCCTCGGATGACGCCACCCAACAGACCAGCAATGACGACCGCAAGAGCAAGAAAAACTACCTGGCGATGCGCGAGTTCTGGGTCGCCTACGGCGGCTTCACGCCCTACCCCGGCGAGATCCTCAAGCTCGGTCGCCAACGCCTGCGCAATGACGACGGCCAATGGCGCGACACCAACATCGAAGCGCTGAACTGGACCTTCGACACCACCTTGCTCAAGGCCAATGTCGGCGTCGCCGAGCGTTTCAGCGAATACCGCACCGACCTCAAGGAACTGTCGCCCAAGGACAAGGACCGCCAGCACCTTTACGCCGACGCTGCCTATCAGTGGACGCCAGGCCAGTGGATCGGCCTGCGCGCTCACCACACCCATGACGACGGCAAGCTCGACTACCCGCAACCGGGCGTGGCCACCGACTCGCTGGACAAACGCGAGAACGGCGACCTGACCTGGCTCGGCATCGAAGCCAACAGCGACGCCTACAACTGGCGCAACACCAACACCGTCAACTACTGGGCGAGCGTCACCGGCATGCAGGGTGACCGCGACACGGTCAACGCCTTGAACGCCGACGGCACCCGCCCCGCCAATGCCAAGCGCAGCGATGACGTGAATGGCTGGGCCACCGACCTGGGTGTGCGCCTGCGTCTCGACCCGCAGTGGCAAGTGGGCGCGGCTTACTCCCGCGCGAGCGCCGAATACGAGCAGAACGGCCTGCAAAGCAACCGTTCGAACTGGACCGGTACCCAGTCCCGCGTCCACCGCTTCGGCGAAGCGTTCCGTGGCGAAATGAACAACATGCAGTCCATGAGCCTGTTCGGTTCCTGGCAGTTGCGCGAGGACTATGACGCCAGCCTCGTGTACCACAAGTTCTGGCGCGTCGACGGCAACAAGCCGGTCGGCAGCAACGGCATCGATGCCGTGCAGAACAACACCGATGACGTGACCGGCGCGATCCTGTCCAGCACTTCCCTGCCGCTTGAAGACGGCAAGAAAGACCTGGGCCAGGAGATGGACCTGGTGGTCACCAAGTACTTCAAGAAAGGCCTGCTGCCGGCCGGGCTCAGCCAGTCGATCGACGAACCGTCGGCCCTGGTACGCTTCCGTGCCGGTGTGTTCAAACCGGGCGACGCCTATGGCAGCCAGGTCGACTCGTACATGCATCGCGCCTTTGTCGACGTGATCTGGAAGTTCTGATGGGAGCCTGCGCAATGAACCCTCAAGCCCTCAAAGGCTCGGTCAGCCTGCTGGTCGCAGCCATGCTGCTGGCCAGCACTTCGGCCTTCGCCGATGTCGCGCAGCAGGTCAAGGCGCCGACCATCGCCAAAGAGCTGCAACAGGCCAAGACCTACACCATTTCGAGCCCGCCGACCGAGCCGCTGGAAATGGCCAAGCCGGCGCTGCCGGACGTGTCCGGCTACACCGCGGCGAATATCGCGAAGAAAATCGTGCGCAGCAAGCCGGGCAAAATCAGTATCCGCCGGATGATGCAGGAAGACGCCCTGAAGGACTTCATCGGCGGCGACAACAAGATGGCTGAATGGGTGGTGCGCCAGCACGGCATTCCCCAGGCGATCTTCGTCGACGACGGCTACATGAACCTCAAGGACCTGCTGAAGAAAGTGCCCAAGCAGTACTTCAGCGAAACCTCGCCGGGGGTGTTCCTGGCCAAGTTGCCGATCGTGGTGGGCCGTAAAGGCATCCTCGAAATCGACAAGCAGACCCAGGAATTGCGCCTGTCCCAGGAGGCCGGTTCGTTCCTGATCAACGACGGCCAGCTGTTTGTGCGCGACACCAGAATCACCGGCTGGCGCGAGAAGACCAACGGCCCGGCGACCTTCCAGTCGCCCAAGGAGTTCCGCCCGTTCCTGCTGGCCTGGGGCGGCACCGAGACCTACATCGCCAACAGCAAGATGGCCAGCTTCGGCTACGCCAACAGTAAGTCGTATGGCGTGAGTATTTCCCAATACACGCCGAACATGGCCAAGGTGCTCAAGCGTCCCGAGCCGACGGGCTGGATCGTCGACTCCGAGTTCTCGGACATGTGGTACGGCTTCTACTGCTATGAGACCACCGGCTTTGTGCTCAAGGGCAATACCTACAAAGACAACATCGTCTACGGTATTGACCCCCACGACCGGTCACACGGCTTGATCATCACCGACAACACCGTCTACGGCACGAAGAAGAAGCACGGCATCATCATTTCCCGGGAAGTGAACGACAGCTTCATCTTCAACAACCGCAGTTTCGACAACAAGCTCTCGGGCCTGGTGATCGACCGTAACAGCGTCAACAACCTGATCGCCGACAACGAGATCTACCGCAACCACACCGACGGCATCACCCTCTATGAGAGCGGCGATAACCTGCTGTGGGGCAACAAGGTGATCAGCAACCGTCGCCACGGCATCCGCATACGTAACAGCGTGAACATTCGCCTGTACGAAAACGTGGCCATGGCCAACGGGCTGACCGGCGTATACGGCCACATCAAGGACCTGACCGACACCGACCGCGACATCGCCCTCGACCCGTTCGACACCAAGGTCTCGCTGATCGTGGTCGGCGGTGAACTGGCCGCCAACGGCAGCGGGCCGCTGTCCATCGACTCGCCGTTGAGTGTCGAGCTGTACCGCGTGTCGATGCTTGCGCCGACCAAATCCAGTGGCATCAGCTTCTCGGGCGTCCTCGGCGATCGCCAGGAAGAGATTCTCGACTTGCTGGTACGCCAGAAGAAAGCCGTGCTGATCGACCCTGTCGAACGCCAGACCGAAATGCAGGACTGAGGATGACCTTTATGCACCCACACATGATCAAACTGCTCAGCCTTTCGGGTTTGACCCTCGGCCTGCTCGCGGCCAGCCAGGGCGTGCGCGCCGACGAAGTACAGGCCCCGAAGTTCAGCGCCGAGCCGTGCTGCAGCCTGTGCCCGGCCGCCCACGACGCGAAGAATTACACCACGCGCTACCAGCAGAACTTCACCACCCTGGTACAAGCCCAGGGTGACTGGCTGTTCCGTACCCAGGAAGACCTGCGCACCGAATTCGACACCAGCCCCGCCGGCTACAAACGCATGCAACAGCTGCACGATGCGTTCAAGAGCAAGGGCGTGGAACTGGTGGTGGTGTACCAGCCGACCCGTGGCCTGGTGAACCGCAACAAGCTCAACCCGGAAGAGAAAGCCAAGTTCGATTTCGACAAGGCCCTGGGCAATTACAAGACCATGCTCGGCCGCTTCGCCAAGATGGGCTACGTGGTGCCGGACCTGTCGCCGTTGACCAACGAGCAGCTGCCGGATGAGTTGCCGGCCCACGACTTCTACTTCCGCGGTGACCAACACTGGACGCCGTACGGCGCCCAGCGCACCGCCAAAATCGTCGGTGCCAAAGTGCGCGCGATGCCTGAATTTGCCGGCATCCCGCAGCGTGAATTCGAGACCAAACGCTCCGGGCGCATGGGCAAGACCGGCACCCTGCACAACATGGCCGGGCAACTGTGCGGCACCAGCTACGCGATCCAGTACATGGACCAGTTCACCACCGAGCCCAAGGGCGAAGCGGGCGACGGCGACCTGTTCGGCGATTCCGGCAACCCGCAGATCACCCTCGTGGGCACCAGCCACAGCGGCAAGAACTACAACTTCGCCGGCTTCCTGGAACAGGAAATCGGTGCCGACATCCTCAACGTCGCCTTCCCCGGCGGTGGCCTCGAAGGCTCGATGATCCAGTACCTGGGCAGCGAAGAATTCCAGAAGACCCCGCCGAAGATTCTGATCTGGGAATTCTCGCCGCTGTATCGCCTGGACCAGGAGACCATCTACCGCCAGATGATGTCGCTGCTGGACAACGGCTGCGAAGGCAAGACCGCCCAGATGACCGCCAGTACCACGCTGAAACCCGGCAAGAACGAATTGCTGGTGAACAGTTCGAACAAAGACCTGCGCAATGCCAGCCATCAGGTCGACATCCGCTTCGCCGACCCTTCGGTGAAAACTCTGCAAGCCACCCTCTGGTACATGAACGGGCGCCACGAGGACATCAAGATCGAGAAACCCGAAACATCCGATACAGACGGGCGTTTCGCCTTTGAACTGCGCACCGATGAAGACTGGGCCACGCAAAACCTGCTGGCCGTGGAAGTGCAGGGCCCCGAAGCGGGTCAGGCCGCGCAGAAGGTTGAAGCGAAAATTTGCACACGCAACGTATTCCCAAGCGGTGGTCAACAGACCGCCCAACTCGGGCAATGAGGTTACTTATGCAGAAGTTATTGATTCCAACTTTACTGGGCATGGCGATCTTCGCCGGCTCAGTCAACGCCGCCGCGCCACTGCGTCCGCCCCAGGGTTATTTCGCCCCGGTGGAAGCGTTCAAGACCGGCGACTTCAAGAATGACTGCGACACCATGCCTGCGCCGTACACCGGTTCGCTGCAGTTTCGCAGCAAGTACGAAGGTTCGGACAAGGCCCGTTCCACGTTGAATGTGCAATCGGAAAAAGCCTTTCGCGACAGCACCGCCGACATCACCAAGCTGGAAAAAGACACCAGCAAGCGCGTGATGCAGTTCATGCGCGACGGTCGCCCGGAGCAGCTGGAGTGCACGCTCAACTGGCTTACCAGCTGGGCCAAGGCGGATGCGTTGATGTCCAAGGACTTCAACCATACCGGCAAGTCGATGCGCAAATGGGCGCTGGGCAGCATGGCCTCGGCCTATGTGCGCCTGAAGTTCTCCGACTCTCACCCGCTGGCCAACCATCAGCAGGAGTCACAGTTGATCGAGGCCTGGTTCAGCAAAATGGCTGACCAGGTGGTGAGCGACTGGGACAACCTGCCGCTGGATAAAACCAACAACCACTCCTACTGGGCCGCCTGGTCCGTCATGGCGACCTCCATCGCCGTGAACCGCCGCGACCTGTTTGACTGGGCCGTGAAGGAATACAAGGTCGGCGCCAATCAGGTCGACGACCAGGGCTTCCTGCCGAACGAATTGAAGCGTCAGCAACGGGCCTTGTCGTACCACAACTACGCCCTGCCGCCGCTGTCGATGATCGCCAGTTTTGCGCTGGTCAACGGTGTGGACCTGCGCCAGGAAAACAACGGCGCGCTGAAACGCCTGGGTGACAAGGTGCTGGCCGGGGTGAAAGACCCGGAAATCTTCGAGAAGAAGAACGGCAAGGAGCAGGACATGAAGGACCTCAAGGAGGACATGAAATTTGCCTGGCTTGAGCCCTTCTGCACCCTCTACACCTGCGCGCCGGACGTGATCGAGCGCAAGCACGGGATGCAGCCGTTCAAGACCTTCCGCCTCGGGGGTGACCTGACCAAGGTCTTCGACCCGGCGCACGAGAAAGGCAACAAAGGCAGCTGATACAAAGCGCCCACACCTGGACTCGGTCCAAATGTGGGAGCTGGCTTGCCTGCTCCCACACTGAACGCGTACACCCTCCCAGATTCGTGGGGGGTTTGGGGGGGCCGTTGGCCCTTGACTGTTGGTTAAACATGGAGAGATCGGGATGGTTTTCTCGTCCAATGTGTTCCTGTTTCTGTTCTTGCCGATCTTCCTCGGCTTGTACTACTTGAGCGGGCAACGCTATCGCAATCTGCTGCTGCTGATTGCCAGCTACGTGTTCTACGCCTGGTGGCGAGTGGACTTCCTGGCGCTGTTCGCCGCCGTGACGCTGTGGAACTACTGGATCGGCCTCAAGGTCGGTGCGGCAGGCGTGCGCACCAAGCCGGCCCAGCGCTGGCTGCTGTTGGGCGTGGCGGTCGACCTGTGCATTCTCGGCTACTTCAAGTACGCCAACTTCGGCGTCGACAGCATCAACCTGATGATGAAGTCGGCGGGCCTGGAGCCCTTCATCCTGACCCACGTGCTGTTGCCGATCGGGATCTCGTTCTACATCTTCGAGTCCATCAGCTACATCATCGACGTGTACCGCGGCGACACTCCGGCCACCCGCAACCTGATCGACTTTGCGGCGTTCGTGGCGATCTTCCCGCACCTGATTGCCGGCCCTGTATTGCGCTTTCGCGACCTGGCCGACCAGTTCAACAACCGCACCCACACCCTCGATAAATTCTCCGAGGGCTGCACACGGTTCATGCAGGGTTTCATCAAGAAGGTGTTCATCGCCGACACCCTGGCGGTGGTCGCCGACCATTGCTTCGCCCTGCAAAACCCGACAACGGGTGACGCCTGGCTCGGCGCGCTGGCCTACACCGCGCAGCTGTACTTCGACTTCTCCGGCTACAGCGACATGGCAATCGGTCTGGGCTTGATGATGGGTTTCCGCTTCATGGAAAACTTCAAGCAGCCGTACATCAGCCAGTCGATCACCGAGTTCTGGCGGCGCTGGCACATCAGCCTGTCCACCTGGCTGCGTGACTACCTCTACATCACCCTGGGCGGCAACCGTAAAGGCACGCTGACCACCTACCGCAACCTGTTCCTGACCATGCTGCTCGGTGGCCTTTGGCACGGTGCGAACATCACTTACATCGTGTGGGGCGCCTGGCATGGCATGTGGCTGGCGATTGAAAAAGCCATCGGCCTCAACACCGCACCGCGCAGTTTCAACGTCGTCCGCTGGGCCTTCACCTTCCTGCTGGTGGTGATGGGCTGGGTGATCTTCCGCTCGGAAAACCTGCACGTCGCCGGCCGCATGTACGGCGCGATGTTCAGCTTCGGCGAATGGTCGCTGTCGGAACTCAACCGCGCCAGCCTCACCGGCCTGCAAGTGGCAACCCTGGTGGTGGCGTACGCAACCCTGGCGTTCTTCGGCCTGCGGGACTTCTACAGCAACCGTCCACCGGAAAAAACCAAGCCTGCGGTCAACACCCAGGCCGATGGGCCGGCCACTGCCCAACCGGGCTTGATCAAGGCCGTACCGGGCGACAACCCGGGCAGCATCCATGAGCCCGGCTACACCGTGGGCACCGAGGCCACCGTGCAACCGGCCTACTGGAGCGCCACCTGGCCACGCTATGCGATGCGCGCTGCAGTGCTGCTGCTGTTCGTGGCATCGATTCTCAAACTTTCGGCGCAGAGCTTCTCGCCGTTCCTTTACTTCCAGTTCTGAGGGAGCCGACCATGACCCGTTCATTACGCGTCCTCTATATCGCCTTGTTCCTGGCCGTGCTGTTGGCCTTGGGTGCCTGGTCGATGCGCAGTTTCCTGGGCTTCAGCACCAACGCCGACGCGACCGTGCTCAACGGTCGCTGGACCAAGGCCGTCGAGACCCATTACGACGACCAGTTCCCGATCAAGCGCCTGGGCACCAACCTCTGGGCAGCCCTGGACTACAAGCTGTTCAACGAAGGCCGTCCCGGCGTGGTGATTGGCCGCGATCACTGGTTGTACAGCGACGAGGAATTCAACCCCATCGTCAACGAAGACCAGAACCTGCAGGGCAACTACGCCCTGGTGGAAGGCGTGCGCCAGAAGCTCAAGGCCCAGGGCATCCAACTGGTGATGGCGATCGTGCCGGCCAAGGTGCGCCTGTACCCGGAACACCTGGGTGAAGTGCAGCCGGCCAGCATCCACGCAGGCCTGTACCAGGACTTCCATGCCCGCATGGCCGCCGACAAGATCATCGCTCCCGACCTGATGGGCCCACTGCAACAGGCCAAGCTGCACGGCCAGCAAGTGTTCCTGCGTACCGACACCCACTGGACACCGGACGGCGCTGAAGTCGCGGCCAAGCAACTGGCCAAGACGATTAAAGATAAAACCCCACTGAGCGGCGAGCCTCAACGCTTTGTCACCGAAGCCGAGAAGACCGAACCGCACAAGGGCGACCTGCGCCTGTTCCTGCCCCTGGACCCGCTGTTCGAAAACCTGATGCCGCCCAAGGAGCCGCTGCAAAAGCGCGTGACTCACTTGGCCGAATCCAAGGGCGACGACGCGCTGTTCACCGACAGCGAAACCCCGGTGGCACTGGTAGGCACCAGCTACAGCGCCAACCCGAACTGGAACTTTGTCGGCGCGCTGAAGCAAGCCCTGGGCAGCGACGTCATCAACTACTCCGAAGACGGCCACGGCCCGATCCTGCCGATGCTCAGCTACCTGAAAAGCGACGACTTCAAGAACAGCCCGCCCCAGGTGCTGATCTGGGAGTTTCCCGAACGCTATCTGCCCGTGAACAACGAAATCGGCGACGCCGACCCGCAGTGGGTTGCGCAGCTCAAACAAGCCGGTACGCGCCAACAGAACATGGCCCTGAACACCCCAGTTAAAACCCAAAAATCCGAGACGCCCGACCGGGCGCAAAACTGAAAGAGAGGTAACTCACATGACTTTCACTACTAACCTCGCAAAAACTTTTGCCCTCGTCGCCGGCATGAGCGTTGTTTCGATGTCTGCCTTCGCCGGTGGCGACGCCGCGCTCTATGGCCCCGTCGCGCCAAAAGGCTCGAGCTTTGTGCGGGTGTACAACGCCAGCAACCAGGAAGTCAGCGCCACCGTCGGCAGCACCAACCTCAACGAGGTTGCACCGCTGGCCAGCAGTGACTTCAGCTTCATGCCGGGCGGTGACTACAGCGCCAAGGTCGGCAGCCAGACCCTGCCGGTCAAGCTCGCCGCCGACCACTACTACACGCTGGTCAGCAGCGGCAGCGGCCAGCCACAACTGATCGAAGAACCGCCGTTCAAGAACAAGCAGAAATCCCTGGTGCGCGTGCAGAACCTCAGTGACAAGTCGCTGACCCTGAAAACCGCCGACGGCAAGACCGACGTGGTCCAGGCCGTGGCCGCCAAGGGCCGTGGCGAGCGCGAGATCAACCCGGTGAAGGTCAGCCTGGCACTGTACGAAGGCGACAAGAAAGTCGGTGATGTGAAGCCAGTGGCCCTGGAGCGCGGTGAGGCAGCAGTGCTGTACGTCACCGGCACCGGCGCCAACCTGTCGCCAGTGTGGGTGAAACGCCCTGTGTCGACCCGCTGATTTTTTCTCTGAGTTGACACGTCCCCTTGTGGGAGCTGGCTTGCCAGCGATGGCGGTCTTGAAGGCGCCATCGCAGGCAAGCCAGCTCCCACATTGTCAGAATTTCAACTCAGGACCGGACAAAAACAAGAGTGAAACGACAAACCTTCGTAGCTCTGACCCATATCGATTCAAGGAGAAACACATGATCCCAGTAATCCTTTCCGGTGGTAGCGGCTCACGTCTTTGGCCGCTTTCCCGCAAACAGTTTCCCAAGCAGTTCCTGGCCCTGACCGGCGAACACACCTTGTTCCAGCAAACCCTGGAGCGCCTGGTATTCGACGGCATGGACGCGCCCATCGTGGTCTGCAACAAGGACCACCGCTTTATCGTCAACGAGCAACTGGCCGCCCGCAAACTGGACACCCAGCGCATCCTGATGGAACCGTTCGGCCGCAACACCGCGCCGGCCGTGGCCCTGACCGCGATGATGCTGGTCAACGAAGGCCGCGACGAGCTGATGCTTGTGCTGCCCGCCGACCACGTGCTGGACGACCAGAAAGCCCTGCAACGCGCCCTGGCCCTGGCCACCGTGGCCGCCGAGCGCGGCGAGATGGTGCTGTTCGGCGTACCGGCCACCCGTCCGGAAACCGGCTACGGCTACATCAAGTCGACCAACGATTCACTGCTGCCCGAGGGCGTCAGCCGGGTGCAGCAGTTCGTCGAAAAACCCGATGAAAAACGCGCCACCGAGTTCGTCAAAAGCGGTGGTTATTTCTGGAACAGCGGCATGTTCCTGTTCCGCGCCAGCCGCTTCCTGGAAGAGCTGAAAAAGCACGACCCGGACATCTACGACACCTGCCTGCTGACCCTGGAACGCAGCAACCACACCGCCGACACCATCGACATCGACGAATCCACCTTCGCCTGCTGCCCGGACAACTCCATCGACTACGCCGTGATGGAAAAAACCCAGTTGGCCTGCGTGGTGCCATTGACCGCCGGCTGGAGCGACGTGGGTTGCTGGGCATCGCTGTGGGACGTGAATGAAAAAGACGCCAACGGCAACGTCAGCAAAGGCGACGTGGTGATCCAGGACAGCCGCAACTGCATGATCCACGGCAACGGCAAACTGGTGTCGGTGATCGGCCTGGAAAACATCGTGGTGGTGGAAACCAAGGACGCGATGATGATTGCCCACAAGGACAAGGTCCAGGGCGTGAAGCAGATGGTCAACACCCTCAACGAACAGGGCCGCAGCGAAACCCAGAACCACTGCGAGGTGTACCGTCCGTGGGGCTCGTATGACTCGGTGGACATGGGCGGCCGCTTCCAGGTCAAGCACATCTCGGTCAAGCCGGGCGCTTGCCTGTCGTTGCAGATGCACCACCACCGCGCCGAACACTGGATTGTGGTCAGCGGCACCGCCGAAGTCACCTGTGACGAGAACGTGTTCCTGCTCACCGAAAACCAGTCCACCTACATCCCGATTGCCTCGGTGCACCGTTTGCGCAACCCGGGCAAGATTCCCTTGGAGATTATCGAGGTGCAGTCCGGCAGCTACCTGGGTGAGGACGATATCGAGCGCTTTGAAGATATCTACGGTCGGTCTACGCCGATCGAGCGTGGCGTGTCGGTGAAAACCATCGCGCAGTAAACAGAGCAACACAAGAAGCCCTCGCCCCACCGGCTGCGTCCCTATCCGCAGCCGGTGGGGCGGGGGCTTTTTTTCATGCAAGATTCAGACGGTGGCTCGACCCCGTCGCAGGCACTACTTGTTGTTGCTGTTACCGGAATCACCTATCCCCCTACCGGTATAAAAACCTCCAAACGCGTTAGTGTTGCCGCTCGAGCTGCTACTGCTGCCTCCATAGGTGTTTTTGCCGACTTCCTCAGCGGCCCGGCCACCCCAAATCATACCCGCCCCCGCTATTTTTGACCCGAGCCCACCGGCAGAGCCGAGTTTTTTGCCGAGCCCTTGCATCGCCGCGCCCGCTAACGTCATGGCTGCGCCTTTTGACTTGTCATCGTCAAACCCATTAAGCGCGGTTGGAAAGTAAGAAGAGAGCTCTTGATTAATGGCTTGTTTGAGCATATCCGCCAGGCCGGAACTCTCTTGTTCATGAAGGCTCATGGGCGAATAGGCCTGGACTTCAGAACGAATCGCTTGCCTAAGACCTTCTGACAGCATCGGCGCAGTTTCTTTTGCCTCAGGTGCACTGAGAGGGGAAGTCACGGGAAGATCTATAGCGGAAGTTTTCATGGTGGTTCACTTCATTATCTTGCTGGTTGACGCCGTCCTGACTTGAGTAGTGTTATCCATTCACCACCTGTGTGGATAACCTTGGCGAATCAGTTCCTTGGCCTGACTGAAAACATACACATCGCTGTAGGTGAAGGCTTCTCATCAGTGCGGATAGTAAATCCGATAACCGGGCGGGTAGGATGGCTTATCTGTCTGTGAGGTTTTCATCATGTTCTTTGGCGTCTTGCTGATTATCACCTGGCTGATCCTCCTGCTGCGCTACCCGGCCAAGGCGTTGCCGGTTTCCCTCGCGGCTGCCGTCGGGCTGGGCCTGGTGGCGGTATGGGTGGTGTGGCTGGACAACCGCGAAGCCCAGCAATTGGCGCGCCTGGAACTGCGCACCGTCTACGCCCCCAAAGAATGCCCGGCGGACCGCCCGCTCAAGCTCACCTTGAACAACGGCAACAGCGTGCCACTGACTGAACTGCGCTGGCGTGTCGCCGCCTATGCCCCGGGCGATACGGTCAACCTGGCCGACAACGTGTACGCTGCCCCGCGCTATCGCGGCCCCGGCGAGTTGCAAGCCGGCGCCACCTGGGAAGACTGCCTGCCGGTGCCGCCGCTGCGCCCCGGCTACCGTCCGCAAACCCTGGAATTTCGCGCCGAGCATTTGCAAGGCAGCTTCTCCGACTAATCACCACAAAGGACTGATCCATGCCCAACGTACTCATCACCGGGTGTTCCAGTGGCATCGGCCGTGCCCTGGCAGACGCCTTCAAGCACGCCGGTTTTGACGTGTGGGCCAGCGCCCGGCGCACCGAAGATGTCACCGCACTGAGCGCCGCCGGCTTCAACGCTGTACGGCTGGACGTCAACGACAGCACCGCGCTCGCTGAATTGGCCGGGCAGATCGGCGAGCTGGACGTGCTGATCAACAACGCCGGCTACGGCGCCATGGGCCCGTTGCTCGACGGTGGCACCCAGGCGATGCAACAGCAGTTTGAGACCAATGTGTTTTCCGTGGTCGGGGTGACCCAGGCGCTGTTCCCGGCCCTGCGCCGGCGCAAAGGCCTGGTGGTGAATATCGGCAGCGTCTCGGGGGTGCTGGTCACGCCGTTTGCCGGTGCCTACTGCGCCTCGAAAGCGGCGGTGCACGCCTTGAGCGACGCGTTGCGCATGGAACTGGCGCCGTTTGGCGTGCGGGTGATGGAAGTGCAGCCGGGCGCCATTGACACGAGCTTCGCGAAAAACGCCGGTACCCAGGCCGAGCTGTTGATCAATGAGCAATCGCCCTGGTGGCCGCTGCGCGAAAGTATCCGCGCGCGGGCCAAAGCCTCCCAGGACCGGCCGACACCCGCCAGCCAGTTTGCGGCCGACGTGCTCAAGGCCGTGCAACAGACCACCCCGCCACGCCTGTTGCGCTCGGGCAATGGCAGCCAGGCGCTGCCGTGGATGGCGGCGTTGTTGCCCAAGGGGTTGCTGGAGACCGTATTGAAAAAACGCTTTGGCCTGAGCGGCCAGCTCTAAGAGCGCCCGCCTCCCCGTGGCGAGGGAGCTTGCTCCCTCGCCACACGGTTTCTCGGCTGATCAGCCCTTCATGAAATCAATGAAGGCCCGCACTTTCAGCGGCAGGTGCCGGGTGTCCGGGTACAGGGCATACACGCCCTGCGGCGTAAATCGATGATCCGGCAGCAGCCGTACCAAACGCCCGGCATCGAGGTCATCCTGCACCAGCCACTGGGGCAGGATCGCCACGCCATGCCCGCGCACGGCGAAGGCCTGGAGAATGGCGGCACTGTCCGCAACCAGTGAAGCCTTGCCAGGCCCGGGGCGATACAGGTGCTCGTGGCCTGCCGGGTCAACCACCGCCAACTCCGTCAGACGTCCATGGCCGAGCCTGGGCAGTTGCTCCAGTTCATCCAGCGTGGAGATTCCGGCAAACCCCGGCGCGGCCACGGCAAAGATCTCGTAGCTCGACAGCTGCACCGCCCGATGATTGGAATCGAGCATGCGCCCCAACCGGATAGCCACATCAAACCGCTCGGAGATCAGGTCAGCATGACTGGAGGAGGTGGATAACTGAATGTTCAATTCCGGGTGCAGGCCGCGAAAGGTTTCCAGCGCCGGCACCACCACCGCCAATCCGTATTCGACGGTGGTGGTGATACGCAGCGTGCCCTTGAGCTGGCTGTGCTCCGAACGCGCCTCTTCCACTGCCAGGCGCGCCTCTTCCAGCATCCGTGTGCAGCGCAGGTAAAAGCGTTCACCGGCATCGGTCAGCGCCAGTTGGCGGGTACTGCGGGTCAACAGGGTGACGCCCAGCTCGGCCTCCAGGCGCTTGAGGTTGAAGCTCACCACCGCCCGCGTCTGCCCGAGGAAATCCGCGGCTGCGGTCAATGAACCGGCCTCGACCACGGCCTTGAAGGTGTCGAATCGATCGAGGCTGACCATTGGCCACACCCTCCTTTGTCAAAATATTTTTGACAAACTAACAGTCAAACCGCTGTTTCCCAAGTGCCCGCACCCGCCTACCCTGCCGCCATCCACTGCAGGAACAGCGCAATGACCTACCGCTCGAAAGTCACCTGGATCTTTCTACTGGGCTTCGCCCTGGACCTGGTGAACATGTTTGTCGCCACCATCGCCTACCCGGATATCGCCAGCGAGTTGCACGCTTCGGTCACGCAACTGGCGTGGATCGGCAACGCCTACATGCTCGGCCTGACCGTCGTCATTCCCCTGAGTGTGTGGCTGGCGGCGCTGCTGGGTGAGCGCCGGTTGATTGCCGTCAGCCTGTTGCTGTTCGGCGTGGCGTCGGTGCTGGTGGGCCAGGCCGCATCGATTGAAGCGCTGATCGGCTGGCGCCTGCTCCAGGGTTTGGGCGGCGGCTTGCTGATCCCGGTGGGCCAGGCGTTGGCTTATCGGCAATTTCCGCCGGCAGAACGCAGCCAGTTGACGGCCAAAGTCATGTTTGTGGCGCTGCTGATTCCAGCCCTGTCGCCCGCCTTGGGCGGGGTGGTGGTGGACAGTGTGTCGTGGCGCTGGATCTTTTTCGCCAACCTGCCGTTGGCGCTGATCACCCTGATGCTGACGTGGCGCTGGCTGGAGACCGACACCCCGGCTTCCGCGCGCCCGTCCCTGGACCTCGGCGCCATCCTGGGGCAGATTCGCCAGCCAATGCTGCGGGTCGCGATGCTGGTCTACCTGTTCATTCCGGGCGTCTTTATCGGCACCAGCCTGGTGGCGATTCTTTACCTGCACGGCCTGGGGTTTACCGCCAGCCACATCGGCGCGCTGATGCTGCCTTGGGCGCTGGCCTCAGGCGTAGCCATCGCCTTGAGCAAAAAACTGTTCAATCGCTGCGGGCCGAGGCCGTTGTTGTTGGCGGGCATGCTGCTGCAAGCCATTGGCATCGTGTTGTTGATCGAGCCACAGCCGCTGGTCGTGGTGCTCGCCTACACCCTGATGGGCCTGGGCGGCAGCCTGTGCAGCAGCACCGCGCAAACCCTGGCCTTTCTCGATATTCCGGCCGATCGCATGGGCCACGCCAGCGCCTTGTGGAACATCAATCGGCAGTTAAGTTTTTGCCTCGGGGCGGCGTTGCTCAGTGCGGTACTGGCGGCACTGCACTCCTTCACCGCGACCTTCGTGATTGCCGCGGCGTTGACCCTGTTCCCATTATTTGCAGTACTGTGCCTGGATGCGTCCACGGTACGGACACTGCTTCACCCTGCCAGCGAGCCCACACAATGATTGATTACCGCGACTTTTTTGATGAAGTGATCCAGGCCCATGTCGAGATCGAACAATGGTTTGCCGGGACGGCACCCGAGGGAACACTGGAGGTGTTGCTGGGCCGTTTCTCACCGGACTTTTCCATGATCACCCCGGCCGGCAAGCAACTGGACGTTGCGCTGCTCAACCAACTGTTCAGCCAGGCCGGTGGCAAGCGGCCCGGGTTCAAGATCAGCCTCAGCGAGTTTGCCGGGATTGACCGACATGCCCGTGGTGCAACGGTGAGTTATCGCGAGCAACAGGTGGATGGCAGCGGTACACACACCGACCGGCGTTCGACGGTGGTGTTTGAAAAGCAGGCCAGCGGCGCCCTGCTGTGGCGCCACTTGCACGAGACGTTTTGCTGACCTGTGGTGGGGGGGATTGTCTCCTGTTGGGTTGCGCAGCGGCCGCAAAAAAAAGCGGGAGCGCTTCGCACTCCAACGGGGGACAAGCCCCCTCACCACAGGACAAGCCCCCTCACCACAGGACAAGCCCCCTCACCACAGGACAGGCCCCCTCATCATCACAGGACAGGCCCCCTCACCACCACAGGACAAGCCCCCTCATCAACACAGAAAATCAGTTCTGTGCTTGGTTAACAATCACGGTGCAGGTGATGCCCGCCGCCAACAGCACACCCTCCGGCACTTCATCGATGTGAATCCGCACCGGCACCCGCTGGGCCAGGCGCACCCAGTTGAACGTCGGGTTCACATCGGCAATCAGTTCGCGGCTTTCCGGGTTGTCACGGTCGTAGATCCCTCGCGAGATGCTTTCCACGTGGCCCTTGAGGGTTTCGCCGCTCATCAGTTGCATGTCGGCTTTATCCCCGACTTTGACGTGAGGCAGCTTGGTTTCTTCAAAGAAGCCGTACACCCAGAACGAGTTCATATCCACCACCGCCATCTTCGCCTCGCCGATGCGCGCGTAGTCGCCCCGGTGCACGTTGAGGTTGGTGACGTAGCCATCCACCGCCGCCACCACCTGGGTGCGCTTGAGGTTGAGTTCGGCCGCTTCCAGTTGCGCCAGCGCGTGCCGGTAATCCGCCAGGGCGGAGTCGGCGATGTTGCTGGCGTCGTCACGGTTTTCCTTGGAGATCACCAGGGCATCGAGGTCGGCGCGGCGGTGGGCGTTGACCTTGCGCATTTCCCAGGTGGCCTTGCGGGACGCCACCAGCGACTGCGCCTGCTTGACGGCAATCTGGTAGTGCTCGGGGTCGATCTGCATCAGCAGGTCGCCCTTTTTCACCAATTGGTTGTCACGCACCGGGACGTTGACCACCTCGCCCGTCACGTCGGCGGCGACGTTGATGATATCGGCACGCACCCGGCCATCGCGGGTCCAGGGGGTTTCCATGTACTGCACCCACAACGTGCGGCCAATCCAGATCGCCAGGGCCAGTACCAGCAAGGTCGCGAGCAGGCTGAAAAACTTTTTCATCGGGGCATTCTCAACGGTAGACGGTCAGCGCCAGGGCGCCGAACAAGCAAGCGAACAGGCTCAGGCGCAGCAGCGCCGGGTGCCAGAAAAAACGGTACAGGTCAAAGCCGGCCAGGAACCGGTCGAGGGCCCAGGCCAGGCCCGCCGCGATCAGAAACATCAGGGTCATGGTGGGCATGTACACGCCGTGGAAGGCGATTTCACGAGGCATGAGCGGGTCCTTCGGGCTTTAGGGCAGCCAGGGGTGATTGCGGGTCCAGCAATGAGGTGCGGATAAAGTGCAGGTAACTTTTGACCCGGCGCAGGGCCGAGGTGTCGAAGTGCGGGGCGAACGGTTCGTCGGTGGCCTGCACGCGGCTGATGGCATGGTCGACGGCGATCAGGCTGCGCTCCAGGTTGCTGGCGCTGGGTTGCAGGAACAGCCGCACCAATGAACGGCCCATCACCCGGATTGCCTGGCGCCACGGCTGGGACTCGGCATACGCCGGGTGCACCGGCAAGATCGCCTGTTCTTTGCGCAACTCGATAATTGCGTGGCCGACTTCCAGCACCACGAACATCCAGCGCAGCAGGTTGCGTTGCACCTGCGGTTGCCCGGCAGCGAAACCATAGGCCTGATGCAGCAGGTCGCGGGTGCGGCTTTCGAAACCTGACGCCAGGCCCTTGAGCTTGCCGCTGATGGCGAACACCACTTGCTCGCGCAAATCCTGCTCCAGCCGGCGCCACAACCAGCGGCTGTTGGGCGGCAGGATGATCGCGCCCGCGGCCGCACACACCAGCATGCCGATGACCATGGCGATGTAGTCGTTGATGAAGGTGTAGGGGTTGTAGATCGTCAGGTTATCCGGCACCGAGCCGGTGCTGAAGAAGATCAGCAACCCGACGCCGACTCCCGCGTATTGCGGGCGCGAGGCCAGGAACGAGCCGAAGATGATCACCGGGGCGAGCATCACGCACAGCAGCGGGAACCCGTCGATCCAGGGGAACACGAAGAACATCTCGACAAAGCCCACCAGCGCCCCGATCAACGTGCCGCAGGCCATTTGAAACGCCATGCGCTTGGGGTTGGGCGTGGCAGCGGACAAGCCCACCGTCGCGGCAGCGATCAGGGTCATGGTGGCGCCGCTGGGCCAGGCGGTGGCCACCCAATAACTGCCGAGTACGATCAGGATAAATGACGCGCGAATCCCCGAGGCAGCGCAGGCCAGCCAGTTGGTTTTCGGGGTGTAGGGTTCGTCCCAGTGTTCGCGTTCGTGGCTGTGGTCGGCCAGGGAGGCGTGGGTTTGTGCGTAGCTGTGCAACTCGTCGACGAAGCGGTACAGCAGCTCGTAGGCGGTGTGAAAATCCAGCTGCTCGGCGTCGCTGGGGGCGCTTTCCTGAAAGCTCGCCCGCAGGCTGCGGACCTTGGCGGGCAGGCCCTCTTTGTAGGCCGTCAGTTGGCTGACCAGGCGCGCCGCATCGGGGCTGGTGAGGGCGCGACCGGAGAAGCCGTCGAGCAATTCGGCCAGGTCTTGCAGGCCCGGCTTGATGGCCGCCACCACATGATCGGCCTGGTTACTGCGCAGGCGCTCCAGCAATTGGTGCAAGGCGTTGAAACGGGTGGTGATGCCCATGAACTCGCTGTTCAAACGGGTCAGACGGCCATTGCGCCGACGCATGTGCGGGTCTTCGAACACGGTGATGCTGCGTAGCCCTTCCAGGCCCACGGCTTCGGCGATAAAGCGCACGTTGCTGCGTTCAAACCCTTCGCGCTCACTGCGACCGCGCAGGCCGTCGGTGACGAACAACGCAAACACCCCGAAGCGCTGGTACAAGGCATTGCGCATCGCGGCACTGGCGGTTTGCGGCAGGATCGCGGCGCTGACCAGCGTGGAGCAGACAATCCCCAGGGAAATTTCCAGCACCCGCCACACCGCCGCCATGAACGCGCCGTCGGGATGGGCCAGGGCCGGCAGGCCGACCATCGCCGCGGTGTAGCCGGCCAGTACAAAACCGTAGGCGCGGAAGTTGCGGTTGCGGGTCGCGCCAGCGGTGCAGATGCCGACCCAGATCGCCAGCGAACCGAGGAACAGCTCAGTGTTCTGCGCAAACAACGCGATCAGAAACACCATCACCGCCGACCCCGCCAGGGTGCCAAGGAAGCGGTAAAAACTCTTGGCGAACACCTGGCCGCTTTGCGGCTGCATCACGATAAATACGGTGATCATCGCGGTGCGCGGTTGCGGCAATTCCAGGCGCATGGCGAGCCACAAGGTCAGGAAGGCCGCGATCAGCACCTTGAAGATATAGACCCAGGTCACGCCGTCACTGCGTGCCCAATCGAAGAAACCACGGCGCCACTCAAGCGAGTGCAACCAGCGCAGCGGTGCAGGCAAGGGAGTCATCGCATCCTACTCAGTGATCAAACACGGCCAGGGCCGCCGGGGTCTTGCTCGGTAAGGTCTTGCTGTCCTGAGGCACATCGCTGCCGGCGCCCAGGCCACCGCCCAATGCGGTCACCAGTTCGGCGTGGGCACTCAGGCGTGCGGCCTGGACCTGTTGCTGCACCTGCTGCTGGCGGAACAACAGGCTCTGGGCATTCAGCACGTTGAGGTAGTCGGTAAGGCCGCGCTGGTAGGCGATCATCGCGATGTCGTAGGTTTTCTGCGCAGAGGCCACAGACTCGGCGGCGAAGGCCTGCTGCTTGTCCATCGACTCGCGGCGGATCAATTGGTCGCTGATGCCCTTGAGCGCGTTGACCAGGGTCTGGTTGTAGTGGGCCACGGCGATGTCGTAGCCGGCACTGGCTTCACCCAGTTGCGAGCGCAGGCGGCCGCCGTCGAAGATCGGCAGGCTGATGGCCGGGCCGGCGGTGTAATTGAGTTTCTTGCCGGTCAGGAACTCCAGCATGCCGCCGCCGGTGGCGACGTAGCCGAGGCTGCCCACCAGGTCGACGTTGGGGTAGAACCCGGCGTGGGCCACATCAATGCCACGGGCCTGGGCCGCCACTTGCCAGCGGCTGGCGACCACGTCCGGGCGCTGGCCGAGCAGTTCGGCGGGCAAGCTCGAGGGCAATTTCAGCGGCGCACCAAGGGACAGGGTGGGCCGCTGCAACTGCGCGCCCGCCCCCGGCCCTTTGCCTGCCAGCGCAGCCAACTGGTTGCGGCTCAGGGCAATCTCTTCGTCCAGGGCGTCCAGTTGCCGATGGGTTTCCGGCAACGGCGTCTCGGCCTGGCTGACTTCGAAGTGGGTGCCGATCCCGCCATTCAAGCGCTTTTGCGCAAGATCGAGGATCTGTTGTTGCTGTGCCAGGGTGGCGGCGACGATGTCTCGCTGGGCGAAGTGCAGCGAGAGCTGGATATAGGCGCGCACCACGTTGCTCTGCAATTCAAGCTGGGCCTGGCGCGCTTCGGCGGCGCTCATGTGGGCCATGTCCACGGCGCGCTCGGTGGCATTGCTTTCGCGGCCCCAAAGGTCGAGGGCATAGCTGAAGCCCAGGGACGCGTTGTTGTCCCAGGTGGTGGAATTGTCCAGCGCGCCCGGGCCGTAGAATTGGTCGCTCGGCCAGTTATGGCGTTTGAGCGTGGCGTCGCCATTGATCTGCAACGACTCGGCCGACTCGGCAATCCCGGCCAGGGCCCGGGCTTCACGCACCCGCGCTGCGGCCATGGCCATGCTCGGGCTGCCTTGCACGGCGAGGTCGATCCAGTGGTTGAGTTGCGGGTCGCCGTAGGCTTGCCACCATTGCGCAGTGGGCCAGTGGGCGTCCTGGGCAGCGGTTTTGATCGCTTCGTCGGTGGCCAATGTATTGGCGGCGAGTGCCTGCCCTTTGGGGGCAATTCCTCCGGTTCCGATGCAGCCGCTGATTGCTAACGATAAGGCCCAAACACTGAGAGTCTTCAGCTCTCTGCTGATGCGACGCGGCACTGCTGCGAATTCCTGAGAGGGTGTTGCGGGGAAGGTGGCGCAATTCTAAGGGGCGGGCCGGATGGCGATAAGGTGGGATTCTTGTGAATCTTTGTTACCGTTCAGGCGATAATCTTTTGGTAGGTTCATTATTCGCTCTGCAAAAAAAAGAAACTTCGTGTCACAATTTGCCATCTCCCAGAGAGCACCCCATGGACACTTTGCAAAACATGCGCGCCTTCAGTTGTGTGGCCGAAGCCGGCAGCTTCACCGCCGCCGCCGTGCAACTGGATACCACCACTGCCAACGTCTCGCGCGCGGTCTCCAACCTTGAGGCCCATCTGCAAACCCGTTTGCTCAACCGCACCACCCGCCGCATCGCCCTGACCGAGGCCGGCAAGCGCTATTTGCTGCGCTGCGAGCAGATCCTGGCGTATGTCGAGGAAGCCGAGGCCGAAGCCAGCGACGCCCACGCCCGCCCCGCCGGCCAGCTGAAAGTGCACACCATGACCGGCATCGGCCAGCACTTCGTGATCGATGCGATTGCCCGCTACCGCCGCACCCACCCGGACGTGACCTTTGACCTGACCATGGCCAACCGCGTGCCGGACCTGCTGGACGAGGGTTACGACGTGTCCATCGTGCTCGCCAGCGAGCTGCCGGATTCGGGTTTCGTCTCGCAGCGGCTGGGGATAACTTACAGCATCGCCTGTGCCTCGCCGGCCTACGTCAAGGCCAATGGCTGCGCACAACGGCCCAGTGACCTGCTCAACCACGCGTGCCTGCGCCTGGTCAGCCCGGTGATTCAGTTGGACAAATGGTCGTTCAACGGGCCAGAGGGCCAAGAGAGCGTGGCGATCAACAGCTCACCGTTCCTGGTGAACTCGGCGGATGCGATGAAAACCGCGATCACCAGCGGCATGGGCGTTGGCCTGTTGCCGGTGTATGCGGCGATTGAAGGGCTGCGCAACGGCACGCTGGTGCGGGTGATGCCCAACTATCGTTCCCAGGAACTCAACCTGTACGCCATCTACCCTTCGCGCCAGTACCTGGATGCGAAGATCAAGACGTGGGTCGAATACCTGCGCAGTTCACTGCCGGAAATCATGGCCGCGCATCAGGCGGAACTGGCCGCCTATGAGCTGAGTGGCAGTCTGGGCGGGGCCCGGCTGAGTAACTGAAGCTGGTCAGCGGCTACACCGGCAGCGTAATGCCAAAGGTGTTGCCGCCACCCTCGCTGCGCACAAACACATCCCCGCCATGCATCAGCGCGATCGCCTTGACGATCGCCAGCCCCAATCCGTGATTCGCCCCGCTATTGCTGCGGGACGCGTCCACCCGATAGAACCGCTCGAACAACCGAGGCAGATGCTCGCTGGCAATCTCATCGCCCGGGTTGGTCACCCCGATCGCCACGTGGTCCTCCAGCACTTCGATCTTCACCTCGATCACCTGCCCCGGGGCCGTGTGCTGCACCGCGTTGCTCAACAGATTGATCAACGCCCGGCGCAGATGCGCCTTCTCGATCTGCACCTGGGCATCGCCGCTCACGCGTACCTGCACCTGGGCGTCTTCCAGGATGAAGTCGAGGTAATCCAGGGTGGTCGCCACTTCATCCGCCAGTGAACTGGTGATCAGCTTGGTGGCCTTGCTGCCCTGGTCGGCGCTGGCCAGAAACAGCATGTCATTGATGATCGAACGCAGGCGCTCCAGCTCTTCCAGGTTCGATTGCAGCACCTCGAAATAATGCTCGGCCGAACGCCCACGGGTCAGCGCCACCTGGGTCTGGCCAATCAGGTTGGTCAACGGCGAGCGCAGTTCATGGGCCACGTCGGCGTTGAACGATTCCAGGCGCGAGTACGCTTGCTCCACCCGGTCCAGGGTCGAGTTGAAGGAATTGACGAACTGCTTCAGCTCCGGCGGCAATGGCGACAATTGCAGGCGCCCGGAGAGTTTCGGCGGCGCGAGTTTCTGCGCCTCATCCGACAGCTTGATCAACGGCTTGAGGCCGATACGTGCCACCCAGAACCCCAGCAACGACGCCAGCAGCACCCCCACAAACGCCAGGCCGATCAGCGCCACCAGCAGTTGATGTTGGGTGGCGCGGAAATTCTCGGTGTCGACCGCGATCATGAAACGCAGCGGCGGGCGCTGGTCCTTGGCCGGGAACTGGCTGACCAGCACTTTGAACGGATGATGATGGCCCGGCAGGTGCAAATCACGCTTGCCGGTCGGGCCTTCGGCGAAGGCGCGAATCTGCGCGTCCGGGTTGCCATATTCGTAGGTGGGGTCGCTGCTCACCACCCAGAAACGGATGCGCTTGTCTTCCTCACCCAACAGCTTGAGCTTGGCGGTGATCTTGGCCCAATGGTCCGGCGTACCAAAGCGATTCACCGAGGACTCCAGCACGCTGTAACGCGCATCCAGCTCGGCACCGGGCAGCAAGCCCAGGCCTTTGTCCACCTGCTGGTACAGCGCGCCGCCGATCAACAGGAAGATCAGCAGCGCCACCAGCGTGAACATCCCGCTCAGGCGCAGGGCGATGGAGTTAGCCGACACTGCGGTTCTCCAGCACGTAACCCATGCCGCGAATGGTGTGCAGCAGCTTTTGTTCGAACGGGCCGTCGAGCTTGGCCCGCAGGCGCTTGATCGCCACCTCCACCACGTTGGCGTCGCTGTCGAAATTGATGTCCCAGACCATTTCCGCAATCGAGGTCTTGGACAGGATTTCACCCTGGCGCCGGGCCAAAACGCTGAGCAGCGAGAACTCCTTGGCGGTCAGGTCGAGCCGAACCCCGTTGCGACTGGCCTTGCGGCTGATCAGGTCGATCCACAGGTCGGCGATGGTCACCTGCACCGGCTCGTGCCCGCCGCTGCGACGGGTCAGGGCTTGCAGGCGCGCCACCAGTTCAAGGAACGAGAACGGCTTGCCGAGGTAATCGTCCGCCCCTTCGCGCAGGCCACGGATGCGGTCTTCCACGCGCTCGCGGGCGGTGAGCATAATCACCGGCGTTTGCTTGCGGGCCCGCAGCGCGCGCAATACGCCAAAGCCATCCAGGCCGGGCAGCATTACGTCGAGCACGATCACCGCGTAATCGTTCTCCAGGGCCAGGTGCAACCCTTCGACGCCTTCACGGGCAACGTCGACGGTATAGCCCTGCTCCGTCAGCCCGCGGTGCAGGTAGTCGGCGGTTTTTTCTTCGTCTTCAATAATCAGTACACGCATGAGCCTTTTGTTCCAGGACGGGGCCTCAGCCTCAGTGTGTGGTTGCCAGCTGGGGAGCTGGTTTGGGTCTATGGAAAAACTTCTCGAGGTACAAGTATATGACCGGCGTGGTGAACAGCGTCAGCGCCTGGCTCACCAGCAACCCGCCCACCACCGCGATACCGAGGGGTTGGCGCATTTCCGCACCGGGGCCTGAGCCCAGCATCAACGGCACCGCACCCAGCAGCGCGGCCAGGGTGGTCATGATGATCGGCCGGAACCGCGTGACGCACGCTTCATAAATCGCCTCTTCAGGCGGCAGGCCGCGTACGCGCTGGGCGTCCAGGGCGAAGTCGATCATCAGGATACCGTTCTTCTTCACGATCCCGATCAGCAGCACCAGGCCGATCAGCGCCATGATCGAGAAGTCCTGGCCCATCAGCGACAACATGATCAGCGCCCCAAGCCCCGCCGACGGCAATGTGGAAATGATCGTCAGCGGGTGCACGAAGCTCTCGTACAGCACGCCCAGGATAATGTAGACCGCCACCAGTGCCGCGAGGATCAGCCAGGGCTGGCTGGCCAGCGAACTCTGGAACGCCTGGGCCGCACCCTGGAAGTTGCCGATGATGGTGGTCGGCATGCCGATTTCATTCTTGGCCTGGTTGAGCATGATCACCGCATCCCCCAACGCGACGCCCGGCGCCAGGTTGAACGACAGGTTGGCCGCCGGGAACATGCCGTCATGGCTGATGGACAACGGCCCGACCGTAGGCGGGTCGACCTTGGCCAGTGCCGACAGCGGCACCATCTCGTTGGTCAGCGGCGAGCGCAGGTAGAAGTAGTTCAGGCTTTCGGCCTTGCCGCGCTGCTGGGTGTCCAGTTCCAGTACCACTTGGTATTGGTTGATCTCGGTCTGGAATTCGTTGATCTGGCGCTGGCCGAAGGCGTCGTACAGCGCCTGGTCCACATCGGTGGCAGTGAGGCCAAACCGCGCGGCGGCCTGACGGTCGATGCTGATGTGGGTGATGCTGCCCCCCAGTTGCAAGTCGTTGGACAGGTCGCGGAACGCCGGGTTGGCCCGCAGTTTTTCGGTGAGGCGCTGAGTCCAGGTATTCAGCGTGGGGCCGTCATTGCTCTTGAGCACGTACTGGTACTGGGCGCGGCTGGGGCCGGAGCTCAAGTTGATGTCCTGGCCGGCACGCAGGTACAGCACGATGCCCGGCACTTTCGCCAGTTTTGGCCGGATACGGTCGATAAACTGGCTGGCCGACACGTCGCGGTCCCCGCGATCCTTCAAGGCGATCCAGAACCGGCCGTTGGCGATGGTCTGGTTGCTGCCGGTCACGCCCACCGAATGGGAGAACGCTTCCACTGCCGGGTCGTCCTTGACGATCTCGGCGAGCGCCTTGTGCTTGGCGACCATGTCCGGGAACGACACGTCGGCCGCCGCCTCGCTGGTGCCGAGGACGAAGCCGGTGTCTTGTACCGGGAAGAAGCCCTTGGGAATAAACACGTAGCCAACCACGGCCAAGGCCAGGGTCACCATAAAGATCGCGGCCATGGTGCGTTGGTGGGCCAGGGCGCGGCGCAGATTGCGCGCATAGCCGGCGAGCAGGCGTTCGCTGAAGCCGGGTTTGTCGTGGGCGTGATGGGTCGGCGCGCGCATGAACAAGGCGGCCAGGGTCGGCGCCAGGGTCAGTGAAACCACCACCGAGATCAGGATGGTCGACGTGGCCGTCAGCGCAAACTCCTTGAACAACCGCCCCACCACACCGCCCATGAACAGCAGTGGAATAAACGCCGCCACCAGCGAGAAGCTGATGGACACCACGGTAAAGCCGATTTCCCCCGCGCCCTTGATCGCGGCTTCGCGCTTGTCGAGGCCCGCCTCCAGGTGCCGGTGAATGTTTTCCACCACCACGATGGCATCGTCCACCACAAACCCCACGGCGATCACGATCGCCACCAGGGTCAGGTTGTTCAGGCTGAAGCCCATCAGGTACATCAGCGCAAAACTGGCCACCAACGACACACCCAGTACGCTGGACACGATCAACGTGGCCGACAACTGGCGCAGGAACAGCGCCATCACCGCCACCACCAGCAGGATCGCGATCAGCAGGGTCACTTCCACTTCATGCAGGGACGCGCGGATGGTCTTGGTGCGGTCGGTCAATACGCTGACCTGCACCGAGGCCGGCAACATGGCTTGCAGGCGTGGCAGCTCGGATTGAATACGGTCCACGGTCTCGACGATGTTCGCGCCGGGCTGGCGGGAGATCACCAGGTTGACGCCCGGCGTGTCGCCGGACCACGCCTGCACGTAGGCGTTTTCTGAACCGTTGATGACTTTAGCGATGTCGCGCAGCTGGACCGGTGCCCCATTCTTGTAGGACACAATCAACTGGGCGTATTCCTCGGGATGGAACAGCTGGTCGTTGGTCGACAGGGTCGACACGCTGTTATCGCCGTAGATCGCGCCCTTGGCCAGGTTGAGGCTCGATTGCTGGATGGCCAGGCGCACGTCGGCCAGGGTCAGGCCGATGGCCGCGAGTTTATCGGGCGACGCCTGCACGCGGATGGCCGGGCGTTGCTGGCCGGTGATGTTGATCTGGCCGACTCCGTCGATCTGGCTGATCTGACGGGCCAGCAGGGTTTCCACGTAGTCGCTCAGCTCGGTGCTGGGCATGCTGTCGGAGCTGACGCTGAGGATCAGCACCGGGCTGTCCGCCGGGTTGACCTTCTTCCAGGTCGGCAGGCTCGGCATGTCGCTGGGCAGTTTGCCCGACGCGGTGTTGATCGCCGCCTGCACTTCTTGCGCGGCGGTGTCGATGCTCTTGTTGAGGGTGAATTGCAGGGTCAGCAGGCTGGAGCCCAAGGCACTGCTGGAGGTCATCTGGGTCATGCCGGGGATGGCACTGAATTGCACCTCCAGCGGGGTGGCCACGGAGGAAGCCATGGTGTCCGGGCTGGCGCCGGGCAGCGTGGCGCTGACCTGGATCGTCGGAAACTCGGCTTCCGGCAGTGGGGCGATGGCCAGGCGCGGGAAGGCAATCATCCCGAGCAACACCAGGGCGAAGGTCAGCAGCAAGGTGGCGACCGGGTGGTCGACGCACCAGGCCGACGGCGAACGACTGCCACTCATGGCTGCACCTTGGCATCAACCGTCTGGATCGCTTGTGGCGGTTCCTTGAGCACGTCGACCTGAGCGCCGGCCTTGAGCCGCGACTGGCCATCGCTGACCAGTACATCACCGGCCTGCACACCCCGGAGGATGTTGATGTCGCTGTCCTGATACACCACTTGCACCGGCACGATGTCGACCTTGTCACCGTTGACCCGGTACACGAAGTGCGAATCCAGGCCGCGTTGCACCACCGTGGTCGGCACCACCAGGGCGTTCTTGTGCAGGGCGGTCTGGATCTTAATGGTCACCAACTGCCCCGGCCAGAGTTTTTGCGCACCGTTGCTGAACTCGGCCTTGGCGCGGATGGTGCCGGTGGTGCCGCTGATCTGGTTGTCGATCAGGCTCAGGCGGCCTTCGCCCAGCAGGTCGCCGGTCTCGCCATCGGTGTCGGCGCCCATGTAAGCGTTGACGTCGGCAGGCAGTTGCGCAGCGATCAGGCCTTGCAGGGTCGGGAGCATTTGTTGCGGCAGGGAGAACTCCACGGCAATCGGGTCAATCTGAGTGACGGAGAACAACCCCTGGGTGTCGCTCATGCGCAGGAAATTGCCTTCATCCACGGTGCGAATCCCGACACGGCCGGTGACCGGTGAGCGAATCTGGGTGTACGAAAGCTGCACCTGGGCCGAGTCAATAGCGGCCTGGTTGCCTTGGGCCGTGGCCTTGAGCTGATTGACCAAGGCTTGCTGCTGGTCATAGGTCTGCTTGGACACGCCGTCGTCGATGCTCAGTTCCTTGTAGCGCTTGAGGTTGACCAGCGCCACTTGCAGTTGCGCCTGGCTTTCCCCCAGTTGCGCCTTGGCCTGGTCCAGGCTGGCGCGGATCGAACGGTCATCAATGGTCGCCAGCAGGTCGCCGGTTTTCACCAGTTGGCCTTCCTTGACCAGCAATTTGGTGAGGATGCCGTCGATCTGCGGGCGAATCACCACGCTGTGCAACGACAGCACCGAGCCAATACCGCTGACAAAACGCGGGATGTCCTGCTCTTTGACGCTGATCACCCGCACCGGAATCGCCGTGGGCGCGGTCAGTTTGGTCTTGGCCGGGCGGGTCAGCGCCCAGGCAACCACGGCCAGTACCACGAGGACGCCCACGATCAAGGCAGGTTTTCGTTGAATGTGCATGGGGTGAGGCGCCAGGGCAAAGGATCGGAAGAATGAAGGTTCTTTATAGCCCGCCAACCCGGTCAGCAAGGTGACTGCTAACTGACAGCGCCGTCAGTAAAGTCCGACCATTCGTACGAGCAGTGGTTAAAGATCCGAGGCGCGCAGGTATACTGCGCGCCGGTGTGGCCTGCAAGTCGGGCCCGCGTCATTTTCAGTACTCCCCGGAGCCACCATGAATTCCCCGACACAACCCGCTGCTGAAGCGGTCGACATCGACCCACAGGCCAATCCTGACAGCGTCGAAGGCGAAACCAAGGCCGAGATCCCGGCGTTCAAGTTTCCGTTCAAGCCGGGCGAACTGGCCGGGGCGAAAAATGCCAGCCAGCCGTGGTACAAAAACGGCGCGAAGAACGGTCATACCAAGAGCCCGGGCATGGCACCTCCCGGCACCCGTCGCTCGATGGGCAAGCGCTGACCGGTAACAATTCCCTCGCAATCGCGATGAGTGCCTACAACGTTTACTGACGTTTCGCCTTGTAGGCCTGCGTCCAATTCTTGAAAGCTTGCACGACACCCGCGGGCCCCGATTCTTATTCCCGGGCCCCGCCGCGGTGACGCTGGTTTTCCGGAAAAGGACGTTCCCGTGATTCTGATACGCAGCTGCGTTGTGCTGGGCCTGTCGCTGACGGTCGGTGTTTTTTCCACCGCTGCGGCCGTAGAGCAACCACGGCATGAAATTCGTTTCGCCGTCGCCGCGCAATTCCCTCCTTTCCAAAGCCGCAATCAACAAGGCCAACTGGTCGGGCTGAACATCGAATTGGGCAACGCCTTGTGCGTACAGCTCAATGTGCGGTGCACCTGGGTGGATCAGGTCCTTATGGAGAATTTCCCCGCCCTTGAAGCCAGGCAATTCGACGCGATCATGGGCATGGCCCCTACGTCGAAGCGGCGCCAGCGGGTGAGTTTCACCGACGACCTTTATCCGATCACCACGCGTCTGGTGGCCCGCAAGAAATCAGGCTTGATGCCGACCCCTCGGTCGCTGAAGGGTAAGCGCGTGGGCGTGCTGGTGGGCAGCAACCGCGAGGCCTTCGCCCTGTCGAAGTGGGGGCCGAGGGGCGTCATCATCAAGGGTTTCTGGCGCAATGACGAACTGATCCGCAGCCTGTTGGCGGGCGACATCGATGCCACGCTGCAAGGCACGGTGGAGATCCGTGAGGCACTGCTCGACACCGACGAGGGCCAGATTTTCGACTTCCTCGGCCCCGCCGTCATCACCGATCTGTTGGGCAACGGCGTAGCGATTGCGCTGCGCAAGCCCGACACTGCCTTGCGCAATGCCCTCAACGGCGCCCTTGAGCAACTGATGCAGAGTGGCGAGTACCAACGCATCGTCCAGCCCTATCACCTGGAGGCGCCGCCCTCCAAACCGTAATGGCCAATTAATTGCGCAGAACATGAGCTGGATCAGTATTTGCCCAAACGGTGCGCTTAGAGTCGACGCCCTGCCGACTCCTCCAACAATCACGAGCGCGCGTTTCCATGAAGATCAATCTGCCGGTCACCGATCGAAATGTGGACTTTGCCCCCGACGCCAACATCCTCTCGACCACCGACCTGACCAGCGCAATCACCTACGCCAACCAGGACTTCATCGACATCAGCGGCTACACCCGAGAGGAGTTGCTGGGCGCGCCCCATAACCTGCTGCGCCACCCGGACATGCCTGCGGCTGCCTTTGCCCACATGTGGCAGGTGTTGAAAAGCGGCCGCTCGTGGATGGGCATGGTGAAAAATCGCTGCAAGAACGGCGATCACTACTGGGTCAGCGCCTATGCCACACCGGTCACCCGGGAGGGCGTGACGGTGGAGTATCAGTCGGTGCGCACCAAACCCGATGCGCGGCGGGTGCACGTGGCCGAGCGCGCTTATGCCCGCCTGCGTGCCGGCACGCGGCGAGTACGGCCCGTGGTGGGCATGCCCCTCAAACTGTCGGCCTGGGTTTTGGGGGCTTGCGCCGCCACCTGGGCATTGGGTCTGGGGCTTGCGAGCTACCCGGTGATCTGGCAACTGCTGGCGGTAACGGCCGCGTGTGCCGTGGGGGTAGCGGGCGTTCACGGGTTGTTGCGGCCCCTGGCCCGGTTGAACCGGCGAGCGCGGTTGATTGCTGACAACCCGCTGAGCCAGGCGATCTACACCGGGCGTGAGGATGAGTTCGGGCGCATCGAGTTTGCCATGCAGATGCTGGAAGCCCAGGTGGGCGCCGTGGTGGGGCGTATTGGCGACGCCTCGCAACGCTTGTCCGGGCATGCCGCAGCTTTGGTGCGGCAGTTGGACAGCAGCCACAGTAGCAGCCTCGGCCAACAGACCCAGACCGATCAGGTCGCCGCCGCGGTCAATCAAATGGCCGCCAGCGTGGCCCAAGTCGCCGAACACGCGTTGCAGGCCTCAAAGGCCGCTGACCAGGCCGGCAGCGAGACCCGGGAAGGCCACCAGCGCGTGGATGAAAGCCGCGACGCGGTGCTGCGGCTTTCCCAGGAACTGGCGCGTGCCACCGAAGTGATCCATCAACTGGAAAGCCACAGCGGCGATATTTCCGGGGTACTGGAAGTGATCCGCGCGATTGCCGAGCAGACCAATCTGCTGGCACTCAATGCCGCCATCGAAGCAGCACGGGCCGGAGAACAGGGACGCGGGTTTGCCGTGGTGGCCGATGAAGTACGCGGCTTGGCCCAGCGCACGCAGCAGTCGACCAATGAAATCCAGCGCATGATCAGCACCCTGCAAGGCGGCGCCCGGGACGCGGTGCAGGCGATGGCGCAAAGCAGCCAGCATGTCGAGGCCAGCGTCGATCAGGCCCAGCGCGCTGCTGCCGCGCTGGACGGGATCAGCCAGCGGGTGACCCGGATTACCGCCATGAGCCAGCAAATCGCAGCAGCGGTGGAAGAACAGAGCGCGGTGAGCGAAGACATCAACCGCAACATCATCGGCATTCGCAACGCCGGGGAAGTGACGGTCACAGCCGGCCAGCAAAGCCAGCTCAGCTCGGGGGATGTGGCAGGGCTGGCGGATGACTTGCGGCGGCTGGCGGAGGAGTTCTGGGGCAAGCGGCGCTAGGTCGAAAAATGTCCGATACGATTTTGAGTCAGCTCCTACAGGAAAGAAGGAAGTGTCTTGATTGAAGGCCTGGGTGTGTCTGTTAAAGCTTCTGAGCAGGTCAGGCGCCGGAGACGGGGCCGGAACGGCCTCCCATTTTTCTTCCTACAGGACAGGCAAATGACATCCCTGAGAATACTGTTGGCACTGGTTTTATCTGCGGTCACAGGAACCCTGTGCTCCGTGACGTACGCGGCTGAAAAAACGCTGGCCGAGATACGTTTCGGGGTAGAGGCCTTGGTACCACCGTTTGAAAGCCGCAATGCCCAAGGTGAGTTGATCGGGTTGAACATAGAGCTGGGCAACGCCTTGTGTGCAGAGCTCAAGGTGCGTTGCGTGTGGGTTGATCAAGACTATTCAACCAATCTTGCAGCACTCGAGGCGCGTCGATTCGATGCGATCATGCCTATGTCGGCCACCCCGGCACGGCGGGAGAAAATCGACTTTACCGATAATCTCTACCCACTGGAAACGAGGCTTGTCGCACGCAAGCGTCTCGGGCTGGCGCCTGAGGCCAACGCACTTCAAGACAAACGGATTGGCGTCCTGGCGGGTACCAGCCGAGAAGCCTATGCCTTGGCGCGGTGGGCTCCCCATGGCGTGGTAGTCCGAAGTTTCAACCTGAATGCGGAGCTGATCAGCAGCCTGCTGGCTGGCGACATAGACGCAACCTTGCAAGACACCCTCGAGATCTCCGACGCCTTGCTGAAAACGCCCGAAGGCGCCGACTTTGAGTTCGCGGGTATCGGCATTGTCGATGAAATGCTCGGCAATGGTGTGGCCATCGGGGTTCGCAAAGACGAGCCCGATCTGCGATTGGCCCTGAACCAGGCCCTGCAACGTCTGAAGGAAAGTGGCCAATACGCGCTGATTACCCAGCATTATCTACGGACTTCAAACAGCGATCCGACCCCGATGTTGTACACACCGGCAGGCGGCGACTTGCCTTTCTCACAAACGGTGCAAGTGGGGCAAACCCTCTATATCTCCGGGCTGCTGGGACTCGATGAGCACGGCAAACTGGTGAGAGGAGGCATTGGTGCACAAACAGCCAAGGCCCTGGAAACATTACGCAGCACACTCAAGGACAAAGGGCTGGCCATGGACAGGGTCGCAAAATGTACGGTGATTCTTGTCGACATCGACGATTTCGCGGCCATGAACAATGTCTATGCCAGCTACTTTCCAGCGGATCGCCTTCCCACCCGAACGACCTTTGCTGCTGCCAAGCTAGTGCTGGATGCCCGGGTCGAAATCGAGTGCCTGGCCAGCTTTTAGCTCAAGCCGCGCGCAACGAAATGAACGCATAGTTGGCCGGCACCTCGGTGGCAATCCGGGCGCCGGCATCCAGCAACTGCTCTGCAATGTCCATCCCGGACACGTGAAACACCCACTCATTGGCCTGCACCGTCTCGTGCAGCGCCAGCTCGATGGCCTGGGCAAACAGGCCCATGTCCGGCAGGTACGCGGTAAACCCGTCACCCTTGAGCGCGGTGGTGTGAATGCCCAGCAGCCCACACACCGCTTCCTTGGCCTGGATATCGTCGCGGTCAGCCTGGCGTGAACGGCGGATCAACTCGGCCAGTTCCTTGTCCATCAACTCGCCGCCGACGATCAGCGCCGGCCCCTGTTCCCAGGATTCCGGCGGGCAATCCTTCGCACCCGGGTTCAACGGGATATGCGGGTTGATCTCCATCGGGTAGATACGGCACACCAAAGGCCGGCGCTCATAGATGCCGCAACGGTTGTCTTCGTCAAGATTCCGGCAGCGCCCGGCGTTGTAGGCGGCAAAGGTGATTGCCACATACGCCTCGGTATTGCCGCTGGGCACGACGGCGGACCGGCGTTGTGCATGCTCGCGCTGCAACTCGGGCAGCCCCAGGCCACTGCCGAGGAATCCTTCCACCAGCACGATGACATTGCCGCCGTCAGCCGCCCAGCTGCGGGCTTCTTCAAGGGTCAGGGGTACATGGTGGTCGGTGCAGCATTTGCCGCAACCGACGCAGGAAAAATGGGTATTCATGGAGGATCTGTCACCAGGCAAGGTCAGAAGGCACTCATCAACGGTGGCGGGTTTTTGCCTCTGTTCACCGTTCTGCCCCTGTACAAAGCAAGTTATGCGCCAGCGCCTTCAGTCCTCGGGGGCGATGTCCCGCAGCACAAACACCATGCCCGCACGCTCATACACGTGCCGGGCCCGCTGGTTGGACTCCAGCACCTTGAGGTCGACAAACGCCTCGCCACGTTGCTTGAACACCTGGAACGTGTGCAACAGCAAGGCCCGGCCCAGTCCCATGCCCTGGGCGCACGGATGAATGGCCAGGTTCTTGATGTAGGCGCTGGTCCAGCATTGCGACACCCCAAGAATGCCGCTGGCGTTACTGGCCACCAGGCACAGCTTCGGGTCGAACTCGGCGTCAGTGACGAACTGCTGGCGCCAGTGCTCAAGAGGGCCCACACGCCCGCCACCCTGCTCCTGGGCCAGACTTAATACCGCGTGAATCGCCGGGGCCAGTGCTTCGTGGTAATGATCCAGCTGAATGTCTGCCGGCCATTGCGGGGCGGGCAGGCTGCCGGTGAGGTCCCGGCGCAGGAGCTGGAAGTATTCACCCACCGGTCAGATGCCCTGTTGCGCCACGGTCTGGGCGGCGATCACCAGGCACTTGGTCAGTTCAGGCGACGAAAATTTGGTGAGCACCGCGTTGGCGCCGGCCAGACGGGCTTTTTCGCTGTTCATCGCACTGTCCAGGGAGGTGTGCAGCAGCACATAGAGGTCCTGGAAGTCCGGGGTTTCCCGCAAGGTGCGGGTGAAGGCGTAACCGTCCATTTCAGACATTTCGATGTCCGAGACCACCACGTTGATTTGCTCGACCGTGCCTTGCAGCTCCAGCAAACGGTCGATCGCTTCCTTGGCGCTGCGGGCGGTGTGGCAAGTGAGGCCGAGGTTGCGCAAGGTGTGCACCGACTGCTGCAGCGCCACCTGACTGTCATCCACCACCAGGATTCGGGCGTTGCCCAGCACTTCGGCTTCTTCCATGGTCAGGTCGGTGGGCGCCGCTTCGATCTGCGCCGGGGCGATGCCATGGATGACTTTTTCGATGTCCAGTACCTGCACCAGAGCGCCCTCAACCTGGGTCACGCCGGTGATAAACGAACGCGTGCCGCCAGAGCCAAACGGTGGCGGGCGGATATCCGTGGTCAGGCAGTGCACGATCTTGCTCACCGCCTGCACATGCAGGCCTTGCTTGGAACGGCTCACATCGGTGACGATCAGGCAGCCGCCGTCCGGGTCTTGCAGGGGCATTTCCCCCAGCGCCCGGCTCAGGTCGATCACCGACAAGGCCGCGCCGCGCAAGGTGGCGATGCCTTTGACGTGGGGGTGCGACTCCGGCAGCTTGGTCAGCGGTGGGCAGGGAATGATTTCACTGACTTTCAGCAGGTTGATCGCCATCAGCTTGCCGCTGCGCAAGGTAAAGAGCAGAAGCGAGAGTGAGTCTGCGCGGACTTTGGTGGTGGACATAAAAACCTTCTGTGGATCACGGATGACGATCTATAGACCGTTATCGACCCCACGACCAAAAACTGTAGGAGCGGGCTTGCCCGCGAAAAATGTCAACGATAACGCGGGCAGCCTGAATAAACACAGCGCCCTCAGGTTCTTCGCGAGCAAGCTCGCTCCTACAAAAAGCAGTGATCAGCCCTTCCACACCTGCGGGTTGACCAGATCCTGCGGGCGCTGGCCCAGCAAGGCGCTGCGCAGGTTTTCCAGGGCGCGGTTGGCCATGGCTTCGCGGGTTTCATGGGTGGCCGAGCCGATGTGCGGCAGAGTCACGGCGTTGCTCAGCTGGAACAGCGGCGACTCGGACAGGGGCTCCTGCTCATACACGTCCAGGCCTGCACCACGGATGGTCTGGTTTTGCAGAGCCTGGATCAGCGCCGGCTCATCCACCACCGGGCCACGGGAGATGTTCACCAAGATCGCGCTGGATTTCATCAGGCCCAGTTCACGATGACTGATCAGGTGACGGGTTTTCTCGCTCAACGGCACCACCAGGCAGACGAAGTCGGCCTCAGCCAGCAACTGATCGAGGCTGCGGAATTGCGCGCCCAGTTCCTGTTCCAGTTCGGTCTTGCGGCTGTTGCCGCTGTAGAGAATCGGCATATTGAACCCCAGGCGCCCCCGACGGGCGATGGCCGCGCCGATGTTGCCCATGCCGACGATGCCGAGGGTCTTGCCGTGCACATCACAGCCAAACAACGGCGCACCCACGCTGGCTGTCCACTGACCGGCCTTGGTCCAGGCGTCCAGCTCGGCGACGCGGCGGGCGCTGCTCATCAGCAGGGCGAAGGCCAGGTCGGCGGTGCTTTCGGTGAGTACATCGGGGGTGTTGGTGAGCATGATCCCGCGTTCATTGAAGTACGCCAGGTCGTAGTTGTCATAGCCCACCGACACACTGGAGACCACTTCCAGCTTGCTCGCGCCTTCCAGTTGCGCGCGCCCCAGTTTGCGTCCTACGCCAATCAGGCCATGGGCATGAGGCAAGGCTTCATTGAACTGGGCGTTGATGTCCCCCAGCTTGGGGTTGGGGGCGATGACATCGAAATCCTGTTGCAGGCGTTCGATCATTTCCGGGGTGACGCGGCTGAAGGCGAGGACAGTCTTTTTCATGGAAGGCGGGCTCATCGACTACGTGGGAATGGCAAGCACGCTAACATTCTTGCGTGGGGTTGTCAGGACGCCCCGCAGCCTTACCACCAGACTGTTGTGATTTGGGCAACAGTCATTATCTTGTTACACTCTGTATCGCACCGCTCACCTGCGCTAATTTGTCGCATCGATGAGCGCAGCGGTTAAGACCGACCCGCTCTCCCCCGATTTCCCTCGACTTATTTCCAGGGCTCTACACTGGGAATCTGTCTTAAAGCCGCTGAGTTCAGCGGCTTTTTTTTGCGCTGAAAAAAGGCCAGGAACCCCAACAACACTGGCCGGTTACGATTGACCCAAAGGAGCTCCACCGGTGAAAACCTCGCTGACGTTCACCCCGTTATTCCTCGCGATTGCTGCAACGATCGTTCCCCTTGCCCACGCGGCAGACACCCCGGCCGCCGACGGTTTCGTCGACGGTGCAAGCTTCAAGATCAACACCCGCAACTACTACATGAACCGCGACCGCCGTGACATTCACACCGATGACAGCAAGGAATGGGGCCAGGGCTTCATCGGGATCTTCGAGTCGGGCTACACCCCCGGCACCGTCGGCTTTGGCCTGGACGCCAACGCCATGCTCGGCCTCAAGCTCGACGGCGGTGGCGGCACCGACGGTTCCAGCATCCTGCCGGTGAGCTCCGGCAACGGCAAAGCCCCCGGCTCGTTCTCCACCGCCGGCGCCACCCTGAAAATGCGCGCCTTCGACACCGAGCTGAAAGCCGGCGACCTGTTTCTCAACAACCCGGTGATCGCCGGCGGCATGACCCGCATGCTGCCCCAGACGTTCCGTGGCGTCAGCCTGACCAATCACAGCCTCGACGGCTGGATGTTCGAAGGCGGCCAGGCCAGTTTCACCAAGCTCTACAACCAGAGCGGCCACCGGCGCATCGGCACCAGCTACGGTGCATTGCCCAGCGGCGAAGACAGCCGGCACCTGGACTGGGCCGGCGTGTCCTTCAGCGGCGTGCCGGGGTTGAGCAGCAACCTGTACGCGTCCGAGCTCAAGGACATCTGGAACCAGTACTACTACGACCTCGACTACACCTGGCAACTGAACGAACTGGTCAGCCTCAACCCGGGCCTGCACTACTACCACACCCAGGAAACCGGCAAGGCCCTGCTGGGTAACATCGACAACAACACCTACAGCCTGCATTTCACCGTGGGCGTAGGCCATCACAGCGTCACCGCCGCTTACCAGCGGGTCAACGGCAACACCCCGTTCGACTACATCAGCCAGGGCGACAGCATCTACCTGGATAACTCCCAGCAATACTCCGACTTCAACGGCCCCAACGAGCGTTCGTGGAAGCTCAAGTACGCCTATGATTTCGTCGGGCTGGGCCTGCCGGGCCTGACCTCGGCCGTGTCGTACATCAGCGGCAAGACCGACCTGACCACGGTCGACCCGGACAGCCGTGGCTATTCCTCCTGGTACAGCGCCGACGGCAAGAACGCCAAACACTGGGAGCGCGACATCGACCTCAAGTACGTGGTGCAAGGCGGCAAGGCCAAGGACCTGGCCGTGCGCCTGCAATGGGCGACCAACCGCGGCGGCAATGGCTACGCGGCCGTGGACCGGGACGTGGATGAATACCGGGTGATCGTCGACTACCCGATTGACGTTTTTTAACGTTCGGGCTTTCTTTTTGCGGCGACGACTTATTTTTCACAGCATGGAACTAAACTGCCAGCATCTTGAGTGCCGAAGCCAGTCCCATGAGTCAACGCCGCGCCTTCACCCTGCCTGCACGCCCGGAGCTTTTGCTGATTCTGGGCAGTGGCCTTACCGTCACGCTGATCGTGATCATCGTTGCTGTCCTGCTGATTCGCGAACACGCCAGCGCCCTGCAGGCCGCCAAACGTTCCACCAGCAACATCACGCAGTTGATCAACGCCGATGTGTTGCGCAACGTTGAACTCTACGACCTCGCCCTGAACGGCCTGATCACCGCGACCACCCGCAACGACTTGCCCCAGGTCTCGGCCGAAGTGCTGCACATGGTGCAGTTCGACCAGTCCACGGCCGCGCCTTTCAAAGGCGAAGTCCTGCTGCTGGACAAGGCCGGTGAGGTCACCGCCGACTCCTCGACGCTGACACCCTCGCCGCGCAACTTTGCCAACCGCGACTATTTCCAGGTGCACCAGCAGAACCCCGACGCCGGGTTGTTCATCAGCCGTCCCTTCAAAATCCGCTGCGACTGCGATCAAGTCTGGCGCATTGCGTTCAGCCGCCGCGTGCCCGGGCCGAACGGCGAGTTTGCCGGGGTGGCGGTGGCGACCATGCACCTGGCGTACTTCGACCAGTTGTTCAACAGCCTCACCATCGGCAGCGGCAGCAGCATCAACCTGCTGAACAACGACGGCATTCTGTTGGCCCAGCAGCCCCTGCTCGAAAAAGACATGATCAACAAGGACCTGAGCGCGCGACCGAACTTCAAACGAATGCTGCGTGAAGGCAGCGGCAGCTTCAGCGGCGTCTCCGCCATCAGTGGCACGCAACGGCTGTACACCTTCACCAACGTCGGCGCACTGCCGCTGATTGTGGTGGTGGCGCTGTCCAGCGATGACGTGTTTGCCGCCTGGAAGCGCGCGGCCCTGCTGATCAGTGGCGCCACCGGCGTGCTGTGCGTGGGCCTGTTGTGGCTGACCTGGATGCTGCGCCTGGAGCTGCGCCGTCGTTATCGCGCCGAAAAGGTCTTGTCTGAACTGGCAGCCACCGATGGCCTCACCGGCCTGGCCAACCGCCGCACCCTGGACCAGCGCCTGCGCCTGGAGTGGGAGCGTGCGCAACGCTCCGGCGAGCCGCTGGCCCTGCTGATGATCGATGTCGACCACTTCAAGGCCTTCAACGACCGGCACGGCCATCAGGGCGGTGACGAGGCATTGCGTAACGTGGCCCGGGTCATCGGCAGCAACATTCGCCGCCCCGCCGACCTTGCCGCCCGTTATGGCGGTGAAGAGTTCGCAGTCATCCTGCCGGACACCGACGGCGACGGCGCGAGCGTTATCGCCGAACATATCCGCAGCGCCGTGGAGCACTTGCCGCCCGCCGACGGTGACGCGCTGTCGGTGACGGTCAGCGTCGGCGTCAGCACCTGGGACAAACGCAGCCGTGGCGCACTGGAAGAGCTGCTGCTGAGTGCCGACCGGGCGCTGTATGAAGCCAAGCATTCCGGGCGCAACCGCATCGTTCACAGTCAGGCCACATGAGCCGTTATCAGCAACTACGCTAAGGGCATCCTCGAAGCAGAAGTACGCCCGATGAGCCCAAGCACCACCCGCCCGCCCCGCCCGACCCACCGTCCGGAGCTGCTGCTGATTATCGGCAGTTGCGTCACGGTGCTGCTGATCCTGTCAGTGGTCGCAGTGTTGCTGATCCGCGAACACGCCAACACCTTGCAGGCCGCCCAGCGCACGGCCAACAACATCACCCAACTGATCGACGCGGACGTGCTGCGCAACGTGGAGCTGTACGACTTGTCGATCAAAGGCCTGATCGCAGCCGCCGAACGCAGCGATTTGGCCGACGTATCGGCCAGCATCCGCCATCTGGTGCTGTTCGACCGCTCGGAGGCGGCGCCGTACAAGGGCGATATCCTGCTGCTGGACAAGAACGGCGAGGTGATTGCCGACTCTTCGCTGCTGACGCCTAAAGCCGCCAACTTCGCCGACCGCGACTACTTTCAGGCCCACCGGCAGAACCCTGACCTGGGCCTGTTCATAAGCCGGCCCTTCATCGCCCGCTGCGTGTGCGACGACCAATGGCGCATCGCTTTCAGCCGCCGGGTTTCCGGGCCCGACGGGCGATTCCTCGGGGTTGCCGTGGCGTCCATGCGCCTGTCCTATTTCCAGCAGCTGTTTCGCAGCCTGAATATCGGCAATGACAGCACCATCAACCTGATTAACCAGCGAGGCATCCTGCTGGCCCAACAGCCGTTGCTGGAACGGGACATGATCGACAAGGACCTCAGCCAGCGCCCCAACGTCGCGCGCATACTGCACGACGGCGACGGCAGCTTTCGTGGCACCTCCAGTGTGGATGAGGAGAGCCGCCTCTACACCTTCTCGACCGTGGGGGACTTACCACTGATTGTCGTGGTGGCCCTGTCCACCAACGACATATTCGCGCCCTGGAAGCGTGCGGCGTTGCTGATCAGCGGTGCCACCGGGGTTTTGTGCATCGGCCTGCTGTGGCTGACCTGGATGCTCTGCATGGAACTGCGCAGGCGCCACCGCGCCGAGCAGGTACTGTCAGAACTGGCAGCCACCGATGCCCTCACCGGCCTGGCCAACCGCCGCACGCTGGACCAGCGCCTGCGCCTGGAATGGGACCGCGCCCAGCGTTCGGGCGAGCCGTTGACGGTGCTGATGATTGATGTGGACCACTTCAAGGCCTTCAACGACCGGCATGGCCACCAGGGTGGCGACGAGGCATTGCGCACGGTGGCGCAGGTGGTCGAGGGCAATATCCGCCGCCCTGCCGACCTCGCGGCGCGGTATGGCGGTGAAGAGTTTGCGGTGGTGCTGCCGCATACCGACAGCCAGGGTGCGTTGTTGATTGCCGAACATATCCGCAGCAGCGTCGAGCACCTGCCAAGGGTCGGCGGGGACAGGGTGCCGATTACCGTCAGTATTGGCCTGAGTACCTGGACCAAAAAAAGCCGTATCACCCTGGAAGCGTTACTGCTCAGCGCGGATCAGGCGTTGTATGAGGCCAAGCACACCGGGCGTAATCGCATTGTGGATGCGTCCGCTTTAAAGGCGTGACGCGGAGCGTCACAGGAGGCGTTCCCACGCAGAGTGTGGGGAACGATCAGGCATAAAAAAAGGCCACCCGAAGGCAGCCTTTAAAAACAAAAGGAAAGAGAGTTGTTACTTACACCGCCGCGACGGGACGCATGTAAGAGATCGGTGCGGTGCTGGCATCTTCGAAGGTCACGACTTCCCAGGCATCTGTCTGTGCAATCAGCTTGCGCAGCAGTTGGTTGTTCAGGGCGTGGCCCGACTTGAAGCCTTTGAACTCGCCTATCAGGCTATTGCCCAGCAGGTAGAGGTCACCGATTGCATCGAGGATCTTGTGCTTCACGAACTCGTCTTCATAGCGAAGGCCGTCTTCGTTCAGTACACCATCCGCGTCGACCACAATGGCGTTTTCAACGCTGCCGCCGAGTGCGAGGTTGTGCTTGCGCAGGTACTCGATGTCACTCATGAAACCAAAGGTACGGGCGCGGCTGACTTCTTTTACGAACGAAGTGCTGGAAAAATCCACGCTTGCACTTTGGGTGCGGTCACGGAATACCGGGTGATCGAAATCGATCTCAAAGCTCACTTTAAAGCCTTCGAACGGGACGAAGGTGGCGCGCTTGTCGCCGTCTTCTACTGTCACTTCCCGCAGAATGCGAATGAACTTCTTGGCTGCGTCCTGTTCTTCCAGGCCGGCAGATTGAATCAAGAATACGAAGGGTCCAGCGCTGCCATCCATGATTGGGACTTCGGACGCGGAGAGCTCGACGTAGGCGTTATCGATGCCCAAACCGGCCATGGCCGAGAGCAAGTGCTCCACCGTGTCCACTTTGACGTCACCGTTGACCAACGTGGTCGACATCGTGGTTTCGCCAACATTTTCCGCGCGAGCAGGAATCTGCACCACAGGGTCCAGGTCGGCACGAACAAACACGATGCCGGTGTCGACAGGTGCGGGCTTGAGGGTCAGGTATACCTTCTCCCCGGAGTGCAGACCTACACCTGTGGCACGGATAATATTCTTCAGGGTGCGTTGTTTAATCATGGCTTGGACCGCTTCAGCGCAAATTGCGAACTGGTATCAACAAAGGCTGGCGATAATAGCAGACCAGACCTTTGCTGAACACCAATCACCTTCATAGCCCTGATACATTCCATTAATCGGCCTGACGACGCAGGAAAGCCGGGATGTCCAGGTAGTCCAGGTCATCTTGCGGATTCGGGCTACGGGAGGCAGCAGCACCGGCCTGAGCCTGGTTGCGCATCACGGTCGGACGATCCAGGTCACGGTAGTTCACAGACGGCAGTTCCTGGCGCGCAGGCGCTGGAGCGGCAGCTTGCTGGCTGGCGTGGCTGGTATGGACGGTATTGTCGATGACCTTCACAGGCTTCTCGATTTTTGCACCCAGGCCGGTAGCAACAACGGTCACGTGCAGTTCGTCGCGCATGTCCGGATCGATAACCGTACCGACCTTGACCATGGCGTGCTCGGAAGCGAAGGCTTCGATGATGCTACCCACGTCGGAGTACTCACCCAGGGACAGGTCAGGACCGGCGGTGATGTTCACCAGGATGCCGCGTGCACCTTGCAGGTTCACGTCTTCCAGCAACGGGTTGCGGATGGCCGCTTCAGTGGCTTCACGTGCACGGTTCGGACCGCTGGCGCAGCCAGTGCCCATCATCGCCATGCCCATTTCGCTCATCACGGTACGTACGTCGGCAAAGTCGACGTTGATCATGCCCGGACGCTTGATGATGTCGGAGATACCGCGAACGGCACCGGCCAGTACATCGTCAGCCTTGGCGAAAGCCGACAGCAGGCTGGCGTCTTTACCGAGGATGGTCAGCAGCTTCTCGTTGGGAATGGTGATCAACGAGTCGACGCTTTCGGACAGCAGACGGATGCCTTCATCGGCGATCTGCATGCGCTTGCGACCTTCGAACGGGAACGGACGGGTCACGACGGCAACCGTCAGGATCCCCATTTCCTTGGCCACTTCGGCAATGATCGGCGCAGCACCGGTACCGGTACCACCGCCCATGCCCGTGGTGATGAACACCATGTTGGTGCCTTGCAGCACTTCAGCAATGCGCTCGCGGTCTTCCAGAGCGGCTTGACGGCCGACTTCCGGATTCGCGCCGGCACCCAGGCCCTTGGTCACGGCTGTGCCCAATTGCAGGATGGTGCGTGCACCGATGCTTTTGAGGGCCTGGGCGTCAGTGTTGGCGCAGATAAATTCAACGCCTTCAATGTTGCTCTTGACCATGTGGTTGACAGCGTTGCCGCCGCCACCGCCGACGCCGATCACTTTGATGACCGGGCTTGCGGGGATGTTGTCTACGAGTTCGAACATTTTCCCTCTCCTTTCATTTCTCTAGTTTTTTCGCCTACTGCTTTGAAACGGTGTTGCGGTAAATCGTCAGAAATTGCCTTTCACCCAAGCCTGCAACCGCTCGAACAACGGCGCTTTCGCTTCGTCGTCGCTTCTGTAGCTGTCGCGGTTGCTCGGGCCCGACAGGGAAATGCCGTCGGTCTGCTTTTGCAGCCCGTACAACAGCAAGCCCACACCGGTGGAATAAATCGGGTTGCGCACTACGTCGCCCAGGCCTTTCACGCCATGGGGCACGCCCAGACGGACCGGCATGTGGAAGATTTCCTCGGCCAGTTCGACCGCGCCTTCCATCTTCGAGGTGCCACCGGTCAGCACGATGCCGGCCGGGATCAAATCTTCGTAGCCGCTGCGGCGCAGTTCAGCCTGAATCAGGGTGAACAGCTCGTCGTAGCGCGGCTCGACCACTTCGGCCAACGCCTGGCGCGACAGTTCGCGCGGTGGACGGTCGCCCACGCTCGGCACCTTGATGGTTTCGCCGGCACCGGCCAGCTTGGCCAGGGCGCAGGCGTAACGGATCTTGATTTCTTCGGCGTACTGGGTCGGTGTGCGCAACGCCATCGCGATGTCGTTGGTCACCTGGTCACCGGCAATCGGGATCACGGCGGTGTGACGGATCGCACCCTCGGTGAAGATCGCGATGTCAGTGGTGCCGCCGCCGATGTCCACCAGGCACACGCCCAGTTCTTTTTCGTCGTCGGTCAGTACCGAATACGCGGAGGCAAGCTGCTCGAGAATGATGTCGTCGATTTCCAGGCCGCAGCGACGCACGCATTTTTCAATGTTCTGTGCAGCGTTGACGGCGCAGGTCACCACGTGAACCTTGGCTTCCAGACGCACGCCCGACATGCCCAGGGGCTCACGAACACCTTCCTGGTTATCGATCACGTAGTCCTGCGGCAGGGTATGCAGCACGCGCTGGTCAGCCGGGATCGCCACGGCTTGCGCTGCGTCGAGCACCCGCTCCAGGTCAGCCGAGCTGACTTCGCGGTCGCGAATCGCCACGATGCCGTGGGAGTTCAGGCTGCGGATGTGGTTGCCGGCAACGCCGACGAATGCCGAGTGAATCCGGCAACCGGCCATCAGCTGCGCTTCTTCGATGGCGCGCTGGATCGATTGCACGGTGGATTCAATATTCACCACCACGCCCTTCTTCAGGCCCCGGGACGGATGCGTGCCGATTCCGACGATTTCCAGCGTGCCGTCGTCCGCGACCTCGCCTACCAGCGCCACCACCTTGGAGGTGCCGATATCCAGACCGACGATCATTTTGCCGCTTTGCACGTTTGCCATGGGTCCTGCCTCTTCTTAATTCTTCGCGACAGCAGGTTGCGCTGCCGTGGGCGCCGCAGGGGCCCGCCAGCCGACGGCAAGGCCGTTGGCGTAACGCAGGTCGATGCTCGCAATGTTCGTAATCTGTTCTTTCAAGGTCTTTTCATAGATGGCGATAAAACGGCGCATCTTTTCTACCAGGTTGCCGCGTCCCAGCAGCAACTCGATACCCGGGCCGGAACTGCCTGCACCCGTGGTCAAAAACCAGCTGCCCCGCTCACGCAATTCCAGTCGCGCAATCGAGAAACCCAATGGCCGCAGCATCTGGCTCAAGGCCTGGTACTGCTGCATCACTTGCTGTTGCGCCCGCTGCGGCCCGAACAACTGCGGCAGGTGTTCGTAATTCGCCACTTCGCGAGGCGCAAACGCCTGGCCCTGGTTGTTCAACAACTGCCCATCTCCCCAACGGGCCACGGGCAGTTGTTCTTCCAGGCGGATCGTGACTTGATCCGGCCACACACGACGTACTTCGGCGTGGGCAATCCATGGCATCTGTTCCAGCTCGGAACGCATGCCGGCCAGGTCGATGGTGAAGAAGCTCGACGCCACAAACGGGGCGATTCGCTGCTGCACGGCCTGCTGGCTGATGTAGCTCAAGTCGCCCTGCACGCTGATCTTGGTGATCGGCCGGTCGGCATACGGCAACAGACGCTGGGCGCCTTCGTATGTACCAAACCCCAACGCCACCAGAATCACCGGCCAGAACAGCGCCTTGAGAAAACCAAAGTTGGCTTTCGGCATGCGCGCCGACATCGGCTCTTTAGCCACCATTCGGCTGGCACCACGCGGCACCGGCTTGCGGCCGGGAGCGGGTTGCTGATGACGAAGCGATGCGCCGTTCATGGTCTTAGCCTCGTGGCTCTATGCTTGCTGCCAGGATCGCCAGCACTAACTGCTGGAAGTCCAGGCCCGCGGCACGAGCGGCCATGGGTACCAGGCTGTGGTCGGTCATCCCAGGTGCAGTGTTGACTTCAAGGAACCAGAAATTCCCTTGGTCATCCTGCATCACGTCTGCCCGCGCCCAACCGGCGATACCCAGCGCCTCACAGGCTTTCGCCGTGAGGTCCATCAATTCCTGTTCCTTGGTTGCGTCGAGGCCGCACGGGATCCGGTACTGGGTATCGGAAGCCACGTACTTGGCGTCGTAGTCGTAAAAGGTGTGGGGCGTGCCCAATGCGATAGGCGGCAATACCTGGCCACGCAGCGTAGCGATGGTGAACTCGGGACCTTGAATCCACTGTTCCACCAACACTTGCGAATCGTAGGTACTGGCCGCTTTCCATGCGTCAATCAATTCGGCGGCTGAGTTCACTTTAGCCATGCCGATACTGGAGCCTTCATGGGCTGGTTTGACGATCAAAGGCAGGCCCAGTTCCTTGGCTGCAGAAATACAATCGTCTTCGCTGCACAGCACGCTGTGACGCGGGGTCGGAATACCCAGGCTGTGCCACACCTGTTTGGTGCGCAACTTGTCCATGGCCAGCGCCGACGCCAGGATGCCGCTGCCGGTGTAAGGAATGCCCAGGCACTCCAGCAGGCCCTGCATGCTGCCGTCTTCACCGCCACGGCCGTGAAGGATGATGAACGCGCGGTCGATTTTCTCGGCCTGCAGGCGCGACAGGAAGTCATCGCCCACGTCGATGCCAAATGCATTCACGCCGGCGCTCTGCAGTGCTTCCAGCACGGCATTGCCGGACTTCAGCGACACTTCACGTTCAGCGCTCTTGCCACCGAACAGCACTGCAACACGGCCGAAGTCGGCAGGTTGAATCGTCGAGAACAGGGAGCCGTAGTCAGTGGTCATTTCGACTTCCCCTTTACCGCGGCAAACAGCGGGCTTGCCAGCAATTTAGGAGCGAGACCACCGATATCACCGGCGCCCTGGCACAGCAGGATGTCGCCGCCACGCAGCAGCGGCTTGACGATCGGTGCGAGGTCCACACCGCGCTCGATGTAGATCGGGTCCAGCTGGCCGCGTTGACGGATGCTGTTGCACAACTTGCGGCTGTCGGCACCCGGGATCGGCTCTTCACCGGCCGGGTAGACTTCCATCAGCAGCAACACGTTGGCGTCCGCCAGTACATTGACGAAGTCGTCGTACAGGTCGCGGGTACGGCTGTAGCGGTGCGGCTGATACACCATCACCAGGCGGCGCTCCGGCCAGCCACCGCGTACGGCCTTGATCACCGCAGCGACTTCCGTCGGGTGGTGACCGTAGTCGTCCACCAGCATCACGTTGCCGCCGTCCACCGGCAGCTCGCCGTAGACCTGGAAGCGACGACCCACGCCGGCAAAACCCGACAGGCCTTCAACGATGGCTTCATCGCTGACGCCTTCGTCGGAGGCGATGCAGATGGTCGCCAGGGAGTTGAGTACGTTGTGGTTGCCCGGCATGTTCACCGAGACATCCAGCGGCTCGCGGTCAGGGCGCAGCACCGTGAAGAAGGTCTGCATGCCTTGCTGGCGCACATTGATTGCGCGCACGTCGCAGTCTTCGCTGAAGCCATAGGTCACGGTCGGGCGCTTGACCAGCGGCAGGATTTCACGCACCACCGGATCGTCCAGGCACACCACGGCCAAACCGTAGAACGGCAGGTTGTGCAGGAACTCGACGAAGGTTTTCTTCAGTTTGTTGAAGTCACCGTCGTAGGTCGCCATGTGGTCGGCGTCGATGTTGGTCACCACGGCCACCAGCGGTTGCAGGTGCAGGAAGCTGGCGTCGCTTTCATCGGCTTCGGCGATCAGGTAACGACTGGTGCCGAGCTGTGCATTGGTACCGGCTGCATTCAGGCGGCCACCGATGACGAACGTCGGGTCCAGGCCACCGGCGGCGAACACCGAGGCGATCAGGCTGGTGGTGGTGGTCTTGCCATGGGTACCGGCAACGGCGATGCCGTGGCGGTAGCGCATCAGCTCGGCCAGCATTTCGGCACGCGGCACTACGGGAATGCGGCGCTCAAGGGCAGTGGCCACTTCCGGGTTGGAGGTGTTCACGGCACTGGAGACCACCAGCACGTCGGCTTCGGCAGCGTTCTCGGCACGGTGGCCGATAAAGATTTTTGCGCCGAACGATTCCAGGCGCTCGGTGACCGGCGACATTTTCAGGTCGGAGCCGGACACCTGGTAACCCAGGTTCAGCAGCACTTCGGCGATGCCGCACATGCCCACGCCGCCGATGCCGACGAAGTGGATGCGACGGATGCGGCGCATTTCCGGTTGTGGCATGGCTTTCTGATTCTCAACCATGGGCCACCTCCAGGCAGATATCGACCACGGTGCGGGTTGCGTCAGGTTTGGCCAGGCGGCTTGCGGTGCTCGCCATGCTGTTCAGTCGTTCCGGTTGCATCAATACCTCGGTCAGGCGTGCGGCCAAATCGGCGGCGCCAGTCGTTCTTTGCGGCAGCAGGAAGGCAGCGCCCTCCCCGGCCAAATATTCGGCGTTGCGGGTCTGGTGGTCGTCGATGGCGTGGGGCAAAGGCACCAGCAAGGACGGCAGACCGGCGGCGGCCAGTTCACTGACGGTCAACGCACCTGCGCGACAGACCACCAGGTCGGCCCAGCCATAGGCTTGGGCCATGTCTTTGATGAAAGGCTGCACATTCGCCTCCACGCCCGCATCGCGATAACGCGTAGCGGTCACTTCATCGTGATTCTTGCCGGCCTGATGGAAGATCTCGGGCCGCAGTTCCAGAGGGAGTTGCGACACTGCTTCAGGCAGCAATTTGTTCAAGGGTTCGGCACCCAGGCTCCCGCCCAGGATCAGCAGGTGCGCCTTGCGACCGGCCAACGGTTGGCGGGCGATGTCCATGAACAGTTCAGTACGTACCGGATTGCCGGTGGTGCGCAGTTTGTCCGCGGCGCCAAAGGTTTTCGGGAAGGCCTCGCAGACCCGGGCAGCCAATGGCACCAGCAGGCGGTTGGCTGTGCCGGCCACGGCGTTCTGCTCGTGGACGATCACCGGCACGCCGGCGAGTCTTGCCGCGACGCCGCCGGGGCCGGTGACGTAGCCACCAAAGCCCAGCACGCACACCGGCTTCACTTCACGGATCACCTTGCGCGCTTGCCATACCGCCTTGAGCAACACGAACGGCGCCTTGAGCAGGGACAATTTGCCCTTGCCACGCAGGCCGGTGACGTTGATCAAATGCAGGGGCAAGCCGGCATTCGGTACCAGGTCATTTTCGATGCCACGGGGCGTGCCGAGCCAATGCACGGTGTAGCCGCGGTTCTGGAATTCGCGGGCACAGGCCAGCGCCGGGAACACATGGCCACCGGTGCCGCCTGCCATGATCAGCACGTTAGCGCCCATGGTTCGGCTCCTCGGCGAAGTCGCTTTCGCTAAACTCCATCTCTTCGCTGCCCAGGTGGGTTCGACTCTCCCACTCGATGCGCAGCAATAACCCGAGACAGGCGCAGCAAATCACCAACGAACTGCCACCGTAACTGAGGAACGGCAGGGTCAAGCCCTTGGTCGGCAGCAGGCCGACGTTCACCCCGATATTGATCAGGAACTGGCCGATCCACAGGAACGACAAGCCGTACGCCACGTAGGCGGCAAAATATTGCTTGGCCTTTTCGGCCCACAAGCCGATGTACATGCCGCGCACACACACAAACACGAACAGCGCGACGGTGCACAGCGAACCGACCACGCCCAGCTCTTCGGCGAGTACTGAGAACACGAAGTCGGTGTGGGCTTCCGGCAGGTAGAACTGCTTCTGCACACTGTTGCCCAGGCCCACGCCCAGCCACTCGCCGCGACCGAAGGCGATCAACGCTTGGGTCAACTGGTAGCCGGAACCGAACTGATCGGACCACGGGTCGGTAAAGGTAATCAGGCGCGCCATCCGGTAGGGTTGCGCCTGCACCAGAATCGTCACGGCGGCCACCGCCAGCACCACCATCAAGGTGAAGCGGAACAGGCCCACGCCACCGAGAAACAGCATGGCCGCCGCCGCGCCCATCATCACGACAGTGGCACCGAAGTCCGGCTCCATCAGCAGCAGGCCGGCCATGGGCAGCAGCACGATGAACGGCTTGAAGAAGCCCATCCAGCTTTCGCGTACTTCTTTCTGACGCCGCACCAGGTAACCGGCGAGGTAGATCACCACGAACACCTTGGCAATTTCCGACGGCTGCACGTTGAACGCGCCGAAGCCAATCCAGCGCATCGAACCGTTCACCTCACGCCCGATGCCGGGCAGGATCACCATCACCAGCAAGCCGAACGCGCCCACCAGCATCAACCAACCCAGGCGCTGCCAGGTGGCGATCGGGATCATCATGGTGACAATGCACGCGCCGAGGCCGATCACCAGGTACACCAAGTGGCGAATCATCATGTAAAGGGTATTGCCCGACTGCACCGCGGCCACTTCCGAGGACGCCGAGGTGATCATCACCAGGCCCAGGCCCAGCAACGCGAGGCAACCGGCGAGCATCGGGAAATCAAGGTCGATACCGCGCCCGGTAATGATCGGCGACGGGTACGGCTTGATGATGTTCCGGAAATTGATACTCATGCCAAGGCCTCCACGGCGCGGGCGAACAGCTGGCCGCGCTCTTCGTAGTTCTTGAACATGTCGAAACTGGCGCAGGCAGGCGACAGCAGCACCACATCACCCGGCTGGGCCAGGGATCTGGATTGAGCGATGGCGTCGTCCAGGGATTGCGTACGCACCTGCGGAACCGCGTCGCCCAGCGCATCGGCAATCAAGCCGGAATCACGGCCCATCAGCACCACGGCGCGGCAGTGGGCAGCGACTGGCCCCTTGAGGTCCTTGAAGTCAGCACCCTTGCCATCGCCACCGGCGATCAGCACAACCTTGCCTTGAATATCGGCACCCAAACCTTCGATGGCAGCAAGCGCCGCACCGACGTTGGTGGCCTTGGAATCGTTGTAATAGCCGACGCCGTCGAGGTCGCGAACCCACTGGCAGCGATGCTCAAGCCCGGCAAAGCTACGCAGGGCCGACAGCATGGCATCGAACGGCAAACCGACCGCGTGGCCAAGCGCCAATGCGGCCAGGGCGTTGGCCTGGTTATGGGCGCCACGGATTTTCAGTTCGCGCACCGGCATCAGGTTCTGGAATTCGAAGGCCAGGTATTTCTCTCCGTTCTCTTCCCGAAGCCCGAAAGCCTTGAAGTCAGGTTTGTTCAGGCCGAAGGTCCAGCACGGCAAACCTTCGCCGATCAGCGGGCGGCTCAGGGCATCCTGGCGGTTGACCACCACTTGCCGCGCGCCACGGAAGATCCGGTGCTTGGCCAGGTGATAGGCCGGCAGGCCGCTGTAGCGGTCCATGTGGTCTTCGCTGACGTTCAGCACGGTGGCCACTTCAGCGTTGAGCTGGTCGGTGGTTTCCAGCTGGAAGCTCGACAACTCCATCACGTACAGCTCGACGTTGTCGTTGAGCAGGTCCAGCGCCGGCGTACCAAGGTTGCCGCCCACCGCTACACGCTTGCCGGCCGCAGCCGCCATCTCGCCCACCAGGGTGGTGACAGTGCTTTTTGCGTTGGAACCGCTGATGGCCACGATCGGCGCCTTCGCGTTACGCGCGAACAGCTCGATATCGCCGGACAACTTCACGCCACGGGCCGCAGCCGCTTGCAGGGCCGGGGTCGCCAGCGCCAGGCCGGGGCTCACGTAGAGCTCGTCGGCACGGCACAGAAACTCCACATCCAGCTCGCCACAACGCACTTCCACGTGCGGGTAGTCACGGCGCAGCGTGACCAGCTCCGGTGGATTTTCCCGCGTATCGGCCACGGCAAACGACGTGCCCCGGTTCGCCAGGAAGCGAACCAGGGACATGCCGCTCTTGCCGAGGCCGACAACGATGCGGAAGTGGTCTGAAGCGATCAGGGACACTCGTTTCTACCTCAGTTTCAGGGTGGCAAGGCCGACCAGGACCAGAATCACGGTGATAATCCAGAAACGGACAATCACCCGCGGCTCAGGCCAGCCCTTGAGTTCAAAGTGGTGGTGAATCGGCGCCATGCGGAACACGCGGCGCCCGGTCAATTTGAAGGAAGCAACCTGGATCACCACCGACAGGGTTTCCATCACGAACACACCGCCCATGATGAACAGGACGATTTCCTGACGGACGATCACCGCGATGGTGCCCAGGGCCGCGCCCAGCGCCAGTGCACCGACGTCGCCCATGAACACTTGTGCCGGGTAGGTGTTGAACCACAGGAAGCCGAGGCCCGCACCGATCAACGCGCCGCAGAACACAATCAGTTCACCCGCGCCCGGTACATACGGGATCAGCAGGTATTCAGCGAATTTCACGTTACCCGACAGGTAGCAGAAGATGCCGAGCGCGCCGCCCACCATCACCGTCGGCATGATCGCCAGGCCGTCGAGGCCGTCAGTCAGGTTGACCGCGTTGCTGGATCCCACGATCACGAAGTAGGTCAGCACCACGAAGCCGACGCCCAGTGGAATGCTGGCATCCTTGAGCATCGGGATGATCAGGGTGGTCTCGACCGCGCTTGGCGCCGTCGTATAAAGGAAGATCGCTGCCGCCAGGCCGAACACCGACTGCCAGAAATACTTCCAGCGGCTTGGCAGCCCCTTGGAGTTCTTCTCGATCACCTTGCGATAGTCATCCACCCAACCGATGGCGCCGAACAGCAAAGTCACCAGCAGCACGGTCCAGACGTAGCGGTTATGCAGGTCAGCCCAGAGCAGCGTACTGATGCCGATGGACGACAGGATCAGCGCGCCGCCCATGGTCGGGGTGCCGGATTTGGACAGGTGCGACTGCGGGCCGTCGTTGCGCACGGACTGGCCGATCTGCAGGTTTTGCAGGGTACGGATCATCCATGGCCCGAGGAACAGCGACAACGACAGCGCGGTCAGCACACCCAGAATCCCGCGCAGGGTCAGGTACTGAAAGACCGCGAAGCCTTTGTGGAACTGTTGCAGATACTCAGCCAGCAGCAGCAGCATTAATGTTTCTCCGTACTTGAGCCACACAAGGCCACGACGACGTTTTCCATCACCGCGCTGCGCGATCCCTTGATCAAAATAGTGGTGTGTTTGTCTTGTTCAGCCGCACTCAGCGCCTGGATCAGCTCAGCCTGGTTGGCAAAATGCCGGGCGCCCGGCCCGAAGGTCTCCACGGCGTGAAGCATGTTCGGGCCCACGGCGTACACAGCATCGACCTTGCCGGCGGCATAGGCGCCGACTTCACGGTGAGACTGTTCGGCCCACTCGCCCAATTCGGCGATGTCCCCCAGCACCAGCACCTTGCGCCCGTCGAAGGCCGTCAGCAGGTCGATGGCGGCGCAGATCGAGGACTGGTTGGCGTTGTAGGTGTCATCAATCACGCGCATGCCGTTGCTGGCCAGTTGCGCGACGGTACGCCCCTTCACCGGTTGCACGGCACCAAGGCCGGTGGCAATGCCAAACAACGACACCCCCAGCACGTGGGCGGCGGCGGCGGCGGCCAGGGCGTTGGCGACGTTGTGGTTGCCCAGCAGGTTCAGCTGTACGTGCTCATCACCTTGCGGGGTGTGCAGGGTGAAGGCCGGGCAGCCACGGGCGTCGACGGTGATAGTCGAGGCATGGAAATCGGCCGCGGCGTTGTGCACCGCGAAGCTCAAGACCTTGCGACCGGCGGCACGTACACGCCAGGTTTCGAAGGCTTTGTCGTCGAGGTTCAGTACCGCGGTGCCGGATGCGTCGAGGCCTTCAAGGATTTCGCCCTTGGCTTCGACGATCTTCTCAGGGCCGCCAAACTCGCCCACATGGGCAGTGCCCGCGTTGTTGATCAGCGCAACGTGAGGCTTGGTCATGGCCACGGTGTAAGCGATTTCACCGATGCGCGAAGCACCCAGCTCAATCACGGCCGCCGTGTGTTCCGGGGCCAGTTCGAGCAGGGTCAACGGAGCACCGAAGTCATTGTTCAGGTTGCCACGGGTCGCCAGGACCGGGCCGCGCGTGCGCAGGATGCCCGCCAGCAATTCCTTGACGGTGGTTTTGCCGCTGGAGCCGGTGATCGCCGCAACCGGCTTGGTGAAAGCGGCACGGTTCAGGGCACCCAGTTGGCCGAGGGCCAGGCGGGTGTCGGCCACCAGCAACTGCGGAAGCGTCGAGTCAGCGACTTCGCGCTGCACCAGAGCGCCGACAGCACCTTTGGCAGCGACGTCGTTCAGGTAGTTATGGCCATCAAAACTCGGGCCAGCCAAGGCGACAAACAGTTGCCCAGGCTTGATCGTCCGGCTGTCGATGCTCACGCCATCAAAGCTGCAATCGGCCGACAGCACACGGGCCGACAACGCCTGGGTCAGTTCGCTGAACTTGAGCGCCTTAAGCATGGGCCACCTCCCAAGCGGTCAGGGCGTGATCGGCCTCGACCAGATCGGAGAAAGCGTGGCGTTCGCCGTTGATTTCCTGGTAGTCCTCGTGGCCTTTACCGGCCAGCACTACCACGTCGTCAGGGCTGGCGCTGGCGATCAATTGGGCGATGGCTGCACCGCGACCGGCCACGAAAGTCGCCTTCGACGCGTCTTTAAAGCCGACACGAATGTCATCGAAAATCTGGCCTGGGTCTTCGCTGCGCGGGTTGTCGTCCGTCACCAGAACACCGTCGGCCAGACGCTCGACGATTTCAGCCATCAACGGACGCTTGCCGCGATCGCGGTCACCGCCACAGCCGAACAGGCACAGCAGCTTGCCCTTGGCATGAGGACGCAGGGCCAGCAGGATTTTTTCCAGGGCGTCCGGCGTGTGGGCGTAATCGACCACCACCAGCGGCTGGGTGCCACCCCCCAGGCGCTGCATGCGACCGGCCGGGCCTTCCAGCTTCGGCAGCACGCGCAGGATTTCGTCCAGGGCGTAATCCAGGCCGAGCAAGGCGCCGACGGCAGCCAATACGTTGCTCAGGTTGAAACGCCCGAGCAAGGTGCTGCGCAAATGGTGCTCGCCCTGCGGCGTTACCAGGGTGGCGCGCACGCCTTCGTCATCAAAGGTGGCTTCGCGGCAATACAGGTAGGCACTGGAATCTTCCAGGCTGTAGCTGATCAGGCGGCCCTCACCGTTTGCGGCGGCCAACTGACGACCGAATTCATCGTCCAGGTTGACCACGCGACACTTCAAATCATTCCAGGCAAACAGCCGGGCCTTGGTGGCGGCGTACGCCTCCATGGTGCCGTGGTAATCCAGGTGATCGCGGGACAGGTTGGTCATCACCGCCACGTCGAACGCCAGGGCGGTCACGCGGCCCTGGTCCAGGCCGTGGGAGGAAACTTCCATGGCAACCGCCTTGGCACCGGCCTTTTTCAGGTCGGCCAGGGTCGCCTGCACGGCAATCGGGTTAGGCGTGGTGTGCAGGCCGCTTTGCAGCGCGCCGTAGAAGCCGGTGCCCAGGGTGCCGACGATGCCGCAGTGCTGGCCCAGCAGGTCAAGCGCCTGGGCGACCAGTTGGGTCACGCTGGTCTTGCCGTTGGTGCCGGTCACGCCTACGAGGTTCAGGGTGCGGCTCGGGTCGCCATAAAAGCGCCCGGCGATGTCCGACAGTTGCGCCGCCAGGCCCTTGACCGGAATCAAAGGCACGTCGGTGATCGGCAACACGGTGGCGCCTTCCACTTCATAGGCCACTGCCGCGGCGCCGCGCTTCAACGCGTCGGCGATATGGTCACGGCCGTCGAACTTGCCGCCCGGCACAGCCAGGAACAGGTCACCGGCACGCACGTTACGGCTGTCCAGGGTCAACTCGCGAATCAGCAGATCGCGGCCAGCGTGGGCAAAAATCTTGTTCAGGCTAAGAGACATCAGCCGCGCCCTCCATTGGCTTTTGCAGCAGCGGCCGGCGGTCCGGCGTTCGCTTGTTGGGTCGTCGGCAGGTTGTCCGGCGTGATGTTCATCAGGCGCAGCGTCCCGGACATCACCTTGCTGAACACCGGCGCCGATACCAGGCCACCGAAGTAACCGGCTTTGCTCGGCTCATCGATCACCACGACGATGGCGTAACGCGGATCGCTCATCGGGCCGAAGCCCGCGAACAGCGAACGGTAGGAGTTTTCGGCATAGCCCTTGGTGCCCACGGCGGTTTTACGCGCAGTACCGGACTTGCCTGCCACGTGATACGCCGGCACCTGGGCACGGAATACGCCGCGCGGTGCTTCGATCACTTGTTGCAGCATGCCTTGCATGGTCTTGGCGACGTTTTCCGGGATCACCTGGGTCGCAGGCGGTGCCTCGTCCAGGTGGATCAGGCTCAGCGGCACCATGCGGCCATTGTTGGCCAGCACGGAGAAGGCATGGGCCAGCTGGATGGCGGTCACCGACAGGCCATAACCGTAGGAAAGCGTGGCCGTCTCGGCCTTTTTCCAGTCACGGTAGTTCGGCAGGTTGCCTACACGTTCACCCGGAAAGTCCAGGCCGGTAGGTTGCCCCAGGCCGACTTTCTGCGCGAGGTGGTAGATGGCTTCGCCGCCGATATCGAAGGCGACCTTACTCATGCCCACGTTACTGGAGTTGATCAGGATACCTGTCAAATCCAGCACCGGACCTTCGGTGCGCGACACGTCGCGAATGGTGTATTTGCCCAGCTGCAGGGTACCCGGGTAAACCTCGACCTTGTCGGCCGGTTTCCAGCGCCCGGTCTCCAGGGCGGCACTCATCGAGATGGCTTTCATGGTCGAACCCGGCTCGAACACGTCGATCATCGCGCGGTTGCGCATCATCGCCGGTTGCAGGTTGCGACGGTTGTTGGGGTTGTAGGTCGGCTGGTTGACCATGGCGAGAATCTCGCCGGTCTTCACGTCCATGATCACCAGGCTGCCGGCTTTCGCGCCGTTCTCGATGATGGCGTTACGCAGCTCACGGTTGGCCAGATATTGCAGGCGCAGGTCAATCGACAACGCCAAGGGCTTACCGGCCTTGGCGTTTTTGGTGACCTGGACATCCTTGATCAGTCTGCCGCGCCGATCCTTGATGACCTGTCGTTTGCCGGGGACCCCGGCCAGCCATTCGTCGTAGGCAAGCTCGACACCTTCGCGACCGTGATCATCAATGTCGGTGAAACCCACCATATGGGCAGTGGTTTCGCCGGCTGGGTAGAAACGCCGAAATTCCTCGATGCCGTAGACACCGGGGACTTTAAGGTCGAGCACTTGCTGGCCTTGTTCGGGGGTAAGCCCGCGAACCAGGTAGATGAATTCTTTATTGGCCTGGGCTTCGAGGCGTTCGCTCAGGGCTTTGGGGTCCTGGCCCAGGGCGGCGGCCAGTTCCGGCCACTTCTCCTTGGCGGTCTGCATTTCCTTGGCGTTGGCCCACAGGGTGGTCACCGGCGTACTGACGGCCAGGGGCTCGCCGTTACGGTCGGTGATCAGGCCGCGGTGCGCAGGAATCGGGATATGACGCAGGCTGCGGGCATCGCCCTGGCCGATCAGGAAGTCACGGTCCACCACTTGCAGGTCGATAATCCGCCAGGCGATCGCGCCCACCATCAGTGCCAGCAACCCCAGCACTACACGGAAACGCCACGGGTAGAGTGCGCCCTCGAGTTTCATCATGGCGCCACCATGCGAACTTCTGCAGCGCCCGGGATATGCATCTTCAGCTGTTCAGTGGCCAGCACTTCGATGCGGCTGTGGGCGGTCCAGGTGCTTTGCTCCAGGATCAACCGGCCCCACTCCGCCTGCGCCTTGTCGCGCACACTCAATTCCCCGTACAGGGTATTGAGCAATTGACGGTTGTAGTGGGCGCTATAGGACACCGCAATCGCGGACACCAGCACGCCAACAAATAACAGCAACATAAAGAAGCTGCCGCCCGGAAGGGGCTTGGCGAAAAGCTTGCTCACCGCAACTTCTCCGCAACGCGCATGACAGCGCTACGGGCACGAGGGTTGGCCTTGAGTTCGGCTTCGGAAGCGAACTGCGCTTTGCCATGGATTTTGATTTTCGGCACAAAGGCTTCGTAACGTACCGGCAGGTTGCGCGGCAGGTTGTCGGATTCGCCCTTGACCAGACGACGCATGAACAATTTGACGATGCGGTCTTCCAGGGAGTGGAAGCTGATCACCACCAGGCGACCGCCCACTTCCAAGGCGTCCAGGGCAGCTTCGAGGCCGGCTTCCAGATCGCCCAATTCGTTGTTGACGTGAATGCGCAGGCCCTGGAACGCACGGGTAGCCGGGTTCTTGCCCTTCTCCCACGCCGGGTTGGCGACTTTCAGCACTTCAGCCAGGTCGGCGGTGCGTTCGAACGGCTGGATTTCCCGACGCTCGACCACGGCGCGCGCCATACGGCCAGCGAAACGCTCTTCGCCGTATTCCTTGAACACACGGGTGATTTCTTCGTGGGGCGCGGTGGCGATGAACTGCGCGGCGCTGATGCCACGACTCGGGTCCATGCGCATATCGAGCGGGCCGTCGTTCATGAAACTGAAGCCGCGCTCAGGGTCGTCCAGCTGCGGCGAAGACACGCCCAGGTCCAGCAGAACCCCGGCCACCTTGCCCGCCATGCCACGTTCGGCGACTTCTGCGCCGAGCTCGGCAAAGCTGCGCTGCACAACGACAAAGCGGCCGTCTTCGGCCGCTAGCGCTTGCCCGGTGGCAATCGCTTGAGGGTCTTTGTCGAACCCGAGGAGCTTTCCGTCCGAACCGAGCTGGCTGAGGATCAGCCGACTGTGCCCGCCCCTGCCGAAGGTGCCATCCAAATAGCAGCCATCTGCGCGTACGGCGAGAGCCTCAACGGCTTCGTCAAGCAGTACGGTGATGTGGTTAAAGCCGCTATCAATAGTCACAGGATCAAATCACGCAGTTCATCAGGCATGGCGCCCGGTTGTTGAATAGCAGCCAGGTCAGCTGCAGAAACAGCATCCCAGGCATCTTCGTCCCACAATTGGAACTTGTTCAGTTGGCCTACCAGCATTGCGCGCTTGTCGAGCTTGGCGTATTCGCGCAGACGCGGTGGAACCAGGAAACGACCACTGCCATCGAGTTCGAGGTCGACGGCATTACCAATCAGCAAACGTTGCAGGCGGCGGTTTTCTTCACGCAATGAAGGCAGCGCACGCAACTTGGTTTCAATCAGCTCCCACTCGTCGAGCGGGTAAACACATAAACAAGGGTCAACGGCATCAATGGTGATGATTAACTGTCCGGAACTTCGCGAAATAAGCTCGTCACGATACCGGCTCGGCATGGCGAGACGGCCTTTTGCATCGAGACTGATAGCGTTAGCTCCGCGAAACACAGATGCGTTTCTCCAAATTTTAGCGTTTTACGTTCAAAAAACCCACTTTGTGCCACTTTCCGCCACTTGCGCACACTATAGGAATGCGCCCACCACACCGTCAAGGCGCGGATTCAAGGAAAAGCCTTACAGAACGGAGATTTAGGAAGGTAAAGCGAGGAGAAACGAGAGTTCGAGGGCGATTTTGACTCGACAACGCCAAATAGCTCAAAGAGCTAGGACTTAAAGTTAAAGTAATTTATTAAGAGTAAGATTTTTTCGGTATTACGAAGACGCATCTGCTAATGATTCAGCAGGGAGGGATTCTCGCGTTACTACCAGGTTCCTGCCCGAGATTCGGACAGAAGGAAAAAAGGTGGAGAGTCGATCTGTAAGCCGGGTTCTGTCTTGAACAGTCATTCGTCTACGATGGCCATCACTGGACATCTTTAGCAACCTACCCGGTCCCAGCGCGGGCCACGCCTTGGGACCCTATTTGGTCTTGCTCCAAGTGGGGTTTACCTAGCCACGAACTGTTGCCAGTCGTGCGGTGCGCTCTTACCGCACCTTTTCACCCTTACCGGTACCGAAGTACTTAGGCGGTTATTTTCTGTGGCACTTTCCGTAGGCTCACGCCTCCCAGGCATTACCTGGCACTTCGCCCTATGGAGCCCGGACTTTCCTCCCCCCTCTAATTTTCATAGAAGGCAGCGACTGTCCAATCGACTCTCCGCCGCGCAGGTTAACGGCACGGCGGCGTTAGAACAAGTATTAAAAGACACTAATGCCATCATGTTCAGACGGAGTGCAGGTTAGAACCTGGAACTATTCGCCCTTTTGTTTATCCAGCGCGACTTGATACAACACGTTTTTGCGCACGCCGGTAATTTCCGCCGCCAGGGCGGCCGCACGCTTCAATGGCATCTCCTTGAGCAGCAGATCAAGAATGCGCATCGCCTCACTGCCCACGGCGTCTTCACTTTCCGGCGCCGCCCAGCCCGCTACCAGCACCACGCACTCGCCGCGCTGCTGATTGCTGTCACCTTCGACGAACGCACGCAGCTCTTCCAGCGGCAGGCCCTTGAGGGTTTCGAAGGTCTTGGTGATTTCCCGCGCCAGCAGCGCAAGGCGATCGCCACCGAACACCAGCTCCATGTCTTGCAGGCACTCAAGGATACGGTGCGGGGCTTCGTAGAAAATCAGCGTGCGCGGCTCTTCTTTCACCAACTCCAGGCGCGCCCGGCGCCCCACTGCCTTGGCCGGCAGGAAACCTTCGAAGATAAAACGGTCCGATGGCAAGCCGGCCGCCGACAATGCAGCAATCAGCGCGCACGCTCCCGGAACAGGCACTACATTGATACCAGCAGCCCGCGCCTGGCGAACCAGGTGATAACCGGGATCGGAAATCAGCGGCGTACCGGCATCCGAGATCAAGGCCACATCATCGCCTGCCAGCAAGCGGGTGATAAAACGACTGCCTTCTTCGCGCTCGTTATGTTCGTGGCACGCGGCCAGGGGCGTTGGAATGCCAAAATGCTGCATTAACCGTTGGGAATGCCGGGTGTCTTCGGCGGCGATCAATTTTACGTCGCGCAACACTTTCAGCGCCCGAGCACTGATGTCGTCCAGGTTGCCAATGGGCGTCGCCACGACAAAAAGCGAGCCTGCAGTGGAATTCAAAGGACCTGGAGCAGTCAAAGCGCACACCTCGATGATTGGCAAAAGCCACATTGTAGCGCGTAGACGCCTTGAAAATATGCCCTCCGGGCAGGCTCCATTTCAGCCATCCATTGGGTCTTGCAACATTTACACGACCTAAATAGACGGTTTCACGCCAGTAACATCGCGCCCCGGCCAGTGCTTGGGTACAATTCCACGCTAATTTGATCGGTATCAGGAACACTTACATGATCGCTTGCCTGCGGCTGTTCTCTGCCCTCTGCCTCGCTGCCCTGTTGGCGGCTTGCGCCAGCTCGCCCTCGTCCAGCCTTGGCGACCTCCCCCGGACCCCGGATGCCAGCATCGAGCAACTGCTCGAACAGGCGACTTCGGCCAAGACTCCGGAAAAAGCCGCGCTGTTGCGCTTGAGTGCGGCTGACCTGGCGTTCCACCAAAACAATCCGGCACGCTCGGCGCAGATTCTTGCCCAGGTCCCACTGGACGTCCTGAAACCGGCGGCGCAGGTATTTGCCAGCACCCTGTCGGCTGAACTGGCGATGGCCCGCAACCAGCCCAAGGCCGCGTTGGCGGCGTTGAACCACCCGAGCCTGCAAAGCCTGAAGGAGCTGCCGCCTGAACAGCAGATCCGTACCGGCACCGTGCATGCACGCGCTTATGAGGCCGACGGCCAGACCCTGGCCGCCGCGCGCGAGCGCGTCGCCATGGCGCCGCTGCTCAGTGGTGACGCTTACAACAGCAACCACGAAGCCATCTGGGCATTGATTGCCGCCCTGCCTGCCGAACAGCTGCAAGCCAGCGGCAACCCGACGCTGGACGGCTGGATCAGCCTGGCCCAGGCGGTCAAGAGCGCCGGCACCCTGGAGCAACAACAGGCAGCCATCGACACCTGGCGTGCCCAGAACCCTGGTCACCCGGCGGCCTCGCAATTGCCGCAGCCGCTGACCAAGCTCAAGCAACTGGCCAGCCAGCCACTGAACAAGATCGCCTTGCTGCTGCCGCAGGAAGGCCCGCTGGCCGGCGTCGCCAAAGCGTTGCGCGAAGGTTTCATGGCCGCGCACTACCAGGCTGAACAAGCCGGGCAGAAGCCGCCAGTGATCGAGTTCTATGACAGCTCGCGCCTGACCTCCATCGATGAGTTCTACGCCAAGGCCCAGGCCGCCGGCGTGCAACTGGTGGTCGGCCCGCTGGAAAAACCGCTGGTCAAACAACTCAGCGCACGTCCGCAATTGCCTATTACTACCCTGGCCCTGAACTACAGCGAAGCCGACCAGAGCCCGGCACAACTGTTCCAGTTCGGCCTGGCCGCTGAAGACGAGGCCCGTGAAGTGTCCCGTCGCGCCCGTGCCGACGGCCTGCACCGCGCCGCCGCCATGGTACCGAGAGGCGAATGGGGCGAGCGTGTCTACAAAGCTTTCCGTCAGGATTGGGAAGCCAATGGCGGCACCGTGGTAGGCGTTGAATACGTTGACCAGCCGGTAGCCCTGGCCCAACAGATTGCTGACCTGTTCCAGTTGCGTAAAAGCGAAGGCCGCGCCAAGAGCCTGCAAAGCACGGTAGGTTCGGACGTTTCAGCCCAGCCATCGCGCCGCCAGGACATCGAGTTCATCTTCCTGGCCGTGACCCCGCAACTGGCCCAACAGATCAAGCCGACCCTGAACTTCCAGTACGCCGGTGATGTGCCGGTGTATGCGACGTCGCACGTGTTCAGCGCCAGTGGCGACAAGAACCAGTACCTGGACATGACCAACGTGATGTTCTGCGAAACCCCTTGGCTCCTGAACACCACCGACCCGCTGCGCAACCAGGTCGCTGCCCAATGGCCACAGGCCAACGGCAGCCTGGGCCGCCTGTACGCGATGGGTGTTGACGCCTATCGCCTGGCGCCGCGCCTGGGGCAACTCAAGGCATTGCCGGACACCCGCGTTGACGGCCTGTCCGGCAGCCTGGGCATCAGCCCCAACCAGCGTGTTGACCGCCAGATGCCATGGGCGAAGTTCGTCGGTGGCGATATCCAGCGCCTGCCTGATACCCCGCGCTGATGCCCGAGCGGTCAAGCGCACAAAGCGGCAAGGACGCCGAACTTCAAGCTCTCGAGTACCTGCAACAACAGGGTCTGCGCCTCCTGGCGCAGAACTGGTTGTGCAAGCGTGGCGAGCTTGATCTGGTCATGCTTGACGGCGATACAGTAGTATTTGTCGAAGTCCGCTACAGAAAACACGCACAATGGGGTGGCGCGCTCGCCAGTATCGACGGGCGCAAGCGCCAGAAGCTGATACTCGCCGCGCAGTTTTTCCTGCTCAAGGAGCGTCGCTGGGCCGATCACCCCTGCCGTTTCGATGTGGTTGCCATAGAAAGCACTCCCCAGGGAACAGCCGATCTGAACTGGCTGCAAGATGCCTTTGACAGCTGATTCGCCGGACATCTACACCGCACATTTTTGCTCTTTGCTTTGCGGGCTGCACATTCCTGTGCCAAACAGCCGCGCTACTTAAGGTCACACAGATGGACATGCAATCCCGAATTCGCCAGCTTTTCCAGGCCAGTATCGATACCAAGCAACAGGCGATGGACGTACTTGCACCGCACATCGAGCAAGCCAGTCAGGTCATGGTCAACGCCTTGCTCAACGAAGGCAAAATGCTTTCGTGCGGCAACGGCGGTTCGGCCGGTGATGCCCAGCATTTCTCCTCCGAGCTGCTCAACCGCTTCGAGCGCGAGCGCCCGAGCCTGCCGGCCATCGCCCTGACCACCGACACCTCGACGATCACCTCGATCGCCAACGACTACAGCTACAACGAAATCTTCTCCAAACAGATTCGCGCCCTTGGCCAGCCGGGCGACGTACTGCTGGCGATCTCCACCAGCGGTAATTCGGCGAACATTATTCAAGCGATCCAGGCCGCACATGATCGTGAAATGATTGTCGTAGCATTGACCGGGCGCGACGGCGGCGGCATGGCCTCGTTGCTGTTGCCCGAGGACGTGGAAATTCGCGTCCCGGCCAATGTCACCGCACGTATTCAGGAAGTCCACCTGCTGGCGATCCACTGCCTGTGCGATCTGATCGACAGCCAACTGTTCGGGAGTGAAGAATGACCGTTAAACGCCTTAGCCTATTGGCAATCACGCTGTGCCTAGGCATCAGCGGCTGCAGCTCGGTAATCGAAGCGAGCCGTGACACGCCTATCCAGGACGATAAAGGCACCCGTACTTTCGGCAGCAAAATCGACGACTCGCTGATTGAAACCAAGGTTTCCGTCAACGTTTCCAAGGCCGCTCCAGACCTGGGCAACGGCGCCTCGCGCATCGTGGTCGTCAGCTTCAACGGCGTGGTGCTGCTCACCGGGCAAACCCCGCGCGCCGACCTGAAGGCCCAGGCTGAACAAGCCGCTTCCACCGTTCAACGGGTCAAGAAGGTACACAACGAATTGCAGGTGATGGAGCCGATCACACTGCTGGCAATCAGCAACGACGCCCTGCTGACCACCAAGATCAAGACCCAGATGCTGACCGACAGCGCGATCCCCGGCTCACGGATCAAGATCGTCACCGACAACGGCATCGTCTACATGATGGGCCTGCTGACCCAGGCAGAAGCCACCCGCGCTGCCAACCTGGTACAAGGCGTGTCGGGCGTACAGAAGATTGTGAAGGTGTTCGAATACATCGACTGATCCCTTCAACAGCTACAAAAAAGGGCGCCGTGCATTGACTGCACGGCGCCCTTTTTATTGCCTGCCCGTTACTGGTATTGCGAGTACGGGTTGCCCTGGAACTGGTTGTTCTGTTGCGGCGCCTGTTGTTGCTGAGCGCCTGGCTGGCCGTATTGCTGGCCAGGGATCGGGCCAAGGTTGACCTCTACACGACGGTTCTGGGCACGGCCATTGACGTCGGCGTTGCTGGCGATCGGGTTGTCCGGGCCGGCACCGCGAGCACTCAGGTTTGTCGGGCTCACGCCTTGGGATGTCAGGTAGTTAGCCACGCTTTGCGCACGACGCTGGGACAGGTCCATGTTGAGCTGGCGGGTACCGGTGCTGTCGGTGTAGCCGACAATCTGGATGGTGTTCTGGTTGAACTGCTTGAGGGAGTTCGCCAGGTTGTTCAGCGGGGTGTAGAAGCTGCTGGAGATCGCGTCCGAGTTGGTGGCGAAGGTGATGTTACCCGGCATGATCAGCTTGATCTGATCGCCCTGGCGCTGCACCTCAACCCCGGTATTGGCCATGCTTTCGCGCAGTTTCTTTTCCTGCTGGTCGGCGTAGTAGCCATACCCCGCACCACCGAGACCGGCGACGGCAGCGCCGATCAGCGCACCTTTGCCGCGGTTGTTGTGGTCGATGGCCGCACCTGCCAACGCACCGGCCAGGGCACCCAGGCCGCCGTACTTGGCGGTATTGCTCACACCGGAAGAGCCACCACCCTGTGCCTGGCTGCCGTCATAAGGATTAGGTGAAGCGCAGCCGGACAACAGGGCTACGGCAGTAGCGACAACAAGCAGACGACGAGAAGTGAACATGAAGGAAGCTCCTACTTTTGCATTCTGTGATGCAGAGGACATTGGCAATGGACCTGTGCCGAGCTTGGAACACGACAAACGGTAAAAATTCCATGCCCGGCCAACGGTGTGCACAGTGAAACCCTAGCAGAGACTACCTGAACGGTAATTGTCATTTTCTCTATAAGGTTCGTCTGATAGTCGCCACTTGGTATCCGGAAAAATACCGGCGTTTGCTTTACGCCCTCACAAACGGATTCTCACGCATTTCATCCCCCAGGCGCGTATCCGGACCGTGCCCGGTCACCACCACAGCCGCCTCATCCAGGGTGTAGAGCCGTTGCTTGATCGAGCGCACGATGGTCGCCTGATCACCGCCCCAGAAATCCGTACGCCCCACGCCACGTCGAAACAGGGTGTCGCCGGCAATCAGCAACTTCGCATCGGCGAACCAGAAACTCATCGAACCAGGTGTGTGTCCAGGTGTGTGCAACGCCACGCCACAGCCGCAGGCCAACTCTTCCTCATCCTCCAGCCAGCAATCCGGCGACGGCACCGGTGTGTACGGCACGCGGAACATCTGGCACTGCATTTCCAGGTTGTCCCACAGAAACTGGTCTTCCTTGTGCAGGTGCAAGGTGGCACCGGTCTTTTCCTTCAACTGCCCGGAGGCCAGGAAATGATCGAGATGGGCGTGGGTGTGAATGATGCTGACCACTTTCAGGCCCAGCGCATCGAGGCGCGCCAGGATCAACTCATGGTTGCCACCCGGGTCGACGACGATGGCTTTTTTGGTGACCGGATCGCCGATGATCGTGCAATTGCACTGCAACGGGCCGACCGGGAAGGTTTCGCGGATCAGCGCGGGGGACTGGATATTCATGGGTATTCCTGCAAATTCAAAGGCACACTCTTTTGTACTGCATTCTGGCGCACAGTATGTTCGACGATGCGCCCGATCCGAAAGCGCACGAGTATCAAACCTGCCAACTGCTAAGCTACTCTGGCGCCCGTCATACAACGCGCAACCCAGAGCGCTTGGAGTGGGACTCATGGCGACCCTCAGCCCATTGATCATCTGTGAACACTGCGATTGCGTGTACGAAAAAGTCACGCTCGCCAAACATCAAAAGACCCTCTGCACCCGCTGCGCAGGCGTGCTCCAGCGCTATAACGGGCTGTCGGTGGAACAGCGCCTGGCCCTGACCCTGACCGCCGCCGTGTTGTGGATTTTCGCTAACTTCTACCCCGTGATGAGCATCAGCCTGCAAGGCCTGAAAAGCAGCGCCACATTATGGGATTCGGTGGTGGCGCTGGCCCAGGGCCCGATTACCTTCATCGCCCTGGTGGCGGCCATTTCCATCATCATCGCGCCGGTGTTCCAGTTGCTGCTGTTGATGTGGGTGTTGAGCTTTGCGATGAAGGGCCGCCGCTCGCCGGCGTTCAAGGTATGCATGCGCTGGCTTGAAGCCCTGCGCCCCTGGAGCATGCTGGAGGTCTGCCTGCTCGGCGCCATGGTGGCGGTGTTCAAGCTGGCGGGCATGCTGGATGTATTGCCCGGCACCGGACTGTTTGCCCTGGCCGCCCTCAGCCTGTTGCTGATCCGCATTGCCGGGCGTGATATTCGCGACCTGTGGGACATTGTATGAGCCGGCCACCGACCGCCAGCGAGCTGAACCTGTGCCTGTGCCACAGCTGCGGCCAGGCCTGCGACGTCAGCGCCAACCCCGACGAATGCGAGCGTTGCGGTGCGCCCTTGCATCGACGCAAGACCCATTCGCTGACCCGCACCTGGGCCTACATGCTGACGGCCCTGGCGTTCTACGTTCCCGCTAATTTACTGCCCGTGATGAACACCTCGATGCTCGGCTCCGGCGCCGACAGCACCATCATGAGTGGCGTGCTGGAGTTCTGGCAGCACGGTGCGTGGGATATTGCCCTGATCATTTTCATCGCCAGCATCGCGGTGCCGGGCATCAAGTTCGTGGCGCTGACCCTGCTGCTGGTCACCGTGCAACGCAACAACCAGTGGGCGCGCAAGGAGCGCTCGAAGCTGTTTCGCTTTGTCGAGGTGATCGGCTATTGGTCGATGCTGGATGTGATCGTGGTGGCGCTGGTGGCTGCCCTGGTGAGGTTCCAGGCCCTGGGCACCATCGAGCCGCGCCTGGGGATTTTATTCTTTGGCCTGGTGGTCGTATTTACCATGCTGTCGGCAATGAGTTTTGACCCACGCCTGATCTGGGAAACCCCACACAACGAGGAGAGGCCGGATGGCGTCGCAAACCCCTGACAAACCGCAGCCTGCGGGCCAACCCGCGATCAAGACGCGGCGCTTCAGCGTCTCGCTGGTGTGGATCGTGCCGATTGTCGCGGTGCTGGTGGGCATTTCGCTGGTGGTGCACAGCATCCTTCAGCAGGGGCCGAGCATTACCATCACCTTCAAGACCGGCAGCGGCCTGACCGCCAACAAGACCGACGTCAAATACCGCAACGTGGTGATCGGCCAAGTGACCGACGTGGAGCTGAGCGACGACCAGAAAAGCGTCAACGCCACGATCAAGCTGTCCAAGCAGGCCGAAAGCTTCACCCGTGAAGACTCGCAATTCTGGGTGGTCCGCCCGCGTATCGGCGCCGGGGGCGTGTCCGGCATTGATACGCTGCTCTCCGGGGATTACATCGGCGCCGACATCGGCCAGTCCGATACCCGCGCCAATCAGTTCAAAGGCCTGGAAAACCCGCCGCCGATTACCTATGGCGAGCCCGGCAAGCGCTTCACCTTGCACACCCAGGATTTGGGTTCACTGGACATCGGCTCCCCGGTCTATTACCGCAAAATCCCCGTCGGCCAGGTGGTGGCCTATGCCCTGGACGCAGACGGCAAAGGCGTGAACATCGACGTGTTCGTGCATGCGCCGAATGACGCCTACGTCACCGAGAACACCCGATTCTGGAACGCCAGTGGAATTGATGTGAGTGTCGGCGCCAACGGGTTCGCGCTGAAAACCGAATCCCTGTCGTCCATGCTGGTGGGCGGCATCGCCTTCCTGGCCCCGCCGTACAGCCCCAACGACAAGCCGGCCAGTGAGGAGCACTCCTATGAGCTGTTCGCCGACCAGCAAACCGCGCTGGCCCCGCCCAATGGCAAGGCGCAATACCTGAACCTGCGGTTCGATCAGGCCTTGCGCGGGCTCACGGTGGGTGCGCCGGTGGAGTTCCTGGGCATCGAGTTCGGCAAAGTGGTATCGATCAACCTGGATTTCGACGAGAAAAAACGCAGCTTCCCGGTCAACGTCGGCATCGTGATTTACCCGCAGCGTCTCGGCGAAGCCAACACCAAAATGCTCACAGTCTTGAAGCATGACCCCAACGATGAAGCGGGCGGCGTGCGCCTGATGGGCAGCTTCATCGAACACGGCCTGCGCGCCCAGGCCCGCAGCGGCAACCTGCTCACCGGCCAGTTGTACATTGCCCTGGACTTCTTTCCCAAGGCCGACAAAGTCGTGTTCGACCCGAACCAGCGCCCCGTCAGCATCCCGACCATCCCCGGCAACCTGGAGCAACTGCAGGAAAAACTCGAAGGCATCGTCAACAAGATCAACCAACTACCCATCGAGCGGATTGCCGGCAACCTCGACGGCAGCCTGGTGGAACTGCGCAAAGGGCTGGGCCAGTTCAATGCCAAGACACTGCCGGGCGTGCAGAACACCCTGGCCGACGTGAGTAAAACCTTGCAGTCCGCCAGTTCGACCCTGGCCGAGGATTCGCCACAACGGGAACAGCTAACCCAGACCCTGGATGAACTGAGCCGCATGTCGCGCTCCCTGCGAGAACTCTCGGACTACCTGGCACGCCATCCCGAATCGCTGATTCGCGGTCGCCCCGACAACGCCGCGCCCTCAGACCTGCAAGGGCCACCGCGCAAATGACCACAGGAGCAACCACCATGGCTTTGCCGCTGAAGATCACGCTGATCACCGGGTTGCTGCTGCTTGCGGCGTGCCGCAGTGAGCCGATTCAATTTCACACCCTGACGCCGGTGCACCGCAGCAATGCGTCACTGGCCGCCGGGGGTGAGATCCGCATTGAAAGCATCACCGTCCCGCCACAGGTCGACCGGCCGCAGATTGTCATCCGTGAGGGCGACAGCGGCGTGGCCATCCTTGAGACGCAATGGTGGGCCGCCAGCCTGGTGGATGAGTTGCGCAGCGCGCTGGTGGATCAACTCGCCAGTCACCGCAAAAACCTCGCGGTGCGCATTGAAGTGCAGCGCTTTGACTCGATTCCCGGGCAATACGCCCTGCTCGACGTCAAATGGCGGCTGCGCCAGACCGGCACAGATGAGCGCACGCCGCTGACATGTCGCACGGTGGTGCAGTCGCCTTCCGGTCCGACCATTGATGACCTGGTGATCGCGCAGCAAAACAACGTCAAACGGTTTGCCGCGCTGCTCAGCCAGGTCGCCGACAGATCACCGAGTGAATGCCCCGCAGCGCAGTAAATATTGATCCAAGGGATTGAGACATGCGCACCTTCTGGAAGTGGTACCTGCAACTGCTGGAGAACGACTTCAGCACCCAAGTCTTCGACAATGTGAAGAACCTGCTGGTATGCGCGCTGCTGTTTGCGGCGGGTACCAATGCACTGGCCGGGAAGCCCGAATTGTTCCTCGGCATATTGGCCTCAAGCGTGGCCGGGTGGGGGTTGATCGTGGTCTCGACCTTGCTGATGGTGCTGAATGTGAGCGATGGCATCCGCAGGCTCGCCAAGCTGCGTTATCACTTGGTGCTGCAACTGCTGCTTATCCTGGTCTATGTGCTGGTGGCAGCCCGCGTGGTGGAAATCGTCTGGGGCTTTCGATCCCATTGATCCAGGTTGCTACCCCAACAAACCCATCTCCTGGGCGCGCGCCACCGCCTGCGTACGCCGTTCCACGCCCAGCTTGCTGTTGATATGGCTCGCATGGGTTTTCACGGTGTGCAGGGAGATGAACAACTGATTGCTGATTTCCTGGTTCGAACAGCCTTGGGCAATCAAGTGCAGTACCGCCAGCTCGCGGGTGCTCAGGGTCTCAAGGGTGTGCGGGGTTTCAACCACCGCGACCTCCGGCAAGAGGGCCAGCAAGCTCTGGTTCAGCAGGCCATGGGAATCCCGGGCAAGCTGCTCCCGCGACCAGTCGGGATAGCGCTCCAACACGCGCTGGAAGGGTTGCATCGCGCCACCGGCAGCCGCCTCAAGCGCACGGGCAAACACCGGCCGGGCCTGCGCCTCCTGTCCACAGTCCAGCAATAACAGCGCCTGCTGGGTCAATGCCATCAGGCTGATCATCTGCCGGCCGCTGTTATGGGCCTGGCTTGCCAGTTCGTCGAGCCGTTGCAGTGAAGCCATCGGCTGATGACGGATAGCGTCGAGCGCCGCCTGTTGCAGTTCGATATGTTGCGGCAGGTGCGGGTGAAACTCCGGCGCAGCGGCGGCCTGTTCACCGTTGTAGGTTTGCCCCAGCCGGGTCAGCCAGGCGTCGGCCAGGTCGGTACGCCCCTGGGCCAGCCACAGCTCGCATTTGACCAGGGTGATCATCGCCAGATAGAAAATCGGCGGCACGTCCCAGATGTGCATCAAGCGCTCAGCCTCGGCCAGCTCGGCAAAGGCCATGGGGAAATCGCCACGGCGGCCTTCGAAGCTGGCAATCACGCAATGGCCGATCAATACGCTGATGTCCCGACAGGCCCGTGCCTCGGCCAATCCGGCACGCAGGCGGGCCAGCCCGGCTTCGGGCTGGCAGCGCATCAGCAACAGGTAGCCTTCATACAACGCCAGTCGGGCACGCACTGCGTACAGCCGTTGCGGCGCGAGGCCTTGCAAGCGTTGCAGGCCCTGGCGCACTTCATCCAGGGAACGCAGGATCTCGCCACGGGCCTGTAACACCCGCGCGCGGTCGTAATGGGCCAACGCCTCGAACAACGGATTGCCGACGCGCTGCGCCAGCTCCAGAGATTCGCGGTTCAGGCCACGGGCGCGCCACAGGTCGGCGTCGACGATGGCCAGGTTGGACAGGGTCGACAGGCACATCAACCGCTGGCCATAGCGTTTGTGCGGCAGGCTTTCCAGGGCCTCGCTGCAATACAACTGGGTCAGCTCGCGGTCGCCACGGCCCCGGGCAATGATTCCGCTGAGGGCCAGCCACTGGGCCAACATCGACTTTTGCGCGGTGGCCGACGGCGCCGGCAGAAAGCGGCTGAGATGGCTGGCCAGTTCCTGCGCCGCGTCCAGCTGGCAGGCCAGGCCCAACGCCCAGCTGTAGAGCACGATCAGGCGTGGCGTGCTCATCAACAAACTGTCGGGCAAGTCCATTTTCCAGCGCAGCAGCATGCCGACGTTTTGCTCCGCCAGCAGTTGCTCTTCGGACAGGTTCTGCACCAGGTTTGCCGCCACATCCAGGTGGCCCGCACGCAGCGCCTGCTCCACCGCCTCGTCGATCAAGCCCTGGGCATTGAACCAGCGGCAGGCCCGCAGGTGCAGGCTGGCTGCCGGCAACACGGCATTGCTCGCGCGCCGAGTGCGCAGCAGGTCGGAAAACAGATGGTGATAACGGTACCAGTGGCCCTGCTCGTCCAGCGGCACCAGGAATACCTGATGGGCTTGCAGGTAGCGCAGGATTTCCGTGCTGTCGTGGGCCTCGCGCACCGCGTCGCACAGTTCGCTGCAAAAACGCTCCTGGGAGGCGGTGTCGTAGAGAAACGCCTGGACCTCCGAGGGCAGGCAGTCGATGACTTCTTCGAGCAGGTAGTCGCGGATCAGCCCTTCCCCGCCGTGCAAGCCTTGGGGTAGCGCGCCTTCGCTGCCGGCCTCGGAAGCCGCCAGCAGCCAGAAACGCAGGCCGGCCACCCAGCCTTCACTGCGCCTGATCAGGTTGTCCAGGGCCTCGCCGCGCAATGAACTGCTGTGGCGATCCAGCAAGGCCAGGGATTCGGCGTGGGTCAGGCGCAGATCCTGCTCGTGCAGTTCCAGCAAATGCCGGGACAGGCGCAGGCGCGCCAGGTGCCAGTCGGGACGCTGACGGCTGGTGACCAGCACCAGCAGGCCGTCGGGCAGATGATTGAGGAAGAATTGCAGGCAGCGGTCGAGTACCGGGCCCTGGGCCAGATGGTAGTCGTCCAGCACCAGCAACAGCGGCGCCTGGGTGGAAAGGTGCACCGTCAGCTCATCCAGCAGGCCGTCGAGCCACTCCTCAAAGGCGAAAGGTTGATGACGCTGGCGCATTTTCAGCAAGCCCAGGGACTGGGCGCCCAACTGCGGGAAGAATTGCTGCAAGCCGTCGAGCAGGCGCTCAAGGAAACGTCCCGGGTCATTGTCCCGCGGGCTAAGGCCCAGCCACAAGCTTTGCCAGTGGGCCGGCAGGCTCTGGCAGAACTCCACCGCCAGCGAACTCTTGCCGAACCCGGCCGGCGCGCTGACCAGCAACAGACGCCCGGCCAGCCCTTCACTCAGCCGTTCGCACAGGCGCGGTCGCAACACGTAGCCATCAGGCAGTGGGGGTCGATAGAAGCGACCTTCCAGGGTCGGAATCACCGCGCTGGCAGGCCCTTGAATTCGGGACAGATCAGTCATCGCCGGGCTCTTGTAGAAGGCTGTTGTCGGCATTGCAGATGTCCGCAGACTAGCGGTAAAAGCGGCAGCTTTGTAGATCTTTGCAACAATTGTCTGAAAAAGACTACAACAAAAAATATCCGGAGTTCTTCTGGAACGACCGACACTCTGTGGCGAGGGAGCTTGCTCCCGCTGGAGTGCGCAGCGCTCCCGTTTTTGGGGCTGCTACGCAGCCCAGCGGGAGCAAGCTCCCTCGCCACAGTGGTCGCGCAAAAAAAAGCCCCGAACCAGTCGGGGCGTTTTTCGAGGATGCGGCCTCTGTTACAGCAAGTTAGCGAACACCATCCTGGCGCAGGGCCGCCGGAGTGAAGTCGCTGGTGGTGGCGGTAAAGCCGAAGTCATAAGCCTGTTTCTCTTCGTTCTTCATGCCCAGGGCCAGGTAGCGGCCGGACTGCAGGTCGTAGAGGGTTTCGAGGGCATACCACGGCACTTGTTTGTCGTAGTAGTTCTCGGCATGGGCTTCAGCCACGCGCCACAGTTGGCCACGACCATCATAGTGGTCGATGACCGCGGCCTGCCAGGTGTCTTCGTCGATGAAGAAGTCACGCTTGGCATAGATGTGGCGCTGGCCTTCCTTCAGGGTTGCAACCACATGCCACACACGACGCAGTTCGTAGCGAGCCAGGTCCTGGTTGATGTGGCCGGCCTTGATGATGTCGACATACTTGAGCTTCGGATCGTCGAGCTTGTAGCTGTTTTCGGCGATGTACAGTTCCTTCTTGCCTTCCAGTTTCCAGTCGTAGCGATCCGGCGCGCCGTTGAACATGTCGAGGTTGTCGGAGGTACGCAGGCCGTCGGCGGCGGTGCCCGGGCCGTCATACGACACTTGCGGCGCCCGGCGCACGCGACGCTGGCCGGCGTTGTAGACCCACGCCGAACGCGGCTCTTTCACCTGGTCGAGGGTTTCGTGCACCAGCAGCACACCACCGGCCAGACGTGCCGGCGCGGTCACTTGCTGCTTGAAGTAGAACAGGATGTTGCCCGGGTTTTTCGGGTCGTAGTCCTTCATCTTGTCGCGGAACACGAACTGGTCGCGGAAGTACACCAGGCTGAACGAGCCGTTGGTTTGCGGCGTGGCCTGGGTCACCAGGCGGGTCACGCTGCCGCCGCGATAGCGGGTGATGTGGTTCCAGATGACTTCCACGCCGCTTTTCGGAATCGGGAACGGTACGGCGGTTTCGAAGTTTTCCAGGCCGTTGCCGCCGGACACCAGGTTGGTGTTGGTGGCGTTTTTCTTGATGGCCGCAAACACATCAGCCGGCACGGTAGCGCCGCGATGGGTCGGGTAGACCGGCATCTTGAAGGTGTCCGGGTAGCGCTTGAACATCGCGTACTGCCCCGGCGCCAGCTTGTCCTTGTACTGCTCGACGTTCTGCGCAGTGATGATGAATTGCGGTTGCTCGCTGGCGTACGGGTTGGCCAGGAAGCCACGGGCATCCACCGCGCCGGCATTGGTGGGCAGCGGTGACCATTTAGGGATGGTGCCGGCCGCGTTGCCGGCCATTTCAGCGCCCATCGGGGTCAGGGTCGTACCCAGCTTGGCGGCTTCATCCGCCGAGACTGCCGCCATGACGCTGCTCGCCATGATCGACAGCCCCAGCACACCCACCTGCAACAGATTTTTAGTTATTTTCATGTTCTGGTTCTTCCTTAAAACATACTGCTTAAAGAGAGTGTGCTTAGAAGTTCACGCCGACGCTGAGGGCGACAAAGTCGCGGTCGTCCACGGTGCTGAAGTCGCCACCGAAGAAGTTGGTGTAGTTCAGGCTCGCGGTGTAGGTGTTCTGGTATTCAGCATCCAGTCCGAGGCTGACCGCCTTGCGGCCTTCCTCGAAGTTGCCGCCAGGGCCAGGTGAATAACCTTTGACGTCATGGGACCAGGCGACGTTAGGCTTGAGGTTTACACCGGCAAAGACGTCCGGGTATTCCCAGATCGCCCGGCCGCGGTAGCCCCAGGAAGTCGCCGTGGTAAAGCCGTCGTTGTTGCAGTTGGTATTCAGGCCGTTGGCGTTAGGCAGCCCCGCGCCTTGTGCAGTGGAGTTGTTGAGCGCAGGGCATGCGCCGTTAGGCAAAGTACCTGGGCCAAACACCGGATCACGTCCGTAGCGAACTTTGGACTTGCTCTCCAAACCACCGACATAGGTCATGCCGACTTCGCCCACCAGCGTCAGGCGGCTGGCGCCCATCACTTGGTCAAAGAAGTGGGTGAAGGTTGTTTGCAGTTGAGTGATTTCCTTACGGCGGTAGCCATGCAAGTCCTGGCCTGGCACTCCGGTCAACAACGAGGCATCTTTGAGCACCGGGGCGCCAATAGGGCGAACACCGGCATACAGAATGTCAGTGGAGTTCAGCTGCACCGGCGCATTGGGACGGTAGCTGACCTCACCGCTCCAGGCAGTTCCCGTAGGCAGGGTGGTGGAGAAGCTCAAGCCGTAGAGACGTATATCTTCCGGGTATTCGACGAAGTAATTGGAGTTACCCGCAACAATCAATGGACGCAGTTGCGCCGGCAACCCCGGCGTCGCCCCGGTGTAAGCAGATTGCGGAGCACCGTGGGCGCTGAAGATCGGCGCCCGGCTGTGATAGTTAATGGCGTAGGCGCCGAACTCGGTGTCGAGCGGCTCATAGTTGTAGTGGAACGCCACGCCGAACTGGCCGCCATCTCTCGCGTCACGATCAGGGCCGCGACGAACCAGAACACCCTCACTGTTCACATCCACACCATAGCGAGCCAGCGCAGGAACCAGCGCTGCCGGCAGGGTGCGAGAGCTGTTCAGCACCCGCAGATTGTCGTTACAGCCACCGGTAATAATGTCCGGCTGGGAGAAAAACGTCCCGCAGTTATCGGTGACGGTCTTGTCCCAGTCCAACTGGTAGAAGCCTTCTGCCGACAGGTTATCGGTCAGGGTCTGCGACACATAGAACATGTTGACCGGAATCAGGCCTTCCTTGATCTCGGCGCCTGGACGACGGAACGCGGCCACGTCAATCGGGTTGATGGCGTTGATACCACCACCGATGAACGTACTCTCCCCCCAACTGATGACCTGTTTACCAAACCGCACGGAGCCTGGCTCATCGGCAACCGAGTAGTTGTGGTAGACAAACGCATCGAGAATCTGCCCACCCGAGGACCTGGCGCCCATCGGGCGACCCTTGTCGCTGATGTTCTTGAAGTCGAGGTCGTCGTCTTTGAGCTTGAAGTCATACCAGTACTTGCCCCGGACAAACACGCCGGTGTCGCCGTATTTCAACTCGAGGTCATGGATACCCTTGAAGATCTTCGAGAAGGAATCACCCTTGTCGAAGTTCAGGTGACCGTCATCAGAGGTTTGCGACAAACCCCTGCCACCATTGTTGGCGCCAATCAGGTCTTTGTTGCGACCCGCCGTCGACCAACTGGCCCCGACCGACAGGGACGAGTCAAAGCTGCCTTCGATTTCACCGATGTTGAAACTGACGCCGAATGCAGGCCCGGCGAGCGTAGAGGCGAGGCTGACGGCCAAAGGCAGTTTTGCCCGGCGCCAGAACTGGTGTGCTGAGATCATCGACGCTACTCCATGTGCATTATTGTTATGGCAGTGAGTCGTTTCTAAGGGCTTGTAACGGCCGGAATACAACGATTCCAATGCCGGGCGAACACATGAACCCGCCGGGCTCACAGCACCGCACCTTGAAAAACTCTGGGATGGACTATAGCCAGCAGGGGGTACCGCTTGATCCCTCTAAAGTGTGATTTGCATCACCAACCCGTCTGCCACAGTCCTTTCGCCATGCTGGCGAAGACCAGCGAGGCAAGGATGGCTGAAAATCGGCAAATCACAAGTGAAGGCTTGGACTAGAGCGCTGCCGTGCCCGTGAGGGCACGGCAAGCAGCGTCAGAGGGTAGAAAGGAAGGTGCTGTTGTTGGCCTGCCATTCGATGATGTCGACACGGATACGTTTTTTGTCGAGCTTGCCGACGCTGGTCTTGGGAATTTCCGTAACAACGGCGATCTGGCTTGGAATCGCCCACTTGCTCAAATGGCCCAATTCCACAAACGGCTTGAGATGTTCCTTGAGCTCCTTGGCCCCTATCACATGGCCATCACGCACCACCAGCAACGCAAACGGGCGCTCGCCCCACTGCGGGTCGGCAATCCCCACCACCGCTACTTCGCGTACCGCCGGGTGGCGGCTGACCAGGTCTTCCAGCGCCAGGGAGGAGATCCACTCGCCGCCGGTCTTGATCACGTCCTTGATGCGGTCACGAATATCGATCACGCCAAACGCGTCGAGGGTGGCCACGTCGCCGGTGTGCATCCAGCCGCCGGCCCAGAGTTCGGCGCCTTTCTGCGGCTCGTTGAAATAGCCTTCGCTGAGCCACGGCGCGCGCAGTACCAGCTCGCCCTGGGATTCACCGTCGGCGGGCAGGAAGTTGCCGTCACCGTCGATGATCGCCGCCTCCACCAGCGGCCCGGGCACGCCGGCCTTGATGCGGTAGGTGGTGCGTTCGTCTTCGGTGCCGGCCATCAATTCTTCATTGAGGTGCGCGCAGGACACCAGCGGCCCGGTCTCGGACATGCCGTACGCCGCCGTCAGTTGAATCCCGCGGGCCTTGGACGCTTCATACAGCGAACGGTTGAGGGCGCTGCCGCCGATCACGATTTTCCAACCGCCGAAATCCACGCCCTGCCCGGCCTTGGCGTTGAGCACCATTTGCAGGATCGTCGGCACGCAATGGGAGAACGTGACCTTCTCCTTGCGCCACAGCTCCACCAGGTATTCGGGGTCGTAGCGGCCGGGGTAGACCTGCTTCAGGCCGAGCATGGTCGCCACATACGGCAGGCCCCAGGCGTGCACGTGGAACATCGGGGTGATCGGCATGTAGACATCATTGGTGCCCAGCAGGCGCACGCTGTCGACGCTGCCCATGATGGTTGCCACGCCCATGGTGTGCAGCACCAGTTGGCGGTGGGTGAAATACACGCCTTTGGGATTGCCAGTGGTGCCGGTGGTGTAGAAGGTGGTGGCGACGGAGTTTTCGTCGAAATCCTGGAAGTCGTACCGGGGGCTTGCCGCCGCCAGCAGCGTTTCGTACTCACCCACGAGGTGGGGCAGCTCGGCGGTTTTTTCCGCGCCGTCGGTGAGCAGCAGGGTTTTCTTGACGGTGGTGAGGTGGCCGGCGATGGCCTGGTAGAGCCCCACAAACTCGCTGTTGACCAGCACAAAGCGGTCCTCGGCGTGGTTCATGGTGTAGAGAATCTGTTCCGGCGACAGGCGCACATTGATGGTGTGGATCACCGCACCGATCATCGGGATGGCGAACATGCATTCCAGGTAACGATGGCTGTCCCAGTCCATCACGGCCACGGTGTCACCGGCCTTGACCCCGGCCTCGGTCAGCACATTGGCCAGGCGGGCGACGCGCTCGATCAGGGTTGGATAGGTGTAACGCAACTGGTCGCGGTAGACGATTTCCCGGGTCTTCTCGTAGCGTGTCCCGGACATCAACAGGCGTTTGATCAACAGCGGGTATTGGTAGGCGCCTTCGGCGGGCGGGATAACACGAGTCTGCAACATACGAATCCCTTATCTGACTGCACGGTCTTGGCTGAAACATCTGCACTGTAGAGCGCTTATGTTTCAGCCAAATCAGCCAAAGGAATGATTTGCAGAGCCCAATGAATGCTAGCTTTGCGCCAGCATCCGGCTTATTTCATGCTGGTAAAGGCCAGCTTCACACCGATGGCAATCAGCACCGCGCCCATGGTGCGGTCGAACCAGTGGCCCATGCGCGCAAAACCGGCGCGTACGCGTTGCTGGCTGAACAGCATCGCCACCAGGCAAAACCAGATCGCAGTGGCCACGGCCAGGTACACGCCGTAACCGGCCTGGATCGCCAGCGGCGTGTGGGGGTTGATCACCACGGTGAACAGCGACAGGAAGAACAGCGTGGCCTTGGGGTTCAAGCCGTTGGTGACAAACCCCGACGTGAACGCGCCGCGCGCGGTGCGCTCGCCCACCTCAAGGTGCAGGTCTTCTTCACTGGCAGGCTTGGCCGGCTGGGCGCGCAGGGCCTTGAAGCCGATGTACAGCAGGTAGGCCGCCGCCGCCCATTTCAGCGCGTTGAACAGCACGATGGACTGGGACACGATCAAGCCGATGCCCAACAGCGAATACCCCACGTGCAGGAAAATCGCCGAACCGACGCCCAGCGCCGTCCAGGTGCCGGCGCGCCGGCCATGGGTCACGCTTTCACGTACCACCACGGCGAAATCCGGGCCAGGGCTGGCCACCGCCAACAGGTGAATCAGTGCCACGGTCAAGAACTCGGTGAGGTACATGCACACTCCAGGAAGTAACTGATTATTTCATCTGATAGGCTCGGCAGATTACGCCTTCACATCCCGCCGCAAAAGGTACAGTTGATGACGAACAATCGCCGCGCCGTCTTCCTTGATCACCCTTCCCTGGACCTCGGGGACCTGGACCTCAACGGGTTGCGGGCCATCTTCAGCGAACTGAGCCTGTACGAGCAGACTACCCCGCAGAACGTTGTAGAGCGCCTGCAAGGCGCGCAGGTGGCGATCAGCAACAAGATCGCGCTGAATGCCGAAACCCTGGCGGCGTGCCCCGAGCTGAAGCTGATCCTGGTGACCGCCACCGGCACCAACAACGTCGACCTCGACGCCGCCCGCGCCCACGGCGTGACCGTGAGCAATTGCCAGGGTTACGGCACGCCGTCGGTGGCGCAGCACACGATCATGCTGCTGCTCAACCTGGCGACACGCCTGAACGACTATCAGCGGGATGTAAACGCTGGGCTCTGGCAGCAAGCCAAGCAGTTCTGCCTGCTGGACTATCCAATCGTGGAACTGGCAGGCAAGACCCTGGGCCTGCTGGGCCATGGCGAATTGGGCGGTGCCGTGGCGCGCCTGGCTGAAGCCTTTGGCATGCGGGTGATCCTCGGCGCGATCCCGGGACGCCCTGCCCGGGCTGATCGCGTGCCGCTGGACGAGTTGCTGGCGCAGGTCGACGCACTGACCCTGCACTGCCCGCTCAACGAATACACCCGCGACTTTATCGGTGCCCGCGAACTGGCGCTGCTCAAGCCCGGCGCATTTATCGTCAACACGGCACGCGGTGGTTTGATCAACGAACAGGCGCTGGCCGATGCCTTGCGCAGCGGACACCTGGGCGGCGCAGCGACCGATGTATTGAGCGTAGAACCCCCGGTCAACGGCAACCCGCTGCTGGCCGGTGACATCCCTCGACTGATCGTCACGCCGCACAATGCGTGGGGCAGCCGCGAAGCCCGGCAGCGCATCGTCGGCCAATTGATCGAAAACGCCGAGGGCTTTTTCAGCGGCGCCCCGCTGCGCGTCGTCAGTTGATAAACTGCGCCCCTTTTCAAGGAGCAGACCATGGATCCGCGCAGTGAAGTACTGCTTCGTCAGGCCGAACTTTTTCAAGGCGACGTGCTGCTGGTGGGCTTGCCCGCCGACGACCTGCTGGGCCGCCTGCCCAATGCCCATGGCTGGAGCTGGCACGCCGGCGATCAGGCGGCACTGGACGCACGCTTTGCCGAGCGCAGCCAGTTCGGCGTGAACGTGCCCGAGCGTTCGTTCGAGACGGCGGTGGTGTTCCTGCCCAAGTCCAAGGACCTCACCGACTACCTGCTCAATGCCGTGGCGGCGCGCTTGCCTGGCAAAGAGTTGTACCTGGTGGGGGAAAAGAAAGGCGGCATCGAAAGCGCGGCCAAACAACTGAACCCGTTCGGCAAACCACGCAAGCTCGACAACGCGCGGCACTGTCAGTTGTGGCTGGTCACGGTGGCCAACGCCCCCGAACCGGTAGCGCTGGAAAGCCTGGCGCAGGTGTTCGAGGTGCCGCTGGCTGAAGGGCCGCTAAAAGTCGTGAGCCTGCCGGGCGTGTTCAGTCACGGTCGGCTGGATCGCGGTACGGCGCTGCTGCTGGAGCATCTGGACAAGTTGCCGAGTGGTCATTTGCTGGATTTCGGTTGCGGGGCGGGCGTGCTCGGGGCGGCGGTCAAGCGTCGCTATCCGCATAACACCGTCACGATGCTCGACGTGGATGCCTTTGCCGCGGCCAGCAGTCGCCTGACATTGGCCGCCAATGGCCTGGAAGCCGAGGTGTTGACCGGTGATGGCATCGACGCCGCGCCGATGAATCTGAACACGATTCTGAGCAACCCGCCGTTTCATGTCGGGGTGCACACCGATTATTTCGCCACCGAGAACTTGCTGCGAAAAGCGGCCAAACATCTGGCAAAAGGCGGCGAACTTCGCCTGGTTGCGAATAGCTTCCTGAAGTACCAACCGCTGATCGAAGAGCATCTGGGCGTGTGCGCAATCAAGGCAGAAGGCCAGGGTTTTCGCATTTACCGTGCCAAGCGCGGCTGAACTCTTTTTCCAAAAGAAGGCTTGCCGAATGGATTTTGCCTAGGCAGAATCCGCTCCGTCCTAGGGGAGTAGTCTCCCACGAGCGCCACGCTCGTCCGGCATACGTCAACATACTTGGTCAACAGACCATGGCGTATGCGACCCAGGAGTCCGCACAGACGGACCGGGGTTTGACAAGACCTATGACACGAACACCTTACCCGGGGCGGGAAGGCTGTACGTGTCATAGCCGTGTCGACCCGCCCCTGGAACTTACCTGATGCTGGATTCTCTGCTCGTCCCTACCGCAATCGTTGCCTTGGCCGAAATTGGCGACAAGACGCAACTGCTCGCGCTCATTCTTGCTGCACGCTTTCGCAAACCCTGGCCGATCATCGCCGGCATCGTCGCCGCGACCTTGGCCAACCATGCGGCCGCCGGTGCCGTGGGGGCCTGGTTCGGGAGTTTCTTCTCGGACGCGGTGTTGCACTGGATCCTCGCGGCGAGCTTCTGCGCCACGGCGCTGTGGACCCTGGTACCCGACAAACTCGACGATGACGAAGCCAGCACCTCCCGCAAATTCGGGCCGTTCCTGACCACACTGATCGCATTCTTCCTCGCGGAAATCGGCGACAAGACCCAGATCGCTACCGTGATGCTCGCGGCGCAATACCCGGAACTGTGGCTGGTGATTATCGGCACGACCCTGGGCATGTTGATTGCCAACGTACCGGTGGTGCTGGCAGGGAATTTTGCGGCGGATAAATTGCCGCTGACGCTGATTCGTCGATTGGCGGCCACGGCGTTTTTCATCCTGGCAATCGTTGCGGTGTACAAGGCCATGCAGAGCAGTGGCTGGATCTAGACACGACCCATGTGGGGCTGGGCTTGTGTAGGAGCTGGCTTGCCTGCGATAGCATCACCTCGGTGCAACTGGCACACCGAGGTGCCTGCATCGCGGGCAAGCCCGGCTCCCACACAAGCCGGGCTCCCACATTTAGATTTGCATTTCAGCCTTATGAATCAGGACTTTTTGGCCTGTTGATACAACGGCATCACCTTCGGAATCGCCGCCTGCAACGAGGCGATCCGGCTGCTGGAGGCCGGGTGAGTGCTCATGAACTCAGGTGGCGAGCCTTCCGAGGCCTTGGCCATTTTGTTCCACAGGGTAATCGCCGCGTTCGGGTTGTAACCGGCACGCGCCGACAACTCCAGGCCGATCAGGTCTGCTTCGTTTTCATTGCTGCGGCTGTTGGGCAAGGTCATGCCGTAGTTGGCCACGGTATCGGCCAACGCCATGCTGTCCTGACCCAGGCCGAACAACGCGCCGGCCCCCTGCTTCGCCATCTCGATACCGTAGGCCTTGGACATGGCTTCGCGACCGTGTTCACGCAAGGCGTGGGCAATTTCATGACCCATCACGGCGGCGAGTTCATCGTCGGTCAACTTGAGATTATCGATCAGCGCGCTGTACACGAAGATCTTGCCGCCAGGCCCACAGTTGGCGTTCATCTCGTCACTTTTGATCAGGTTCACTTCCCACTTCCACTGCGCCGCATCCGGCCGGAACGTCGGCGCCTGGGCGATCAGGCGGTTGGCAATCGCCTGCACACGCTTGGCATTGGCGCTGGTCTTGTCCACCAGGCCTTTGCCGCTGGCTTCACCCAGGGTCTGCTGGTAGGACTGCGCATACATCTGGTCGACTTCCTGGCTCGACAACATGCTGAACATGTACTGCTTGCGCTCAACACCCACGGCACCGCCGCTGGTGGTGTTGACCGACTGGCAACCGGCGAGCAATACCGCCGTGCCCAACGCACATACCGCCACTGTCTTTTTCATCAACCTGCTCCCTGAAAACATGGCGCGTATCGTAGTCGGCCAAATGTATCGGCGCCAGATACAACAGACGTGTAGCCGCCTATTTTCAGATACATCCCACACTGCCGAAAAAAATTCATAAACCGCCGACGACCTTTCCATTTGCGACATTCGCCGATCCGGCACAGTCATTTTGAGGATATGCCCCTCATGTCTCCCCCGCTCGCGGCCGATATAAAAAAGCAGCCAATCTCCCCCTGCGCCCGGAGCCGTCATGAAGTTCAAGTCGATTCAATTTTCTGTCGCGGCACTGGCCGGGGCCATTGTCCTGAGCGTGGTGGCGGTGTTGGTGCTGTACGCCTTGTTCGCCGGGGCGCGTACCCAGGAGATGGTGCAGGAACGCACCCAGGGGCAATTCGAACAGATCATCGAGCAACGCCTGACCGCGCTGGCGCAAACCCAGGCGACGCTGATCCAGCGGGAACTGGAAGCGCCGCTGGTAACCGCCAAGGGCCTGGCCACCGCCAACGCCCTGATGGGCATGAAAGACGCCAACGGCAACCCGCAACTGGCGGTCTCCCGGGAACAGTTGATCAACCTGATCCACGAAACCGTGGTGCGCAACCCGAAGATTCTCGGTGCCTATATAGGCTGGGAAGCCAACGCCATCGACCACAACGACGCCGCCTATGTGAACAGCCCGGTGGTCGGTATCGAAACCAACGGCCGCTTCCTGCCCTGGTGGTTCCGCAATGCCGACGGCAGCCTGGGCCTGGATAAACTCGCGGACGTGGCCGACCAGACCATCCTCTCTACCGGCGTGCGCGCCAGTGAGTACTACCTCTGCTCCAAGGAAAGCAAAAAGCCCTGCGCCATCGACCCGGCCCCTTATAAGGTGGGCAACGCGATGGTGATGCTCGCCTCGTTTATCGAACCGATCATGATCGACGGCACCTTCCAGGGCATTGTCGGCGCCGACCTGTCGGTGAACTTCATCCAGGAAATGCTCACCAAGGCTGATCAGAATTTGTACAACGGCGCCGGTGAACTGGCGCTGATTTCCAGCAACGGCCGCCTGGTGGCCTACACCCAGGACGCCAGCAAGCTGGGGGAAAAAGCCAGTGACCTGCTCGACAGCAACGAACTGGCGAACCTCAGCCAACTGAAGATCGGCGAAGTACGCTACGACGTGGACAAGGAACACGGGCATATCGAGTTGTTCCTGCCGTTCAACATCGGCCAGACCGACGCCCGCTGGACCCTGATGATGCAACTGCCCCTGAGCGCAGTCATGGCCGACTTGCAGGCCATGCAGCATGACCTCGACGCCCAGCGCAAAACCGATATTTTCGGCATGGCCGTGGCCGGATTGCTGATTGCCGGCATCGGCTTGCTGGTGATCTGGCTGGTGGGCCACGGCATTGCCCGGCCGCTCAAGCAAATGGTGGCGATGCTCAATGACATCGCCCAGGGCGAAGGCGACCTGACCCGCCGCCTGACCAGTGATCGCGCCGACGAACTGGGGGCGATTGCCAGTGGCTTCAATACGTTCCTGGCCAAATTGCAGGGGATGATTACCCAGGTGGTGAGCTCGGTGCAGAAGGTCAGCGACTCGTCGGAACACACCGCTGACATCGCGATTCGCACCAACCAGGGCGTGCACAAGCAGATGGTCGAGATCGATCAGGTGGCCACCGCCGTACACGAGATGACCGCGACCGCCCAGGACGTGGCGCGCAACGCCACCCAGGCTGCCCAAGCCGCCAGCCACGCCGACCAGGCGGCGAGCCAGGGCATGCAGATTGTGCGCGACACCTCCACCTCCATCGGCGCCCTCGCCCAGGAAATCGGCAAGGCGGTCGGTGTGGTGCAGGCACTGGCCAAGGACAGCGAGAACATCAACGCCATCCTCACGGCGATTCGCGGGATTGCCGAGCAGACCAACCTGCTGGCGCTCAACGCGGCCATCGAGGCGGCGCGTGCCGGTGAGCAAGGACGCGGATTTGCGGTGGTGGCCGACGAGGTGCGCAACCTGGCGCAGAAGACCCAGAAGGCCACCGAAGAAATCCAGACCATGATCCAGCAACTGCAGCAAGGCACCCGCGACGTGGTGCGGGTGATGGAAGACAGCCAGAACCGCACCGACGAAAGCGTGCAACACGCAGCCAAGGCGGCACAGGCGCTGGAGACCATCACGCAGGCGGTGTCGGTGATCAACGACATGAACACCCAGATCGCCAGCGCCGCCGAGGAACAGAGTGCGGTGGCCGAGGACATCAACCGTAACGTGATCAATATCGGGCAAGTGGCCAATGAAGTGGCGGGCGGGGCGGACGAGTCGAGCGCGGCCAGCGCGGATTTGACCAAGCTGGCGGAGCAGCAGCGCCGGTTGATCAATCAGTTCAAGGTTTGAGGTTATTGGGTGAAGTTCAGGGCCTCATCGCAGGCAAGCCAGCTCCCACACTTTGAATGTATTCACAGATCAAAGGTGGGAGCTGGCTTGCCTGCGATAGGGCCCTAAACCCAAGCAAAAACCTGCAGGCTCAACCCGGCGTCAGGCACTCCGGCCCATTGAGTTTCGGATCGTTGACCATATTGGCCAGCACCCGCTCGCGCAACGCGGTGGGTTCACTGGCCAACAAGGCCTGCAAGGTGTGCAACGGCGTCTCGGGGTTCAGCCAGGCTGCCTGCCCCGCCGCATCGAGAATGAGCGGCCGCCGCTGGCTCTGCGCCGCCTGGGTCACCACCGCCGTACTCAACCACACCTGCTCCTGCACTGGATACGCTTCCCAGATCGCCGCAAAGAACAGCGTGCTGCCCTCCCCCGGCGTCAGCCAATACGGACGCTTGCGCTGGGTGCCGCGCCATTCGTAGAAACCGTTGGCCGGCAACAAACAGCGGCGCTGACGAAAGGCTTCGCGAAACATCGGTTGCTCCGCCAGGGTTTCCGCCCGGGCGTGGGCCGGCGTACGGGAAAGATCGGTCAGCCAGGGCGGCGTGAGGCCCCAGCGCGCCCGCGCCAGGGTGTGCTGGCCGTCGCTCAGGCGCTGGATCAGCACCGAATCATTGGGAGAAATGTTCCACTGGGCCTGCTGGTCGGCCGGAAAGCCCGGCAAGGCAGCAAACGTGGGGTTCCAGCGAAACAGGGCATAACGTCCACACATGGGGCAACACGACTCTTGGAGAAACTGGCCGACAGCCTAACAGACCAACACGTCGGGGAAGCTGTCGGGTTCATCACCCGGCACGGGTTGGGCCCCGTTGTAGGCGGTGATCAACTCACGGGCGTAGGCGGCCTGATCGTTCTCCACCGCCAGCGCCAGCAGGCCGTAGATCGGCAACTCACCGGTGCCACCCAGCAAATCGCGCCCCACCAGGTGCGCAGTGATGCCCTCGCTCTCGAGCATGCCATGCAGCAATTCACCTTCCATCAGGTTTTCCGGTTCGTAGATTCGCTGCATGGGCGTACCTTTATTCGTTCTCGCTGCGCACTTCGAGCATCCATTCATCACCATGAATCTGCAGGATGAAGGTAATGGGCCGGCAGCACACCGGGCAGTCCTCAATATAGTGCTGATCGCCCCCGGACAGGTCCAGTAACGCGGTGACTACCTCTCCACAATAAGGACATTCGTACGACTCCTCTTCCATCGCGGTCTCCCAGGTGACTTGTGCGTATAATCGCCGGTCTATTTACAGGGCTATTTTTCGTCCCGGCCAATTGCCCGGACCACGCCCTGATATTTATTGTTCCAAACCTTTACTTACCCTAGCCGTTTCTAACAAGAGAGCATGATGGGCGAATTCGATACCATCCGACCTTACAACGACAGCGAAGTCCCGGCAGTGCTGGCCCGACTGTTCAGTGACAAGGCCTTTCTGGACATCCTGACGCACTTTCGCTTCCCGCGCTTTGCCGGCGCCTTCGGCTGGCTGCTCAAGCCGATGATCGCCCACAAGCTGCGCCGTGAGTTCGCCGGCGTCACCACCGTGGCCACGCTGCAGGACAAAGTCGAGTTTTACGTCGACCACACCATCGAGCGCGCGACCGACGGCGTGACGTACACCGGCGTGGAGCAGTTCAAGTCTGGCAGCGCCTACCTGTTCCTGGCCAACCACCGCGACATCGTGATGGACCCCGCCTTCGTCAACTACGCCGTGTACCACGCCGGCCTGCCGACGCCGCGTATCGCCATCGGCGACAACTTGCTGCAAAAACCGTTTGTCAGCGACCTGATGCGCCTGAACAAGAGTTTCATCGTGCACCGCTCGATCACCGGGCGCAAAGAGAAGATGGCCGCTTACCAGCTGCTGTCGGCCTACATCAACCATTCGATTCGCAACGACTGCCAGTCGATCTGGATCGCCCAGGCCGAAGGCCGCGCCAAGGATGGGGATGATCGCACCGAGTCGGCGATCCTCAAGATGTTTCACATGAGCCGCAAGGACGAGCCATTCGCCGAGGTCATCCAGTCACTGAACCTGACGCCGGTGTCCATCAGCTACGAATACGACCCGTGCGACGCAGCCAAGGCCCGCGAGTTGTACATCCGCGCCACCACCGGCACCTACAGCAAGGCACCGGGGGAAGATGACGTGAGCATTGCCCTGGGCATCACCGGCTACAAGGGCCGGGTGCACGTCAACTTCGCGCCGCCGATCACCGAGGCGTTCGAAGACACCAAGCTGCTGGCGATCGAGATGGACCGGCAGATCCTGGGCGGTTATCGGTTGTTCCCGGTGCATTACCTGGCGTACGCCCAATGGAGCGATGCCGACCCGCAATTGCAGGTACCAACCGCCGCCGAAGTGTTCCCGGCGGATGAGTTGGCCAAGGCAAAAGCGGAATGGGAGCGGCGGTTGAACGCATGCCCGGCCGAGCATCGGCCGTATCTGGTGCTGCAATATGCGACGCCGGTGAGGAATCAGTACCGGGTCAAGGCCGGGATTGCGCTCTAAAGACGATCACCTGTAGGTGCCAGCAGGCGCCTACAGGTGTTTGCTCAGCAAGGACACCAGCAACGCCAGCCCAAGACAGGCAAACCCCAACCGGTAGAACAGGCGATGGGTGCGCTGCGTCAGCACATCAAGCAGCAGCATTGGTTGATCAATGGCGCGCAGTGCGCTTTGCGCGTCAAGCCGGGCCATCGCGCGCTGTTCGTGCAGGCGTGTGACAAACAGCAACCAGGCTGCCGGGCAGGCCAGCAACAGGGCAAGGGAATTGAGCAGTAGTGCGGTCAGCGACATCGCAAACCTCGATGTATCAGTATCTTGGTATCAGTTCAGATACAAACCTGAATGATATGCGCCGCCTGCGCGTCATTGCTCCTTCCCCATTGACGGCTAATGTATCCAGTAATTTACAGCGTCACCTGAACGTCACCTTAACAAGCCACTCTGTTGCCCTTCGAAAGCCCGGGAGCTTGTCATGTTGCACGCGCAAAACCAGGATCGGCTGTATCTGATTGCCCCAAGCGATGAGCAGGAAGCACTGGTGGGCGGCCTCGCGTTCAATGTTCAGGACCGCCACTGGCTGGTGTATTGCGCCCTCGGCGGGCATCAGCATGCCGACCTGCCGGAGCTGGATTTGCTCACGGGTGTGAGTGTGCTGGACTTTTATGTCGAAACGGCTGCATGAAACCGACAGGCGAAAAAAAACCGGGCTCAGTGACGAGCCCGGTTTTTTTATGAACGCTTACTGCGAGCTGAGCAGCGAACCGATGCTCGGGTCCTTGAACAGGCGCGTCAGGGCATCGCTCAACACATCGCTGACCAGCTTGGTGTTGGTTTCCTGATTCGGCGCCATGCCGAAGCGCTGGTCCAGCGAAGCGCCATAACGGCCGCTGTAGCGACGGGTGCCGGCGGTTACGTCGGACTTGAAGGTCGCGCCGATGGTGGCTTCAGTCACGTACAGGCCTTCCTTGGGCGACTGATACTTCAGCTCGGCCAGGGTAATGGTCAGCTGAGGAGCACCGGGCGAGTTGGCCGGGGTGAAGCCCAGCAGGCGCACAGCCGCTTCGGCCTGGGCTTGCAGCTTGGGCAGCACGTCGGCACCGGTCACCGTGATGGCGCTGGTTTCCGGGTACAGGCCGCCACGGGTGCCGAGGGTCGGCGACGGACGCCCGTCAACCACACGCACCGACACCGGCTGGCCATGGCCGACAGGCGCCAACTGGGTGGTGATTTTCGGTTGCGGGCTGAGTTGTTGCGGGCTGTGGGCGCAGCCAACCAGGGTCAAACTGGTCACAGTGATCAAACCGAACAACAGGCGTTGCAACATACTCATTTCTCCAGGACTAGATGCAAACAGGGCGCCAGTATAACGGTGAGCGCTCGCCACTCACCAGAATTCCTGAACGGTGGCTGAACTGTCGGCGAAATTACAATTTTCACACAGAACCGTCACCTCAATGTCATGCCAGACTGCCAACCTTCGCAGCATGTAACGAACCGGGTACAAAACCATGCGCCTTCTCAAATCACTGTTCTTTTCCCACACCAGCCATCGCCACTTTGCCCTGCTCGATGCCCAAGGCTGCTGCCAGGCCTTCAAGCAGTGCAGCTTGCCGCCCGTCGGTGAAGGCTGGGTCGAAGTCGAAGAGACCCGCCTGAGCTGGATGCACCGCCCGCTGCCCGCCAGCGCCCGTGTCAGCCCACGGGTTTCGCAGCCACAGCCACGGCATGCGTTGGTCTCCTGACCAGATTGCTAATAAAAGTCATTAAACACGTCCATTTGCGCGCATTTCTTCGCTACAATCTCCCCCCGATTATAAGGACGTCTCCTGATCGGGCCTCGCAGCATCGCTAATGCGCTTGTATTAGCTCCCCGCACCGCCCACAGAGAGCCGCCCACACAGATCGAGTGAAGCTGGCGAGCTTGCTGTTTTCTCTGCAAACCATCGTCTTTACCCGAATCTGCCAGAGCTGCCATGCGCTCGGCCACTTGAGTTGTTTGCCCGTTTTGCCGCTTGCCGGCAGTGATTTCGGGCCAGGTGCCAGGCTGGGGCAGCCCTTTTTTGAGGTTCACGTCTTCAAAAGAGCGTGAAAAAAACGGGTTTTCACAACTTCACAAGAGTGTGGCGAGCAAATGAATAGTTTTGCGTTTGTACAAGCACCATCAGCGTCTGGAACAGCCCCACCACACAGGACCGAGCACTCCTCAAGAACCGGAGCTTGAAGCCTGTCCGCTACGGATTTGGTTGCACGACCGGACGAACTTGACCATAAGTCGAATTGCCACAGGTGCCCTTAAATGCGTTCATACGCAGATCAGGCCCGGCCGGCAGCGTCCGCTTGCGATAAATTGCGAAGAATCGGACATGGCGATCCTGGCCATGGGTAACCTGGGGCATCACGTGAACCGCCCCGTCACTCCTGGCAGCCATGCCGTCAATTTGGTGCTGCAGATTTTGGAGACGCGTTAAATGGCGCATAACGAAGCAGTCGACGTAGTACTGGTAGGTGCGGGCATCATGAGTGCCACCCTCGCCGTACTGCTCAAAGAGCTCGACCCCGGCCTCAAGCTGGAAGTCGTTGAGCTGATGGACTCGGGTGCCGCGGAAAGTTCCAACCCGTGGAACAACGCCGGTACCGGCCATGCCGGGCTGTGTGAGCTGAACTACACACCCGAGGCCGCCGACGGCTCCATCGACATCAAGAAAGCCGTGCACATCAACACCCAATTCGAGGTGTCGAAGCAGTTCTGGGCCTACTTGACCAAGAAAGGCACCTTTGGGTCGTCCAAGTCCTTTATCAGCCCCGTGCCGCACCTGAGCTTCGTGCAGGGCGAGAAAGGCGTGTCGTTCCTCAAGAAGCGCTTTGAAACCCTCAGCCAGCACCACGCGTTCTCGGACATGCACTACACCGAAGACCGCAGCGAAATGGCCGAGTGGATGCCGCTGATGATGCCCGGCCGCCCGCTGGACGAAAAAATCGCAGCCACCCGCGTGATGAATGGCACCGACGTCAATTTCGGTGCCCTGACCAACCAGTTGCTCTCACACCTGACCAGCGCGCCGGATGCACAGGTCAAGTACAGCAAGCGCGTCACCGGCCTCAAGCGCAACGGCGCCGGCTGGACCGTGAGCATCAAGGACGTCAACAGCGGTAACTCCCGTGATGTGGACGCCAAGTTCGTGTTCCTCGGCGCCGGCGGCGCGGCCCTCCCGCTGCTGCAGGCCTCGGGCATCGAAGAAAGCAAAGGCTTCGGCGGCTTCCCGGTCAGCGGCCAGTGGCTGCGTTGCGACAACCCGGAAGTGGTCAAGCACCACCAGGCCAAGGTCTACAGCCAGGCGGCCGTGGGTTCGCCACCGATGTCGGTGCCGCACCTCGACACCCGCGTGGTGGATGGCAAGAAGTCCCTGTTGTTCGGGCCCTATGCCGGCTTCACCACCAAGTTCCTCAAGCACGGTTCGTTCCTCGACCTGCCCCTGTCGATTCGTGCCGGCAACATCGGCCCGATGCTGGCCGTGGCCCGGGACAACATGGACCTGACCAAGTACCTGGTCAGTGAAGTGCGCCAGTCCATGGAGCAGCGCCTGGAATCCCTGCGCCGCTTCTACCCTGAAGCGAAAGCCGAAGACTGGCGCCTGGAAGTGGCCGGCCAACGGGTGCAGATCATCAAGAAAGACCCGAAGAAAGGCGGCGTGCTGCAATTCGGCACCGAACTGGTTGCGGCCAAGGACGGTTCGTTGGCCGCCCTGCTGGGCGCATCTCCGGGTGCTTCGGTGACGGTGTCGATCATGCTGGAACTGATCGAACGCTGCTTCCCGACGAAAGCGGCCGGTGAGTGGGCAGCCAAGCTGCACGAGATCTTCCCGGCTCGGGAAAAGGTCCTGGAGACCGATGCGCAGCTGTATCGCAAGATCAACACGCAGAACAACATCAGCCTGGAACTGGTTGAGCAGAGCAGCGAGACCGAAAGCTACGCTTGAGCGTCGTGACGCAGAGCGTCGTGACGCAGAGCGTCGTGACGCAGAGCGTCGTGACGCAGAGCGTCAGTGGATGCATTCCCACGCAGAGCGTGGGAACGAAAAACGCCCCGATGGGGCGTTTTTTTTGTCCGTAGCAATCAGCCGCGGGCTTGTTCGATCAGCTCGATGTACTCGGCGGCGTTGCGCTGGTCCTTGATCACGTCAACAAACGTCAGGCCATGCTCATCCTTGCCATCGAGGTCCAGGCCGGCTTCCTTGAAGAAAACCAGGAAGCGCTCGAAGTCGTCGATGCGCAGGCCACGGTAAGCCTTGATCAGTTTGTGCAGGGACGGCGAAGTGGCGTCTACCGGCTCGAAATCCAGGAACAGCTTGATTTGCTCGTCGCCGATTTCATCACCAATCAGCTGTTTCTTATCTTTACGCATTACCGACTCCAGCCTGCAGACATTTACACGGGAAAAGCAGTTTACCTGCGGCACAGCGGCTTCGAAAGCTACGCGAGCCAATGTGGGAGCTGGCTTGCCTGCGATAGCGATGCATCAGTAGCAGATGGGCCAACTGACCCACCGCTATCGCAGGCAAGCCAGCTCCCACATTGACTGTATTTACACGGCCGAATCCGCGTCGGCTGGATTATTTGGCGCGAACGGCCCCGGTGTGCAAATCAGCCCAGATATGGCCATTGGCGTAAGTGAGGAATTGCACGTAGACCGTGTCATTGCGCAACAGGTCGACAATCACCCGGTACTGGGTCATCGGATACGACAAGGTGAGGGTTTTGCTTTTATCGTCGAACACCGGCTTTTTCAGGCTTTTGCTTTCGGCGTCGAAGTTGAGGATCACCTGGGCGATGGTCGCGCCCTTGTTCAAGGATTTGCCCTTGAGGCGGATCATCAACGGCGAGGTCACCGGAATCGGCTGCTGGGTGGATTGGCGCTGGTTCCCCACCACCACCGAATAGTCGGTGACTTGCAGCAATTGCTGCTGGTCCGCCGCTTCGGCCCGCAGATTAAGGTCGTCAGGAGGAAGGAATTGGCTGTGCAACGGCGCAGGAGCGGCCGCCAGGGGCAAACTGAAGGTCAGCGCCAGGGCGGCGCAAGTGCGAATCAAAAAGCTCATGGGCCGCTCCGTGAAAGATGGCCCAGCACTTTAGCTCAATCGAACTGGGCAAGCATCCAGCGCTGATACTCAGCCACTTCGGCATCACCTTCGCGGGGCGCCCAACTCGCCAGCTCGCCCTCGCTCACCGGCCGATAAGGCCCGGCCTTGCACTCGAACATAATGGTATCGGGCTCCAACACCACCAGGCCGTGAAACACGCCCGGCGGTAAATCGACGCCCGGGCACTCACCGCCGGCCTGCATCACGCGCTTGACCAACACCTCGCCAGTCTCGCTGAAGATCAGCAGGCCCAGGCAGCCTTTGAGGACCAGCAGGGTTTCCGCCTTATCGGCACTCAAATGGCGATGCGGCGGCACATAGGTGTTGGGCTGCATGCCAACCGCCATGCGATGGCACGGTTCTTCCATCTGGTGAAAGTTATGGTGATGCCGTCCACGAGGGCTGTTAGCCGCTTTCTCGGCCAGTTCCGTCAACAGCGTTTGATCAAGAAAGCTGGCCATTGATTACATTCCTTTAACCGCATAGATGCCGTTGGCGTTGCGCCAGTAGCCTTTGTAGTCCATGCCGTAACCGAAGATGTAACGGTCGATGCACGGCAGGCCCACGTAATCGGCTTTCAGGTCCGGGCGGGCCTTGCGGTCGTGGTCCTTGTCGATCAGTACGGCGGTGTGCACTTTGCGCGCGCCGGCGTGTTTGCAGAAGTCGATGATGGCGCCCAGGGTGTGCCCTTCGTCGAGGATGTCATCGATGATCAGCACGTCGCGGTCAATGAACGAGACTTCCGGCTTGGCTTTCCAGAACAGGTCGCCGCCGCTGGTTTCGTTGCGATAGCGGGTGGCGTGCAGGTAGGACGCTTCCAGCGGGAATTGCAGATGGGTGAGCAATTTACCGGCGAAAATCAGGCCACCGTTCATCACGCAAAAGACCACCGGGTTGGTGTCGGCCATTTCGCGGGAGATGTGCGCGCCGACCTTGGCGATGGCCTCTTCGACTTGCGCTTCGGTGTACAGGCAGTCAGCCTCGCGCATGATTTGACGGATATGCTCGAGATCAGCGGACATGGCGCTCTCCAAGGGGTGCTGTGGCAAGAAAAGCGGGCAAAGGTACGCATGTGAGGCGCAACGTTCAAGCCTTAATGGACTAACGTACTAGATGTCTATAGGACAACACCCTCGGATAGATTAATCTAGGCCGGTTTTTTTGCCCGCCGCCGGAGCCTTTCCCCATGCCCATCCGTGAGATCCGCCATCCGCTGATCCGACATAAACTCGGCCTTATGCGCCGCGCCGACATTAGCACGAAGAACTTCCGTGAGCTTGCTCAGGAAGTCGGAGCGCTGCTCACCTACGAGGCGACCAAAGACCTGCCCCTGGAAAACTACGAGATCGCCGGTTGGTGTGGTCCCGTCCAGGTCGAGAAAATCGCCGGCAAGAAGATTACCGTGGTGCCGATACTGCGCGCCGGTATCGGCATGCTCGAAGGCGTACTCAGCCTGATCCCGGGCGCCAAGGTCAGCGCCGTGGGCGTGGCCCGCAATGAAGAGACGCTGCAGGCCCACACCTACCTGGAAAAACTGGTCCCGGAAATCGACGAACGCCTGGCGATGATCATCGACCCGATGCTCGCCACCGGCAGTTCCATGGTTGCCACCATCGACCTGCTGAAAAAAGCCGGTTGCAAGGACATCCGCGCCATGGTGCTGGTGGCCGCTCCCGAAGGCATCGCCGCCGTCGAGAAAGCCCACCCGGACGTGCTGATCTACACCGCGTCCATCGATGAACGCCTGAACGAACACGGCTACATCATCCCGGGCCTGGGCGATGCCGGCGACAAGATCTTCGGTACCAAGCAGAAGGACGCGTGACCATGCAGGATGAATTCAACGACCCGCTTTGGCGCCAGATCCTGTCTGGCGCACAGATGCTCTTTGTAGCATTTGGCGCGCTGGTGTTGATGCCGCTGATCACCGGTCTCGATCCAAACGTCGCCCTGTTTACCGCAGGCTTGGGCACCTTGTTGTTCCAAGTGGTCACCGGGCGCCAAGTGCCGGTGTTCCTGGCGTCGAGCTTTGCGTTTATCACCCCGATCATTCTCGCCAAAGGCCAATTCGGCCTCGCGGCGACCATGGGCGGCGTGATGGCGGCCGGTTTCGTTTACACCTTCCTGGGCCTGGCTGTGAAGATCAAGGGCACCGGTTTCATCGACCGGCTGCTGCCGCCGGTGGTGATCGGGCCGGTGATCATTTCCATCGGCCTGGCCATGGCGCCGATCGCCGCCAACATGGCAATGGGCAAGGCGGGTGACGGTAGCGAGTTGATCCACTACCAAACCGCCATGCTGATCTCGATGCCGGCGCTGCTGACCACATTGATCGTCGCGGTGTTCGGCAAAGGCATTTTCCGCCTGGTGCCGATCATCTCCGGTGTGTTGGTGGGTTTCGCCATGTCGTTCTACTTCGGTGTCGTCGACACCGCGAAGATCGCTGCCGCACCGTGGTTCGCCCTGCCCCACTTCACCGCGCCGGAATTCAACTGGCAGGCGATCCTGTTTATCGTCCCGGTGGCCCTGGCCCCGGCCATCGAACACATCGGCGGCGTTATTGCCGTGGGCAGCGTGACCGGTCGCGACTACCTGAAAAAGCCTGGCCTGCACCGCACGCTGTTGGGTGATGGTATCGCCACCACCGCTGCCGGCCTCTTCGGCGGCCCGCCCAACACGACCTACGCGGAAGTGACGGGCGCGGTGATGCTGACCAAGAACTACAACCCGAAGATCATGACCTGGGCGGCAGTGTTTGCCATCAGCCTGGCGTTTATCGGCAAGTTCGGCGCGCTGCTGCAAAGCATTCCAGTCCCGGTGATGGGCGGTATTTTGTGCCTGCTGTTCGGTTCGATTGCCGCAGTGGGGATGAACACGCTGATCCGTCACAAGATCGACCTCGGCGAAGCGCGCAACCTGGTGATTGTGTCGGTGACCCTGGTGTTCGGGATTGGCGGTGTGCTGGTAGGTACCGGCACCGGCCCGGATGACTTTGGCCTGAAGGGCATTGCCCTGTGTGCGGTGGTAGCGATTGCGTTGAATCTGTTGCTGCCGGGCAATGACGGCTGGAAGAACAAGAAGCCGGATGAGCCGTTGCTGTAAGGCTTTAGCTCTTTGGTGTTGCTGATGGCCTCATCGCGGGCAAGCCCGGCTCCCACAGGGGACTGCATTCTTTCTGACAATGCATTCCAATGTGGGAGCCGGGCTTGCCCGCGATGGCGCCGGTTCAGTCAATAAAGTTACAGCTCACCCAACGCATCAATCAGCGCCTGATTCTGCTCTGGCGTGCCGATGCTGATCCGCAGGAACTGGGCAATCCGCTCCTGCTTGAAGTGCCGCACGATCACCCCTTGCTCCCGCACCTTGGCTGCCAGCCCGGCGGCGTCGTGCCGTGGGTGACGGGCAAAGATGAAGTTGGCTGCAGACGGCAGCACCTCAAAACCTTTGGCCTGCAACTGCGCCACCAGCTTTTCACGGCTGTCGATCACTAACTGACAGGTCTTCTGGAAGTGCTCACGGTCTTCAAACGCAGCGGCCGCGCCGACAATCGCCAAACGATCCAGCGGATAGGAGTTGAAGCTGTTCTTGACCCGCTCCAGCGCCTCGATCAGGTCCGGATGGCCCACGGCCAGGCCCACCCGCAAACCGGCCAGGGAGCGCGACTTGGAGAGGGTTTGGGTCACCAGCAGGTTCGGGTAGCGGTCCACCAGGCTGATGGCGGTCTCGCCGCCAAAATCGATATAGGCCTCATCGACCACCACCACCGAATCCGGGCTGGCCTTGAGGATCTGCTCCACGGCGTCCAGCGCCATCACGCAACCCGTCGGCGCGTTCGGGTTGGGGAAGATGATCCCGCCGTTTGGCCTGGCGTAGTCCGACACGCGGATCTGGAACTGTTCATCCAGTGGCACCGCGTCGAACGCAATGCGGTACAGGCCGCAGTACACCGGGTAGAAGCTGTAGCTGATGTCCGGGAACAGCAGCGGCAAGTCGTGCTGGAACAAACCGTGGAAGATGTGCGCCAGGACTTCGTCGGAACCGTTGCCGAGGAACACCTTGCCCGCGTCGATCCCGTAATACTTCGCCACTGCCTGCTTGAGCAGGTCACTATTGGGGTCCGGGTACAAACGCAGGTTGTCGTTCAGCTCGGCCTGCATGGCGGCCAGCGCCTTGGGCGATGGGCCGTAGGGGTTTTCATTGGTGTTCAGCTTGACCAGTTTGGTCAGCTTCGGTTGCTCACCGGGCACGTAAGGAACGAGATCCTTGACGAGCGGGCTCCAGAATTTGCTCATGTTTCAGTTCCCCTGCGGCTTATCGTCAACGATGCGGTATTCGGCACTGCGGGCGTGGGCAGTCAGCGACTCGCCACGGGCCAGCACGGAAGCGGTCTTGCCCAACTCCGACGCGCCCTGGGGCGAGCAGAAGATGATCGACGAACGCTTCTGGAAGTCATACACACCCAGCGGCGAAGAGAATCGTGCGGTACCCGAGGTCGGCAACACGTGGTTGGGACCGGCGCAGTAGTCGCCCAGGGCTTCGCTGGTGTGGCGGCCCATGAAGATCGCACCGGCGTGACGAATCAGCGGCAGCCAAGCTTGCGGGTCGGCGACGGACAACTCAAGGTGTTCCGGGGCAATGCGGTTGGCCACTTCGATGGCTTGTTCCATGTCGCGCACCTGGATCAGGGCACCACGGCCGTTGATCGACTTCTCGATAATCTCGGCGCGTTCCATGGTCGGCAGCAGTTTGGCGATGCTGGCGGCGACCTTGTCGAGGAATTCGGCGTCCGGGCTGACCAGGATCGCCTGGGCGTCTTCGTCGTGCTCGGCCTGGGAGAACAGGTCCATGGCGATCCAGTCCGGGTCGGTCTGGCCGTCACACACTACGAGGATTTCCGAAGGGCCGGCGATCATGTCGATGCCGACCTGGCCAAACACGTGGCGCTTGGCGGTGGCCACGTAGATGTTGCCAGGGCCCACCACCTTGTCGACCTTCGGCACGCTTTCGGTGCCATAGGCCAGGGCCGCTACCGCTTGGGCGCCGCCGATGGTGAACACGCGATCGACGCCAGCAATGCAGGCGGCGGCCAGCACCAGTTCGTTGATTTCGCCACGCGGGGTCGGCACCACCATGACCACTTCGGTCACGCCGGCCACCTTGGCCGGAATCGCGTTCATCAGTACCGAGGACGGGTACGACGCTTTACCGCCCGGCACGTACAGGCCGGCGCGGTCCAGCGGCGTGACCTTCTGGCCCAGCACGGTGCCGTCGGCCTCGGTGTAGCTCCAGGAGTCCTGTTTCTGTTTTTCGTGGTAGCTGCGCACCCGCGCGGCCGCTACTTCCAGGGCTTCGCGCTGGGGCGCGGTGATGCGGGTCAGGGCCAGTTCCAGGCGTTCGCGAGGCAGGATCAGGTCGGCCATGGAGGCGACGTCCAGGCCATCGAACTGCCGGGTGAAATCCACCAGCGCCGCGTCACCGCGCTCGCGCACGGCCTTGATGATGTCGAGCACCCGCTGGTTGACCGAATCGTCGGACACGCTTTCCCAGCTCAGCAGATGATCCAGATGATGGGCGAAATCCGGGTCGGCAGCGTTGAGTCGGGCAATTGCAGTGGACGTGGTCATAGCGAGGGCCTCAATAGAATTGGCAAAAACTCAGGCGCCCTAAACTAGCAGTCGTTTCCGCTTGGGCACCTGAGAATTCTGGCTATGAGGCGGATAGACGGGCGCGGCTTAGGGCCGCGCGGGTGAGTCAACCGCGGTGTCGAGACTCCACTGCCTTGCGCAGGGTGTCGATCAACGCCTGGATACGGGCGTGCTGCATTTTCATCGAAGCTTTGTTGACGATCAGGCGGGAGCTGATGTCGGCGATAAAGTCCTGGGGCTCCAGGCCGTTGGCGCGCAGGGTGTTGCCGGTGTCGACCACGTCGATGATCTTGTCGGCCAGGCCGATCAGCGGTGCCAGTTCCATCGAGCCGTAAAGCTTGATGATGTCGACCTGGCGGCCTTGCTCGGCGTAGTAACGCTTGGCAACGTTGACGAACTTGGTTGCCACCCGCAGGCGGCCCTTAGGCTCGACGTCACCGACACGGCCGGCGGTCATCAGCTTGCACAGCGCAATACGCAGGTCCAGCGGCTCGTACAGGCCCTGGCCGCCGTATTCCATCAACACGTCTTTACCCGCCACGCCCAGGTCGGCCGCGCCATGCTCAACGTAGGTTGGCACGTCGGTGGCCCGCACGATCAGCAGGCGAACGTCGTCCTGGGTCGTGGGGATGATCAGCTTGCGGCTCTTGTCCGGATTCTCGGTCGGCACGATGCCCGCTTCAGCCAGAAGCGGCAAAGTGTCGTCAAGGATGCGGCCCTTGGACAGTGCGATGGTCAACATGGGAAACGTCAGTCCTTCATCAGGCTATTGCTGTCCGGTCGCAATCGGCGCCAGACACAGATCGAGGCCATTACAGCCTCGATTTGAAACAAACCATTTAACAACAAACATCTTCCTGTGGCGAGGGAGCTTGCTCCCGCTGGACTGCGCAGCAGTCCCGGTCTAAAGGAGCAGGGCCGCTTCGCGCCCCAGCGGGAGCAAGCTCCCTCGCCACAGTGACGGTGTTTGCAGTTACGGGTATTAGCCCGGTACGCGGCGGATTTTCGCGCCGAGCATCTGCAGTTTCTCTTCGATGCATTCGTAACCACGGTCTATGTGGTAAATGCGGTCGATCAGGGTGTCGCCGTCAGCGCACAGCGCCGAGATGACCAGGCTGGCCGAGGCACGCAGGTCGGTGGCCATCACTGGCGCGCCCTTGAGCTTCTCGATGCCGGTCACGATGGCAGTGTTGCCTTCGACCTGGATCTTGGCGCCCATGCGGTGCAGTTCATACACGTGCATGAAGCGGTTTTCGAAGATGGTCTCGATCACGGCACCAGTACCTTCGGCAATCGCGTTCAGGGAAATGAACTGCGCTTGCATGTCGGTCGGGAACGCCGGGTACGGAGCGGTACGCACGTTGACGGCTTTTGGCCGCTTGCCGTGCATGTTCAGCTCGATCCAGTCTTCACCGGTAGTGATTTCAGCGCCGGCTTCCTTGAGTTTTTCCAGGACGGCTTCAAGGATGGTCGGATCGGTGTCCTTGACCTTGACGCGGCCACCGGTGACGGCAGCAGCCACCAGGTAGGTACCGGTCTCGATGCGGTCCGGCATCACTTTGTAGGTGGCCGAGTGCAGGCGCTTAACACCTTCAATGGTAATGGTGTCGGTGCCGGCGCCAGTGATGTTGGCACCCATGGCGATCAGGAAGTTCGCCAGGTCGACTACTTCCGGCTCGCGCGCGGCGTTCTGCAGCACGCTGCGGCCGTTGGCCAGGGCAGCGGCCATCATGATGTTCTCGGTACCGGTCACGCTGACGGTATCGAAGAAGAAGTTCGCGCCACGCAGGCCGCCTTCCGGCGCCTTGGCCTTGATGTAGCCACCTTCGACGTCGATGGTTGCACCCATGGCTTCAAGGCCACGGATGTGCAGGTCAACCGGACGCGAACCAATGGCGCAACCGCCAGGCAGTGCGACTTCGGCTTCGCCGAAACGGGCAACCATCGGGCCCAGTACCAGGATCGAGGCGCGCATGGTTTTCACCAGTTCATACGGCGCGATCAGGGTCTTGATGGTACGCGGGTCGATTTCGACGCTGAGTTTCTCGTCGATCACCGGCTCAATGCCCATGCGACCGAACAGTTCGATCATGGTGGTGATGTCGTGCAGGTGCGGCAGGTTGGCCACGGTAACCGGGCCATCGCACAGCAAGGTCGCTGCCAGGATCGGCAGGGCGGAGTTCTTCGCCCCGGAAATGCGGATCTCGCCATCAAGACGAGCACCGCCGGTAATAATCAATTTATCCATAAGAATCTCGACGCCTTGGGGGCTCAGGTGCGCTCGGCCCAGGCCGCGCGGCTGAAAAATTTCATAGTGACCGCATGGATGCTGCCATCGGTGATCCACGGGTTCAAATGGGCATAGATCTGCTGTTGACGCTTGACCGGGCTCAACGCCGCCAGTTCATCGCTAATCACGTTCAGCTGGAAATTGCAGCCTTCGCCCTCAACTTCAACATTAGTTTGGGGCAGCTTTCCTTCAAGGAAGCTTTTAACTTCTAGGGCCTGCATGATCAACCTCTATGGGCGCCCAGTGCGCGCGGGTCGCACATCATACAAAAAAGCCCCGCGCCTGCGAACCCCGCATAGCAGGACTCTGACGGGGGGCTTCTTTAATAATGTGTATTAAGGATGCGCCAACAGCTCGGTCAGACCGGAAACCTCAGCGATTTCACGCATGTCTTCGGGCAATGCACGGATGCTTACCGGCTTTTTGACGGCCTGCGCATCACGCATGAAACACAGCAGCAACGACAAGCCGACGCTGCTGGATTTCACCACCGCCGAGCAATCCAGCACCAGCGCGGACGCCGTGCTGGCATTGATCAGCGCTTGCCCCTGCTTGCGCAGGGCTGGCCCGGTGCTGTAATCCAGCACGCCGCTGAGCAGCAGCTCACCGGACTCGCCAAGGCGAATGGCCGACTCGGTCATTGGGCAGGCTTCCCGGCAGCTTTGTCGGTTTCTTCCTTGGCCTTGGCCACTTCGCCGGCCCAACCATTGATGGTCTTGTCCAGGTCATTGCCATTGCGCTGCATTGCATCCGCGAACTGGTCACGGAACAGCTTGCCGATGTTGATGCCGTTGATGATCACGTTACGCAGTTTCCACTCGCCGTTGACCTTCTCCAGCGTGTACTGCACCGGGTACACCGCGCCATTGTTGCCCTTGACGCTCATGTTGACGCTGGTGCGATCACCCGACTCGTCACCGGCCGGAGCGACAGTAATACCCTGGTTGTTGTATTCGAGCAGGGCATTGCCGTAGAACTGGAACAAGCCCTTCTTGAAGTTTTCCTGGAACGTCTGCATCTGCGCAGGGGTCGCCTTGCGCGAGTACTTGACGGTCATGATGCTGCGGGAAATACCTTCAGCATCGACAACAGGGCCCACGATGGTGTTGAGCGCGTTGTAGAACTGACTTGGATCCTGCTTGTACTTTTCCTTGTTGGCCGACAGGTCAGCCAACATTTTGTTGGTAGTGTCCTGCACCAGGTCATGTGCGGAACCGCCAGCAGCGGCGTTAGCCATCAACGGCAGTGCCGCAAGCAGTACCAACAGGCCACGTCGCAAAGTAGAGATCATGAACACATTCCTCATTTGGCGTCTTTATTGACGGTATTGAGCAGGAATTTACCGATCAAGTCCTCCAGCACCAACGACGACTGTGTGTCATGAATGGTCGAGCCATCCTTGAGCAGGGCTGTTTCCCCGCCCACGCTGATACCGATGTACTTCTCGCCCAGCAGGCCAGCGGTGAGGATAGACGCAGTGGAGTCAGTCGGCAGGTTATCCACCTTCTTGTCCACCTGCATGGTCACACGGCCGGTGAAGCTGTCGCGGTCCAGATCGATCGCCGTGACCTTGCCGATGGTTACACCGGCCATGGTCACTTTAGCTCTGACAGTCAAACCGGCGATATTGTCGAAGTAGGCGTAAAGTTTATAAGTATCGGCGGTGGGGCTGGCCGATAGGCCGCTGACTCGCAGGGCGAGCAACAGTAAAGCCAGGATGCCAGCCAGCAAGAAAAGGCCGACACCGATTTCCACAGTGCGGTTTTGCATCAGAAATCTCCAAACATCAAGGCGGTCAAAATGAAGTCAAGGCCCAGTACCGCCAGCGAGGCGTACACAACGGTCTTGGTGGTGGCGCGACTGATCCCTTCAGACGTGGGCTCACAGTCATAGCCTTGGAATACGGCGATCCAGGTCACTACAAAGGCGAAAACAATACTTTTAATGATGCCATTGAGCACGTCACCACTGAAGGTCACGCTGTTCTGCATGTTGCCCCAGTAAGAGCCGTCGTAGACCCCCAGCCAGTCAACCGCCACCCACGAACCGCCCCAGATCCCCACCACGCTGAACACCATCGCCAGCAGTGGAAGAGAGATGAAGCCAGCCCACAGGCGCGGGGCAACAATGTACTTGAGCGGATCGACACCGATCATTTCCAGGCTGGACAGCTGCTCGGTGGCCTTCATGTTGCCGATTTCGGCCGTCAGCGCAGAACCGGCGCGCCCGGCAAATAGCAACGCAGTCACCACCGGACCCAGTTCACGCAACAGGGTCAAGGCAACCATCTGCCCCACCGCCTGCTCGGAACCGTAGCTGGACAGGATATTGAAGCCCTGCAGCGCCAGCACCATGCCGATGAACACCCCGGAAACCACGATGATCACCAGGGACATCACGCCCACGGAATGCAGCTGCTTGATCAACAGGCCAAAGCCGCCGCCAATACCGCCGCGGCCGAGCAACGCATGAAACAGGAAAATCGTCGAACGGCCCAGCACGCCGATGATATCGATGCCGGAGCGGCCGAAAAGGCGAACCTTTTCGAGTAAAGATGTCTTGCGCATCAACGCTTCCCCAGAAGATCTGAGCGGTAGTCCGCTGCCGGAAAGTGAAAAGGCACCGGGCCATCGGGATCGCCGGTCATGAATTGGCGAATGCGCGGGTTATCTGCGTTCATCAGCTCTTCAGGCGTGCCCTGCCCCAGCACCTGGCCATCGCCCACTACATAGAGGTAGTCGGCAATGCTCGCGGTCTCGGCCAGGTCGTGGGAGACCACGATACTGGTGATACCCAGCGCATCATTGAGCAGGCGGATCAGGCGTACCAGGACCCCCATGGCAATCGGGTCCTGGCCAACGAACGGTTCGTCGTACATGAGAATCTGCGGGTCGAGGGCGATGGCACGCGCAAGGGCCACGCGACGCTTCATACCACCGGACAGTTCGTCGGGCATCAGGTCGATGGCACCGCGCAGTCCTACGGCCTGCAGTTTCAGTAACACAATGTCACGAATCATTTCATCGGACAGCTGTGTATGCACCCGCAGCGGGAACGCCACGTTTTCGAAAACGTCGAGGTCGGTAAACAGCGCACCGCTCTGGAACAGCACGCCCATATGCTTGCGGGCATCGAACAGGTCGCTGCGCGAAAGGGTCGGCAGGTTCTGGCCATTCACCCAGACTTCACCGGCGGAGGGGCGCAATTGCATGCCCATCAGGCGCAGCAGCGTCGTCTTGCCGCAGCCGGAAGGCCCCATGATGCCCGTGACTTTGCCACGGGGAATGCGAATATCCACATTATTGAAGATGCTGCGCGTACCGCGCTTGAAGGAAAGGCCCTTCAGCTCGACCGCGTAGGCGTTATCGGCACTCATCTAAACTCCTTGGGATGCAGCCTTTCACTCAGACACCTTATTTTCGACAAATGCTTGCGCCGAATAGACATAAAGGCTGTGCGGACCGAACTGGCGGCGAACTATATCACTGCTGGTACAGCGCCCCCAAGGCCGGAACAGAGCTTGTTCAGAAACAGGACAGGTAAAAAATCCTTGCTGAGGATCAATCTCAACCACAGGGCTGATGAATAAAGCCTGACGAACTTGCGTGAGGGAATTGATCATTACCGCTATAATCGCCGACTTTTCGTCAGGCTATACGATTTCAGACATGAGCCAATCCAGCGACCTTATTCAATCCGCACAACGCACCATCCGCCTCGAGCTTGAAGCCGTAGAAGGTTTACTGGCCCATATCGACGCGGATTTCGTACGCGCATGCGAGATGATTCTGGCCAGCAAGGGCCGCGTAGTCGTGGTCGGCATGGGCAAATCCGGGCATGTCGGCAACAAGATCGCCGCCACCCTGGCAAGCACCGGGACCACCGCGTTCTTCGTGCACCCGGCCGAAGCCAGCCACGGAGACATGGGCATGATCACGCGGGATGACATCATCCTGGCGCTGTCCAACTCCGGCACCACCAACGAAATCGTGACCCTGCTGCCGCTGATCAAGCGCCTGGGCATCCAACTGATCAGCGTGACCGGCAACCCGGACTCGACGCTGGCCAAAGCCGCCGAAGTGAATTTGAACGTGCACGTTGCCGAAGAGGCCTGCCCACTGAACCTGGCACCCACCTCCTCCACCACTGCCGCCCTGGTCATGGGCGATGCACTGGCCGTGGCATTGCTGGAAGCTCGCGGGTTTACCGCCGAAGACTTCGCGTTCTCCCATCCGGGTGGCGCCCTGGGCCGTCGCCTGCTGCTGAAAGTGGAAAACGTGATGCACGCCGGCGACGAGTTGCCACAAGTGGCGCGCGGCACCTTGCTTAAGGACGCCTTGATGGAAATGACCCTCAAGCGCCTCGGCATGACCGTGATCCTGGAGCCCGACGGGCGCCTGGCCGGGGTTTTCACCGACGGTGACCTGCGCCGCACCCTGGACCGCAGCCTCGACATCCAGACCGCAACCATCGACGAAGTCATGACGCCTCACGGCAAGACCGCCCGCCCCGACATGCTCGCAGCCGAAGCGCTGAAGATCATGGAAGACCATAAAATCCTGGCGCTGGTGGTGGTCGACGGCGACGACCGCCCGGTTGGCGCCCTGAACATGCACGACTTGCTGCGTGCAGGAGTGATGTAAATGACCACCGATCTGTTGCAACGGGGCAAGAACATCAAGCTGGCGATTTTCGACGTCGACGGCGTACTGACGGATGGCCGCCTGTACTTCCTGGAAGACGGCAGCGAGTTCAAGACGTTCAACACCCTCGACGGCCAGGGCATCAAGATGCTGATGGCCGCGGGCGTGCAAACCGGCATCATCAGCGGTCGCAAGACCCCGGTTGTGGAACGCCGCGCACAAAACCTGGGGATTCCTCACCTGTATCAGGGCCGCGAGGATAAACTGGTGGTCCTGGACGAGCTTCTTGGCCAACTCAACCTAAGCTATGAACAGGTCGCCTACCTTGGTGACGATTTACCCGACCTGCCGGTGATTCGCCGGGTCGGCCTGGGCATGGCCGTGGCCAATGCGGCGGCGTTCGTTCGCGAACACGCCCATGGCGTCACCACCGCCCGCGGCGGCGAAGGCGCCGCCCGCGAGTTCTGCGAATTGATTCTGCGCGCCCAAGGCAGCCTTGAAGCGGCTCACGCCGCCTACCTATAGAGCGTTTTATGCTGAGTAAAAAGATTCGCAATTTTCTGATATTTGCCATCATCGCCGCCGTGTTCCTCGCGGTCGGCTACTGGAATATCAGCCCGGAGCGCTTCCTCGACAAGCCTGTTGCGCAGGTCGACGAGAGCGCTATCGACTATTACGCCATCAACGCCCACAGCATCCAGTACCTGCCCGATGGCAAGGTTCAGTATGAAATGACCTCCGACAAGGTCGAACACTTGAAGGCATCCGAGGTCACTTTGCTGACCAAGCCGGACATGAACCTGTATCGCGGCGCCGAATTCCCGTGGCACGTCACCAGTGAGCGTGGCGAAGTCAACCCGGACGGCACCCAGGTGGAATTGATTGACTCGGTGCGCGTAGCCCGTACCGACGCCAAGGACCGCGACACCATTATTACCAGCAGTCGCATGACCGTATTCCCACAGAAGCAATATGCGCAGACCGAGCAAGACGTTAGAATCGACGGCGCTGGCGGTGTATCGACTGGCAAGGGAATGAAAGCGTATTTGAAAGAAAGCAGGATACACCTGCTATCGAACGTAAGAGGACAGTATGAGGCTCGTTAAAACCCTCCCTATTTTGCTCGGCCTGGGCGCAGCACTGGGAAGCGTGAGCGCCTGGGCTCTGCCGAACGATAGCCAGCAACCGATCCACATTCAGGCCGATGATGCGCAACTGGATGACAAGAAAGGTATTGCGACCTACACCGGCGACGTCATCATCACTCAAGGCTCGATGAAAGTGACGGGTAATACCGTGACACTGACTCGCACCCCGGCAGGCGATATCGACGTGGTCACTTCGGTCGGCAACCTGGCGTATTTCGAACAGCTGCAAAAAGTGGGCGACCCGACGCCGGTCAAAGGCTACGGCAAGACGATCCAGTACCACGCGCAGCAAAATCGCATCGTGCTGATCGATCAGGCCAGGGTCATCAATGACGGCAACACCACTGACGGCGAAAAAATCGTCTATGACACGGTGAAGCAGATTGCCCAGGCCGGTCGTGCCACCGGTACGAAGATCGGCACGCCGAAGCCGCGCATCGATATGGTTATCCAGCCGAAGCAGAAAGCCGACGCCGCCCAGCCGACGCCGAAAACCGACGCGAAGAAGGCGAATTAATGGCAACCCTGAAAGCCCAGCATCTGGCCAAGGCCTATAAAAGCCGTCAGGTCGTGCGCGACGTCAGCCTGTCGATCGACAGCGGCCAGATCGTCGGCTTGCTCGGCCCCAACGGTGCCGGCAAGACCACCTGTTTCTACATGATTGTCGGCCTGGTTCAGGCCGATCAAGGCCGCGTGCTGATCGACGACCTGGACGTCAGCCACCAGCCGATGCACGGTCGTGCACAGGCGGGTATCGGCTATCTTCCCCAGGAAGCGTCGATCTTCCGCAAACTGTCGGTTTCCGACAACATCATGGCGATCCTCGAGACCCGCAAGGAACTCGACCGCGCCGGGCGCAAGAAAGAGCTGGAAAGCCTGTTGCAGGAATTCCACATCAACCACATTCGCGACAACCTCGGCATGAGCCTTTCCGGCGGCGAGCGTCGTCGCGTGGAAATCGCCCGTGCCCTGGCCACTGCGCCGAAGTTCATCCTGCTGGACGAACCTTTCGCCGGTGTCGACCCGATCTCCGTCGGCGACATCAAGCAGATCATCCATCACCTCAAGGCCAAGGGCATCGGTGTGTTGATCACCGACCACAACGTCCGTGAGACCCTCGATATCTGCGAAACCGCCTACATCGTCAACGATGGACAGCTGATTGCCGAAGGTGACTCTGCCACTATCCTGGCCAACGAACTGGTCAAGGAAGTGTATCTGGGTCACGAGTTCCGCCTGTAAACACGGTGGTATCAGGCCATTCGCCATGGAGCGCGGGAGTCAATAAAAACCTCAGTATTTTTATTGTTACCGCGCTCTAGGCAAAGCCCCCGATATCAGGCATATAATTTGCTTATGTTTGGCGCTCACGCGCCCTGTCGTGGATGGCGCATTGCGCCGGCGAATAAGGTGTTAAGCCCCTGCCATGAAACCATCGCTAGTCCTGAGAATGGGCCAGCAGCTGACGATGACACCGCAGCTGCAACAGGCCATCCGCCTGCTCCAATTGTCGACCCTGGACCTGCAACAGGAAATCCAGGAGGCCCTGGAGTCCAATCCGATGCTCGAACGCCAGGAAGAAGGCGACGACTTCGATAATGCAGACCCGCTGGCCGACAACATCGAGCAAAAACCCAACCCCGACGTACAGGAACCCTCCTACCAGGAAACCGCCCCCACGGTGGACAACCTCGAGGACGGTGAATGGAACGAACGCATTCCCAACGAGCTTCCCGTCGACACCGCGTGGGAAGACGTCTACCAGACCAGCGCCAGCAGCCTGCCCAGCAATGACGATGACGAGTGGGACTTCACCACCCGCACCTCCGCTGGCGAGAGCCTGCAGAGCCATTTGCTCTGGCAACTGAACCTGGCGCCGATGTCCGACACCGATCGCCTGATCGCCGTCACCCTGATCGACTGCATCAACAATCAGGGCTACCTGGACGAGACCCTTGAGGAGATCCTCGAGGCCTTCGACCCGGAACTGGACATCGAACTGGACGAAATCGAAGCCGTCCTGCACCGCATCCAGCAATTCGAGCCAGCCGGTATCGGCGCCCGCAGCCTCAGCGAGTGCCTGCTGTTGCAACTGCGCCAACTGCCGGCCAAGACGCCTTGGCTGGCCGAAGCGCAGCGCCTGGTCACCGACTACATCGACTTGCTCGGCAGCCGCGACTACAGCCAGCTGATGCGCCGCATGAAGCTCAAGGAAGATGACCTGCGCCAGATCATCGAGCTGGTGCAGAGCCTCAACCCGCGCCCCGGCTCGCAGATCGAGTCCAGTGAAGCCGAATACGTCGTCCCCGATGTGATCGTGCGCAAGGACAACGAGCGCTGGCTGGTGGAGCTGAACCAGGAATCGGTGCCGCGCCTGCGGGTCAACCCGCAATATGCAGGGTTTGTACGCCGCGCCGACACCAGCGCCGACAACACCTTCATGCGCAACCAGTTGCAGGAAGCCCGCTGGTTCATCAAGAGCCTGCAAAGCCGCAACGAAACCCTGATGAAAGTCGCCACCCAGATCGTCGAGCACCAGCGCGGCTTCCTGGAATACGGCGATGAGGCGATGAAGCCGCTGGTACTGCACGACATCGCCGAGGCGGTGGGCATGCACGAATCAACGATTTCCCGGGTGACCACGCAAAAATTCATGCATACCCCACGGGGTATTTATGAGCTGAAATACTTTTTCTCCAGCCATGTCAGCACCTCCGAAGGCGGCGAATGCTCGTCCACGGCGATCCGCGCGATCATCAAAAAACTGGTTGCCGCGGAAAATCAGAAAAAGCCGTTGAGTGACAGCAAGATCGCTGGTTTACTGGAGGCACAAGGCATTCAGGTCGCCCGTCGAACCGTCGCCAAGTACCGCGAGTCCCTCGGGATCGCGCCTTCCAGCGAGCGTAAACGTTTGATGTGACGGGCGGGCCATAGCGTTCCAGTGGCAGGCACCCCGGCCTGCCGCTTTATGCACTGGCAACGAAGGAGAAGCTGTATGCAAGTCAACATCAGTGGACACCAACTGGAAGTGACCGAACCGCTGCGCGCCTATATCGGCGAAAAACTCAAACGAATTGAGGGGCATTTCGACAAGATCACCAACGTGCAAGTCATCATGACTGTCGAGAAGCTCAAGCAGAAAATCGAAGCCACCTTGCGTATACCCGGCGGGGAAGTAGTCGCCAATGCCGAGCATTCAGATATGTATGCTGCCATTGACGACCTCACCGACAAGCTGGATCGCCAAATCAAAAAGCATAAGGAAAAGCAGCAGAGTCTTCTTCAAGGCACTGGCCGCTAACACTCCCCACCCATGATTCGACTTGAAACCATCCTGACCCCCGGCCGTTCCCTCGTGAACGTGCCGGGCGGCAGTAAAAAGCGTGCCCTCGAACAAATTGCCAACCTGATCGGCCGCGAAGTGCCCGAGCTGGATACGCAAGCTGTGTATGAGGCACTGATCGCCCGTGAAAAGCTCGGTTCGACCGGCTTTGGCAACGGCATCGCCATTCCTCACTGCCGCCTGCAAGGCTGTGAGTCTCCAGTCAGCGCCCTGCTGCACCTGGACGCCCCCATCGATTTCGACGCCATCGACGGCGCGCCGGTCGACCTGCTGTTCGTTCTGCTGGTCCCGCAAGCTGCCACCGATGCGCACCTGGAACTGCTTCGGCAGATCGCCAGCATGCTCGACCGCAAGGAAGTACGCGACAAACTGCGCAGCGCTCCCAGCAATGAGGCGCTTTATCAGGTTGTACTGGATGAGCAAAACGGGCAGTAATCATGCGTTTGATCATCGTCAGCGGCCGCTCCGGCTCAGGTAAAAGCACGGCTCTCAATGTTCTCGAGGACAACGGCTTCTATTGCATCGACAACCTGCCCGCCGGCCTGCTGCCGGAACTGGCGGAACGTGCACTGATCCATACCGAGTTGGCGCAACCGCTGGTGGCCGTCTCGATCGACGCCCGCAACCTGCCCAGCCACCTCTCCCGCTTCCCTGAACTGCTCGAAGAAGTGCGGGCCAAGCACATCCACTGCGATGTGCTGTACCTGGACGCCGACGAAGAAACCCTGCTCAAGCGCTTCTCCGAAACCCGTCGACGCCATCCACTGAGCAGCCCGCATCGCTCGCTGGCAGAAGCCATCGAGGACGAGACCAAACTGCTGGGCCCGATCATTGACCTGGCCGACCTCAAGATCAACACCACCAGCCTGAACCTGTATCAACTGCGCGATGCGATCAAGCTGCGCCTGCTGAATCAGCCGGAGCCGGGCACCGCGTTTCTGGTGGAGTCGTTTGGCTTCAAGCGCGGCATGCCGGTGGATGCCGACCTGGTGTTTGATGTGCGCTGCCTGCCCAACCCCTACTGGAAGCCGGAACTGCGCGATCAGTCCGGGCTGGACGAACCTGTGGCGGAATATTTGGCGGCGCAGCCGGATGTAGAGGAGATGTTCCAGGATATCTCCAGCTACCTGCTCAAATGGCTGCCGCGTTTTGCGGCCAGTAACCGGGCTTATGTCACCATCGCCATTGGCTGCACCGGCGGCCATCATCGTTCCGTCTACCTGACCGAACGCCTGGGCAAGGTGCTGCAACAAACCCTCAAGAACGTCCAGGTTCGCCACCGCGACCTTAGCTGAAAGGAACACCCCCGCGATGCCCGCTCTGGAAATTGAAATCATCAACAAGCTGGGCCTGCACGCCCGGGCTTCGGCCAAATTCGTCGGCGTCGCCGGCCAGTTCCCTTGCCAGATTCGCGCCGGGCGTACCGCAGAATCCATGGTCGACGGCAAAAGCATCATGGCCATGATGATGCTGGCGGCGGGCAAGGGCACGAAGATTCACTTGAAGACGGAAGGCGAGCAAGAGCAGGAAGCGATGGATGCGCTGGTGGCATTGATCAACAACTATTTTGACGAAGGCGAGTAACACCCTCTGCAGGAGCCGGTTTACCGGCGATGGGCCCACAAGTCTTGCACTGACCTCAGGAACGCCATCGCCGGCAAGCCGACTCCTACAAGGAATTTGGCAGAGTTCTTAGCCCAACGCTGTATCCATCACCATCATCAAACAAAACCCGATACACAGCCCCAGGCTGGCGAGCTTGTCATGGCCATTGCGCCGCGACTCGGGAATCACTTCGTGGGTCACCACCAACAGCATCGCCCCGGCCGCCAGCGCCAACCCCAACGGCAACAGTACCTCCGCCAGGCTTACCAGCCAGGCACACAGCACCGCAAACACCGGCTCCACCAACCCGGACGCCGCGCCAATCAGGAACGCCCTGACCCGCGACATCCCTGCCCCGGCCAGCACCAAGGCAATCACCAAGCCCTCCGGCACATCCTGCAAGGCAATGCCCATGGCCAGGCTGTCGGCATCGGGCATGCCGCCGCCCGCCGAGACACCCACTGCCATGCCTTCGGGAATGTTGTGGGCAATGATGGCGAACACAAACAGCCAGATGCGCGGCGGAATCACCGGACGTTCCGGACTCCCCACCAGCATTTCCGGGCTGGCGCCGGAGACCTTGCGATCCACCAGATACAGCCCAAATGCGCCCAGCATGATGCCAAAACTGATCAAGCCGCTGGCGGCCCAAGGCGTCAGCCCGAGGTTTTCAGCAGCGGCAATACCCGGCACGATCAGCGAAAACGCGGTGGCCGCCAGCATCACCCCCGCACCGAAGCCCAGCAGCGTGTCACTCACCGCCAATGGCATCCGGCGAATCACCAGTACCGGCACGGCGCCCAAGGCGGTGCCAAGGGCGCAAATGGCACCCCCCTGCAACGCGCGCAGGATGCGGGGTTCCAGGTCAAGCCAGGCCAACCCTTGGGCCACCAGCAATGCAGTTCCTGCCAATAGCAGCAGCGAGCCAAACGCATAACGAAACATTCGCACGCTGCTGATCGCCAGTGTTTCAGTGCCCATAGTCGGCCTTAGATCTTGTTATAGAGGAGTTTCAGCCCAGCGCAGCCTGGTACCGTTCAGCAACTTCCGGCCAATTGATAACGCTGTAGAACGCGTTGATGTATTCCGGGCGACGGTTCTGGTACAGCAGGTAGTAAGCGTGCTCCCAGACGTCCAGGCCGAGGATCGGCGTATTGCCGTTCATCAGCGGGCTGTCCTGGTTGCCGCTGCTTTCCACCACCAGGGTCTTTTGCGGGGTAACGCTCAACCACGCCCAGCCACTGCCGAAGCGGGTCAAGGCAGCCTTGGTGAAGGCCTCTTTGAAGGCGTCGAAACCACCCAACTGCTCGTCGATGGCGTTGCCCAGCGCGCCGTCTGGCTTGCCGCCGCCCTTGGGCGACATGACGGCCCAGAACAACGAGTGGTTGGCGTGACCACCGCCCTGGTTGATCACCGCCGCCCGGAGTTTTTCCGGCAGTTGCTGCACGCTGGACACCAGTTTCTCCACCGGCCAACCGGCAAACTCGGTGCCTTCGACAGCCGCGTTGAGGTTATTGATGTAGGTCTGGTGGTGCTTGGTGTAGTGGATCTCCATGGTTTGCGCGTCGATATGCGGTTCAAGGGCATCGTAGGCGTAAGGCAACGCCGGCAAGGTGTAGGACATATCAATGAGCTCCATAAAAAGGGCTGTTGCGGGTCGACGCATCCGAGGGCGCCACGTTGCTGCCCAGCAAGCGATGAGTACGCGGGTACTCACCGTGATCGCTGATGAAATTCAGCAGCTCGACGTAGGTCTTGCTGCTCTGGCGCAGGGCCGCTTCCCGCAGTAGCGGGTTAAGACGGGTGTCCTGAATGGTCTGCAACAGGCGCTGGTGAATGGCGCAAAGGTATTCCGCGCTTTCTTCCGGCTGGTTCAGGCGCAGATGCAGGTCCGCCAGGTTGTGATGGGAAATGACGCAAGCCGCCACCGCTTCGTCGGCATCCGCCCAGCGCTCAAACAACACTTGAGCCAAGGCCAGGGCTTGCAGGTAGGCTTCGCGGGCATCTACCAGCTCGCCCGCCATAAAGCAGCGATTGGCCCGTTCGATCGTGCGTTTCCAGTGCTCCATGGTGAGCCTCCAAAGCAGGGTCGGTGATTACACGCCGCCGGCCGTGAGCTTTTCCGGATCCAGCAGGATTTCCAGTTGGCTGCGGGGCAAGTCGGTGTGTTCGAGCGCCACATCAATCACCGGACGGCCTTGTTGATAGGCCTTCTTGGCGATTTCGGCGGCCTTTTGGTAACCGATGATCGGGTTGAGTGCGGTCACCAGGATCGGATTGCGCGACAGCGCCTCCTTGAGCTTGGCTTCGTTGACCTTGAAGCTGGCAATGGCCTTGTCCGCCAGCAAACGGCTTGAGTTGGCCAGCAATTCCAGGCTGCCGAGCAGATTCTGGGCAATGATCGGCAGCATCACATTGAGTTCGAAGTTGCCGGACTGACCGGCGATGGTGATCACCGTGTCATTGCCGATGACTTGCGCGGCAACCATCGCAGTGGCTTCCGGGATCACCGGGTTGACCTTGCCCGGCATGATCGAGGAGCCCGGCTGCAGGCCCTCCAGTTCTATTTCACCGAGGCCGGCCAACGGGCCGGAGTTCATCCAGCGCAGGTCGTTGGCAATTTTCATCAAGGACACCGCAGTGGTCTTGAGCTGCCCGGAGACCGCGACGGCAGTGTCCTGGGAGCCAATCAGCGCAAACAGGTTCTTGCCGGGTGTGAATTGAACCTGGGTCAGGCTGCTCAGTTGCTGGCTGAAACGCGCCGCAAATTCCGGATGGGCATTGATCCCGGTACCGACAGCGGTACCGCCCTGGGCCAGCGCCTGCAAACTCGGCAGCAGGTCCTGCAGATGGCCGATATTCGCCTTGAGTTGCTGGGCCCAGCCATTGAGCACCTGGCTCATGCGCACTGGCATGGCGTCCATCAGGTGCGTCCGGCCGGTCTTGACGAAGCGATGCACCTCTTCGGCCTTGTGTTCGATCACCTGCACCAGGTGCAGCAGTGCCGGCAGCGTTTGTTCGTGCAGCACCAGCGCCGCGCTGACATGGATGGTGGTGGGGATGATGTCGTTACTGCTCTGGCCGCAGTTGACGTGATCGTTAGGGTTGACCGGCTCGCCCAGCAAACGGCTGGCGAGGGTCGCAATCACTTCGTTGGCGTTCATGTTGGAGCTGGTGCCGGAACCGGTCTGGAAGATATCCACCGGGAAATGCTGCATGAAATCGCCTTCCAGCAAGCCTTGGGCAGCATCGACGATGGCCTTGCCCTGGGCTTCGCTCAGCTGTTTCAGCTCCACGTTGGCCTTGGCGGCGGCGGCCTTGGCCAGGATCAGCGCACGGATGAATTGCGCCGGCATACGTTGATGGCTGATGGGAAAGTTGTTCACCGCTCGCTGGGTTTGTGCGCCATACAGTGCCTCGGCCGGCACTTGCAGTTCGCCCATGCTGTCGCGTTCGATACGGGTGTTACTCATCGGAAGATCCTTGCACCAGGTCAGAGTGAGAAATCGATGGCAGCAATTCGCAGGTCGCCAATTGCCAGGCAAAGGTCTGCCAGCGCTTGAGGCGGCAGGCACAGTGGGACAGTTTTTCCAGGTCGCGCAACGGGCGCCAGGCCTGGTCCAGGCACATGGACCGCCAGTGCCAGGGCAAGGCGATGTCGGAGGCGGTGTCGAGCAGCAGGCGGAATGAGGTCTCGCCGATGGTCCACGGATGGGTCGCTGTGCAACAGGCGAGGTACCGGCCTTCGGCCAGGTAATGTTCGATCAGGCGGGGCTCGTCGGGATCAAGGCCGCAGCGAATCTGACGGCTCATCCAACGCCAGCTTTCCAGGTAGGGATCCTCATGCAGGACAGAACTCATGATCCACGCTCATTCGGTAATGATATTTATTATTAAATGATATTGAGAATCAAAACAAGAGCCTGAGGAAATCACTCGGAATTCCAGGCACAAAAAAAGCGCGCCACCCAATGGGTGGCGCGCCTTGTTTACAGCGTCTTTCGGCGGGTCAGCTACCGGCGACGGTCATCTTCTCGATCAACACCGAACCGGTGCGGATGTTGCTGCGCAGTTCCAGGTCATTACCCACCGCGACAATCTGCTTGAACATGTCGCGCATGTTGCCGGCGATGGTCACTTCCTGCACGGCGAACTGAATTTCGCCGTTTTCAACCCAGAAACCCGCCGCGCCACGGGAGTAGTCGCCCGTGACCATGTTCAGGCCATGCCCCATCAACTCGGTGACCAGCAAACCGCGCCCCATACGGCGCAACAGCGCCGCCTGGTCTTCGTCGCCATGGGTGATGAACAGGTTGTGCACGCCGCCGGCATTGGCGGTGCTGGGCAGGCCGAGCTTGCGACCGGCATAGGTGCCCAGCACATAGGACACCAACTCACCGTTCTCGACGAACGGCTTGGCGTAGGTGGCCAGGCCATCACCGTCAAACGACGAACTGCCCATGGCGCGCATCAGGTGCGGACGCTCATCGATGGTCAGCCACTCCGGGAAGAGCTTCTGGCCGATCGCCCCTTCCAGGAACGACGACTTGCGATACAGGTTGCCGCCGGAAATCGCCCCAAGGAAACTGCCGAACAAACCACCGGCCAGTTCCGCCGAAAACAGCACCGGTACTTCGCACGTCGGCACCGGGCGCGCGCCCAGGCGGCTGGCGGCCCGTTGCGCGGCACGCTGGCCAATGCTCACCGGGTCCGCCAGCAAATCGCCCTGGCGGTTCACGTCGTACCAGTAATCACGCTGCATCTGGCCGTTGGCTTCGGCAATCATCACGCAGCTCAGGCTGTGACGCGTCGAGGCATAACCGCCGATAAAACCATGGCTGTTGCCATACACACGGCAGCCCTGGTGGGTGCTCAAGGTGGTGCCATCGGCATTCTTGATCCGGCTGTCGGCATCAAAGGCCGCCGCCTCACAGGTCAGCGCTTGTTCAATGGCCTGCTCCGGGGTGATATCCCAAGCGTGAAACAGGTCAAAATCCTTCAGGTCACGCGCCATCAAGGCCGCATCGGCCAGGCCCGAGCTTTCGTCTTCGGAAGTGTGCTTGGCAATCGCCAATGCGGCGGCGACGGTTTCGCGAATCGCTTCCGGGCCACTGGCGGAGGTGCTGGCCGAGCCTTTGCGCTGGCCCACGTACAAGGTGATGCCAAACCCCTGGTCACGGTTGAACTCGACGGTTTCCACTTCACGCTGGCGCACCGAAGTCGACAACCCCTGCTCCAGGGACACCGCCACTTCACAGGCACTGGCCCCCTGGCGCTTGGCCTCGGCAATGATCTGCTCGACTTGTTCCTGCAGTGCCGGTAACGCTTGCGGACCGACGCTTTGGGCTGCACTCATGGTTTTCTCCACTCAAATTCTGCTTTCGGTTAAGGCCTTCTAGCGACCGGGCCGGACAAGCGGCCCCCGACTGGTTATCATGGCGGCGTTTCTTTGCGGACTGCCACCATGGTTGATTCTTACGACGACTCCCTCGATGGGGAGAAAAGCAAATCTCAGGTCAAACGCGAGCTGCATGCTCTGGTTGACCTCGGCGAGCGCCTTACAACACTCAAGCCTGACTTGTGTGCAAAACTGCCATTGACCGACGCCCTGCGCCGGGCTCTGAACGATGCGCCCAAGCACACCGCGAATATCGCGCGTAAACGGCACCTTATGTTTATCGGCAAACTGATGCGCGACCAGGACACTGACGCGATTCTGACGTTGCTCGATCAACTCGACGCCTCCACTCGCCAGTACAACGAGCGCTTCCATAATCTGGAACGCTGGCGTGATCGCTTGATCGCCGGCGATGACGCGGTACTGGAGAAGTTCGTCATTGAGTACCCGGATGCCGATCGCCAACAATTGCGCTCCCTGATCCGTCAGGCCCAGCACGAACTGGCGCAAAGCAAGCCACCGGCTTCCAGCCGAAAAATCTTCAAATACATCCGTGAGCTGGACGATAGTCAACGCGGCCTGCGCTGACCCTCTTCCCCGGGTGGCGGCCTTCGCCACCCGAAGCTCCCGTTCTTACGACCCCGTGCCACCCACGGTGATCGCATCAATTTTCAAGGTTGGCTGGCCGACACCCACCGGCACCGACTGCCCATCCTTGCCGCACGTCCCTACCCCACTGTCCAGCGACAGGTCGTTACCGACCATCGACACCTTGCTCATGGCTTCCGGGCCGTTGCCAATCAACGTTGCACCCTTGACCGGCGCGGTGATCTTGCCGTCTTCGATCAAGTACGCCTCGCTGGTGGAGAACACAAACTTGCCGCTGGTGATGTCCACCTGCCCGCCACCGAGGTTGGCGCAGTAGATGCCGCGCTTCACCGAGGCAATGATTTCAGCCGGGTCGCTTTCGCCACCGAGCATGTAGGTGTTGGTCATGCGCGGCATCGGCAGGTGCGCGTAGGACTCGCGACGACCGTTACCCGTGCGGGCCACGCCCATCAGGCGAGCGTTGAGCTTGTCTTGCATGTAGCCCTTGAGCACGCCGTTTTCGATCAGGGTGGTGCACTCCGTCGGCGTGCCTTCATCATCGACGCTCAACGAACCACGACGCCCGGCCAGGGTGCCGTCGTCGACGATGGTGCAGAGCTTGGACGCAACCATCTCGCCCATCCGACCGCTGTAGGCCGAACTGCCCTTACGGTTGAAGTCACCTTCCAGACCGTGGCCCACCGCTTCATGCAACAGCACGCCGGACCAGCCGGAACCCAGCACCACCGGCAACGTACCGGCCGGAGCCGGAATCGCTTCCAGATTGACCAGGGCCTGGCGCAGCGCTTCACGCGCATACCCCATGGCGCGGTCTTCGGTGAGGAAATAGCGGTAGTCGGTACGCCCGCCGCCGCCATGGCCACCGCGCTCGCGGCGGCCGTTCTGCTCAACAATCACACTGACATTGAAACGCACCAGTGGCCGCACATCCGCCGCCAGGCCGCCATCGGTGGAGGCCACGAGGATGCGCTCCCACACGCCGGCCATGCTCACGGTGACTTGCTGGATGCGCGGGTCCAGGGCGCGGGTCGCGGCGTCCACACGCTTGAGCAGCTCGACCTTTTCGGCGCGGCTGATCACTTCCAGCGGGTTATCCGGCGCATACAACTGGGCCACGTCCTGGGTGCTGAACGCCTGCACCGTGCCGTTCTGGCCGGCACGAGAGATCGAACGGGCAGCGCGAGCCGCCAGGCCCAAGGCTTCAAGGGTGATGGCATTGCTGTAGGCAAAACCGGTTTTTTCACCGGACTGGGCACGCACGCCCACGCCTTGGTCGAGGTTGAAGCTGCCTTCCTTGACGATCCCGTCTTCCAGGGCCCAGGACTCGGAAATCTGCCCCTGGAAATACAGGTCGGCAGCATCGATGCCCGGCCCGGCCAGATCGCCGAGGACCGTTTGCAAGCTTTCGATGGTCACGCCACCGGGCGCCAGGAGGTGTTCACTGACTGAGGACAACAACTCGCTCATAGGTTTGGCCTTAAATTCATCGTTCTGAAGCAGGTCGCTGCGCGCCCTGCGAGAAAAAGCGCCGGTGGCCTGCCACCGGCATACGCGTCCGTATCGACGCCTGTTCACTGCTATCGCGTTCGGCCAGCAGCACCGCCTCGCCTTGATCCTGTTGTGCCAGCACTCGGCCCCATGGGTCGATAATCGCTGCATGCCCGAAGGTTTCCCGTGGCCCCGGGTGCACGCCGCCCTGGGCAGCCGCCAGCAGGTAACACTGGGTTTCGATAGCCCGTGCGCGAATCAGCACGTCCCAGTGCGCAGCGCCCGTCACCGCTGTAAAGGCGGAAGGCGCAGTGATCAACTCGGCACCCGCAGCGCGCAATTCGCTGTACAGCTCCGGGAAGCGCAAGTCGTAGCACACCGTCAGCCCCAAGCGGCCGACCGGCGTATCCGCCACCACCACCTGGCTACCATGAGCATAGTCATCGGATTCGCGATAACGGCCCCGGGCATCGGCTACATCGACATCGAACAGGTGTAGCTTGTCGTAGCGAGCGACGATTTCGCCCTGATCATCGATCAGCAACGAGCAGGCATTGGACTTGGCGTTCGGTTGATCCTTTGGAGGCAACGGCAAAGTGCCGGCCACTATCCATAAGGTGAGGTCGCGAGCGGCCTGTTTCAACCACGGCAGGACAGGACCTTCGCCCAAGGCCTCGGCGCGCCCGATATCGGCTACATCACGACGGCCCATGGCGGCGAAGTTTTCCGGGAGTACGGCGAGCCTGGCACCGCCCGCCGCCGCTTGTTCCAGCAGGCGCCGGGCCTGGGCCAGATTGGCCAGCACATCGCTTTGGCTGACCATTTGAATTACCGCAAAGGACATGGGCCCACACTCCAGAAAAGGCATGCACCAAAAAGGGATAGTGCCATGCTACTCCGCAGGCACTCAGTTTGGTTTTTCAAATGGCTTGTCGAAGGTGATTTTCGGGTCTTTCCATGGGCCTTCGACCTTGTACTGGACGCTGGCGAAACGCGAGACGCGGTCGCCAATCAGCTTGTCGATCAGGAACAGTGCACCGCCAATGGCCGGCGCGCCGACGATCAGCGCGGCAATCGGCAGGTTATTGGTCACCGGCAGCGTTACCAGCAACTTCGCATCGACGCGATCCGCCACCAGGTCCAGGGTGCCGTTGATCTCCAGGTTACTCGACGGGCCCGTCATGGTGATCGGCTCACGGGTCACAAACACGCCATTACTGGCGGCCAGCAAGCCCTTGACCCGGTCATAACTCAAGCCTTTGCCGAGCAAGTCCGAGAAGTCCAGCCGCAGCCGGCGACCGATGGAGTTGAAGTTCAGCAAACCAAACACCCGCAGGGCCTGGGCGCCGCCTTCCACTTCAACAAACTGCCCTTTGCGGAAGCTGGCATCCAGGCTGCCGGAGAAACGCTTGGGACCGACCCAGGCCGGCGAACCCGGCCAGCGGCCGTCCACGTCCACATGAAACTCTTCACTGGTCACGCTCGGCGCAAAACCCCAGCCCTTGAGCACGTCCCCAATGTTCTTGCCATCCAGGCGGCCCTTGTACCAACTGCTGCTGGCTCCGGGCCCCCCCTCCCAACCGCCGGCGCCCTGAAGCAGCATGCCCTTGAGGCCCAGGTTGAGGCTGTTGAACGCCATGCCCTTGGTGGTCGGCCGGACTTTCAACGACCAGGCACCTACCAGGTCCGGGCCCTGGAACAACTGGGCAATCGAGATATCCAGTGCCGGAATATCCTTGGGATCGACATCAGCCAGCGGGTCCGGCGCATTTTCATCCGCCTGCACCGTCGGATCCACCGCAGGCAATTTCACGTACTGCAAGTTGACCGCGATCGGCGCGCCCTTGGCATCCGGTAGCCCCACGGTGCCTTTGGCTTGCTGGCTGTCGAACTGCAAGCCCCAGGCCGCGGGCTTGCGATCCAGTTGCAGGTTGACCTGGTCAAACTGCGTGCCGAAGCCGGTCAGCTTGCCAATCTTGAAGTCAGCCCCGCTCAACAGTTGCTTGGCACTGCCACCCGGGTCGTTGCCAGCATAGCGGTCTACCAGTTTTTTCCAGGGATCGACATCCAGCTCCGACAACACCCCGCGAATACGCAAGCCCTTGCCGGCCGGCAACACGGCATCGCCTTCCCCCAGGAACAGCTCACCACGGCCATCGGCAAAATTGTCCGCCGGGGCGGCGAAGGTGAAGCTGCCCAACTCGCCATAATCGAACCAGTAGCGGCGCTCCTTACCCTGCAGCGTCATGCGGAACACGCTGTCACGGCCCTGGCTCGCCGGCATGCCGAACGGTGCCGGCAGGTCCACGGCCACGCCCTTGAGGTTGGAACTGACCATCAACTGGCTGTCGGCGCCGTCGAGGTTGAGCTGCAATTGGTAGGGGATATCGCCGGACACCGGCAACGGCTGGCTGACTTTCAGCCAGTCAGTCAGCCGCTTGACGGTCACCTGCCCCTTGGCGGTTACGCGGGTATTGAGATTGCCCTGCCGGCCATCGGCAAAAATCTGCGCGGTGATCGGCCGGTCGAAGGCCTGGGCGCTGATGTTCTGGCCACTCAGGCCCTTGGCGCTGTCGAAACGGAAATCACCCTTGAGCTGGCTCAGGTCCAGCGTAGGCTCAGCCAATTGCAGGCGCGCCTTGTCAGTCTTGAAATCCACCACAATCTTGGGATCTGCACCCTTGGCCAAGGGAATATCCAGGTCGAGCTTGCCTTGCAGGTCGCCGTCGCCTTTCCAGCCGGCGAAGGTCGAGGCGGTGCCGATCGGCGCCTCCTGAAGGATCTTCAGGCCATCGCCCAAGCCGCCGGCAAAATTGCCGGTCAGCAGTAGGTGACTGTCCTTGCCTTCAGGGGCATGGGGAATGTTGACGTAGATGTCGTTGACCTTGGTGTCGAGCAACTGGCCCTTGCTGGCCAGGATGCGCACGCCGCTCTCCTCTACAAACACTTCGCCCTTGACCTTGCTGACATGCGGCCAGCCCGGCTGGAATGCCAGTTCGGCATCGTGCACCTTGAAGAACAGGCTGATATTGCGCGAAGCAGGCAGCGCATCGTGGTTCAGCGAGCCCTGGTACTGGAAGAAGCCCTCGTCCACCGCGCCCTTGAGGATCGCGGTGCGCAGCCATTCATCGAGTGCCGGGCTCAAGACGGCGGGCAGGTATTTGGGGGTGAAGCGGCCATCGCCGTCGACCATGCCGACCCGCAGGTCCATGTAGTCTTCCTGGCTATGGTCGAAATGCAGGCGAATCAGGAAGTCCGCCGCCACTTTGCCCTCTTCCCCCAGCACCTTGATGTACGGCGCAATCAGGGTGAAGCCTTCTTTATCCAGCTTCCACGTCAGGCGAGCGTTGGCCTGGATGTACTGCCAGGGCTTGGCGAAGATCGGAAACAGGTGCAAGGAGAAGTCCTTGCTGTCCATGCGCAACTCGCCCTTGCCCAGGTCACCGCTGATGCTGCCGCTGACATTACGGGCCGCCGGGGCGCCGAAGTAGGCATCAAAACCGATGCGATCAAGGTTGGCCGCGAAGCTCACGCGCTGGTCAGTGGTGTCTTCAGGCCGGTAATCCAGCAACACGTTGCGCAGCGTACCCGTCGCCTTGAGGTGATCCAGCGCGGTGGCCAGGGCCTCCGGCAACGGTGCCAAGGCATGCAGCAACGGCGTGATCGGGGTCAGGTCGAGACGATCGGCCTGCACGTTCCAGACTTCCTGGGCCTTGTCGGTCGCCAGGGTTTGTTGCAGTTGCAGGCGCGACTCCCAGCGAGTGTCACCGAGGTTCATCGCCAGCGAGTCGAACAGCACCTTGAGGCCGCTGTCACTGCGTTGCAGGTACGCGGTGAGGGCCAGGTTCTCGATATGGGTCGGCTTGCGGTCGGCGTAGCTGCCCTTGAGTTGCGCAGCGTTGAGGCGCACGGCGGCGCTTTGCACGGTGCCCTTGCCCCACGTCAGCCAGAATTCGCCGCCGGCCTTGAGTTCGGTGAGTTTCCATTGCCGGGTCAGCTTTGCCGGGATCCATTTTGCCCAGTCACTCTGGGGCAAGCTCAGGTAAGCCTCGGCTTCACCGTCTTTCCACTGACTGGCGCGGATTCGGGTACGCAGGTTCAGCGCCAGCGGCTGGCCATCGGGCAGGGTCAGGCGCGCGTCCAGGCGCTGGCGGTTGGCGCCGGTCTGCAGGCTCACACCGACATAGGTCAAGGTCAGCGGCGCCTGCTCGAACGGCTGCAGCGTCACCTGGCTGTCGAGCAATGAGACTTGCCCGACCATTTGCATGCGCGTCAGCAGTTGTTCGGGATCCAGCGGCTGGTCATCCTGCACTGGCAAGCCTTGCAGCGCCCAGTGTCCGTCCTTGTCTTCCTTCACGCTGACTTGCAGGCCACTGACTTCCAGATGGGCAATCCGCACGTCGCGCGCCAGCACGCTGGCCCAGATATCCGGCACCACTTGCACCTGATCCAGACGCAGGGCGCTGTTGCCCTCGCCGACCATCACATCGTGGGCCATCAACACCGGCGCGAAACCGCTCCAGCGCCCTTCCAGGCTGCCGATGCTCAAGGGCATGTCCAGCGCAGTACGGGCCTTGGCTTCGATTTCGCCCCGGTATTCCGCCACCAGCGGTGTCAATTCACGGCCAAGGCTCACGTACACCGCTGCCAATACCAGCAACAAGGCGCACAGGCCAAGGCCCCAGCGGGTCAATGCGGCAAAAAAGCGTATCAGACGCTCCATGTCAGGCGACCCTCAAAGGCAATAGTCGGACGGCAGTTCAAGGTCTGCCGGTCTCGTTGATAAGAGCTAACGCGAATCAGAGCAGCACCACGTCATATTGTTCCTGGGAATACATGGTTTCGACCTGGAAGCGAATAGTGCGTCCGATAAAACCTTCCAGCTCCGCGACGTTGCCGGACTCTTCATCCAGCAGCCGGTCGACCACCTTCTGGTTAGCCAGGACTCTATAGCCCTCGGCCTGGTAGGCGCGTGCCTCCCGTAAGATTTCCCGGAAAATCTCGTAGCAAACCGTTTCCGGGGTCTTCAACTTACCGCGCCCCTGGCAACTGCTGCACGGCTCGCACAGTACTTGCTCCAGGCTTTCGCGGGTGCGCTTGCGGGTCATCTGCACCAGGCCCAATTCGGTGATACCGATGATGTTGGTCTTGGCGTGATCGCGCTCCAGCTGCTTTTCAAGGGTACGCAGTACCTGGCGCTGGTGCTCTTCATCCTCCATGTCGATGAAGTCGATGATGATGATCCCGCCCAGGTTGCGCAGGCGCAGTTGGCGGGCAATTGCGGTAGCGGCTTCGAGGTTGGTCTTGAAGATGGTTTCTTCGAGGTTGCGATGGCCCACAAAGGCGCCCGTGTTGACGTCGATGGTGCTCATCGCTTCAGCCGGGTCCACCACCAGGTAGCCGCCGGACTTGAGCGGCACTTTGCGCTCGAGGGCTTTCTGGATTTCGTCTTCGACACCGTACAGGTCGAAGATCGGCCGCTCGCCCGGGTAATGCTCCAGGCGATCGGCAATTTCCGGCATCAGCTCGGCAACAAATTGCGTGGTGCGCTGGAAGGTTTCCCGCGAGTCGATACGAATTTTCTCAATCTTCGGGCTGACCAGATCACGCAACGTGCGCAGGGCCAGGCCGAGGTCTTCATAGATCACACTCGGTGCGCCAATGGTCTTGATCTGCGCGCCGATCTGGTCCCAGAGGCGACGCAGGTAACGGATGTCCATGAGGATTTCATCGGCGCCGGCGCCTTCAGCGGCGGTACGCAGGATGAAACCTCCGGCCTCCTTGATGCCTTCCAGCGCCACGCAGTCGCTGACCACCTTTTTCAGGCGCTCGCGCTCGGCTTCGTCTTCGATTTTCAGGGAGATGCCAACGTGGGCCGTGCGTGGCATGTACACCAGGTAGCGCGAAGGAATCGACAGTTGGGTGGTCAACCGCGCGCCTTTGGAGCCAATCGGGTCCTTGGTGACTTGCACCACCAGGCTTTGCCCTTCGTGCACCAGGGCGCTGATGCTTTCAACCGCCGGGCCTTCACGCAGGGAGATTTCCGAAGCATGGATAAACGCGGCGCGGTCCAGGCCGATGTCGACGAAAGCCGCCTGCATCCCCGGTAACACACGCACGACCTTGCCTTTATAGATATTGCCGACGATCCCGCGCTTTTGGGTGCGCTCGACATGCACTTCTTGCAGAACACCGTTCTCTACCACCGCCACGCGCGATTCCATCGGCGTGATATTGATCAGAATCTCTTCACTCATGGCTGGGTCTCGTTCAGGCGTTTTCACAATAGTGACCGATCGCTTAAGGCTTGGCGCTGGAATACGGCGTTTAGCGCACGGTAAGGTTTTGCCAACAGGGTATGCCGAATTGGCCCAGCAGTTCTGCGGTTTCGCAGACCGGCAGGCCAACGACGGCAGAGTAGCTGCCATTGAGTCCGGCGACGAACACCGCCGCCAAGCCTTGGATAGCATAGCCGCCCGCTTTGTCCTGGGGCTCGCCGCTGTGCCAATAAGTGGTGGCTTCATCCGCTGAAATCTTGCGAAAGCGCACGCGACTGCTGACCAGCCGCGTTTCGCAACGCTGATCATCAATCAGGGCAATGGCCGTCAGGACTTCGTGTTCACGATCAGAAAGGGCCAGCAACATGGCCTGGGCATCGGCCTGACCCACGGGTTTACCGAGGATCTGGCCGTCGAGGATGACGGCGGTGTCGGCGCCCAGTACGCAAGCGCCAGCCGCATCGGCCAGGGTCGCACGGCCGGCCGCCGCCTTGCCGCGCGCCAGGCGCTCTACGTAGGACGCCGGCGATTCATTGGTAAGGGGAGTTTCATCAATGGCGGCGCTGACGACAGTGAACGGCACACCGATCTGGGTCAGCAGTTCACGCCGCCTCGGGGAGCCCGAGGCCAGGTAAAGCGAATTCATGCAGACTCTCCCTGTGGGGTTCGATAACCAGGCAGAGCCTCGCGATCCATTCAATTGATTTTATAGCGACGACGCAATCCACGCAGGCCGAAACTGATCCAGGGCCACAACAACGCACTGACCAGGGCGGGCAACACCAGCGCCAGGGTCGGTTGGCGGTTGCCGGTCAAGGCACTGAGCCACAGCTGTACCAGCTGCGCCAGGCCGAAGATCACCAGGATCACCAGGCACTGCTGCCACATCGGGAACATGCGAAGGCGCTGCTGCAACGACAACACCAGGAAGGTAATCAGGGTCAGGATCAGCGCGTTCTGGCCGAGCAGCGTGCCATAAAGCACATCCTCCATCAGCCCCAGGCACATGGCCGTGACCATCCCGACCTTGTGCGGCAACGCCAGGGCCCAGAATGCCAGCAGCAAGGCGAGCCACAGCGGACGCAGGATTTCCATGAATTGCGGCAACGGCGAAACGCTGAGCAGCAAGCCGATGGCGAAGGTCAGCCAGACGATCCAGCCGTTACGCGAATGAGTACCGGCCATTATTCTTCCCTCTGCCGAGTGGTTGCCGGGGCCGCAGCCGGTGGCTTGGCGGCAGCGGGCGGTTTGGCAGCGGCAGGTGTAGCAGCCGCAGGCTTGGCCGGACGCGCGCTATGGGCCACCGGCTTGGCCGGGGTTGCGACAGGCGCGACTGGGGTTGCCGGAGCAGCAGCCGGGGCGGCAGGTGCAGCCGGCTTTGGCACGGTGGCCGGAATGATCGGCGCAGTGCCGTTTTGCTTGTCTTCCGCTTCCTGGGCCTGGGCGGCTTCGTTGGCGCGCTCTTCCGGGGTGCGGTTGTCACTGAACACCAGCAACAGGTAGCGGCTGCGGTTCAACGCGGCGGTCGGCACGGCGCGCACGATGGCGAACGGCTGGCCGGAATCGTGGATCACTTCCTTGACCGTCGCGACCGGGTAGCCCGCCGGGAACCGCTGACCCAGGCCGGAACTGACCAGCAGGTCGCCTTCCTTGATGTCGGCAGTATCAGCCACGTGGCGCAACTCCAGGCGCTCCGGGTTACCCGTACCGCTGGCAATCGCCCGCAGACCGTTGCGGTTAACTTGCACCGGGATACTGTGGGTGGTGTCGGTCAGCAACAGGACGCGGGAGGTATAAGGCATCAACTCCACCACCTGGCCCATCAAGCCACGGGCATCGAGCACCGGCTGGCCAAGGACCACGCCGTCGCGCTCACCCTTGTTGATGATGATGCGGTGGGTGAAGGGGTTCGGGTCCATGCCGATCAACTCGGCCACTTCGACCTTTTCGTTGACCAGCGCAGAGGAATTGAGCAACTCGCGCAGCCGAACGTTCTGCTCGGTGAGGGCCGCCAGCTTTTGCATGCGTCCCTGCAGCAGCAGGTTTTCGGTCTTGAGTTTTTCGTTTTCGGCCACCAGTTCGGTGCGGCTGCCAAATTGGCTGGCCACGCCCTGGTAAAGACGCTGCGGCAGGTCAGTGATCCAGTAAGTCTGCATCAGGACCAGCGACATCTGGCTACGCACTGGCTTGAGCAGTGTGAAGCGGGCATCGACCACCATCAGCGCAACCGATAGCACGACCAGCACCAACAGGCGCACGCCCAATGAGGGGCCTTTGGAGAAAAGCGGTTTAATAAGCCGCTCCTCCCGGGCAAATTTTTTCTTTATTCATACGGCATCAAACCGGCCTGGATGCAGATTGAAGAAGATAAACGCCAACAGGCAGCACTGCAAAGTGCTGCCTGTTGGCGAAGCATGGGCCAACCAGCAAACGCTTATTCGCTGGAGAGCAGGTCCATGGTGTGTTTATCCATCATTTCCAGTGCACGACCACCGCCACGGGCAACGCAGGTCAGCGGGTCTTCAGCGACGATCACTGGCAGACCGGTTTCCTGGGCCAGCAACTTGTCGAGGTCGCGCAGCAAGGCGCCACCACCGGTCAGCACCAGGCCACGCTCGGCGATATCGGAAGCCAGTTCCGGAGGCGATTGCTCCAGGGCGCTCTTCACAGCCTGAACGATGGTGGCCAGGGACTCTTGCAGAGCTTCCAGCACTTCATTGGAGTTCAGGGTAAAGGCACGTGGAACGCCTTCGGCCAGGTTGCGACCGCGAACATCCACTTCGCGCACTTCGCCGCCCGGGTAAGCGGTACCGATTTCCTGCTTGATGCGCTCGGCGGTGGACTCGCCGATCAGGCTGCCGTAGTTACGACGCACGTAGGTGATGATCGCTTCGTCGAAGCGGTCGCCGCCAACCCGTACGGATTCGGCATACACCACACCATTGAGGGAAATCAGGGCGATTTCAGTGGTACCACCACCGATATCCACCACCATCGAGCCGCGCGCCTCTTCAACCGGCAGGCCGGCACCGATCGCAGCCGCCATTGGCTCTTCGATCAGGAACACTTCACGGGCACCGGCACCAAGGGCCGATTCACGGATGGCACGACGCTCCACCTGGGTGGACTTGCACGGAACGCAGATCAGCACACGAGGGCTGGGCTGCAGGAAGCTGTTTTCGTGAACCTTGTTAATAAAGTACTGCAGCATCTTTTCGCAGACACTGAAGTCGGCAATCACGCCATCCTTCATCGGACGAATGGCAGCAATGTTGCCCGGTGTTCGGCCCAACATGCGCTTGGCCTCGGTGCCAACGGCAACGACACTTTTCTGATTACCATGGGTCCGAATGGCCACAACCGATGGCTCATTCAGGACGATACCGCGCTCGCGCACGTAAATAAGGGTGTTGGCAGTGCCCAGGTCGATGGAAAGATCGCTGGAAAACATGCCACGCAGTTTCTTGAACATGGGAAAGGGACCCTAGGCAACGCGTGGGTAAAAAAGTGCGGCAAACTCTAACAACGACAGGGATTTTGGGCAAGGCGCCAATGTGCTAAATTGGCCGACTTTCTGTGCACCAACCCCCACAATCGCGGCCATATGACCGTAGAAATGCGGTAGTGTTCCTACAATCTAACACACGGATAGCTTCCGTTCTGTTTTCCACTGGAGAATCCCATGGCGCTTGAACGCTCCGACGTGGAAAAAATCGCTCATTTGGCCTGCCTGGGCCTCAATGAAGCCGATCTTCCACAGACCACCGCAGCCCTGAACAGCATTCTCGGGCTGGTCGACCAAATGCAAGCCGTGAATACCGACGGCATCGAGCCCCTGGCTCACCCGCTGGAAGCCAGCCAGCGCCTGCGCGCCGACGTTGTGACCGAGCGCAATAACCGCGAGGCTTACCAGTCCATCGCGCCAGCGGTCGAAAACGGCCTGTACCTGGTTCCGAAAGTCATCGACTAAAGGGAAAGAGCCTGCAATGCATCAATTGACTCTGGCCGAGATCGCCCGCGGTCTCGCCGACAAAAAGTTTTCTTCCGAAGAGCTGACCAAGACCCTGCTGGCGCGTATCGCCGAGCTGGACCCTGCGGTCAACAGCTTCATCAGCATCACCGAAGAACTGGCCCTGAGCCAGGCCAAGGCCGCCGACGCCCGTCGCGCCAACGGTGAAAACGGCGCCCTGTTGGGTGCGCCGATTGCCCACAAAGACCTGTTCTGCACCCAGGGCATTCGCACCAGCTGCGGCTCGAAGATGCTCGACAATTTCAAGGCGCCCTACGACGCCACCGTGGTCGCCAAGCTGGCTGCCGCCGGGGCTGTGACCCTGGGCAAGACCAACATGGACGAATTCGCCATGGGCTCGGCCAACGAGTCGAGCCACTACGGCCCGGTGAAAAACCCGTGGAACCTTGAGCACGTGCCCGGCGGTTCGTCCGGCGGTTCGGCTGCCGCGGTTGCCGCTCGTCTGTTACCTGCCGCCACGGCCACCGACACCGGCGGTTCGATCCGCCAACCGGCCGCGTTCACCAACCTCACCGGCTTGAAACCGACCTACGGTCGCGTTTCCCGCTGGGGCATGATTGCCTACGCCTCCAGTCTTGATCAGGGCGGCCCTCTGGCACGCACGGCTGAAGACTGCGCAATATTGTTACAAGGCATGGCAGGCTTCGATCCGCAGGACTCCACCAGCATTGACGAGCCTGTGCCGGACTACAGCGCCAGCCTGAATACCTCGATCAAAGGCCTGCGCATTGGCGTGCCAAAAGAGTATTTCAGCGCCGGTCTCGATCCGCGCATTGCCGAACTGGTGCACAACAGCGTCAAGGCGCTGGAAAAGCTCGGCGCCGTGATCAAGGAAATCAGCCTGCCGAACAACCAGCACGCGATTCCTGCCTACTACGTGATCGCCCCGGCAGAAGCGTCCTCCAACCTGTCGCGTTTCGACGGCGTGCGTTTCGGCTACCGCTGCGAAAACCCGAAAGACCTTACCGACCTTTACAAGCGCTCCCGTGGCGAAGGTTTCGGTGTGGAAGTACAGCGCCGGATCATGGTCGGTGCCTACGCCCTGTCGGCCGGTTACTACGACGCGTATTACCTCAAGGCGCAAAAGATCCGTCGCCTGATCAAGAACGACTTCATGGCTGCCTTTAATGAAGTCGACGTGATCCTCGGCCCAACCACGCCAAACCCGGCCTGGAAGATCGGCGCCAAGACCGGCGATCCGATCGCCGAGTACCTGGAAGACCTGTACACCATCACCGCCAACCTCGCGGGGCTGCCGGGATTGTCCATGCCTGCAGGTTTCGTCGACGGTTTGCCGGTGGGCGTGCAACTGCTTGCCCCGTATTTCCAGGAAGGCCGCCTGCTCAATGTGGCGCACCAGTACCAGTTGAACACTGACTGGCACACTCGCACCCCTACCGGCTTCTGAGGAGAACACTATGCAATGGGAAGTCGTGATCGGGCTGGAGATTCATACCCAGCTCGCCACCCAATCGAAGATTTTCTCCGGTAGCGCCACCACGTTCGGCTCCGAGCCCAACACCCAGGCCAGCCTCGTAGACCTGGGCATGCCCGGCGTGCTGCCGGTGCTGAACCAGGAAGCGGTGCGCATGGCGGTGATGTTCGGCCTCGCAATCGATGCCGAAATCGGCCAGCACAACGTGTTCGCCCGTAAAAACTACTTCTACCCGGACCTGCCCAAGGGCTACCAGATCAGCCAGATGGAATTGCCGATCGTCGGCAAGGGCTACCTGGACATCCCGCTGGAAGACGGCACCATCAAACGTGTCGGCGTGACCCGTGCGCACCTGGAAGAAGATGCCGGCAAGAGCCTGCACGAAGAATTCAACGGCGCCACCGGCATCGACCTGAACCGCGCCGGCACCCCGTTGCTGGAGATCGTGTCCGAGCCGGACATGCGCAGCGCCAAGGAAGCCGTGGCCTACGTCAAGACGATCCACGCGCTGGTGCGTTACCTGGGCATTTGCGACGGCAACATGGCCGAAGGCTCCCTGCGTTGCGACTGCAACGTGTCGGTGCGGCCAAAAGGACAGGCCGAGTACGGCACCCGCTGCGAGATCAAGAACGTCAACTCGTTCCGTTTCATCGAGAAGGCGATCAACACCGAAGTGCGTCGCCAGATCGAACTGATCGAAGACGGCGGCAAGGTGATCCAGCAGACGCGCCTGTACGACCCGAACAAAGACGAAACCCGCGCCATGCGCAGCAAAGAGGAAGCCAACGACTACCGTTACTTCCCCGACCCGGACCTGTTGCCGGTGGTCATCGAGGACTCGTTCCTGGCTGACGTGCGCGCCACCCTGCCGGAATTGCCGCCGCAAAAGCGCGAGCGCTTCCAGGAGCAGTTCGGCCTTTCGGTGTATGACGCCAGCGTCCTGGCTTCGAGCCGCGAGCAAGCCAACTACTTCGAAAAAGTCGTGAGCATTGCCGGCGACGCCAAACTGGCGGCCAACTGGGTGATGGTTGAGCTGGGCAGCCTGTTGAACAAACAGGGCCTGGAAATCGACGAAGCACCGGTGTCCGCCGAGCAGTTGGGCGGCATGTTGCTGCGGATCAAGGACAACACCATCTCCGGCAAAATCGCCAAGACCGTGTTTGAAGCCATGGCCGCAGGCGAAGGCAACGCTGACGAGATCATCGAGAAGCGCGGCCTGAAGCAAGTCACCGACAGCGGCGCGATTTCGGCCGTGCTTGACGAGATGCTGGCAGCCAACGCCGAACAGGTTGAACAATACCGTGCGGCGGATGAAGCCAAGCGCGGCAAAATGTTCGGCTTCTTTGTCGGCCAGGCGATGAAAGCCTCCAAAGGCAAGGCCAACCCGCAACAGGTCAACGAACTGCTGAAAAGCAAGCTCGAAGGCTGATCGCGGTCGCCTCACTGCGGGAGCCGGCTTGTGTGGGAGCTGGCTTGCCTGCGATAGCATCACCTCGGTGCACCTGAAAGACCGAGGCGCTTGCATCGCGGGCAAGCCCGGCTCCCACATAAGCCGGTTTCCACATCACTTTCGGGGACACCTTGAATGAAGCGTCTACTCGGCCTGCTGGCCCTGTTCTCACTGCTTACCGGCTGCGCCAGCGGCCTCATCGACCCCAACGGCTACGACGAAACCGGCACCGCCTCCTACTACGGCGCCAAACACCACGGCAACCGAACTGCCAGCGGTGAACCGTTCAACCAGAATGCCCTGACCGCCGCCCATCGTCGCCTGCCCTTCGGCACGCAGGTGAAGGTCACCAACCTCGACAACAACAAAAGCGTCGTTGTCCGCATCAACGACCGCGGCCCGCACACCCGTGGGCGCCTGATCGACCTTTCACGCAAAGCCGCCGAACAGCTCGGTATGATCAGCAACGGCACCGCGCGTGTTCGCGTGCAAGCCCTCAGCAATTGACCCACGGAGCCCAGGCCATTTTCGGATTAACCGCCCTCTCGCTCTTTAGCGTGATCGAACTGATCAGCGGCCTGCTGCTGTTGATCGTCGGCGCCGAAGTCCTGGTGCGCGCCGCCGTGCGCCTGGCAGCCAGCCTCAAGGTGCGGCCGCTGATCATCGGCCTGAGCATCGTTGCCTTCGGCAGCAGCGCGCCGCAAATGGCGATCAGCCTGCAAGCCACCCTGGCCGATAACACCGACATCGCCGTGGGCAGCGTGATCGGCAGCAGTATCTTCAATACCCTGGTAACCCTTGGCCTGTCGGCCCTGATCATCCCGCTGCGGGTCTCGCGGCAACTGGTGCGCCTGGACATCCCGGTGATGATTCTCGCCAGCCTGCTGGTGTTTGTGCTCGCCGCCAATGAAGAGCTGACGCCGGTCGACGGCCTGTTGCTGCTGGTGGCCCTGGTGGCCTACCTCGGCGTGCTGCTCTACCAGACCCGCCACTCCCGCCGCCCCCGTACCCGGGACATTGTGGTGCAGGCGCCGTGGCTGAGCAGCGTGCTGCTGATGCTTGGCGGGCTGCTGATCCTGGTCCTCGCCGGGCACCTGCTGCTGGGCGCCGCGGTGGACGTGGCCGAGGACCTCGGGCTGTCGGAGCGCATCATCGGCCTGACGCTGATTGGCGTCGGCACTTCCCTGCCGTGCCTCGCTACCTCGTTGATCGCCGCCCTGCGCGGCCAGCGGGAAATTGCCGTAGGCAACGTGATCGGCAGCAACCTGTTCAACTTGCTCGGGGTGCTGGGCTTTACCGCCCTGGTGGCGCCTTCGCCGCTGTCGGTGTCGCCCAACGCGCTGGATTTTGACCTGCCAGTGATGCTTGGCGTGGTCGCGTTGTGCCTGCCGGTGTTCTATTCGGGCTACCGCGTCACCCGGGCCGAAGGCCTGGTGTTCCTGGGCCTGTACCTGGTGTACGGGCTGCATGTGGTGTCGTTCACCTTCGGCATGCCGCTGGCCAACAAGCTTGAACAACTGATGCTGTATTACGTCCTGCCAGCGCTGGTGGCTTTCCTGTTGTTCACCTCGCTGCGAGCCTGGCGCCGCCAACACAAGAGGGAATCGCAATGACCGAACAGAAAAAGCCCGGCGTTGAAATGCGCCGCCAGGTAATGGGTGATGTGTTTGTCGATCGGGCGCTGGGCAACGCCACCGAGTTCAGCCAGCCGCTGCAGGATTTCGTCAACGAGCATGCCTGGGGCAGCGTGTGGAACCGTGAAGGGTTGCCGCTGAAAACCCGCAGCCTGATCACCCTCGCCGCCTTGACCGCCCTCAAGTGCCCGCAGGAACTCAAGGGCCATGTGCGCGGCGCGCTGAACAATGGGTGCACCGTGGAGGAGATTCGCGAGGCGCTCCTGCATTGCGCGGTGTATGCCGGTGTGCCGGCAGCGATTGATGCCTTCCGTGCCGCGCAGGAAGTGATCGACAGTTACCAGAAAGACGTTTAAATCCAGCCGCCTGCCTGCAACACGAAAATCCCGATATTCGTGGTCACCGCCGCCATCAAGGTGGTGATCACGATAATCGCCGCCGCCAGCTCATGATTGCCCTCCGCCGCCCGCGCCATCACATAACTGGCCGCCGCCGTGGGCGCGCCGAAGTACAGGAACAGAATCCCCAACTCCGGCCCACGGAACCCCAGCAGCCACGCCCCCAGGGTGGCCAGCACCGGCAGCCAGACCATCTTCATCAGGCTGGCACTCAGGGCCATGTCACCGCTTTTGCGCAACGCCGCCAACGACAGGGTGCCGCCGATACAGATCAGCGCCAGTGGCAAGGTCATGTCCGCCAGGTACTGCCCGGAAGACTCCAGCCAGCCGGGCAGGCCAATCTGGAAATACGCGAAGGGCGCCGCCGCGATCACGCTGATGATCAACGGGTTGGCCAGCACGCTCTTGAAGATGCTCCAGGGGTCGGACTTGATCACCGGGCTGTACACCGCCAGCACAATGGTCGACAGGGTGTTGTAGAACAGGATCACCAGCGCTGCGAGCACCGCGCCGAGGGAAATCCCGTAGTCGCCATACATGCTGGCCGCCAGGGCCAGGCCGATCACGCCGTTGTTGCCGCGAAACGCACCTTGGGCGTAGATGCCGCGATCTTCCCGCGGGCAACGAAAGATCGCCCAGCCCCAGGCCAGGGCGAAGCTCAGCAACGTGGCCACGGCGAAGTAGATCAACAGCCCGGGTTTGAGGGCTGAATGCAGGTCGGCGTGGAGAATCCCGAGGAACAGCAAGGCCGGCATGGTGACGTTGAACACCAGGGCCGAGGCGATGTGGATAAAGTTGTCGTTGATCCAGTTGATGCGCTTGAGCAGGACGCCCAGGAACAGCATGGCAAACACCGGCGCGGTGATGTTCAGGGTTTGTAGGAAAATTGCCAGCATGCCGGGGAGAACCTTGGGTGGGCGTCGGTAGGTGGCTAATGATAAGCCACCTGGCACGGGTTCGTCTGGAGCACACCGATCAAATGTGGGAGCTGGCTTGCCTGCGATGGCGTCGGTACAGCAAACATCATTGTTGTCTGGCCTACCGCTATCGCAGGCAAGCCAGCTCCCACACAGTGCACATCTGTCTCAGGTGATCGGCGCCGGGTTGAACAACGTAATGTCGTTATGCAGCTTGTGCTGCTCCGCCCAGGTCTGCTTCTTGCCGCTGGCCACGTCCAGATAGAAGTGGAACAACTCCCAACCCAGCTCCTCGATCGTCGCCCGCCCGGTGGCAATCCGCCCGGCATCGATATCAATCAGGTCCGGCCAGCGCTGCGCCAGCTCGGTGCGCGTCGAGACCTTCACCACCGGCGCCATCGCCAGCCCATACGGCGTACCACGCCCGGTGGTGAACACATGCAGGTTCATCCCCGCCGCCAACTGCAACGTACCGCACACAAAATCACTGGCGGGCGTCGCGCAAAAAATCAGGCCCTTGCGATTGAACCGTTCACCCGGGCCAAGCACGCCATTGATCGCACTGCTGCCCGACTTGACGATAGAGCCCAGCGACTTCTCGACAATATTCGACAACCCGCCCTTCTTGTTGCCCGGCGTGGTGTTGGCGCTGCGATCCGCCTCGCCCTTGGCCAGGTAGCGATCGTACCAGTCCATTTCCCGCACCAGCTCCCGGGCCACGTCCTGGTTCTGTGCACGGGACGTCAGCAGGTAGATCGCATCGCGCACTTCGGTCACTTCGGAAAACATCACCGTCGCGCCCGCCCGCAGCAGCAAATCCGAGGCATAACCCAGCGCCGGGTTGGCGGTAATCCCTGAGAATGCATCGCTGCCGCCGCACTGCATGCCGAGGATCAACTCCGACGCCGGTACGGTTTCCCGCCGGCGCTGGTCGAGTTTCTTCAGGCGGGTTTCGGCCAATTCCATGATCTGTTCGATCATTTCGGTAAAGCCGTGGCTGGAGTCCTGCAACCGGTACAGCCAGGGCTCACTCAGGTCTACCGAGCGGTCGTTGTCGTGCATCACCTGCCCGGCCTGCAATTTCTCGCAACCGAGGCTGATCACCAGGGCCTCACCGCCCAGGTTCGGGTTGCGCGCCAGGTTACGCACGGTGCGAATCGGGATGTAGGCGTCGGTGGCGGTAATCGCCACGCCGCAGCCGTAGCTGTGGGTCAGCGCGACCACGTCATCGACGTTCGGATACTTGGGCAGCAGCTCGTCCTTGATGCGCTTCACCGCGTGGTCCAGCACGCCCGTGACGCACTGCACCGTGGTGGTGATGCCAAGGATATTGCGCGTGCCGACCGTACCGTCGGCGTTGCGATAACCTTCGAAGGTAAACCCTTCCAGCGGCGCCTGCGCCTCGGGCACCTCGGTGGACAGCGGCAAGCTGTCCAGGGGCGGCGCCGTGGGCATGCGCAGTTGATCTTCCTGAACCCAACTGCCGCGGGGAATCGGGCGCAAGGCATACCCGATGGTCTGCCCGTAGCGAATGATCCGACCGCCTTCGGGGATGTCTTCCAGGGTCACCTTGTGGCTTTGGGGAATGAAATCCACCGTCACCAGGCCGTCGGGAAACTCGGTCCCCGCCGGTACGCCCTGGTCGTTGACCACAATCACCACGTTATCCAGCGCGTGCAAACGGATGGAGCGTGGCGAATCGGCATGTTCAATCAACTGCATGACGCGGGCCCCTTCAGGAATGCGCTTGAGAAAGTTTAGTCAGCTCAGGGCCGTTGGCCGGCGGCTCTTTGAGCACCACACGCTTGATCGGGCCGACAATCACCAGGTAGCTGAATACAGCCAGCAATGCGTTGGCACCCACAAACACCAGCGCCCATTTGAAGGAACCGGTGGTGCTGATGATGTAGCCAATCACGATCGGTGTGCTGATGGACGCCAGGTTGCCGAACATATTGAACAAACCACCGCTCAAGCCAGCGATTTGTTTCGGCGAGGTGTCGGACACCACCGCCCAACCCAGTGCGCCAACGCCTTTACCGAAGAAGGCCAGGGCCATGAAGCCCACCACCATCCATTCGATGTCCACGTAGTTGCACGCGACGATGCTGCTGGAAATCAGCAAGCCGCCAATGATCGGCGCCTTGCGGGCGAAGGTCAGGGAATGGCCTTTACGCAGCAGGTAGTCGGAAATCACCCCGCCCAATACGCCGCCGATAAAACCGCAGATCGCTGGCAACGAAGCGATGAAGCCGGCCTTGAGGATGGTCATGCCGCGCTCCTGAACCAGGTACACCGGGAACCAGGTCAGGAAGAAATAGGTGATGCCGTTGATGCAGTACTGGCCCAAGTACACGCCGAGCATCATGCGGTTGGTCAACAACTGACGGATGTAGTCCCACTTCGGGCCGTCGGTTTTCTTGCCTTTGCCCTTGTCCTGGTCCATGTCGACCATCGCGCCGTTGGCAGCGATGTGCTGGAACTCGGCTTCGTTGATCATCGGGTGCTGGCGCGGGCTGTGGATAACTTTCAGCCAGATCAGCGAGAACACGATGCCTATGCCGCCCATCACCACAAACACGTGCTGCCAGCCGAAGGTGTAGACGATCCAGCCCATCAGCGGCGCGAACAACACGGTGGCGAAGTACTGCGCCGAGTTGAAGATCGCCGAGGCAGTGCCGCGTTCAGCGGTAGGAAACCACGCCGCCACAATGCGGGCATTTCCGGGGAAGGATGGTGCTTCAGCCAGGCCCACCAGGAACCGCAGCATGAACAGCGCAACGATGGCGGTGGAGACACCGAACTCACCGACATAGCCTTGCAGCACGGTGAACAGTGACCAGGTGAAAATGCTCAGGGCGTAGACCTTTTTCGAACCGAACCGGTCCAGCAGCCAGCCGCCGGGAATTTGCCCGGCCACGTAGGCCCAACCGAATGCGGAGAAGATATAGCCGAGGGTGACGGCGTCAATGCCGAGGTCTTTTTGCAGGCTGGAGCCGGCAATGGCAATGGTGGCACGGTCGGCGTAGTTGATCGTGGTCACCAGAAACAGCATGAGCAGGATCAAATAGCGGACGTGAGTCGGCTTGGTCGCTTGCATGAAGATGTACTCCCACTAATTATTTTTTTTGCGGGTAATCAAATTGTAAGCCTGTGGCGGGCACGGACCCGCCACAGTGCTGGCGTTACGAACCGATGTAGCTGGTTTTCACCACGGTGTAGAACTCTTGCGCATAGCGACCCTGCTCACGCGAACCGTAGGATGAACCCTTACGGCCACCGAATGGAACGTGGTAATCCACACCGGCAGTCGGCAGATTGACCATCACCATCCCGGCCTGGGAATGACGCTTGAAGTGGTTGGCGTACTTCAGCGACGTGGTGGCGATACCGGCCGACAGGCCGAACTCGGTGTCGTTGGCCATCGCCAGCGCCGCCTCGTAATCCGCCACGCGCACTACGTTGGCCACCGGGCCGAAGATCTCTTCACGGCTGATGCGCATCGCGGCTTCGCTGTCGGCAAACAGCGTCGGCGCGAGGAAGTAGCCTTCGGTGTCGCACGTCACCAGCTCACCACCGCTGACCAGCCGGGCACCTTCGCTCTGGCCGATGTCGATGTATTTCAAGTCCTGGTCCAGCTGGGCCTGGGAAACCACCGGACCAATGTCGGTACCGGTTTTCAGCGCGTGGCCGACCTTGATCGACTTCATGCGCTCAGCCATGGCCGCGACGAACTGGTCGTGAATCCCGGCGGTGACGATAAAGCGGCTGGAAGCGGTGCAACGCTGACCGGTGGAGTAGAACGCGCTCTGTACCGACAGCTCGACGGCTTGCTTGAGGTCGGCGTCGTCGAGAATGATCTGCGGGTTCTTGCCGCCCATTTCCAACTGCACCTTGGCCTGGCGCGACACGCAGCTGACAGCGATCTGACGCCCCACACCCACCGAGCCGGTGAAGCTGATGCCGTCGACTTTCGGGCTGTTGACCATGGCATCACCGACCACACGGCCGCTGCCCATCACCAGGTTGAACACACCGGCGGGGAAGCCGGCGCGGGAGATGATTTCGGCCAGGGCCCAGGCGCAACCCGGCACCAGTTCAGCCGGCTTGAGCACCACGCAGTTGCCGTACGCCAGAGCCGGGGCGATCTTCCAGGCAGGAATCGCGATCGGGAAGTTCCACGGCGTGATCAGGCCAACCACGCCCAAGGCTTCACGGGTCACTTCGACGTTGACGCCCGGGCGCACCGACGGCAGGTAGTCGCCGGACAGGCGCAGGCATTCACCGGCGAAGAATTTGAAGATGTTGCCGGCGCGGGTCACTTCGCCGATGGCTTCGGGCAGGGTCTTGCCCTCTTCCCGGGCCAACAGGGTGCCGAGCTCTTCGCGACGGGCGAGGATTTCAGTGCCGACTTTATCCAGGGAGTCATGACGCGCCTGGATGCCGGACGTGGACCACGCCGGGAATGCCGCGCGCGCAGCGTCGATAGCGGCATGCACCTGGGCGAGGTCAGCCTTGGCGTATTCACCAATGACATCAGACAACTCAGACGGGTTGATATTGGCCGAGTAGTCGGCGCCGGCAACCCACTGGCCACCGATGTAGTTTTCAAAACGCTTGGCTTGGGACACGAATTCTCTCCTGACGCAAAAAGCCGCTGATTACTCAGCGGCCTTGGTGATGGGTTATTGCGCGCCTTGCTTGTCGATCAGCGCGGCCAGGGCTTCGTATTCTTCCGGCAGCAGATCGGTCAGCGGCGTACGCACGGGGCCTGCGTCATAGCCGACGATTTTCGCCCCGGCCTTGACGATGCTCACGGCGTAACCGGCCTTGCGGTTACGGATATCGAGGTACGGCAGGAAGAAGTCGTCGATGATCTTGCCGACGGTGGCGTGATCTTCCCGGGCAATGGCGTGGTAGAAATCCATCGCGGTTTTTGGAATGAAGTTGAACACCGCCGAGGAGTACACCGGCACGCCCAGGGCCTTGTAGGCAGCGGCGTAAACCTCTGCAGTCGGCAAGCCGCCCAGGTAGCTGAAACGGTCACCAAGGCGGCGGCGGATCGACACCATCAATTCGATGTCACCCAGGCCGTCCTTGTAGCCGATCAGGTTCGGGCAGCGCTCGGCCAGGCGTTCCAGCAGCGGCGCGGTCAGGCGGCAGACGTTGCGGTTGTAGACCACAACGCCGATCTTGACCGACTTGCACACCGCTTCAACGTGGGCGGCAACCCCGTCCTGGCTGGCTTCGGTCAGGTAGTGCGGCAGCAGCAGCAGGCCTTTGGCACCCAGACGCTCGGCTTCCTGGGCGTACTCGATGGCCTGGCGGGTGGCACCGCCGACACCGGCAAGAATCGGCACGCTGGTGGCGCAGGTATCCACCGCGGTTTTCACCACTTGCGAATATTCGCTGGCCGCCAGGGAGAAAAACTCACCGGTGCCGCCAGCGGCGAACAAGGCAGTGGCGCCGTAAGGGGCCAGCCATTCCAGACGCTTGATGTAGCCCGCCTGGTGGAAATCACCCTGGGCGTTGAAATCGGTCACCGGGAAAGACAGCAGACCGTGAGAGAGGATGGACTTCAGTTCTTGTGGATTCATTATTCGAACACCCTGGGCGAAGACTTTCTGTTGTGAGATTACGGATGGTTATCTTGATGTCGTACGTCATCGTACAACTATAAAAATATTCGTCAACTGCAATTCATCGACCTTCTACCGGTTCGGGATTTGTACACGCCTGCCTTGACGTAGGAAATTTCTCCTCTATGCTCGCTTTAGCTGTATATACATACAGTTATTACGGAAGATTCCTACGACATAGCAAGGAGCTAACATGTCAGGTCTTGAACTCGCTGCACCTGAAAAAAACCCGCCCACCCTGCGTTTTGAAGGCGGTGAACACACCGCCATCGGCGACGACACCCTGCTGCGCTTCGTCAAGGATGCCCCGGCGATTCCCGCCCGGCAGGTCGAATTGCACCTGCCCAACGGCCTTGCCCTGCGCTATGGCCAGATCATCGCCCTAGGTGGCGATTTCTATGGCATTCCCGGGCGCCCCATCAACGAAGGCACATCGCCCGCTGATCGCGTGCAGCGCTTTACCGATGCGTTCAACTCGCTGGCGGTACTCCCGGCATCACGGGAGGAAGCGGGCAAAATCCTGGCGGTGATGCAGAAGGAGATCAACGCGGTCAACCAGGCGATCAAGGACGGCAAGCAACCCCACGAGGCCTATGACGCGTTGGGTGACACGTTGTCGGAAGAATGGAACCGCATCACCGGCGGCGGCAGTGCCGTGTCGGCGCTGGTTCCCCTGGGGCGTTACCTGAAACTGGCGGCAGACAATGCCGACCACTTCGGCGAGTGGGCGTTGGCGGCCTACCTGGCGGGCCATACTGCGGCGCTGCAACAAGCAGTCGTAGCCCATCAGACCGGCACCGACCAGGCGCTGGAACTGGCCTACGCGATGAACAGCTTTGCTGATCACTTTTTGACCGACCTGTTTTCTGCCGGCCACCTGCGGGTTCCGCGCAAACAACTGGCGGCGGTGGTGACACCGGGTGAACTGGGCTCGCTGATCAGCCGCTTCATGCACGATGAAGACAGCAAGTTCGGGCTCAATGTGCGCAACGCCCTGGGCGAGCAGTGGCACGCCTACGGTGACAAACGTTATTTCGACAGCAACGACGCGGCCAACCGGGCCATGGTCAAACGGGCCGTGCAGGCTTCGGCCGACGAAATCTTCGAAACGTTTATCAGCGGCGTGGCGCCCTCCCCGGCCAATTTCAGGGCGCCGTTGTACGTGCCGGACCTGAACGCCGCGCAAAACCCGGCAAACAACTTTTCACCGCTGTTCAAGGCTGAAGGCGACAAAGTGCTGCGGCGCAAAGACGTCAACAACCTGAACGACAAGCAGTGGACCAATGACTGGTGGGGGTGGAGCACGTATCTGCTGCTGAAGGACTACAAGCCGAATCAGCCGGCCTGAACGACATGAGTTAAGCCTTGTGCATTAACCTGTGGCGAGGGAGCTTGCTCCCGTTGGGCTGCGAAGCAGCCCCAGCGGGAACACGGGGTTCTTTCAGAGAGAACTCGGGGGAATGGTTTTGGGGCCGCTGCGCGGCCCAACGGGAGCAAGCTCCCTCGCCACAATGAGCTTTCAAGCCTTCCAGGCTGGAATCAACCGCGCTGCGCTTCTGCCTCTTCATGGGCATGGCGCAGCCGCTCACGGCTGTTGGTCAGGTGCAACCGCATGGCCGCCCGCGCCGCGTCCGAGTCCTGGCGAGCGATCGCCTCATAGATCTCTTCGTGTTCACGGCTCAGGCGACTCATGTAGTGCTGCTGGTCATCATGGGCCAGGCGGGCCGAGTTCAGCCGCGTGCGCGGAATGATGCTGGTGCCCAGGTGGGTCATGATGTCGGTGAAATAGCGATTGCCGGTGGACAGGGCAATCTGCAGATGGAACTGGAAGTCCGACGCCACCGCATCACCGGCGTGGGCCGCGCTTTCGTTCAGGGCATCGAGGGCGGCGCGCATGCCAGCCAATTGCTCCTCGCTGCGACGCTGGGCGGCGAGCCCGGCAGACTCCACTTCCAGACTGATCCGCAGCTCAAGGATGGCCAGCACATCCCGCAGCGTCACCACGGTGGCCGGGTCGATGCGGAAGCCGCTGGGGCTTGGCGTGTCCAGCACAAAGGTGCCGATACCGTGACGGGTTTCCACCTGCCCCGCCGCCTGCAATCGCGAGATGGCTTCACGCACCACGGTGCGGCTGACCCCATGGGCGTCCATGATCGCCGACTCGGTGGGCAGTTTGTCGCCACGTTTGAGTTGGCCGTCGCGGATCTGCTCGGACAACACCGTGACCAATTCCTGGGCAAGGCTGCGGCGCTTGCGGGGAAGACGAGGGGCGGCGCTGGCGTTTTCCATGATGAATCATCTATCTCGGCGATCAGAAGTACGCATGATAGCCCATGGCGGTTGTACGATCACCGTTACGTCATGACTTTCATCTATAACCGCCGGGGTTTTCATCGGGCAAAAAAATGCCCCGGCATTGCCGAGGCATTTTTAACACTGGCCCGAGGACCGGCGTTTTGTTACTTCACCACTTTCAGACTCGGCCGACCGCTTGGACGCGGTGGCTCGGAATCCGGCGGCGGTACGTCATCTTCGCCTTCGAGCTCGATCGCTTCGTCTTCCTCAAGGGACGACTCCAGATCAAACACCATGCCCTGGCCGTTTTCCCGGGCGTAAATCCCGAGGATGGCGCCAATAGGCACGAACAGCGTATGCGGCACACCGCCGAAACGCCCTTCAAAGCTGACCGCTTCATTGTCCATGTGCAGGTGTCGCACAGCACTGGGTGAAACGTTCAGGACGATTTGTCCGTCACTGGCAAAACCTTGCGGTACCTGAACCGCAGGAAACTCGGAATTGACCAGCATGTGCGGGGTGCAATCGTTGTCCACTATCCACTCATAGAGCGCGCGGACCAGGTAAGGTCGACTGGAGTTCATCAACGGCTCCTTAAGCCTTAGCGCATATCGCGTTCGACACCAGACAGACTCGCCTGGAAAGCCTCACGCGCAAACTGGCGCTCCATGTAGTCAAGCAGCGGCTTGGCAGGCCGCGGCAATTCAATGCCCAAAATCGGCAAGCGCCAGAGTATGGGTAATAGGCAGCAATCCACCAGACTTTGTTCCTCGCTGAGGAAAAAAGGTTTGTCGGCAAATAACGGCGAAACACCGGTCAGGCTCTCGCGCAATTCCTTGCGCGCCTGAACCCGGGCCGCTTCTTTACTGCGTGAATCCAGAATCAGGTCCACCAGGCCACACCAGTCACGCTGGATCCGATGGATCAGCAGGCGGCTGTTGGCACGCGCCACCGGATACACCGGCAACAACGGTGGATGGGGATAACGCTCATCCAGGTATTCCATCACCACGGTTGACTCCCACAACGCCAGGTCACGATCGACCAGGGTGGGCAAGCTGCCGTAAGGGTTCACTTCGATCAGCTTCGGCGGATGACGCCCCGCCTCCACAGTAATGATCTCTGCGCTGACACCCTTCTCTGCGAGCACGATGCGTACTCGGTGGGAATAGTGGTCGGCGGGGTCGGAGTAACAGGCCAACCGATTGGTCACGCCCATGGCGGTCCTCCTCGCTTGTTGAAATTATCGGAAGCTCAAAAACGAGCGCGCCCAGTGAGCATCTCCGTGACGCCTGGATAAACCAGACTTACCTTCAGAGATGCCGCTGGGCGCGCAAGATTAACAGCAATTACTTACGGTTGGATCAATGCACATCCTTCCAGTATTCGCGTTTCAGCAGATAGGCGAACACGAAGAAGAAGGCCAGGTACAGCAACACATAGGTACCAATGCGCTGATGCTGCAGCTTCACTGGGTTGGCCGAGTAGGCCAGGAAGGTCACCAGATTCTTGACCTTCTCGTCGAACTGCTCTTCGTTCAGCGCGCCGGTCTTCGGCACTATGGTCAGCTGATCGCACGCTTCATGAGTCAAAGGCGTACCGGTGAGCGGATCATACTGCTTCTTGCCGTCTTCGACGATTTGTACTTGCTTGCATCCTACCACTTGGCGGCCTTGCAGGCCGACCAGAACGTTAGGCATACCGACGTTCGGGAACACTTTGTTGTTCACGCCGTAGGGACGCGTCGGGTCTTCGTAGAAGGATTTCAGGTAGCCATAGAGCCAATCGGTACCACGCACACGGGCCACCAGGGTCAGGTCGGGCGGTGCAGCCCCGAACCAGGTCTTGGCGTCGGCCGGTTGCATGCCAATGGTCATGTGGTCGCCGATCTTCGCACCGGTGAACACCGAGTGGCTGAGCATCACGTCATGGGGGATGCCCAGGTCATCGGCTACGCGCTCGTAACGCTGGAACTTGGCACTGTGGCAGCCCATGCAGTAGTTGGTGAACGTACGCAGCCCGTCCTGCATCGCAGCCTTGTCCGACACATCGATGTCGACTTTTTCCAGCTCTGGGCCGTGTTCAGCGGCGAAAGACAGCAGCGGCAAGGCCGCAAGAATGAATGCAACGAATAATTTTTTCATCAGCCAGTCACCCTTTCCGGTACCGGTTTGGTCTTCTCGAGCCGGGTGTAGAACGGCATCAGAATGAAGTAGGCGAAGTACAGGAAGGTGCAGACCTGCGACAGCAACGTACGCTCCGGGGTCGGCGCCAACACGCCCAGTACACCCAGGATCACGAACGCAATGCAGAACACCCACAGCCAGATCTTGCTCAGCCAGCCCTTGTAGCGCATGGACTTGACCGGGCTACGGTCGAGCCAGGGCAGCACGAACAGCACCGCAATCGCCGCGCCCATGGCGATAACGCCCATGAGTTTGTCGGGAATCGCCCGCAAGATCGCGTAGAACGGGGTGAAGTACCAGACCGGGGCAATGTGTTCCGGGGTCTTGAAGGCGTTCGCCTGTTCGAAGTTCGGTTTCTCGAGGAAATAACCGCCCATCTCCGGGAAAAAGAACACGATCGAGCAGAAGATGAACAGGAACACCACCACGCCGACGATATCTTTTACGGTGTAGTACGGGTGGAACGGAATGCCGTCCAGCGGTACGCCGTTTTCGTCCTTGTGCTTCTTGATGTCCACGCCGTCGGGGTTGTTCGAACCCACTTCGTGCAACGCCAGAATGTGCAGCACCACCAGGCCCAGAATCACGATCGGCAAGGCCACCACATGCAACGCGAAGAAGCGGTTCAGGGTGATCCCGGAGATCAGGTAGTCACCACGAATCCACTGGGTCAGGTCGTTGCCGATGACCGGGATCGCACCAAACAGCGAGATGATCACCTGGGCACCCCAGTAGGACATCTGGCCCCACGGCAGCAGGTAGCCCATGAAGGCCTCGGCCATCAGCGCCAGGTAGATCAGCATGCCGAACACCCACACCAGCTCGCGGGGCTTCTGGTAGGAACCGTAGAGCAGGCCACGGAACATGTGCATGTAGACGACGATGAAGAACGCCGAGGCGCCGGTAGAGTGCAGCAGACGCAGGATCGAGCCGTACTCGACGTCGCGCATGATGTATTCGACGGAGGCGAAGGCTTCTTCGGCCGACGGGGTGTAGCTCATCGTCAGCCAGACACCGGTAACGATCTGGTTGACCAGTACCAGAAGTGCCAGGGAGCCAAAGAAATAGAAGAAGTTGAAGTTCTTCGGTGCGTAGTACTTGCTGAGGTGGTCTTCCCACATTTTGGTCGCGGGGAAACGCGCATCCACCCAATCCATGAACTTGCTCATCAGGCTTTCTCCCCCTCGTCGACGCCAATGACAATGACACTGTCAGTCTCGTAGTGATGTGGCGGAACTGGCAGGTTCAGTGGTGCGGGTTGTGACTTGTAGACGCGGCCGGCGAGGTCGTAGTGAGAACCGTGGCACGGGCAGAAATAGCCCCCGACCCAGTCCTTGCCCAGGTCAGCGGGCGCCACTTCCGGGCGGAAGGTGGGAGAGCAACCCAAGTGGGTGCAGATACCGATCAGCAGCAGAATCTCCGGCTTGATCGAGCGAATTTCCTTATCGACGTAAGCGGGTTGGTCGGAATTCTTCGAGTCGGGGTCAGACAGTTGGCCCTCGATCTTCTTCAGATTTCCCAGGATTTCCTCGGTACGACGAACGATGAACACTGGCTGACCGCGCCACTCAGCAATCATTTGCTGGCCTGGATCGATCTTGCTGACATTCACCTTCACCGGTGCACCTGCGGCTTTCGCCTTGGCACTGGGAAACCATGACCCCACGAACGGGACCGCAGCCCCCACCGCTCCTGCAGCACCCACCACGGATGTGGCTGCTACCAAGAAGCGACGCCGGCCTGCATTCACGCCGTCATTGCTCATTCAGTCCTCTCCCATCAGCTTTGTGGCCTGTTAAATCAGGCGTCTACTAAGTGTTAAATCTGAACTTATAAAAATTTTGCCGAATGGTAATGAAAAGCCCCACGTCTGACAAGGTAATTACCCCCGGCACTGGCTCCAAGCCTTTGAGTATAGGGGCTCTACGGATGTGGCAAGTTGTCACAGAGATTTTTTTACATAAATAGTAGGCAATAAAAAACGCCCAGCTCCGTGAGGAGGCTGGGCGTTTTCTGGAACGTAAAAGCGAATTAACGCTTCGAGTACTGCGGACGCTTACGCGCTTTACGCAGACCAACTTTCTTACGTTCAACTTCACGAGCATCGCGAGTAACGAAGCCAGCTTTGCGCAGAGCGCCACGCAGGGTTTCGTCGTACTGCATCAGAGCGCGAGTGATACCGTGGCGGATTGCGCCAGCTTGACCACTTACACCGCCACCGATAACGGTGACGTAGATGTCGAACTTTTCAACGGTCTCGGTCAATTCCAGCGGCTGACGAACTACCATGCGGGCAGTTTCGCGACCGAAGAAATTTTCCAGAGTGCGGTTGTTGATCGAGATGTTACCAGTACCCGGACGCAGGAAAACGCGAGCGGTAGCGGTTTTGCGACGGCCAGTGCCGTAATTTTGAGTCGCCGACATAATGAACTATTCCGTTAAAACTTCAGTTCTTGGGGCTGCTGAGCAGCATGAGGGTGAGCAGCGCCCGCATAGACTTTCAGCTTGCGATACATGTCGCGACCCAGTGGGCCCTTCGGCAGCATACCTTTGACCGCGATTTCAATCGGGGCTTCAGGCTTTTTGGAGATCAGGCCTTCGAAGTTCGAAGACTTGATACCGCCTGGGAAACCGGAGTGACGGTAGTACATTTTGTCTTGCGCTTTGTTGCCGGTAACACGTACCTGCTCGGCGTTGATGATGACAATGTAGTCACCGGTATCAACGTGAGGGGTGTACTCAGGCTTGTGCTTGCCACGCAGACGGCTGGCGACTTCAGTGGCCAGACGACCCAGGGTCTGACCAGCGGCGTCGACGACAAACCAGTCGCGCTGAACTGTTTCTGGTTTTGCAGTAAAAGTTGTCATTCTTTAATAGCCTCAGGGGCCGCCCTGTAAATTAGACGGCGGATCTTACTGAATAGTGCGTACTTTGACAAGTCAAAGGCAGCCGGATACAGACGCTATCGGGGGCTCGGGTCGGCGCGTCCGTTCAACGGCAAGATTCTTCGGCAGGCGGCGCATCACTTCCACTGCAGAAAGAGGTGGGCAATTATGCAGATTGCCAAAAAAATTTCAACCTGCTTTTATGATTGTTTTCCCCGAAGGAGTACCCGATGGACTATCGACAGCTGGGCCGAACCGATCTGAACGTGAGCGCGATAGCCTTGGGCACCATGACCTGGGGCGAGCAGAACAGCGAGGCAGAGGCCTTCGCACAGATCGAACGGGCCAAGGCCGCGGGGATCAACTTCCTCGACACCGCGGAAATGTACCCGGTACCGCCCAAGGCCGACACCTACGCCACCACCGAGCGCTACATCGGTAATTACTTCAAAAGCCGTGGCGACCGTGCCGATTGGATCCTCGCCAGCAAGATCGCCGGCCCCGGCAACACCATCGACTACATCCGCGATGGCAACCTCAAGCACAACCGCAAGCACATCGCCGAAGCCCTGGACGCGAGCCTCAAGCGCCTGCAAACCGACTGGATCGACCTCTACCAGTTGCACTGGCCCGAGCGCAGCACCAACTTTTTCGGCCAACTGGGCTACAAGCACAAGGCTGAAGAAGACCTGACCCCGCTGGAAGAAACCCTCGAAGCCCTGGATGAGCAGGTCAAGGCCGGCAAGATCCGCCACATCGGCCTCTCCAACGAAACCCCGTGGGGTACCATGAAGTTCCTGGCCCTGGCCGAAGCCCGCGGCTGGACCCGCGCGGTGTCGATCCAGAACCCCTACAACCTGCTCAACCGCAGCTTTGAAGTGGGCCTGGCGGAAATCGCCATCCGTGAACAATGTGGGTTGCTGGCCTATTCGCCCCTGGCCTTCGGCATGCTCAGCGGCAAATACGAAGGTGGCGCACGCCCGGCCAAGGGCCGCCTGAGCCTCTACAGCCGCTTCAGCCGCTACTTCAACGCCCAGTCGGAAGCAGCCTGCAGCCGCTATGTGGCATTGGCCCGCGAGCACGGCCTGGACCCGGCGCAGATGGCATTGGCGTTTGTGACGCAACAGCCGTTCGTGACCAGCAACATCATTGGCGCCACGACCCTGGAGCAGCTGGACAGCAACATCGCCAGCGCCGACCTGAAACTGTCGGATGAAGTGCTGGCGGGGATTGAGGCGATCCAGAAGGATCATCCGAATCCTGCGCCGTGATTGACCCTGTGGTGAGGGGGCTTGTCCCCCGTTGAGCTGCGAAGCGGCCCTGAAACCTGCCACCTCGGCTGGCCTGAAAGAATGAGGTGGCTTATTGGGGCTGCTGCGCAGCCCAACGGGGGACAAGCCCCCTCGCCACATGAATCTCTCTGCGCTGTCAAAGCGCCCGCGCAATAATCTCCTTCATGATCTCGTTCGTCCCCGCATAAATCCGCTGTACCCGCGCATCCGCCCACGCCCGGGCAATCGGGTATTCCCACATAAACCCGTAACCCCCGTGCAGCTGCACGCACTCATCCAGTACCTTGCACTGCAAATCCGTGGCCCAGTATTTGGCCATCGCCGCCGTGGGCACGTCGAGCTTGCCTTCGAGGTGCAGCTCCATGCACTTGTCGACAAACACCCGGCCAATCTGGGTTTCCGTAGCAATCTCCGCCAGCTTGAAACGGGTGTTCTGGAAGTCGATGATCGCCTTGCCGAACGCCTTGCGGTCGCGGGTGTACTCCAGCGTCCATTGCAACGCCGCCTCGGCTGAAGACAGCGCGCCAATCGCCACCGTCAAGCGCTCCTGGGGCAACTCCTGCATCAGATAGGCAAAGCCCATCCCAGCCTGCCCCAGCAGGTTTTCCTTGGGTACACGCACATCCTGGAAGAACAGCTCCGAGGTGTCCTGAGCTTTCATCCCGACCTTCTCCAGGCGCTTGCCCTTGTCGAAGCCCGGCGTGTTGGCCTCCACCAGGAACAGGCTGGTGCCCTTGGCGCCGGCCTTGGGGTCGGTCTTGGCGACGACAATCACCAAGTCCGCCAGGTAGCCGTTGGTGATGAACGTCTTGGAGCCGTTGATCACGTATTCATCACCGTCCAGCACCGCCGTGGTCTTGACCCCTTGCAGGTCCGACCCGGCACCCGGCTCGGTCATGGCGATGGCCGTGACCATCTCCCCGGAGATCAGCTTGGGCAGGTATTTGTGCTTCAGCGCCTCACTGCCGTAATGCAAGATGTAAGGCGCGACGATGTCCGAATGCAGGGAGAAACCAATCCCGGTCAGCCCCAGCCGGCTGATCTCTTCGATCACCACCGCGCTGTAGAGAAAGTCCGCCCCGAGGCCGCCGTACTCTTCCGGCAAGTGCGAGCAAAGCATCCCCGCCTCCCGCGCCTTGTTCCACAGGTTGCGGTCAATGTAGCCCTGCTTTTCCCATTGCCCGTGGAACGGCGCCGCGTCTTTTTCGAGGAAGGTGCGCACGCTCTGGCGGAAGAGTTCGTGCTCCGAGCTGAACAAGGTTCTGGGAATCATGGGTCACCTGCGTGAATTGTCGGACAAGACCGGGATCACAGAGCCTAAGCCGCGAAGGCGTCACGGGACACTGGACACATGCGACAAAAAATAAGACGATCCAGCCGTCTGGTGACCACTTTCCCCTATAAGAATAAATGAAATTATGTCTAACCAAATCTCCACGCCCTTGCGGCGCGTCAGCATTTTGGCCATTGATCGGGTATTCGCTTCAACCCTCATGCAAGCCAAGGATTTTTTCCATCTCGCCAGCCTGCGCTACGGCAAACAGCTGGGCCAGGGCCTCACACCGGCGTTTGAAACCCGCCTCGTCAGCCCCGACGGGCAATCGGTGCGCAGCTTCAGCGACGTGATCATGCCGGTGGACGGAGGCCTCGAAAACGCCGACATCATCGTGCTCCCGGCCTTCTGGGACGACTTCGACTCACTGTGCCAACGCTACCCCCAAGTACTGCCCTGGCTGCGCGAGCAGCATGCCCGTGGCGCCGTGCTCTGCGGCGAAGCCACCGGGGTGTTCTGGCTCGCCGAGGCCGGCTTGCTGGACGGTAAGGAGGCGACCACCTACTGGCGCTTCTTCAACGCCTTCAGCGAACGCTTTCCCAAGGTTCAACTGAACCAGGACAAGCACCTGACCGACGCCGACAACCTGTACTGCGCCGGCGGCACCACCTCGGCCTGCGACCTCTACATCTACCTGATCGAGCGCTTCTGCGGCGCCAACATCGCCCAGGCGGTAGCCCGCGACATCCTTTATGAAGTGCAACGCAGCTATGCGCCGGGGCGTATCGGTTTTGGCGGCCAGAAGCTGCATCAGGACGTGATCATCCTGCAAATCCAGCATTGGCTCGAAGAACACTTCGCCGACAAGTTCCGCTTCGAAGACGTGGCCCGGGAGCACGGCATGAGCATCCGCAACTTCATGCGCCGCTTCCAGACCGCCACCGGCGACAAGCCGCTGCATTACCTGCAACGCCTGCGCATCGAGACGGCCAAGGGCTTGCTGTCCGGCAGTCGCAAAAGCATCAAGACCATCAGTTACGAAGTGGGTTACGACGACGCGAGCTTCTTTGCGCGGCTGTTCCGGCAACACACCGAGTTGTCACCCAATCAGTACCGCCAGCAATTCCAGCAAGCCGCGTAACCAAAGGGTATACACAGTAAAAATGTGGGAGCTGGCTTGCCTGCGATGGCGGCGTGTCAGGCACCAGATGCATTAGCTGACAGACCGCTATCGCGGGCAAGCCCGGCTCCCACCGTTGATTTCTGTTGACCTGGAAATTTTGCATTAAAAAGGCCCGCATCGCTGCGGGCCTTTTTCATTTCGAGCACATCGCTTACGGCTTGTGCGCCCGCGACAGGAACTCGTGGGACTGCATTTCCAGCAAGCGGCTCAAGGTCCGTTGGAATTCGAAGTTCAAGCGACCGCCGGTGTAGAGGTCCTTGAGCTCGACTTCCGCCGAGATGATCAGCTTGACGTTACGGTCGTAGAATTCGTCGACCATGTTGATAAAGCGCCGCGCGATGTCGTCGGTGGTGACGCTCATCTGCTCGACGCCGCTCAGGATCACCGCGTGGAAGATCTTGCCCAGTTCGATGTAGTCGTTCTGGCTGCGGGGGCCGTCGCACAGTTCGCGGAATTCGAACCAGGCCACGTCATCGCAGGTGCGCAACGCAATGATTTCGCGGTTTTCGATGATCAACTTGTCGTTTTCGATCGCCTGGGTGCATTCCGGCGTCAGCGCGCGGAAGCTTTTGCGCAGGCTTTCCTGGGCCACTTCGTTGAGCGGGTAGTGGAACAGTTCGGCTTGCTCAAGGTGACGCAGGCGGTAGTCGACGCCGCTGTCGACGTTGACGATGTCGGTGTTCTGCTTGATCAGGGCAATGGCCGGCAGGAAGCGCGCGCGTTGCAGGCCGTCCTTGTACAGGCCGTCGGGCACGATGTTCGAGGTGGCGACCAGGGTCACGCCGTTCTTGAACAGCTCTTCCATCAGGGTGCCGAGGATCATCGCGTCGGTGATGTCGGACACGAAGAACTCATCGAAACAGATCACCCGAGCTTCTTCCGAGAAGCGCTTGGCGATGATGGTCAGCGGGTTCTTCTCGCCCGGCAGGGTCTTCATCTCTTCGTGCACGCGCTTCATGAAGCGGTGAAAGTGAGTACGGACCTTTTCCTTGAACGGCAGCGCTTCAAAGAAGGTATCGACCAGGTAAGTCTTGCCCCGGCCAACACCACCCCAGAAGTACAGGCCCTTGACCGGCGTGTGGTCTTTCTTGCCAAACAACTTGCTGAACATGCCCGGCTTGTTCTGCGAGGCCTGGACCAGATCGTCGTACAGGCGTTGCAAATGGCGCACCGCAGTTTCCTGGGCAGCGTCATGGAAGAATTCCGGGCGTTTCAGATCAGCTTGATATCGTTCTAGGGGCGTCATAATTCGTTAGCAAGGCAACAAAAACGGGCCGCCACTGTAACGACGGCCCTGAAGAATGGCAATCAACCCTTGGTCGGGTCAATCCTCGATTGGGGTCAACGCAACGCGCAAGGCTTCAATCGCCGCATCCCGCGAGGCGCTGTCGGCGAACGCCGGGCTATCGGCGACGACTTCACCGTCCAGCCACACGCTGAAGCTCGAGGCTTCACTGCGTACATCCAGCGCCTGACCCGACTGCAGCTGCTTGGTCACCGCGCCGGCGGCTTTACCGTCGGCAAAGTTGCGCGACAACAGCAGTTGCTCGCCTTCGGCCGCCAGCAAACGGAAGCGGAAGCTGCCGTCGTCTTCGCGGAAGCTGACAAAACGTGCGGCTTTCGCAGCTTTCTTCTTGGTGGTGGCGGCAACGGCGACCGGGTTGACGAACGAACGCAGGCCCACCGCTTCACGCAGCTCGGCCAGGAACGGTGCCGCCACGGCGCGGGCTTTCTTGGCGCCGATCAGCAGCAGGTCTTCCATGTCCGACGGGCGCGACATCAGTTGGTGGTAACGCTCACGCGCCTCACCCAGTTGGCCGTCCAGCAATTGGAACAGACGGTTCTTCGCCTCGCCCCAGCCCAGGCCTTGCAGCAATTCGCCGCGGAACTCTTCTTCCTGGGCCTTGGTGGCAAATGCCTGGTACAGGGTGAACAGGTGGGAATTGTCCGGATCTTTCGCTTCGCCCGGCGCGCGGGAGTCAGTGACGATGCGCGAGATCGCGTCCTTCATGTCCTTGGCGCTGGTGAACAACGGGATGGTGTTGTCGTAGCTCTTCGACATCTTGCGGCCATCCAGGCCCGGCAAGGTGGCGACGCTTTCTTCGATCAACGCCTCGGGCATGGTGAAGAATTCTTTGCCATTGCCGAACAGGTGGTTGAAGCGCTGGCCGATGTCCCGGGCCATTTCCACGTGCTGGATCTGGTCACGACCGACCGGCACCTTATGGGCGTTGAACATCAGGATGTCCGCCGCCATCAGCACCGGGTAGCTGTACAGGCCCATGGTGATGCCCGCATCCGGGTCTTCGCCGTTTTCCAGGTTCTTGTCCACCGAGGCCTTGTAGGCGTGCGCACGGTTGAGCAGGCCCTTGGCCGCCACGCAGGTCAGCAGCCAGGTCAGCTCGGGGATTTCCGGGATGTCGGACTGGCGATAGAACGTCACGCGGTTCACATCCAGGCCACCGGCCAGCCAGGTCGCAGCGATTTCCATGCGCGAGCGCTGGATACGCTGCGGGTCATCGCACTTGATCAGGGCGTGGTAGTCGGCCAGGAAGTAAAAGGAGTCGGCATTGGCGTCCTGGCTGGCAAGGATCGCCGGGCGAATCGCGCCGGCGTAGTTGCCCAGGTGCGGCGTGCCGGTGGTGGTGATACCGGTGAGGATGCGGGTACGGGTCGTCATGGGTGATCGCTTTTCATCAATTCGAAAGACGTGGCAGCACAAGATCCTTGAGATCGGTCAGCTTGCCATGAAAAAAGTGTCCGCATTCTGCCACTTTCAGCAGTTCATGGGGGCGATTCAGGGCGGCGGACCAGTCGTAGACCAGCTGCGGGTCGACCACTTCGTCGGTTTCCGGTTGGATCACGGTCAATGGGCAGCCCTGTGGCAACACGTCGTTATCCCGCAGGCGCATCACCGCCGCGGCCACCATGAACAGGTGGGCGAGTTTTTCGCCCTTGGCTTCCAGGCGGCCGCCGAGGGTGCCTGCCACAAACCCGCCGAAGGAAAACCCCAGCAGGGTGATCGGCAGGTCGGAATGCTTTTCACGCAGCCAGGTGGCGGCGGCTTCGGCGTCGTCGACTTCACCGGTGCCCATATCGTGCGTACCGGCGCTGGCGCCGACACCGCGATAATTGAATCGCAATGTGATCAAGCCGGCATCGCGCGCAGTGCGTTGCAGGGTCGATACGACTTTGTTGAGCATGGTGCCGCCCTGCACCGGGTTAGGGTGGCAGATCAGCGCCAGGCCACGTGGCTCGGGGTGATCCAGATACAGGGCTTCCAGTTGGCCTACCGGGCCATCGATCAAAACGGGGGTTTCACGCATCAGCAAGGAAGGAACTCCGTGACCTCTCAAGGGGTCGACTCGTCTAGCTAAAAGTCTGTGCATGGCATCATTGCGAGCTTAATCGCGGTATACAGCGCAGGTCCGAGCCGTTAACGTAAAGCAAAGCCGTTTATAGAGGAAGGACTCGTGGAACACTCGCTCTTAGTTTGGTTGTTGCCGACTCTCGCCTTGGTTGCCGGTGTCGCCATTGGATTCCTGGTTGCCCGCCTGCTGCCGAATGCCGCGCCTAACCGCACGCAACGTCAGCTGGATGACATTCAGGAACGTTTTGACAGTTATCAGAACGAGGTTGTTACCCACTTCAACAGCACCGCGACCCTGGTGAAAAAGCTCACTCAGAGCTACCAGGAAGTACAGGATCATCTCGCCGAGGGTGCCAACCGCCTGGCCCTGGACGACATCACCCGCCAGCGTCTGCTGGCCGCGCTGCATTCCGATGCACCGCAAGCGCCACGGGAACGCCTGACCCCACCTCGGGAAAATCAGGAACCGCCACGGGACTACGCGCCAAAAACGCCAAACGCCCCGGGGATGCTGGATGAGCATTACGGCTTGAAGAAGTAATACGTTTTCAAGCGATATGAAAAAGCCCGGCTGATCGATGATCAGCCGGGCTTTTTTTGTTTGGCTTCGTTGGATGGAGTGAGTACATATCCGTTGCTGCGGTCAGGGCTGCTATGGGTTCCGCCCTTACGGCGGGTCACTTTTGAAAGGAGCCCAAAAGTAACCAAAAGGCTCTTGCCCCACCACTCGGCACCTCGCCCAGGCTCGGTGTGCCCTCTCTCCGGTACTACTCCGCGGGCCGCCGCGACGGGGCGTCCCTGCCCCGTCGCGGCTAAACCGGCGTCCTGCCGGTTTACCCGCTCCGTACTACCTGCGTTCGGCCAGCGTGGTTTAACGGGGCGCCTAAGATCAAGATCAAAAGCAGATCAACAGCACAGCGGCCTACAGGCCGGCTTGAGTGGTGTGAAGCAAAGGCAAAATCAAAATCAAAAGCCAGAGCGAGCACGGTCAAATGTGGGAGCTGGCTTGCCTGCGATGCAGACAACTCGGTACATCAGACACACCGAGGTGATGCCATCGCAGGCAAGCCAGCTCCCACAGAAAAGCAGAGCCGCAGCAGTTTCAGATTTGGTTTTCGCTTTGGCTTTGGCTTTTGATCTGGCTTCTACCACTCAAGCCGGCCGGTAGGCCGCTGTGCTCTTGCTTTTGATCTTGATCTGGCTCTGACTGCCCCAATAAGCCCGAGGCCGAACGCAGGGATTGAGGAGCGGGTAAACCGGCAGGACGCCGGTTTAGCCGCGACGGGGCAGGGACGCCCCGTCGCGGCGGCCCGCGGAGCAATGCCGGAGTGAGGGAACACCGAGCCTAGGCGAGGTGCCGACAGGCGGGGCAGAGCGCTTTGGTTACTTTGCCGCTTTTGCAAAGTGACCCGCTGTAAGAGCGGAACCATAAGTAGCCGTTACCGAAGCAACGGATATACCCCAAAGTCTCAAACCAGCGCCTGCTCCGCCAACTGCCCGTTCTCGATCCGCACATGCCGTCCATGGAAACGCTTGAGGCTGCTGCGGTGCCCGACGCTGACGATGCTCAACCCCGGCAACTCATCGATCAACGCCTGATACAGCGCCGCCTCGTCCTCCTCGTCCATCGCCGACGTAGCTTCATCCATGTACAGCCATTGCGGCTCAAACAGCAATGCGCGAGCAAACGCCAGACGCTGCTGCTCACCCGGTGACAACATGCGCTGCCAGTGGTTGGCTTCATCCAACCGAGGAATCAGATGCGCCAGGCGGCAGGTTTCCAGCACCTGTGCATAACGTTCCGCCGGGTACGCACCCTCCTCCTGTGGATAACTCAACACGCCGCGCAAGGTGCCAATCGGCAGATACGGCTTCTGCGGCAGGAACAGGTAACGCTCGGCCGGCAAGCGAATGTTGCCGTGACCGTTTGGCCACAGATTACCCATGGCCCGCAGCAAGGTTGATTTACCGCTGCCGGAGCGACCGCTGAGCATCAAGCGCTCCCCCTCGGCGACGGTCAGGTTGGCGCCGTCGAGCAGGTGACGACCATCGGCCAGGTCCAGGCTGAGGTTGTTCATCTGCAAACTGCCGCCCTGACGCTGCAACTCAATGCCCATGTTGCGGCCTTCGTTTTCTTCCATCGCCTCGCCAAAACTCAGCAGACGATCACAGGTCGCGCGCCAGCTGGCCAACACGGTATATGCGTCGACAAACCAGCTCAGGCTGCCCTGCACGCTGCCAAAGGCACTGGCCACCTGCATCAGCACACCCAGCTCTATCTGCCCGGAAAAGTAGCGCGGCGCGGCCACCACAAACGGAAAGATGATCGCAATCTGCGAGTATCCGCTAGTGAAGAAATTCAGGCGCTTCTTGAGCTGCATGATGCTCCAGAAGTTGCTCCACACCCGCCCGAAACGTGCACTCAGCTGTTGGTGTTCATTCGGCTCGCCATTGAACAGCGCAATGCTTTCGGCGTTCTCGCGCACCCGCACCAGGCTGAAACGCAAGTCGGCCTCAAACCGTTGTTGGCGGTTGCTCAAGCCGATCAGTTTTCGACCAATCAAGTGGGTCAACCAACTGCCCAGCACGGCATACACCAGCGCCGCCCAGAACATGTAGCCGGGAATCGTAATGCCCCACACTTCAATGCTGCCGGACACGCCCCACAAAATCACCGAGAACGACACCAGGCTCACCAGGTTACTGATAAAGCCCAGGCCCAGGCTGAGGGTGCTGCTGGTGAAGGCGTTGAGGTCTTCGGAGATACGTTGGTCGGGGTTATCGGTGTAGCCGCCGTATTCCAGGTGGTAGTAGTTCTTCTGGCTCAGCCACTTGGCGAAGTAGGTTTCGGTCAGCCAGCGCCGCCAGCGGATGGTGAGCATTTGCTGCAAATAAGAGGTGAACACCCCGGTGACGATCGCCACTACAGCGATCACGCTGAAGTACATCAGCAAATGGGTGAAGGCGTCGTAGTCCTTCTTTTCCAGGGCGTTGTAGAAGTCGCGATTCCAGCTGTTGAACCACACCGACACGGCCACGCTGAACAGCGACAGCCCCAGCACCACCAGCAACAACAGCCAGGCCTTGACCTTCTCCTCACTGCGCCAGTAAGGGGTGATCAGCGCCCAGACTTTCCTTAAAAATTGCCCACGCACCGCGTCATTGACCGCGGAATACTCAGCGTTCTGATTCATTGTTCAGGCTCGGTAGGAAATAAAGAACAGGCGTCGGATCGATCATAGCCGATCGATCCGGGGCTCCGTGCAGCCTGAAGCAGATTGTTCAGTCGCCGTTCAACGTCGTACCGGGCGCTTCTGCAGCTTGCGCTGCAACGTCCGGCGATGCATGCCCAGGGCGCGGGCGGTGGCGGAGATATTGCCTTCGTGCTCGGTCAACACCCGCTGGATGTGCTCCCACTGCAGGCGGTCCACCGACATCGGGTTTTCCGGCACCAGGGTGTCGAGGTCGGCGTGCTCGGAGAGCAAGGCAGCCAGGACGTCGTCGGCGTCTGCCGGCTTGCACAGGTAGTTGCAGGCGCCGCGCTTGATGGCCTCCACCGCGGTGGCAATGCTGGAATAGCCGGTGAGGATCACCACGCGCATTTCCGGGTCCAGCTCCAGCAGCTTGGGCAGCAGCACCAGGCCGGAGTCACCGTCCATTTTCAGGTCCAGGGCGGCGTATTCCGGCAGGTCGGCCGTGGCGATGGTCAGGCCTTCTTCGGCGGAACCTGCGGTGCTGACACGAAAGCCACGACGGCTCATGGCGCGGGCCATCACGCGGGTAAAGGTGGCGTCGTCATCTACCAGCAGCAGGTGCGGCAGTTCTTCGCCTTCGACTTGGATCTCGTCACTCATCGATGTCTCCTCGTGCGACACGGGGCAGGCGCAGCTCGGTGAGCGTGCCGCCTTCCTCATGACTATAGAGTTTCACTGAGCCGCCCGCGCGGGTCACGCTGGCCTTGCTCAAAAACAGGCCCAGGCCGAAGCCTTTGCCCTTGGTGGTAAAGAATGGCTTGCCGATCTGCTCGGCAATCGCCAGCGGCACACCGGCGCCGTGGTCGCGAATACTGATGGTGAAGTCTTCCGCGTCCCAGTTCAGGGTCACTTCCAACCCTTCCGGGCACGCATCGGCGGCGTTGTTCAGCAGGTTCAGCAGCGCCTGGGTCAGGTCCGGCGGCGGCGCCATGCGCGGCACTGCGCCCTGGCCCAGCAGGTGGAAACGGTAACTGGCTTCGGGACGCATCAGGTGCCAGCGGTTCAGGGCTTCGTCCAGCCACTGGGTGACGTCCTGCATCTCCACCGCCAGGCGGCGATTGGCTTCGGCGGCGCGCACCAGTTGCTGCAACGTCAACTTGCACTGCTTGACCTGTTCCTGCAGCACGCCGAGGTCATCTTGCAGGGCCGGGTCGTGATGGTCCTGGGTCATTTCCTTGAGCAGCACGCTCATGGTCGCCAGCGGCGTGCCCAACTCGTGGGCCGCGCCGGCGGCCTGGGTCGCGACGGCCAGCAACTGCTGATCGCGCAGACCTTCTTCACGGCGAATGGCGCGCAGCTCTTCCTGGCGGCGCAGCTCTTCCGCCATGCGCGCGGCAAAGAACGTGATGACCGCCGCCGACAGGGCGAAGCTCAACCACATGCCGTAGATCTGCAGGTTTTCCCGGGCGATGGGGAAAGTTTGCAGCGGGTAGAACTGCGCCAGCAGCAGGGTGTACAGGGCCAGGGCGATGCCCGACAGCACCACCGAATAGCGCCACGGCAAGGTCACCGCAGCGATGGTCAATGGCACCAAATAATAGGAAACGAAGGGGTTGGTGGAACCACCGGAGAAGTACAGCAACACACTGTGGATAAACAGGTCGCAGGCCAGTTGCAGCGCGTATTCCAGTTCGGTCACCGGCCACGTGGTGCGCAGGCGGATGGCAGTAAACGCGCACAGCACCGTGGAAAACCCGAGGGTGACCGCCAGTTGCAACCACGGCAGCGGCAGCAGGTTGAACCAATAGGCAAGCCCCACCGAGCCGGCCTGTGCGGCCAGCACCAGGGTGCGGATGAACGTCAGGCGCCAAAGGTTCTGGCGGGTGGCGGAAGTCAGTTTTACGGCGGCGAGCATGAGCTCTCCCGATGAGCGCTGCAGGCGGATCGCACGGAGTATAAACGAAGCGACAGCGCTGGCACGGCGTGTGTGGCTCTTTGACGCAGGGGTCAGGAACATGACCGTTCGTCGGCATCCGGTAACTTGTAGCGAATGTGTAAACCCGAAGAACTGAAACCTTGCGTCTACAGTCTTACCGAACACGAACATCTCAAGGAGCTTCCATGTCACGTTTCATTCGCAGTGCAGCCACCCTCACCCTCGGCGCCGCTACCCTCGCCAGCCTGCCGGCGATGGCTGCCGATGAACTGCATTACAACCAGATTTCCCTGCGTGCCGAAGTCAGCCAGGAAGTGGCGCGCGACCAGATGATCGTCACCCTCTACACCGAGTCGCAGAACACTGACCCAGCCAAGCTGGCCGCCGAAATCACCACCACCATGAACAAGGCGCTGGCCCAGGCCCGCGAAGTCAAAGGCGTGACCCTGCGCCAGGGCAGCCGCAACAGCTACCCAATCTACGACAACAAAAACCAGAAGATCACCGGCTGGCGTGAACGCGCCGAGCTGCGCATGGAAAGTGCCGACTTCGCCGCACTGTCCAAGCTCACCGGCGACATGCTGACCAACCTGAAAATGGACAGCATGGATTTCGCCATCGCCAACCCGACCCGCAAGGCCAGCGAAGATGCCTTGCTTAAAGAAGCGGTCACCGCGTTCAAGGCCCGTGCACAACTGGCCACCGACGCGCTGGGCGGCAAGGGCTACAAAATCGTCAACCTGAACTTCAACACCAACGGTTATCCACAGCCCTACGCCCGCGGTGGGATGATGATGAAGGCCGCAGCGATGGATTCGGCGCCGACGCCGGAAGTCGAAGCCGGCACCAGTCAAGTGAGCATGAGCGCCGACGGTGTGATTGAAGTCTTGCAATAAGTTTTATTGCAATAAAAAACGGCGCAGCCTTACAAGGCTAGCGCCTTTTTTTTGGGACGCGATGTCTCGATCACGTCATAACCAACTGTAGGTCCGACACTCGGCTCTCACTTAAGCCTACCGCCCACCTGTCAATTCTGCACACCTTAAAGTAACTATTGCCTTTATAAAATAACTTGTCACGCAGGATACAAACATCAATGTGGAACCGTTGACACTCAAGCTGCCACCCAACTGCACATACTCCACTGATGTTTTACACGACCACAGAAAAAACCTTAACCGTTCTAAAACAAGGCACCAATTCGCGCAATATAACAGTGTACGGTTCGGCCACCTCGAACTCACACCGAGGAATTCAACTTATAAACCCTCACTAATAAAAAGAGCCCACAATGAATATAAGCCCGCACTCCCTATCGCCACTTTCAACTACTCCACAGGCAACTTTTGCCGTTTCCGAACCTATACATAATCATCCCACTCGGACCACTGACTCTCCACCTAATGTACACACTCTCACTCCAGGAGCAGTGAAAGGTTCAGGGGCAAAAAAAACCGACCATGGACAAGAGTCGATTCACTCCTCCGCCCCTGATCATGAATTTGACGTCGCCAAGGCAGTCATTTATGGCTCAGTGGACGTTACTCCGCCCACTGCAAGCTATACGATACAAGAGCGGGTGCAACGTATCGATGCGTACGCGGGCCGTGTAACAACGCAGCTTGAGAACATAGAAAGTGGTGAGGAAGGCGAAAGCAATATCAGGTTCCAGAAGAACCGCCAGTTCCTGGAGCCTGCGGGCTATTTCAGTGGAGGGTTGCTAGCGGCCGGATATGACCCGCATGAAAAAATCACAGTGACCTTCACCTCCTACGTAGGGAAAGGAAAGCCTGAAGTACCGACCGACACCGACAAGCGTACCTACTTTGCGTGGGAAATTGCCGCAGGCGCTCTTGCGCATGACAAAGTACAGCGGGGCGGTCCGCTTAACTTCCAATTCATGGAAGTCGAGCGCAATGACCGAAGCAAGGTCAACGTTCTGGAGTCTCTAGGCAAGCACCTTCAGAATCATTGGGAACAGGACATAGCCAAGTCCATGCGAGACACTTCAGGCGCATTGGAGAAACGTTCAGGGAACGCCGATGCCTATGTTGTACGGGGAACATTGCAAAGCCTGTTAAACAACCCGGACAGCTTCGAAAAGTTAAGCTCTGACGCTCAGGAGGCGGTCAAGCGCACCCTGGAGAAAAATGGGCAAGTCATTATCCCCAACATCTATGGCTATCCACTGGCAGGGTATGCGTTTATTCCTAATACTCCATTTGATGGCAATTATGATCATCGGCCCAATGAGGGCTTGATGATCGATTTGAAGAACGGCACGGTCCGTGAAATAAAGGGAGATGCAGACTTTGCCGACTGGGCCAAAAACAATCGAAGCGCTTTGCTGCGCAGTTTCAATGCCAGCGACAGACAAGGCGGCAAAGATGCGCATTGGCCCAAGGCAGGGGATGTGCTCGACGAGTTGATTTCGGGCAATAGCGCCCATTACCCGGGATATTCCAGCCTCCTTAAAGATAAAGGTGTCCCGGTGCGGGAAACATTTAACTATACCGAATCGCGGGGCAGCAATTATCGCTTGAAATACGACAATCTGAACGACGGGATTGCCGCCAAATACCAGGAAGTAAACAGCAATAACGCTGTATGGTCCGACCAAACCGAGGTGTTTGGCTCTTCGCAACAAAACTGGAAGGCCGCGAAAGAGTTCTGGGGTAATACCTTTGGTTACGTACCCATCGTCGGCAACGCGGGCAATATTGTCTTTGGCGTCCATGATGGCATCTATGGCAAGACAGCAGGCGATCGCGTTGGAGGTAACTCGGCAGCAGTGATATCAGGCCTGCAATTGGTGCACGAACTTTTACCCGCTGCGGCCGAGTCAGGGCTAGGTGATGCCCCGATAAACGCTGGGCATTACAAATGGGTATACCGTTCAGAGACCCGCGAATTTGAATTGGCACGAGCACCCAAGGTGCCGGAAGATGCCGATGAAGTCATGGTTCCAAAGGAGGAAGGAGCCGAAGTTAACCGCCTGCGCCCTTCCGAGGCCGGCAATATCAGTGCGTATGCGGTTGCGGATGGAGAGCAGTTGATTGAAGGGGCTACACGTAACGGCAAAGGCATTTACCAGGTCAAGGATGCAACCACCGGCCAAGACCGCTGGTTCATCCGCTATTCCGATGAGTCGGGTACCCGCAAAGTCTACGAGATCAAGAGCAACTTCAAGTTAAGTGACGACTATGTCCAGATCATTGATCCCGAGAGCCGTAAACCGGTGTTGTCGGTACACACCGACGGCGACGGTGGGTGGGTCCGGGGTGAAGGAAAGGGCGGAAGATGGCCCTGGAATTCACCGTCCCCCACCCCCAGCGAAAACCTGATACCTAAATTCACCGATTTGTTCGACGATATCGACGCCGACGCCGCGAACGGGGCCAAGGTCTTCGACGAATACTTGAACGTTGATGAGGCAACCCCCTACAAAATATCGGCTACCGGGTATGAAGAAAACGGCGTGCTTAGAAGAAAGTTGAATGTGACGTGGGATGCCACTGAGCACACGTTCAACATTTGGCCATCCGAGCGGGCAGCCCCTACCCCGTACAGCACAAGCACCTACTCGCCAAACTTCATTAACGATGTGAATCGCAGCACGTACACAATCATCCAACCGTCAAAAGCCGGTGACGTTATCTCGGAGCTGAATGCCGGTGGGAACTCTGCCGAAGAAATCAGACAGAACCGGGTGACACAGTTCGAACAAGCGATTCCTGATGAAGACCTTCGGGCCCGCATTTCTGAAGTCGCCCATCAAGGAGCGGCACAGCCCGTCCATGCTGAAATCGTGAAGGCGCTAAAGGAAGGCTACAACGCCAAAGCGAATGACATAACCTACACGATCAACTATGACCCGCTGAAAAATGAAACCCAAGTCACACTGTTCACACAGTGGTACATCAATGACCTGACCGGGGATGAACCAAGGTCGATACCGGATATAAACGTGACCGCAACCCGAACGTTCACGATCCGTGAGAGTAACGAAATATCGGGGGATCGTTTCACCATCGACGAGTTCGCCCCGATTAACCTGGAGGTGTCGGTGCCGGCGGACTTCCCCGCGAATTAACCCTGTAATGCCTGCGCCTGTCTCTACCTGAATAACTGGAACGGCGGTAATCTCGGTGACCGCCGTTTTCGTTTGGGCAGCCTTTAGCTGCCATCTCAGGGGTCTCCATGGAAAGAATCGCCTTAAAACCGCTCCTCCTCGCTGCCGGCCTGCTCGCCTTTATGCCGATAGCCCAGGCGGCCAGCACCCTGGTCTACTGCTCCGAAGCCAGCCCCGCCGGCTTCGACCCCAGCCAGTACACCAGCGGCACCGATTTTGATGCCTCCGCCGAAACCGTGTTCAACCGCCTGACCCAGTTCAAGCGCGGCGGCACCGAAGTCGAACCGGGCCTGGCGACCAGTTGGGACGTGTCCAAAGACGGCCTGACCTACACCTTCCACCTGCGCGATGGCGTCAAGTTCCACACCACCGACTATTTCACCCCGACCCGCGACTTCAACGCCGATGACGTGTTGTTCACCTTCCAGCGCCTGCTCGACCCCGAGAATGCGTTCCGCAGGGCCTACCCGTCGGAGTCGCCGTACTTCACCGACATGGGCTTGAACACCACGATCAAGAACGTCGAAAAACTTGACGAGCACACGGTGCGCTTCAACCTGAACAACGTCGACGCCTCCTTCGTGCAGAACCTGGCCATGAGCTTCGCCTCGGTGCAGTCCGCCGAATACGCCGCGCAGTTGCTCAAGGAAGGCAAGGCCGCCGACATCAACCAGAAGCCCGTCGGCACCGGGCCGTTCGTGTTCAAGCGCTACCAGAAGGATTCGCAGATTCGCTACAGCGCCAACAAACAGTATTGGAAGCCCGAAGATGTGAAGCTCGACAACCTGGTGTTCTCGATCACCCCGGACGCTGCGGTGCGCCTGCAAAAGCTCAAGGCCGGCGAGTGCCAGGTCAGCGGTTACCCGCGCCCCTCCGACATTGACGTGATGAAGCAGGATCCGAACCTGCGGGTTCTTCAGCAAGCCGGCTTCAACCTGGGCTTTCTCGCCTACAACGTGACCCACCCGCCGCTGGACCAACTCAAGGTGCGCCAGGCGCTGGACATGGCCATCGACAAGCCGGCCATCATCAAGGCGGTGTACCAGAGCGCCGGACAATTGGCGCAGAACGCGCTGCCTCCGGCCCAGTGGTCTTATGACCCCACCATCAAGGACGCGCCCTACGATCCGGCCAAGGCGCGGGCGCTACTAAAAGAAGCAGGGGTTGCACCAGGTACCACCATCAACCTGTGGGCGATGACCGTACAACGCGCTTCCAATCCCAACGCCCGCATGTCGGCGCAGATGATCCAGCAGGATTGGGAAAAGATCGGCATCAAGGCCAATATCGTCAGCTATGAGTGGGGCGAATACATCAAACGCGCCAAAGCCGGCGAGCATGACGTGATGATTTACGGCTGGACCGGCGACAACGGTGACCCGGATAACTGGCTCGGCGTGCTCTACAGTTGTGCTGCGGTGAAGGGCAGCAACTATGCAAAATGGTGTAACCCCGCCTACGACAAGCTGGTGCAGCAGGCCAAGGTCAGGAGCGACCGCGAGCAGCGCATCAAGTGGTATCAACAGGCGCAAAAAATCCTTAAGGAACAAGTACCTATAACGCCTATTGCAAACTCGACGGTTTTCCAGCCCCTGCGAAAGGAAGTACAGGACTTCAAGATCAGTCCATTTGGACTCACACCGTTCTATGGCGTCAGTCTGAATAAGTAACAGCCGCGCCCCAACCGAGTGCACCAGACGCCTCGGTTGGGCATTCATGGTGCGCGTCTCGCACCGAAAAAAACCCTCAAAAGTGCGTAAATGTGTCTGAACTTACACATATGCGACATTCGTGTACGTTCGTACCACTGTTTAGCCGTTGTAGGCTCTCAACATCTTGCATTGGGTATGGGCCCTGCATAAGTATCCGCAGGTCGACTCACGAGGTCGCCCTCACTACCAAAAATGACAACAAATCATGAGGCCAACATGCTTAAACACGCAGTCATTCCGTTATTAGTCAGCGCCGGTTTAATGGCTGCTGCACCTTTCGCCCAAGCGGCGAGCAACCTGGTGTTCTGCTCCGAAGGGAGCCCGGCCGGCTTTGATCCAGGCCAGTACACCACCGGAACAGACTTCGATGCTTCGGCCGAGACCATGTTCAATCGTCTGACCCAGTTTGAGCGCGGCGGCACCGCTGTTGTTCCTGGGCTGGCCACCACCTGGGACGTTTCCCCGGATGGCCTGACCTACACCTTCCACCTTCGTGAAGGCGTCAAGTTCCACACCACCCCGTACTTCAAGCCAACTCGTGAATTTTCGGCTGACGACGTACTGTTCACGTTCAACCGGATGATCAACAAAGATGATCCGTTCCGCAAAGCCTACCCAACCGAGTTCCCGTACTTCACGGACATGGGTATGGACACCAACATCAAGAACATCGAGAAAGTCGATGCCCACACCGTCAAGTTCACCCTTGGCACCGTGGACGCCGCCTTTATCCAGAACCTGGCAATGAGCTTCGCCTCCATCCAGTCGGCTGAATACGCCGCCCAGCTGTTGAAGGAAGGCAAGGCACAGGACATCAACCAGAAGCCAATCGGCACTGGTCCGTTCGTATTCAAGAGCTACCAGAAAGACTCCAACATCCGTTACACCGGCAACAAGGATTACTGGAAGCCTGAAGACGTGAAGATCGACAACCTGATCTTCGCCATCACCACCGACCCGTCGGTGCGCATCCAGAAGCTGAAGAAAAACGAATGCCAGGTAACCCTGTTCCCGCGTCCGGCCGACCTCAAGGCGCTGGGTGAAGACAAGGACCTGAAACTGCCGCACCAGGCCGGTTTCAACCTGGGCTACATCGCCTACAACGTCATGCCGGTCCTCAAGGGCCAGACCGCACCGAACCCGCTGTCTGACCTGCGCGTGCGTGAGGCTCTGGACATGTCGGTGAACAAGCAGCAGATCATCGACTCGGTCTACCAGGGTGCAGGCCAACTGGCTGTCAACGCCATGCCGCCTACCCAGTGGTCCTACGACACCACCATCAAGGACGCCCCGTTTGATGTGACCAAGGCCAAGGCCTTGCTCAAGGAAGCCGGCGTCAAGGAAGGTACCGAGATCACCCTGTGGGCGATGCCGGTCCAGCGTCCGTACAACCCGAACGCCAAGCTGATGGCTGAGATGCTGCAGAACGACTGGAAACAGATCGGCCTGAAAGTGAACATCGTCAGCTACGAGTGGGGCGAGTACATCAAGCGTTCCAAAGGCGGCGAGAACCAGGCCATGATCATTGGCTGGAGCGGCGACAATGGTGACCCGGACAACTGGCTGAACGTGCTGTTCGGCTGCGATTCCCTGGCCGGCAACAACTTCTCCAAGTGGTGCGACAAGAAATTCGACGGCATCGTGAAAGAAGCCAAGGCGACTTCCGACGTAGCCAAACGCACCGAGCTGTACAAGCAGGCGCAACATATCCTCAAAGATGCAGTCCCGATGACACCTATCGCGCACTCGACGGTGTATCAACCCATGCGCAACAACGTGCAGGACTTCAAGATCAGCCCGTTTGGCTTGAACTCCTTCTACGGTGTGAGCGTAAGCGGCAAGTAAGGGTCTCTGGCGGCGACGTTTCATAACGTCGCCGTTATTGCATCCGCCAAGACCGTAGGAAACAGACCACCTCCGCACACGCTGCCGTCCTACGGCAGCGAACTGCGAATCGCGGTTCCATTGCCTACAAGGTCTGTCAGATTCGTTGCATTTACTGCCCGGCTCCCGACCCATAACGTCGTGGCACGGCAGACGCATCGTCTCTGTGAGGCAACTGCCGTTGTGGGATCAGTGTTGTCGCAGGGCCAAGGCCTTGCGATTGCTCACTGACGAAAACAACAAACAAGGATCGGGATTGTCATGCGCCATACCACCGTTCTATCCGCGATATTTGGCACCAGCCTGTTGGCTGTGGCCTCGATGGGCCAGGCTGCCGAGAAAAAGAGCCTGGTGTTTTGCTCCGAAGGCAGCCCGGCTGGCTTCGACACCGCGCAATACACGACGGCCACCGATAACGACGCCGCCGAGCCTATCTACAACCGCTTGGCCGAGTTTGAAAAAGGCGCGACCAATGTCGTTCCGGGCCTGGCAACCCGTTGGGATATTTCCGAAGACGGCCTGACCTACACCTTCCACCTGCGCGAAGGGGTGAAATTCCACAGCAACAAGGACTTCAAGCCGACGCGTGATTTCAACGCCGACGACGTGCTGTTCACCTTCAATCGCATGCTTGACCCCGAACACCCGTTCCGCAAGGCCTACCCCACCGAGTTTCCGTACTTCAACGGGATGAGCCTGAACAAGAATATCGCCAAGGTCGAGAAAACCGACCCGCATACCGTGGTGATGACCCTGAACACGGTCGACGCCGCGTTTATCCAGAACATCGCCATGAGCTTCGCCTCGATCCTGTCGGCTGAATACGCCGACCATTTGCTCAAGACCGGCAAGCCCAGCGACATCAACCAGAAGCCGATCGGCACCGGGCCGTTCGTGTTCCAGCGTTATCAGAAAGATTCGCAGATCCGCTACACCGGCAACAAACAGTACTGGGACCCGAGCCGCGTGAAGCTCGACCAGCTGATTTTTGCGATCAACACCGACGCGTCGGTACGGGTGCAAAAGCTCAAGGCCGGCGAATGCCAGATCACCCTGCACCCGCGCCCGGCCGACGTCGAAGCCCTGAAGGCCGACCCGAACCTGCAACTGCTGACCAAGCCAGGCTTCAACCTGGGCTACATCGCCTATAACGTGCGGCACAAGCCCTTCGACCAGCTCGAAGTGCGCCAGGCCCTGGACATGGCGGTGAACAAGCAAAGCATTCTCAACGCCGTGTACCAGGGCGCGGGGCAACTGGCGGTCAACGCCATGCCGCCGACCCAGTGGTCTTACGACGACACCATCAAGGACGCCGCCTACAACCCGGAAAAAGCCAAGGAACTGCTCAAGGCTGCCGGCGTGAAGGAAGGTACCGAAATCACCCTGTGGGCGATGCCGGTGCAACGGCCGTACAACCCCAACGCCAAGCTGATGGCTGAAATGCTGCAAAGCGATTGGGCCAGGATTGGCCTCAAGGTCAAGATCGTCAGCTATGAATGGGGCGAGTACATCAAGCGCACCAAGAATGGCGAGCACGATGTCAGCCTGATTGGCTGGACCGGTGACAACGGTGACCCGGACAACTGGCTGGGCACCCTCTACAGCTGCGACGCCATCGGCGGGAACAACTACTCCATGTGGTGTGACCCGGCGTACGACAAGCTGATCAAGCAAGCCAAGGTCGTGACCGACCGCGAACAAAGGACTGTTCTGTACAAACAGGCGCAGCAACTGCTTAAAGCACAGGTGCCGATCACGCCAGTCGCCCACTCGACGGTTAACCAGCCGTTAAGCGCCAAAGTCGAAGGTTTCAAAGTCAGCCCCTTCGGCCGCAACGTGTTCTCGGGCGTCAGTATCACCCCATAAAAAGATAACCGGATTGCGCAGGGTGAGCATTCACCTTGCTGCAAACGTGCAGCCTTATTTCGGGTTTTACCCAAGGGCAAACGTTTGCAAAGGCTTGAAAGAGTTACACACCCAATAGCCGGTTCACCTAAAAAGACCGGCATTAAAAAAGAGAACCAAAGGAGCTTCACCCATGAAACTGAGCAGCACCGCGCTACTGGCCCTGGCCATCAGCAGCATCACGGCCACCGCCTACGCTGAACCTGCAAGCCAGGACTTCGTTCCAACCACACTGGCCGGCACCAGCGCCCAAAGCGAGGCCAAAGGCTTTATCGATGGAGCAAGCCTGGGCGGCACAACCCGTAACTGGTTCTCCAACGAACAGCGCTTCCGTGGCAGCAAGTTCACCTACCAGAAGCACGGCGAAGCCCGTACTGACAACTACCGTACCAACTGGGTGCAAGGCACCATCCTCAACGCTACCTCGGGTTTCACCCAGGGCACCGTTGGCGTGAGCACTGAAGTGGCGGTCTACAACGCTCTGGTCCTGGACCGTAGCAAGCGTGACATCAAGGGCGGCTCCAACCGTACCCTGGCCGACTCCGACGGCGACGCCGTAGACCAGTGGAGCAAACTGGGCCTGGCCAACGTCAAGTTCCGTGTCTCGAACACCACCTTGACCGCCGGTCGCCAGAACTTCAGCAGCGGCATTATCGACACCATCGGTAACCGTGCGCTGCCTTCGAGCTTCGAAGGTGTGAGCTTCAACAGCGAAGAGTTCAGCAACCTGTCGTTCCAGGGCGGCGTGTTTGACCGCGTTTCGCCACGGACCGAGCAGAGCCTGTCGAAATTCCGCACTGAATACGGCAATGGCCGTCAGGAAACCGACAAGGTCAACACCCTGGGCGTCAACTACCAGCCGTTCAAGAGCCTGAAGACCAGCCTGTTCGCCGCCAACGTGGAAGACTTCTGGAACCAGTACTACTTCGGTGCTACCCACGAACTGGGTGACAGCCAGACCCTGTCCCTGACCACCGGCCTGAACTACTACAAAACCGTCGACGAAGGCAAAAAGTTGATGGGCAAGATCGACAACGACACCTACTCGCTGTCGTTCGGCCTGACCCACCAGGCTCATAGCCTGACCTTCTCCTACCAGGCCGTGAACGGTGACGAGTACTTCGACTACCTGCACGAAACCAACGGTATCTACCTGGCCAACTCCCTGACGTCCGACTTTAACGGTCCGAACGAGAAGTCCTTCCAGATTGCCTACGGCATCAACATGGCCGAATACGGCGTGCCAGGCCTGAAGTTCAACATCTACTCGGCGCGTGGCTGGGGTATCGACGGTACTCACTACACCGGCGACGGCGGCCGCGCAGGCTTTGCCTACAACGGCATTCAGGCCCAGGACGGCGAGAAACACCAGGAATATGGCGTGGGTACTTCCTATGCGATTCAGAGCGGCGCACTCAAGGCCACCACCATTCGTGGGACCTACGTGACTCACCGTGCCAGCGCCAACCAGGCTGACGGCAACCTGCGTGAGTTCCGCCTGGTGACCACCATCCCGTTCAACATTCTTTAATCAGCGCCAGGTAAGCGGCAGGCTCAGGACGAGCCTGCCGCTTACGCTTGTCTGGTCCAATCGATTGCAGAGGGCTCTTAGATGAAAATGCTCCCGTTACAAGCTGCCATTGCCGCTGCGCTGTTGAGCGTCGCGGTCGGCATCTCGGCCAAACCGTTGGTCGTCTGCACCGAAGCCAGCCCGGAAGGTTTCGATCCGGTCCTGTACACCACGGCTGTCACCGCTGACGCCGCGGCTGAAACCATGTTCAACCGCCTGGTGGACTTCAAGCCCGGCACCACCGAAGTGATCCCGGCGCTCGCCAAGGACCTGCCGGAAATCAGTGCCGATGGCCTGACCTACACCTTTCACCTGCGCGACGACATCAAGTTCCACACCACCGACTACTTCAAACCCACGCGCAACCTGAACGCCGACGACGTGCTCTGGAGCTTCCAGCGCCAGCTGGACCCGAAACACCCTTGGCACAAAAAGTCCAACGTGGGCTACCCGTACTTTGAAAGCATGGGCTTCAAGGAACTGCTCAAGAGCGTAGAGAAGACCGACGACCACACCGTGGTCTTCACCCTGACCCGCCCTGAAGCACCGTTCCTGGCCGACCTGGCCATGGCGTTTTCCTCGATCCACTCCGCCGAATACGCCGACCAGTTGCTCAAGTCCGGCAAGACCGATGACCTGAACGCCAAGCCCATCGGCACCGGCCCGTTCATCTTCACCCGCTACGCCAAAGACGCCCAAGTGCGCTTCAAGGCCAACCCGGACTACTTCCGTGGCAAGCCGCCGGCCGATCCGCTGATCCTGGCCATCACCACCGACAACAACGTGCGCCTGCAAAAGCTCAAGGCCAACGAATGCCAGATCGCGCTGTATCCAAAACCGGATGACGTGCCGAGCATGAAGGCCGACCCGAACCTGAAGGTCGCGGAACTGGCGGCGATGACCACCGCTTACACCGCCATGAACACCACCCACAAGTACATGAGCGACGCCCGGGTGCGTCACGCGATCAACATCGCGTTCGACAAGAAAGGCTACAACGAGTCCCTGTACGGCAAAGGCAACGCAGTCGACGCCACCGGGCCTTACCCACCCACCTTGCTGGGCTTCAGCGACAAGCTGAAGAACCCGCCCCGCGACCTCGACAAGGCCCGCGCCCTGCTCAAGGAAGCCGGTGTACCGGAAGGCACCGAGATCACCCTGTTCACCCGCAATGGTGGCGGCCCGACCAACCCCAACCCGATGCTCGGCGCCCAGCGCATGCAGGCGGATTTGGCGCAAATCGGCCTGAAAGTGAACATCAAGGTCATGGAATGGGGCGAAATGCTCAAGCGCGCCAAGAATGGCGAACATGACATGGTCTCCGCCGGCTGGGCGGGGGATAACGGGGACCCGGATAACTTCCTCACCCCGAACTTGAGTTGCGATGCAGCGAAAAACGGCGAAAACTACGCCCGCTGGTGTAACAAAGAGTTTCAAGACTTGATCGACAAGGCACGCGCCATCGCTGAACCCGCACAGCGCGCTGCACTCTATGAACAAGCCATGGACGTTTTCGACAAGGACCAACCATGGATTCCCATGGCTTACCCGAAAATGTTTACCGCCATGCGTAAAAACGTCGAGGGTTATACCCAAAGCCCTCTGACTACAAATAACTTCGCCACCACCCAGGTGAAGTAGATAAGAAACGCTCGGCACCGTCGACATTGACGGTGCCGAACCTGCCTAACCGGCTGATTGAGGTACACAACAAGATGTTTAGTTTTATTGCCCGCCGATTGGGGTTACTGATCCCCACGTTTTTCGGCATCACCTTGCTGACGTTCGCGTTGATTCGCATGATCCCTGGCGACCCCGTCGAAGTCATGATGGGCGAACGACGAGTCGACCCCGAGATGCACGCTCAGGCAATGGAACGCCTTGGTCTGAATAAACCGCTTTATGCGCAATACCTGGATTATGTCGGCAAGCTCGCCCACGGCGACCTCGGCGAATCCCTGCGCACCCGTACCAGCGTGTGGACTGAATTCACCGCCCTTTTCCCGGCGACCCTGGAACTGTCCATGGCCGCCCTGTTGTTCGCCGGCATCCTGGGGCTGTTAGCCGGGGTGATCGCGGCCTTGAAGCGAGGATCCCTGTTCGACCATGGGGTGATGGGCATCTCCCTGGCGGGATATTCGATGCCGATCTTCTGGTGGGGCCTGATCCTGATCATGTTCTTCTCCGTCAGCCTGGGCTGGACGCCCGTGTCCGGGCGGATCGACCTGCTCTACGACATCGAGCCGCGCACCGGCTTCATGCTGATCGACACCCTGCTGGCTGACGAGCCGGACGCGTTCTGGGATGCCTTGCACCACCTGATCCTGCCGGCCATCGTGCTCGGCACCATCCCGCTGGCCGTGATCGCGCGGATGACCCGTTCGTCGATGCTCGAAGTGCTGCGCGAAGACTACATCCGTACCGCCAAGGCCAAAGGCCTGTCGCCGGCGCGCGTGGTGTTCGTCCACGGCCTGCGTAACGCCTTGATCCCGGTACTCACCGTGGTCGGCTTGCAAGTCGGCACGCTGCTGGCCGGTGCGGTCCTGACCGAAACCATCTTCTCGTGGCCCGGCATCGGCAAATGGCTGATCGAAGCCATTGGCGCACGGGATTATCCCGTGGTGCAAAACGGCATCCTGTTAATCGCCTGCCTGGTGATTCTGGTGAACTTCGTGGTGGACATCCTCTACGGCTTCGCCAACCCACGCATCCGTCACCAGCGCTGAGATCATGACCATGACCACACCTACTCCCGCGGTAGCAGTCGATCAAAGCCTGCTGTACCCGTCCCCGTACAAAGAATTCTGGCAAGCCTTTTCCAAGAACAAGGGCGCCGTTGCCGGCCTGCTGTTCATGTTGCTGGTGGTGTTTTGCGCCATCTTCGCCCCCTGGGTGGCTCCGCATAACCCAAGCGAGCAATACCGTGACTTCCTGCTGACCCCTCCGGCCTGGCTGGAAGGCGGGCAGATCCAGTTCCTGTTGGGTACCGATGAGCTGGGCCGTGACCTGCTGTCGCGCCTGATCCAGGGCTCGCGCCTGTCCTTGCTGATCGGTTTGTCGTCGGTGGTGATGTCGTTGATCCCGGGGATCCTGCTGGGTCTGTTCGCCGGTTTCTTCCCGCGCCTGCTCGGCCCAACCATCATGCGTCTGATGGACATCATGCTGGCCCTGCCGTCGCTGCTGCTGGCTGTGGCCATTGTCGCAATCCTCGGCCCTGGCCTGATCAACACCGTGATCGCGATTGCGATCGTGTCGCTGCCGTCCTATGTCCGTCTGACCCGCGCGGCGGTGATGGGCGAACTGAACCGTGACTACGTGACCGCCGCCCGCCTCGCCGGCGCCGGCCTGCCGCGCCTGATGTTCGTCACCGTGCTGCCAAACTGCATGGCACCGCTGATCGTTCAGGCCACCTTGAGTTTCTCCTCGGCGATTCTCGATGCCGCAGCCCTGGGCTTCCTGGGCCTTGGCGTACAACCGCCAACCCCTGAGTGGGGCACCATGCTGGCCTCGGCCCGCGACTACATCGAACGCGCCTGGTGGGTCGTGAGTCTGCCTGGCTTGACCATTTTGCTCAGCGTGCTGGCAATCAACCTGATGGGCGACGGCCTGCGCGATGCGCTGGACCCGAAACTCAAGAACGCCGCCTGAGGAGATTCCCATGTCACTGCTAGAAATCAAGAATCTCAATGTCCGCTTCGGCGACAAGACTGCCGTGCCGGTGGTCGATGGCCTCGACATCTCCGTCGACAAAGGCGAAGTACTGGCGATCGTGGGCGAGTCGGGTTCGGGTAAATCCGTGACCATGATGGCGCTGATGGGCCTGATCGAGCACCCCGGCATCGTCACCGCCGACGCCCTGAACTTCGATGGCAAGGACATGCTCAAGCTGAGCAACCGTCAGCGTCGGCAGATCGTCGGCAAAGACCTGGCGATGGTGTTCCAGGACCCGATGACTGCACTGAACCCCAGCTACACCGTGGGTTTCCAGATCGAAGAAGTGCTGCGCCTGCACCTGAAAATGTCCGGCAAGCAAGCGCGCAAGCGTGCCATCGAACTGCTCGAAAAGGTGGAAATCCCGGGGGCAGCCAGCCGTATGGATGCCTACCCGCACCAACTGTCCGGTGGTATGAGCCAGCGTGTGGCCATCGCCATGGCAATCGCCGGCGAGCCGAAACTGCTGATCGCCGATGAACCCACCACCGCACTCGACGTGACCATCCAGGCCCAGATCATGGACCTGCTGCTGGCCTTGCAGAAAGAGCAGAACATGGGCCTGGTGCTGATCACCCACGACCTCGCGGTGGTGGCTGAAACCGCCCAGCGCGTGTGCGTGATGTACGCCGGCCAGGCCGTGGAAGTCGGCCAGGTGCCACAGTTGTTCGACATCCCGGCGCACCCGTACAGCGAAGCGCTGCTCAAGGCGATTCCCGAGCACAGCCTGGGCGCCACGCGCCTGGCCACGCTGCCGGGTATTGTTCCCGGCCGTTATGACCGCCCGCAAGGTTGCCTGCTGTCGCCACGCTGCCCGTATGTGCAGGAGTCCTGCCGCGCCCAGCGTCCTGGCCTTGACCCGAAAAGCAACAGCCTCGCCCGCTGCTTCTACCCGCTGAATCAGGAGGTGGCGTAATGGCCGTCGTACTTACCGCCCGCGACCTGACCCGTCACTACGAAGTGTCCCGTGGCCTGTTCAAGGGCCACGCGCTGGTGCGTGCGCTCAATGGTGTGTCGTTCGAACTGGAAGCCGGCAAGACCCTCGCGGTCGTGGGCGAATCCGGTTGCGGCAAATCCACCCTGGCCCGCGCCCTGACGCTGATTGAAGAACCGTCTTCCGGCTCGCTGAAAATCGCAGGGCAAGAAGTTGCCGGGGCCGACAAGGCCCAGCGCAAGCAATTGCGCAAAGACGTGCAGATGGTGTTCCAGAGCCCGTACGCCTCGTTGAACCCGCGCCAGAAGGTCGGTGACCAACTGGGCGAGCCGCTGCTGATCAACACCAACCTGTCCGCCGCCGAGCGTCGGGAAAAGGTCCAGGCGATGATGAAGCAAGTGGGCCTGCGCCCTGAGCATTATCAGCGCTACCCGCACATGTTCTCCGGTGGCCAGCGCCAGCGGATCGCACTGGCCCGGGCGATGATGCTGCAACCCAAGGTGCTTGTAGCGGACGAACCGACCTCGGCGCTGGACGTGTCGATCCAGGCCCAGGTGCTGAACCTGTTCATGGACCTGCAGCAGGAATTCAACACCGCCTACGTGTTCATCTCCCACAACCTGGCGGTGGTGCAACACGTCGCCGATGACGTGATGGTGATGTACCTCGGCCGCCCGGTGGAGGTCGGTCCGAAGGAAGACATCTACGCACGCCCGCTGCACCCGTACACCCAGGCGCTGCTGTCGGCGACCCCGACCATTCATCCGGACCCGAACAAACCGAAGATCAAAATCGTCGGCGAGTTGCCCAACCCGTTGAACCCGCCATCTGGCTGCGCGTTCCACAAGCGCTGCCCGTACGCGACCCAGCTGTGCAGCACCGATGAACCGGTGCTGCGACCACTCGACAACCGCCAGGTGGCTTGCCACTACGCGGAGCAATTTGTGGTCTGACGTGCAAAAAAAATGCTCTGGAGGGTGAGTCCAGAGCATTCCAGTGTTCTACAGCCCTGCTTGTCGGATAGCGCATCTGTCCGGTAAGCGGGGCTTTCTTTTGCCTGCGTTACTTACGTATCGCTGTCGCCATCGTTGTAGGTGTCGCTGTCTTCGCCGTCATTGTCCGGGTTTTCGGCGTCGTCATCGTCCTTGGAACCGCCCTGGTTCTCGTCACCAGGCTCGGATTCACTCTTGGCCAGCAGCAAGCCACCCGCCTGCACCGTCTTCGCCGCCACAAATCCGGTGCCATGGCTTTGCACAGCCGTTGTGGCCCACGCGGAAGACATACCCAACGACAACATCACCAGCACTTTGAGCAACAGCACCACACGTTGAAAGATACTCATGGTCGAATTCCGCCCAGTCAGGAGTTGAATTGCGTACGACGGCTGTCCGCCGTCGCCTTGCTTCAAGCTAGTCCCGAACTGAAGTTTTCGCCAATGAAACAACCCGGATAGCAGCCAAAGAAAAAGGCGAAGCCATCACCGCTTCGCCCTCTCTTATGTCGCCAACCCTTAGTGATGCTCGCGGGTCGCGCGGAATTTCACATCCGGCCAGCGCTCTTCCATCAGCGCCAGGTTGACCCGGGTCGGGGCCAGGTAGGTCAAGTGACCACCGCCGTCGATCGCCAGGTTTTCCACGGCCTTGATCTTAAACTCTTCGAGCTTCTTCTTATCGCTGCAATCGATCCAGCGCGCGGAGTACACGGTGATCGGCTCGTAGGAGCATTCGACCTTGTATTCCTCTTTCAGGCGACTGGCCACCACATCGAACTGCAGCACACCGACGGCGCCGAGGATGATGTCGTTGCTGCGTTCCGGGAAGAACACCTGGGTCGCGCCCTCTTCTGCCAACTGCTGCAAACCCTGGCGCAGTTGCTTGGATTTCAGCGGGTCACGCAGGCGTACGCGGCGGAACAGTTCCGGGGCGAAGTGCGGGATACCGGTGAAGCCCAGTACTTCGCCTTCAGTGAAGGTGTCACCGATCTGGATGGTGCCGTGGTTGTGCAAGCCGATGATGTCGCCGGCAAACGCCTCTTCCAGTTGCTCACGCTCGGAGGAGAAGAAGGTCAGGGCGTCGCCGATGCGCACGTCCTTGCCGGTGCGCACGTGGCGCATCTTCATGCCTTTTTCGTATTTGCCGGAGCAGATGCGCATGAAGGCGATACGGTCGCGGTGCTTGGGGTCCATGTTCGCCTGGATCTTGAACACGAAGCCGGCAAACTTCTCTTCCACCGGCTCCACGGTACGCTCGTTGGCAACACGGGCCAGCGGCTTGGGTGCCCAGTTGACCACGGCGTCCAGCACGTGATCGACACCGAAGTTGCCCAGGGCGGTACCGAAGAACACCGGCGTCAGCTGGCCGTCGAGGAACTCCTGCTGGTTGAACTCGTGGCAGGCGCCCTGCACCAGTTCCAACTGGTCGACAAACCGGTCGTACTCGTCACCCAGGTGGGCGCGGGCTTCGTCGGAGTCGAGCTTCTCGATGATTTTCACATCGGTACGTTCATGGCCATGGCCGGCGGTGTACACGATGATGTAGTCGTCAGCCAGGTGGTACACGCCCTTGAAGTCGCGGTAGCAACCAATCGGCCAGGTGATCGGCGCGGCCTTGATCTTCAGGACGGCTTCGATTTCGTCCAGCAGTTCGATCGGGTCGCGGATGTCACGGTCGAGTTTGTTGATAAAGCTGACAATCGGCGTGTCCCGCAGGCGGCAGACGTCCATCAGCGCGATGGTCCGTGGCTCAACGCCTTTACCGCCATCGAGGACCATCAATGCCGAGTCCACCGCCGTCAGGGTGCGGTAGGTATCTTCGGAGAAGTCTTCGTGGCCCGGGGTGTCGAGCAGGTTGATCATGTGGTCGCGATACGGGAACTGCATGACCGACGTGGTGATGGAGATACCACGCTGCTTTTCCATTTCCATCCAGTCAGAGGTGGCATGGCGGTCGGATTTGCGGGATTTCACCGTGCCGGCCACCGCGATCGCCTTGCCCATCAGCAACAGCTTCTCGGTGATGGTGGTTTTACCGGCATCGGGGTGGGAAATAATGGCGAAAGTGCGGCGTTTCGCGACTTCGGCGGCCTGGTGGGTCATGGGAAATCGCCTGGCAGGTGAGTCAAAAAAGGGCGGCGAGTATAGCGCAAACCCGGGGTGACGGACCACCGTTCACCCCATTGGGGGTGGCTAATTGCTGCCAAGTATGGAACCTTTTAAAAGGTAGAGACGTCCACTCCCCTGCTACCGCACTCGTAACAGGGGCTGAAAAATCAGCAAGTTAGCCTGACGAGGCTGCGCTCATGGCTCGACCGCATACCGCGTTGCCGGTAGGGGCGAGCTGCTATTCGCGACCACATTCGCCGACAGCCAGGAATGGCATTGCCGCTCGGAAATGTGTTCGCCGACAAAAGAAAAAAGGAGTCCGCCTGTGGCTATTCGCTATGGCAAAGGGCTGATAGGAGGAGCGGTTGTCGTCGCTCTCCTGGCCCTGCTGGTCCACTGGATCGGCATCAACACGATCGAACTGTACCGCGACGATTTGTTGTTTTACCTGCAAGCTCACTTGATCCTCGTCCTTGTTTCGATGCTGGCCGCCCTGATCGTAGGGATTCCCGCCGGTATTCTGCTCAGCCGACCGACTATGGTCGGGCGCGCAGAACGCTTCATGCAGATCTTCAACATCGGCAATACCGTCCCTCCCCTGGCCGTACTGGCCATCGCCCTCGGTGTCCTTGGCATCGGCAGCGGCCCCGCGATCTTCGCGCTGTTCCTCGCCTCGTTGCTGCCCATCGTGCGCAACACCTATGAAGGCCTGAAAAACGTTCAAGGTTCCCTCAAGGAAGCCGCCGTCGGCATCGGCATGACGCCGCGCCAGGTGCTGTTTCGCGTCGAGCTGCCCAACGCCGTGCCGATCATCATCGGCGGTGTGCGCGTGGCCCTGGCGATCAACGTCGGTACCGCGCCCCTGGCGTTCCTGATTGGCGCCAACAGCCTGGGCAGCCTGATCTTCCCCGGCATCGCCCTGAACAATCAGCCGCAACTGTTGCTCGGCGCCGCGTGCACCGCGCTGCTGGCCTTGCTGCTCGACGGTCTGGTGACCATGGCCAGCCGCCTTTGGCTGGAACGCGGGTTGCGTCCGTCTTAAGGCTTTGGCAAAGGAATTCACATGAAAAAACTGACATTGATATTGAGCTGCGTCCTGCTGTTCGCAGGGTTTGCGCAAGCCGCTGAAAAACCGGTCATTCGCATCGGCGCCCGGGTGTTCACCGAACAGACCCTGCTCGCCGAAATCACCTCCCAGTACCTGCGCACCAAGGGTTACGACACCCGTGTGACCGGCGGCCTGGGCAGCAACCTGGCGCGCAGTGCCCAGGAAAGCGGGCAACTGGACCTGATCTGGGAATACACCGGCGTGTCGCTGGTGGCCTACAACCACGTCGACGAGAAGCTCGACAGCGAACAGTCCTACGCCCGAGTGAAAGAACTCGACGCGAAAAAAGGCCTGGTCTGGCTCTCCCCGTCGAAATTCAGCAACACCTACGCCCTGGCGCTCCCAGAGAACGTGGCCAAGGAATTCCCGCAGATCAACAGCATCAGCGACCTGACCAGCGCCCTGGCCGAGAAAACCAAGGGCACACGCCTGGTAGCCCTGGACACTGAGTTCGCCAACCGTTCCGACGGCATGGCCGGCATGGTCAAGCTGTACGACATGAACCTGACCCGCAAGAACACCCGGCAGATGGACGCCGGCCTGGTGTACACCGCGCTGCGTAATGGCCAGGTGTTTGCCGGTTTGGTCTACACCACCGACGGTCGCCTGAACGCCTTCAAATTGAAGCTGCTGGATGACGACAAGCATTACTTCCCGGACTACACCGCAGCCCCCGTGGTGCGTCAGGTTTACCTCGACGCTCACCCGCAACTGGCCGCCGACCTCAAGCCACTGGCTGCGCTGTTCGACGACGAAACCATGCGCCAGCTGAATGCGCGGGTCGACGTCGACCATGAAAGCCCGTCCGCTGTGGCCGCAGATTTCCTGCGCCAGCATCCGATCAACTAAGAGGAGAAGACATGGAATTCCTGAACGCCTTTTCCCATCTTGATTGGGCACTCGTCCTGCAACTGACCTGGCAGCACATCACCCTGGTCGGCATCGCAGTCATCCTGGCCATCGTCGTGGGCGTGCCCCTGGGCGTGCTGATGACCCGCTTCCCGACCCTCGCCGGCCCGTTGCAAGCCAGCGCCACGGTGCTGCTGACCGTGCCGTCGATTGCCTTGTTCGGCCTGCTGCTGCCGTTCTACTCCAAGTTCGGCCAGGGCCTGGGGCCGATGCCGGCGATCACCGCCGTGTTCCTCTACTCCCTGCTGCCCATCATGCGTAACACCTACCTCGCCCTCACCGGCGTGGAACCGGGCATCCGCGAAGCCGCCAAAGGCATCGGCATGACCTTCGGCCAGCGCCTGCGCATGGTCGAACTGCCGATTGCCGTGCCGGTGATCCTCGCCGGTGTGCGCACCGCCGTCGTCATGAACATTGGTGTGATGACCATCGCCGCCACCATCGGCGCCGGTGGCCTGGGTGTACTTATTCTGGCTTCCATCAGCCGCAGCGACATGTCGATGCTGATCGTTGGCGCCGTACTGGTCAGTCTCCTGGCCATCTTCGCCGACCTGCTTCTGCAATGGCTGCAACGCACGCTGACTCCAAAAGGACTGCTCAAATGATCGAACTTCAAAACCTGACCAAGACCTTCCAAAGCAACGGCAAAACCATCACCGCCGTTGATTCCGTAAGCCTGACCGTCAACGAAGGCGAGATTTGCGTATTCCTCGGCCCGTCGGGTTGCGGCAAGAGCACCACGCTGAAGATGATCAACCGCCTGATCAAGCCGACCTCCGGCAAGATCCTGATCAATGGCGAAGACACCACCGACCTCGACGAAGTGACCCTGCGTCGCAACATCGGCTATGTGATCCAGCAGATCGGCCTGTTCCCGAACATGACCATCGAAGAAAACATCGTGGTGGTGCCCAAGCTGCTGGGCTGGGACAAGCAGAAATGCCACGACCGCGCCCGCGAGTTGATGAGCATGATCAAGCTGGAGCCCAAGCAGTACCTGCACCGCTACCCGCGTGAGCTGTCGGGTGGCCAGCAACAGCGGATCGGCGTGATCCGCGCCCTGGCGGCGGATGCCCCGCTGCTGCTGATGGATGAACCGTTCGGCGCGGTCGACCCGATCAACCGCGAGATGATCCAGAACGAGTTCTTCGAGATGCAACGCGCGCTGAACAAGACCGTGATCATGGTCAGCCACGACATCGACGAAGCCATCAAGCTGGGCGACAAGATCGCGATCTTCCGCGCCGGCAAGCTGCTGCAGATCGATCACCCGGACACCCTGCTGGCCCACCCTGCCGACGAATTCGTCAGCAACTTTGTTGGCCAGGACAGCACCCTCAAGCGCCTGTTGCTGGTGAAAGCCGAAGATGCGGCGGACAACGCGCCGTCGGTCAGCCCGGAGACGCCGGTGGCGGAGGCCCTGGAGCAGATGGACGAACTGGACCGTCGCTACGTGGTGGTCACCGATGCCGAGAACAAGGCGCTGGGTTATGTACGACGTCGCGACCTGCACCGTCAGACCGGCACCTGCGGCCAGTACCTGCGCGAGTTCAACGCCACGGCGGCGTATGACGAGCATTTGCGCATCCTGTTGTCGCGCATGTACGAGTTCAACCGCTCGTGGTTGCCGGTGATGGACGCGGAGCGGGTGTTCCTCGGGGAAGTGACCCAGGAGTCGATTGCCGAGTACCTGAGCTCCGGTAAGTCCCGTGGGGGCAAGACCAGCATTGTTTCGCCGGCCGAGACAGCACTGGCCTGATAAATCTGCTTCTGTGGCGAGGGGGCTTGTCCCCCGTTGGGCTGCGCAGCAGCCCCATTAACTCCCCGCGTTTTTTCAGACAAAAAGCGGTGGCAGGTTTTGGGGGCCGCTACGCAGCCCAACGGGGGACAAGCCCCCTCGCCACAAAAGCCCTCGCTAACCAGCAGTTTCCCATTCAAATTGCCCCATCGGGGGAACATCAATCCGTCATACCGGTCGGTTACATAAGTAGCTGCAGGCGGCCTCACGACGAACGCGTGCAAAAACGCGACATTTTTAGTTGATCTATAGCCCCTCACGTCCTAAAGTTCGCGCCGAACGTCCATGCTGGAAACGATCCATCCGGCTCAAGTACTGACGACGAGACAGCAAGGCCAAGGGAAGCGGTTGATCCCATGGCCTTTTTGCTTTCGGCGACATGCCTTGGGAAGTAGGCGAACCAAAGTGGGGATACGGAGGACGTTCATTTGCACCCATTGATCAATTTAGTTTGCCAGTAGGAGTTCCCAGCATGTCGATCCAGGTCGAAGACTATTTCGCGCGCGCCACTTTTGACAAAATGAAGGCGTTCGCCGATACCCAGGAAACCCCGTTCGTGGTGATCGACACCGCGATGATCAGCCAGGCCTACGATGACCTGCGCGCCGGTTTCGAATTCGCCAAGGTGTACTACGCCGTCAAGGCCAACCCGGCCGTCGAGATCATCGACCTGCTCAAAGACAAAGGTTCGAGCTTCGACATCGCGTCGATCTACGAGCTGGACAAGGTCATGGACCGCGGCGTCAGCCCGGACCGTATCAGCTACGGCAACACCATCAAGAAATCCAAGGACATCCGCTACTTCTACGAGAAGGGCGTGCGCCTGTTCTCCACCGACTCCGAAGCCGACCTGCGCAACATCGCCAAGGCTGCCCCGGGCTCGAAAGTCTATGTGCGCATCCTGACCGAGGGCTCGACCACGGCCGACTGGCCGCTGTCGCGCAAATTCGGCTGCCAGACCGACATGGCCATGGACCTGCTGATCCTCGCCCGCGACCTGGGCCTGGTGCCTTACGGCATCTCCTTCCACGTCGGTTCGCAACAGCGTGACATCAGCGTGTGGGACGCGGCGATCGCCAAGGTCAAAGTGATCTTCGAACGCCTGAAGGAAGAAGACGGCATCCACCTGAAGCTGATCAACATGGGCGGTGGCTTCCCGGCCAACTACATCACCCGTACCAACAGCCTGGAAACCTACGCCGAGGAAATCATCCGCTTCCTCAAGGAAGACTTCGGCGACGACCTGCCGGAAATCATCCTGGAACCGGGCCGTTCGTTGATCGCCAACGCCGGGATCCTGGTCAGTGAAGTGGTATTGGTTGCGCGTAAATCCCGTACCGCCGTCGAGCGTTGGGTGTACACCGACGTGGGCAAATTCTCCGGCCTGATCGAAACCATGGACGAAGCCATCAAGTTCCCGATCTGGACCGAGAAGAAAGGCGAGATGGAAGAAGTGGTCATCGCCGGCCCGACCTGCGACAGCGCCGACATCATGTACGAGAACTACAAGTACGGCCTGCCGCTGAACCTGGCGATTGGTGACCGGATGTACTGGTTGTCCACCGGTGCGTACACCACCAGCTACAGCGCGATTGAATTCAATGGCTTCCCGCCGCTGAAATCGTTCTACCTGTAAGCCGGCGGCAAACAAAAAACCCATGACGCGTCATGGGTTTTTTTGTGGGTTCAGGAAAGCTCGGCGGTGCGTCGCTGGTAGGCCACAGCCATCGCCCGAATCTGCGGGTCGTTGGCGGCAGACAACGCCTTGTGCGCCACACGCAAGAACTTCAGATTCCCGCCCGCCAGCGCCTTGCGCAGCCACTCCAGCGCCGCGTCGACCTGGCCGCGATCCGCCAACACCGCCGCATAACTGAACTGCCCGCGAAAATCCCCGCCTTGCGCCGACCGGCGATACCACGCCACCGCCGCCTCCAGATCCCTGGGGCAAAACTGCCCTTCTTCCAGATAACGCCCCAGCAGGTTCATTGACTTGGCATGGCCCAGTTCCGCTGCCTGTCGATAACACGCCAGCGCCAGGCCTTGGTTTTCGGCGACCCCGCGCCCGGTCGCCAGCAGGTTGGCATAGTTATACAACCCCCAATCCAAGCCGCCTTCTGCCGCCAAACGATATTCCCGTGCAGCCGCCACCGCATCCGCCGTGCAACCCCAGCCATGCTCCAGGCAACGCCCGAGCATGTTGCGCGCCATCCAGTGCCCGCCTTGGGCCGCGATGCGGAACCAGCGCACCGCCAGCGCTTCATCGCGCTCGATGCCGCGCCCTTCCAGCAGGATTTGCCCAAGCAGCGCCTGGGCATCCACCACGCCCTCCTTCGCCGCGATCAAAATCGCCTGGGCGGCCCGCACCGGGGAGTCGTCGAGCATGCTCTGCAATTGCTCAACGTTGAGGACTTCTTCACGACGCAATAAAAAGCCCACGGTCAGACCTCAACCCAGCGGCGCAGCAGGTTGTGATAGGTGCCGGTGAGCTGGATCAGCGCCGGGTGGTCGGGCACGTCCCGGCTCAGTTGCTGGATCGCCCCGTCCATCTCGAACAGCAAGGTGCGCTGGCTGTCTTCGCGCACCAGGCTTTGGGTCCAGAAAAACGAAGCGTAACGCGCGCCACGGGTCACGGCGTTGACCTTGTGCAGGCTGGAACCGGGGTACAGCACCATGTCGCCCGCCGGCAACTTGACCCGTTGCAAGCCGAAGGTGTCCTGGATTTCCAGCTCGCCGCCGTCGTAGTCGTCGGGGTCGCTGAAAAACACGGTGGAGGACAGGTCAGTGCGCACCCGCTCGTGGCTGCCTTTGGACTGGCGCACAGCGTTGTCGATATGGAAGTCGAAACTGCCACCCGCCGTGTAACAGTTGAGCAACGGAGGGATGACCTTGTGCGGTAACGCCGCCGACATAAACAAAGGATTTTTCCACAGTCGATCGAGGATCGCCGCGCCGATTTCCTTTGCCAGCGGGTGGCCTTCCGGCAGTTGCAGGTTGTGTTTGGCCTTGGCCGATTGATGACCGGCAGTGATTTTGCCGTCGGCCCAATCGGCCTCCGCCAGGGCTTCGCGGATGCGCAGCACTTCCTCGCGAGAGAACAGGCCGGGAATGTGCAGCAGCATGGGGGCGTTACCTGAAAACAGTGAGACGCCAATGGTAGTGATTCTTATTGACTGTGCACAACCCCACTCCCAGCCAAACGACGAACGAGATCGTAAAAACCGTAAGCAAAAAGTGTAAAGAACGTAAATTCAGTGCGAATAGCAATGTATCGCAATTGATATAAAGTCTTGTTCTACCTATATTCCGCGGCCTCACCTCCTTGGGGAAAGGACACACTCATGCCGCGCACTTCGATAAAAACACCTGCCAGTTCACCACGGTTGCTGGCCTCGGCCATCGGCGTTGCCATCAGCGCCAGCGCTGCCGCCCAAATGGCGCAAGCCGCTGAAGACACCGAGCAGAAAGGCGAGCGCAACAGCATTTCCCTGGGGGCCACCAGCATCACCGGCCAGGAACAGGACAACACGTCCTACCAGGTCGAAAAAGCCTCTTCGCAGAAGTACACCGCGCCGCTGGTCGACACCCCGCGCTCGGTTACCGTGGTGCCACAGCAAGTACTCAAGGACACCGCCGCTACCTCGTTGCAGGATGCCCTGCGCACCGTACCGGGGATTACCTTCGGCGCCGGTGAAGGCGGCAACCCCCAGGGCGACCGGCCGTTCATTCGCGGCTTTGACGCACAGGGCGACACCTACCTCGACGGCGTGCGCGATACCGGCGGCCAGAGCCGCGAGATCTTCGACATCGAGTCGATCGAAGTCAGCAAAGGCCCCAACTCGTCCTTCGGTGGTCGCGGGTCGGCCGGCGGCAGCCTCAACCTGGTCAGCAAGACGCCACAGGCGCGGGACTTCACCAACGGTGGTTTCACCTATGGCTCCGACCAGACCCGTCGCTACGTGCTCGACGTCAACCGTCAGTTCCTGGACAGCGCCGCGTTCCGCCTGAACCTGATGAGCCACGAACAGAACGTCGCCGGGCGTGACGCCGTCAACTACGACCGTTGGGGTGTGGCCCCGTCGCTGACCTTCGGCCTGGGCACCCCGACCCGCGTCAACCTCAGCTACTACCACATGGAAAGCAACGACCTGCCGGATTCGGGCATTCCGTATGGCTACAGCAACAGCGGCGCCAGAGCTGCCCATGTGCATGACAAACCCACCGACGGCGGCGACAGCAACAACTTCTACGGCCTCAAGGATCGCGACTTCCGCAAGACCCGCGCCGACATCAGTACGTTCTCCATCGAGCACGACCTGAACGACAACATGACGCTGAAAAACACCCTGCGCCATGGCAACACCGGCCAGGACTACATCGTCACCCAACCGGACGACAGCCAGCACAACGTCAACCAGTTCGGCACCGTGTGGCGGCGCGCGAACACTCGCGTATCCACCACCGAAACCACCACCAACCAGACCGACCTGTTTGGCAGCTTCCAGGCCTTCGGCTTCAAGAACACCTACTCCACCGGCCTGGAATTCACCGGCGAAGAAACCCGCTACAGCGGCTACACCGTCAGCCCGAACAGCAACCCCGGTTGCCCGGCGCCCGGCAAAGGTGGCCAGTGCACCTCGCTGGGTAACCCGAACCCGGACGATGCCTGGACCGGCAGCATTGCGCGCAACTACAACGGCACCAACACCAAGGCCACCAGCCGCGCCGCCTATGTATTCGACACCATCGAACTGGACCCGCAATGGCTGCTGAACGTTGGCCTGCGCTACGACACCTTCGACACCGTGGCCAACACCAATGCGGTGCCGACCGCCACCGTCAAGGCCCGCAGCAAAATCAAGAACGACAGCCAATTCTTCAACTGGCAGGCCGGCCTGGTCTGGAAGCCACTGGATAACGGCAGCATCTATGCCTCCTACGCGACCTCGGCCTCGCCTGCCGGCGGCCTGGTAGGCGAAGGCGCAGACGGCAACCCGCTGTCTGCCGGTGCCGCTACCAGCGACCTGAAACCCGAAGAGACCGTCAACTACGAACTGGGCACCAAGTGGGACCTGTTCCACGATCGCCTGTCCCTGACCGCCGCGGTGTTCCGCACCGAGAAGAAAAACACGCGGATCCTGGTAGACGCGCTGACCTATGAAAACGGCGGCGAATCCCGTGTGGACGGCCTGGAGTTGTCCGCCAGCGGCAAGCTCACCGATCAATGGCAAGTGTTCGCCGGCTACAGCTACCTGAAAAGCGAACTGGTGGACCCGGGCTTGAACGGCCGGAACGGCGTCATCAGCGCGGGCTCCAACAAAGGCAACCAAATGCCCAACACGCCGAAGAACACCTTCAGCCTGTGGACAACCTATGACGTGACCCCAAAACTGACCGTCGGCGGCGGCGCATTCTATGTCGACGAAGTCTATGGCGATGCCGGCAACACCGTTTACGTGCCGTCGTACACCCGCTACGACGCCATGGCCAGCTACAAGCTGACCAAGAACGTGGACCTGCAATTGAACGTGCAGAACCTCACCGACAAGACCTACTACGACAAGGCCTACGCGGCACACTTCGCCAACCAGGCCGCCGGCCGCACGGCGATGCTGACCACCAGTTTCCATTTCTAAACCGATACAAATCACCGCACAAAACCCCACGCATCGGATGCGTGGGGTTTTTGCATGTAAAAAAGAATCTTTCTCGAATACTCGCGGCATAATGCGCGCCGTGAGCCACCTAACCTGATGACGAGGCCGTACGACGTGTTGAAGAAAACCCTGTTCCAGTTGCATTGGTTCTTCGGCATTACCGCCGGGCTGGTGTTGGCCTTGATGGGGATCACCGGCGCGACGGTGTCGTTCCAGGACGAAATCATCGAGGCGCTGAACCCGACCGTGTTGACGGTGGAAAAGCGTCCGGCCGGCGTACTGCCGCCCGTGGAACTGGTGCGCCTGCTGGAAGCCCGTGAAGGCAAAGTGGTGTCGATGCTCACGGTGCAACCCGACAGCACCAACGCCGCCAAGGTCTGGTTCACCCCGCCACCCGGTGAACGCCGCGGGCAGATGCGCTACTTCGACCCGTACACCGGCGACTACCTGGGCGACCCGGTCGGCCAGGACTTCTTCGGCTTCGTGCTGCAACTGCACCGCTTCCTCGCCATCGGCGACACCGGCCGGCAAATCACCGGCGCCTGCACATTGATCCTGGTGTTCTTCTGCCTCTCGGGCCTGTACCTGCGCTGGCCGCGCCAGGTGGCAAGCTGGCGCGCGTGGCTGACCCTGGACTGGCGTAAAAAAGGCCGCAGCTTCAACTGGGACCTGCACTCGGTGTTCGGCACCTGGTGCCTTTTGTTCTATCTGTTGGCGGCGATGACCGGGCTGTTCTGGTCTTACGAGTGGTACAGCAACGGCTTGACCAAGCTGCTGTCCGACGCCCCGCAGAACGAACGGGTGCGCAAGCGCGGCCCGGCGCCGGAAGGCCCCGCGCCCGTGGCCAATTACGACGCGATCTGGAGCAGCATCTACAGCAACGCCGGGCCAGGCCTGAGCGGCTATAACATCCGCATGCCAGCGGTCGCCGGCCAACCGGCCACCGTCTACTACTTGCTGAAGACCTCGCCCCACGACCGCGCACTGAACCAGATCAACCTCGACCCGGCCACCGGCGAGGTCAAGTCCCATGAGACCTACGCCGGCAAAAGCTTCAAGGCACAGATCCTGACCAGCATCTATGCGCTGCACACCGGCAGCTACTTCGGCCTGCCCGGGCGGATCATCCTGACCTTCACCGCCCTGCTGATGCCGCTGTTCTTCATCACCGGCTGGCTGTTGTACCTGGACCGTCGCCGCAAGAAGCGCCAGGTGCGTGAGGCACGCAAAGGCCTGACCGACAACCACAGCGACGCGCCGGCCTGGCTGATCGGTTTTGCCAGCCAGAGCGGCTTTGCCGAGCAACTGGCCTGGCAGACCGCCGGGCAATTGCAAGCCGCCGGCTTGCCGGTGAATGTGCAGTCACTGGGCAGCGTCAGCGAAGAAGACTTGCGCCAGTCGAGCCATGCGCTGTTCGTGGTCAGCACCTTCGGCGACGGCGAAGCCCCCGACAGCGCCCGTGGTTTCGAGCGCAGCGTGCTCGGCCAGGACCTGTCCCTCAAGGGCTTGAACTACTCGGTACTGGCCCTGGGAGACCGTCAGTATCAACACTTCTGCGGCTTCGCCCGGCGCCTGCATTTCTGGCTGACCAACCAGGGCGGCAACCCGCTGTTCGCCCCGGTGGAAGTCGACAGTGGCGACACCGATGCGCTGCTGCACTGGCAACAACAACTGGGCCAACTGACCGGCCATGCACCCGCCGCAGCCTGGGCCACCGCGACCTATGAAAACTGGACGCTGAACCAGCGCACCTTGCTCAATCCCGACAGCAGTGGCTCCGGCGTCTATCTGCTTGGGTTCACCCCGCCCGCCCCCCGGGATTGGCTGGCCGGTGACCTGGTGGAAGTGCTGCCGCGCAATTGCCCGTGGGCCATCGAGCATTTCCTCGAAGGCCTGGGGCTGGCTGGCAGCGAAGGTGTCGTCATCGACGGCCTGGCGCATACCCTCGACCAGGCGTTGGCCAGCCGCCAACTGCCGGACAATCGCGCGCATCTGGTGGGCCTGCATGCCCAGGCGCTGGTCAATGCGCTGGTGCCATTGAGCATGCGCGAATACTCCATCGCCTCGATCGCCAGCGACGGCGTGCTGGAACTGATCGTGCGCCAGGAACGTCACGCCGAGGGCGGCCTGGGCGTGGCGTCCGGCTGGCTGACGGAACATGCGCCGATGGGTTCGGCGATCAGCCTGCGCCTGCGACGCAACAGTGGCTTCCACCTGCCGACCGCGCCGGTACCGATGATTCTGCTGGGCAACGGCACCGGCCTTGCCGGGCTGCGCAGCCTGCTCAAGGCAAGGATTGCCGACGGCCAGCAGCGCAACTGGCTGCTGTTTGGCGAACGCAATATCGCCCACGACTACCATTGCCAGGACGAGCTGCAAGGCTGGTTGGCCAGCGGCGACCTGGCGATGCTGGACCTCGCGTTTTCCCGGGACCAGGCGGAAAAAATCTACGTTCAGGACCGCCTGCGTGAGTCGGCGGATGTGCTGCGTAAATGGATCGCCGAGGGCGCAGCGATTTATGTCTGCGGCAGTCTGCAGGGCATGGCGGCGGGTGTGGATCAGGTGCTGCACGATGTGCTGGGCAGCGAAGCGGTTGAGCGGTTGATCGAGCAGGGCCGCTATCGCCGGGATGTTTACTGATTTCCTCCAGACAATGAAGGTCAACTGTGGGAGCAGGCAAGCCAGCTCCCACATGTTTAATTGCATTCCAGATCAGGCGGGCTGCAGCTTCTGCTCAAACACCGAGACGCCATCCAGGTCCCGCAAAATCACCGTCAGTTCCGCCGTCTGCCCATCAATCTGCACCTCGCCAAAAAACTGGAACCCGGCAAACGGCGAGCCGTTCTGCACGGTCGGTGCCTTCTCGAACACCACTTCCGGGCCAAAAGTTTTATCCAGCGGATTAGGCCCGAAGCTCCCGGCATTCAGCGGCCCGGCGACGAACTCCCAGAACGGCTCAAAGTCCTGGAACGCCGCCCGGTCCGGATGGTAATGATGGGCTGCGCAGTAGTGCACATCCGCCGTCAGCCACACGTGATTACGTACCTGCTGCGCCCGCAAAAACCCGAGCAATTCGGCGATTTCCAACTCGCGCCCCTGGGCCGGGCCCGGGTCACCGTTGGCAATCGCCTCCCAGCGCGGTACGCCGGGGCTCACCTCGCCGTCGGGCACGCCGAGGCCGATCGGCATGTCGGCAGCGATGACTTTCCACTGGGCCTGGGAGGCCTTCAATTCGCGCTTGAGCCAGTCCAGTTGCTCACGCCCCAGGAAGGGTTTTTCGCCACCCAGGTTGTCGTCGTTCGGCCCGCGATAACTGCGCATGTCCAGCACAAACACATCCAGCAGCGGGCCGTAGCTGAGCTTGCGATAGATGCGCCCGCCCTGGTCGGCGCTTTGCCGGCGCATGGGGGAATACTCCAGCCAGGCCTGGCGTGCGCGGCCCACCAGGGTGTTGATGTCCCGGGTCTTGTAGCGCTCATCCAGCTGCTTGCTCGGCGACCAGTTGTTGATCACTTCGTGATCGTCCCACTGCCAGATCTGCGGCACTTCGGCGTTGAAGCGGCGCACGTTTTCATCCATCAGGTTGTAGCGGTAGTTGCCCCGGTATTCATTCAGGGTTTCGGCGACTTTGCTTTTGGCTTCGGTGGTGATGTTGCGCCAGATACGCCCGTCTTCGGTGGTCAATTGGGCGGGCACCGGGCCGTCGGCGTAGATGGTGTCGCCGCTGTGGATAAAAAAGTCCGGCAGGCGCAGGCGCATGGCTTCGTAGATGCGCATGCCGCCGATATCCGGGTTGATACCGAAGCCCTGGCCGACGGTGTCGCCGCTCCACACGAAGCGGATGTCCCGGCGCTGTTGCGGCACGCTGCGCAGGTGGCCGAACCAGGGTTCGCTGGCCACACCGGTCTGGGCGTCTTCGAAGTGCACACGGTAGAAAATCGCCTGGTCGACGGGCAGGCCGGTGAGTTCGACACGGGCGGTGAAGTCGGTGCGGCTGTCGGCCAGGGGCGAGACGAATTTGCGCGGGTTGCTGAACACGCTGCGGGTATCCCACTCCACCACCATCCGTGCCGGGCGGTCGCTGCGGCTCCAGATCATTGCGCGGTCGCCCAGCAGGTCGCCGGACTGCACGCCGTCGGTGAGCTGCGGGCGGTCCTTGACCGAGGCGATCACCGCCGGCGCGAGGCCCGGCAGCAACAGGCCGGCGCCGACGGCTTGCATCACGCGGCGACGGCCGAGGTTGAAGTGGCTCATGCAGGTTCCCTCTTGAGCAGCAAAAGGGAAACTTAAGCATGAAGGGATGAACGGGTTATGACACCGGCGCGACCGTCAGCTCGACCACTTCGGGACGCTTGATCAAGGCATACACCACCGCCGTCAACAAACTCCCCGCCACAATCGCGAACAGGTACAGCAGCGCATGGTTGATCGCATTCGGGATCAGCATCACAAACAGCCCGCCATGGGGCGCCATCAGCTTGCAGCCGAAATACATCGACAGCGCACCGGTCAGCGCGCCACCGGCGATACTGGCCGGGATTACCCGCAGCGGGTCCTTGGCGGCAAACGGAATCGCGCCTTCAGAGATAAAGCACATCCCGAGGATCAGCGCCGCCTTGCCGGCTTCGCGTTCGGTCTGGGCGAACTTGCGTCGCGCCAGGAAGGTGGCGATGCCCATGCCAATCGGCGGCACCATGCCGGCGGCCATGGTCGCGGCCATCGGCGCGCCGCTCTGGGCCGCCAGCAGGCCGACGGAAAACGCGTAGGCCGCCTTGTTGATCGGCCCGCCCAGGTCGACGCACATCATGCCGCCCAGCAAGATGCCCAGCAGCACGGCGTTGGTGGTGCCCATGGTGCTGAGGAAATCCGTGAGGCCGGTGAGCATCTTCGCCACCGGCGGCCCCACCAGGTAAATCATCGCCAGGCCCGTGAACAAACTCGCCAGCAACGGGATGATCAGGATCGGCTTGAGCGCTTCGAGGCTCTGGGGCAAACGGATCGCGCGGCTGATGAATTTGACGCAGTAGCCGGCCAGAAAGCCGGCGAATATCCCGCCGATAAATCCCGCGCCCAAGGTGCTGGCCAGCAGGCCGCCGATCATGCCCGGCGCCAGGCCAGGACGGTCGGCAATCGAGTAGGCGATGTAACCCGCCAACAACGGCACCATCAGCATAAAGGCCTGGTCGCCGACGGTTTTCAGTGCGGCGGCCAGGGTGCCTTTTTCTTCAAAGGCATGAATGCCGAACACGAACGACAGGGCGATAAGCAGGCCGCCTGCCACCACCATCGGCAGCATGAACGACACACCGGTGAGCAGGTGTTTGTAGACACCGGTTTTCTCCGGCTTGGCAGCGGCGCCGCTGGCGGCAGATTCCTGCTTGCCTTCGGCCAGGGCCTTGTTGAGGATGGCTTCCGATTGCTTGAGCGCGATCCCGGTGCCACAGCGATAGATTTTCTTGCCGGCAAACCGCTCGGTGGCGACTTCGATATCGGCCGCCAGCAGCACCACATCAGCGTCACGAATTGCCTCGGGGCTCAGCGGCGTGCGGGCGCCCACCGAACCTTGGGTTTCCACCTGCAAGTCATACCCGAGGCGCTTGGCGGTTTGCTGCAACGCCTCGGCGGCCATGAAGGTATGGGCAACGCCGGTAGGGCACGCCGTGATCGCCACGATACGCGGCGCACTTTTGGTGGGTGCTGCCTCCGCCACCTGCACCTGGGCCTCTTCGGCCCCGCGACGCAACACCGCGTCCACATCCTGCAGCGCCTGGGCCGGCGTGCTGCGGAATACGCGCTTGCCAACAAAACGCTGCATGTCCACCGGCGTGCTGCTGACCAGCAACACCCACTCGGCGGCTTCGATGGTGGCCGCCGACAATTGGCGTTCCGGGTGCTGCACATCGACCACTTCGACGCTGGTGCTCCAGCCCTGGCGTTGCGCGGCGGCGTCCAGCAAGCGGGCGCACAGCACACTGGTGACCATGCCGTTCGGGCAGGCAGTAACAATGGCTAACTTCATGACCAACCCTCTTATTGTTCTGTCAGCGGGCGCACGTGGACGCCGCTCTGCAAAGTCTCAAGCTGTGCGTCGTCGGTGATGCCAAAGCCGATTTGCGTGACCGCCATCGCGGCGATTGCGGTGGCGCGGCGCAGGGTGGTTTCGGGCACATCGAAGGTCAACAAACCGTGGAGCATCCCGGCCAGCAACGAATCCCCGGCACCGACGGTGCTGGCGACGCTGACCTTGGGCGGCGTGGCGTGCAATGCCGTGCCGGGGCTATACCAGCTCACACCTGCGGCACCGTCGGAGACCACCACATGTTCCACACCCAACTGGTGCAGCTCACGGATTGCATCTGTGGAATGACCCAGGGCATCGGCCAGTTCTTCAGTATTGGGTTTGACCAACCACGGGCCGGCGTTCAATCCAGCGCGCAGCGCTTCGCCGCTGGTGTCCAGGGCGACTTTCAAGCCGAGGTTTTTCAGTTGCTGCAGCAGGCCCTGGAACCACTGAGGGGTGATGCCGCGTGGCAGGCTGCCGGCCACGACGACGGCGTCATACGCCGGAGCGATCCGCGCCAGTTGCTCAAGCAGTGCCTGTTGCGCCTGCTCGCTGACCACCGGGCCCGGTGCATTGACGTCCGTCACCCGGCCATCCTGTTCGGCGATCTTGATATTGCTGCGGGTTTCTCCCGGCACACGAATAAACGCATCGGTAAAACCGCGCCGCGCGATCAGCATCTCAAACGCTTGGGGATTGTCCTCGCCAAGAAAGCCGCCCACGGTCACCTGATGACCAAGGTCGGCCAGCACCTGGGCGACGTTCACGCCCTTGCCGGCAGCGTGGGTGATCATCGCTTCGCTGCGGTTGACCTCGCCCGGCTCCAGGCGCGCCAGGCGCACCGTCAGGTCCAACGCCGGGTTCAGCGTCAGGCTTAAAATCCTTGCCATTTACACGGCCTCCACAAGGGCTCGCACTTCGGCGGGCGAACCCACCGCCAGTGCTTTTTGCGCCAGGCCGCGGGCCTCGCTCAGACTGAATTCACGCACACGCGCCTTCACTTCGGGAATGCTGCGCGCCGAGACACTCAGCTCATCCACACCCAGGCCGATCAGCACTGGAACCGCCAACGGATCGGCCGCCAACTCGCCGCACACGCCGACCCATTTGCCATGGGCATGGGCGGCGCGCACGGTGATGTCTATCAGTTGCAACACCGCCGGGTGCAGGCCATCCGCCTGGGCCGACAGCGTCGGGTGGCCACGGTCGATGGCCAGGGTGTACTGGGTCAGGTCGTTGGTGCCGACGCTGAAGAAGTCCACTTCCCTGGCCAGCACCGGCGCGAGCAAGGCGGCCGACGGCACTTCGATCATGATCCCCAGTTGCAGGTCGGCCACCGGGATTTCCCGGCGCAGGCGCTCGGTCATCTCGCGGGCCTGGCGCCACTCGTCAACGCTGCCGACCATGGGGAACATGATGCGCAGCGGACGGTTGTCCGCCGAGCGCAGCAGCGCGCGCAACTGCGCTTCCATGATTTGCGGGCGTTGCAGGGTCAGGCGAATGCCGCGCACGCCGAGGAACGGGTTTTCTTCCTTGGCGATCGGCCAGTAAGGCAGCGGTTTGTCGCCGCCCACATCAAGGGTACGTACCACCAGTGGCCGACCACCGAGGCCGTCGAGCACGCGGCGGTATTCGGCTTCCTGAGTGGCTTCGTCGGGCGCCTGTTTGTGGGCCATGAAAATCAGCTCGGTGCGCAGCAGGCCGATGCCTTCGGCGCCCTGCTCCACCGCGCTGGCCACCCCGGCGCTTTCGCCGATATTGGCAAACACTTCGACGGCATGGCCGTCGCGGGTCAGGGCCGGTTCATGACGTTGCGCGGCAGCGGCTTGCAGGCGTTGTTCGCGGGTGTCGCGTTCGACGGTGGCGCGCTGCAAGGTGGCAGCGTCGGCGTCGACATGCAGGCGGCCGCGCTGGCCATCGAGCAATAGCGGCGTGCCGGACGCCAGCAGCAAGACGGCAGGGCCTGCGCCCACCAGCGCGGGAATCCCCAGGGCACGGGCGACGATGGCGCTATGGGCGGTGGCGCCGCCACGGGCAGTGAGGATGCCGGCGACGCGCACCGGGTCCAGGCGGGCGACGTCCGAGGGGCCGACTTCATCCATCACCAGGATGTAGGGTTCATCGGGCTCCTGGGCGGTTTCGACGCCGCACAGTTGCGCCAGCACGCGGCGGCCAATGTCACGCAGATCGGCGGCGCGCTCGGCGAGCAAGGCGTCCTGCAGCGATTCCTGCTGTTTGGCGGCGGCTTCGATCACGCTCATCCAGGCCGCTTCGGCGCTTTCGCCTTGCCTGAGACGGGTCTCGACTTCGTCGGTCAGTTCCGGGTCGTCGAGCATCTCCTGGTGGGTGATGAAAATCTCGCGGATGGCCTTGGATTTACTGCGCTCGATCAGGCCCTGGATATCCTGGCGCACGTCGGTCAACGCGGCGTGCAGGCGTTGGCGCTCGATCACCGGCGACTCGCCGCGCAGCGGGTACTCGAAGGGTTGCAGCACCTGGATATGCGCCGGGCCAATCGCAATGCCGGGGGCGGCGGCGATGGCCTGGATCAGGCTGCCGGACACTGGCGCGCTGATCACCGGTTCGATGTCGACCACAGCCTGTTGAGCGCTGACCGCCGGCAGCGGCTCGACTTCTTCGCCCAGGCCTTCTTCTACTGCGGCCAGCAAGGCAGGCAAGGCGTCACCGGCAATGCCCGGTTCCGCGACAAACTCCAGCACCTGACCACGACGGGCGCCGAGGCTCAGCAGCTTGCTCAAGCTTTTTACTGAGACTGCACTGACGTCGCCATCAACGATGCGCACACGAATTTCACCGTCAAAGCTTTTTGCCAACTGCGCGAGGATCTTCGCGGGGCGTGCGTGCAGGCCATGGGCGTTGGCCAGGGCGATGCGCACGCTTGGCCAGTCGGCCGGCAACTCACCGCCGAGCACTTCCAGCACGGCGCGGCTGCTGGTGGCGCGCCCGAGTTCCTGGCCACGGCCTTCGATCAGCAAGGCGCACAGGCGTTCGAGCAGGGTCTGGTGCGCCTCACCGAGGCTGGCCAGGCAGAACAGGCCGCTCAAAGACTGGCCCAGGTAACGCATGGGTTTGTCCGGGGTGACAAACGCCAGGCCGGGGCGCTTGACCGTCTGCTCGCTGTGCAGCCACCACAGGCCATCGCCCAGGGGCAGCGCGTCGACTTGTTGCAGCACGGCGGCAAAGCCATTGCTCACGCAATCGGCCTGGCGCAGCAGGCGTGCGCCTCTCCAGACAAGCTCTTCGAAATCGTCTGCCGACACACCCAGGCCGATCATCTGTGCGTCCAGCGCCAGCTCCTGCGGTGCACCTTGCAGCAGTTTCAGCAAGGCTTCGGCGGAGCCGGCGCGGCGCAGGGCCTGGCCCAGGTCGGTCTCGCCGAGGGCGCGGGTCAGCAGTTGCAGCAGGCGCAGGTGTTCATCGGATTTGGCGGCAATGCCGATCGCCAGGTAGACGATCTGGCCATCACCCCAATCCACGCCTTCGGGAAATTGCAGCAGGCGCACGCCGGTGGCAAACACCTGGTCGCGGGTTTCGGGAGTGCCGTGGGGGATGGCGATGCCTTGGCCGAGAAAGGTCGAGCCTTGGGCTTCACGCGCTTGCAAGCCACTGAGGTAACCCTCGGCGACCAGGCCATCGGCCACCAGTTTTTCAGCGAGCAGTTGCAAGGCAGCAGACTTATCCACAGCCGTCTGGCCCATGGATATCTGCTCGTGGGTGAGCTCAAGCATGCCGTTCTCCTAGTTAGTGCGGCGGGCGCACTAGGTATTATTTTGAATAAATCAGTGCAAAGGCGTTCGAATAAATTGACTGAGTGGTCAGTTGGCAGGACCACGTTCGTCGCGATAATCGTAAAAATACGCTTGCTGAAACGTTTAATCTAGAATTTATGGCAGATTACGCGTTAATTACGCATGATTGAAGAGCCACTCGGCTGTTGAGTTGCGACAATGGTCGGCTGCAGTAATCGGTTACGATTGGACAAAATGTCGGGGCAAGCTCTAAAAAACAAGGAAATCCCGGTTTGAAACTCAGTGATATTGCGCGCATTGCCGGTGTGTCTGTGACCACCGCCAGCTACGTCATCAATGGCAAGGCCGAACAGCAACGGATCAGCAGCGCAACCGTCGAACGGGTGCGCGCCGTGGTTGAAGAACATGGCTTTACGCCCAATCCCCAGGCCGCCGGGCTGCGCAGCCGGCACACCCGTACCCTGGGTTTTATCCTGCCGGACCTGGAAAACCCCAGTTACGCTCGTATTGCCAAGCTGCTGGAGCAAGGCGCCCGGGCGCGCGGCTATCAACTGCTGATCGCCAGCTCCGACGACGACGCCGACAGCGAGCGGCAATTGCTGCAACTGTTCCGCGCCCGCCGTTGCGATGCGCTGTTTGTTGCCAGTTGCCTGCCGGCCAGCGACGACAGCTACCGCGAGCTGCAAGCCAAGGGCTTGCCGGTCATCGCCATCGACCGGGTCATGGAGTCTACGCAGTTTTGCTCGGTGGTCAGTGATGATCGCCAGGCCTGCCAACAGTTGACCAGCAGCCTGCTGCAACCGCTGCCCAAGCAGATCGTGTTGATCGGTGCGCGGCCAGAGCTGAGCATCAGCCAGGAACGTGCCTCCGGCTTCAAGGAAGCGCTGAAAGACTTCGGCGGTGAAGTGCTGATCGAACAGGGCGAGGCCTTCAGTCGCGACTGTGGCCGACAGCTGATGGAGCAATTGCTGCAAAGCCTGGGGCATTTGCCTGACGCACTGGTGACGACGTCCTACGTCCTGCTGCAAGGGGTGTTTGACGCACTGCATGACTTCCCGCTCAAATCCCGCCCTCTGCGCCTCGGCACGTTTGGCGACACCCAGTTGCTGGATTTCCTGCCGCTGCCGGTGAATGCCATGGCCCAGCAGCACCAATTGATCGCCGACACCGCGCTGCGCCTGGCACTGGCGGCCATTGAAGAGCAGCACTACCAGCCTGGCGTGCATGCAATCGGCCGCACGTTCAAGCAGCGGATTCACTCGGAGTAAGCGGTGTGGAGCTGATCGACAGCCACACCCACCTGGATTTTCCGGACTTCGACGCCGACCGCAGCGAAGTCCTGAGCCGCAGCCGCGAGCTGGGCGTGCGCAGGATGGTGGTGCTGGGGGTCTATCAGCAGAATTGGCAACGGCTGTGGGACCTGGTGCAAACAGACGCGGGTCTGTTCGCCGCGTTCGGCCTGCACCCGGTCTACCTCGATGACCATCGCCCCGCCGACCTGACGGAACTGGGCGACTGGCTGACCCGCCTGAGCGGCCACCGGCAACTGTGCGCCGTGGGGGAAATCGGCCTGGATTATTTCCTCCAACAGCTGGACCGCGAACGCCAGCAAGTGCTGTTTGAAGCACAGCTGAAGCTGGCGGTGGATTTCCAGCTACCGGCGCTGCTGCATGTGCGTCGCAGCCACGCCGCCGTGATCGCCACGCTCAAGCGCATTCGCCTGCCACGGGGCGGCATCATTCACGCGTTTGCCGGCAGCCATGAAGAGGCCCGCGAGTACATCAAGCTCGGTTTCAAACTGGGCCTGGGCGGCGCGGCGACATGGCCCCAGGCCGTGCGCATGCACAAGGTGATTGCACGCTTGCCACTGGAAGCTGTGGTGCTGGAAACCGACTCACCGGACATGGCACCCGTGATGTACCCCGGCCAGCGCAACAGCCCCGAACACCTGCCGGACATTTGTGCCGCACTGGCGGAGCGCATGGGCATCAGCCCTTCAGTGTTGGCTGAGGCGAGCACTCGCAATGCCTGCGAGCTGTTCAACTGGTAGGGGTTTTACCTCACGCAGTGTCAGGGTCATCCGCTGCCGGTGACGGGCATAGCGCAACGTCATGAAGTAAATCAGTACCGCCATCAGCGAGACGTTGAGCTGCCCGGCCACACTGATCAGCCCTATCCACTCGGCGACCAGCGCCACCAGCAGCGCCGCGCTGGTCAGCACGATCATGCTCGGACGCAGCAGGCCAAGATTGTCCAGGGACTTGAACTGCTTCAACTGTTTGGGGCAACTCGGCTCCACACCTTTGTGGCAGTACGGGCATTCAAAAGGTTCGTTGATGGCAATGGCGTTGAGTTGCCAGGGCTTGAGCTCAAAGGACACCTTGCACAGGACGCAATGCCCTCTGACGCCGACAATGGCAGCGGTCATAACCGAACCTCCGCGAAAATGGATGGCACAAATTCTCGCCTATTTTGGCAGCCGGAAAAGATCAACGCCAAAAACAAGACAAGCGCCACGCCACCTACGAAGAAATCCTACAGCCAAACCTCACACCCGAAACGCACCGATCAACTGCTTCAGCTCGATCACTTGCAACGACAATTGCCGGCTGGCCTCTTCGGTCTGGTGTGCGCCCTGCGCTGCGTGTTCACCGGCACGGTTGATTTCGACGATGTTCTGGTCGATGTCATGGGCCACGGCGGTCTGCTGCTCGACAGCGGCGGCAATCTGCTGGTTCTGGTCAACGATCATGCCCACGGCACCGAGGATATTTTCCAGGGCCTGCTGGACCTTTTCCGACTGCCCCACCGTGCCATTGGCCATCTCGTGGCTGGTGCCCATGGCCTTCACCGCTGCGCCGACGCCGCTGTGGAGCTTGGCGATCATCTGCTCGATTTCTTCGGTGGAGTGCTGGGTGCGCCGGGCCAGGGTGCGCACCTCATCGGCCACCACGGCGAAACCGCGCCCTTGCTCACCCGCGCGCGCAGCTTCAATGGCGGCATTCAGCGCCAGCAGATTGGTTTGTTCGGCGATGCTCTTGATCACCTCGAGCACGCGGCTGATGGACTGGCTGTCGATGGCCAACTGGTTGATCACGCGCACCGATTGATCGATCTCCGAAGCCAATGCCGCAATGCTGCCTTGCTGGGATTGCACCAGGCCACGGCCGCTGACGGTTTCATCGTTGACGCTATGAGCACTGCTGACCGCCGCCGCCGCGCTGCGCGCCACTTCCTGGGCGGTGGACGACATCTGGTTCATGGCGGTCGCCACTTGTTCGATCTGACTGCGCTGGCCGGACACGGCCTGGTTGCTGCTGGCCGAGACCGACTCCACTTGCCCGGCCTGGTGTTCGACCTGGTTGACGGTGTGCCCTACCCGCTCGATCAAGTCATGGATTTTGGCCACGGTGCCGTTGAACACCTGGCCCAGATCCCCCAACTCGTCGCGGCTGTGGGCGACGAACGTCACGGTCATGTCGCCCGCCGCCACCTTGTCCATCATCGCTCCGAGACGGCGCAGGGTGGTGCGGGTGGACGCGTAGAAGCCCGCGTACAGGTAGAAGATCAGCAAAAACACCGACGCCAGGGCCGCGACCAATCCGATCATGTGCGTGCGGTTTTCTGACAGGCGCTGCTCCAACTGTTGTTCGAGAAACGTCAGGGTGGCTTCGTCGAGCTGATAGGTCTTGGCCATCAATGCACTGACTTCGTCGTAGAAACCTTGCCATGGGGTGTCGAGGGTTTCGGCCATCACCACGCGTTCTTCGAACACCTCGCTGCCTTGCTTGAGGCTGGCCCGGCTCGCGTCCGCCAGGCTCGCCAGGGCGGCATGAGCGGGTTTACTGGCGCCGAGGGCGTCTTGCAGTTTCAGGCCGTATTCGGCCTGGAGCTTCTCCAATTGCTGCAGCAATTCATCAAAGCGGGTGCTGGAAGATGAGTTGAGAAAGCCCTGGCCCAACGAATACGCGCCCATCGCCCGGCCTTCGCCCAGGGTTTGAGTGACTTGCGGGGTGACGCTGGTGATCAGTTCGCTGAGCTGGCGCAGATCGCCCTGGGGGTCGCGGCTCAAGCCCGACTGGCTGGCGATGATCTGGCTGAGCATCTGCGCCTTGTTGAGCAGTTTGCCGATCAGCGCGCTTTTGCTGAGCAGCGAGGTTTCCTGTTGTTGGGCCTTGAAGGCGGCGATCATTTCATCGCGCTTGGCGTCGAAGGCGGCGGCCTGCTCGGGGTCGGTGGACAGGGCGTGAAAGCTTTGCAGGCGCTGCAGCAGGCTCTGCTCGAGGGCGCCGATCTTGCTTTCGATATCGCCGGCCTTGCCTGACTGGCCGAGGGTTGCGTTGATCTGCACCTGGTTGTTCAGGGTTTCCAGGTCGCGGCGCAGGGCCAGGCTGCTGGTCAGCAGGTCGAGGCTTTGCAACTCGACGCGGGTGCCCTGGAAATCACGCCAGGAGTCGCGCACCAGGTAATAGTTGGTGGCCAGCATCGGCAACAGGAACAGCACGCTGATAAGGCTGAACTTCATACCGAAGGTCAGGCGGTTCATGAACGCGACGGCGGGATAGAGCAAGCTCTTCACAGGTGAACTCCCTTTTCTTTTATTTTTATTGAGGGCGCAGGGCGGCGGCAGATAGCCACTATTTGGCGCTCTGTCTGTATAGCTCAATTCGAAAAGGAGGTTTGTAACTTAAGGTTAACGGCAGGCGCGAATGGCTCGCGCCTGCCGGTGTCGATCAGGGCAGCACGGTCCAGATGGCGAAGCCGGCGTACCACAGCACCGCGGCGCGCAGCAGCAATTCCCAGATCCGATCCAGGCTGTTGATACCCTCGGGCCCCACCATCGGCGGCGGGATTTCAGCAGCCACCAGGCCGACCTTGTCCACCAGTTGCGCCGCCGTGATGTCCCAGCTCAGCAGCTCATGCAGCATCACCCGACCGACCGCCACAAAGTTGCCCACCAGGGCAAAGCTCGCCGCCAGCAGGCGTACCGGCAACCAGTCGAACGCGTGGCGCAATTGCCCGGCGCGCTCGGCCACCAGCGGGTTCTGGCTGTTCTCGGTCGCCAGCGCCAGCAGCCGGTAGGCCAGGGCCGCCACCGGGCCGAGCAGGAAATACCAGAAAATCACCGCGAAGAAACTTTGGTAGGCCTGCCACAGCAGATGGCCCTGGACCCTTTCCAGCAACTGCTCCCCGCTCTCGGCGCTGATACTCAAGTCGCGCTCGGCCACATGCTCGGCCGCTTGCAGGTCACCCCGACGCCAGGCATCCCGAAACGGTCCCAACCCCGCCAATAAATCGCCACGGCCCAGGCTGTAGATCACCACCAGCAAATGCACCGGCAGCGCCAACAGGCCATACGCCACTGGCTCCAGCACCAGCAGCAACAGCGCGAGCAAGGCCACCGGCAACAGCACCAGCAGCGCGAGGATCAGCCAGGGCTGTTTGCCGAGGCTGGCGCTCGATTCCAGCTTGGCCAGTTCCCGCAGCCAACCGCCATCACGTTGAATACGCTGGCGCAGGGCCGAGAATTTCTCGATCCATACCGCCAGCACCAACACCAGAAAACTCATTGTGCGTGTCCTCCATCCTGCAAGGCGCTGCGAAAGCGCGCCCAATCAAAAGCGGGTCCGGGGTCGGTCTTGCGTCCCGGGGCGATATCGCTATGGCCACAAATGCGCTGGCGGGTAATGCCCGGGTACGCCGCCAGCAACTGGCGCGTCAGGGTGATCAGGGATTGATACTGGGCATCGGTGAAAGGCAGGTCGTCAGTGCCTTCCAGCTCGATCCCCAGGGAAAAGTCGTTACACGTCTCACGCCCCTCGAAGCTTGATACACCGGCATGCCAGGCCCGGTCCCGGCACGAGACAAACTGCGTCACCGCGCCATCACGCTCAATCAGGAAATGCGCAGAAACCCGTAGGTCGGCAATGCCTTCAAAGTAGGGATGTTCCGTGACATCCAGGCGATTCTGGAAAAACTCGTGCACCTTGCCGGTGGCGAATTGCGCAGGCGGCAGGCTGATGTTGTGCACCACCAACAGGGAAATCTCGCCACCGGGGCGCTCGTTGAAGTTGGGCGAGGGGCAATGACGAATGCCCTGGCACCAACCGCTGGCGGGGTCCAACTGCATACAGGTTCCTTGAACGAGGCTGGGGTGACTCAGTATGCCGCGTTCCACTGCCCGGTTGCGATCACTTGGCGCGATGAAGTTGACGCAGGTTGCCAATCACCGAGGCCAGGGCCCGGTCGAACAGCAGTGCATCATCCAGGGTTCGCACCGCGCCGCGCTTGAACTCCAACGCCAGTTCGACCGGGCTTTTTTCCAGAACCTTAAGGCCAGTTCGATTGACGAAAATGCAGGTATTGCCCGGCGCAATAATCGCCGTCAGCTTGCAGCGCAGAGTGTTTTCAGGGTCTTCCTGGAACTCGACCCAGCAACCGACGCGCAATTGGCGGGCCTTGAGCAGGTCGGGATCATCTTCCGGCAGGCTCACCGTAATAGCCGGTGCTGCAGGGCTGAGGACGAACGCCTCGCGTACCTCGATCTGCGACACAGAAGGCGGGTCGTCGGCGTTGCCCCGGAATGACTGGACATGCAGGGTTTGCAACCGGGTGAAAAATTCCCGGGTGATGAAGGGATCAAACGCCGCGCCGCTCAAGCCGTCGCGCAAGGCCTTGAGCAGGCCTGGCAACTGCTCCAGCAAGTGCCGGCCGGCTTCGGTGTGTTCGCTCAGGCCGACACTCCAGATCAACTCGTCCATGGTGCGCAGCCCGGCCGCCCATTGCGGCGAGTGTTCACCATGCTTCAGGCAGGCCAGCAACAGTACCTGGCTCCAGGCCTGCTGCAGGAACTGCACCACGAACTCGGGCAGCACTTTGCCCAGCAGCCGCTGATTGAGGGCCTCGGCCACTCGCTGACGGGCGATTTCGGTACGGGCGCGCCCTTCTTCCGCATCACGGGTGCGTTGCTCCAGCAACTCGCTGCGGCGCCGCTCGTCATGGGTAAACGCGGTGAACTCCGTCAGTAGTTGGGAAAAAATCGCCGGGTCATCGACAAAATCGTTCAACAAACGCTGCACCACTTGCTCGATGTGCAGGTACAGGCTGTCGCGCTGATAGTCATCGCGCCGGCTCCAGCCCATGGCTGCTGCGGCGATTTCATTGAGCAGGCGTCGCGCCGGGTGATTGGCGCGACTGAAGAAGCTCTTGTCCAGCACCGCCACCTTCAGCATCGGAATCTGCAGCCGGGCGATCAACGCCTTGAGGGACTCGGGCACCGTGCCGTCATTGAGGATGAACTCGAAGAGCATGGCGATCAGGTTGATCACATCCTCGTCCGCGTCCTCTACCACCCGCGACTTGCCACTCTTGACGCTGACCCGGGTGAGCAGTTGTTCAAGCTGGTTGCGCAGGTCGAAATCATCCTCGACCTCGGGCGCAGGCACATATTGCTGCAAATGGGAGAGCAGGCGCAGCAGGTCACGGGTGGAAATGGGCTGGGTCTCGGCGCTGGCCTCAAGGGTGGGTGCCACACTACCGCGCACCGCAGACAGCAACTCCTGCAAGGCCGCAAAGACTTCCTGCCCGCTGTCGTCGGTGGGATGGCTGGCGATGGGCGGGGCGTCTTCGGGCAAATCCGCGGTGGCGACGGCGCGGCGCGACGGCACGGCCTTGAGTTCAGGCAATACGCCGGTGGCGATCAATAATTGATTGGCTTCGCCGTATAACAGATCGGCGTCACTGAGCACGTACTTTTCAAACAGCTTGAGAATGATCAGCTTGACCCGGATTTCCACGCCAAGGCTGCGCCCTGCCTGCAGAAAGAACGCGCACAACATCGCCGGGCCCAGGGGGTTATCCCGATCATCCAGGCGTTTGTCGAGCAACGCGCCCAGTCGGGCCGTCAACTGCCCCAGGGCCAGGCCGTCCCGGCGCAGCACCTTGCCCAGCATGGCCTCCAGAGCGACGGCTTTTTCCAGTTCGTCACCCGAGACACCGGGCACCGCCGTGTAGGACACCACCGGAATCAGTTGCAGCTCGCCGCGCTCCACATTGCCAAGGTTGGCAAACGCCTCGTAGAGCTGCTCCATGAAACCGCGCTCGAAATTCTTGCGCTTGAGGCGCAGATCGCGCATGGCTTCAAAGAAAATACCGTGGTCGACGTTGCTGCGGGTCTTGTCGGCCATTTCGAACAGGGTGTCGTCAGCGTTATCAAACAGCTCCTGCAGCCCCTGTTTGAGCTGCTGTGCCGCCTTGTCACGGACCTGGAGCAACACCACCGGCAGGCGGGCAAGCGGCGACGGCGTCGCCCGTGCCTTATTGATCGGCACCACCTTCCCGTCATTGTGCATCCTGGCCTCCTGAAACGGCGGTATTCGATGTTGTGAAAGATCGGTGCAGTCACGGAGCAAAACGCCCCGGAGCACTGCGAAAATCGGACCATCACTGCGACGTCAAAGCTATGACGCCAATTGCAAGGCGCGAGATTATCTTGCAAATGGGGGTTGTTGCGCCAGCAAACTCTGTGACTGCCGTGTAAATGAGCACCGCACGCCGCGTCAATGGCACCTGCTGCCTTGGGTTAAGGCCCGCCCTGCCCCTATAATCCAGGCACTTTGTTTGTGGAGCCTGTTATGCCCAATCTTCGTCTAGCCGACCTGACCGCCGAAATCGAAGCCAACGTGCGTCGCGCATTGCTGGAAGACATCGGCAGTGGGGATATCACCGCACAACTGATCCCGGCCGAACGCCTGGCCAAGGCCACGATCATCACCCGCGATGCCGCCGTTATCAGCGGCACGGCCTGGGTGGAAGCGGTGTTTCGCCAGCTGGACCCGCGCGTTGCTGTGCATTGGCAGGTGCGCGACGGCGAGCGCGTCAGCCCGAACCAGGTGCTGTTTCACCTGGAAGGCCCGGCTCGATCGCTGCTCAGTGGCGAACGTTGCGCGCTGAATTTTCTACAACTGCTGTCAGGCGTTGCCACGCGCGCCCAGTATTTGGCGGACTTTGTCGCGTCTACCCAGGTCAAGCTGCTGGACACCCGCAAGACCCTGCCCGGCCTGCGCCTGGCGCAGAAGTACGCGGTGACCTGCGGCGGTTGCCACAACCATCGCATCGGCCTGTATGACGCGTTCCTGATCAAGGAAAACCACATCGCGGCCTGCGGCGGCATTGCCCAGGCCATCAGCGCCGCCCACAAGATCGCCCCGGGCAAGCCGGTGGAAATCGAAGTGGAAAGCCTGGAGGAGTTGCGCGAAGCATTGGCGGCGGGCGCCGACATCATCATGCTCGATGAACTGAGCCTGGATGACATGCGCGAAGCCGTGCGCCTGAACGGCGGCAAAGCCAAGCTGGAAGCCAGTGGGGGGATTAACGAAAGCACCCTGCTGCCCATCGCTGAAACCGGTGTGGACTACATCTCCATCGGAGCGATGACCAAGGATGTGAAGGCGGTGGATTTGTCGATGCGGCTGAGTCTGTAAAGTAACCCGCAGGAGCACACCTATGTGGCGAGGGGGCTTGTCCCCCGCTGGGCTGGGCAGCAGCCCCAAGAGATCGCCGCATTCTGCCAGCAAGAACTGGGGAGCAGGTTTAAGGGCTGCTTCGCAGCCCAACGGGGGACAAGCCCCCTCGCCACAAAAGCTCGCTCGGTTACGACTCAGATCGCGAGGTTATTCATTCCGCAATACTCATTCCAGTCGACACCCAGCACCTCGGCGGCCTCCTTGTGCAATGCCAGGCGCGCGGCCTCGAACTCTTCGGGGGTGGAGGTGTACTTCAGGGTCAGTTCCCATGGCTGCAAGCCCTGGGCCTCGGCCTCATCCTCAAATGACCATTGGATCTGGTCCCTTTGATCATCGGCGCTCAGGTCCTTGATCTCATCCAGCAGTTCCGGCGACTCCGCGACGTACTTTTTGAGGGCTGCTTCGTGCCGCGCTTCCTGGGTCATTTCTTGTGTGGTCATGTCGTTCTCTTAGATCGAGGAATGGGGATGCATCTGGGTCATCAAGGTCGCGCAGATACAAAAGAACAGGCATGAATACCGGTTCGTCTGGCCTTCAGAACCATTCTGGGATCATCTGAAAACTGTGTTGCCTTTTTGCCCGAGACAGGAATCGAACCTGCGACCTTCGCGTTACGAGTGCGCTGCTCTACCGGCTGAGCTACACGGGCGGTGGGCTAAAGCTAGCACTGCCTTGGACGTCCGGCAACTCACTGCTTTTCGAGAGCAATCACACCCTGCACCCAGAAGCGTGGCTGCAGGTGCCCGTTGCTCAGGGTCATGTAGTGCTCGCTACGCTCCGTGAGGCGGGGCACGTCACGAATCGCGACAAACACCAGCAGGCCGACGGCCACGATACTCGCCGCGATCCAGGTCTTGTACAACATCGGCGCCTGGGCGACCGGTGGAGTTCTCCATACATGCAATGCCATCAGCCATCCGGCCACCAGCGCCAGCCAGAGTTGCGAAACCGGCATCACGATCACCCCATCCACCTGGGCCTGGGTCAGCGCACCAATCAGCGAGGCAAACAGGCACAGCCGCAGCAGATCCACGGGCGCCAACGACAACGCACGTTCACGCAATACGCCCACGGTTGCCCAACCCGCCCACGCAACCAGCGCGATCACACACAGCGTCGACGGCACGCCCCATTCGCTGGCCCACTGCAGAACCGCCTGGTGAGGGTGAGCGGCAATGTCGTTGGCAATATCGGCGAAATGCATCGGCCCGAAGCCCAGCAAAGGACGCTCAAGAATCATGTTCCAGGCTTGCCACCAGATGGGCCCACGCCCTGACAAACTGGTCGTCAGGCGGTCTACGGCACCGTTGGAAATTTCAATCCCCAAGTAACCTGCCAACACGGTGAACATCAACCAATACAACAACAAGCCGCAGGCCAGCGCCGCCAACTGCCAGGCCAGCCAGCGCCGCCCCGGCGCCCCCAAAAACACCAGCAAGGAGCCGGCAGCTCCCATACCGAGCCACGTGCCACGGGTACCGCCGCTGATCGCAATCAGCCACCAGACACAGAGCAGCATAAACACCATTGCCCGCGCAGTACGCGAGACAGTTGAAAGCAGCAAGGGAAGCGCCAGCAGCGGCAGGGTGAAGGTCTGGAACTGACCATAGAAGCGCTTGTTGGAGAATCCGGACAGCAGCAAATCGGTGTTCAGTGCCGTTTCACCGCTGGTAAACGCGAGGAAGCCGGCATACAGGTACTGAATGCTTTTGATCAGGCACAGCAGCAATACGAACAGGATCAGGACGCGGTCCAGGGATTCATCGCCATTGCCCCTGACCCGACTGAAAGCAACGGCGATGGCACCGCAACTGATGGCCATCGCCAGTTCGGTCAAGGCCCAGACTGGCTGATGGGCCAACACTGCAGACACCAGCCCCATCCCCCCAATCAGCGCCACCCCGAGCGCTGTCGGCCTATCGACGCATTGCTTTGCCCGTGGTGAGCTAAGCCCATACACCACCGCACACAGCGCCACCGATATCTGCACCACACGTTGCCAGTCGTGGCTGCTGAAAGGCGCGCAAATCGCCAGCGTCAGCAAACACATCACCAGCACAAGGAACGTGCTCCCCCGCAACTGTACGGACAACGTCATCGGCAACCTCTACTTCCTTGTGGCGCATAGGGAGCGGTTTACACACACGCTCTCCCTTGTTGCGTAAACAGTAGACGACCTTGCTATCAGGCGCCGCCGGAGGCACAACCTTTGGCAGCGAATGAGTCTTCTACCGTGGTGGTGCACTTCCAGCCGGTCGTGGCGCTACGGGTCAAGGTGATGCTCTTGCCCAGGACCGGCGCGGGCGCGTCGAGGATTTCGCAGGCAATCGTACCCGCGCCCGTGGCGACGTCACCGGTAACATCAATCTTGCAGTTGGCCGTGGGGCTGGTCCCGCCAATCAACGCCAGGGTTGGCGGCGTGCCTTGGTTCAGCGTGTCTTCAAAGCCCGCCTTCAGCGCGGAGATTTCAGCCAGCCCAGCGGTGAACTTGGCCTTGGCCTGGTGCTTGGTGTACATGGGCAGGCCGATGGTGGCCAAAATGCCGATGATCGCCACGACGATCAACAACTCGATCAAGGTAAAGCCTTTCTGACGCATCACATTCACTCTCCAGAATAAAACCTGTCGCAGGCGCATCCTGCACCCCGTCTCGGTAACCGCGCCAGTGTACTCACCCCCGCGCAACCAATCCTGCACAAGACGCACAAACTGACATTTTTTCGCTGAAGACGCCCCTGCCCGAATCCGTCACCTGACTAAGCTATAAATCTTCCACTGTCTGTGTGCGGAACTGCGAAATGAATGATGTTTCAGCGATCTATGCCTGGGAAGGCGTCAACCGCAAAGGGCGCAAAGTGTCTGGGGAAACCAGCGGCCATAATCCTGCGTTGATCAAGGCGCTATTGCGCCAACAAGGGATCAGCCCCGGGCGTGTACGGAAAAAATTCACCGGCTGGCCGAGCCTGGCTACGCCAGTCAAGCCGGCAGAGATCGCCCTCTTCACTCGCCAACTGGCAACGCTGCTAAAGGCCGGCATCGCGCTTTTGCAGGCACTGGACATCATCGCCGAAGGCGTCGATAACCCGCACCTGCGTGCCCTGGTTCAGGGCTTGAAACAGGAGATCGCCGCCGGCAGCAGCCTGACCGCCGCCTTGCAGAAACAGCCACGTTACTTCGATGAGCTGTACTGCAACCTGATTGCAGCGGGTGAGCAGGCGGGCGCACTCGAGGCACTGCTGGAACGGGTCGCCATTCACCTGGAAAAAAGCCAACAGTTGAAAGCCAAAATCAAAAAGGCCATGACCTATCCCATGACCGTTCTGGCAGTCACCACCCTGGTCAGTGCGATCTTGCTGATTCACGTCGTGCCGCAGTTCCAGGGGCTGTTTGCCGGCGTCGATGCCGAGTTGCCGGGCTTTACCCTCGGGGTCATCAGCCTGTCGGAGTTCATGCGGCATAACGGCTGGGTGCTGATCCTGGTCGCTGGCACCAGTTTTTCGGGCCTGCGCAAAGCCTATCGCTCATCGACAGGCTTTCGTCACTGGCTCGATGCCAGTTTGTTGAAAGCACCCGTGGCAGGCACACTGCTGAAAAAATCGGCGGTCGCCCGCTACGCCCGCACGCTCTCGACGACCTTTGCTGCGGGCGTACCGCTGGTGCAAGCACTGGATTCAGTGGCAGGCGCCACGGGGAATGGGCTGTTCAAACAGGCAATCAATCGTATGCGCCACGACGTATCAACCGGAACCCAACTGAATGAATCCATGGCTGTCAGCGGCCTGTTTCCCGGCATGGCGATCCAGATGACCGCCATCGGCGAGGAGTCGGGCACGCTCGACCATATGCTGGAAAAAGTCGCCAGCCATTACGAGGCAGACGTCGACCACCTGGTGGACAACCTCACCAGCCTGATGGAGCCGCTGATCATGGTGGTACTGGGGGGCATCGTCGGGGCTTTGGTGCTCGCCATGTACCTGCCGATCTTTCAGCTCGGTACGGCCTTTTGAGCACGCCACTGACTGAAATACTTGTTTATCAGCCCTGGGTGTTTGTATCAGGCGCACTGGTGCTGGGGCTTATTGTCGGCAGCTTTATGAACGTGCTGGTGTGGCGCCTGCCAAAGATGCTGGAGCGTGAATGGCGAGCCCAGGCCCATGAAGTCCTTGGCCTTCCCGCCGAGCCCGCTGCCGCCCCCTATAACCTGATGCGGCCCAACTCCTGCTGCCCGAACTGCAGCCACCCGATTCGCCCCCGGGAGAATATTCCGCTCGTCAGCTATTTGCTGCTCAGGGGGCGCTGCTCAAGTTGCCATCAACCTATCGGCGTGCGGTACCCCTTCACCGAATTGGCGTGCGGGTTGATCTCTGCGGTTGTCGCCTGGCATTTCGGTTTTGGCTGGGCAGCCGGTGCGGTGATGGTGTTGAGTTGGGGACTGCTGGCGATGAGCCTGATCGATGTCGATCACCAACTGCTGCCGGACGCGCTGGTGCTGCCGTTGCTGTGGATGGGGCTGATCCTCAACAGTGTTGGCGTTTTTGTGTCATTGCCCGATGCGCTCTGGGGTGCGGTAGCCGGCTACACGAGCCTGTGGTCGGTGTTCTGGTTGTTCAAGCTGATTACCGGCAAGGACGGTATGGGTTACGGTGATTTCAAGTTACTCGCAATGCTCGGCGCCTGGGGCGGCTGGCAAATTCTGCCGATGACGCTGTTGCTGTCATCCCTGGTGGGCGTGATCGGTGGCCTGGTTCTATTGCGCCTGCGCAAAGCCCAAGCCTCCACTCCAATGCCTTTTGGTCCGTATCTGGCAATTGCCGGCTGGATTGCATTGCTCTGGGGTGGTCAAATAACCGACTTCTATTTGCAGTCTGTCGGTTTCAGATGACCACTTCTGTTGCAACACCCTGGATTCTCGGCCTCACTGGCGGTATCGGCAGTGGCAAAAGCGCGGCAGCCGAACACTTCGTACGGCTTGGCGTGGACCTGATTGACGCCGACCACGCCGCGCGCTGGGTAGTCGAGCCCGGGCGCCCTGCCCTGGCGCAGATTGCCGAGCATTTCGGGGCGAGCGTGCTACAGCCTGACGGGCAACTGAACCGTGGGGCGCTGCGCAAGCTGATCTTCGAAGTGCCTGACGAACGCCGTTGGCTGGAGGCGTTGCTGCACCCGCTGATCACCGAAGAGATTCGCAGCCACCTGGCGCGCGCCCAATCGCCTTACGCGATCCTGGTGTCACCGTTGCTGATCGAGTCCGGCCAGTACACCATGACCCAGCGCGTGCTGGTGATCGACGTGCCGCAATCGTTGCAGATTCAGCGTACCCTGCAGCGCGACGGCATCAGCGAAGAGCAGGTGCAGGCGATTCTCAAGGCCCAGGCCACCCGTGAAGACCGCCTGCGCCACGCCGATGACGTGCTGGTCAATGACCAGGACCTGGCCCGGCTGCATGCCGAGGTCGAGCGACTGCACCACTTTTACCTTACTTTGCGTGGAGGCCGATCATGAGCCAACCCTTGACCGTCGAATGCCCAACCTGCGGTGCACCCGTGGAATGGAAAGCGACCAACCCCAACCGCCCGTTTTGCTCGGACCGCTGCAAACTGATCGATCTGGGCGCCTGGGCGTCGGAAGAACACAAGATCCCGGTCAGCCCGGACGCCGAAGACGAACTGTTCTCCGAAGACTTTCAGCCCAAACACTAAGGCCGCATAAAGCCATAGTCCTGCTGGTCGTCGAGATTCTCTGCAAGGTATTGCAGCTCGTCGGCCAGGTCTTCAAAACTGCGCACGCCCTTGCTCTGCTGCACCACCGCACTGAGCATGGCGCGCAGGGTCAAGCCCGGGTCAAAGCCGATTTCCTGCGCCGCGTCCTGGCTTCTGCGTAACTCCTGCCGCGCCCACTCGTACACACTCATGATTCCGTGCTCCTGGAAATTTTGCAGAGCATGCGACCACTTGCGCGTGCAGGATTTGACGTGGATCAAGGCCGTGGATCGTCATCCTTCCAGGGCGCCGAGAGGTAGCGGGTGCGGTTGAATGTCTCCAGCCACTCCGGGCAGAACACCACCAGGGCGCTGATCACCATGCCGTTGATAAAGGCCTCGGGAAAAATGATCAGCCACAAATAGCCGACAAAATCCTCGATCCACTCCGGCATCGCAAAACGGCCGTCGAACCACAACAACCCCAGGCCCACCAGCAGGCACAACAAGGCCGACAGTGCGGCCGCGAAAAATCCCGAGCAGAAGATATACACAAAGGGATTGCGCGGCTTCGCCCGCTCCACCAGCAGCGCACAGCCTTCGGTGACCAGTACCGGCAACAGGATCAGCAGCATGCCATTGACGCCCACGGCGGCCAGATCCTGGCGGCCGAGCAACACCAGGCCGAGCTGTGCGGCCAAGCCACCGACGATCGCCAGGGGCCAATCGAGCAGCAAGGTCACGGCGGTCATGCCGATGAAGTGGTAGGACACCCCCGTGTCGAAATCCCGGCGTACCAGCCACAACATAAACAGCGCGAACACCGTGCCAAACAGCAAATGCTGGCGCCGTCGGTCAGCAAACAGCTCGACCCATGGCGAACGCAGGAGCGCCCACATCACCACCGGCGCGTACAGCAGCCAGCCGATGCTGAGCGTTTCCGGCGCCAGCACCGCGGCGCTGATCACGGCTGCACCTGCTCCAGGGCCTGGCGCAACTCAGCGGCGGAGTCGTATTCATGCTGTGCCACCAGCTTGCCGTGATCCAGTTGCAGCCACAGTACTTTATCCACAGCCGCCGGATAGCGCGGGCTTATACGCGCATCGCGATCAAGCATGACCCGATAGTTGTAGGCCTGCATGGCCGGCACCGCGAACATCTTCGCAATGAGCCGCGGCATGCGCTGGATATCGGCGAGAAACACCGTATGTCGCGCCTCCAGATAGCCCTTGGGCTGCCCTTGCAGCGCTGCGTCGACGATTTTTGCGGCGTCCATGCTGCGCGCTACCAACAAGGTTTGCGCCTGGTCATCCAGGGTGTAGGCCTGGTCGAACTGGTCAAGCAATGTCCAGGGTGCAACACGCTCACCCACTTCGACGGCCTGGGCCCACACGGGTAAAAGACTCAAGAACAGCACCACAAAAAACTTCACTGCACACTCCTCATGCCTGGGGGAACTGTCGAGTAGCCAGTCTACACCGACCTTTTGATACGGGACTTCCTGCGGTCATCATTTGGACGCTAAGCTGGTGACATGGATGACTCAGATTATTTGCGCCTGCTCACCGTAGCGGCCGAACAAGCCAATGCGTTCCTGTCCAATGCCCGCAAATGGGAGCGTGAGCGTTGGGTCTGCCAGCGCCTGCTGCAAGGCTTGAACGTGCCCTACCGCGCCGAAGAGTTCCACGCCGCCGGGCAAGAGCCGCCGGATGTGCTGTTTCGCGATGCCAGTTTCGAGGTGTTTTTCGTACTCGATGAAGGCCGGCGCCTGAACGACGAGTGGCGCGACGAACTGCTGCGTCGGCGCAGCGCCTTTTCCCTGAGCCAACTGGTTCGACGAGAAGCCAAACCCCGGCGCATTCCCGCCCACGAATTCCTGCTGCGCCTGGCGCCCACACTGCGCAAGAAGGCGCACAACTATAAAGAGCGCGGGATGGACCTGGGGGAGCTGGACCTCATCGCCTTCGCCAGCCTCAAGCGCGAAGTACTGGACCTCAACAGCCATTTTCCACCACCCACCGAGTACCTGCGCCAGGGCTGGCGCTCACTGTCCCTCGTGGGTCCGACCTTTGCGCGCGTATTGTTTGCTCATCCGGACGCTCCGGACTTCTTGCGCAACAATCTGGGGCGCAGCATAGTGTTTGATGTGGGCATCAGCCTGTGATCAGGTTGGCGACTATGCTTCTGGCAATGCCGCCAATCACCCGACTGTAACGTGGCGCCCTTCAGCAACGTCTACCTGACGAGGCCTTTATGACCAGCCGCCTGAACCCCGACGACCAACAGCATGTCGAAGAGTACCTGCAACTGTCCCAGAACCAAGTCGAGCGCAAGCCTTTCCGGCCCTGGCTGCTCCTTGCCGTGGTGCTGGTTGCAGTGATCGGCCTGGGTTTGCTGAGCCGTCTTTTGAGTTACCTGACGCTATGAGCTGCCTTGCGCTCGCTCGGGTAACCGCACCGATTTCTTTTAGCCTTGCGAGATATCCCCATGACCCATCGTATTATTATCGTCGGCGGCGGCGCCGGCGGCCTGGAGTTGGCTACCCGCCTGGGTAAGACTCTGGGCAAGCGCGGCACCGCCAGCATCACGCTGGTGGACGCCAACCTGACCCATATCTGGAAACCCTTGCTCCACGAGGTGGCGGCCGGATCGCTGAACTCTTCGGAAGACGAACTCAACTATGTTGCCCAAGCCAAATGGAACCACTTCGAGTTCCAGCTGGGGCGCATGAGCGGGCTCGATCGTGAGCAGAAAAAAATCCAGCTGGCCGCCACCCTCGACGAAGAAGGCCGAGAACTGGTGCCTGCACGCGTGCTGGGCTATGACAGCCTGGTGATCGCGGTCGGCAGCACCACCAATGACTTCGGCACCGAGGGCGCGGCGCAGCACTGCCTGTTCCTCGACACCCGCAAACAGGCCGAGCGTTTCCACCAGCAATTGCTCAACCACTATCTGCGAGCCCATGCGGGGCAGACGGATGTGGTGGAGCAGATCAGCGTCGCCATCGTCGGTGCCGGTGCCACCGGGGTCGAGCTGGCCGCCGAGCTACATAACGCTGCCCATGAACTGGCGGCCTACGGCCTGGACAAGATCAAGCCGGAAAACATGCACATCACCCTGATAGAAGCCGGTCCACGGGTGTTGCCCGCCCTGCCGGAGCGAATTGGCGGGCCTGTGCATAAAACCCTGGAGAAACTCGGGGTGACTGTACTGACCAACTCCGCCGTAAGTGAGGTGACTGCCGACGCCCTGATCACCAGCAGCGGCCAGGTCATTCCGGCCAGCCTCAAGGTCTGGGCTGCCGGGATCCGTGCGCCAGGGTTCCTCAAGGACATCGATGGCCTGGAAACCAACCGTATCAACCAGCTGCAAGTGCTGCCGACCCTGCAAACCACCCGCGACGAGAATATCTTCGCCTTTGGTGATTGCGCAGCCTGCCCACAAGCCGGCACCGACCGCAATGTGCCACCGCGCGCCCAGGCGGCTCACCAGCAGGCATCGTTGCTGGCCAAGTCACTGAAACTGCGGATTGAGGGCAAGGACCTGCCGTCGTACAAGTACACCGACTACGGCTCGCTGATCTCGCTGTCGCGTTTTTCGGCGGTGGGTAACTTGATGGGCAACCTGACCGGCAGCGTGATGCTGGAAGGCTGGCTGGCACGGATGTTTTATGTGTCGCTGTACCGCATGCACCAGATGGCGCTGTATGGCTTCTTCCGCACGGCGATGCTGATGCTGGGAAGCAAGATTGGGCGCGGGACCGAGCCGCGCCTGAAACTGCACTGACAGCACGTTCCGGGATAGGACTCGGTTAGTGTGGGAGCGGGCTTGCTCGCGAAAGCGGTGGTTCAGTGCCAGATGTACTGACTGACACACCGCTTTCGCGAGCAAGCCCGCTCCCACATTTGTTTTGTGGTGCGGCCGGGATTCCGCGGGCAAAAAAAATCCCCGCATCTTTCGATACGAGGATTTTTAATATGGTCGGGGTAAGGGGATTCGAACTCCTGACATCCTGCTCCCAAAGCAGGCGCGCTACCGGACTGCGCTATACCCCGGTAAAAAAAAGGCGACCTCTCAGTCGCCTTCTTCGATCAGCGCTTTTGGCCTCTGATCTTAAGATTCGATTCCAGCGTTAACTGGTCTCAAAAATGGTGGGTCGTGTGGGATTCGAACCTACGACCAATTGGTTAAAAGCCAACTGCTCTACCAACTGAGCTAACGACCCAAATATGGTCGGGGTAAGGGGATTCGAACTCCTGACATCCTGCTCCCAAAGCAGGCGCGCTACCGGACTGCGCTATACCCCGGTTTGAAATTGGCTCCGTGACCAGGACTCGAACCTGGGACCCAATGATTAACAGTCATTTGCTCTACCGACTGAGCTATCACGGAACTACATATTTCAAAGTGTTACGTTGTTGCTTGTTACCTTCTCTTCGACGCTTCCGTATCGCTACGTTAGTGCCTCTGAGGCGCGCTATTCTACAATCTTAAAAACCTCTGTCAACCCTTTAAATTGCTTTTAAGACAAGGATTTGCGCTTCTTTCTGATTTCTCCTTGGGGAGAAGAAACCGTTGGGCTGACGTTGCTGCGGGGCGCACTTTACAAGCCTTTGCCTTACAGTTCAACGCCCTATCGAAAAAAAAGGCCCCGCAATGCGGGGCCTCTTGTTACAGCGCTACAGCCTGAACTCAGTGGAAGACGATTTCGTCGTTCTCCACCGTCGCCTCGACGCTGGTGCCCGGCATAAAGCTGCCCGACAGGATCAGCTGTGCCAGCGGGTTCTCGATCCAGCGCTGGATCGCACGCTTCAACGGCCGTGCGCCATACACCGGGTCGTAACCGACGGCGATCAGCTTGTCCAACGCCTCGCGGCTCAGCTCCAGCGACAACTCGCGCTCCGCCAGGCGGCTGCGCAGGCGGCCCAACTGGATCTCGGTGATGCCCGCGATCTGATCCCGCGCCAAAGGCTCAAAGATCACCACTTCATCGACCCGGTTGATGAACTCCGGCCGGAAGTGGCTGGTCAGCGCGTCCATCACGGCTGCGCGCTGGGCTTCACGATCACCCACCAGTTCCTGGATCTGTACAGAGCCCAGGTTGGAGGTCATCACAATCACCGTATTACGGAAATCCACGGTACGCCCGTGGCTGTCCGTCAGCCGGCCATCTTCCAACACTTGCAGCAACACGTTGAACACATCCGGGTGGGCCTTCTCGACCTCGTCCAGGAGGATCACCGAGTAAGGCTTGCGCCGTACTGCTTCGGTCAGGTAACCGCCCTCCTCGTACCCGACATAGCCTGGTGGCGCCCCGATCAGGCGAGCCACGGAATGTTTCTCCATGAACTCGGACATATCGATCCGCACCATGGCCTCTTCGGTATCAAAGAGGAACTCGGCCAAGGCCTTGCACAGCTCAGTCTTACCCACGCCGGTCGGGCCGAGGAACATGAACGAGCCGCTCGGACGGTTCGGGTCGGACAACCCGGCCCGGGAACGCCGTACCGCGTTCGACACCGCAACCACCGCCTCTTCCTGGCCGATGACGCGCTGGTGCAACAGGCTTTCCATCTTCAGCAGCTTGTCGCGCTCGCCTTCGAGCATTTTCGACACAGGGATACCGGTCCACTTCGAGACGACTTCGGCGATTTCTTCCTCGGTCACCTTGCTGCGTAGCAACTGGTTCTCAGGTTTGCCGTGCTGGTCGACCATCTGCAGGCTGCGCTCCAGGTCCGGGATCACCCCGTACTGCAACTCGGCCATGCGGTTCAGGTCGCCTTTACGGCGGGCTGCTTCCAGTTCCTGACGGGACTGCTCAATCTTTTGCTGGATCTGTGCAGAACCCTGTACTTCAGCTTTTTCCGAGGTCCAGATTTCTTCGAGGTCCGAATACTCGCGCTCCAGACGAACAATTTCTTCCTGGAGTTTTTCCAGGCGTTTCTTCGCCGGCTCGTCTTCTTCTTTCTTCAGGGCCTGGGACTCAACCTTCAGCTGAATCAGGCGCCGATCCAGACGGTCCAGCACTTCGGGTTTCGAATCGATCTCCATGCGAATGCGGCTGGCCGCCTCGTCGATCAAGTCGATGGCCTTGTCCGGCAACTGACGATCAGTAATGTAGCGATGGCTTAATTTCGCCGCCGCAATGATCGCCCCGTCGGTGATCGCCACTTTATGGTGGACCTCATACCGCTCTTTCAGGCCACGCAGGATCGCGATGGTGTCTTCTTCGCTCGGTTCTTCCACCAGTACTTTCTGGAAGCGGCGCTCAAGGGCCGCATCTTTCTCGATGTACTGGCGATATTCGTTCAGTGTGGTCGCACCGACGCAATGCAACTCGCCGCGGGCCAGTGCCGGCTTGAGCATGTTGCCCGCGTCCATCGAGCCTTCGCCTTTACCGGCGCCGACCATGGTGTGCAGTTCGTCGATAAACAGAATGATCTGCCCTTCCTGCTTCGACAGTTCATTCAGCAGGGATTTCAGGCGCTCTTCGAACTCGCCACGGAACTTGGCACCGGCAATCAGCGACCCCATGTCCAGGGACAGCAGGCGCTTGCCTTTAAGACCATCCGGCACTTCACCATTAATGATGCGCTGGGCCAGGCCTTCGGCAATCGCGGTTTTACCCACGCCAGGTTCGCCGATCAGCACCGGGTTGTTCTTGGTGCGACGCTGCAGGACCTGGATGGTGCGACGAATTTCATCGTCACGGCCGATCACCGGATCGAGCTTGCCTTCTTCGGCGCGCTTGGTCAGGTCGACGGTGTATTTGTCCAGGGCCTGGCGAGACTCCTCGTGGTTAGGGTCATTGACCGCCTCGCCGCCGCGCAGGTTGTTGATGGCATTTTCCAGGGCTTTCTTGCTTACGCCCTGGCCCAGCAACAATTTGCCGAGCTTGCTGTTGTCGTCCATCGCGGCGAGCAACACCACTTCACTGGAGATGAACTGGTCACCCTTCTGCTGGGCCAGACGGTCGGCCTGGTTCAACAGGCGCGCCAAGTCCTGGGACATGTTCACGTCGCCAGTCGGATTTTGGATTTTCGGCAGTTGGTCGAGCTCTTTGCTCAACTCTTTGCGCAGGCTGTTGACGTCAAAGCCCACCTGCATCAACAAGGGTTTGATGGAACCGCCTTGCTGCTCCAGAAGCGCTTGCATCAAGTGCGCAGGCTCGATGGCCGGATGGTCCAGGCCAACCGCCAGAGATTGGGCGTCAGATAAAGCCAACTGCAATTTGCTGGTTAAACGATCAATACGCATTAGTCACCTTCCTTTTGAGCAGGCCGGAGCTATGAACAAACACATCCTGAATGAAGAAACCTGCCAGATACCCTTATAGATGGGGTGGATTCTGGAAGATTCAAGCGGGCTATTGCTGACTTGCGTCAGGATTGACCCAAGTCAAGAGAGTCTAGCGTTCAAGCCAGATAAGGGAGGCAAACCGACCCGTGCGCGGGCTGCGGCGGTAGGAATAGAAGCGGGGATCGGTCACCGTGCAGAAGCCGCCACCATAGACAGCAGTAACGCCACGGGCTGCGAGACGCAGGCGGGCTAACTGATAAATATCGGCCATGAACTTGCCCGGGTTCTGACTGGGGACGAACGCCGCAATCGTTTCCGGAAGTTGCTGCATAAAGGCTTCACGCACTTCCGGGCCGACTTCAAAGGCTTGCGGGCCAATCGCCGGGCCCAGCCACACCAGTACGTCGGCAGGCTCGGTATCCAGGCTTTCAACGGTCGCTTCCAATACGCCAGCGGCCAGCCCACGCCAGCCGGCATGGGCTGCGGCCACGCGGGTGCCGGCGCGATTGCAAAACAAGGCAGGCAGGCAATCTGCCGTCATTGATGTGCAGGCGATGCCAGGGGTGCTGGTCCAACTGCCATCTGCTTCGGCAGTCCGACTTGGATCCGCCTCAACCACACCAACACCGTGAACCTGACGCAACCAGGCCGGCTGAATATTGAAGGCGTCGGTAAGGCGACGGCGATTTTCAAGGACGGCGTCGAGACTGTCCTCGACATGATCGCCAAGGTTGAGGCTATCGAACGGCGCCACACTGACGCCGCCCGCACGGGTGGTAACACAGGCTTTCACCCCGGCCGGCGCGGGCCAGTCAGGAATCAGCCAGTCACTCATCCGATAAACGCCTCGCGATCCTGCTTGAGCAGCGACAACAACCAGACAAAATCGTCTGGAAGTGGCGATTCCCAGCTCATCCGCTTACCGCTCGTCGGATGATCCAGCTCCAGGAAGCGGGCATGCAGCGCCTGGCGCGGGAAGGTCTTCAGCGAATCAACCATGGTTGCACTGGCCGCAGGCGGAATACGGAAGCGGCCACCGTAGGCCGGATCTCCGACCAACGGGAAGTTGATGTGCGCCATGTGCACCCGAATCTGGTGGGTACGACCGGTTTCCAGCTTCACCCGCACGTGGGTGTGGGAGCGGAAACGCTCAAGTACACGGTAGTGGCTGACGGCCTGCTTGCCGCCTTCCATCACCGCCATGCGCTGGCGCTGCTGGCCGTGGCGACCGATCGGGGCATTGATTTTGCCACCCGCCGTTACCACACCGATCACGATGCATTCGTAGATCCGGCTGACGCTGCGGCTCTGCAGTTGTGTGACCAGCTGCGTCTGCGCCTGAATGGTCTTGGCCACCACCATAAGGCCGGTGGTGTCCTTGTCCAGACGGTGCACGATGCCGCAGCGCGGGACATTGATGATGTCCGGCACGTGGTGCAGCAAGGCATTGAGCAGGGTGCCATCAGCGTGCCCGGCGGCCGGGTGAACCACGAGGCCTGCGGGTTTATTGATCACCAGGATGTCGTCGTCTTCGTAGACGATGTCCAGTTCAATGTCCTGGGCGATCCATTCTCCCTGGGCTTCCTGCTCGGCATTCAGCTCAAGAATCGCACCACCATGGACTATGTCTCGCGGGCGGATAACCGCTCCATCCACAGTCAGGCGGCCGTCTTTGATCCAGGCGGAAAGGCGCGAGCGCGAGTGCTCAGCGAATAATTGTGCGGCGACTTGATCGAGGCGTTGGCCGCCCAATTCGGACGGCACCTCTGCGCGAAGTTCAATTTTATCGGACATGCTCAGACTAGGCGTGGCACAGCCTTTGGTTTCGGCTGCGCGCTTGTGGTTAAATACGGCGTCTTTTGCCCCGAGGCTTTCCAAGGGGCGCTCATCATAACAGGACGGCCCCGCCCAAGACAGCGGCCGTCATAGGGACGCAAGCCGCCATGCAAGTGAAACACCTGCTGCTGATCGCCATCCTCGCCATGACTGCTGCTTGCTCGTCAACAAAGGAAGTCGTCGACGAAAACCTGAGCGAGGTCGAGCTGTACCAACAAGCTCAGACCGACCTGAACAACCACAGCTACACCAGCGCCACGGCAAAGCTGAAGGCACTGGAGTCGCGGTATCCGTTCGGGCGCTACGCCGACCAGGCCCAGCTCGAGCTGATCTACGCCAACTACAAGAACGCCGAGCCGGAAGCTGCCAAGTCCGCCGCCGAGCGTTTTATCCGCCTGCACCCGCAACACCCGAACGTGGACTACGCCTACTACCTCAAGGGCCTGACCTCGTTTGACCAGGACGTTGGCCTGCTGGCGCGCTTCCTGCCGCTGGACATGACCAAGCGTGACCCGGGCGCTGCCCGCGACTCCTACAACGAGTTTGCCCAGCTGACCAGCCGCTACCCCAACAGCCGCTACGCGCCTGACGCCAAGCAGCGCATGATCTACCTGCGCAACCTGCTGGCTTCCTACGAGATCCACGTAGCCCACTACTACCTGACCCGTCAGGCGTATGTCGCTGCCGCGAACCGTGGCCGCTATGTAGTGGAAAACTTCCAGGAAACCCCGTCCGTGGGTGACGGCCTGGCCGTGATGACCGAGGCTTACCAGCGCCTGCACCTGGACGCCCTGGCCGCTACCAGCCTGGAAACCCTGAAGCTCAACTACCCGGACCACCCAAGCCTGAAGGACGGCCAGTTCGTACCGCAGGTAGCCGAAGCGGACAACCGCTCGTGGTTGAGCAAATACACCCTGGGCCTGATCGAGTCCCGTCCACCGCTGCCGCCGGGCGAAACCCGCGCCAACCAGGACATTATCAAGCAATACCAGGACGCCAAGGATTCGATTCCATCGGACCTCAAGCCTCGTGACGAAAACGGCGACATTATCGAAGAGCAAGGGCCTCAAGCCCTGGGCAACAACGAAGACCGCTCGTGGTTCAGCTACATGACTTTCGGTATCTTTGACTGATTTTTCGCTGCGATGCAAAAAAGGGAGACCCTCGGGTCTCCCTTTTTTTGCCTGCGATTTAATTCCGCTGTGCGCCTGTCACGTCCTTGGCTAAACTGCTGAATTCCTTGTCGAGAAGCTGCCCACCATGGTTCGTCTACTGTTCTGGATTGCCGTTATTGCTGCCGCGGTATGGTTTTGGCGCAAATTCAAAAGCCCGGCCGCCAAACAGCAGCGGCCCAGCGAACCCGGCACGATCCAGATGGTGCGTTGCGCCCACTGCGGTCTTCACCTGCCACAGGACCGAGCCTTGAGCCTGCGCCAGGAATGGTATTGCACCCAGGCGCATCTGGAGCAAGGGCCGAAGGCTATCCAGCGCTGATTCGGCCTGCCGGCGCGTACGGTGTCGGATCAATGATCGGCTGACGCCCCAGCAATAAATCGGCGAACAACTGGCAGGACGCCGGCGCCAGCACCAGGCCATTGCGGTAATGCCCGCAGTTGAGCCACAGCCCTTCAAACCCGGGCACCTTGCCAATATAGGGAATGCCTTCCGGCGAGCCGGGCCGCAAGCCGGCCCAATGTCCCACCACTTGAGCATCGGCCAGGGCCGGGATCAACTCGACGGCAGAGGCCTTCAGGCTTTCCAGCGCGGAATCGGTGGGGGTCTTGTCGAAGCCTTCATGCTCCAGCGTGCTGCCGATCAGAATGTGCCCGTCGCGCCGGGGAATCGCATAACGACCCTTTGCCAGGACCATGCACGACAAAAAGTCCGACGCGCATTTGTACAAGATCATCTGGCCCTTGACTGGCTCCACGGGCAGCGCCAACCCCAGGCTGCCCAGTAACTCACCGCTCCAGGCACCGGCGGCGAGCACTACCTGATTACCACGGATCGGCCCAAGCGCCGTGTTCACACCAACAATCTTCCCACCTTCCTGAATAAACCCATCAACCGCGCACTGCTCGTGAATCGTCACGCCTGGCAGGGCCAACAAGGCCGCCTTGAGGGATTTGACCAGTCGCGGATTACGCACATTGGCCACATCCGCCATATAGATCGCCTGGGAAAACCCGGTACCCAACACCGGCACAGCGTCATGGGCAGCTGAAACATCCACCTTGCTCAACGGACGGCCTTCGCGGGCGGCCCAGGCAAGCGCCTCGGCTTCATCGTCCAGATCCAACCAATACAGGCCCGTGGTGTGAACTTCCGGATCAACGCCAGTCGCTGCAAACAGACGCTCCGCGAGTTGCGGGTAAAAGTCCTGGGACCAATGCGCCAGGGCAGTTACCGCCGGGCTGTAGCGCCACGGGTACAGTGGGGAAACAATGCCGCCGCCTGCCCACGAAGACTCCTGCCCGACCGCCGAACGATCCAGCAGCACCACCGCCTGCCCCTGGGTCGCCAGGTTGAACGCCGTCAACAACCCGATTACCCCACCACCCACAACCACTACTTGCTGTTGCTTAGCCATTGTTCGATCCAGCCGATAAAAAGAAAAAGGCACGCCCGGCGCCCAATCGTCCAGCTTCCTCATCATTGCCCCCAGCACGCCTTGCGGGTCATATCAGGCGCGGCTCCCGGATTGCTTCGCGCACCGGTACTGCTCAGGCTGAAGGCGGCACAGGGATCGCCGGCCATCACCGAGTCAATCGCCGGTGTGGCAAGCAGAATGAAATCCTGAGGGTTCAATGCAGGGGTGATTCTATAGCGATCATTGCCGGCGATGACGCCGGTCGCATCAATAAAAGTGCCGTTCCTCGCGTAATAGCGCTCAAGGAGTTGGGCCTGTTCAGTCAGCAACCCGGCAATTTCCGCACGATAGACCTTTTTCATATGGCTGGTATACCCGGGATAGGCAACCCCTGCCAGGAGGCCGATGATCGCCACGGCGATCAATAATTCGATCAGGGTGAAGCCTGTGCAATCCTTGCTCATCGTGCTGTTCACCTATTGAAGTTGCCGCCACATGATTCGTCGAAAACGCTCATCGGGGCCGCTGCCGACGCGCGCATACACAGATTCCAGGACCGATCGCGAGTGACCACTGACACCCACCGACGTCACGCGATAGAGAGTGGCCTGGATGTCTGCCGGGAGATGGGCCAAGCCCGTCCCCGGCCCCAGGTTTTGAATACCGTAGATGCCATCCTTCATCCCGATCCAAGTGACCGTCGACACGGGGTTCGTCCCGGGCCCCGCGACCGAAACCGACTCGGCAGGTGGCGCGCACGCGGCAATCGAGCGACAAGGGTGCAGGGCAAACCCGGGCGCCTGCACCACAGACTCGCCAAGCCTGAGGCCGCTTTCGGCCAGCTGAAACGACTGGTTGCGCTGGCGAACACCGCCGGTCATTTTTTCTTGCGAGATTGCCCCCTCCATCGAAGACAACCCGAGCAGCGCCAACAGCAGCAGAAAGACCAGGCTGATCAGCAACACCATGCCTGCCTGCCTTGAACGGGAGAAGTCATAAACCATGGGCCCGCTACTCCAGACGATTACGCAGCGCCGCTACAACGCTATAGGTCTGGTCTTTCACCAACCCCGCCGGATCCTGAAGCGTCAGTAAAATCCGCACACTACGTATCAGCGACTCATCGCCGGGGTTGGGATCATATCGGGTGACAACCGTCGAGCCCGCCTTCCCGGCCACCCCGAAACTGATATCGAACGCCCCCACGTTATCCACAAGCACCGCCTTGCTCGGGGCCGCCAGCGTGCTGAACTTCAATTGCCCGCCCTCGAAGGTGTACGTCAGCCTGCGCAGTGGAAAGCGGATCTGCCCGGGCGCGGGTGCCGGCGCGCTCCCCGCATAGGCTTGGGCAGCAACGGTGCAGTCGGAGAGCACTGTCCAATCGGGCTTGCTGCCGCCCTCTCCGACGTCAGCGGTCACCAGCGTCAGAGACCGGGAGCTGCCGGTGGCACTCCAGCCGATGGGCCGATCGAAACCCGCAGGCGCGTTGCTGATCGAGGCCGTGGACAGGCAACCGAACATGCCTGCCTGGCGTATTTCCTGAATCAGCTTGCCGAGGACGAACCGTGCATCATCCTGCAGCAGCGAAGCTGCACGCTGACTGGCATGAGTGATTCGGGAGCTGAGCGCAATCTGCGTCACGCCCAGGATCAGCACCAGGCCGAGGGCCAATGCCAGCAGCATCTCCACCAGACTGAAACCGCGACCTGGGCATCTCATGGCCGCACCCTCGGGTCGACGGCAACCCGACTGGTCAGGGTAAATGTTTCCCGGGCCCCTTGAGCCTTCGCGCCACGGGAGTCGTCCCAACTGATACTGATCGTCACCTCGCGCTGATTGACCACCACCGAACCCTTGGCGCTCTCCCCGGCAAATCCTGCGATGTTGGCTTCGAAATCGTGCAGGTCCAGATCACGGACACTCGCGACCGAAGTACTCGCAGGCGCGCGCTCGCTCTGTGCCCACGAATAATCGGCACCGGAGTTGGCACGGATCCGGTCAAGCATGTCGTACGCAATGAAACTGGCCTGACTGGTCATCCTGGAACTGTCGGTGTATTTCAACGAATTGAGCTGAATCACCGCCGCCCCCAGCAGGCCAATGGCCAGGATCAGTACAGACACCAAAACCTCGACCAGGGTCATCCCGACCTGGGTCGGTCGAGGGTGAAATATTGCAGGGCACGTATTCATTACCGTCGCCATCCATGTCGAAGGTCGTCAAAAAAAGCAGCGGGAAATCCGCAGTGCGACGCAAGACTAGCGCCGGTCTTGCCCAAGCGCTGCACCCCGGAACAAAGCGAAATACTTTGGACTAAATGGCCACCATTCGACGCCCCGTCCCGGGCGCTATAACTATGTCTGCCATCCGGCACCGACTGAAAAAGCACACCGCGTCCACGGAGGGACGGCACATGAAACAACGAGGTTTCTCGCTGATCGAGCTGATACTGGGCCTGTTCCTGAGCGGCATCCTGGCCAATCTGGCAGTGCCGAGCCTCAAGGGGCTGCTTGAGTCGCAACGACGCCAGGGCGCCGCCGAATCCCTTGCCAGCGGGGTGCGTTATGCGCGCACGGAAGCCATCGCACGCAATCGCACGGTGGTCATCCATGCATTGGACGATGACTGGAGTCGGGGATGGAGGGTAATACTGGACCTGAACGGTCGCGGCCATCTGGACGACGACAACCCGGTGCTGCTGGAGCGCCAGGACAGTGGGCAGATACCAATTGTGGGGAATACCCCGGTGAGAACCCAGATACGCTTCAGCGGCCTGGGTGAACCGCTGCTATCAGCAGGGGCGTTCAGTGCTGGCACGGTTCACGTGTGTGCCACGGACCAGCAATTGAGCCTGTATCAGATAGTGCTGGCAGCCAGCGGGCGCATCAGCCTGCGCAGTAACAAGACCGAGCAGGCGTTGTGCCGGGGCTACGCCGGCACGTTGGGGCTCAGAGCAGCGAACGAACCCGCAGCTCCTTGGGCATGGAGAAAGTGATGTTCTCTTCACGACCAGCCAGCTCATCGGCACCGGTTGCGCCCCAGGCCTGCAATTGTTGAATCACGCCACGCACCAGCACTTCCGGGGCCGAGGCACCCGCAGTGATACCAATGCGCTCGACACCGTCGAACCAGCTGCGCTGCATGTCTTCGGCACCATCGATCAGGTAGGCCGGAGTCGCCATGCGCTCGGCCAGCTCGCGCAGCCGATTGGAGTTGGAACTGTTCGGACTGCCCACCACCAGTACTACGTCGCATTCGTCAGCCAATTGCTTGACCGCATCCTGGCGGTTTTGCGTGGCGTAGCAGATGTCATCCTTGCGTGGCCCGCCGATGGCCGGGAAACGCGAGCGCAAGGCATCGATGACGCGGCTTGTGTCATCCATGGACAAGGTGGTCTGGGTGACGAAGGCCAGCTTTTCAGGGTTGTGCACCTGCAAGGCGGCGACGTCTTTTTCATCCTCTACCAGGTAGATCGCGCCGCCATTACTGGCGTCGTACTGGCCCATGGTGCCTTCGACTTCCGGGTGACCGGCGTGGCCGATCAGGATGCATTCACGACCATCACGGCTGTAGCGCGCAACTTCGATGTGCACCTTGGTCACCAGCGGGCAGGTAGCGTCGAACACTTTCAGGCCACGGCCTGCAGCTTCAGTACGCACCGCCTGGGAAACGCCGTGGGCGCTGAAGATGACGATAACGTCGTCCGGCACCTGGTCCAGTTCTTCAACGAAGATGGCGCCGCGACTGCGCAGGTCTTCGACCACGAATTTGTTATGGACGACTTCATGACGCACATAAATCGGCGGCCCGAAGACTTCCAGGGCGCGGTTGACGATTTCAATCGCCCGGTCCACGCCGGCGCAGAAGCCACGGGGGTTGGCGAGTTTGATTTGCATGCTGTGCCTCGTGTCTTGCAACGCAAGAAATTGGAACATTGCGGCGCCGTTTACCAGCGCCGGCTTCGTCAGTCAGAGCGCTTTAACGTCGATGATTTCAACATCAAAGGTCAAGGTTTTCCCGGCCAACGGGTGGTTGAAGTCGATGGTCACTTGCGCGTCATCAAAGGCTTTCACCACACCTGGCAGCTCGGTATTCGCCGCATCATTGAAGATCACCAGCAAGCCTTCCGACAGCTCCATGTCCTGGAACTGCGAACGCGGGATGATCTGCACGTTTTGCGGGTTGGGCTGGCCAAAGGCGTTTTCCGGCAGGATCTGCAGGTTGCGCTTGTCGCCGGCCTTGAAACCGAACAGGGCCGCTTCGAAACCCGGCAGCAGGTTGCCGTCACCGACCTTGAAGGTCGCCGGGGCCTTGTCGAACGTGCTGTCGACCGTGTCGCCATTCTCCAGGCGCAATGCGAAATGCAAGGTGACTTCCGTGTTCTGGCCGATGCGTTGCTCAGCCAATACCTGTTCAGTCATGAACGGTCTCTCCGGTTTTCTTACTTTTGAACATATCCAACGCCAGCATGATTGCACCGACGGTGATAGCGCTGTCAGCAAAGTTGAACGCCGGGAAGTACCAGCGGTTCTGCCAATGCACCAGAATGAAGTCGATCACATGGCCCAGGGCGATGCGGTCGTACAGGTTGCCCAATGCGCCACCCAGCACCAAGGCCAGCGCGACGGCCAGCCAGGTGTCATCGCGCCCCAGACGCTTGAGCCAGACCACCAGCACCGCACTGACCACCACGGCGATCAGGGCAAACAGCCAGCGCTGCCAGCCGGAGCTGTCAGCCAGGAAGCTGAACGCAGCGCCGGTGTTGTAGGCCAGGGTCCAGCTGAAGTAGTCGGGAATCACCACGATCTGCTGGTACATCTGCAAGGCGCCTTCGAAATGAGCCTTGCTGAGCTGGTCAATGACCAGCACCAGCACGCTCAGTACGAGCAAGCCCAGGCGTCCAAAACGACTGGCTTTAGGCATAGTGACGAACCTCGCCAGCGCCAGAGATGTTGTCGACGCAGCGACCGCAGATTTCCGGATGCTCCGGGTTCACACCGACATCTTCACGGCAGTGCCAGCAACGGGCGCACTTGGCGAAGGACGACTTGACCACTTTGAGCTTGAGGCCCGGGACTTCAGTCGCGACGGCATCCGCAGGGGCTTGAGCAAACGGCGCCAGGCTGGCGGTGGACGTGATCAAGACAAAGCGCAGTTCGTTGCTCAGCTTGGCCAGGTCGGCGGTCAGGCCTTCCTCGGCAAACAGCGTGACTTCGGCCTGCAAGTTGCCGCCAACGGCCTTCGCCGCGCGCTGCACTTCCAGCTCCTTGTTCACCGCAACCTTGACCGCCATCACGCCTTCCCAGTACTCGCGGCCCAGCTCGAAGTCGGCCGGCAGTTCGGTCAGGCCTTCGTACCAGGTGTTGAGCATCACAGACTCGTTACGCTCGCCCGGCAGGTATTCCCACAGCTCGTCGGCGGTGAAGGCCAGGATCGGCGCGATCCAGCGCACCAGCGCTTCAGAGATATGGTACAGCGCGGTCTGCGCCGAACGGCGGGCCTTGCTGTTGGCGCCGGTGGTGTACTGGCGGTCCTTGATGATGTCGAGGTAGAAACCACCCAACTCCTGCACGCAGAAATTATGGATCTTCGAGTAGACGTTCCAGAAGCGGTATTCGCCGTAGTGCTCTTGCAACTCGCGCTGCAGCAACAGGGTACGGTCCACGGCCCAACGGTCCAGGGCGAGCATGTCCTCGGCCGGCAGGATGTCGGTGGCCGGGTTGAAACCAGTCAGGTTCGACAACATGAAGCGTGCGGTGTTACGGATCCGGCGGTAGGCATCGGCGCTGCGCTGCAGGATCTGCTCGGACACGGCCATCTCGCCCGAATAATCGGTAGAGGCCACCCACAGGCGCATGATGTCGGCGCCCAGGGTGTCGTTGACCTTTTGCGGCGCGATCACGTTGCCCAAAGACTTGGACATCTTGCGACCGTTCTCGTCGACGGTGAAACCATGGGTCAGCAACTCGCGGTACGGGGCGTGATCGTCGATCGCACAACCGGTCAGCAACGAGGAGTGGAACCAGCCACGGTGTTGGTCGGAGCCTTCCAGGTACAGATCGGCGCGCGGGCCGGTCTCGTGACCCATAGGGTGCGAGCCACGCAATACGTGCCAGTGGGTGGTACCCGAGTCGAACCACACGTCGAGGGTGTCGCTGATCTTGTCGTACAGCGGCGCTTCGTCGCCCAACAGCTCGGCGGCATCCAGCTTGAACCAGGCTTCGATACCCTCTTGCTCAACGCGCTGGGCAACCACTTCCATCAGCTCGACGGTACGTGGGTGCAGCTCGCCGCTTTCCTTGTTCAGGAAGAACGGGATCGGCACGCCCCAGTTGCGCTGGCGGGAGATGCACCAGTCCGGACGGTTGGCGATCATCGAGTGCAGGCGCGCCTGGCCCCAGGCCGGGACGAACTTGGTGTCTTCGATCGCCTTGATCGCACGCTTGCGCAGGGTTTCGCCGCTGGTCGGCTCTTTGTCCATGCCGATAAACCACTGCGCGGTGGCGCGGTAGATCAGTGGGGTCTTGTGGCGCCAGCAGTGCATGTAGCTGTGGGTGATGGTTTCGGTGTGCAGCAGCGCACCGACTTCAGCCAGCTTGTCGACGATCGCAGGGTTCGCCTTGAAGATGAACTGGCCACCGAAGAACTCCAGGGACGGCGCATACACCCCGTTGCTTTGCACTGGATTGATGATGTCGTCGTTGACCAGGCCGTACTGCTTGCAGATCACGAAGTCATCTACGCCATAGGCAGGCGAGCAGTGAACCACACCAGTGCCGGCGCCCAGTTCAACGTACTCGGCCAGGTAGATTGGCGACAGACGGTCGTAGAACGGGTGACGGAAGTTGATCAGCTCCAGCGCGGAGCCGGTAGTGGTCGCGATCACCGAGCCCTGCAGGTTGTAGCGGGTCAGGCACGACTCAACCAGCTCTTCAGCCAGCACCAGCAGCTTGTCACCGACGTCTACCAGGGCGTAGGTGAATTCCGGGTGCACGTTCAGCGCCTGGTTGGCCGGGATGGTCCACGGGGTGGTGGTCCAGATCACGATGGAGGCTGGCTTGGCCAGGCTCGCCAGGCCGAACGCTTCGGCCAGCTTGACCTCGTCGGCGATCGGGAAGGCCACGTCGATGGTCGAGGACTTTTTGTCTTCGTATTCCACTTCTGCTTCGGCCAGGGCCGAGCCGCAGTCGAAACACCAGTTCACGGGCTTGAGGCCCTTGAACACGAAACCGCCCTTGACGATTTCGGCCAAGGCACGGATTTCACCGGCCTCGTTCTTGAAGTCCATGGTCTTGTACGGGTTGGCCCAGTCGCCCAACACACCCAGACGGATGAATTCGGACTTCTGCCCTTCGATCTGCTCGGTAGCGTAGGCACGGCACAGTTCGCGGGTTTTATCCGCGCCCAGGTTCTTGCCGTAGGTCACTTCGACTTTGTGTTCGATCGGCAGGCCGTGGCAGTCCCAACCCGGAACATAAGGCGCGTCGAAGCCCGAAAGGGTTTTCGAGCGGACGATCATGTCCTTGAGAATCTTGTTCAGCGCATGACCGATGTGAATCGTGCCGTTGGCATAAGGAGGGCCGTCGTGCAGGACGAATTTCGGACGATCCTTGCCAATCTCGCGCAACTTTCCGTACAGGCCAATACTGTCCCAGCGCTGCAGGATCTGCGGTTCGCGCTGTGGCAGGCCGGCCTTCATTGGGAAGGCGGTGTCCGGAAGGTTTAGCGTGGCTTTATAGTCGGTCATTTAAGGCTCTTCATTAGCGATGGGCGCTAGGTGCGGCTAGTGCACGGGCGGCGGCGACATCCGCATTGATCGCCGTTTTCAACGCCTCCAGGGAGGCGAAACGCTGCTCTTCACGCAGCTTTTGGTGGAAAGCCACCGTCAAACGCCGGTCATACAGATCACCGGCAAAATCCAAAAGGTGAACTTCCAGGTGGGCTTTGCCATCACCTGCAACCGTGGGCCTGACGCCTATGTTGGCGACTCCGGGCCACGATTGGCCGTCGATGTCGACACTCACCAGGTAAACCCCGGTCAGCGGCACACGACGGCGCTTGAGTTGCACGTTGGCGGTTGGCGTGCCCAGTTGGCGCGCCAGCTTCTGGCCGTGCAGGACCCGCCCGGCAATCCGGAACGGGCGACCGAGCAAACGCTCGGCCAAGGCGAAGTCGGCAGCGGCCAGGGCGTTACGCACCTGGGTACTGCTCACGCGCAGGCCGTCCAGTTCGACGGTTTGCGCGGCTTCGACGGTAAAACCCTGGGTGACGCCGGCCTGCTGCAGGAAATCGAAATCCCCTACCCGGTCGCAACCGAAACGGAAGTCGTCGCCGACCTCCAGGTGCTGCACGCCCAGGCCGTCCACCAGGATACGGTCAACGAACTCGGCGGCACTGAGGCTGCGCAAGCGCTGGTTGAAAGCCAGGCAGAGGACACGGTCCACGCCCTCTTCCGCCAGCAGTTGCAGCTTGTCCCGCAGGCGGGCCAGACGTGCCGGCGCCGTTTCCGGGGTAAAGAATTCGCGGGGCTGTGGTTCAAAAATCACCACACAGCTGGGCACGCCCAACTCAACCGCACGCTCACGCAGGCGGGCCAGGATAGCCTGGTGGCCACGGTGAACACCGTCAAAGTTGCCAATAGTGGCGACGCAGCCCCGATGCTGGGGGCGCAGGTTGTGGAGACCTCGAACCAGCTGCATAACGCGCTTCTTGCTCATAAAGTGGTCGATTATAACCACACCCGGCCCCGGACGACAGGCAACAGCGCAGGCCATTTGTGCGAATCGATAAAACAACCGCTTTATCGACGAAAAGTCTCTAGCTCAGCGACTTGCGATTGAAATCCCGCAAGCGGAAGCCCATCAGCAGCAACATGCCGAAGTACACCGCTACGCCAGCCACCACTAACACACCGAGGCGCATGAAGCGCTCCAGCATATGGCCCTGATCCCAGGCGGGCATGAAGTGCATCAGGCCCAGCAGCACCGCCGCCATCGCGCCCACGGCCACCACCAGCTTGAGCGCGAACGGGCCCCAGCCCGCCTGCGGCTGGAACATTTTCTGTTTGCGCAGCTGATAAAACAGCAGCCCGGCATTGATGCAGGCACCCACACTGATCGCCAGCGCCAGCCCGGCATGCTTCAACGGGCCAATGAACGCCAGGTTGAGCAGTTGCGTCACGATAAGGGTGAAGATCGCGATTTTTACCGGGGTGCGGATATTTTGTTGAGCATAAAAGCCAGGAGCCAGCACTTTGATCACGATGATGCCCAACAGCCCGACGGAGTAGGCAATCAGCGCACGCTGGGTCATTGAGGCGTCAAACGCGGTGAACTGGCCGTACTGGAACAGCGCAACCGTCAGCGGCTCGGCGAGCAACCCCAAGGCCACGGCGCACGGCAGCACCAGCACGAAGCACAAGCGCAGGCCCCAATCGAGGATCCGCGAATACTCGTGACGGTCCTTGCTGGCATAGGTACGGGACAACGTTGGCAGCAGGATGGTGCCGAGCGCCACGCCCAGCACACCGGACGGCAATTCCATCAGGCGGTCGGCGTAATACATCCACGACACCGAACCCGAGACCAGCAACGAGGCGAAGGCGGTGTTGATGATCAGCGAGATCTGGCTGACGGAAACCCCGAGGATTGCCGGCAGCATGTTGCGCATCACCCGCCAGACACCGGTGTCCTTGAGGTTCAGCCGCGGGAGCACCAGCATGCCGATCTTCTTCAGGTGCGGCAGCTGATACAGCAGTTGTGCCAGGCCACCGGCCAGGACCGCCCAGCCCAGAGCCATCACGGGCGGATCGAAGTACGGCGTCAGGAACAGCGCAAAAACAATCATGCTGACGTTAAGCAGGGTTGGCACAAACGCCGGCACCGAGAAGCGGTTCCAGGTATTGAGGATCGCCCCGGCCAGGGACGACAGGGAAATCAGCAATATATAAGGAAAGGTCACCCGCAACAGGTCAGTGGTCAGGGCGAATTTTTCCGGCGTATTGGCAAAGCCGGGAGCCGTGGCCCAGATCACCCAGGGCGCGGCGAGCATGCCCGCGATCGTCACCAGCGTCAGCACCAGCGTCAGCAAACCCGAAACATAAGCAATAAAGGTGCGGGTCGCCTCCTCGCCTTGCTGGGCCTTGTATTCCGCCAGAATCGGCACGAAGGCCTGGGAAAAAGCCCCTTCGGCGAAGATCCGCCGCAGCAGGTTGGGCAGTTTAAAGGCAATAAAGAAGGCATCCGTGGCCATGCTGGCGCCAAAAATACGTGCCAGCAGCGTGTCACGCACAAACCCCAGAACCCGGGAAATCATGGTGATAGAGCTGACGGCGGCCAACGATTTGAGCAGGTTCATTGAAAGAGTTTTTGCCTATAGATAAAGAGCAGGCGAACAAACGGCCCACATATGCGATACTCCGCGCCTGCAACAAGCACAGAGCCAAAGCTCGCGAGTTTACAGGTCAAGCGCCGGAAATAAATCACCCGCCTCTTAAGATCGACCACTCAGCAGTTCGCATCACACGCCCTTGACAAGACTTCAACTCATCGGCATGATTCGCGGCCTATTTTGTTTGCTATTTCCTAAAAAGTCTTTCGAGGAGCTCGACGGTGGCCAACACACCTTCCGCCAAAAAACGTGCAAAACAGGCTGAGAAGCGTCGCAGCCACAACGCCAGCCTGCGTTCCATGGTTCGTACCTACATCAAGAATGTAGTTAAAGCCATTGACGCAAAAGACGCTGAAAAAGCTCAAGCTGCTTACGTTCTGGCCGTGCCAGTTATCGACCGTATGGCCGATAAAGGCATCATCCACAAGAACAAAGCTGCTCGCCATAAAGGTCGTCTGAATGGCCACATCAAGGCTCTGAACCTTGCTGCTGCAGCCTAAGCGATAAGCTTGTTAAAAAACCGACCCCAGGGTCGGTTTTTTATTGCCTGCAATTTGGGCAAGCCAAAAAAAGAGCCGGCATGCCGGCTCTTTTAGAGATTTACTGCGCCGTAGGCCACGGCAGGATCGGAATCGCCGTCACCGCATTCTGCGGGCTGCCTTCGATCAAGCGGTCGCTGTAGACCAGATACACCAGGGTATTGCGCTTCTTGTCGAGGAAACGCACCACCTGCATGGTCTTGAACACCAGGGACGTGCGCTCCTTGAACACCTCATCCCCATCCTTCAGCTCGCCCTTGAAGCGAATCGCGCCCACCTGACGACAAGCAATCGACGCCTCGGCACGATCTTCCGCCAGGCCCAGGCCACCCTTCACCCCGCCAGTCTTGGCGCGAGACAGGTAGCAGGTCACGCCATCCACCTTCGGATCATCAAAAGCCTCGACCACGATCCGGTCATTGGGGCCGACGAACTTGAACACCGTCGACACCTGGCCAATCTCTTCGGCCGACGCCAGCAGCGGCATCGCCAACAGCAAACCGAGCAACCCCTTCATTACGCGCATCGAGACTTCCTTTTTACTTAAACCAGAATCAGGTTATCCCGGTGAACCAGCTCCGGCTCAGCCATGTAACCCAACAGACCGACAATCGCTTCAGACGACTGCCCAATGATTTTCTGCGCCTCAAGGGCGCTGTAATTGGCCAGGCCACGGGCAATCTCGCGACCGTCCGGCGCCACACACACCACCATCTCGCCACGGCGGAAACTGCCCTGGACCAATTTCACACCCACCGGCAGCAGGCTTTTGTTGCCTTGAGACAACGCCGACACCGCACCCGCATCCAGCACCAGCGTACCGCGCGTCTGAAGATGCCCTGCCAGCCACTGCTTGCGCGCCGCCAGCATGCCGCGCTCGGGCGACAGCAGCGTACCGATGCGCTCACCCGCCTTCAGGCGATCCAGCACACGCTCAATCCGGCCACCCACGATGATAGTATGCGCGCCGGAACGCGCCGCCAGCCGCGCCGCACGCAGCTTGGTCTGCATACCGCCACGCCCCAGGGCACCACCGACACTGCCGGCCACCGCATCCAGCGCCGGGTCATCTGCACGGGCTTCGTAAATCAGCTGGGCATCCGGGTTATTGCGCGGGTCAGCGTCGAACATGCCATCGCGATCCGTGAGGATCACCAGCAAGTCAGCTTCAACCAGGTTAGCCACCAGGGCCGCCAGGGTATCGTTGTCGCCGAAACGAATTTCGTCGGTCACCACGGTGTCATTCTCGTTGATCACCGGGATCACCTTGAGTTCAACCAGGGCGCGCAAGGTGCTGCGGGCATTCAGGTAGCGCTTGCGGTCAGACAAGTCGTCATGGGTCAGCAGAATCTGCGCCGTGTGGCGACCGTGCTCGGCAAAGCTGGACTCCCAGGCCTGCACCAGGCCCATCTGACCGATGGCGGCAGCGGCCTGCAGCTCGTGCATCGCGCTGGGTCGCGCGGTCCAGCCGAGACGGCTCATGCCCGCGGCAACTGCCCCGGACGACACCAGCACCAACTCAACGCCAGCCTCATGCAACGCCACCATCTGGTCCACCCAGACGCTCATGGCCGCACGATCCAGCCCCTTGCCATCCGCCGTCAGCAGCGCGCTACCGATCTTAACGACCCAACGCTGCGCACCTGTCACCTTGCTCCGCATCATCTTCAACCTTAGATAGAGGGCCGCGCGACCCAGCGCCGCCCATAACGTTATTCGTGACTACCGATTTCCAGATACCAAAACGCCGCTCGATTGAGCGGCGCTTAAGTTTACTGCAACGAATCAGTCGCGCACGTAAATGATTTCCGGGCCATCTTCATCATCCACGTCTTCTTCGTCCCAATCGTCGTCACCGATGTCATGGACCGACTTGACGCCACTGCGACGCAGCGCACGCTGGTCATCCAGCGCTTGCAACTGGGCACGGGCTTCGTCTTCGATGCGCTGATCCAGCTCGGCCAGCTCCGCCTTGTAGACAGGGTCGGCCGCCAGGCGATCGGCACGGTCTTCGAGGTAGCGCATGATATCGCGAGTGAGGCGCTCAGTGCCTTCTTTGGCAATGGCCGAGATCACGTAGACCGGACCGGTCCATTCCAGGCGATCAACGATTTCCTTGACGCGCTCTTCGTGCTCTTCCTCAAGGATCTGGTCGCACTTGTTCAGTACCAACCAACGGTCACGCTCAGCCAGGGACGGGCTGAACTTGGTCAGCTCGCTGACAATCACTTCTGCAGCGTCCGGCGCACTGGTGTCATCCAGCGGCGCCATGTCGACGAGGTGCAGCAGCAAGCGGGTACGGGACAAGTGCTTGAGGAAACGAATCCCCAGGCCCGCGCCATCGGAAGCACCTTCGATCAGGCCCGGGATATCCGCAACCACGAAGCTTTTCCAGCGATCGACACTGACCACACCCAGGTTTGGCACCAGGGTAGTGAACGGGTAATCGGCAACTTTCGGCTTGGCAGCAGACACCGAGCGGATGAACGTACTTTTGCCAGCGTTCGGCAGACCCAGCAGACCCACGTCAGCCAACACCTTCATTTCCAGCTTGAGGTCACGCTGCTCGCCCGGCTTGCCCGGCGTGGTCTGGCGTGGCGCACGGTTGGTACTGGATTTGAAACGGGTGTTACCCAGACCGTGCCAGCCGCCATGAGCCACCAGCAAGCGCTGACCGGCTTTGGTCAGGTCGCCGATGATTTCCTGGGTCGCGGAGTCGATCACGGTAGTGCCGACCGGAACCCGCAGGACCAGCTCTTCGCCTTTTTTACCGGTGCAGTCGGTGCTGCCGCCGTTAGAGCCACGCTCGGCATCAAAGTGCCGGGTGTAACGGTAATCCACCAGGGTGTTGAGGTTTTCGTCGGCGACCATGTAGACCGAGCCGCCATCGCCACCATCACCACCGTTGGGACCACCGTTTTCGATGAATTTTTCCCGACGGAAACTCATGCAACCGTTACCGCCGTCGCCAGCTTTTACTCGGATCGAAACTTCATCAACGAACTTCATAACAAAACGCCTCTCGTCGCATGGACGAGCTTAAGAAACCAAGACATAAGACTCTTGCAAAAATGAGCGCAGCGACCTCAAGCAACGACCGCAAATCCACTGCCTTCACCCATCACAAACAGCTTTGCAAGAGACTCACCCCACAAACGAAAAAGCCCCGTCGCGAGACAGGGCTTTTCCAGCAACTACGTAATTATGCCGCGACGACTTCAGTCTTCGGGACAATGCTCACGTAACGGCGGTTGAAAGCGCCTTTTACTTCAAACTTGATCACGCCGTCGATTTTAGCGAACAGAGTGTGATCTTTACCCATGCCAACACCGTAACCGGCGTGGAATTGGGTGCCGCGCTGACGCACGATGATGTTGCCCGGAATGATAACCTGGCCGCCATACATCTTCACGCCAAGGCGTTTGGCTTCTGAGTCGCGACCGTTACGGGTACTACCACCAGCTTTTTTGTGTGCCATGAGTCAATTCTCCTAGTGAGGAATTAGGCTGAAATTAAGCCTGAATACCGGTGATTTTGATCTCGGTGTACCACTGGCGGTGGCCCATACGCTTCATGTGGTGCTTACGACGACGGAACTTGATGATGCGGACTTTATCGTGACGACCTTGGGAGATCACTTCAGCCACAACGGTAGCGCCTGCAACAACTGGAGCGCCGATGTTCACGTCATCGCCATTGGCGACCAACAGAACGCGATCAAAGGTAACGGATTCGCCAGTAGCGATTTCCAGCTTCTCGATCTTCAGGTATTCACCTGGGGCGACCTTGTATTGCTTGCCACCAGTAACAATTACTGCGTACGACATGGTATTTCTCCGATAATCCTGCTCACCCAGCGCTTTATAAGAAGAGGTATTGGCTGGCATGGCTGCATGGGATGGACGTCCCGAATGCAATTGCGTAAGGCAGGTGCTGCCCAGGAAGTTCAGGGTGCGCGATTGTACGCAAGCTATGGAGGTGTTGCAAGTAGCCGTCTATCGCGCCTTGACACTACGGGACGTGGGTCCTAGCATGCCGCGCAACCCTTCTGGAGCGACTGTCGCTGATGCAACCCCAAGCTTTCTACCGCGCGGTGGCGGACGATTTTAGCGCCGTCGACGGCATCATCAAGAAGCAGCTGACTTCTAAAGTGCCGCTGGTCTCCAAAATTGGCGACTACATTACGTCGGCCGGCGGTAAACGCCTGCGTCCTTTATTAGTGTTGCTGTGTGGCAAGGCCCTCGGCCGCGAAGGCGATGACCTGCGCCTGCTGGCCGCGACCATCGAGTTCCTGCACACCGCCACCCTGCTGCACGACGACGTGGTCGACATGTCCGGCATGCGCCGCGGTCGCGAGACGGCCAACGCGATGTGGGGCAACGCGCCAAGCGTGCTGGTGGGCGACTTCCTGTACTCACGTTCCTTCGAAATGATGGTCGAGCTGGGCTCGATGCCGGTGATGAAGATTCTTTCACAGGCCACGCGCATCATCGCCGAAGGCGAAGTGTTGCAGCTGTCGAAGGTTCGCGACGCCAGCACCACCGAAGAAACCTACATGGAAGTGATTCGCGGCAAAACCGCGATGCTCTTCGAAGCCTCGACCCACAGTGCCGCGGCCCTGTGCGAAGCGACGCCCGAGCAGAGCGAAGCCCTGCGCACCTTCGGCGATCACCTGGGCGTAGCCTTCCAGCTCGTGGACGACCTGCTGGATTATCGCGGCGACGCCGAAACCCTGGGCAAGAACGTCGGTGACGACCTGGCCGAGGGCAAGCCGACCTTGCCGCTGATCTACACCATGCGCGAAGGCACGCCGGAACAGGCCGCCCTGGTGCGCAAGGCGATCCAGAAAGGCGGGATCGAAGACCTGGAAAGCATCCGTGAAGCCGTGGAAGCCTCGGGCTCCCTCGAATACACCGCACAACTGGCCCGTGACTACGTCGCTCGCGCCATCCAATGCCTGGAAGCCCTTCCAGCCAGCGAATACCGGGACGCCCTGGTTGAGCTGAGTGAGTTTGCGGTCGCACGCACCCACTGATTCTGCTCTGCTTCATGTGGGAGCTGGCTTGCCTGCTCCCACAGCGCTCTCTGGCGTTGCTGCACCCTGCCGGGCTAAAACCCTATACAATGTGCGCTTTTTAGCCATCCTGAAACTAAAGGAGCTTTAGTGAGCACGTTGCCACCCTGCCCGAAATGCAATTCCGAATACACCTACGAAGACGGCGCCCAGCTGATTTGCCCGGAATGCGCCCATGAGTGGGCCGTCGGAGGCGAAGCCGAGGCTGCCAGCGATGAATCCGTGAAAAAAGACTCTGTGGGCAACGTCCTGCAGGACGGCGACACCATCACCGTGATCAAGGACCTCAAGGTCAAGGGCACCTCTCTGGTGGTCAAGGTCGGCACCAAGGTGAAAAACATCCGCCTGTGCGACGGCGACCACGATATCGACTGCAAGATCGACGGTATCGGCCCGATGAAACTCAAGTCCGAGTTCGTACGCAAAGTCTGAATCTGCTGCCTCCATCCCGTGCCCTGCACGGGATGGCGCTTCGTCCTCCCCGCATCACCCCCGCACTACTGGCAAAAGGCCAGGCCTTTTGATCAAAAACAATATCCACACAGAAAAGTACGGAAATCGCCAATAGGTACTTGCTATTCCTTGAATAAGAATTATTCTCATTGAAACCCATCAAGGAGATGCGACCCATGACTTATTTGATTGATGCCTGGCTGGACCGCCCACACCCTTACCTGCGAATCCTTCATCGGGAAACCGGGGAAGTCTGCGCGGTGCTGGAAGAAGAAGCGCTAAGTGAACTGCAGGATCAGGGCGACCTGGACGTCAATGGCCTGAGCTCCAGCGAACCTGGGGTGTTGAAGGAGGTGGTGAGAAATCTGTTTCTGTTCTGCTATGCCCGGGCATTGCGCCCGGTGACGGATCTCAATGGCAAGTTTCATCCATGAGTAACCGCGCAAAACGCTGTAGGAGCGAGCAGGCTCGCTCCTACAGGTAAGGTCTTACAGAACGTCGAGCAGCTCGACGTCGAACACCAGAACGCTGTGCGGCGGGATGCTGCCAACGCCTTGAGCGCCGTAAGCCAGTTCGCTCGGCACGTACAGGCGCCATTTGCTGCCGGCATTCATCAGTTGCAGGGCTTCGGTCCAGCCGGCGATCACGCCGCCAACCGGGAATTCTGCAGGCTGGCCGCGCTCGTAGGAGCTGTCGAACACAGTGCCGTCGATCAGGGTGCCGTGGTAATGAGTGCGCACTTGGTCTTCACGGGTTGGCTTGGCGCCAGAACCTGCGGTCAGCACTTCAAATTGCAGGCCGGAAGCCAGGGTGGTGATGCCGTCACGCTTGGCGTTTTCAGCCAGGAAAGCCAGGCCTTCGCCAGCAGCGGCTTCAGCCTTTGCAGCCGCTTCGGCTTGCATGATTTCGCGGATGACCTTGAAGCTGGCGGCCATTTGCTCTTGGTCCACACGGCTTGGCTTGCCGGCGAAAGCGTCGGTCAGGCCAGCCAGGATCGCGTCCAGGCTCACGCCCGGTGGCGGGTTGTCGCGCAGTTGGTCGCCCAACTGACGGCCAATGCCGTAGCTCACGCGGGTTTCGTCGGTGGACAAGTTAACTTCGGACATGGAACTGCTCCGCTGTAGGACAGCGCCGGAAAACTGCAACATTTCCCGAACCGCCCAGAACTAAAAGGGCGAGCAGACTAGCACACAAGAACGACCGATGATGAGCCCCCGCCCTTACCAGGCGGAGTGGATGGCGATCGGCAAGCGCAGGCTTTCCTCGGCGCTGGGCGGCATGCCGCACATTTCGTCGTGCACCGAGGTGTGCACCAGCTCAAACGGCATTTTCGGCATCGCGTGCTTGTGCAGCAGTTGGCGCGCGTGCTCCACCGAACGCAGGTGCAGGGTTTTGCCCTGGTCATCACCCAACGGGTACGCCCTGCCCTGCATGCGGGCTTCCAGCACGTAGATACCGCCTTCGAGGGAGATCAGGCTCAATTGGTCAATACGGCCCACCGTGGCGTAGGCATACAGCTCTTGCAGGTTCATGACGGCACCTCCAGGACAGAGCTATAGAGATAGGCCGGAACGCCTCGAACCACAAGGCGAAAACCGGCCATCCGTCCATTAGTGCTTGGTGACTTTGTCCAGGTAGCCCATCGCAAACGCCGACACCACGAAGGTCATGTGAATGATCACGTACCACTTCAGGTGCTCGGGGTCGACGTTCTTGGCGTCCATGAAGACCCGCAGCAAGTGGATCGACGAAATCGCCACGATGGACGCCGCGACCTTCATCTTCAGCGACGAGGAATCCATGGTCCCCAGCCAGTTGAGCTTTTCCTTGCTTTCGTCGATGTCCAGCTGGGAGACGAAGTTCTCGTAGCCACTGATCATCACCATCACCAGCAGGCCGCCCACCAGCGCCATGTCGATCAACGACAGCAGCACCAGGATCACATCCGACTCACTCATGGAGAACACCATGGGAATCACATGAAACACTTCCTGGAAGAACTTCAGACCCAGCGCCAGCAGGCCCAGGGACAAACCGAAATAAATCGGCGCCAACAGCCAGCGTGAGGCATACATCGCATTTTCGATAAAGCGTTCCATTGAATCTCACACAGCTTGGCTAAAAATGGCGCCGAGTATACCAGCCGTTCCCAAACGCCAGAAACCGTCGAGAAAACTGATCTGTACGGCATCTGTAAAAGAATTTTTCTGCTAGTGTCGAGCTCATCAACTCGGCTCGATGATGTCGGACAGGAAAACTCAGATAATGGATGTGCGATCCCCTTTGGCCAGCATTGGCCTGTGTGCGGCGTTGCTGATGGGCAGCGGTTGTTCCCCCAGCGATGAACACAAGCAAGCCAGCCTCGAAGAGAAAACCGCCAAGTTCGAACAGTCCCTGGACGCCATCCAGGACCCCAAGCTCAAGGACGCCGTGTCCGAGCTCGGTGGCTCGTTGCTGTTGCTGGAACGGGCGCGGGTCAAGCTCGCCACCAAGCCCATCGAGGCCGAGTACAGCGAAGACGCCCTGGCGCTGCTCAAGCATTACCCGACGCCCCAGGCTCTGGTTGACACCTACATCAATGGCCTGTTTGTGCTGCGCAAGGCGTCCCATTCGGACTACCTGACGGACCTGCAGCCGATCTTCCCGTTCAACTTCAACATGCCCGACCAGTTCCCGTTCCCCCACGGCCTGGAATGGCAGTCGGTCACTTTGAGCAACAACAAGGTCATCCCCTTCCAGCCGGAATGGTCGGAAACCGACCCGGGCATCCAGTTGAGCCCCACCAGTTCCAACCTGACCAACCCCGATGATCTGACGGTGACCTACCCGTTCGTCGAAGGCATCGAGACTGACAACAAGAGCCAGCCGCAGCCCGTCACCCTCAAGGGCAAGGTCGAAGTGATCGCCCCGCGCAAAGTCTTCACCTTCGACTTGTCGAAGAAGGACGTGGGCCGCAAACGCACTGAAGAAAACGTCACGGTCACCCTGCTGACCCTGGAAAAGAACTACGCCGAGATCGAACTGACCAACAGCGCCCCCCTCGCGCCGGAAGTCGCCGACGAATCGCCTAACCCGCTGCTGGTGCAGGCGCGCGATACCACCGGGCAATTTCTCTCGCGTTCGGGCTCGATCAACGAGAACGCCGCCCAACTGGCGTTCTACGAGAAGCAACTGGCGGAAATGCAAAAGCAGACGGCCTGGTCCGATGCCTTCGAGAAACAGCTGGAAGACGAGCAGAAAGCCTTCGAACACAAGCAGGACAGCCATTACACCAAGGTGTACTTCAATGGCTTGATCGACAACGTGCAAGTCAGCGTCCTCGATTTTTCCCAAGCCACCGTAACCCGCAAGGACCTGGACCTGCCCGTGCGGCGCTTCGACAAGAACAGCCTGGAGAAAACCGTACAGCCCCTGCCGATGCCCGTCACCGTGTATGACGACCAGGCCTCCGACTGGCTGAAGGACGCCACGCTGTCCGAAGACCAACTCAAGAAAAGCGTCACCATCAATCAGTCGGTGGATGACGCCAGCGCGGCGCACATCGAGTTCGATCACCCCTACACCTTCAACGACGACCTGCTGGGCGACGACCGGGGCGGCGGCGATGCCCCCGTGACCTTTCTCACGGCCAACGACGAAGGCAAGCTGGGCGAGCCGATCGAGCTGCCCGCCGAGGCCTACGAGGTCGACCCGGGGCGCGCCACCATTACCTATGACCTGAACCTGTTCCCCGAGAACCCAGGGTTTGCCGTAGGTTCAATGCCGCTGTTCCTGGCCACCATCGAAAAAGGCAACCTCACGGCGGGGCAACTGCCCAAGGGCCTGGAACTGAAAGACAACGCGCTGATTGTCGACCAGAAGCTGTTCCCCGCCGACAGCTGGCGGTTCTATGCCAAGGACGCCAGCGGCAACTACCTGAAGGAAATTCTCGGCGTCAGCCACCGCGCAGAGGAGTACGGCACGGCGTTGTTCGACGTGCATTACTTCTACGGCCAGCCGAGCGCATTGGAGACCTACCAGCGCACCGGGTTGAATACCGTGCAGTACGGGTTCGAGGTCAAGCTGGACAAGCCCGAGTCGGCACCTGCCCCCAAGCCGTAAGCGCCAAGCGGGCTTGTGTGGGAGCCGGGCTTGCCCGCGATAGCATCACCTCGGTCCAGCTGAAAGACCGAGTTGCCTGCATCGCAGGGAAGCCAGCTCCCACACAAACCCACCCATTGGGTTTTCGATGTTTAGCGGATATCACTCAACGCCGTTTGCCGCCCGCCATTGAGCTGTCGCAAGTGCGCCTGGAGGTGCAGGCACCAGATCTGCGGGTCGTCGGCCAGTTCGTACCCGTGCAGGGTCAGGCTTTCGACAATCGAATCGAGGATGGTTTGTGCCACGAAAGGTCCGTGAAACGGGCCTTGAGACTTGATGGTGGAGGGCTGTTCGCCAGTCATTCCGGCGGCAAACAACAAGGTCCACATCCCGGTATCCCCGGCGAGAGGGCGAATGGAACATTCGATACGAGTAACCAGGCCCAGGCACTGGCGGGTGAGGCAGAGGTTGCGCGACATGGCGGCGACCCTCGGTAGATCCGGTATTCAGCCTCGCAGGGCAAGACTGTTTCTATCCAGCGACTCCTGTGGATATCCCTTGAGCTGAGAATAGAAGAAACCCGGTACAAACCAAGGCTGGGGGACCAACGGACGACTGCCCTGTGGTGAGGGGGCTTGTCTCCCGCTGGGCTGCGAAGCAGCCCCAATAGGATAAACGCGCTCTAACAGGTAAAACACACTGCCTGGATTTGGGGCCGCTTCGCAGCCCAACGGGGGACAAGCCCCCTCGCCACAAGGCGCGCCCCTCATCCGATCAACATCACACGGGCTTGGTCTCAGCCAACGCCTCCTGCGCCAGCTCCTTCTCGGCTTCCTTCAGATCATCTTCGCTGATCATCTCGGCAATCGCCCGCAGGCGCTCCACCACCCGCGCGTTGACGCTGCCTTCCGGGAATTGCCCCTCCTCGTCCGGCGACCCCGCCGGCTCGCCCACCAGCAGGCTCAGGGCTTCGTCAGCCTGACGCACGGCGTAGACGTGGAATTGCCCGTCCCGCACGGCCTGCAACACCTTCTCATCAAGCATCAGCGTCGCGACGTTGGCCTGGGGAATGATCGCGCCCTGCTCGCCGGTCAGCCCGCGGGCTTCACAGAGGCGGAAGAAACCTTCGATCTTCTCGTTGACCCCACCCACCGCCTGCACTTCACCAAACTGGTTGATGGAACCGGTGATGGCAAAGCACTGCTTGAGCGGCGTCTTCGACAGGGCCGAGATCAAGGTGCACGCCTCGCCCAGGGACGCACTGTCGCCGTCGACGTAACCGTAGGACTGCTCCAGGGCGATACTCGCCGAGATCGCCAGCGGGAATTCCTGGGCATAACGGCTGCCCAGATAACCGGTGAGGATCATCACGCCCTTGGAGTGAATCGGCTGGCCGAGGTTAACTTCGCGCTCAATATCGACGATGCCGCTGCCGCCCGGGTACACCGTGGCAGAAATCCGCGCCGGCACACCGAATGCCGAGTCACCGACCTCCAACACTGTCAGCCCGTTGCACTTGCCCACCGCGGCACCGGCGGTGTCGATCAGGATCACCCCGGCGAGCATGTCGTCGAGAATCCGCGCCGACACCCGCCCGGTGCGCGTGGCCTTGGCCTTGAGCGCGCGCTCGATGTGCCCGGCATCCGTGCGCTCATCGCCCGCCAGGTGGCGAATGAAATCCGCCTCGCTGACCAACTGGAACAAATCGCCAATACGCGCCGACAGGCGCCCCTGGTTCTCCGCCAGCCGCGCGCTGTAGGTCGCCAGCCGCGCCACAGCGTCCGAGGTCAACGGCGCCATGCCTTCTTCCGAGGTGCGGGTTTTCAGCAACTGTGCAAACTGCTCCAGGCTTTCATCCACCATCGGAATGTCTTCGTCAAAATCCACCAGCACCCGGAACATCTCCTGGAAGTCCGGATCCGCGTCTTGCAACGCGTAGTACAGCTGGCGGGAGCCGATGATGATGACCTTGAGCTGCAACGGGATCACTTGCGGGTTGAGGGTCACGGTGGCCAGGCGGCCCAGTTCGCCCAACGGTGATTCCATCTTCAGCTTGCGCGACTGCAGGGCACGCTTGAGGGCGTCCCACACAAACGGCTCGCTGAGCATTTTCTCGGCTTCGAGGATCAGGAAACCGCCGTTGGCCCGGTGCAGCGCGCCCGGCCGCAACTGCCGATAGGTGGTGTAGAGCGCGCCCTGGTCGGTGCTGTATTCAATACGGCCGAACAGGTTGTCGTAGGTCGGGTGCGGCTCGAATACCACCGGCGCGCCACCGTTGACCGGATGGCCCACCACCAGGCTCGGGCAGTACTGCTCTTCCAGCAACTTGCGGGCCTGGGCGTCGGTTTTCGCGTCATCCACCAACTGCTCGACCACGGTTTTCAGCAGGTACACCTGCATGGCCTGCAAGTAGCCGCAGACGGCCGCGTTCTCCGCGTACTTCTCGGACAACGGCGCCAACAGTGGCTGCAAGGCCAGGGTGATGGTTTCTTCGTTGAACTGGCGCATCTGGTTATTGGACTCGCGCTTCCACTGGGGCAGGCTGGCGAGCTCTTCGTTGAGCCGTTCTTCCAGTTCGGAAATATCGGTGTGGAAACGCTCGCGGTCGGCTTCCGGCAACTGCGAAAACTCGGCCTCGTCCAGCGCCTTGCCGTCGAGCATCGGGGTAAAGGCGATGTTGCTGCTGTCACGGTACAGCGCCACGTCCTTTTCCAGGGCCAGGCGCTCGATCACATCCAGGGCACGGTCGTAACGCTGGTTGAAGGCACGGTCGATGGCGCTTTTGCGCTGTTGATACGTCGGGTGTTCGAACACCGCCGGAAAGGTCGCGACCAGGTTGTCGATCAAGCCGTTGATGTCGCTGATGAACGCGGCAGCACCGCCCGCAGGCAGTTCCAGCGCGCGGGGCTCGCGAGGCTCATCGAAATTATTGACGTAGACCCAGTCGGCCGGGGTCTGCAGGCGTTTGCCTTCGGCCTTGAGGTAGCGTTTGACGAACGAAAAGCGGCCGGTCCCGGGCTCGCCCATCACAAATACGTTGTAACCGGGGCGTGGCATGGCCACACCAAACTGCAAGGCTTCGACCGCACGTTCCTGGCCAAGCACACCGCGAAAGGGCTCCAAATCATTGGTGGTCGAGAAGCTGAACTGTTCAGCGGAAAAAGGACGAGTCAGCGCTTCAGGCGCTAGACGCAAGCTGGCAGCAACAGGATCAGGCATCGGGCTTCCTTACATCAGGCGGGGCAGATGACGGCATTCTGGCGCCGGGTTGGGCCGGCTGGCAAGGCACGGCTTAGGGAAAGCATAGACCCGGCTTTGAGGCTGTAAAAAAACCGAGTGTTTCCGGCTTGTTTCACAAAAAATAACGGAACCCTTGGATCGTGCCTAAACTCCAACCTGCTGCGGGTTGGACTAATAACCGGCCCCTAGGGTGCTGTCAGGCACCTGAACCCTTGTCCATTGGTTTGCACACAAAGAGAACAAAGCTATGAAACGGATCCTTCTTGGTACTCTCTTCACCGTAGTCTCCCTCAATGCAATGGCTGAAGCGCCAGGTGGCCCGAACTGCGGTTGGGGCAACATGTTGTTCGAAGGCCAACGCGGCACTCCCGCTCACTTCCTGGCTTCCACCACCAACGGTACCTCGGGGAACGCCACTTTCGGCATGACCTCGGGCACTAACGGCTGTAACACCAACAGCGCACTGACCTACGGTGGCAAATCGTGGATTGCCATGAATGGCATGATGAACGAGCTGTCCGAAGACATGGCCAAAGGTAACGGCGAAGCGCTGACTACCTACGCCGTGGTACTGGGTGTTGCTCCTGAAGACCGCGAGCACTTTGCCGCGGTGACTCACGAGCACTTCCAGCAAATCTTCAGCAAAGCTGACGTAACCGCTGATGACGTGCACAACAACACCCTGGCCGTACTGAAAGGCGACACCCGCCTGGCGAAATACGCTACCCAGGCTTAAGCTCGACCCGCCCGTGCCTTTCGAGGCACGGGTTTTATTATTTTTGGACCTGCCTCCCCTTTGGGTCTTTTTATCTCGACTTAAGTTGCCCACATGCTCAAACGCCTTGCCTACCTGGCACTCTTCGCCTGCGCCCCGCTGTATGCGGCACCGCACCTTGATGATCAACGTTTGCAGCAACTGGCCAACGAGCCGTTCTGGCTGTCGCTGGGGCATTACGAATCCGGCAAGTTCGAAGGCTGGCGCAGTTATGTCAGCGACAAGAAATTCTTCCTCGCACCCGATGGCGCCCACCATCCGGACCAGGAACTGAAGGCCACCGTAGAAGCACTCTATGCTCCGGCCAGCCTCGGTGAAAAACACGCCCAATGCGTTTACCCCGCACGTACCCGTTGGCTCAAGGACCAGTTGCACCTGACTGACTTGCCGGCGCTGGACTGCAAGGAATTCAAGCAATGGTTCAAGGACGTTGCCCCCCACAGCGCGGTGATGATCTTCCCGGCGGCCTACCTCAACAGCCCGTCGTCAATGTTCGGCCACACCCTGCTGCGCATCGACCAGGCTGACGTGCAGAGCAACAACACCGCGCTGCTCAGCTACGCGATCAACTTTGGCGCCTATATCGAAGGCTCGGACAACAGCATCCTCTACGCCTGGAAAGGCCTGATGGGCGGTTATCCCGGCCTGTTTGCGCTGGTGCCCTACCAGGAAAAACTCTCCGAATACCGTAGCCTGGAGAACCGCGACCTGTGGGAATACCGCCTGAACCTGAGCCAGGTCGAGACCGAGCGCATGGTCGAGCATGTGTGGGAACTCAAACAGATCCAGTTCGACTACTTCTTCTTCGACGAAAACTGCTCCTATCGCCTGCTGGAACTGCTGCAAGTGGCCCGCCCAACGCTGCGGCTGACCGAACAATTCCCGCTGACCGCGATTCCTACCGACACTGTGAAAGCCGTGAAAGAAGCCGGCCTGGTGGAGAAAATCGACTATCGCCCGTCCCGTGAACGCGAACTGCTGGAACGTGCCAAGCCTCTGAGCAGTGATGAGCAGCAATGGGTGCTGAAGATCAGCGACGACCAGAAACAACTGCAGGAGCCGGGCTTCAAGGCCATCGCCAAAGACCGCCAGGCCCTGATCATCGACGCCGCCTACCGCCTCGGCCGCTACCGCGCCAACGGCCTGGAGCGCGACACCGAACGCTCCCAGCGCAGCTTCGAACTGCTGCGGGCGATCAACCAGAACCCGGCACCGGACCTGAAGATCGAACGCCCCGGCCTGCCCGAAGACGGCCACGAATCCCGCACCTGGCAAGCCGGCATCGGCACCCGGGGCGACAAGGCCTTCGGCGAATATGGCCTGCGCATGGCCTATCACGACCTGAACGACAACGCCGAAGGCTTCCCGCTGGGCGCGCAGATCGAAATCCTGCAAATGAAACTGCGCCAGTACGAAGGCAACCACTGGCAATTGCAGCAACTGGACCTGGCGACCATCCGCTCACTGACCCCACGCAACGCACTGCTGCAACCCTGGTCGTGGCAAGTGACCGGCGGCCTTGAGCGCGTGCCGGGCAAACATGACGACGAAACCCTGGTCAGCCACGTCAACGGCGGCGCCGGCGGCACCTGGCAACTGCGCGACGACATGCTGGGCTTCGCCCTCGGTACCGTGCGCGTGGAACACAACAGCGAC